>JALSGP010000023.1 GCA_026982705.1 Alphaproteobacteria bacterium
GCCGCGGCCGCGCGACGACGGAGGCCCTTCCCATGGCGGTGGCCGAGGAGAGCGGACGGACCCGGGAGGCGGGGCGCGAGGTGCGGGAGCTGGAGACGGCGGTGGTGCGCTTCGCCGGCGATTCCGGCGACGGCATCCAGCTGTCCGGCCGGCTCTTCACCCTCTCCACGGCGCTGGCCGGCCACGGGCTCGAGACCTTCCCCGACTTCCCCGCCGAGATCCGGGCCCCGGCCGGCACCACCTACGGCGTCTCCGCCTACCAGATCCACTTCGGCGGCCGGCGCGTCCGCACCGTGGGCGATCGGCCGGACGTGCTGGTGGCCCTCAATCCGGCGGCGCTGCGGGTCCATCTCGAAGGGCTGGCGCCGGGCACGGTGGTGATCCTCGATTCCGGCAGCTTCACCGAGCGCAACCTGCGCAAGGCCGGCTTCGCCCGCGACCCCCGCACGGACGGCACCCTGGCCTCTTTCCGGGTGATCGGGATCGACATCTCCGATCTCACGAAGCGCGCCACCGCCCACACCGGCCTCGGCGTGCGCGAGTGCCTGCGCGCCAAGAACTTCTTCGCGCTCGGGCTGGTGTTCTGGATGTTCGACCGCGACCTCGCGCCCGTCGAGGCGTGGGCGCGGGCCCGCTTCCGCGACCGGCCGGCGGTGCTCGAGGCCAATCTCGCCGCGCTCCGCGCCGGTCACGCCCTCGCCGAGACGACGGAGATCCCGCAGCTGCCGAGCTTCCGCGTCCCCCGGGCCCGCTTCCGCCCCGGCCTCTACCGGGCGCTCACCGGCCACGAGGCCATCGCCTTCGGTCTCGTGGACGGCGCCCGCCGCGCCGGCCTCCCTCTCTTCTACGCCTCCTATCCCATCACCCCGGCCTCGCCCGTCCTCCACCAGCTCGCCCGCATGCGCGGGCTCGGCGTCACCACCTTCCAGGCCGAGGACGAGATCGCCGCCGTCTCGGCCGCCATCGGCGCCTCCTACGCCGGGGCCATCGGGGTCACCGGCACCTCCGGGCCCGGCCTCGATCTCAAGCAGGAGGCCATCGGCCTCGCCGTCATGGCGGAGCTGCCGCTGGTGGTGGTGGACATGCAGCGGGCCGGTCCCTCCACCGGCATGCCCACCAAGACCGAACAGTCCGATCTGCTGGCGGCGCTGTGGGGCCGCCACGGCGACGCGCCGGTGGTGGTGCTGGCCGCCTCGGGTCCCGCCGATGCCTTCGAACGCGCCCGCGAGGCCGTCCGTCTCGCCGTCCACCACATGGTGCCGGTGATCCTGCTGGCCGACGCCTTCGTCGCCAACGCCGCCGAACCCTGGCGCATCCCCGATCTCGCACGGGAACCCGACTGGCCCGTGCGGTTTCGCACGGAAAACGGTGACTTCCGCCCCTATGCGCGCGATGACCGGATGGTACGCCCCTGGGTGGTACCGGGCACGCCCGGTCTCGCCCACCGCATCGGCGGCCTCGAGAAGGACGAATTCGGCCGGGTCTCCTACGATCCCGACAATCACGAGCGCATGGGTCGCGCCCGCTGGAAGAAGGTGCTGCGGGTCGCGGAGGACCTCCCGCCGGCCGAGCTCGAGCAGGGCGAGCCCGGAGACTGCGTGTGCGTGGTGGGCTGGGGCGGCACCTGGGGTCCCATCAGCCGCGCCGTCACCACCCGTCGCCGCCGCGGCGAGCGGGTGGCCCACCTCCACCTCCGCCATCTGTGGCCGCTGCCGCGCGGGCTCGGCGAGCTGCTGCGGAGCTTCGACCACCTGCTGGTGGTGGAGATGAACCGCGGTCAGCTGGTGCGGCTCCTGCGCGGGGAGTATCTGGTGGACGCCCGTTCCCACCTCGCCACCCGCGGCCGGCCCTTCGCGGTGGACGAGATCGAACGCGCCATCGACGCGATGGTGGAGGAGCACTGCCGATGACCGCCCCACGTCTCCACCCGCGGGACTATCGCTCGGACCAGGAGGTGCGCTGGTGCCCCGGCTGCGGCGACTACGCCATCCTGCGGGCGGTGGAGAAGGCGCTGGCCGCCGTCGGCGCCGATCCCGACCGCACCGTCTTCGTCTCCGGCATCGGCTGCGCCGCCCGCTTTCCCTATTATCTCGCCACCTACGGGTTCCACGGCATCCACGGGCGAGCGCCGGCCATCGCCACCGGCGTCAAGATCGCCCGCCCGGAGCTGGACGTGTGGGTGGTGGGCGGCGACGGCGACATGCTCTCCATCGGCACCAACCATCTGATCCACGCCGTCCGCCGCGATCTCGACATGGTGATCCTGATCCTCGACAACGAGGTGTACGGACTCACCAAGGGACAGATCTCCCCCACCTCGCCCGTGGGCACGCGCACGCCGAGCACGCCGCTCGGTTCGGTGGAACGGCCGCTCTCCGCCCTGCGCGTGGCGCTGGCCGCCGGCGCCCGCTTCGTCGCCCGCGCCGCCGACACCGACCGCGACCTGCCGGACATCCTGGTGCGCGCGCACGAGCATCCGGGGACCGCGGTGGTGGAGATCCTGCAGAACTGCGTCGTGTACAACGACGGGGCGTTCGCGCACGTCACCGGGCGCGAGGTGGCGGCCGAGGCCCAGGTCCGGCCGGTGCCGGGCGAACCGCTCGTATTCGGTGCCGCCCGGGACAAGGCGCTGCGTGTGCGCCCCGAAGGCGGGCTCAAGATGGTGCGGCTCGAGGAGGTGGATCCGGCCGATCTGCCGCGCTTCGATCCCACCGAGCGCGAACTCGCGGTGATGCTCGCCGCACTCGAACCGCCCATGCCGGTGGCCATGGGCGTGCTGCTGGAGGACCCGGCCGCCGAGCCCTACGAGCGCGCCCTGCGCCGGCGGGAAGAGGAAGCGGCGGCCGCCGGTCCCACCGATCTCGGCGAACTCCTGCGCACCGGCCCCGTCTGGGTGGTGCCGGGGTGAGCGGCCGCCACCGACCGCGATCCGTCGCGGACGGACGTCCGAACGCGTCGGGGGCGCTCGCGGCTCACCCGCCTTCCCGGCCCACCGCGTAGCGGGCCGCCTCGCGGTCGTAGTCGGGAAAGCCGAGCCGCCGCTGCAGGCCGGAGAAGGGCAGCAGCAGCGGCCAGGGCGTGCGCCCGCGTGCCAGCGCATCCAGTGCCGCCTCCATGGCCCGCACCGCCGCCGACAGCAGGGTCAGCGGATAGGCGACGATGCGATAGCCGATGGCCTCCAGCTCCGCCGGCGGCAGCAGCGGCGTGTCGCCGCCCTCCACCATGTTGGCGAGGGTCGGCCTGGCCGTCGCCCGGCAGAAGGCCTCCATCTCCGCGATGTCGCACGGCCCCTCCAGGAACAGGATGTCGGCGCCGGCCTCGTCGAAGGCCCGAATGCGCCGCAGTGCCTCCTCGAGGCCGTGGGTGGCGCGGGCGTCGGTGCGCGCCAGGATCAGGATGTCGGCCCCCTCGTCGCGGGCGTCGCAGGCGGCGCGGACGCGCGCCACCGCCTCCTCGAAGGCCACCACCTGCTTGCCGCGGGTGTGGCCGCAGCGCTTGGGCCAGACCTGGTCCTCGATCATGACCGCCGCCGCGCCGGCCCGGGCGTATTCCCGCACCGTGCGCTTGACGTTGACGGCATTGCCGTAGCCGGTGTCGCCGTCGGCCAGCACCGGGATGGAGACGGCGGCGGCGATGTCGCGGAGCTGATCGCGCATCTCGCCGAAGGAGGCGAGGCCCACGTCCGGCAGCGCCAGACGGGCGGCCGAGACGGCGAAGCCGGACATGAAGGTGAGGGCGAAGCCAGCCCGCTCGATGAGTCGCGCCGACAGGGCGTCGAAGCAGCAGGGCATCACGTGGAGACCGGGCCGGTCCAGGAGCGCGCGCAGACGAGCGGCGGGCGTCACGGTGTCCACGGTGTCACCTCGCGAGACGGAAGGGGACGTAGAGGGCGAGATCCGGCACCAGGAACAGCAGCAGCACCGTGGCCAGCATGATGAGGACGAAGGGCCACACCCCGAGGGCCACCTCGCGGATGCTGGTCCGGGCCACCGCCTGGATCACGAAGAGATTGAGGCCGACGGGCGGGGTGATGAGGGCGCATTCCACGAGGATCACGAAGTAGATGCCGAACCAGATGGGATCGATGCCGAGGGGCATCAGCGCCGGATGGAGGATCGGCATCATCAGCACCAGCATGGACAGCGCCTCGAGGAAGCAGCCCATCACCAGCAGCACCACCGTCACCGCCGCCAGGAAGGCGCCGGCGGTGTCGAAGGTGGCGATGAGCACCTCGGACAGTTCCTGGGGGATGCGGTAGAGGGTGATGGCCTTGGCGAAGATCTTGGCCCCGGCGAGGACCAGGAAGATGGTGACGGTGGTGGCCATGGCGTCGCGGACCGCCGCCACCAGCGTGGGCCAGTCCAGCCGCCGCATCGCCAGCGCCAGCAGCAGCGCGCCGGCGAAGCCCACGGCCGAGGCCTCGGTGGGGGTGAAGGCACCGGCATAGATGCCGCCCACCACCATCGTCGCCAGCAGGAGGACCGGCAGCGCCCGCACGCCCGCCCGCAGGCGGGTGGCGAGATCGACCCTGGGGCTCGGCACATGGCCGCCGAGGAGGGCGGCGCGCAGCACCGCGAAGCCCGTGAACAGCCCGGCCAGGACGATCCCCGGCACGATCCCGGCGAGGAACAGATCGACGATGCTCTCCTCCGTCACCACGCCGTAGACGATCATGGGAATGGAGGGCGGGATCAGGATCCCGAGGGTGCCGCCGGCGGCCAGCAGCCCCAGTACGTAGCGCCGCTCGTAGCCGCGCCGCAGCATCTCGGGGATGGCGACGGTGCCGATGGTGGCGGCGGTGGCGACGGAACTGCCGGAGATGGCGGCGAAGAGGGCACAGGAGACGATGGTGGCGACCGCCAGCCCGCCCGGCAGATGGCCCACCCACGCCTGCACCGCGTCGAAGAGATCGCGGCCGATCCCCGCCCGCAGCAGGATGTTGCCCATGAGCAGGAACAGCGGGACCGCCACCAGCACGAAATTGTCGAAGACCGAGTGGAAGGCCTGCGGTACCATCAGCGGCGAGAAGCCGCCCAGCACCAGGAGGCCGAGGCCGAGCCCGGCCAGCGCGAAGGCGACCGGGACCCCCAGCACCAGCAGCAGGAGCAGCGCGACGAGGATGGCGACGGTGGTCACCTAGTCGGCGTCCCTGGCGAAGCGCAGGCGATGGTCGGGATCGCGCGCCAGCCGGACCGCCTCCACCGCCACCTGCAGGAGGAGCAGCAGACAGCCCGCCGGCACGGCGATCTCCGTGGCCCACAGCGGCAGATCGAGCATGGTCGCCGTCTTGCGGCCGAAGCGGAGGGATTCGGCCACGATCTCGAGCCCCCACACGAGCCCGGTGCCGGCCACCAGGGCGATCACGGCGAGGGTGACGGCGGCCGCCGCCCGCTCCGCCCGGGGCCCCAGCCGGCCGTAGAGCAGGCCCACGGCGATGAGCTGGCGCGAGCGCAGGAGATGGGCGGCGGCGAGCCAGGTGGCCCAGATCTGCACCAGCCGCGACAGATCGAAGGCCCAGATGGTGGGGGCGTTGAAGACGTAGCGCGCCACCACCTCGTAGGTGATCATGACGCCGATGGCGAAGAACAGCCAGGCCGCGAGCCGGGCCAGCCGGTCGACCAGACGCTCGAACCGGGCGATCACGGGACGGTGCGGGGCACCCGCGGGCACCCCGCCTCCTCCGCGGCCGCGATCACTTGCCCATGGCCTCGCGCATGCGGCGCGCCTCCTCCACCAGCCGGCGGCCGAGCTCGCCCGCGTTCTCGGCGAACCAGGCGAACATGGGCTCCGAGGCCTCGCGCCAGCGCGCCAGCTCCTCCGCCGTGGGCTCGTGGACGATCATGCCCTTGCTCCTGGCGTAGTCCTCGGCCTCCTTCTCCATGACGGCGATCTTGGCGCGCACGTCCTTCTCGGCGGCGGCCGCGGCCTCGGCGAGGACGCGCCGCTGCTCCTCGGTGAGGCCCTGCCACACCTTCTCGTTGATCACCACCACGAACTCGATGTCGGCGATGGGCACCTTGGTCACGGCGTCCATCACCTGATCCAGCTTGCGGGCGGGGATGGTGACCATGCCGGTCATGCCGATGTCGACGGTGCCGCGCTGGTAGGCGAGGAACTGTTCGGAGCCGGAGGTGAGCACCGGCTTGCCGCCGACGATCTCCACCCACTTGCCCAGCGTCTTGCCGAAGACGCGCACCTTCTTGTCGCGGACGTCCTCGGGCCCGCGCACCGGCTCCTCCTTGGAGAGCAGGATGGTGGATCCGTAGGGCTGCCACCACAGCACGCGGGCGCCGGTCTCCAGGATCTTCTCCTCCAGCGGTGCGCGGATGGGCGATCCGGGAGCGATGGCCGCCTGCACCAGCTCCGGGGAATCGAACAGGAACGGCACGTAGAACACGTCCACGGCGGGAATGGTGCCCGCGAAGCGGGTGAGCGAGGCCACGCCCATCTCGATGGCGCCGGAGGAGACCGCCTGCGGCACCTCCTTGTCCTTGTAGAGCTGGGCGGAGGGATAGATCTCGATCTGGATGTCGCCGCCCGAGGCCTCCTCCACCTTCTTCTCGAACAGCAGCAGGTTCTGGCCGAGATGGCTCTTGAGCGGCAACTGCAGGGTGATGCGGAGCGTGGTGGCGGCCTGTGCCGTGCCCGCCGCCAAGAGACCGCCGGCCACGAGGGCCGCCGCGAGTTTCCGCAGGCTCATCGTGCTCCTCCCTCTCTTCGTCCCGACCGTGGTCGCGCCGCGACGTTAGAGCCCCGCGCCGCCGCCCGCAAGCCGCTCCGCCGGCCGCCGTTAACGGAGTCTCAACCATCTCGCCCCATGCTGGACCCGGCAGCCCAGGGGAGCATCCGCCGTGTCCGCGCTCCGTGCCCTGCTGGTGGAGGACGATCCCGAGGATGCCGCCCGCATCGCCCGCGCCGTGCGGGCGAGCGGCGCCGTGGCGCGGCTGGTCCACGTGCCCGACCGGGCCGAGGCCATGCGGGCGCTCGCCCGCGAGCCCTTCGACGTGGTGCTGGTGGACCTGAACCTCCCCGACACCCAGGGGCTCGCGACGGTGGACGCCTTCGTGCGGGCGCGCCCCGAACTGCCGCTGGTGGTGGTGAGCGCCTTCGGCACGGGGGATCTGGTGGTGGCGGCGGAGAGTCTGCGCCGCGGTGCCCAGGATTTCCTGCCCAAGGACCGGCTCGACGGTCTCGACCTCGCCCGTCCCTTGGTGCTGGCCCGCGCCCGCAAGCGCGGCGAGCGGGAGCGCCTCGCCGCCCGGGGCCGCGATCCCCTCACCGGCCTGCCCGACTTCGCCGCCTTCCGCTGCGGCCTCGAGCGGGCGCGGCTGCGGGCCCTGCGCCACGGCGCCGGCCTCGGCCTCGGTCTCCTCGGCATCCGGGGCTACTGGTGCCGTCTGCGCGACTGGGGGGAGGAGTGGGCCTGCATGCTGGAGCGGGCCCTGGCCGCCGCCCTTCACCGCACCATGCGACGGACGGACGACCTCGCCCGCGTCGCCCCCGGCCGCTTCGCCCTGCTGCTGGAGGAGGTGCGCGACGGCGAGGCGGTGACGCGGGCCCTCGACCGCATCCGGCGCGAGGCCGGGGCGGAGCTGGCCCGCCGGGCCGGTGAGCGGCTGCCCCTCGCCGTGGCCGGCTGCTGGCTGGGACCGCACGAGCCGGTGGTGCCGGAACTGCTGCTGGCTCAGCTCCGCGGCGCCCTGGAGGCGGACGGGGACGACGCCCCGGTGCTGCCGGCCCCCGTGCCGGAAGCCGGC
The DNA here is from genome assembly GCA_026982705.1 of Alphaproteobacteria bacterium. Lineage (GTDB taxonomy): Bacteria > Pseudomonadota > Alphaproteobacteria > Geminicoccales > Geminicoccaceae > HRBIN39. The sequence continues at coordinate 7,758 of JALSGP010000023.1, forward strand.
GGCGTGGCGTCGCCGGCCGCCTGCGGACGATAGTCCTCGCACACCAGATAGAGTTCGGAGGACTCGGCGCGGGTGGCCCGGGGACGGACGAAGCGCACCCGCGCGAAGCGGGCGGCGGCGAGGGGGCGGATCGCCGCCTCGGCCCCCGCCACCAGCTTGAGCACCAGCAGTCCGCCCGGTGCCAGCACCTCCGGCAGCAGCGCCAGGATCTCCTCCGCCACCGCCTCCGCCCGCAGCCGGTCGGTGACGCGATCGCCGATGGCGTCGGGAGCGAGATCGCTCAGCACCACCTCCGCCGGGCCGCCCAGCTCGGCCCGCAGCCGCCGCCACAGCGCCGGATCGCGCACGTCGCCGCGCACGAAGCGGACGCCCTCGACGGGCGCCATCTCCAGCCGGTCCACCGCCACCACCCGGCAGCCGCGGCGGGCGGCGTACTGGCTCCAGCTCCCGGGTGCCGCACCGATGTCCAGCACCCGGGCTCCCCGCCGCAACAGCCGGAAGCGCCGGTCCATCTCCTCCAGCTTGTAGACGGAGCGGGCCCGAAAGCCCTCGGCCCTGGCCCGCCGTACCCAGGGATCGCGCGCCTGCCGTTCCAGCCAGCGCCGGGAGGAGGCGGAGCGGCGTCGGCGGCTCATGCGACGGCCTCCGCCACCACGGTGAGATGCAGCGACGGCGCCGTCTCGCCGCAGGCCTCCCGCACCAGTCCCTCGAGGGGCCCCCGGTCGGCGGCGACGAAGCGGGTGCAGCCGAACCAGTCCATGACCGTCTCCAGGATGGCGGCGCCGGTGGCGAGCACGTCGGCCCGCCGCGGTCCCACCAGCGGATGGGCGCACCGCCGTTCCGGCGACCAGGCGACGAACGTCTCCCGCGCCCGCACCAGTGCCGCCGGCGCCAGCACCGCCCCGTCGATCCGCGCCCGGTCCGGCTCCGCCAGTCCGAGGGCGAGGCCGGCCAGCACCGTGGCGGTGCCGGAGGTGCCGATCAGCGTGGCGCCGGGCTCCGGCGCCAGGGCGGGAAGGCCGCTCCGCGCCAGCGCCGCCCGCACGGTGGCGGCGACGGCGGCGAAGACCGCCGGATCGGCGCCATCGCCCAGCCGCTCGCGCAGCACCACCGCCCCCAGCGGCAGCGAGACGCCCACCCACGCCGCCCCCGGCCGGTGGAGCAGGATCTCGCTGCTGCCACCGCCGATGTCGGCGATCACCGTCCGCGGGGCCGCGGGATCCACGAGTGGCCGGCAGGCCAGCAGCGCGAGGCGCGCCTCCCGCTCGGCGCTCGCGATCTCGAGCGGCCAGCCCAGGGCGCGCGCCCGGTCGAGGAAATCGCGGCCGTCGGCGGCCCGCCGCGCCACCTCCGTCACCACCCCGCGACGCTCCGTCGCACCCTCCGCCCGGGCGAGGCGGTCGTAGTCGGCGAGGACCGCCAGCGTGCGCGCCACCGCCGCCGGCGCCAGCCGGCCGCCGCGCGCCAGCCCCTCGCCCAGCCGCACCAGCCGCTGGACGCCGCGGAGCGGCCGGAAGCCCCCGGGCCCCACCTCGGCGATCAGGAGCCGGCAGTTGTTGGTGCCGAGATCGAGGGCGGCCACCCGCCGCCGTCCGCCTGCCCTCACGATCCGCCCCGTCGCCGTTCCCGCCCCGCAGGTAGGCGGTGCACCGGGACCGGCAAGCGGCGCGTCGTTAACCGGGCGTTAACCACGGCGTGGTGGACTCGGCGGCGAACCGAGGCTGCTCCCGGAGATCCGCCATGGCCCGCGTGCTGCTGATCGACGACGACGATCTTCTGGTGGAACTCGTCCGCTACACGCTGGAGGCCCACGGCCACGAGGTGCTCACCGCCCCCGACGGCACCCGCGGCCTCGCCCTGCTGGACCGGGAGGGCGTGGACGTGATCGTGCTCGACGGCATCCTCCCCGGCCTCGACGGGCTCGAGGTGCTCAAGCGCCTGCGGAGCGAGCCGCGGACGGCGGGCATCCCCGTCCTCATGCTCTCGGCCCGCCGCGAGGATCGCGACGTGCTGGGCGGTCTCTCCATGGGTGCCGACGACTATCTCACCAAGCCCTTCATCCCCGAGGAACTCGCCATCCGCGTGGACCGCATGCTGGCCCGCCAGCCGAGCGCCTGAACCGTGATCCGCACGACCGCCCTCGCCGCCGTCCTGCTCGCGCTCCTGCTGGCGGCCACCCGGGCGCTCCACGCCGGGGAGACGGCGCACCTCTTCGCCCTCTACCGCGCCGGCGACCTCGACCGGCTGGAGCGGGCGCTGGCGGCGGCCCGCCGCGAACGTCCAGGGGACGTGGACCTGAGGCTGCTGGCGGGACTGCTGGCGCTGCGGCGGGGACGGACGGACGAGGCGGAACGCCACCTCAGGGCGGTGCTGCGGCGGGCGCCGGACTATCGCGACGCGCGCCTCGCCCTCGCCCGTCTGCGCCACTGGCGGGGCGATCCCGAGGAGGCCCGGGCCCTGCTGGCGCCCCTCGCCTCCGAAGCCGCCGAGGATCCCGAGGTGCTGGCGCTGTTCGTGGATCTGGCGCTGGCGGGCGGCGCGCCGGCGGAGGCCCGCGCCCGGCTCGCCGAGGCCCGTCGCCGGGGCCGCATTCCCGCCTCCCGACTCGGGTGGATCGCCCGCCGCATCGCCGCCGCCGAGCGGCGCGTACGGGCGGCCGCCTTCCGGGGCGACGCGCCGGCCCCGCCCGCCCGCCGTCTCCGCGGGCCGGCCGGGGGTCTCCGGCTCCTGGCCTACGCCCGCCGCGCCCGCTGGTCGGACGGTCGGGCGCCCTGGAGCGAGGGGCGACTCGCACTGCTGTGGCGGCCGGACGCGGTCACCGCCGTCGAACTCGGCGGCACGCTGCGCCGCCGTTTCGGCACCACCGACCTCCTCCTCGACCTCGCCCTCGTCCGTCGCGAGGCGGACGGATCCGCCTGGCGCCTCGCCCTCGGCCTCGGCCCCGGGGCCGGTTTCTCGCCGCGGATCGGCATCGAGGGCGAGCTGGAGCACCCCTTCCGCCCGGGAGAGCCGCACGTCCCCCGGCTGCTCGCCCGCCTGCGCCTTTCCCGCTATCGCGAGGGGACGGCCCTCCTCGGGGGTCTCGGCCTGCGCCTCGCGCCCACCGGCGCGACCGGCCTCGCCCTGCGGGCCGATCTCGCCCGCGACGCCGGCGGCCGGCTCGACGTGGGCGGCAGCCTGCGACTCGATCTCGATCTCGGCCGCGCGCGCCTCTTCGGCGGCCTCGGCCTGTTGCTGGACGACGAGCGCGGGCGCGTGACGGAACGGACCCTCTTCGCCGGCTTCCACCTCCCCCTGCGCGAGGGGGTGCGGCTGTTCTGCGACCTGGATCTGGTGCGTCGGGACGCCGTGCGGGTCGGCGCCGGCTGCGGCCTCGCCCTCGATCTCGGGAGGAGCCGGCGATGATCCCCGAGGCCGTCGCTCCCCTGCTCCGTTTCGCCTGGACGGCGACGCTGCTGTTCCTGCTGCTGGCGCTGTCGATCACGCTGGTGCTGGTGCTGCGCCGTCTGGTCGGGGAGCTGGCGGCGCCGCGCCGGGCACGGGCGCTCGCGGCGGTGCACCGCCATCTGCTGGAGGCCGCCCTCGGCCGACGGGATCCCGCGGCCGTGCCGCCGGGGCCGTACCCTCCGCGGGAGGCGGTGGCGGAACTGGTGGTGGAGCTCGCCGCCATGGGCCGTGGCGAGATGCGCCGGCGGCTGGCGGCGGCGGCCAAGGCCCTCGGCGTGCTCGACCACCTCCTCGCCCGCAGCCGGTCGCGGCGGGCGGCGTTGCGGGCGCGGGCCGCCCGCCGTCTCGGACTCTTCGCGCCGGTGGCCCCGCGGGCGGTGCGGGCGGCGCTGGCCCGCCTGCTGGACGATCCCGCGGGGGAGGTGCGGGTGGCGGCGGCGGAGACGGCGGCGGGACTGGACGGCGAGGCCCGCCGGGCGGTGGCGGATCGCATCCGCCGCGATCCCGTCTTCACCCGACGTCTCGCCCTCCCCTGCCTCGAGCGGCTGGGAGGGGCCGATCCCGCCCTCCTCGACTCCCTCGCCGAGGGGGCCGACGCCGCCCGTCTCGCCCGCCTGCTGGAGGCGGCCGGCCGCGCCCGGCTGCTGCCGCTGGCCCCCCGGGCCCTCGCCGCGCTCCGCCATCCCGCGGTGGCGGTGCGTCTCGCCGCCGCGCGGGCGCTGGTGGAGATGGAACATCCCCGGGCCGCCGCCGCCCTCGCGGAACTCGCGGCCGACGCCGATCCGGCCCTCCGTCTCGAGGCCCTGCTGCTGATGGCCGAACGTCCCCGCGCGCCCTATCTGCGGATCCTTCGCGCCCGTCTCGACGATCCCGACCCCGGCGTGGCCTTCCGCGCCCGCCACCTCCTCGCCCGCCTGGCGCCGGCGGCGGAGGTGCCGGCATGACCATGACCTCCCTCCTCCTCGCCCTCGGCGGGCTCGTGGCCCTGACCCTCTTCGCCGTCCTCCTCTTCCAGCAGCTCTTCTACCTGCTGCTGCTGACGGTGGCGCTGGCGGCCCTGCTGCTGCGGCCACCCCGGCGCGAGACCCGCACCCTCTGGAGCGAACTCGTGGACGTGGCGCCCTCCCTCACCATCCTCGTACCCGCCCACGACGAGGAGGCCACCATCGTCGATTCCGTGCGGGCGCTGCTGGCGCTGCAGTATCCCCGCTTCGAGGTGGTGGTCGTCGACGACGGCTCGAGGGATGCCACCCTCGCCCGCCTGCGGGAGGCCTTCGCCCTGGAGCCGGTGGCGGGACCGCCGCCGCAGCGGCTGGTGCGGGCGCCGGTGCGGGGCGTCTGGCGCGCCCGCGATCTGCCGCGCCTCACCGTGGTGGCCAAGGAGAACGGCGGCAAGAGCGACGCCCTCAACGCCGGTCTCGAACTCGCCACGGGGGAGCTGGTCTGTTCGGTGGACGCCGACAGTCTGCTGGAGAGCGACAGCCTGCTGCGGGCGGTGGAGCCCTTCGTCCTCGACGAGACCACCGTGGCCGTGGGCGGCACGGTGCGGGTGGCCAACGGCTGCCGCGTGGAGCGCGGGCGGGTGGTGGCGGCGGAGCTGCCCCGCCGCTGGCTGCCGCGTCTGCAGGCGATGGAATACATCCGGGCCTTCGTCATGGCCCGCCTCGCCTTCGCCCGCCTCGGCGCGCTGACCATCGTCTCCGGCGCCTTCGGTCTGTTCCGGCGCGATCTGGTGCTGGAGCTGGGCGGCTATCGCCGCGACACCGTGGGCGAGGACTTCGAGCTGGTGATGCGAATCCACCGTCACTGCCGCGAACGCGGCCGTCCCTATGCCGTCCACTTCGTCCCCGAACCCGTCTGCTGGACCCAGGCGCCGGAGCGCTGGCGCGACCTCGCCCGCCAGCGCATCCGCTGGCACCGCGGCGCCCTCGAGACCTTCTTCGCCCACGCCGACATGCTGACGCGCCCCCGGCGCTACGGCGCCCCGGCCCTGCTCGGGCTCGGCACCCTCTTCCTGGTGGACGTCCTGGCGCCGGCGGCGGAACTGCTGGGCTGGCTGCTGCTGCCGGTGCTGGGCCTCACGGGCGGTCCCGTCCTCGATCTCGCCCTCGCCTGGCTGGCGCTGGCGGTGGGCGGCGGCATCGCCCTCTCCTGCGGGGCGCTGATCCTGGAGGAACTGGAGCTGGCCCGCGTGCCCCGAGCCGGCGACCTGCTGCGGCTCGCCCTCGCCGCCGTGGTGGAGAATCTGGGCTATCGCCAGTTCGTGAACGTCTGCCGCATGATCGGCCATCTGCAGTGGCTGCGCGGCGCCACCGGCTGGGGGCGGATCGCCCGCCGCGGCTTCGCCCGGCCCACTTCCGGCGAGGCGTCGTCGTGAGCGCCCTCCGGCACCCGTGGCCGCGGCCGCCCTCGCCCGTCGCGCGCGGCCGCCTCCGCGCGCCTCGCCCCGCCCTTGCCTCCGCCGCCGTTCTGGTGTCCACAGCCCACGGTCCCGCGAGGAGCCCGCCCATGGACGACCGCTACGCCCGCTATCGCCGGCTCGCCCTCGACCGGCCGGACGAGGGGATCCTGCGCATCACCTTCGACCGTCCCGAGCGCTACAATGCCATCGACCGCGAGACCCACACCGAGCTCACCTCCATCTGGCGCGACATCGACGCCGATCCCGAGGTGGCGGCGGTGGTGGTGACCGGCCGCGGGCGCGTGTTCTCGGCCGGCGGCGACTTCGACTTCGTGGAGGAGATCGCCGACGATCCCGAGGTGCGGCTGCGGGCCTGGAAGGAGGCCCGCGATCTCGTCTACCACATGGTCGACTGCGACAAGCCCGTCGTCTCCGCCATCAACGGGCCCGCCGCCGGCGCCGGTCTCGTGGTGGGCCTGCTCGCCGACGTGTCGGTGGCGGCGCGCTCGGCCAAGATCGTCGACGGCCACACCCGTCTCGGCCTGGCCGCCGGCGACGTGGCGGTGATGCTGTGGCCGCTGCTGTGCGGGCTGGCCAAGGCCAAGTACCATCTGCTGCTGTGCGAGCCGCTCACCGGCGAGGAGGCGGAGCGGATCGGCCTCGTGAGCCTGTGCGTCGACGACGCCCGCGTCCAGGACGTGGCCCTGGACATCGCCCGACGGCTGCGGGACGGCGCCCCCTGCGCCATCCGCTGGACCAAATACGCCCTCAACAACTGGCTGCGCAGCGCCGGTCCCCTGTTCGACGTCTCCACCGCCCTCGAGATCCTCGGCTTCACCACCCCCGAGGTGCGCGAGGGCCTCGCCGCCTGGCGCGAGAAGCGCCCGCCGCGCTTTTCCCGCCGCTGTCCCATCTGAACGCCGTGTCGACGCCGCTCCCGATCCTCCTCTGCCCCTTCTGCGACGCCGCCCACGTGCTGCGGCCGCTGCCGCCGGGCGCGCGCGCCCGCTGCCGGCGCTGCGGCAGTCCCCTCTATGCCCGTCGTCGCGGCACCGTGGCGGCCGCGGCGCGGCTCCACCTGGCCGCCGTGCCCCTGTTCGCCGCCGCCCATCTCCTCCCCTTCGTCGGCCTGGAGCTGGGCGGCCGCGAGCAGACCACCACCGTGCTCTCCGCCGCCCTCGCCCTCTGGCGCCACGGCATCTGGTGGCTGGCGGCGCTGGTCTTCACCCTCATGTTCCTGGTCCCCCTCGCCCGCCTGCTGGCGGCCCTCCATCTGCTACGGCCCCTCGCCCGCGGCCGGCTGCCGTCCCGCGCCGCCACGACCTTCCGCATCCTCGAGCGCTTCCGCCCCTGGGCCATGACCGACGTCTATCTGATGGCGCTGGTGGTGGCCTGGGCCAAGCTGCGGGATCTCGGCCTGCTGGAGCCGGGACCGGCGCTGTTCGCCTTCGTCGCCATGCTGGCGCTGCTGCTGGGGGCGGAGGCGGTGCTGGAGCCGCTCGAGGTCTGGGAGCGCATCGCGCCCCAGACCCGGCTCACCCCCGCCGCCCTCGCGACGGGCCGCTGGATCGCCTGTCCCCACTGCCGCCAGACCCTTCCCGCCGACCGCGAGGGCCGGCCCTGTCCCCGCTGCGGCGGGCGCGTCCACGCCCGCACGCCCGGATCCCTCGCCCGCACCACCGCCTGGCTGCTCGCCGCCACCTTCGCCTATGTGCCGGCCAATCTGCTGCCGGTGATGACGGTGGTGTGGCTGGGGCGGGGGGAGCCCGACACCATCCTGAGCGGCGTCGCGGCCCTCTACGGGGCCGGTCTCTGGCCGGTGGCCACCGTCATCTTCCTCGCCAGCATCGTGGTGCCCGTGGCCAAGATCCTGGTGCTGGCCGGGCTGCTCGCGGGGATCCGCACCGGCCGCATCGCCCATCCCCGTCTCGCCACCGCCCTCTACCGGGCGGTGGACGCCGTCGGCCGCTGGTCCATGATCGACGTCTTCGTGGTCGGCATCCTGACGGCGCTGGTGAGCGCGGGTCGTCTCGCCACGGTGGAGCCGGGTCCCGGCATCTCCGCCTTCGCCGCCACCGTCGTCTTCACCATGATCGCCGCCCACGTCCTCGATCCGCGTCTGCTCTGGGATCGTGCGGGAGCCCGCCATGTCCGAGTCCCCCTCCGTCCCGCCGCCGCTGGAGCCTGAGGTCCGCACCCGTCGCCTGCGGCTGCCGCCGCTCTTGTGGCTGCTGCCGGCGCTGACGGCGGCGGTGGCCGGCTGGCTGGTCTGGGACACCCTCGCCCGCCGCGGTCCCGAGATCACCGTCACCTTCCGCAGCGCCGAGGGGATCGAGCCCGGCAAGACCCGGGTCAAGTACCGCGACGTGGAGGTGGGGACCGTCACCCGCGTGCGGATCTCCGCCGATCTTCGCCGGGTGGTGGTGACGGCGCGGCTGGTGGCCGGGGCGGAGCGGCTGCTGGCGCCCGACACCCGCTTCTGGGTGGTGCGCCCGCGGATCGGCATCGGCGGCGTCAGCGGCCTCACCACCCTGGTCTCCGGCGCCTACATCGAGGTGGACCCGGGCCGCGGGGAGCCGGTCTACCGCTTCGAGGGGCTGGAGGAGCCGCCGTTGATCCGCTCCGACGAGCCCGGCACCCGCTTCGTGCTGGAGGCGCGGGCCCTCTCCGGCATCGACCGCGGCTCGCCCGTCTACTATCGCGGCATCGAGGTGGGGCAGGTGCTGGGCTACGACCTCGACCCCGGGGGTGGCCGGGTGCGTCTCCACGTCTTCGTGCGCAGCCCCTACGACCGCTTCGTGCGGACCACCAGCCGCTTCTGGAACGCCAGCGGCCTCGCCCTCGGCACCGGCCCCGAGGGCTTCTTCCTGCGCCTGCAGTCGGTGCAGGCCCTGCTGCTGGGCGGCATCGCCTTCGATACGCCGGAGGGCCCCACCACCGGCGAACCGGCCGCGCCGGGCAGCCGCTTCGTCCTCTTCGAGGACGAGGATGCGGCCCGCGAGAGCCGCTACACCGAGGTGGCGCGGGTGCGGGTGGAGTTCGCGAGCTCCGTGCGTGGACTGGCGCCGGGCGCGCCGGTGGAGTTCCGCGGCATCCGCATCGGCCGGGTGGCGGAGGTGCGCCTCCTCTTCGATCCGGAGCGGGCCCGCTTCCGCGTGCCCGTCACCCTCGAGATCCAGCCGCGGCGCTTCCTGGGTGGGAGTGCCCCGGCCGACGGCGCCCCGCGCCTCGACATCGACCTCCTGCGCCAACTGGTGCGCCGGGGGCTCCGCGCGCGGCTGCGCACCGCCAATCTCCTCACCGGCGAGGCGCTGGTGGAGTTCGACCTGCTGCCGGACACCCCGCCGGCGGAACTGCGGCTCGACGGCGAGGTGCCGGTGATCCCGAGCGCGCCCACCGAGTTCGAGGCCATCACCGGATCCCTGCAGGAGGTGCTGCGCAAGCTCGCCGACCTGCCGCTGGAGGCCATGATCGAGGAGGTGCGCGCCGCCGCCCGGGAGGTGGGAACCCTCGCCCGCAGTCCGGAGCTCGCCGCGGCCCTCGCCGCCGCCCGCCGGGCAGCCGAGGACGTGGCCGCCACCGCCCGCGACGTGCGCGGCGACGCGGGTCCGCTCCTGGCCGCGCTGCGCCGGGCCGCCGACCGCACCGGCCGGGCGGCGGATGCCGCCGAACGGGCCTTCCGCGGCTTCGCCGATCTGGTGGGGCCCGGTTCGCGCACCCGCGACGACGTGATAGAACTGGTGCGCGAGCTCAGGGCGGCGGCCCGGGCCATCCGACTGTTCGCCGAGTATCTGGAGCGCAACCCCCAGGCCCTGATCCGCGGCAAGGGACCGTGAGGCCATGCGACGGCGTCTCCTTCTCCTCGCCCTCCCGCTGCTGCCGGCCGGCTGCGTGCTGCCGCCCGGTGGCGGCGCCCCGGTGCGCGTCTATGGTCTGGTGCCGCGCATCGCACCGGCATCGCCCCGGCGCGAGCTCGTCCTCGTGGTGCGCCGCGTCACCATTCCGCCCTATCTCGACCGTCAGCAGATGGTCACCCGCACGGCCGGGCCCCGCCTTGCCCTCGCCGAGACCCACAACTGGCTGGAGCCGCTGCCCTCGGCCATCGCCCGCGTGTTCGCCGCCGATCTCGCCGCCCTCCTCGGCACCGAGCTGGTCTTCCTGCCGGAACAGGATCCGCCGGCGCGCGCCGATCTGGAGCTCACCCTCGACGTCTTCGCCTTCGAGGCGGTGGCGGACCGCAGGGTGGTGCTGGATGCCCGGGTGCGGGCGCGGAAGGGGGACGAGGAGCGCGTCCACCGCGCCCGGATCACCGTCCCCCTCGCCCGCGCTGGCGACCATGCCGCCATCGCCGAGGCCATGAGCGAGGCGCTGGCCGAGCTCGCCCGCCGCACCGCGGCGCTGCTGGAGGACTCCGGAAGCCCCGGACATCGGCCCGCCGCGACGGAAGCCGCGGCGGCGGGGGATCACCCGCCCTCCAGCTCCTCGAACGGGTCCTCGTCGAGCCGGTAGAGGGTGCGCGTGCGCTCCGGCCGCGCGCCCATCTCGTGGCGCAGCGGCAGCCGGGCGAGGCGCGCGCCGTCCACCAGCGCCACCTTGCGGTCGGCGCGCTGCGCCTCCGCCCGCGCTCGAGGCGTGAAGACGGCGGTGGTGACGAAGGCCCCCGCGCTCGCCTGGTGGGCGGCGGGACCGTGAGAAACTCGCGCATCCCGGCCGAGCCGACGTTCTGACCGGTGGTGTCGCGCCTGAGCTGGCAGAGACCCGGTCGCGGCCGAGGGCGTCCTCGGCGATCTCCACGTCCACGCCGCCGTCGCCGCGCCGCCGACATGGATGTGCTCGCCGCGGGCCCCGTGACCCATCGCCGTCATCGGCCGCGGGACGAGGCCCGCGACGGCGCCGGGCGAGAGACGCCGGAGGCGGTCGAGGAGCGTCGTCGCGCGTTCCGTCCCGAGCTCGGCGAGGGCGCGGTCGACGCGTTCCGTGGGCGGCGCCGACTCCCGCGCCGCCGGATCGCCGTCCTGTGCCGGAGCTCCCGCATCGGCCGCTTCCGAAGGTGCATTTTCCCGCTCTCACCCGCCGGCGAGCGAGGCCCGGAAGACGGGATGGCGCGCGGCGAGGACGGACCGCGACAGGGCCGCCGGGGCCAGGACCCGCGGCCGTCGCCCCTCCGCGAGCTCACGGCGACGGCACGGCCCCCGCTCGCCCACCGTGCGCAGGACCGGCAGCACGAGCTCTTCCCGGGTCGGCAGCGCCGTCGTCCGCAAGCTCCGACGTCCCTAGTCCAGTCGCGCCAGTCGCGCGCACAGGAGATCGAAGAAGCCGTCCGCGTCCGCCTCCAGCATCACCTCGGCGTTGGCGGGGCGGCCGGTGACCCCGTGCAGGTCCACGTAGGTGCGCCCCAGTCCCAGCGCGCTCTCGCACTCCACCTCCACCCGGCAGGAACGACCGCGGAAGAGCTCGGAACGCAGCAGCCAGGCCACGGTGCAGGGATCGTGGAGCGGCCCGTCGGCGGCACCGCCGGTGCGACCACGGGTGCGGTAGAAGGCGAGCATGCCGGCCACCGCCCGGGCCGCGCGGGTGCCCACGGCGCGGATGCGGGCGAGGCGCGCTTCCGTCACCAGCACCCGGTGGGTGACGTCGAGGGGGAACATCGTCACCGGCACCCCCGCCTCGAACACCATGCGGGCGGCGTGGGGATCCACGTACATGTTGAACTCCGCCGCCGGCGTCACATTGCCGGGCCCCACCGCACCTCCCATCAGCACGATGCCCTCGAGGCGCCGGGCGAGCTCCGGGTGGAGGGCCAGCGCCAACGCCACGTTGGTGAGGGGGCCCGTCGCCACCAGCGTCGGCCGTACCGCCGTCGGATCCAGCAGATGGCGGGCGATGGCCAGCGCCGCGTGCGCCGGCTCGGGACGACGCCGCGCCGGCGGCAGCTCCGCCCCGTCGATGCCGCTTTCGCCGTGCACGTGTTCGGCGGTGACCAGCGGCCGCAGCAGCGGCCGGGCGGCCCCGGCGTGGACCGGCACCCGTGCCCCCGCGAGTTCCACGAGCCGCAGCGCGTTGTCGACGGTGCGCACCAGCGGGACATTGCCGGCGACGGTGGTGACGGCGCGCACCTCCAGCTCCTCCGGCGAGGCCAGGGCCAGCAGGATGGCGACGGCGTCGTCCTGGCCGGGATCGCAGTCGAGGACGATGGTGCGGCGGGACACGGGCGGCGCTCCCGGGACGGTCTCCCCGCCTCCTTCTCCCGTCGCCGACCGCTCATGGCAAGAGGCGCGATCCCGCCTCCGCCAGCATCCGCCAGTCCGGCCCGGTCCCCGTCTTCGCCAGCAACAGCAGGGCGAGCTGCGCCAGCACCAGCACCCGCGCCCACAGGGCCCACATGCCGTCGCTCCGTGGCTTCGGCACGATACTGGCGGAAAGGGGTTGAGATCCGGTGAATCCGGGGGGCGGCTTCGCTTGAAGCGGCCCGGGCCGGCGACTAGTGTTGCTCCGGCCTGCGGGCGTAGCTCAGAGGGAGAGCACGGCGCTTACACCGCCGCGGTCGGAGGTTCGAGTCCTCCCGCCCGCACCAGCCCGGGCCGTCGGGCGCGCCAGCCTGCGGTGTCGCGTCGTGGCGCGAACAGGGGGAGAGCAGTCATGGCCACCGCGCTCCAGGACATCCGTCACCGGCTCCGCGATCCCTCGCTCTTCCGCGAGCAGTGCTATGTGGACGGCACATGGGTGGAGGCGGCCGACGGTGCCCGCACCACCGTCGTCGATCCCGCCACCGGCGAGGTCCTGGGCAGCGTGCCGGCGATGGGCCGCGAGGACGTGCGCCGGGCCATCGACGCCGCCCATCGCGCCTTCCGCGACTGGCGGGCGCGCACCGGCAAGGAGCGGGCGGCGCTGCTGCGGCGCTGGTACGAGCTGGTGATGGAGAACGCCGACGACCTCGCCTACATCATGACCCGCGAGCAGGGCAAGCCGCTGGCCGAGGCCCGCGGCGAGATCGTCTACGGCGCCGCCTTCATCGAGTGGTTCGCCGAGGAGGCCAAGCGCGTCTACGGCGACGTCGTCCCCACCCCCCAGCGCGGCCGCCGCATCCTCGTCCTCAAGCAGCCGGTGGGTGTCGCCGCCGCCATCACCCCGTGGAACTTCCCCAACGCCATGATCACCCGCAAGTGCGCGCCGGGGCTGGCGGTGGGCTGCACCATCGTCGCCCGGCCGGCCAGCGCCACCCCCTTCTCGGCGCTGGCGCTGGCGGTGCTGGCGGAGCGCGCCGGCCTGCCGCCGGGCGTGTTCAACGTGGTCACCGGTCCCGCCGGCCCCATCGGCGACGAGCTGTGCGAGAACGAGAAGGTCCGCAAGCTCTCCTTCACCGGCTCCACCGAGGTGGGCAAGCTGCTGCTGAAGAAGTGCGCCGACACCGTCAAGCGGGTGTCCATGGAGCTCGGCGGCCACGCGCCCTTCATCGTCTTCGACGACGCCGATCTGGACGCGGCGGTGCAGGGGGCGCTGGCCTGCAAGTTCCGCAACGCCGGCCAGACCTGCGTGTGCGCCAACCGCATCTACGTCCAGGCCGGCGTCTTCGACGCCTTCGCCGAGAAGTTCGCGGCGGCGGTGGCGCGCCTGAAGGTGGGTGCGGGCACCGAGCCCGACGTCCAGATCGGCCCCCTCATCGACGAACGGGCGCTGGAGAAGGTGGAGGCCCACGTGCGCGACGCCGTGGAGAAGGGCGCGCGGGTGATCACCGGCGGCCGCCGTCATCCCCGCGGCGGGCTCTTCTACGAGCCGACGGTGGTGGGCCCGTGCACCCGCGAGATGCGCATCACCACCGAGGAGACCTTCGGCCCCGTCGCCCCCCTCTACCGCTTCGAGACGGAGGAGGAGGCGGTGGCGCTGGCCAACGACAGCCCTTACGGTCTCGCCGGCTATTTCTACGCCCGCGACCTCGGCCGGGTGATGCGGGTGGCGGAGGCGCTGGAGGTGGGGATCGTCGGCGTGAACACCGGCATCATCTCCACCGAGGTGGCGCCCTTCGGCGGCGTCAAGCAGAGCGGGCTCGGCCGCGAGGGATCGAAGTACGGCATCGACGAATATCTGGAGATCAAGTACGTGGCCCTCGACGGGATCGAGTGAGGTGGCGCACTTCGACCTGTTCGTGATCGGCGGCGGGTCCGGCGGCATCGCCTGTGCCCGCCGCGCCGCGTCCTACGGGGCGCGGGTGGCGCTGGCCGAGGCCGGCCGGCTCGGCGGCACCTGCGTGATCCGCGGCTGCGTGCCCAAGAAGCTCATGAGCTACGCCGCCCGCTTCGCCGACCGCATGACGGCGCTGCCCGCCTACGGCTTCGACCTCGCGCCGCCGCCCCTCGACTTCCGGCGGCTTCTGGAGAACCGCAACCGCGAGGTGGCGCGGCTCGAGGGCGTCTATCTCTCGCTGCTGGAGAACGCGGGGGTGCGGCTGCTGCGGGCCCGCGCCCGCCTCGACTCCGACGGCCGTCCGCCCCACGGCGTGGTGGTGGACGGGGAACGCCACACCGCCGACCGGGTGGTGGTGGCGGTGGGCGCCCGGCCCGTGCTGCCCGACATCCCGGGCATGGAACACGCCGTCACCTCCGACGTCCTGCTGGAGGAGGTCTACGACCTGCCGCCGCGGCTGGTGGTGATCGGCGCCGGCTACATCGGCGTCGAGCTCGCCAGCATCCTCCGCGCGCTGGGCAGCCGCGTGTGGCTGGTGATGCGGCGCGAGCTGCCGCTCAGGGGCTTCGACGAGGAGCTGCGCCTCGCCGTCGCCGAGGGACTGGTGGAGCTCGGCGTCGAACTGGTGCCGGAGGCGCGCGTGATGCGCATCCAGCGGAGCGGCGATCTCCGGCTCGTGGAGACCGACCGCGGCATCCTCGAGGCGGAGATGGTGCTGGTGGCCGCCGGACGTCGGCCCGTGCCCAACACCCGCGGCCTCGGCCTCGAGGAGGCGGGCGTGCGCCTCACCCTCGACGGCGTGGTGCGGGTGGATGTCGGCTACGAGACCAACGTGCCCGGCATCCACGCCATCGGCGACTGCGCCGATCACGCCGGCCACGGTCTCGACGCCCACCAGCACGACCTCACGCCGGTGGCCATCGCCGAGGGGCGGGCGCTGGCGGAGCGCTTCTTCCACGACAATCCGGAAGTGGTGAACTACGAGACCGTCCCCACCGCCGTCTTCGCCATCCCCGAGGCGGCGGCGGTGGGGCTCACCGAGGAACGGGCCCGCGCCCTGGGCCATCGGCTGCGCCTTTACCGCACCCGATTCCGTCCCATGCTCTATACGCTGCCGCAGATGGAGCGCCGCACGACCATGAAGCTGGTGGTGGACGCCGACAGCGACCGGGTGCTGGGCTGCCACCTGGTGGGGGACGACGCCGCCGAGATCGTCCAGGGGGTGGCCATCGCCCTCACCGCCGGCGCCACCAAGCGGCAGTTCGACGAGACGGTGGGCCTCCATCCCACCGCCGCCGAGGAACTCGTGACCCTCTACCGACCCACCCGATAGCGAGACCCGCCATGGCCACGACCCGCGCGCGCGACTGGCGGCCGGACAGCTGGCGACGCAAGCCGGCCCGGCAGATGCCCGAGTACGACGATCCCGGGCGGCTGCGCGAGGTGGAGCGGCGGCTCTCCGGCTTTCCACCGCTGGTGTTCGCCGGGGAGTGCCGGGAGCTCGAGCGGCGGCTCGCGGAGGTGGCGGCGGGTCGCGCCTTCCTGCTGCAGGGCGGCGACTGCGCCGAGGCCTTCGCCCAGTTCGACGCCAACAAGATCCGCGACACTCTGCGGGTGCTGCTGCAGATGGCGGTGGTGCTCACCTACGGCGCCGGCATGCCGGTGGTGAAGGTGGGGCGCATGGCCGGCCAGTTCGCCAAGCCTCGCAGCCAGCCCACCGAGGTGCGGGACGGCCGCGAACTGCCCGCCTATCGCGGCGACATCGTCAACGACATCTCCTTCGACGCCGCGGCGCGCCGGCCCGATCCGGAACGCATGATCCAGGCGTACATGCAGGCGGCCGCCACCCTCAATCTGCTGCGCGCTTTCACCGAGGGCGGCTACGCCTCCCTCACCCGCGTCCACCAGTGGAACCTGGGCTTCGTGGAGCGCTCGCCGCAGGGCGCCCGCTATCGGGATCTCGCCGACCGCATCGGCGAGGCCCTCGCCTTCATGCACGCCTGCGGCATCACCGATCTCAACACGCCGGCCGTCCGCCGCACCACCTTCTACACCTCCCACGAGTGCCTGCTGCTCCCCTTCGAGGAGGCCTTCGTGCGGGTCGATTCCACCACCGGCCTCTGGTACGACACCTCGGCCCACTTCCTGTGGATCGGCGACCGCACCCGCCAGCTCGACGGGGCCCACGTGGAGTTCTGCCGCGGCATCGAGAATCCCATCGGCATCAAGGCCGGACCGAGCATGACCCCGGACGAGCTGCTCAGGCTCCTGGACGTGCTGGATCCCGACAACCGACCCGGCCGCATCACCGTCATCACCCGCCTCGGCGCCGACCGGGTGGGCGAGCTGCTGCCGCCCCTGATCCGGGCGGTGCGGCGCGAGGGTCGGGTGGTGGTATGGTCGTGCGATCCCATGCACGGCAACACCGTGCGGACGGCGGGCGGCCTCAAGACCCGGCCCTTCGAGCGGGTGCTGCAGGAGGTGCGGACCTTCTTCGAGGTCCACCGGGCCGAGGGGACCCATGCCGGCGGCATCCATCTGGAGATGACCGGCGAGGACGTCACCGAGTGTCTCGGCGGTGCCCAGGCCATCTCCGAATCGGATCTCGCCGACCGCTACCACACCCACTGCGATCCCCGCCTCAACGCCCAGCAGAGCCTGGAGCTGGCCTTCCTGATGGCGGAGGCCCTCAAGGCCGAACGGGCGGCGCTGCGCCGAGCCTCCTGACGGATCCGACCATGGACGCCTTCACGCCCCACCTCTTCCCGCCGGAAGAGCTGGTGTCGCGCTTCACCGACAAGTACTTCCACCGGACCCGCGCCATCGTCGAGCGCTTCGGCGACTGCCGGGTGACCTACGCCTTCTTCATGCGGCGGCCGGTGATCTCGGCCCCGCGCCTCGCCCTCGACTGGCTGGCGCGGATCGCCCGGGCGCGGCGGCTCGAGATCGAGGTGGAGCTGCTCTATCCCGAGGGCGAATGGGTGGGCGCGGGCGAGCCCATCTTCTACCTCACCGGCCCCTTCGCCGGCCTCGTGGACCTGGAGACCATCCTCCTCCAGAAGCTGGGGCCGGCCTGCGTCGCCGCCTTCAACGCCTACACCATGTGCACGGATCTCCCGCGCACCGCCTTCCTCGCCATGGACGCCCGCCACTGTGCCGGGGCGGAGATGGCGGAGCTCATGGCCTATGCGGCGAGCGTCGGCTCCGCCCGGGCGCGGCGCGAGAGCGGAGCGGTGGGCTTCGTGGGCAACGCCAACGACGCCACCGCCCACTATTTCGGCCGCGAGCGCGGCCTCGGCACCATGCCCCACGCGCTGGTGGGCTACGCCGGGAGCACCGTGCGGGCGGCGGAGATGTTCCACGAGACCTTCCCGGACGAACCGCTCTACGTGCTGGTGGACTATTTCGGCCGCGAGATCACCGACGCGCTGGCGGTGTGCGAACGCTTCCCCGACCTCGCCCGCACGGGTCGGCTCGGCGTGCGGCTGGACACCCACGGCGGCCGCTTCGTGGAGGGGCTGGACGTGGCCCGCTCCTACGAGGTGCTGGAACGCCACGCCCCCGAGGCCATCCGCACCTACCGCACCGAGGAGGAACTGCGCTGGCTCACCGGCACCGGCGTGACGGCGGCGGCCCTGTTCTGGATGCGGGAGCATCTCGACCGGGCCGGCTTTCCGGAGGTCCGGATCATCGCGAGCTCCGGCTTCTCGCCGCGCAAATGCAAGCTCATGGCCAGCGTCGGTGCGCCCGTCGACATCGTCGGCACCGGCAGCTATCTGCCCGAGCGCTGGAGCGAGACCTACGCCACCGCCGACGTGGTGGCCTACGACGGCGAACGGCGGGTCAAGGTGGGACGCGAGTTCCTCTTCCCGGAACACGCCCGGGCGCGGCGAGCGACGGTGCGGGCGCGCGCCGGCGACGGCGTCGGCACCGGCACCCCGTCGCATTGAAGGACCGATCGGAATCCTCTAATGAAGCGCGGCCGTGCCGGGGCCGCCCCGGGCGTCCGTCGCCATCGGAGGAGAAGGCGGGACCATGATCATCGGTGTGCCCAAGGAGCGCCGCGAGGCCGAAGCGCGGGTCGCGGCCACGCCCGATACCGTGCAGCGCTACGTGAAGGAGGGGCACCGGGTGCTGGTGGAGCGCGGTGCCGGCGTCGGCGCCGCCATCCCCGACGCCGAGTTCGAGGCCGCCGGCGCCCGGCTGGTGGACGGCGGCGAGGCCCTCTACGGCGAGGCGGAGGTGGTGCTCAAGGTCCAGCGCCCGGTCGAGGAGGAGTTGGCGTGGCTGCGCGAGGGCCAGCTGCTCGTGGGCATGCTGGATCCCCACATGCACCGCGAGCAGCTGGAGGCCTACGTGGCCCGCCGGGTGACCGCCTTCGCCCTGGAGCTGCTGCCGCGCACGACCCGCGCCCAGGCCATGGACGTCCTCTCCAGTCAGGCCAATGTGGCCGGCTATCGGGCCATGCTGGAGGCCATGACCGCCTACAGGCGGGTGGTGCCGATGATGATGACCGCGGCCGGCACCATCGCCGCCGCCAAGGTGTTCGTCGTCGGTGCCGGCGTGGCGGGGTTGCAGGCCATCGCCACCGCCCGCCGCATGGGGGCGGTGGTGACCGCCACCGACGTGCGGCCGGCGGCGAAGCAGGAGATCGAGTCGCTGGGCGCCCGCTTCGTGGGGTTCATCCCGGAGGATGCCGCCACCGCCGGCGGCTACGCCCGTCCCCTCACGCCCGAGGAGCAGCGGAAGCAGCGCGAGATCCTCGCCGACCACATCCGCGGCCAGGACATCGTCGTCACCACCGCCCAGGTGCCGGGGCGCCGGGCGCCGCGCATCGTCACCGCCGAGATGGTGCGCGGCATGAGGCCGGGGGCGGTGATCCTCGACATGGCGGTGGAGACGGGCGGCAACGTGGAGGGCAGCCGTCCCGGCGAGACGGTGGAGGTGGAGGGGGTCACCATCCTCGGCCCCCGCAATCTGCCGTCGCGGGTGGCGCCGACGGCGAGCCGCCTCTACGCCCGCAACCTCTACAATTTCCTCCAGCTGGTGGTGAAGAGGGACGCCGAGGCGGTCTCGATCGACACCGCCGACGAACTCGTCGCCGCCACGCTGCTGACCCGCGACGGCGCCGTCGTGCACGAGAACTTCAAGAGCTGAGCCGCGGAGCAGGAACGATGGAAGCGGTCGATCCCGGCATCGTCAATCTCATCGTCTTCGTCCTGGCCATCTTCGTGGGGTATTACGTGGTGTGGTCGGTGACGCCGGCCCTCCACACGCCGCTCATGTCCGTCACCAACGCCATCTCCAGCGTCATCATCGTGGGCGGCCTCATCGCCACCGGCGCCGGCTCCGGTTCGGCCCTCGCCACCCTCTTCGGGCTGCTCGCGGTGATCCTCGCCAGCGTCAACATCTTCGGCGGCTTCCGGGTGACCGCCCGCATGCTCGCCATGTTCCGCAAGCGCAGTTGAGGGAGAGCACGCCATGAGCGCCAACCTCGCCGCGCTGGGCTATCTCGTCGCCGCCGTCTGCTTCATCTTGGCGCTGCGCGGCCTCTCCCACCCGCGCACGGCCCGGCCCGGCAACATCATCGGCATGGCGGGCATGGCGCTGGCCATCCTGGTCACGCTCCTCTCCCTGCCGCGGCCCGGCGCGCTCGCCTATCTGCTGATCCTCGCCGGTATCGCCGCGGGCGGCGGCATCGGCTACTTGGTGGCCCAGCGCATCCAGATGACGGCGATGCCCCAGCTGGTGGCGGCCTTCCACTCGCTGGTGGGCCTCGCCGCCGTCTTCGTGGCCGCCGCCGCCCTGCTGAGCCCGGCCGACTTCCACATCCTGCGTCCCGACGGCGCCATCAAGACCGCCTCGCTGCTGGAGATGGGCCTCGGCACCATCATCGGCGCCATCACCTTCACCGGCTCGGTGATCGCCTGGGGCAAGCTGCAGGCGCGCTTTCCCCGTCACATCGAGGAACGCATCCCGGAGCCGGTGCTGCGGGTGTTCCGCCTGTTCATGCGCTCGGCCCCCATCCTGCTGCCGGGCCGCCACGCCCTCAACGCCGGGATCGCCGCCGCCATCCTGGTGCTGCTGGGCGTGTTCATGGCCAGCGAGAGCGGCTGGGTGTTCACGTTGATGACGCTCCTCGCCTTCGCCCTCGGTGTGCTGCTGATCATCCCCATCGGCGGCGCCGACATGCCGGTGGTGATCTCCATGCTCAACAGCTACTCGGGCTGGGCCGCCTCCGGCATCGGCTTCACCCTCAACAACCCCATGCTCATCATCACCGGCGCGCTGGTGGGATCCTCCGGCGCCATCCTCTCCTACATCATGTGCCGCGCCATGAACCGCTCCTTCGTCTCGGTGATCCTGGGCGGCTTCGGCGAGACGGCGGCGGCCGCGGCCGAGGAGGGCGAGAAGACGGTGAAACAGGGCTCGCCGGAGGATGCCGCCTTCCTCATGGAGAACGCCCAGAAGGTGATCGTGGTGCCGGGCTACGGCATGGCGGTGGCCCAGGCGCAGCACGCGGTGCGGGAGCTGTTCGACACCCTCACCAAGAAGGGCGTGGAGGTGAAGTTCGCCATCCATCCCGTGGCCGGCCGCATGCCCGGCCACATGAACGTGCTGCTGGCCGAGGCCAACATCCCCTACGACGTCGTCCACGAGCTGGAGGAGATCAACAACGAATTCCAGACCGCCGACGTGGCCTACGTCATCGGCGCCAACGACATCACCAATCCCGCCGCCAAGGAGGACGCCAATTCGCCCATCTACGGCATGCCGGTCCTCGACGTGGAGAAGGCCAAGGCGGTGATCTTCGTCAAGCGCTCGCTGGCACCCGGCTATGCCGGCATCGACAATCCGCTGTTCTACCGGCCCAACACCATGATGGTCTTCGGCGACGCCAAGAAGGTCACCGAGGAGATCGTACGCGGTCTCGATCCGTGAGGAGGCGGCCATGAGCGGACGTCGCATCCTCGCCCTTTCCGGCAGCCTGCGCCGGGATTCCTACAACACCGCCCTGCTGCGGGCGGCGACGGAGCTGGCACCGGCCGGCTGGGCCGTGGAGGTGCGCACCCTCCACCACATCCCCCTCTACGACGAGGACGTGCGGGCCCGGGGCTTCCCGCCGGCGGTGGCGGGGTTGCGGGATGCGGTGCGGGCCGCCGACGCCCTGCTGATCGCCACGCCGGAATACAACTACAGCTTCTCCGGCGTGCTCAAGAACGCGGTGGACTGGATCTCGCGCCCGCCGGAGCAGCCCCTCGCCGGTAAGCCGGTGGCGGTGGTGAGCGCCAGTCCCGGGATCACCGGCGGCGTCCGCGCCCAGTGGGCCCTCAAGCCGGTGTTGGCGGCGCTGGGGGCGCGGGTGCTGTTCCGGCCGGAGATGGCGGTGGGGGGCGCGCGGGAGAAGTTCGACGAGGCCGGTCGTCTCGTGGACGAGGAGACCCGCCGCCGTCTCGCGGCCCTGCTGGAGGCGCTGACGGCCCCGCTCTAGACGGCGGCCGGCCCTTGCCCGGCCGGCCCCCGCCGGCCATATTGGCGCCGCGGAGCCGCGGTAGCTCAGTCGGTAGAGCAGCGCATTCGTAATGCGCGGGTCGGGGGTTCGAGTCCCTCCCGCGGCACCAGGACGGAGGAGGCGGTGGGCCGAGCCGTGGCCTGCGCCTCGATTGTCCATCCCACGCTCTCACGGCTTCGCGGTGGGAAGCTTCTCCTTCCTCGTTCCCAGCGGGCGGATCCCGCCCTTCGTGCGTCCGCCCCGGCGCGATCCGTTCGTGCCGAGGGACGCCCCGATCCGTGACGCGCTGCCGGCGTTCCTGCCGGAACGGGCCGCGGGCTGTGCCCCGTTTCGACCCGGGCCGCGGATGCGGCACCCCGCCCCGTGCCCCGGCTCACTCCCGCCCCGCCGCCCGCGCCGCGTCGCCGCCCCGGCCGTCGGCGCGTTCGCCCTTCTCGTCCCTCTCCTCCTTCTTCCGTTTTGCCGGCACCAGCATCCGCGCGATCACCACCGGTTCCACCGCACGGCGCGCCACGACCACCCCCGCGAGCACCGGCGCCGGTCCCGCGCCGGGCCGACCCGGCCGTGCTCCGGCAGACGGGCTCCCGGTCCCGCCGCGCCCGGCCACCGTGCCCACGGCGGGCGCGGATCCCGGCGTGCCGAGGGTCCGGAGCGGATTCGGGAGGAGCCCGCCGGGCCCGGGTGCGGACGCCCGGCCTCCGCCGCCGGGTGCGGGCGGCGGTGAGGCCGGGGTCGGGCCCGCGGGACCGCCGGGCGCCGGGGCACCGCCGGCGCCCCCGGTCGAGGCCCCCTCGTCTCCGAGATCGGCTCCGTCCAGGGCGGAGCCCAGATCCCACTCCGTCGGCCCGCCGTCCCCGCCGGAGGCGGTCCCCCCGGTCGGGGCACCGCCGGCGGGAGCAGGGGCGGCACCGCCGCCGCCGAAAAGACCGCCCAGCAGGCCCGACACGAAGCCGCCGAGGGCCGCCTTCCCCAATTCTCCTTCCAGCATTTCGTGTCCCGGCGCGACGCCGGGCGTGGGGAACAGATAGAGAGTGAGGAGGATGGTCACGCTCTGGATCAGGAAGCATTCGAGGGCGTCGGTATAGCCGTAGTCCTGCCCGCGGATCAGCTGGAGGCCGGCCGCCACCGTGCAGGCGGCGCCGCCGGCGATGACGGCGAGGGAGGCCCGGATCACGAAGACCTCGACGGTGGTGTATTCCGCCGTTTCCTGACCGTAGCCGTGACGCCCCACCGACTGGGCGAGCCCGTGCGGACCCGCGAAGCGCCAGTAGCCGAAGGTGCGGTCGCCCGCCGCGGTCGGCACCAGGAGACGGGCCCCCGCCGCCAGATCCGCCTCGGCGAACCGGCGGAGCTCCGGCGGGATCGCGGCGATCTCCGCCAGCGCCTCCGGCCGCGTCACCAGACGGAAGGAGCCGGGATCGTCCGCGAGCCGTCGCAGCCACCGCAGACCGCTCTCCGTCACCCTCCCGGCCAGGTGATGTTCCAGCAGATCGTCCAGCAGCGACAGCAGCCGCCCGGCCCGGACGGCCTCGGCGTCCTCCGCGGGGGCGACGACCCGCTCGCGCGCCCGGATCACGTCCAGGTCCACGCGGAGCCGGCCTTCGGCCTCGGAACGGAGATGACGGGCCAGCACCAGCGGCCCGTCGGGCACCGCCAGGGTGCCCGGAAAGGCCCGCGCGAGGAGCGCGTCGGCGAGACGCCCCCGCCAGGCGACCAGGGCGGCGAGGACCGGTGCCCGCAGCGGGACCCGCAGGGCCCCCTCCCGCGCCCGCCCGTCGTCGGCACCGCCGGCCGCGAGGGCGGCCAGCGCCACGAACCGCTCGGCCGTCCGGTCGAGAAGCCAGGCGCGCGGCAGACGGCTCGCCGTCACCAGCAGTTCGCTGGCCACGATCCAGCGCCGGGAGACCTCGGTCGACCCCGGCGGTACCAGCCAGCGCTCGGCCCGCCAGCCGCCCCTGTCGGCCCCGCGATAGTCCACCCGCAGGAGGAGGCCCGCGGAAGGCGGGGACGCATCCCCACCCGTCCCCTCCAGGGCCTCCGAGAGGGCCCCCAGCGCGCCCCCGAAGAGATCGCCCACGGGCGACGGGGAGACGGGCGTGCCGGCCGGGGTGAAGGCGTCCCCGCTCCACAGCCGGTCCCGGTGCCGGAGGACCACCGTCAGGGTGCGTCCGTCGCGGCCGCGGGGCTGCACCGCGAGGGTGAGGGTCTCGATGGCACGGGCGAGACGGATCTCGTATCGCAGGACGGTCTCCTCACGGACCTCCGGTCGCTCCCGCACCAGCCGCACCTCGAGGCCGAGGCGCGGGGCGAGATCCGCGAGATCGCCGCCGGTTCGATCCGGCGCCACCGCCCGTTCGCCGGGCGCCGCCACCAGCGGCGTCGGATCGAGATCGATCCAGTCCCCGCCGTCCCGCATCTGCACCCAGCAGTGGTCGGCGAAGACCGCGGCATCCGGCCCCGCCGTCGCCGCCACCGGTTCCCGCCAGATGCCCGCTCGACGGAACAGGGCCTCGGCGGCCAGCAGATCGGTCACCACCGATTCCACCAGCGCGCCGGCGCGCGCCGCCTGTGCCGCCAGGACGCGGGGGACGTCCACCGGCAGGCCGGCCTCGGCGAGGCGGGCGAGGAGGCGGCGATCGGCGATCGCCGGCACGACATCGGGCGCAAGGGCCGGCGGACGGACCGAGGAGGCGAGGAGCTGCGTCCGCTCCCCGTCGAGTCGTGCCCGCGCGAAGCGCACCTCCCGTCCCTGCGCCCGCAGCAGTTCCGCCAGCAGCAGCGCCCGGTCGCAGACGGTGCCGGCGCGCGAGGCCAGGGCGCCCGCGGCGAAGCGCAGGAGGCCCGCCACCGGCAGCAGGGCGATCTCCTCCCGCACGAAGCGCCAGGCCGCCCGCCAGTCTCCCAGCCGCTCACCGAGGGCGCGCGGATCGAAGCCGGTGCGGTCGAGATCGGCACGGAACGCCCGCAGGGCCTCGCCGAGGCGTGCCAGTTCCTCCGTCGCGATGGTCCCTCCGCGGGCCGTGGCCGGTGCCTGGGCCCGGGCCCCCGGCACGAGGACCAGGGTCTGGCTCCACACCAGCGCCGCCGCCGACAGCACCGCCACCCCTCGCCGCAGCACGCCCATGACCGCTCTCCCCGGCACGATGGTCGCGATGCGGGCCGCCCGCCACCCTCCGGCACCGCATCCGCTCTCGCGGCCCGCGGACGACCCGGAACGGCGGCATCCTACCACGCGAGGCCCCTCCACGGAATTCGCTGCCGGCGCGCGCCGGCGACCCGCGGGCCGGACGCGCATCGCGCGGGATCCCCGCCACCCTCGCGGACCGGCCTCGCCGACACGGCCGATCGCCGCTTGTCCGTCCCGGTGGCCCCCGCTATGGAGCGCCGGGGCGTCCGGCCTTCCGCGAGGTCTCGTCCGCGCTCCTTCCGGATTCCCGCACCCGTTCACCGCACGGACTCCACGGAGGGGCCGCCGTGCACCTTCGCCCGGGACCCGACATGCCGAGATTGGTCGCGCGCAACCCGCTCCTGTGGCTGAGCCTGTTCGCCGTGGTGGTGGGGATCGTCACCGGCCTCGGCGCCGCCCTCTTCCGCCTGCTGGTGGCCCTGGTCCACAATCTCGCCTTCTACGGCGAGTTCTCCTGGTTCTACGACGCCAATCTCTTCGGCCCGCCCAGCCCCTGGGGGCCCTTCGTGATCCTGGCGCCGGTGCTGGCCGGCCTCGTGGTGGTGTGGATCGTCGAGACCTTCGCCCCCGAGGCACGTGGCCACGGCGTGCCGGAGGTGATGTACGCCATCTACTATCGGGAGGGGCTGATCCGGCCGGTGGTGGCGGTGGCCAAGACCCTCGCCTCCGCCCTTTCCATCGGCAGCGGCGCGTCGGTGGGACGCGAGGGCCCCATCATCCAGATCGGCTCCGCCTTCGGTTCCACCTTCGCCCAGTGGCTGCGGCTCGAGCCCTGGCAGCGCATCACCATGATCTGCGCCGGTGCCGGCGCCGGCATCGCCGCCACCTTCAACACCCCGCTGGGGGGCGTGCTGTTCGCCGTCGAGCTGCTGATGCCGGAGATCTCCGCCCGCACCTTCCTGCCGGTGGTGATCGCCACCGGCACCGCCACCTATGTCGGACGGTTGTTCTTCGGCTCCGCGCCCGCCTTCCACCTCGACCGTGCCGGCGTCGGCACCGTCGAGGACGTGGCGCTGCCCACCCTCGTCCTCCTCGCGCTCCTGGGCGTCCTCTGCGGCCTC
Organism: Alphaproteobacteria bacterium; assembly: GCA_026982705.1. Lineage (GTDB taxonomy): Bacteria > Pseudomonadota > Alphaproteobacteria > Geminicoccales > Geminicoccaceae > HRBIN39. Next base: position 33,548 of record JALSGP010000023.1, read on the forward strand.
GCCGCCTTCGCCTTCATCCGTACCCTCACCTTCCTGGAGCTGCGCTTCGAACGCTGGCGGGCGAGCCCCTATCTCAAGAACCTCGCGGGCATGACGGTGATCGGGGCGGTGATGTACGCCCTCTTCCTCTACGACGGCCACTATCACACCGCCGGTGTGGGCTATGCCACCATCCAGGCGGTGCTCGACCACCGCATCACCCTGGCCTGGTTCCTGGCCCTTCTGTTCGTGCTCAAGCTCCTCGCCACCTCCCTCAGCCTCGCCGCCGGCGCCTCGGGCGGCGTGTTCGCGCCGTCGCTGTTCATGGGCGCCACGCTGGGCGGCGCCTTCGGGGCGCTGGTGGTGCCGCTGTTCGGCATCGACGACTTCACCGTGGGCGAATTCGCCATCGTCGGCATGGCCAGCACCGTCGCCGGTGGGACCGGCGCCGCGCTCATGTCGATCGTGATGATCTTCGAGATGACCCGCGACTTCCACATTCTGTTTCCGTCGATCCTCGCCTGCGGGCTGGCCGTCGGCGTCCGCCGCCTCCTCTCCGACGAGAACATCTACACCATCAAGCTGCTCTGGCGCGGCGTGCGCATCCCCAAGGAACGCCACAGCAACATGTTCCTGGTCCGGCACGCGCACGAGGTCATGAGCACCGACTGCTTCGTCATGGACGCCGACCTCGCGGTGCAGGAGGCGCTGCGCCGGCTGCCGGAAAAGCCGGACTCCGAGTACATCGTCGTCGCCGACCGCGACCGGGTGGTGGGCGTGATCCTCGTCCCGCCGAGCCTCCACGGTCTCCGCGCCCTGGCCGGTCACGTCACGCTGCGGGACATCGCCGACCGGCGCTGGATCGTCGCCCTGCCCGGGCAGACCATGTTCGAGATCTTCCGCCGCATGGCCCGCCACGACGCCCTCTACGTGCTGGTGGTGGATCCGGTGCGGGTGCCCCACGCCCACGACGTCCTGGGCGTGATCGCCCGCGCCCAGATCACCCGGGCGGTGATCGAAAACTTCGGCCGCACATAGCGGTCGACGCGCCCGCGCGCTACATCCGCCGGGGGTACGGAGCGGAGGGACGGTGTTCGAGGATCCGGTGCGGTTCCCCGTCGCCGCGGACGCCCATCTCGCGGGTCTCAATCCGGAGCAGCGCGAGGCGGTGACCGCGCCGGACGGACCGCTGCTGGTGCTGGCCGGCGCCGGCACCGGCAAGACGCGGGTGCTCACCACCCGCCTCGCCCACGTCCTCCTCACCGGCCGCGCCCGCCCCGCCGAGGTGCTGGCCGTCACCTTCACCAACAAGGCGGCGCGGGAGATGATCCAGCGGGTGGAAACCCTCATCGGCCGCGGCTGCGAGGGGCTGTGGCTCGGCACCTTCCACGCCCTCGGCCTGCGCATCCTGCGCCGCCACGCCGAACTCGCGGGTCTCCGCCCCGACTTCACCGTGCTGGATGCCGACGACCAGCTCCGCCTCTGCCGGCAGGTGCTGGAGGCGGCCGATCTCGACGTGCGCCGCTGGCCGCCCAGGGTGCTGCTGGCACTGATCCAGCGCTTCAAGGACCGCGGCTGGACGCCGGAGCGGGTGCCGGAGCGGGAGGTGGGGGACTTCGCCCTCGGGCGGCTGGTGGAGCTCTACGCCGCCTACCAGCGGCGGCTCGAGGAACTCAACGCCTGCGACTTCGGCGATCTGCTGCTGCGCGGGCTGGAGCTGTTCCTCCGCCACGAGGACGTGCTGGCCCGCTATCAGCGGCGCTTCCGCATCATCCTGGTGGACGAGTACCAGGACACCAACGTGGCCCAGTACCTGTGGCTGCGCCTCTTGGCCCACGCCCACCACAACATCACCTGCGTGGGCGACGACGATCAGTCCATCTATTCCTGGCGCGGGGCGGAGGTGGGCAACATCCTCCGCTTCGAACAGGACTTCCCCGACGCCCGCATCGTCCGCCTCGAGCGCAACTACCGCTCCACCGGCCACATCCTCGCCGCCGCCTCCGCCCTCGTCGCCCACAACCGCCACCGCCATCCCAAGACCCTGCGCGCCACCGGCGAGGCGGGCGAGCCGGTGCGGGTGGCGGCGCTGTGGGACGAACAGGAGGAGGCCCGCTTCGTGGCCGACGAGATCGAGGCCCACCGGCGCGCCGGCGGCCGCCTCGGCGACTGCGCCATCCTGGTGCGGGCCGGCTTCCAGACCCGCGCCTTCGAGGAGCGCTTCATCCAGACGGGCCTGCCCTATCGCGTGGTGGGCGGCCTCCGCTTCTACGAGCGCCAGGAGATCCGCGACGCGGTGGCCTATCTGCGGCTGGTGCACCGCCCGGACGACGACCTCGCCTTCGAGCGGGTGGTCAACACGCCCCGCCGCGGCATCGGGGAGACGGCGCTGCGGCGTCTCAGGGAGACGGCGCGACGGGCCGGCACCAGCCTCTTCGGCGCCGCCCGCCTGCTGTGCGACACCGACGAGCTGGCCCCCCGCACCCGCGGCGCCCTCGCCCGCTTCCTCCACGCGGTGGAGCACTGGCGGATCCTCGCCCGCGAGCTGGAGCCGCGGCGGCTGGCGGAGACGGTGCTGGAGGATTCGGGCTATGTGGAGATGTGGCAGCGGGCGTCCACGCCCGACGCGCCGGGCCGGCTCGAGAACCTCAAGGAATTCGTGCAGGCACTGGAGGAGTTCGAGACCCTCGCCGGCTTCCTCGAGCACGTGGCGCTGGTCACCGAGCATCTCGAGGACCCGGGCGGCGACTTGGTGCAGGTGATGACCCTCCATGCCGCCAAGGGGCTGGAGTTCGACGTGGTGTTCCTGTGCGGCTGGGAGGAGGGGATCTTCCCCAACCAGCGGGCCGTGGACGAGGGCGGCGAGCGGGCGCTGGAGGAGGAACGGCGTCTCGCCTATGTGGGCATGACCCGCGCCCGCCGGCGTCTCACCATCACCTTCGCCGCCAACCGCCGCATCCACGGCCAGTGGCTGAACGCCCCGCCCTCCCGCTTCCTCGACGAGCTGCCGGCCGACCATGTGCGGGTGCTGCACCGCGACCCGCGCGGCCGGCCCGACTTCGACCCGGCCTTCGACGACGCCCCCTTCGCCCCACGGGTGATGCGCCACCGCAGCCGCCGCGCCGCCCTCGCCGGCGTGCTGGAGGCGACGGCGCGGGAGACGCGGGTGGTGCGCCGGCCCGAGCCACGCCACGCCTTCCGCACCGGCGATCGGGTCTTCCACGAGAAGTTCGGCTACGGCCGCGTGGAGGCGGTGGACGGCGACAAGCTGGAGATCCGGTTCGAGAGGGCCGGTCGCAAGAAGGTGGTGGACCGCTTCGTGGAACCCGCCTGAGTCCGTCCGGGAGCGACGATGATCCGCGTGTGGCGTCTCGCCTTCGTCCTGCCGGCCCCGCTGCCGCCGCTGCTGGTGGAGGAACTGGAGACGCTGGCGGAGGCCGTCGCCGTCTACGTGCAGGAGGAGGATGCCGCGACGGGCGCGCCGCGCGTCCTGCGGGTGGAACTGCTGGTGGACGCGGCCCGTGATCCCCTGGCGCTGCGTGACGTGCTGGCCGGACACCTCGCCCGTTCCGGCCTCGCCCTCGACCATCTCGCCACCACCCTGCTGGCCGAGCGGGACTGGGTGCGCCACGCCACCGCCCTGCGCGGTCCCCTCGCCATCGGTCGCTTCTTCGTCCACGGTCCCGCCGACCGCGACCGGATCCCGCCCGGTTCGGTGCCGCTGGAACTGGAGGCCGGTCTCGCCTTCGGCTCCGGCGAGCACGAGACCACCCGCGGCTGCCTCCTCGCCCTCGACCGGCTGGCCGGCCGCATCCTGCCCGAACGGGTGCTGGACCTCGGCACCGGCTCGGGCATCCTCGCCATCGCCGCCGCGCGGCTGTGGCCCCGGGCGCGGGTGCTGGCGGTGGACCACGACCCGCGGGCGGTGGCGGTGGCGCGCGAGAACGTCCTCCGCAACGGCGTGGCGGGGCGGGTGGAGGTGCGCCGTGGCGAGGGTCACCGCAACGTCCACGTGCGCCGGCGCCGCCCCTTCGATCTCGTCCTCGCCAATCTCTTCGCCGAACCGCTGGTGGCCATGGCCCGCGACCTCGCCCGTACGCTGGCGCCGGGCGGGCGGGCGGTGCTGGCCGGTCTGCTCGCCCGCCAGGCCGGGGCGGTGCTGGATGCCCACCGCCGCGCCGGACTGCGCCCTCTCGCCCGCTTCGACCAGGGGAATTGGCCGGTGCTGGTGCTGCGGCGGCCGCGCAACCGGCCCCACCGGCGCCGTCACCCCCTGCCGGTACCAGTATCGGAGTATGGCTGACGTGCGGCGATGTCGAAACCCGTGGTGACACGATTCCCGGTTATGGTATCGTCCGGCGTGATCCCGGACGGTTGCATGCGATGGTCGCCGTCGGCGTCGATGCGGATCTGGTGCGCGCCCTCGAGAACGAGCGGGCCCTCAACGCCATCCTCCGCTCGGTGGTGCGGGAAGGGGAGCTGGAGACCCTCCTCGAAGAGTGCCTCGACATCCTGCTGTCGGTGAGCTGGCTGTCCATCCTGCCCAAGGGCGGCATCTTCCTCGCCGACGAGGGCCAGCGGGAACTGCGGCTGGTGGCCCAGCGCGATCTCGCTCCGCCTCTGCTGACCCTGTGCGCCCGCGTCCCCTTCGGTCACTGTCTGTGCGGGCGCGCCGCCCAGGAGCGGCGCATCCAGCACGCCGCCTGTGTCGACCACCGCCACGAGATCCGCTACCCGGGCATCCGTCCCCACGGCCACTACAACGTCCCCATCCGCGACGGCGACCGGGTGCTGGGAGTCATCGTCCTCTATCTGCCCGACGGCCATCCCTCCCATCCCGCCGAACTCGCCTTCCTGGAGAGCGTCGCCGACATCCTCTCGCTGGTGATCCGCCACCGACGTGCGGTGGACGAGCTGGAGCGGGTGTGCCGCGAGCTGGCGGTGCTGGCCTGTACCGATCCCCTCACCGGTCTCTACAACCGCCGCCATTTCTTCGAGCGGCTGCAGGCGGCCTGGGCGGAGGCGGAACGCCACGATCGCCCCCTCGCCGTGGCACTCTTCGACCTCGACCATTTCAAGCGCATCAACGACACCTGGGGTCACGCCGCCGGCGATCGGGTGCTGGAGACGGTGGCACGGGTGGTGCGGCGCGAGTCCCGTCACTACGACGTGGCGGCGCGCCTTGGCGGCGAGGAGTTCGCGCTCCTGCTGCCGGGCGCCGGGGCGCGGGAGGCCGCGGCCGTGTGCGAGCGGCTGCGTCGGCGTTTGGCCGCCACCACCGTGCCCGTCGAGGGAGAAGACGGGATCCGATTCACCGCCAGCTTCGGCGTCGCCTGCCGGCGCCGGGCGGTCGACGTCCACGATCTGATGCGTCGCTGCGACCGCGCCCTCTACCGGGCCAAGGCCGAGGGCCGCGACCGGGTGGCGACGGCCTGAGGATCACCGTCACCGATCCTCGCCGCGTCCCACTCCCCCGTCGTCGGCGGTTGACTCGACCGACCGGCCCGATAGGCTGTGATGTCGTGCATCGCAGACGGGGGAGGCTACCGCCATGGGCGGAAGAGGGGTTCGCGTCCGCATTCTCGGCGTCGCCGTCACGTTCCTGCTGATCGCCGGCAGTGCCGCCGCCAAGGAGACGGTCTACGTCGCCTTCCTGGGTCCGCTCACCGGCGGCGTGTCGGCCAATGGCATCGGCGGCCGCAATTCCGCCGATCTCGCGGTACGGCTGCGCAATGCCGATCCGAACGCCCGTTATCGCTACGAACTGATCTCTTACGACACCGAGTGCAAGCCCAGCACCGGCGTGCAGGTAGCGACGCGGGCGGCTGCCGATCGCCGCGTGGTGGCGGCGGTGGCCCATTATTGTTCGGTGGTGGCGCTGGCCACGGTCCACGTCTACCATCGGTTCGGACTGCCCATCGTGGTGTGGGGGGCCGTTCATCCGGACATTACCTACGGCAACGACTATCGGGAGATCCACCGGATCAACGGTACCATGATCAATCAGAACGAGGTCGCGTCCAAGTTCATGCGCAGCCTCGGCTATGAGACTTGGGCGATCCTCTACGATACCACGGATTACGGTAAGGGGCACAAGAAGTACTTCACCAAATATCTGCAGGAGAACGGCGGCAAGGTGCTGGCCAGCTTCGGCGTCACACCCGACCAGCAGGACTTCACCGCCGAACTCACGGAGATCAAGGCTCTCGATCCTCAGGTCGTTTACTTCGGCGGTCTCACTCCCCTCGGCGTTCGCATCCGCGCCCAGATGGAGCGCATTGGTCTCACCTCGCAGTTCGAGGGCACTTCGGGCATCATGTCCGACGCCTACATCGAGGCCTTGGGGCCGCTGGCCGAAGGCACTCTCGCCTTCCGCGAGGGTGCGCCGGTGGACAAGCTTCCCGGCGGCCGGTTTTTCGTCGAGAAGTACCGCGAGCAGGGCTACAAGGAGCCGCCAGAAGCATACGGCCCCTTCGCCTTCGCCGCCATGAACCTGGTCCTGGACATCATCGAGCGGGTGGGACCGGACCGTGAGAAGGTGCGCGATGCTCTCAACGCGGTGAAGGACTACGACACCATCGTCGGACCCGTCACCTTCGACGCCAACGGTCAGAACGTCGTCCCGCTCATCACCAAGTACGTGGTCCAGGACGGCCGCTGGACCGTCTGGGAGGACAGCGCCTACGCCCGCGGTGAGCGCCGGCTACGTCGCCTCGGCGAGTGAGTCCGGACGGTCCGACGGCGATCCTCGGGCAGCGAGGGAGGTCTCGTGGTGGATGCGGCGCTCTTGGCCCAGCACGCGGTCAACGCGCTCATGCTGGGCATCATGTACGCGCTCGTGGCGGTCGGGTTCACGCTGTTCTTCGGCGTCCTCGACGTCATCAAGTTCTCCCACGGCGACGTGCTGACGGTGGGGGCCTTCACCGGCCTCACCGTGTGGCTCGCGCTGGTGGCGGTCGACCTCGCCACGCCGTGGCTGGCGGTGGCCCTCCTGGTGCTGGTGCCGGCGCTGGCCACGGCGCTGCTGGGGGCGCTGATCGGCCGTTTCGTGGTGCTGCCCCTCAAGGGTGCCCCGCCGCTCAACGTGCTCCTGGCGACCCTCATGTGCGGCACCATCCTCCGCGAAGCCATCCGCCTGTTCTATCCCGGCGGGGCCAATCCCAAGCCGTTCCCGGCCCTGCTGCCCACCACCGCCTACCAGCTGGGCAATCTCAATCTCCGGCTGGACAGCGTGCTGCTGTTCCTCACCGGGGTGGCCATCGTGGTGGCCCTCCACCTGGTCATCAACCGCACGCGGCTGGGTCTCGCCATCCGCGCCGTCGCCCAGGACGCCGAGATCGCCCGGGTGATGGGGATCGATCACGTGCGCACGGTTCTGATCACCTTCGCCATCGGCTCGGCACTGGCGGCGGTGGCGGGCATCATGCACGGGCTCTACTACAACGAGATCAACTTCTCCATGGGACTGCTGCTCGGTGTCATCGGCTTCTCCTCGGCGGTGGTGGGTGGTCTCGGCAATGTCTACGGCGCCATCCTCGGCGGTTTCCTCTTCGCCTTTCTCCAGACCCTGGGCGCCATGGCCATGCCCTTCGCCAGCGCCTACCGTGACGTGTTCGCCTTCGCCGTGGTGATCGCCATCATGGCCGTTCGGCCCACCGGCCTCATCGCCGAACGCGGAGTCGAGCGGGCATGATGGACGCCACCGTCCGCACCGGTCGGCCACCACGGCTTCCGGTGCTGGCCCACGGCATCGCGGCGACGGTGCTGGTCGGGCTCTATGTGACCCTGTTCCTGGAGGCGGAGAGTCAGTCCGCGGTACTGGGTCTATTGGCAGTCGGCGCCGCCGCCGCGGTGGTGGCGGCCCGCAGCGGCGTCGGCACGCGAGTGATCGAGGTTCTCGAGCATCATCCGGTGGCGATGGGACTGCTCGCCGCCGTCCTGGTGCTGATGGAAACCTGGCTCTTCGCCGAGCGCCACTTCGTGCTGCTGATGATCACCACCTACCTCCTCTACGTCACCGTCGGTCTCGGCCTCACCATCCAGTTCGGCTACGCCGGCACGCTCAACTTCGCCGGGGCCTCTTTCTACGGTGTCGGCAGCTACACCGCCGCCGTCCTCACCGCCGTACCGGGCTTCCCGCCGCTGCTGGCGATTCCGGCGGGCGGTCTCGTCGCCGCTGTCTGCGGCTCACTGCTGGTGGCGCCGGTGCTGCGCACGCGGGGCCACTACGCGGCGGTGGTGAGCATCGCCTTCGCACTGCTGTTCAAAACCTTCCTCGAGGTCAACGAGGTACTGGGCGGGCCCCAGGGGCTGCTGGTGGGGAGTCTGTCGGTGGCCGGCTATGACTTCGCCGCCCCGCTGCGACCATGGCCCGGCACCGAGTGGTCCTTCTACGTGCACCATGTCCTGGCCGCCTTGCTTCTGGCCCTGTTCGCCTATGCCGTGGCGCGGCGTATCGAGCACTCCTGGCTCGGTCTCGCCATGGATGCGGTGCGCATGGACGAGATCGCCGCCGCCTGTTTCGGCGTCGGCATCGAGCGCACCAAGGTGGTGGCCTTCGTCTGGGGCAACATGCTGATCGGCATGGCCGGCGCCCTTTATGCCACCATGGTGGGTTTCATCGCTCCCAACAACTTCACCTTCGCCGACAGCCTCATCTTCCTCTCCATCCTGTTGCTGGGCGGTCTCGGGAGCCGGCCGGGACTGCTGGTGGCGGCGGCAGTGGTGGTGTTCCTGCCAGAAAAGCTGCAGCTTATCCAAGAGTACCGTTTCCTGCTGTTCTCGGCGCTGGTGCTGGTGATGCTCATGTTCCGACCGGAGGGACTGGTGCCGCGTCCGCCTCGCGGCTACCCTGGCGGGGGTGGTGGGCCATGATCGCTCCCTTGCTGGACGTGCGTGGTCTCACCGTCCGCTTCGGCGGTGTCGTGGCCCTCGACGGGCTCGAACTTGACGTACGTCCGCGCGAGATCCTCGGCCTCATCGGTCCCAACGGCTCCGGCAAGACCACCTGCTTCAACGTGATCACCGGGTTGCTGCGGCCGGACGCCGGTCGGGTGATCTTCGCCGGCGACGACATCACCGGCAGCACTCCACAGGAGATCTACCGCCGCGGCATCGCCCGTACCTTCCAGCGCTCACGTCTCTACCTGGAACTCTCCGTCTTCGACAATGTCGCGCTGGGCAATGGGAAGCGGCTTGACGCCGGCTTTCTCACCACCCTGCTGCGACGGCGGCGCCTCGCCCGCCAGTTCGCCGCGACGCTGGCGGAGACGCGGGCGCTGCTGGACGTCTTCGCCCCGGCGCTGATCGACCGGCTGTGGGAGCCGGTGGCGCGCCTGCCCATGATCGACCGGCGCCGCATCGAGATCTGCCGGGCGCTGGTGGGCCGGCCGCGACTGCTGCTGCTGGACGAGCCGTCGGCCGGCATGACCGAGGAAGAGATGCGGGAGCTGATGGACGACCTGCTGGTGGTGCGCGAGCGATACGGCAATCTCGCCATCGTCCTCATCGAGCACGAGATGGGCGTGATTGAGCGGGTCACCGACCGCTGCGTGGTGCTCAACTACGGGCGCAAGATCGCCGAGGGGGACTACCGAAGCGTCGCCCGCGATCCCGAGGTACGCTCGGCCTATTTGGGAACCGACGCATGAGCGCGCTGCTGCGACTCGAGGGGGTGCGCGCCGCATACGGTCATGCCGACGTGCTGGTGGACGTGTCGCTCACGGTGGAGGAGGGGCGCATCGTCTGCCTGCTGGGCGCCAACGGCGCCGGCAAGACGACGCTGATCCGCTGCGTGCTTGGTCTCACGCTCCTACGGGGCGGACGCATCTTTTATGCCGACCACGAGATCACCCATCTGCCGACCCACCGCCGCGTCGCCCTCGGCATCGGCTGCATCCCCGAGGGACGGCGAGTCTTCCCGAAGTTGACGGTGGAGGAGAACCTGCTGGCCGGCGCCTATCAGGAACGGTCGTGGACCCGGATCCGGGAACAGCTGGAGCGGGTGTACACCGTCTTTCCACGCCTCGCCGAACGGCGCGGCCAGCTCGCCGGCACGCTTTCCGGTGGCGAGCAGGCCATGCTCTCCATCGGCCGCGGCCTCATGCGCCGACCACGGCTGCTGCTGGTGGACGAGCCCTCTCTCGGCCTGTCCCCGCTGCTGGTGCGGGAGAACTTCCGGGTGCTGGAGGAGATCCACGGAAGCGGGGTCACCATCTTCCTGGTGGAGCAGAACGTCCGCCAGACCCTGCGCATCGCCCATTACGGCTACGTGCTGGCCGGCGGTCGTCTGGTGGCGTCCGGCACGCCCGAGGTGTTGCGCGCCGACCCCGCGCTCCAAGCCGCCTATTTCGGATCGGCGACGGCCTGAGGACGGCCCTGCGGGGGCTTGCGCGACCGCCCCGGCGGCGGCAGAATGGGGGCGGAAACGAGAACGACGTCGGCCAGGGGCGGAAGCAGCCCCACGAGATGACGAGTCGCATCCTCCGCGGGCGCGGATCCGTGGCGGGTTCCGTGCGTGGAGGATCACCGGGTCGGGCGCACCGCCTCCCCCGGCGCCCGAGGGGTCCCCGCCGCGTGCGGGGACCTCTGGTTTCGGGGCGGCGACCTTCTATGCCGGGAATTCCCCGCCCCGGGCCCCGCCGGCGCCCGGAACGCGTCCACCGCCGGCGTGTCGGGCGAGGGCGGTGAGCGCATCCTCCAGGATCACCGCCGCCGCATAGTGGTCGAGGGGGCCGCCCCGCTCCCGCCGGCGGAGCCGGAGACGCCCCTCCCGCAGCGCCGCCTCCACGGCGAAGGTGGACAGACGTTCGTCCTGCAGCAGCACCGGCCGTGCCAGTGCCGCCGCGAGATCGGCGGCGAGGCGCTCGGCCGCCTCGGCGGCGGGGCCGATGCGCCCATCCATGCTCACGGGATGGCCCACCACCAGCCCCACCACGCCGCGCGCCCGGACGAGGGCGCGGAGGCGTTCGCGGAGACGGGCCTCGTCCCGCCGGCGCAGGGTCTCCAGCGGTGTCACCAGCCGTCGCCCGGGATCGGTGACGGCCACCCCCACGCGCTTGGGGCCCGGATCCACACCGAGCAGCGCTCCCCGCTCGGGCAGGCTCGTGCCGAACCGCGCCGGATCGCGCGTGACGAAGGCGGTGGCTCCCTTCCGATCCACGCTCATGGCCGCGAGATCGGCCGCCATGCCACCACCGGCAAGGAGCGGCTTGCCGCGGCGGCTCCGTGCCTCCACCATCCCGGCGCACCGCCGCGGAAGGAGGTCCCGTCGTGCAGCTCGCCGCCGCCCTCGCCCGTCTCGGCACCGAGACCGCCTTCGAGGTGCTGGCCCGCGCCACCGAGCTGGCCCGGGCCGGCCGTCGGGTGATCAATCTCGGCATCGGTCAGCCCGACTTCCCCACGCCGGAGAACGTGGTGGAGGCGGCGGTGCGGGCCGCCCGCGACGGCCACCACGGCTACACCCCGGCCCAGGGCATCCTGCCGCTGCGCGAGGCGGTGGCGCGCGACCTCCTCCGCCGCCACGGCGTGGAGGTGGATCCGGACCGGGTGGTGATCGTCCCCGGCGGCAAGGTGACCATGGCCTTCGCCATCCTGATGTTCGGCGAGCCGGGGGCGGAGATCCTCTATCCGGATCCCGGCTTTCCCATCTACCGCTCCCTCATCGAGTACACCGGTGCCACCCCGGTGCCCATCCGGCTCCACGAGGAGAAGGGCTTCGCCTTCGATGCCGGGGAGGTGCTGGCGCTCCTGGGACCCCGCACCCGTCTCGTCATCCTCAACAGTCCCGCCAATCCCACCGGCGGCGTGGTGCCGCGGGCGGAACTCGCCCGCTTCGTCGCCGGCCTCGAGGCCTTCCCCCACGTGGCCGTCCTCTCCGACGAGATCTACAGCCGCATCCTCTACGACGGCGAACCCCACGTCTCGCTGCTGAGCTTCCCCGAGATCCGCGACCGGCTGATCCTGCTGGACGGCTGGTCCAAGACCTACGCCATGACCGGCTGGCGCATCGGCTACGGGGTGTGGCCCGCCTCCCTGGTCCCCCATGCCGTCCGTCTCGCCGTCAACGTCCATTCCTGCGTCAACGCCGTCACCCAGTGGGCCGCCCTCGAGGCGCTGGAAGGTCCGCAGGAGGCGGTGGCGCGCATGGTGGCGGAGTTCGATCGCAGGCGACGCCGCATGGTCGAGCTGCTCGCCGGCCTTCCCGGCTTCCGCTGCGTGGTCCCGAAAGGCGCCTTCTACGCCTTCCCCGCCATCACCGGCACCGGCCGCAGCGCCCGGGCGCTGCAGGACGAACTCCTGGAGTCGGTGGCGGTGGCGACGGTGGCCGGCACCAGCTTCGGCATCCACGGCGAGGGCTATCTGCGCTTCTCCTACGCCGCCTCGCTGGAGGCCATCGAGGAGGCGATGGACCGCATCCGCCGCCATCTGGAACGGACGCTCCCCTGATTCGCCGGCGGCGGGTGCCGATCGGCGGTGACGGAGCGACCTCGGGCGCCCTCGCGCAGCGGCGCCGCCGTGGCCTCAAGCCGCACGATCCGCTCCTCGACGCGCGGCCTCTCCTTCTCGAGGTGCCCGAGGCGGATGCGGTCCCGCAGCGGCCGCCGCAGCTCCTCTTCCTCGATCGGCGCCTCGCGATGGCGGCGCTCGGCGCGGAGCGATTCGCGCAGCGCATCGAGGCTCATGGCCGGAGCCCTCCCCTCACGGATGCGACGGGGAGTCCACCCCGTCGCGACCGCCGGCGCCAGCGTCCACCACGACGCCGGCCACGGCCTCGGCACGGGCGAAATCGTAGCGGGAGGCCCCGAGGAGACCGGTGTCGGTCCGGCGCACCCGGTGGACCGGCACGCCGGCGAGCCATGTGGAGAGCCGTCCCTTGCCCTCGAAACGACGGCGGAAGAGGACGGGGTCGAAGAGTTCACCCAGCGCCGCCAGCAGTCCGCCCACCAGATGGACGCCGCCGCGGGCGCCGTGGGCGAGGGCGAGATCGCCGGCATAGGCACCGAGGAGAGCGATGAACAGGTCGACGGCCTCGCGGCACAGAGGGTCGCCGGCCCGCGCCCCGGCCACCACCGCCGGCGGATCGGCGGCGGGCACCGCCACGCCCTCCAGCGCCGCCAGCGCCTCCACCAGCGTCACCAGCCCCGGTCCCGAGACCACCCGCTCGCGGGAGACGTGATCCCGACGGGCGGCGAGGTGGTCGAGGATCGCGCGCTCGCGCGCCGTTTCGGGGGCGAGGGACATGTGGCCGGCCTCGGTGGGAAGGGGGCGATCGAAGTCCCCGCAGGGGACCAGCACGGCGGTGCCGAGGCCGGTGCCGGGACCCAGCACCAGCCGGGGACGGCGTGGATCCGGCACCCCGCCGCCCAGCGGCTCCAGATCCTCCGCCCCCAATGCGGGAAGCGCCAGGGCGTGGGCGGTGAAGTCGTTGACGACGGCGAGCCGCCGCATCCCCAGGGCGGCGGCCAGGGCCGAGGCGCGGAAGCGCCAGGGCGCGTTGGTGAAGGCGATCTCGTCCTCCTCCACCGGCGTGGCCACCGCCAGCACCACCTCCGCCGGCATCGCCGCGCCCCCGAGATAGGCGCGGATCGCCGCCTCCGGCCCCGGGAAGTCGGCCACGGCGAGGGTGCGGACCCGCACGAGATGCCCCGGTACCGGCGCGAGGGCGAAGCGGGCGCGGGTGCCGCCGATGTCGCCCACGAGACGCATCAGGCGTCCCCGAAGGAGATGCCGAGACCGCGGGCGGTGTGGACCAGCGGGTCGTCGGGATCGACCCTGCGGTAGCCGGCGATGGCCTCCTCCAGCGGGACGTCCACCACCCGCCGGTTGCGCCAGGCCACCATGCGATCGAAACGCCCCTGCGCCACCAGATCCACCGCGTGCACGCCGAAGGCGGCGCCCAGGACACGGTCCAGCGGCACCGGGGAGCCGCCGCGCTGGACGTGGCCCAGCACCGTCACCCGCGTCTCGGCACCGGTCCGCCAGGCGATCTCGTCGGCGATCACCTGGCCGATGCCGCGATAGCGGATCTGGCCGTGGGGATCCCGGTAGGTGGAGATCTCGCCGGTGGGCGTCTTCACCGACTCCGCCACCACCACCAGCGAGAAGTTGATGCCGCTCCGCCGCCGTTCCTCGATGCGGGCGCACACCTTCTCGATGTCGTAGGGAATCTCGGGAACGAGGATGACGTCGGCGCCGCCGGCGAGGCCGGCGGTGAGCGCGATGTGGCCGGCATCGCGGCCCATCACCTCCAGCACCATCACCCGGTTGTGACTGGCGGCGGTGAAGTGGAGCCGGTCCAGCGCCTCCGTCGCCACCGCCACCGCCGTGTGGAAGCCGATGGCGCTCTCGGTGTGGCCGAGGTCGTTGTCGATGGTCTTGGGGATGCCCACCAGCTTCCAGCCGCCGCGACGGGCGAGACGGCGGAGGATGGCGAGGCTGCCATCGCCGCCGATGCCCACGAGGGCATCCAGCCCCAGTTGCCGGTACCCCTCGATCACCTCGTCGGCACGGTCCAGCACCCGCCCGTCCGGCATGGGATAGGCGAAGGGATTGCCGCGGTTGGTGGTGCGCAGGATGGTCCCGCCCTGCAGATAGATCCCCATCACGTCGCGCGGCTCGAGGCGGGTGAAGGCCACCGGTCGCTTGAGCAGGCCCTCGGTGGCCTCGTGGATGCCGTAGACCTCGAAGCCGTAGCCGCGCACCGCCCGCAACACCACCGCGCGGATCACGGCGTTGAGACCGGCGCAGTCGCCACCGCTGGTGAGCACGCCGATGCGCATGGTCCCGTCCCGCTTCCCTCCGTGGTGCGTCGCCGTCCGTCTTGCCCGCACGGGCCGATTCGGCCACAACGGGAGTACCGGACGATGCCGGACCGGTCCTTATCACGGAGGTCGAGGTCCATGAAAGAGCGCCTGACGAGAGAGGACATCGAACGCCGGCTCGCCGCCCTGCGCGAGGCCCACGAGGCGTTGGACGAGCAGGTGGACCGGCTGGAGTGGGAAGGCGGCGCCGACGACCTCGAGCTCAGGCGGCTCAAGAAGCAGAAACTCGCCATCAGGGACCGGATCGCGCTGCTCGAGCGGATGCTGCAGAGCCTGCCGGCCTGACTCAGCGGCCGCCGAGCGGGCGCAGCAGCGTCACGTGGCCCATCTTGCGGCCCGGCCGCATCTCCCGCTTGCCGTAGAGGTGCAGCCGGGCCCCCGGTTCCTCCAGCCAGCGGCGCCAGTCCGCCGCCTCCTCCCCCAGCAGGTTGATCATGGTGGCGTCGAACAGGCGGGCGGGACTGCCCAGCGGCAGACCGCAGACGGCGCGCACGTGCTGCTCGAACTGGGAGGTGAGGCAGGCGTCGAGGGTCCAGTGGCCGGAGTTGTGGGGCCGCGGCGCCAGTTCGTTGACCAGGATCGCGCCCTCGCGGGTCACGAACATCTCCACCGCCAGCAGGCCCACCACGCCGAGCCGCGCCGCCACCCGCTCGGCCACGGCCACCGCCCGCGCCGCCAGATCCGGCGGAATCGGCGCCGGGGCGTAGGTGCGGCGCAGGATGCCGCCCTCGTGGACGTTGTGGACGGGATCGAAGCTGGCGCGCGCGCCGTCCGGCCCCCGCGCCGTCACCACCGAGATCTCGAGGCGGAAGTCCACCCACGCCTCGGCGATGGCCGGACGGCCGGCGAGGGCGTCCGCCACCCGGGCGAGATCGGAGGCGGCGTCCACGCGCCACTGCCCCCTGCCGTCGTAGCCGAAGCGGCGGGTCTTGACCAGGAAGGGGACGCCGAGGGTGCGGGCGGCGCGCTCCAGATCCTCCGGCCCGTCCACCGGCAGGAAGCGGGCCACCGGCACGCCGAGCTCGTCCAGGGCCGCCTTCTCCTCGAGACGGTCACGGGTGGTGCGCAGCACCGCCGCCCCCGGCCGGGTGGGGACGAAGCGGGCGAGGAAGTCCACCGTCTCCGGCGGCACGTTCTCCCATTCCAGCGTCACCACGTCGACGCGCGCGGCGAAGGCGGCGAGGGCCTCCTCGTCGTCCCAGGCGGCGCGGCTGTGGGCGGCCGCCACCTCGGCGGCCGGCGCCTCCGCCTCCGGTGCGTAGACGTGACACCGATAGCCCAGGCGGGCGGCCGCCATGGCGGTCATGCGGCCGAGCTGGCCGCCGCCGAGGATGCCGATGGTGGCCCCGGGGGCGAGGGAATCCCCGCTCATCGCATCCCCTCCCCGCCGGCTTCCGGACTCTCGGGCACCGCCGCCGTCTGGCGGGCGCGGAAGGCGCGATAGCGCTCGGCCACCTCCGGATCCCCGAGGCCCACGATGGCGGTGGCCAGCAGGGCCGCGTTGACGGCGCCGGCGCGGCCGATGGCGAGGGTGCCCACCGGCACGCCGCCCGGCATCTGGACGATGGAGAGGAGACTGTCCAGGCCCTTGAGGCTGCGGCTCTCCACCGGCACGCCGAGGACCGGCAGATCGGTGAGGGCGGCGATCATCCCCGGCAGATGGGCGGCGCCGCCGGCGCCCGCCACGATCACCCCGAGCCCCGCCGCCCGGGCCCCGCGAGCGAAGGCGTAGAGCCGCTCCGGCGTGCGGTGGGCGGAGATCACCCGCACCAGATGCGGGACCTCCAGCTCACGCAGCACCGCCACCGCGTGGCGCATGGTCTCCCAGTCGGAAGTACTCCCCATCACCACCGCCACCCGCGGCGGGCGGTCCCTCCCCGTGCCCTCCGTCATCCGCTTCTCCCTCGGCTGCAGGCGCCAGCGCCCGGGCCCGGGCGGCGGCGTCCCGGTTGGCCTCCGCCACCTGGCGGTAGACCTCCTCCCGCAGCACCGTCGAGGTGGGCGGGAAGCGGAAGCCCAGCTTGACCGTACGCCCCCGCACCGCCACCACCCGCACCTCGACGGCGTTGTCGACGATCACCGCCTGGCCGGGCTTGCGCGAGATGTAGAGCATGGAGGGCCCTCCGTCGCGTCCGCGCGCGAATCTGACACGGGGATCTTAAGGGGCTGTTAACCGAGACGTGGCAGGATGGCGCCGGTTGCGGGAGTGACGGTCGTGATCGGCACCTCCTTCTTCACCCTGCTGCAGGCCCGCGAGCGCTGGCTCGGCGCCCGCTTCACGGTGCTGGCCCAGAACGTGGCCAACGCCGACACGCCGGGCTATCGCGCCCGCGATCTCGACCCCGGCGCCTTCGCCCGCACCGTCGAGGACCTCGCCACGCCCGGCCGCGGCCCGGTGCTGGTGCGGACCCATCCCCGACATCTGCCGACGGGCGGTGCCCTCGAGCTGGCGCTGCGGCCGCGGGCCGCGGCGCCGGTGGAGGAGACCGTCTCCGGCAACACCGTCGTGCTGCCGGAGGAGGTCCGCAAGCTCGCCGAGGTGGAGGAACAGTATCGCCTGGCCCTGCGCCTCTTCGGCAAGTACCGCGACATGTTCCGTACCGCCGTGCGCCTGCAGGTCTGAACCGGAGGATCGCCCATGCGGCTCGAGGCCAGCTTCGCCGTCGCCGCCTCCGGCATGCGCGCCCAGAGCGCGCGCCTGCGGGTGGTGGCCGAGAACATCGCCAATGCCGACAGCACCGCCGCCACGCCCGGCGGCGATCCCTACCGGCGGCGGGTGGTGGTCTTCCGTCCGGAGCCGGACCGGACGCTCGGCGTCGCCCGGGTGGCGGTGGACCGCATCGCCGTCGACCGATCCCCCTTCCAGCTCCGCTACGAACCCTGGCACCCGGCCGCCGACGAACGCGGCTACGTCAAGTATCCCAACGTGGAGCCGGTGGTGGAGCTGGTGGACATGCGGGAGGCCCAGCGGGCCTACGAGGCGAGTCTCCAGACCCTCGCCACCGCCCGCGGTCTCCTCCTCGAGACCATCGATCTCCTGCGCTGACGGAGGTGCCCATGAGTCCCCTGGAAGCGGCACGTCTCTACGGAACGGTGGCGGCGCGCACCGGTGCCGCCGCGAGCGGGACGACCGACGCCGCCCCGGCCTTCGCCGAGGTGCTGAGGCAGGAGCTGGAAGGCGCGGCGGCGGCCCTGCGCCACGGCGAGGCGGTGGCGCGGGCGGGCCTCCTGGGCCGTGCCAGCGTGCAGGAGGTGGTGGAGGCGGTCACCGCCGCGGAACTGGCGCTGGAACGGGTGACGGCGGTTCGCGACCGCGTCGTCGCCGCCTATCAGGAGATCCTGAGAATGCCCATCTGAGCGGCATCGCCGTGGTGTGCGCCTCCGCGGCCGCCGCATGCCGGAGACGGCGCCGGCGGGTGACGGTTCGGGGACCGGCCCGGCCGGGCGCCCGTCCCGCGGGCGGATGGCCCGCGCGGTCCGAGGTCGGCAACCGACCGGCACCGGCGCGGCGTCCGGGACCCGGTGGTGCGGCCGGGGCGGGGTACCCTCCCATAGCCGGCGGTGTGGGGATGGGGAATGCGCGCACCCGCTTCGGACCCGGGGCGTCCTCCGGCGCCCCGCGCGAGGCGCCATCGGCCGCGAACCGGGCGGTGCCGGGGGAGCTCCTGCGCCGGGGGCGGTCCCGGCGGCGACGGCCGCCGCGGGAGGAGCCGGACATGGCGACGCTGCGGGACCTGGACGCGGAACATCGCCGCCGGGCCGAGACGGGCGGACTCCCCGCATCGCCCTGGGCCGTGCGCCCGTCTTCGCGAGGGTGCCGATGGCAGGCCGGCGGCGCGCCCGGCGCGAGGTCCGCGCTCCGGACCCGGATCGGAGTCGCCTCGCCTCCGGCATCGGACCGCGCATGCCGACACCGGAACCGTGCGCATGGGCGCATGTCCCCAAAACGGCTCCCGGGCCGGTGCCGACCACCCTCTCTCCCGCCCCGATCGGCTCCGGGCGGGCGGAAGCGACCCAGCCGGCTCCGATCCGGATCGCCGAGCGACGGGGCGGTGGCCGGCCCGCGATGCCGCCAAAAGGGCGGGGGGCCGGGCCCTGCACCATGGACCCGTGTCGCCGTCGAACGGCCCGGCCATGGCCGCCCGATGCCGGGGAAGGTCCCGATGCCGGACCGGTGGAGCCGCGGTGGCCATGGTGGGACGCCCCGCGGACGGGGCGCGGCAACGCGCGGCCGGCGGACGGCCCGCGGGCCTGGCCGGAGAGATGCTCCTGCGGGCGTATGGATGCCGGGCCCGGCCCGATTCCGCCGGCGCGAGGCCCGACGCGGACCGGACGGCGGTGTGCCGGCGGCGTGGACGGGGCGTGGCCGAAGGGCGGGGCCGCGACGGGAATCGACGCCGCGTGGCGGCGGGAATCCGCGCGGTGGCGGAGCTCCCGACCGTGGACGGTCGAGCGGGGAGGCCATGGGTGAGATGAGTCCGGAACTGGTGTTCGATCTGGTGCGGGCGGCGCTGTGGACGGCCATGCAGGTGGCGGCGCCCGGCCTCGTGGCCATGCTGGTGGTGGCCCTCGTGGTCTCGCTCCTCCAGGCGGTGACCCAGATCCAGGAGATGACGCTGACGCTGCTGCCCAAGCTGCTGGCGCTGGCCGCCACCCTCGCCCTCGCCATGCCCTTCATGTGGGCGGTCATGCGCGCCTTCGGCGAGCGCATGTTCGTCCAGATCGCCCGTCTCGGCGGAGGATGAGGTGACGCCGTCCCCTCTCCTCGCCGGCGAGGTGACCGTCTTCTTCCTCGTGTTCGCACGGCTGGGCAGCGCCGTGATGCTGCTGCCGGGCTGGGGCGAGGGAGGCGTGCCGGTGCGGGTGCGGCTCCTGTTCGCGCTGGTCCTCACCGTCCTGCTGGAGCCGGTGGTGGCGGCCCGTTACGGGGCCCCTCGGGATGACGCCGCCGTTCTCGGCCTGCTGTTCGGAGAGATCCTGATCGGCACCCTCGTCGGTTTCGCCGTCCGGCTGCTGTGGAGCGGCTTGCAGATCGCCGGCGGTTTCGTGGCCCTTCACACGGGCCTCGCCGCCGCCAGTCTGTTCGACCCCCGTCAGGGCACCCAGGACACCGTCTTCGGCAGCTTCCTCACCACCACCGGCATCGCCGCCCTCTTCGCCGCCGGCGGTGATCGCTACGTGCTGGCGCTGCTCGCGGAGAGCTGGCGACTGCTGCCCCCCGGCGGCTTCGATGCCGCCTCCGCCCTGCTGTTGCTGGACCGCCTCGCCGCCGTCGCCTGGCGGACCGCCCTCGCCCTCGCCGCGCCCATCGTCGCCGTGGCCCTGGTCACCCAGCTCGCCATGGGCCTGCTGGGCCGGCTGGTGCCGGGCATCCAGGTGCTGTTCGTGGCCCTGCCGCTGCAGCTCCTGGTGGCCCTGGGGGTGCTGGCCCTCACCCTCGGTGTGGGTCTCGCCGCCTTCCTGCGGCGGTTCCACGAGGCCCTCGATCTCTTCGTCTCGTGAGGGACGCGGGGGATGGCGGAGCCGCGCGGCGACGACCGCGACGACAAGACCGAGGAGCCGACCCCACGGCGGCTGGAGAAGGCGCGCGAGGAAGGCCGCGTGCCGGTCTCCCGCGAGGTGGCCTCCCTCTTCGTGTTGCTGACGGCGACGGTGGGCTTCTGGGCGGCGGGACCATGGGTGGCCCGTGGCGGCGCCGAGGTGCTGGCCCGCTGGCTCGCCCTCGCCCCGCCGGCCGGAGCCGGCGCCCTCGCGGAGGCCCTGCGCGACGTCCTGCTGTTCGCCGTCCCCGTCCTGCTGATCCTCGCCGCCGCGGGGGTGGCCGCCGCCGCGGTCCAGAAGGCCGTCGTCTGGAAGCGCGACGCCCTCAAACCCGACCCCTCGCGCATCTCGCCCCTCAAGGGATTCCGACGCATCTTCTCGGCACGGGGACTGGCGGAACTGATCAAGGGGATCGCCAAGCTCGTGGTCGCCGGGGTCGTCCTCTGGTTCGCCCTGGTGCCGGATCTGGAGACCCTCCCGACCCTGCCGGCGGCCGGGCCCGAGGTCCTGGTCCCGGGCCTCCGGGCGGCGGTGGGGCGGCTGCTGGTGGCGGCCTCGGCGGTGCTCGCCGTGCTGGCGATGCTGGACTATGCCTGGCAGCGTCACGTGTGGATGCGCGACATGCGGATGTCGCGGCGCGAACTCCGCGACGAGTATCGCGAGACGGAGGGCGATCCCCAGATCAAGCAGCGGCTCAGGGCCCTGCGCCAGGAGCGGGCGCGCCGGCGGATGATGGCGGAGGTGCCGAAGGCCACCGTGGTGGTCACCAACCCCACCCACGTCTCGGTGGCACTGCGCTACGTGCCCGGGGAGACGCCGGCGCCGCGGGTGGTGGCGAAGGGCCTCGACCGCATCGCCCTCGAGATCCGCCGCATCGCCCGCGAACACGGCATCCCGCTGGTGGAACGCCCCGAGCTGGCCCGCACCCTCCACCGTTCGGTGGAGGTGGGCCAGGAGATCCCGCCCGAGCTCTACCGCGCCGTGGCCGAGATCGTGGCGCGGGTGCTGCGGTTGGGCGAACCCGGCGCCGCCGGATCGTGACCGGTGGCCGCACCGTCCGCGCCCCGCCCCCGGCTCCCCGAGGCGGAGGCGGGACGTGTGCCCGACGCCCCGGCGCGAACGGAGGGCCCGCGCCGCGCGCGTCGACGGTGCGGGGCCCACCTCCGTCGCGGCGACCGTGGAGCTGCCGATGTCCGCCCCTCAGGCCAGCCCCACACCGGTGACGAGGAGGAGCTCGTCCACGAAGGCGGGGACGATCTCGCCGGCCCGGCCGAAACGGTGGAGGTGGAAGAGATCGCTCACCGCGCTGCGCTCCAGATTGAGCTCCACGGTGAGGGCGCCGTGCCGGCGCGCCACCTCCACGAAGCCGGCGGCGGGGTACACCTGGCCGCTGGTACCCACCGCCACGAACAGCCGGCATCGTTCGAGGGCGGCGTGGATGACCTCCAGATGGTAGGGCATCTCGCCGAACCACACCACGTCCGGCCGCAGGGTGCCGCGGCGTCCGCAGGCGGGACAGACCGTCTCCACCCCGAGATCCCCACGCCATTCGCGACGTTCGCCGCAGGCGGTGCAGAGGGCCTTGAGCAGCTCGCCGTGCATGTGGAGGAGTCGACGGCTGCCCGCGCGCTCGTGAAGGTCGTCGATGTTCTGGGTGACCAGCAGGAAGGGGCCGGGCCAGCGCCGCTCCAGCATCGCCAGCGCCTCGTGGGCGGGATTGGGACGGACGGCGGGATCCAGGAGCGCCCGGCGCCGAGCGTCGTAGAAGGCGTGGACGCGTCCGGGATCGCGGGCGAAGGCCTCGGGCGTGGCCACGTCCTCGAGACGCACCCGCGCCCAGATGCCGTCGGGATCGCGGAAGGTGGGGATGCCGGACTCCGCCGAGATTCCCGCCCCCGTCAGCACCACCAGCGGGGCATCCGCCGGCAGATCGCGCAGCGCCTCCATGCCCCTCCTCCACCACGGCCGTCCCCGCTCCGCTCCATGCCAGCTCGCGGGGCGGGCGTAAACCGGCGTGCCGTCACCACCGCCGGGGCCCGGGACGACGGAGGGGCGCCCCCGCGGGACGCCCCGGGCCGAATCGGGACCCGCGCCTCAGACCCTGCCGACGATGGCGGCGCTGGAGCAATGATAGACCATGTTGGGCGCCCCGAAGCACCAGACAATGTCGTTGTTGAGCTGCGGCCGGTAGACCGGCATTTCGCCCTCGAGGGCGAGACAGGCGCACTGACCGCAGGAGTCCTTGCCGCAGCAGTCGCGATAGGCGATGAGATAGGCCTGCCCGTCGTCGGGATTGATGCAGGTCCCCACCCAGGAGCTGGGCGAGGGGTAGGTGCCGGGTGGACAGGTGGCGGGCCCGCCGCCGCAACAGCTGCACATGTAGCCGTCGATGGCGCAATAGCGCCAGTAGTTGCACTGGGTGGGATCCGTGGTCTGCGCCGTCTTCGCGAAGGCCTCGGCCCGCGCCCGGGAGACGGCGCCGCGGCGGTCCACCGGCAGGATCGGCACCAGCGCGGCGCCGGCCAGCACGGTGCCGAGGCGGGCGAGCAGGCTGCGGCGCGACGTCTTCTGGGCGATGCGCCGGGCCGCCTTCTCGACCAGATCGTCCAGTCTCACGGAAGCCATGACGGGAACCTCCCCCTCATTCGCCGATCACGTAGGTGAGGAAGGGCGAATCGCCGATCCCCTCCACCACGCCCCGCACCTCGTAGGTGGTGGCGTCGATGACGGTGACCGACGCCTCCTCGCTGAGGGCGAACAGCAGCGGCGCCTCGTCCTGGCTCACGCTGAGGGTGATGGCGTGGTGTTCGAGGGGAATGCGGGCGATGCGCCGGCGGGCGTTCGCGTCGAACACCCACACCTCCTCGCCGGCCTGCTTGTGGGTCCAGCGGCCGCCCCGGTGCACGAGCACGAACAGCCGGTCGGTGGGGGCGTGATAGGCGAGGAGCTGCCAGCCGCCGGGCCGCCAGGACTCGGCACGGTCCGCCCGGCCGAGGAGCGACCACTCGCCCACCACCCGCATGCGGCCGTCCTCCGGACGGGCCTCGTAGACCTTTCCCTCGTAGGTGACGAAGAAGGCGCGGCCGTCGGCGGTGGAGACCACGCCGTGCTCGAAGACGGGATCCGCCTCGGAGTCGAAGAAGGGCTCCTGATCGCGGACGGTGGCCCGGCCGTCGGGCTCGAAGGCCACGTCCACGAAGGAGCCGTCGGGGCACAGCATGGAGAAACTGCGCGGTCCCGTGGGGAAGACGAGGCTGCAGCCCGGCACCTCGATGTCGGTGACGTAGCGGAGCTCCCGCACGTCGACGACGCTCACGGTGGTGGCGGGATCCATGTTGAAGGACAGCAGATAGCGCCCGTCGGTGGTGAGCGCGAGATTGGGCTTCTTGGGCACCACCAGGAAACGGCCGCGCGGCAGCACCGTCTCCCCCACCGGCTCCAGCGTACGCCCGTCGTAGTAGGTGATCACGTCCACCCGCTCGCCGCGCGTTCCCCGGGACCAGTAGGTCTCGGCGACGTAGATGGCGCCGCCGTCGGCCGAGAGGGCCATGTTGGGAACGTAGCCCGTATTGAGCATGCCGAGGATGCGGCGACTGTCACCGTCGACGACGTAGACCTTGGAGGCGATCAGATGGGGGAAGACGGGATCCAGCACGTAGAGCCAGTGCGGACTGGCCTCGCCCAGCACGGCCGTGGTGTGTTCCTCCTCCACCTCCAGCACCGCCTCCCCGGGCAGCCCTTCGATCCCCCGCTCCTGGGCCTCGAGGGGACCGGCCAGGAGGGCCACGAGTACGGCGGCACCGACCGCCTCTGCCGCGATGCGCACGGACATGTCGATCGCCTCCCCTCCCTCGGCTCCACCGATCGGGAGCCTCCTTCACCATTGAAACGTTCTCCCGTCTAACGGAAGACGGGGCCGACCGCAAGAGCCGGCGGCCGGAAGGGATGGACCGCACCCGTGTCGCCGACCGTCCGTGGCCCCGCGGTCACGCCTCGGCTCCGCTTCGACGCCGCCACGCCCGTCCGTCTCCTTCACCTCCGTCGCCGGATGGCGGCCTCCGGCCGGGACGGACCGCGCTCGATCACGGATCCGACCGTCGCGCCCACCGCCCCCGGAAGGGGAGCGGTCCGGAGAGAGCGGGTCGGTCTCGTGGCGGCCACGGGCCCTCAACCGAGGAACAGGTGCTCGCGATGGTACGCCAGGGACCGCGGATGGGGACGGGCGGCCGGCCGTTCGGGCAAATGGATGCGTCGTCCCGGCCGCAGCAGGGCCTTCGTCGCCGCGGGCACCGTCGCGTGCCGCGAGAGGACGAGGCGATGGTCCTCGTCGAGGGTGAAGAGACCGCAGTCGAACATCCAGTGGACCGTACCGCTCGAGGCGAGCCCGTTGCAGACACTGTCGGGCCCACCCCGGGCCACCGGCCGGATGTGAGCCGCCTGCCTCTCGGGTCGCCCTCGCCCGTTGCGGAGGAGCAGACCCGTCACGGCACAGCGCTCGCCGTAGGCGGCCAGGACACGACGCGCGAAGGCCCGGTCCCGGAGGGGCCGCCGGACGAGGGTCTCGATCACGGACCGGTGGAAGGGCGCGAGGGGCTCCGCCAGACCGGGCCCGGCGGAGGGTCCCGATCCCGCCGCGACCGTTTCCTCCCACACCTCCCCCAGACCGAGACGGACGATGAGCTCGTATTCGTCCTCCTCGAGGAGGCGGACGGCCCGGCCGAAGAGGCCGCGATTGGTCGATCCGTCCGCTTTCCGGAGGCGCCGTTCAAGATGACCACAGTCGCCGCGGAAGGGCACGGGCCGGGGGAACTCGAGACAGGTGACGGGATCGATCCTGGCATAGTAGTGCCCCGGACGTCGTGGATCCTCTTCGATCCCCTCGACCCTGGCCGTTGCGAAATAGACCTGGCGACCACCTCGCCGTTCGCCCTCTCCCGAGCGACTCGGTTCGTAATAGATGACGAAATCCCCGACGACCCGCTCGACGGTACGCAGATAGGTGCGCGGAAATGGTACTGGATCTCGGGAATGTCGTCATAGCGGGACGATGGCTTGCAGGTGAACACGCCCTTCGCCATCGCTGCGATCCGACGTGCCGCCCGTCCCCATTCCACGCGTCGCGCCCACCGTCGTCCAGGGGTGGCGGACGCGGCGGAGACGGGACGCCGGATCGTCACGGGACCCGACTGTCGGGCCATGAGCGCCCATCGCCGCCCGGCACGAGGGGTCCGGGATGGGGCCCGGCTCCGTGCCGACGGGTCGCGGCTGGGGCGCTGCGCCCTACCGCGCCACGGAGCCGGACCGCTGCGGTGGGGCGTGCGCCACATGTCCGCGAGCCGATCGCGACGGTGCGGTGGGCGGCCCATGCCTTCCGGACGCGCGACGACCGTCTGCCGGCGGTGGACCCGAAGCGGCCGTGGGAAGAATGGAGGAGGTCCTGGCCCGGCCGTCCGGGCGCCGTTCGCGACGCGGCTGTTGGATAGGCGCCGGACGGTTGCCGAGCCTGCTCGCCGGATCGCGGCCAAGTCCCCGGAATTCCTGGAGCGGGAGACGGGATTCGAACCCGCGACCCCAACCTTGGCAAGGTTGTGCTCTACCCCTGAGCTACTCCCGCACCGTCCGGCCGACGGCGCGCCTCATTTAGGACGGGGTGGACGCGGACGCAAGCCCCGCGGGCGCCCGGCCGGTGTGTCGATGACCTGGCCGTGGCGTGACCTCCCGCGGGCAGGCTCCCGGAGCGTGGGAGGCTCCCCCCGAGGCTTTTCGCCCGCCTCGATGGATGTGGCCGGCGCCCGGCGGTGCGCCCGAGGCGGGGACGGGTCGGCCACCGCGGGCGCGGCGTCGTCCTCCGCGCCCGCCCTTGACGGCTCCGCCCCCTCTCTCTACATGGCGGCCGCGGGGCGCATAGCTCAGTTGGTAGAGCAGCTGACTCTTAATCAGCGGGTCGGAGGTTCGAGTCCTCCTGCGCCCACCAGTTTCAAGGACTTAGCCGGATCGTTTCAAACCGTTCAAACCGCGGTTCAAACTCTCAACGCCTGCGCGTACCGGTTTCGTTCCGAACCAGCTTGGCGAGGGCGCTCTCGGCCAGGCGGCGGGTGCGTGGCAGGTAAACCTCCAGGATGCGCTGGCAGTAGTCGATCTGGTGGCCGCTGATGGCGGCGATTTCGGGCACCGTGCAGCCGGCCTCGGCGAG
>JALSGP010000024.1 GCA_026982705.1 Alphaproteobacteria bacterium
GGTTCCGATCCGAGGCGGATGTCCCCGACGGCGGGCCCCTGCTGGGGCGGAATCGCTCGCAGGGGGCGCCCAGGTCCGCGGCGCCGCGCCGCCTCGACGCCTTCTTCATCAGGGCAAGTGGCTAGAGGTAGCGCGGCGCCTCGGCCTGCACCCCTCCACGGTAGTCTTAATCCCTTCTTCATCAGGGCAAGTGGCTAGAGGCGGGCGCAGCGGCGGACCATTCGTGTCCGCCGCGTCTTAATCCCTTCTTCATCAGGGCAAGTGGCTAGAGCACCTACCCCGGCGACCGTCTGCTCGGGTCAGGTGGGGTGTCTTAATCCCTTCTTCATCAGGGCAAGTGGCTAGAGGAGGCCACCCCCGCTACAGCGGCGGCGGTGGCCGCCCGTCTTAATCCCTTCTTCATCAGGGCAAATGGCTAGAGGCGTGGGCGGGATCGCCGAGGTGGAGGGGGCCGGTCGTCTTAATCCCTTCTTCATCAGGGCAAGTGGCTAGAGTCGGGATCGCCTTATGGCGATGCTTGACGAAGCCGAGTCTTAATCCCTTCTTCATCAGGGCAAGTGGCTAGAGGGCATGGATTAAGGTGTCCGTCGATGTGTTCGGCGACAGTCTTAATCCCTTCTTCATCAGGGCAAGTGGCTAGAGACGACATCTCCGACGATGAGCGTGTATCCCACGGTGGGTCTTAATCCCTTCTTCATCAGGGCAAGTGGCTAGAGATACGAAGGGGCGGGTATTCCTCCACCGTCTCGCGTCTTAATCCCTTCTTCATCAGGGCAAGTGGCTAGAGCTTTTTCGCGCGCGCTTTTTCTATGCCATTACACGCGTCTTAATCCCTTCTTCACCAGGGCAAGTGGCTAGAGGAGGGGGCGAGGGCGGGCCTCGCCCGCGCAGACGAGGTCTTAATCCCTTCTTCATCAGGGCAAGTGGCTAGAGTTCACCTTCGTTCCGAAGAACAGGGGGGTGAGGGCGGGTCTTAATCCCTTCTTCATCAGGGCAAGTGGCTAGAGCTTGAGACCATGCTGTCTCCGCCCAGCCGCGGATGCAGTCTTAATCCCTTCTTCATCAGGGCAAGTGGCTAGAGGGTGGGACCCCAGAATTGCCCGGGCCCTCCGTCGCGCGTCTTAATCCCTTCTTCATCAGGGCAAGTGGCTAGAGTCACTTTCGTTCCGAAGAATAATAGGGGGGTGAGGGGTCTTAATCCCTTCTTCATCAGGGCAAGTGGCTAGAGGGCGTCACGATCAAAAAGGAGAAGGTGATGCTCTATGTCTTAATCCCTTCTTCATCAGGGCAAGTGGCTAGAGGCGCCCGCGCCGCTGAGGGCGGCGGCCTCTGGGAGGTGTCTTAATCCCTTCTTCATCAGGGCAAGTGGCTAGAGGAAGCGCCGCAACCGCATTCCTCCGCAGTTCTGGAGTCTTAATCCCTTCTTCATCAGGGCAAGTGGCTAGAGTCGTTCTCGTGCCATGAGGTACGCGGACGTGATCTGTCTTAATCCCTTCTTCATCAGGGCAAGTGGCTAGAGCGCCGCTGAGGGCGGCGGGCTTTGGGAGGTGCGCCTGGTCTTAATCCCTTCTTCATCAGGGCAAGTGGCTAGAGGACGCGCGTGGGCGCACCTTCCTCCACCTCCTCGCGGTCTTAATCCCTTCTTCATCAGGGCAAGTGGCTAGAGGGACCGGGCGTGGAGCACCGTGCTCCGCGCCCTTGCCGTCTTAATCCCTTCTTCATCAGGGCAAGTGGCTAGAGGACGCGCGTGGGCGCACCTTCCTCCACCTCCTCGCGGTCTTAATCCCTTCTTCATCAGGGCAAGTGGCTAGAGGGTCAGAGGCGCGCGCGAGCACGTGGCCTCCCTGATGTCTTAATCCCTTCTTCATCAGGGCAAGTGGCTAGAGCCCGTGCCGGGCGTCCATATGATGGGGCACGAGGGCGTCTTAATCCCTTCTTCATCAGGGCAAGTGGCTAGAGTCGGAGAGCAGGGCGATGGCCTCCGCCACCGCCTGCGTCTTAATCCCTTCTTCATCAGGGCAAGTGGCTAGAGGCGAGCACATACCCGGGATGCCGCATTCTCGGCGCCGGGTCTTAATCCCTTCTTCATCAGGGCAAGTGGCTAGAGTCAGCGCCACCCTTCCCCACCCGTTCTGCATTCTCCTCGTCTTAATCCCTTCTTCATCAGGGCAAGTGGCTAGAGCCATCCCCGCGCCAGCGGTATGCGGCGCGGGGATTTGTCTTAATCCCTTCTTCATCAGGGCAAGTGGCTAGAGGCCGCGGGGGGACCATAAGAATATGATGCGGCCCGAGGTCTTAATCCCTTCTTCATCAGGGCAAGTGGCTAGAGTCAGCGCCACCCTTCCCCACCCGTTCTGCATTCTCCTCGTCTTAATCCCTTCTTCATCAGGGCAAGTGGCTAGAGGAGGCCATCGCCCTGCTCGAAAAGCAGGGCGTCCCGCGTCTTAATCCCTTCTTCATCAGGGCAAGTGGCTAGAGGGGACGGGGAGGGAGGAGAGAGGCAATGGCTGAGTTCCTGTCTTAATCCCTTCTTCATCAGGGCAAGTGGCTAGAGCTGTCCCGTGCTCAGACGACCCCGAGCAGGACGCCGCGGTCTTAATCCCTTCTTCATCAGGGCAAGTGGCTAGAGGCCCTCGAGCGGGCGCGGGCCGAAATCCGTGCCTGCGGTCTTAATCCCTTCTTCATCAGGGCAAGTGGCTAGAGGGCCCCCGTCCCGCGCACTATCGGGGAGCTCGCCGCGTCTTAATCCCTTCTTCATCAGGGCAAGTGGCTAGAGCGGTGCGGGCATCTGGGAGGCCCGCACCGACACGAAGTCTTAATCCCTTCTTCATCAGGGCAAGTGGCTAGAGCATCTTTTCCGCTCGCTGGGTGGCGGAGACCGCCCAGCGGTCTTAATCCCTTCTTCATCAGGGCAAGTGGCTAGAGGCCCGGCCGCCTGGCGCAACCAGCCCTCCCCGGGCGTCTTAATCCCTTCTTCATCAGGGCAAGTGGCTAGAGCCGCTGGGTGGCGGGGAACGCCCAGCGGGCTTGGCGCCTGTCTTAATCCCTTCTTCATCAGGGCAAGTGGCTAGAGGGGGAGGTGATCCCCGCCGAAGAGGCCCTGCGGGAGGTGTCTTAATCCCTTCTTCATCAGGGCAAGTGGCTAGAGGCGGGACGAGGCGCTGCCCGCGCGGCGGCACCTCCTGTCTTAATCCCTTCTTCATCAGGGCAAGTGGCTAGAGGCAGCGGGCGGACCATCTTTTCCGCTCGCTGGGTGGTCTTAATCCCTTCTTCATCAGGGCAAGTGGCTAGAGCGACCTCCCGCAGCGGGCGGACCATCTTTTCCGCTCGCTGTCTTAATCCCTTCTTCATCAGGGCAAGTGGCTAGAGGGGGCCCTTTCTGCCGGCGTAGCTCAGCCGGAAGAGCGCGTCTTAATCCCTTCTTCATCAGGGCAAGTGGCTAGAGGCGATCCGGGCGGTGGCCCCCGAGGTGCTCTCCGGGTCTTAATCCCTTCTTCATCAGGGCAAGTGGCTAGAGAAGGAGAGAGCTGTGTCAGAATACCTCTCCCCAGGGTCTTAATCCCTTCTTCATCAGGGCAAGTGGCTAGAGCGTGGCCGCGCTGGCATCATGGGCACGCTGGTCAGCTATGTCTTAATCCCTTCTTCATCAGGGCAAGTGGCTAGAGACATACCGCGCCGGCGCATCCGATATCAGCCTCGCGTCTTAATCCCTTCTTCATCAGGGCAAGTGGCTAGAGGCCATCCAGATCCCGCCCTCCTTGGCGCGGGCACGGAAGTCTTAATCCCTTCTTCATCAGGGCAAGTGGCTAGAGGCTCCACCAGATCGCAAGCCATGCGTTACGCGCATGGCGTCTTAATCCCTTCTTCATCAGGGCAAGTGGCTAGAGTCTCGAGGAGGGGGTGTATACCCTCCTCGGGGCGGATGGGTCTTAATCCCTTCTTCATCAGGGCAAGTGGCTAGAGCTGAGCCCCCCTCCCCGCGCCAGCGGTATGCGGCGCGTCTTAATCCCTTCTTCATCAGGGCAAGTGGCTAGAGCCGTGCCCGCGCCGTCGAGGGCGCGGGCATCTGGGTCTTAATCCCTTCTTCATCAGGGCAAGTGGCTAGAGCGTCGAGGGCGCGGGCATCTGGGAGGTCCGCCCCGACGTCTTAATCCCTTCTTCATCAGGGCAAGTGGCTAGAGGCGCCGCAGGGGGAGCGGCCCTTTGGGAGGTCCGCCTCGTCTTAATCCCTTCTTCATCAGGGCAAGTGGCTAGAGAGAGGCATCGCGCCGCGGGTGGCGCTGCTCCCCGCCAGGTCTTAATCCCTTCTTCATCAGGGCAAGTGGCTAGAGCCTCCGCCTCCGCGAGGAGGTTCATCTTCGCCCCGTCCCCGTCTTAATCCCTTCTTCATCAGGGCAAGTGGCTAGAGCGCCGTCGAGGGCGCGGGCCTCTGGGAGGTCCGCACCGGTCTTAATCCCTTCTTCATCAGGGCAAGTGGCTAGAGGGGTGGGACCACCGGGTCGCTCGGGCCCTCCGCCGCGGTCTTAATCCCTTCTTCATCAGGGCAAGTGGCTAGAGGCGCTGCTCCCCGTCCACCCCGCCCCCGCCGTCGAGGTCTTAATCCCTTCTTCATCAGGGCAAGTGGCTAGAGAGGGCGGTGGGAGGACGACATGGAGCGTGCGGGCGTCCCGTCTTAATCCCTTCTTCATCAGGGCAAGTGGCTAGAGGCATTCCGCGGCTGGGCTGTGGGCGGGGACGTGGTCCGTCTTAATCCCTTCTTCATCAGGGCAAGTGGCTAGAGACCACCCTCCGGTGGTCCCCTGTCCGGGGGCGGTGGGTCTTAATCCCTTCTTCATCAGGGCAAGTGGCTAGAGGGGCTGTGGGCGGGGACGTGGTCCCCGCCCTCTCGGTGCTGTCTTAATCCCTTCTTCATCAGGGCAAGTGGCTAGAGGCCTCCCGCCGGAGGAGATCCCGGCGGGGGGATGACGTCTTAATCCCTTCTTCATCAGGGCAAGTGGCTAGAGGTGGGCTCCCGCCCCGCGCTCCATCGGGGAGCTCGCCGCGTCTTAATCCCTTCTTCATCAGGGCAAGTGGCTAGAGGCGCATCGCGCCGCGGGTGGCGGTGCTCCCCGTCCGGTCTTAATCCCTTCTTCATCAGGGCAAGTGGCTAGAGCCGCTCCCTCGACTGGGGCGAGCTCGCCGCCCGAGCGGTGCGTCTTAATCCCTTCTTCATCAGGGCAAGTGGCTAGAGCGCCGCAGAAGGCGTGGGGATTTGGGAGGTCCGCCTCGTCTTAATCCCTTCTTCATCAGGGCAAGTGGCTAGAGTTGAGCTTCGGCGCCACGTACCAGAACAGCACGTCGCGGTCTTAATCCCTTCTTCATCAGGGCAAGTGGCTAGAGAGATCACGCTGGCCGACACGGTCAGAGACGCGCGCAAGTCTTAATCCCTTCTTCATCAGGGCAAGTGGCTAGAGGGTGGCGGCTCACCATCTTCCCCCGCCGCCCCGCGGGTCTTAATCCCTTCTTCATCAGGGCAAGTGGCTAGAGCGGGGCCTCGGGGGTGGATGTCTTCACCCCCGAGGCGTCTTAATCCCTTCTTCATCAGGGCAAGTGGCTAGAGTTTGTCGAGCTTTCTGATGTCTCTCTTTTGATAATCCGCGTCTTAATCCCTTCTTCATCAGGGCAAGTGGCTAGAGGGCAGCGGTGAAGTACAACTTCGACGTAGAATTCCAAGTCTTAATCCCTTCTTCATCAGGGCAAGTGGCTAGAGACTGTGGTGCTGTTATGCCATTATACGCGGATACGTCTTAATCCCTTCTTCATCAGGGCAAGTGGCTAGAGTCTGGGGCCCCGCCGGATGGCGGGGCTACTTCTTATATGTCTTAATCCCTTCTTCATCAGGGCAAGTGGCTAGAGGGGCGCGGGACGAAATCCGCGCCCGCGCCGCCAAGTCTTAATCCCTTCTTCATCAGGGCAAGTGGCTAGAGGGACCCCCGTCGGAAAAAGGCCGAACCGCAAGGGGTTGCGCGGACGGTTGGCCAGAAACGAAACTACAGCAAAAGTTTGGCAAAATCCGCTCCGTCCTCATGCCCTCGCCCGACCGGAGACCGGTCGTCCCTGCCGGTGATGCACGCTGTCACAGAGCGCCGCTCGTCATTCCCGAACCAAGCGAACCTTAGCGCCCGGCGCCGATCGGGACAAGTCCCCGCGCGGACGCGGCCCCGGTCGGATCCGGGGGTGGCGGCCCCTCGCGTCTCGCGACGATCCGCGCGGGCACGAGGTCGGGCCGGCGGCAGGAGGATCGGGGACGCCCGGGTGGTGGCCGCGGGACGTCACATCGCCGGCCCCTCGCACCTCGGTACGGCTCCGTGGAGATCCCCGCCGCGCAAGCTCGCGGGCCCGGC
Source organism: Alphaproteobacteria bacterium (assembly GCA_026982705.1). Taxonomy (GTDB): domain Bacteria; phylum Pseudomonadota; class Alphaproteobacteria; order Geminicoccales; family Geminicoccaceae; genus HRBIN39. Next base: position 6,384 of record JALSGP010000024.1, read on the forward strand.
GGCCCGTGGCCACCCGCTGCGGACGGGACCGCCGCCGGGGCGGCTCACCCGCCGGCGACGGTGAAGGGAAGGAGCACCTCGTCGGCCTCGTCGCTGCCGGCATCCCGCACGCGCACGGCGAGCCGATAGTCGCCGACCGGCAGCCCCTCCAGCTCGAGCCGCAGGAAAACGAAACTCGCCGTATTGGGCGTGCGGGCCCGGAATTCCCATCGGCCGAAGTCGCGCTGACCACCCAGCACCTCCCCGTCGGCCGAGAGGATGGCCACGTCGGCGGCGAAGCCGTAGACGACGGTCCCGTCCCCGGCGTCCCGGAAGGCGTAGCCCACCGGCTCCAGATAGACCAGCAGCGGCTCGCCCGGCCGGAAGGTGTGGTCGGGTCGGGGTTCGTAGCTTCCGAAGCTCGCCGGCTCCTCCGCCACGAAGGTGGCCTTGCGGATGGCGAGGGGCATGCGGGCGAAGGTCTCGAGATAGGCCGGCTCCAGCGCCGCGAAGGCCTCCCGCCAGTCGCCCGCCGCCACCGCCTTTCCGGCGCGTTCCAGCAGGGCCGCCACCTCCTCCTCCCCGGCCCGCGCCGGCATCGCCGCGAGCGCGAGGGCCCCCGCGAGCAGCAGTCCACCCATGCTCCGCACGATCATCTCCTTCCCTCCTGCGTCCATCACCGGGAACGGGGCGGACCGTCTCCGTTCCGCCCGGCGTCTCACGCCTGCACGCCCTCCACGTACCAGTCCATCTTCAGCAGCTCCCCGTCGGAGAGCACCTCCCCCTCCTTCACCCGGAGTCGGCCCTCCCGATCCCGGATGGGACCCGTGAAGGGATGGAAGCGGCCCTCGAGGATTCCCTCGCGCACCCGCTCCGCCGCCGCGACCACCTCCGCCGGCAGGCGCGGATTGTAGGGGGCGATGCGGATCATGCCCTCCCTCATGCCCCACCAGATGTCGTGGCTCCGCCAGCTTCCCTCGAGCACCGCCCGGACCCGCTGCACGTAGTAGGGACCCCAGTCGTCGACGATGGCGGTGAGATGGGCGTTGGGCGCGAATTTCCGCATGTCCGAGGCCTGACCGAAGCCCACCACGCCGCGCTGTTCCGCCACCTGCAGCGGGGCGGCGCTGTCCGTGTGCTGGGTGATCACGTCGGCGCCCTGGTCGATGAGCGCCTTGGCGGCGTCGGCCTCCTTGGCGGGATCGTACCAGCTGTCCACCCAGACCACCTTGATGCGGGCATCGGGACGCACCCGCCGCATGGCGAGGGTGAAGGCGTTGATGCCGCGCACCACCTCGGGGATGGGGAAGGAGCCCACGTAGCCGACGATGCCGGTCCGGGTGACGTGGCCGGCGATGGTGCCGATCACCGCCCGACCCTCGTAGAAGCGGGCGTTGTAGACGGCCACGTTGGGCGCGGTCTTGTAGCCGGTGGCATGCTCGAACTTCACCTGCGGGAAACGGCGGGCGACGCGGATCACGGCGTTCATGAAGCCGAAGGAGGTGGCGAAGACGATGTCGTGGCCGCCCGCCGCCATCCGCTGCAGGACGCGCTCGGCATCGGCCCCCTCCCGGACGCTCTCCACATAGCTGGTCTCCACGCGATCTCCCAGTGCCGCCTCCACCTCGCGGCGTCCCACATCGTGGCGATAGGTCCAGCCGTGGTCGCCGACGGGACCGACATAGATCCAGCCCGCCCGGACCCGGTCCCGGCCGGCGCGGGCGAGGCCGGGAGCGAGGGCGAGGGTGCCCGCCGCGGTGGCGGTTCCCAGGAGACGACGGCGCGTGATGGACCAGGACATGGCGTTCCTCCTCTCAGGACGGGGGCAGGAAGGGTCTGCCGAGACAGGCGGGTGCCTCCAGCCGGCGCCGCCACGGCCCGGCGTGGATCAGCACCAGCACCAGGATCGTGGCGAGATAGGGGAGCATGGAGAGATACTGGGAGGGAATGGCCACCAGCCCCAGTCCCTGGGCGTGGAGCTGGAGGATGCCGACGCCGCCGAACAGCAGGGCGCCGGCCAGCACCCGCCACGGCCGCCAGGCGGCGAACACCACCAGCGCCAGCGCGATCCAGCCGCGGCCGGCGGTCATGCCCTCCACCCACATGGGGGTGTAGACCAGCGACAGGAAGCCGCCGGCGAGACCGGCCGTCGCACCGCCGAACAGCACCGCCAGCAGGCGCACCCGCCGCACCGGATGGCCCAGGGCATGCGCCGCCTCGTGGTTCTCGCCGCAGGCCCGCAGCACCGTGCCGGCGCGGGTGCGGAAGAGGAAGAGCGCGGTGGCCGGTACCAGCAGCCAGGCGAGATAGACCAGCGGGTCGTGGCCGAAGAGGAGCGGCCCCACCACCGGCAGCTCCCGCAGGCCCTCGGGGAAGAGGGGCGCCAGTCGGGAGACGCTCCGCCCCACCAGCGGCTGGCCCGCGAGGGCCGTGAGACCGGTGCCGAAGATGGTGAGGGCCAGTCCCGTGGCCACCTGGTTGGCCAGCAGGAACAGGGCGAGCAGCGCGAAGACCAGGGCGAGCCCCATGCCGGCCAGGGCCGCCGCCAGCACGCCGGCGAGGGGCGTGCCGGTCGCGAGGGCGGCGGCGAAACCGGCCACCGCCCCGGCCAGCATCATCCCCTCCACCCCGAGGTTGAGCACGCCCGCCCGCTCCACCACCAGCTCTCCGATGGCCGCCAGCAGGAGCGGCGTCGCCGCCATGACGACGCTCACCGCCGTGGCCACCACCATCTCCGACACCGCTGCGTCCCGCCGTGCTCCCTGCGCGCCGCGATCCAAGCACCGGGGCGCGCGTCCGACAACCACCGCCGGCGCCCGGTCGCACATCCGTCGCCATCCGTGGCACGGCGCGCGCGTTGACGCTCGCCGGAGCCGCTGCTAGCGGGGGCCCACCGTCCGGGCGACGGCGGGCCGAAAGGGGAGGATCGGCCGATGGGCGCACACGTCACCCTGTCCTGCTTCTCGGTGGTGGACCACTATCCGTCCGGGCGCCATCCCGGACACACGCGCACCGTCGAGCGGTTCTATCGCCAGCTCCTGGACGAGTGCCTTCTCGCCGAGCGCCTCGGCTACGACACCTTCTTCGTCGCCGAGCACCACTTCCACGAGTACGGCGCCATCCCCAACCCGGCCGTGTGGATGGCCGCCGCCGCCGTCCTCACCTCCCGCATCCGCCTCGGCCCCGCCGTCTCGGTCCTGCCCTTCCACGATCCGCGCGTCGTCGCCGAGGACTACGCCATGGTGGACCAGCTCTCGCGCGGACGGGTCGTCTTCGGCGCCGGCTCCGGCTATCTCGCCCACGAGTTCCAGGGGTTCGGCGTGGATCCCGCGACCAAGCGCGCCCGTTTCGACGAGGCCCTCGAGATCGTCCGCCGGCTCTGGCGCGGCGAGCGGCTGACCCTGGCCGGCACCCACCACGGCCTGTGCGGGGTGGAGCTCAACGTGCGGCCCTGGCGGGACCGCGAGATCCCGGTCTACGTGGCGGCGCTGCGCCGGGAGGTCCTCTACTGGATCGGTCGCAACGGGCTCGATGCCATGATCGTGCCCTATGCCACCGTCGACCGCTTCGAGGAGATCGGCGATCTGGTGGCCGAGTTCCGGCGCGGACGTGCCGACGGCGGCCACGACGGAGGCGAGGTGATCGTGGCCCTCCACACCCACGTGGCGGAGAGCGACGAGGCGGCCCGGGCCGAGGCCGCCGCCGCCTTCGACCTCTACGTGGACACGCGTCTCTACGCCAGGCGCCAGACCTACGAGGACATCCAGCGGAGCGGGCTGTCGCTGATGGGAGGCGTCGAGACGGTGGCGGAGAAGCTGCGACGGCTCGCCGAGATGGGCGTGCGCCACGTGGCGGCCCTCTACAATTTCGGCGATCTCCCCACCGCCCTCGCCCGCCGGTCGCTCGAACGGCTGATGGGCGAGGCGGCGCCGCGCTCCGGCGTCGTCGCCCCGCCCGCCGGGGCCGATGCGGGAGCCCCATGACACGGGAGGACGAGGTCCCCGAATTCGGTCCCGACACGCTGCCGCTCACCCGCGAGGCGGTGCGGCGGGGGCTCGTGCGGCGCATGATCGCTCGCGCCGGCATCCCGGTGCGGCTGCTGCCGGAGGCGGAGATCGAGCGGCGGCTGGAGGAGGCCCTGGCGACCCGGCCCGAGGCCGGTGACGTCTGGCTCTTCGCCTATGGCTCCCTCATCTGGAACCCCACCGTCGAGGTGGTCGGCCGGTCCCGGGCCCGCGTCCACGGGTATCATCGCCGCTTCTGCCTGGAGACGGTGGTGGGTCGGGGCACGCCGGAGCGCCCGGGTCTCATGCTCGGCCTCGACCGCGGCGGCAGCTGCGTGGGCGTGGCCCTCCGCGTCCCGGCGGTGCGGGTGCGGGAGGAGCTCGCCGTCGTCTTCCACCGCGAGATGGTGACCGGCGCCTATCGGGCCCGCTGGCTGCGCGCCCGCGGCGAGGCGGGCTCCCTTCCCGTGCTGGCCTTCGTCATCGATCGGCGTCACGAACGCTACGTGCGGGCGCTCCCGCGCGCGCGTCTCGTGGAGATCCTCGCCACCGCCCATGGCCCCCTCGGCTCCGCCGCCGCCTATCTCCACGACACGGTGGTCCATCTGCGCATGCACGGCATCCGCGACCGCGAGCTCGAGCCGCTGTTCCGGGCGGTGGCGGCACACCGGCGGGCGCTGGGCCTGCCTTGGCCGCCGGCGGACGCGCGGGCGACGGGGGCACACGGGATCCGGAACTGAGGTGCCGCTTGCGGCCGCCCGCCGCCGTGGCAGACTGGGACGGGCTGCGGGGGAGGTGGCGACGGTGGATGGCGTACCGCGCATCGACGGCGAGCGGTTGTGGCGCTCGCTCATGGAGATGGCCGCCATCGGCGCCACGCCGGCCGGCGGCTGCGACCGCCAGGCCCTCACCGACGCCGACCGGGCCGGCCGCGATCTGTTCCGGCGTTGGTGCGAGGAGGCGGGGCTCGCGGTCACGGTGGACGAGATGGGCTGCATGATGGCCCGGCGCCCCGGCCGCGAGGACCATCTGCCACCGGTGGCCATGGGCAGCCATCTCGACACCCAGCCCACCGGCGGCCGCTTCGACGGACCGCTGGGCGTGCTGGCGGGTCTCGAGGTGATGCGGGCCCTGAACGATGCCGGCCTCACCACCCGACGCCCCCTGGTGCTGGTCAACTGGACCAACGAGGAGGGCTGCCGCTTCGCCCCGGCCATGCTGGCCTCGGGGGTGTTCGCCGGCGTCTTCGACCGCGACTGGGCCTGGGCGCGGACGGATGCCGCGGGCCGCCGCTTCGGCGACGAGCTCGCCCGTATCGGCTATCGCGGCACCGTGCCCTGCCGGGCGCGGCCCTGGCATTGCCACTTCGAGCTCCACATCGAACAGGGACCGATTCTGGAGCGCGAGGGCAAGGTGATCGGCGTGGTCACCGGCGCCCAGGGCACGCGCTGGTACGACGCGGAACTGCGGGGCCGTGCCGCCCACGCCGGGACCACCCCCATGGACGCCCGCCGCGACGCCCTCGCCGGCGCCGCCGAGGCCGTCCTCGCCCTGGAGCGGCTGGCCCGGGAGACGGAGGGGGCGGTGGCGACGGCGGGGATCCTCGAGGTGGTCCGCGGCGCCCGCAACATCGTCCCCGGCCAGGTGCGTCTGTCGGTGGATCTCCGGCATCCCGACGACGGGGCGGCGGACGCCCTCGAGGCCCGCTTCGCGGCCGAGCTCGCCGCCATCGCCGCACGTCGTGGCCTCGAACACGCCTTCACGCGGATCTGGGCGTTCCCGGCACTGCGCTTCGACGAGGGATGCATCGCCGCGGTGCGGCGTGCCGCCGAGGCGGAGGGACTGCCGTGGCGGGCGATGGTGAGCGGGGCGGGCCACGATTCCTGCTACGTGGCGCGGGTGGTCCCCACCGCCATGATCTTCGTGCCCTGCCGCGACGGTCTCTCCCACAACGAGGCCGAGTGGTGCGAGCCCGAACACTGCGCCGCCGGCTGTCGGGTGCTGCTGCGGGCGGTGCTGGAGATGGCGGAGGACGGCGCGTGAAACTGTATCGGGAGTTCGAGAGCCAGGAGGCGATCGACCGCGAGTACGACCCGGTGCGGCGGGTCGCCGACGCCCAGGCGGTGATCGAGGGCTGGCTCGCCCGCAGCCGTCGGGTGCTGGATCGCGTGGAAGCCCGCCTCGGCATCCCCTTCGGCCCCACCCGCGCCGAATATCTCGACGTCTATCCGGCCGGATCCGGCGCCCCGGTCCACGTCTTCTTCCACGGCGGCTACTGGCGGCGCTTCTCCGCCCGTGACTTCGCCTTCCTCGCCCCGGCCTTCCGCGAGGCCGGCATCACCCTGGTGATCCCCAACTACGCCCTCTGCCCCTCGGTGCGCCTCACCGAGATCGTGCGACAGGCGCGGGCGGCGGTGGCGTGGGTGGCGCGTCACGCCGCGGACTTCGGCGGCGATGCCCGGCGGCTCACCGTCTCGGGCCATTCCGCCGGCGGTCATCTCACCGCCATGGTGGCCGCCACCGACTGGCCCGGCGACTACGGCCTGCCGGCGGAGACGGTGCGGGCCGGTCTCGCGGTGAGCGGCCTGTTCGACCTGCGCCCCTTCCCCTTCAGCTGGCTGCAGCCGACCCTCCAGCTGGACTGGCGGGAGGTGTGGGAACTGAGCCCGCTGCTGAGGCTGCCCGACGGGGGTCCGCCCCTCACGGTGGCGGTGGGTGGTGCGGAGAGCGACGAGTTCCGCCGCCAGAGCCGCGCGTTCCACGAGGCGCGGCGGGCGCGGGGTCTCGCGGGCCGGTTGCTGGAGCTGCCCGGCCTCGACCACTTCCGGGTGCTGGAGGAGCTGGAGCGGCCGGATTCGGTGCTGTTCCGGACGGTGGCGGAGGCGGCCTTCGGCGGCGCCTGAGCCTCAGGAGACGGGCTCCGGCTCCCGCGGCGGGCGGATGCGCACGCGTCCGATGCGCGCACCTTCCCGGGCCACCACCTCGAAACACCAGCCGCGCCAGCGCACCGCCTCGCCCACCTCGGGCAGGCGGCCGGCCACCTCCATCACCAGCCCCCCCACCGTCAGCGGCTCCAGCGGCAGATCGAGCCCGCAGCGGCGCGCCAGTTCCGCGAGCGGCATGTGTCCCGGCACCACCAGGGTCCCGTCCGGCAGCCGCTCCACCGGCTCCACCGGCGTCTCCTTCTCGTCGGCGATCTCGCCCACCACCTCCTCCAGCACGTCCTCCAGCGTCACCAGCCCCTGCACGCTGCCGTACTCGTCGGTGACGATGGCCATGTGGCGCCCGCGGCGGCGGAAGGCCCGGAGCTGGGCCACCAGCCGCGTGGTCTCGGGGACGAACCACGCCGGATCCATCACCTGGGCCACCGTCACGCCGGCGGGCAACCGTCCCGCTTCGTCGACGCACGCCAGCAGGCGGCGGACGTGGAGGATTCCCACCACGTCGTCGCCGCCCTCGCCGGTGACGGGGAAGCGGCTGTAGGGGGTGGTGCGGATGCGGGCGAGCGCCTCGGCGAGGCCGCAGCCTGCGGGCAGGGTCACCATGGCGGTGCGATGGACCATGACGTGGCGCACCTCCAGCTCGTCCAGCCGCACCGCCCGCTCCAGCAGCTCCCGCAGCAGCGGGCTCACCAGCCCCCGTTCGGCCCAGCTCGCGATGGTGGCGCGCAGATAGCGGGCCGGCGGCACCAGGGCGAAGACCCGTCGCCCGTCACCGGCGAGCCGCCCGACGCGTCGGGCCAGCACCAGGAGGGCGGCGGTGAAGGGGGCGGTGGCGAGCAGCAGCAGGCGCAGGAGCGGCGCCACCAGCAGCGCCGCCGGCTCGGGGCGGCGGATGGCCCAGGTCTTGGGCAGCACCTCGCCGAAGACCACCAGCACCACCGTCATCACCGCGGTGGCGATGGCCACCGCCTCGCCGCCGCCGAGGCGGTCGGTGAGCCAGGCGGTGGCGAGGGAGGTGGCGAGGATGTTGACCAGATTGTTGCCCACGAGGATGGCGGTCACCAGCCGTTCGCGGTCGCGCAGCATGGCGGCCAGGCGGCGGGCGCGGGCCACGCCGCGGCGACCCGCCTCCTCCATCCAGGCCCGGGAAGCGGCGGTGACGGCGGTCTCGCTCCCCGAGACCAGGGCGGAGAGCAGCACGAGGACGGCGATGGCCGCGGGGATGAAGAGATCGACGGTGGCCATGCGGATCTCCCGACGGGATCTCAGGCGGCGCAAATCTCGCCGGCCGGCGGCACCACCCGCAGGCGGGCGAGCCGGTGGCCGCGCCGCTCCAGCACCTCGAAGCGGAAGCCGTCGATCTCGCGGACCTCGCCGGCCTCCGGGATGCGCTCGGCGCGGGCGATCACGAGACCGGCCACCGTCACCGCCTCGTCCTCCGGCAGTTCCCAGTCCATGTGACGGTTGAGGTCGCGCACCGACACGTCCCCCTCCACCACGACGCTGCCGTCGGGCGCCGGATGGATGCCCGGCATCTCCAGATCTTTCTCGTCGACGATGTCGCCCACGATCTCCTCCAACACGTCCTCGAGGGTGACGAGGCCGAGGAGCGTGCCGTACTCGTCCACCACCAGCGCCATGTGCTGACCCCGGCGGCGAAAGGCCACCAGCTGGGCCAAAAGCGGTCGGGTCTCGGGGACGAACCAGGGTTCCATGGCGAGCGCCCTGAGGTCGAAGCCCGCGGCATCGCCGCCGCGCCGGCGCCAGGCCTCCAGTAGGACGTCACGGGCGTGGACGATGCCGACGATGCGCTCCGGCTGGCCCTGCCAGACGGGATAGCGGGAGAAGGGCCGGCGCTCGATCTCGCGGACCGCCTCCTCGAGGGTGAGGTGGGCGGCGAGGGAGACCATGCGGGCGCGGTGGGTCATCACCTCCCCCACCTCCACCTCGTCCAGCTCGAGGATGGCGGCCAGCATGTCCCGCTCCTGCCGGCGCATCTTGCCGTGACGATGGGCGAGGCGCACGAGCGCCAGCAGCTCCTCCGGCGTGTAGACGTCGCCATGGCCGCCGGCACGCACGCCGAGCGCGTCGAGGACGCCGCGGGTGGAGAGATCCAGCAGCCGGTTGAGGGGCCAGACGGCGAAGTAGAAGGCCCTGAGTGGCGGCGCCACCCACATGGCCACCGGCGTCGCCTCGCGGATGGCGAGGATCTTCGGGACCTGCTCGCCGAGGACGATGTGGAGGGAGGAGAAACCGAGGAAGCCGGTGAGGAAGGCGCTCGCCCGCAGCACCTCCTCCGGCAGACCCAGCAGCGCGAAGGCCGGCTCCAGCAGGGCCGCCACGAAGGGCTCGCCCACCCAGCCGAGGCCCAGCGAGGCCATGGTGATGCCGAGCTGGCAGGCGGCGAGATGGGCGTCGATGTCCCCGAGGATGCGCAGGGTCAGGCGGGCGAGGCGGGAGCCCTCGCGGGCGAGGCGTTCGAGACGCACCGGCCGCGCCTTCACCAGGGCGAATTCGGCGGCCACGAAGAAGCCGTTGGCCGCCAGCAGCAGCACCACGAGCAGGAGGGTGATCCCCATGGCGGCGACGCCGGTGTCGTCAGTCGGCGCGGAGCACGTCGCGCACCGCCGCCTCGGGTACGCCGTCGGCGACGAAGGCCGCACCGGGGCCGTGCCAGAGCACGAAGCGCAGGGCGCCGTGCCGCACCTTCTTGTCGTGACGCATGGCCTCGACCACCGCATCCGGCGGGAACGTCAGTCCGGCCTCGCGGGGCGTGACGGGCAGCTCCGCCCGCCGCAGGATCGCCTCCAGCCGCCGCCGCACCGCCGCATCGGCGTGGCCCAGCCGCTCCGACAGCCGGGCCGCCAGCACCATGCCGAAGGCCACCGCCTCGCCGTGGAGCAGTCGGCCGTCGTAGCCGGCGAGCGCCTCGTAGGCATGGGCGAAGGTGTGGCCGAAATTGAGCAGTGCCCGCTCGCCCCGCTCCCGTTCGTCGCGGGCGACGATCCCGGCCTTGATCTCGAGGGAGCGGCGCACCGCCCGCCGCCGCGCCGCCTCGTCGCCGGCGAGGATTCCTTCCCCCGTACGCTCCAGCCAGGCGAAGAAGTCGGCGTCGCGGATGCAGCCGTACTTCACCACCTCGGCGAAGCCCGCGCGCAGCTCGCGGGCCGGCAGGGTGTCGAGGGTGGCAAGATCCACCAGCACCAGATCCGGCTGCTTGAAGGCGCCCACCAGATTCTTGCCGTGGCGGGTGTCGATCCCGGTCTTGCCGCCCACCGCCGAATCCACCTGGGCGAGGAGGGTGGTGGGGATCTGCACCAGGGACACCCCACGCAGCAGCAGCGCCGCGGCGAGGCCGGCGAGATCCCCCACCACGCCGCCGCCCAGCGCCACCACCGTGTCGTCGCGCTCGGGGCGCCGGTCCAGGAGCCGCTCCAGCAACTCCTGCAGCCAGGCGAAGCTCTTGGTGGCCTCACCGGCCGGCACCACCACCGGCATCACCTGGACGCCGGCGGTGGCGAGCGACCTCGAGAGCCGCTCCAGATGTCCCGCCGCCACCACCCGCTCGTCGCTCACCACGAAGACGCGGCGGCGGACGAGGTGGGGGGCGAGATGGTGGTCGGCCCGATCCAGGAGGCGGGATCCGATCAGGATCGGGTAGCTGCGCGGGCCGAGCTCGACCCGCAGACGGTCGATCGTGTTCATCGCGCCCGTTCGCTGACGGCGAGCCGGTCCAGCACCTGCCGGACCACCTGCTCGACGGGGCCGGGGCCGGTGTCGACCACGAGATCGGCCTCGGCGTAGACGGGGTAGCGCCGTTCCATGAGCTCCCGCAAGATCTCGCGGGGATCGCCGCGCATCAAGAGGGGCCGTTTGCCGGGCCTGCGGGCGGTGCGCTCCACCAGCGTGTCGAGATCGGCGCGCAGCCACACCGACACCGCCCGCCGCTTGACCTCCCGTCGGATCTCCGCATCGAGGAAGGCGCCGCCGCCCAGGGCGATCACTCCGTGTTCCCCGGCCAGGAGCCGCAGCACCACCCGCCGCTCCAGATCGCGGAAGGCCGGCTCGCCGTAGACCTCGAAGATGTCCGGGATGGACATGCCGGCGGCGGCCACGATGGCGTCGTCGGCGTCCACGAAGTCGCGGCCGAGGGCGACGGCGAGACGGCGGCCGACGCTGCTCTTGCCGGCTCCCATCAGCCCCACCAGCACCACCGGCCGGGGCTGCGCCTTCCCGCACGCGCCCACCGCTCGCCTCCTTCCGCCGCCGTTGCCCGTGGGCGGCCGCGGCGATATAAGCCGGTGCGGTCGCCATCGCGCAAGTCCGGCGCCGGCGCGCGGCGGCAGGATCCGGCGCCTGTCTCCAGCTGGGCCGCACTCCATGGGCACGTTCGGGCGCGCGCTTCTGCTCATCCTCGTCGTCGTCGTGCTGGGCGGGCTGATCTTCGTCATCACCTGGGACATTCCCCCGCCCACCCGCGAGATCGAGGTGGTGATCCCCGACGAACGCCTGCCCAAGTGACCGGGGACGGGGTGATCGAGCGTTTCCTCGAGATGCTGCTGGTGGAGCGGGGGGCGAGCCCGCACACCCTCGACGCCTACCGCCGCGACCTCGCCGACTTCGCGGGCTTCCTCGCCCGCCGCCGCGGCGGCGTCCGGCCGGAAGCGGCCTCCGCCGACGACATCCGGGCCTGGCTCGCCGATCTGGATGCCCGCGGCCTCGCCGCCGCCACCGTCGCCCGCCGCCTCTCCGCCCTGCGTCACTGGTTCCGCTTCCTCTATCTGGAGGGGGTGCGGCGGGACGATCCCGGTCTCGCCGTCGACCGGCCGCGTCCGCGCCGTCCGCTGCCGAAGTATCTCACCGAGGAGGAAGTGACGGCGCTGCTGGAGGCCGCCCGCCGGCGCCCGGGGACGGAAGGGGTGCGGCTGGTGGCGCTGCTGGAACTCCTCTACGCCACCGGGCTCCGGGTGAGCGAGGCGGTGGCCCTGCCGCTCTCCGCCCTCGCCGCCGATCTCTCCCACCTGCGCGTCCTCGGCAAGGGGGGGCGCGAACGGGTGGTGCCGCTCCATGCCGCCGCCCGCGGTGCCCTCCGCCGCTGGCTGGAGCTGCGGGCCGGCCTCGACCTCGACGCGCGCCGACGCCCGTGGCTGTTCCCCTCCCGCGGACGCCGCGGCCATCTCACCCGCCAGCGGGTGCTGCAGCTGCTCAAGGCGCTGGCGGTGGAGGCCGGGATCGACCCGGCGCGGGTCTCGCCCCACGTGCTGCGCCACGCCTTCGCGAGCCACCTCCTCCACCATGGCGCCGATCTGCGGGTGGTGCAGACGCTGCTGGGCCACGCCGACATCGCCACCACCGAGATCTACACCCACCTGCAGCCGGAGCGGCTCGCCACCGTGGTGACGACCCTCCATCCGCTTGCTAGAGAGGCGGCCGCCGCGTCGGGGGAGGACCGGCGAACCGGCACCGCAGCGGACGACGAGCCCAACGAAAGGGAGAAATCGCCGTGAGCTTCAAGCAGGTCGTGGAGGCCACGCCCCGGGTCAACCGCTCGGAGCTGGCCGTGCCCGGATCCAGCCCGCACATGTTCGAGAAGGCCGCGAGGTCGGCCGCGGACGTCGTGTTCCTCGACCTCGAGGACGCCGTCGCGCCCGACATGAAGGAAGAGGCGCGCCGCAACGTCATCGAGGCCATCAACGACATCGACTGGGGCGACAAGACCCTGTCGGTGCGCATCAACGGCCTCGACACGCCCTACATGTACCGCGACGTGGTCGACCTGCTCGAGCGCTGCAGCGAGCGGCTCGACCTCATCATGATCCCCAAGGTGGGCACCGCCGCCGACGTCTACACCGTCGACTGTCTCGTGACCCAGATCGAGACCGCCAAGGGCCGGAAGAAGCGCGTCGGCTTCGAGCTCATCATCGAGACGGCCCTCGGCATGCAGAACGTGCACGAGATCGCCGCCGCGAGCCCGCGCAACGAATCCCTCCACTTCGGCGTCGCCGACTACGCCGCTTCGGTGCGTGCCCGCACCGTCAAGATCGGCGGCGTCCATCCCGACTACGGCGTGCTCACCGACCCGGACGCCCAGGGCGAGCGCGCCTTCTTCTGGGCCGATCCCTGGCACTATGCCATCGCCCGCATGGTGGTGGCGGCCCGCGCCAACGGTCTGCGACCGGTGGACGGTCCCTTCGGCGACATCCGGGATCCGGACGGCTATCGGGCGGCGGCGAAGCGGGCGGCGGTGCTGGGCTGTGAGGGCAAGTGGGCCATCCATCCCTCGCAGATCGCCCTCGCCAACGAGGTGTTCAGCCCCTCGCCGCAGGAGGTGGAGCGGGCGCGCCGGATCCTCGAGGCGATGGAGCAGGCCAAGCGCGAGGGCAAGGGGGCGGTGAGCCTCGACGGCCGTCTCATCGACATCGCCTCCATCCGCCAGGCCCAGGCGCTGGTGGCCAAGGCCGAACAGATCGCCCGTCTCGAGGGAGGCGACTGAACCGCCCCGCAGGAGCGTGGACGGGGCGGCGCCGGCGCCGCCCCGCACGCATTCCGGGCCGGCCGAAGCCGTCAGCTCCCGCGCCGGCGATATTTTTCCGGCATGAAGAACAGGCTGTCGGTGTCGGCCGCGCTCATGTGACAGTCGGCGCAGAAGCGAACCTGCCGGGGCTCGTCCACGAGCCGCCCGTCCGGGGTCACCATGGCGTACTTCCAGTCGCCGGTGGCCGGGCTGGTGCCGGCGGGGAGCTTCTCCATGAGGAACAGCGGACCCGGCCGCGCCCGACCTCCCTGCACCACGAAACTGTCCTTGGCGAGGATGGCCCCGGCCGGCATCCTTCCCACCTTCTCGAAGCGACCGTAAGCTTCGGCCCCGTCGGGACTGGCGTAGTTCTGGACGTAGCGTCCGCCGTGGGTGGCCGAGACGTAGGGGCCGGTCGAAAAGCGCGGCCAGCTCCGATAGATCCTGGCGATCTCCAGGCCCGAGCGGGCGTAGGCCTGCTGCATCGCCTCGTGCAGCCGCTCGTAGAGCGCCTTGGCCTGCGCGTCCGAGAGGGGCGCGGCCTGCGAGCGCGGCGCGCAGGGATTGCACGGACTGGCCGCGGGCGCACACGGGTTCGCGGCACACGGGTTGCACGGGTTCGTCGCCGGTGCGCAGGGATTGGCCGCGGCGCACGGGTTCATCTTCGGCGCACACGGATTGCAGGGGTTCATGGCCGGTGCGCAGGGGTTCACGGCCGCGCACGGATTTGCCCCGGGTGCACAGGGGTTGGCGGCGGCACACGGCGTGCACGGGTTGTAGCCCTTCGGCCACTTCTTCTTGCGGGGCTTGGCCGCCGCACACGGGTTGCACGGGTTCATCGCCGGCGTGCAGGGATTGGCCGCGGCGCACGGGTTCATCTTCGGCGCACACGGATTGCAGGGGTTCATGGCCGGTGCGCAGGGGTTGGCCTGGGCCAGGTTCAGCGGTGCCGCCGTGGCGCTAGGCGACGCCGGTGGGATCACGGCGGCCCCCAGGGCCAGCATGCCCGCCCCCAGCACGGTGCGGGTGGCGGTGCTGGCGAGCAGTCTCGTCCGGTATCCACGCATCCTTCCCTCTTCCCTCGTCTCGCCCCGCCCGTCGCGGGCGCGGCCGGGACCGATGCTAGCGACGGTCGGATGCGACGCGAGTCACGGGGCTTCACGAAGCTTTGACCGCGCGGCGATCTCGCCCGTGGCATGTTCGCCGCGGTCGGCGGAGCCCTCGGCCGTGCCCACCCGTCGCCTCGTGATCGCCGCGCCCGCCCTGCTCGTGCCGTCGGTGCGTGCGGCCCGCGCACGTCTCGACCCGCCGACGGTGATCGTGCCGGCCGGCTCCTTCCTCGAGGGGTCGGACCGGGCCGAGCGCGAGCTCGCCTATGCGCTGGACGAGGCCGCCTATGGTTCGGACATCACCCGCCGGCAGCGGTGGTACGAGAACGAACCACCCCTGCGACGCGCCACCACCGGTGCCTTCCGCATCCTCCGCGATCCCGTCACCAACCGTCTCTACGCCCGTTTCGTCGCCGCCACCGGTCACCGGGCGCCCGCGGTGGATCCGGAGACCTGGCGGCGCCAGCGGCTGATCCACCCCTTCG
Organism: Alphaproteobacteria bacterium; assembly: GCA_026982705.1. Lineage (GTDB taxonomy): Bacteria > Pseudomonadota > Alphaproteobacteria > Geminicoccales > Geminicoccaceae > HRBIN39. Next base: position 21,417 of record JALSGP010000024.1, read on the forward strand.
AGGCGACCCTGCGCTTCCAGTGGCATGGCGGCCGCCCGCCGCCCGGGCGCCTGGATCATCCGGTGGTGCTGGTGTCCTGGGACGACGCGGTGGCCTTCGCCCGCTGGCTGTCGGCGGAGACCGGCCGGAGCTGGCGGCTGCCCCGTGAGCGCGAGTGGGAGAAGGCGGCGCGCGGGACCGACGGCCGGCCGTTCCCCTGGGGTCGGCGCTTCGATCCGACCCGCCTCAATTCGGCGGACGCCGGTCCCTTCGACACCGTGCCGGTGGGGAGCCACCCGGAGGGCGCGAGTCCCTTCGGCATGCGCGATGCCGCCGGACAGGTGTACGAATGGACCGCCACGCCCGCCGGCCCCGGTCGCTTCGTGGTCAAGGGCGGATCGTGGGACGACCGTGGCTGCGGCGTGTGCCGGCCCGCCGCCCGCCATGGGCGACCGCGGGATCTGCGCCATATCCTGGTGGGATTCCGCCTGGTGGAGGCGCCATGACCGCGGTCGAACCGCCACCGCTGGAGATCGCCGATCCCCTGGCCGGTCTCTCCCGCGAGGAGCTGGAGACCATGCTCGCCGCCGGCTACGAGGCGCGCGAGTGCATGCGGGTGCTGCACAAGGTGGGGCGCAATCTCGTCGGCGAGATCCTCGAGGGCCAGGGGCCCTTCGTCCAGTACGAGCACTATCCGAAGGGCGACGTCTACGACCCGGAGACCCACGGCCAGTACTACTATCACGCCCACCGGCCGGGCGAGCACGGCCACTTCCACACCTTTCTGCGCGCCCCCGGCATGCCGCCCGGGGTGGAACCGGCCCCCTACGAGGGCGACGCCCCCCGCCCGCTGGGCCGCGAGGCGGTGGCCCACATCGTCGCCATCTCCATGGATGCCTGGGGCCGTCCCCTCGCCCTCTTCACCACCAACCGCTGGGTGACGGCCGAGACCTGGTACCGGGCCGAGGACGTGGCCCGCATGATCGACCGCTTCGAGATCGACCACGCCTGGCCCTCCTGGCCCACCAACCGCTGGCTCGGCGCCATGCTGCGCCTGTTCCGCCCCCAGATCGTGCGGCTGCTCGAGGCGCGGGACCGGATGGTGGCGGAATGGCAGGCCCGCCACCCCGATCGCGACGTGTACGAGGATCGGGAGCTGGAGGTGACGAGCTGGCTTCCCGTCTCCCTCGACGATCAGATCCGCGCCCTCGAGGCGCGGCTGGGACTGCGCTGAGGACTCAGCGTCGCCGGCGCCGCTTCGCCTCGCTGCGGGCGCGCTCCAGTTCCGCCCGCAGGTCCGCGAGCCTGAGCGCCAGCTCGCCGCCGGCCCCCGCCGCCTCCGCCCGCTCCAGATAGAGCGCGACATCGTCGAGCCGGCCGCGGCGCAGCGCCCATTCGGCGAGCTCCACGTAGGAGGCGGCGGTCTCGCCGAGGCGGCCCAGCACCACCCCCAGCAGCCGGTGCGCCGGCGCCGCGTCCGGATCCCCGCGCACCGCCACGGCGAGATGCCGCCGTGCCTCCTCCAGCCGCGCACGGCCGCCCCGCTCCACCAGCACCCGGGCGAGTCCCAGCCGCAGCAGCGGTGCATCCGGCACCAGATCCACCGCCCGCCGCCAAGGCGCCTCCGCGCCGGCCAGATCGCCGCTCTCGAAGCGGAACTGGCCCAGCAGTTCGTGGAGATAGGGATCGTCGGGCCGATCGGCGAGCAGCGCCTCGATGCGGGCGAAGGCCTCGCCCGTGCGCCCGGCGCGGAAGAGGGCGATGGCGCAGGCGTAGGCGTCGGCGAAATCGGCGCCCGCACAACGGCGGGCGATCACGGTGGACGGATCGCGGGCGAGGAAGCCTTCGAGCTTGGCCCGCATCCGCGCGTGGCGCCGGTGCATCGCTCCGGAGAGTCGCCGGCCGCGGGCGGGTGAACGCTCCACCCGCTGGCGCAGCCGGGCGATGCGTTCGTCGGTGAGGGGATGCGTGCGCAGATAGACGTCACCGCCGGCGCCCATCGCGGCCTCGTGGCGCCGCATGACGACGAGAAAGCGCACCAGCGCTCCGGGATCGATGCCGGCGCGCTCCAGCGCCGTGGCCGCCGCCTGATCGGCCAGGCTCTCCTGGGTGCGGGTGAAGCTCAGGAACTCGCGCCGGGCCACGTCCTGTCCGCCGAGGACGAGCGCGGTCCCCACCTCCGGGGCGCCCGCCGCCGCCGCGGCCGCGCCCAGCACCGCCCCCAGCAGGCTCCGCACCGCCGCCCGCCGCACCTCGTCGGCCAGCCGCACCAGATGCCCCCCGGCCATGTGACCGGCCTCGTGGGCGAGGACGCCGGCGAGCTGCTCCGGCGTCTCCGTCGCCGCCAGCAGTCCGGTGTGCACGAACAGCCGCCGGCCGCCGGCGACGAAGGCGTTGATGGCGGGATCGCGCAGGATCACGATCTCGACCCCGTCCGGAGCGAGCCCCGCCGCCTCCAACACCGGACGCGCGAGATCGCGGAGATAGCGCTCGATCTCGGTGTCGCGGACGACCACCGCGCCGCCGGCCGGCGCCGGCGCGAGGGCGAGGAGCGCGAGGAGCGGGAACAGGAAGGCCGCGAGGCGGCGCGGGAAGAGGGACGTGAGAGGCATGCGGCCGCTTGGCGTGGCGGGGTGCCCTCCGCCATATGGACCCGGGCCGCGGACGCGGAAAGGGGAGACGGCAGGCCATGAAACGATCACGGCGCAGCACCATCGCGCCCTTCATGGTGATGGAGGTGCTGGAGGCGGCCAACGCCCGGGCGGCGGCGGGCGCCGACGTGCTGCACCTGGAGCTGGGCGAGCCCGGCGAGGGAACGCCCCCCTCGGCGCTGGCGGCGGCCCGCCGGGCCCTCGACGAGGCCTTCATGGGTTACACGGAGGCCTTCGGTCTGCCCGACCTGCGCCGGCGCATCGCCCGACACTATCGGGAGACCTACGGGGTGGAGGTGGATCCCCGACGGATCCTCGTCACCGTCGGGGCCTCCGGCGCCTTCGTCCTCGGGTTCCTCGCCGCCTTCGACGCCGGCGACCGGGTGGCCCTGGCCGAGCCCGGCTATCCCGCCTATCGCAACATCCTCCGCGCCCTCGACATCGAGGTGGTGCGGCTGGACGTGGGCTTCGCCGAGGGATTCCAGCCCACCGTCGAGAGTCTGGAGCGGGCGCTGCCGCTGGACGGGCTGGTGCTGGCGAGTCCCGCCAATCCCACCGGCAGCATGCTTACGCCGGCACGGCTGGAAGCGCTGCGCCGCTTCTGTACCGAGACGGGCATCCGCATCGTCTCCGACGAGATCTATCACGGCATCACCTACGGCACCCCGGCCCGCACCCTCGCCGCCGATGCCGATGCCCTGGTGGTCAACAGCTTCTCCAAGTACTTCTGCATGACCGGATGGCGGCTGGGCTGGATGGTGGTGCCGGAGGACCTGCTGGAGTCGGTGGCCCGTCTCGCCCAGAACCTGTTCATCGCCCCGCCCACCATCGCCCAGCACGCCGCCCTCGGTGCCTTCCGCGACCGCGCGCTGCTGGATCGCCGGGTGGAGGCCTACCGCCGCAACCGCGACCGGCTGCTGGCGGCGCTGCGCGAGGGCGGCGTCACCCGCGTCGCCCCGCCGGAGGGCGCCTTCTATCTCTATGCCGACGTGGGCGATCTCACCGACGACTCGCCGGCCTTCTGCCGCGCCCTCCTCGAGGAGACGGGAATCGCCGCCACGCCCGGTCTCGACTTCGACCCGGCCCACGGCCACCGCTACGTGCGCTTCTCCTTCGCCGCCGCCGAGGAGGTGGTGGCGGAGGCGTGCCGGCGGCTGGTGCCGTGGCTGCGGGCGCGGGCCGACCGGGGCGCCGACCCTTCCGCCGGCGTCAGCTGAGCCAGCGGCTCCACCAGCCGGTGCGGCGGGGGCGGCCCCGCTCCTCGGTCGCACCCGCGGTTTCGCGGGCGGGCGCCCCGCCGGCCTCCGCCGACTCCCCGGCATCCGCCGGTGTCGTCGGTGCCGGCCCCGCCGTCTCGGCCGGCGCGCTTTCCCCGTCTCCGGCCGTCACCCTCGTCCCGGCCCCGGCCACCTCGCGATGGTCGCCGTTGGGACCACCGCCGCCGGCGGGCCGTGCCTCCATGGCTCCGGGCGCCGCCAGCTCCGCGGTCACCGTCGCCCCGGCCGCACCGTCACGGGAGCCCTCCTCTTCGGCCCGATCCGGTGGGGCCGTACGCTCCTCCGCCGGCGACCGCGGCGGTCGGCTCCCGCCGCCCGCCTCTCCGTCCCCGTGGACGGCCGCGGTGTCGGCGGTCTCCGCGGGCGCGGCCGCGGGTTCGGCCGGGGCGGCCACGGGTCCGGGGACCCCGGATGCGGCCACATCCTCCATCGGCTCCATCGCCCCCTCTCCCACCGCGGGCTCCGCCGGCGTCTCGGCCGCGGGGCGGGCCTCCTCCACCGCCTTCTCGCCGCCGCGACGACGGCGACGACGCCGGCGACGACGGCGTCCGCCGCCCTCGCGCCCGGCCTCCTCGATCGCTGCCTCGGCGGTCTCCTCCCCGGCCGCGGCCGGGGCGGGCGCGGGTGGAGAGGCTTCGGCCGGCGCGGCCGCCTCGGTGCCGTCTCCTTCCTCCGCCACCGCGGGCTCCGCCGGCGTCTCGGCCGCGGGGCGGGCCTCCTCCACCGCCTTCTCGCCACCGCGACGACGGCGACGACGCCGGCGACGACGGCGCCCGCCGCCCTCGCGCCCGGCCTCCTCGACCGCCGCCTCGGTGGTCTCCTCCCCGGCCGGGGCGGCCGCCGGTTTCTCGCGCCGCTCCAGGATCTCCAGGGTCAGCGGCTCGGGGCCCGGCTGGTCGTCCACGGCGATGCGCACCCGCATGTCGTAGCGCGCCTCGAGGCGGGAGAGGGCATCGCGCTTGTGGTTGAGGAGATAGAGGGCGACCTCGGTGGGGACCCGGAGCTGGATCAGCGCCGCCTCGTTCTTGATGCCCTCCTCCTGCACCCGCCGCAGGGCGTGGAGGGCGAGGCTCTCGGTGGAGCGGACGAGGCCGCTGCCGGCACAGGTGGGGCAGGTGCGGGTGGAGAGCTCGAGGATGCTCGGGCGCAGACGCTGGCGCGAGAGTTCCAAGAGGCCGAAGCCGGAGATGCGGCCCATCTGGATGCGGGCGCGGTCGGCCTTGAGGGCGGCCTTGAGCCGCTTCTCCACCTGCCGCTGGTGGCGCGAATCGCCCATGTCGATGAAGTCGATCACCACCAGCCCGGCGATGTCGCGCAGCCTGAGCTGACGGGCGATCTCGTCGGCCGCCTCGAGATTGGTCTTGAGGGCGGTCTCGTCGATGTGCCGCTCGCGGGTCGCCTTGCCCGAATTGACATCGATGGCGGTGAGCGCCTCGGTGGCATGGATGACGATGGAGCCGCCGGAGGGGAGCGGCACCTCCGGGCTCATCATGGCATCGAGCTGATCCTCGATGCCGTAGCGGGCGAACAGCGGCACCTCGTCCTGGTAGGCGCGCACCAGCTTCACCTTGCTGGGGCTCATGAGGCGCATGATCTCGCGCGCACGGCGGTAGGCCTCCTCGCCCTCCACCAGGATCTCCTCGATGTCGCGGGTGTAGAGATCCCGGAGCGCCCGCTTGACCAGGTCGCCCTCCTCGTAGACGAGGCAGGGGGCGATGCTCTCCAGCACCTTCTGGCGGATCTCGTTCCACAGGCGCACCAGGTATTCGTAGTCGCGCCGGATCTCCGCCTTGGTGCGGGCCTGGCCGGCCGTGCGGATGATCAGCCCCATCCCCTCCGGCACGCCGAGTTCCTCGGCGATCTTCTTGAGCCGGCGGCGGTCGGCCGGATCGGTGATCTTGCGGGAGATGCCGCCGCCCTTGGGGGTGTTGGGCATCAGCACGCAGTAGCGGCCGGGCAGGGAGATGTAGGTGGTGAGCGCCGCGCCCTTGTTGCCGCGCTCCTCCTTGACCACCTGCACCAGCATGATCTGCCGGCGCTTGATCACCTCCTGGATCTTGTAGGAGCGCAGGATCTGGGCGCGCCGCCGGCGGATCTCCTCGAGGACGTCGGCGGTCTCCTCCTCGGCGTCCTGGGTGACGGCGGTCCCGTTGCCCTCTTCCGCCACCGCCTCGGCGTTGGCCCGCGCCTCCAGCTCCCGCTCCAGCCGCTCCAGCTCCTCGCGGTCGGCCTGCGGGATCTGATAGTAGTCGGGATGGATCTCGCTGAAGGGCAGGAAGCCGTGGCGGTTACCGCCGTAGTCGACGAAGGCCGCCTGCAGCGACGGTTCCACCCGGGTGACCTTGGCGAGATAGATGTTGCCCTTGAGCTGGCGCCTGCTGGCGATCTCGATGTCGAAGTCCACCAGCCGGTCGTCTTCGGCCACCACCACCCGGGTCTCCTCCGGGTGGGTGGCGTCGATGAGCATGCGTTTGGTCATCGCGTCGATACTCCGACGGCCGGACGGGCAGCGCCACCGCGGGCGCGCGCACGGCCCGGCCCCGCTGTCCGGGTTGCCTTCCATTCACCTTTACGCGCGGACGAGGTTCCGGGATCTCCGGATCGGAACCCGACGTCCGTGCCGGTCGGGTGTCCACGGGCCGCCGGCCTCCCCGCAGCGTCCCCCGCACCCGGCGCCGGCGGCCGTGCGCCGCGGTCCCGGCTGTCGCCGTGGGACGCTTTCGGCTATCACGGTCGGCGGCGAGCCGCGCGCCGTACGGACCTGCGTCGTGGAGAGCGGACCCTGTGAGACCGAGCTCGAGGACACGGGACGGGCGGGAGAGACGAACGTCGGCGAGGAGGCCGCGGTCCGCGGCATCTGTGATCGGCTGGCTCGGGAGATGGCTGCTGCCGACGATCGTCCTTCTCCTCGCGATGGGAGCCGGCGATTCCGTCCGCGCCGCGGAACATGCGACCGTGCGGGGAATCCGCTTCGGCGTACAGGAAACCCGTACCCGCATCGTTATCGATATCACCCGCCGGGTGGATTTCAAGGCGAGGCTCCTCGAGGGCCCGCCACGGCTGGTGATCGATCTGCCGGAGGTCCGCTTCCGCCCGCGCCCCCATCCCCTGGGCCGCCCGCGCGGCCTCGCCACCGGCCACCGCTTCGGCCGGCTCGAGCCGGGACGTTCGCGCATCATCGTCGACCTCGCCCGGCCGGCCCGCCTCGCCCGCGCCTTCTGGATCCCCCCCACCCGCGAGCTGCCCTTCTGGCGCAGGGTGCTGGACCTGGAGCCGCGCGGGCGGACCCGGTCCACCCCGCCCGCCGCGACGGCCGCGCCGGCCCCGGCCATGTCGCCGGCGACGCCCGGCACCGGCGCGCGGCCGGCCGCCGTCGCCCGCGCCGCGGGCCCGCGGATACCGCCGCCGCCCGCACCCCGCCCCGCGGTGCCGCCGGATGCCCGGCCCGTGGTGGTGATCGATCCCGGCCACGGCGGCGTCGATCCGGGGACCATCGGCGTGGGCGGGCTGCGGGAGAAGGACCTGACCCTGGCCATGGCGCGGGCGCTGGCGACGGAACTGCGGCGGACCGGCCGCTACCGGGTCCGTCTCACCCGCGAGGACGACCGCTTCCTGCCGCTGCGCGAGCGCGTGCGCATCGCCCGCCGTCTCGGCGCCGACCTCTTCATCTCGCTGCACATGGACAGCCTCGCCGACCGGCGGGTGCGGGGGGCCTCCGTCTACACCCTCTCGGAGGAGGCGTCGGACGCGGAGGCGGCCCGCCTCGCCGCCAAGGAGAACCTGGCCGACGTGCTGGCCGGGCTCGAGACGCCGGTCGAGGATCCCACCGTCGCCCAGATCCTCATCGATCTCGCCCAGCGCGACACCCTCAACAAGTCCATCGTCTTCGCCGAGGCCCTGGTGCGGGAGATCGGCCGGGTCCAGCCGCTCCTCAAACGCACCCGCCGCTATGCCGGTTTCGCCGTCCTCAAGGCGCCGGACACCCCTTCCGTTCTGCTGGAGCTGGGCTATCTCTCCAATCCACGGGACGCGGCCCGTCTCGCCGACCCGGCCTTCCGCCGGCGCCTGGCCGTCGCCATCCGTCGGGCCGTCGACGCCTATTTCGCCGCACCGGTGCGGCCGCTCTGAGGCACCGGAGCCGGAGGAACCCGCCCGAGGACCATGCGTCGCGTCGTCCGCCTCCTCCTCGCCCTCGTGCGCCTCGGCGCCCTCGCCCTGGTGGCCGGCCTCGCCGGCGTGGCGTGGCTGTTCTGGTCCTACGGTCGCGACCTGCCGGACTACCGGGTGCTGGCCCGCTACGAACCGCCGACGGTGACGCGGATCTATGCCGGCGACGGCTCGCTTCTGGCAGAATACGCCCGCGAGAAGCGCATCTTCGTGCCCATCGACGCCATTCCCGAGCGGGTCAAGCAGGCCTTCGTGGCGGCCGAGGATCGGAACTTCTACCGGCACTTCGGCCTCGATCCCGTCGGCATCCTGCGCGCCCTCTGGCAGAACCTCGACCGCGTGCGGCGCGGGCTCAGACCGGTGGGCGGCTCCACCATCACCCAGCAGGTGGCCAAGAACTTCCTCCTCTCCAACGAGGTCTCGCTGGAGCGCAAGATCAAGGAGGCGATCCTCGCGATCCGCATCGAACGGACCTTCTCCAAGGACAAGATCCTCGAACTCTATCTCAACGAGATCTACCTGGGACGGCGCTCCTACGGCGTCGCCATGGCGGCGCTCAACTATTTCGACAAGTCCCTCGACGAGCTGACCCTCGGCGAGATCGCGTTCCTCGCCGGCCTGCCCAAGGCGCCCTCCCGCTACGATCCGGAGAAGAACCCGGAGGCCGCCTACGCCCGCCGCGACTACGTGCTCGACCGCATGGTGGAGGACGGCTACGTGACCGCCGCCGAGGCCGCGGCGGCCAAGGCCGAACCGCTGGTGGTGGGGCGGGACACCACCACCTTCGCCCGCGCCCCCTTCTTCGTGGAGGAGGTGCGCCGCCGGCTGGTAGCACGGCTGGGCGAGGCCGGCTTCTACGAGGGCGGGCTGGCGGTGCGCACCACCGTGGACGTGACGCTGCAGCGTCACGCCGAGCGCGCCGTGCGGGAGGGGCTCGCCGCCTACGATCGCCGCCGTGGCGGCTGGCGCGGTCCGCTGGGCCGCATCGATCCCGCGGGGCCCGACGCGGCGGTGCGGCTCGCCGCCTTCGATCCCGGCTTCGAGCTCGGCGACTGGCGGCTGGCGCTGGTGGCGGACGTCGCGGATCGGGCGGCGGAGCTGCTCTTTCCGGACGGAAGCAGGGGTCTCCTCGATCTCGCCGGGGTCGCGTGGGCGCGGCCGCGGCTTCCCGACGGCGGGCTCGGGCCGGCGCCGCGGCGGGTGTCGGAGGTGGTGCGGCCCGGCGACGTGATCGTGGTGGCGGCCCGCGAGGGGATGGAGGATCACTACGATCTGCGCCAGCGGCCGGAGGTGGAGGGCGCCCTCGTCGCCATGGACCCCCACACCGGCCGCGTGCTGGCGCTGGTGGGCGGCTTCAGCTTCCGCCAGAGCCAGTTCAACCGCGCCACCCAGGCCCGCCGACAGCCCGGCTCCGCCTTCAAGCCTTTCGTCTATCTGGCCGCCCTCGAACACGGTTACACGCCCGCCTCCATCGTGCTCGACGCCCCCATCGTGGTGGACCAGGGGCCGGGACTGCCGCCGTGGAAGCCGGCCAACTACAGCGAGCGCTTCTACGGTCCCTCGACGCTGCGGCTGGGGCTCGAGAAGTCGCGCAATCTCATGACGGTGCGCCTCGCCCTCGCCATCGGCATGGAGCCCGTCATCGACGTGGCGCGCCGCTTCGGCATCGGCGAGGGCCTCACGCCCTATCCCTCCTCCGCCCTCGGCGCCCAGGAGGTGACGCTGCTGGAGCTCACCACCGCCTACGCCATGCTGGTCAACGGCGGCCGCCGCATCCGGCCGGTGTTCGTGGACCGGCTGCAGGATCGCTACGGTCGCACGGTGATGGCCGCCGACACCCGGCCGTGCCCGGCCTGTCGCGCCGAGACGTGGGACGGGCGAGCGCCGCCGGAGCTGCCGGATCCCCGCGCGCAGGTGGTGGATCCCCGCATCGCCTATCAGGTGGTGCACATGCTGGAAGGGGTGATCCAGCGCGGCACCGGCCGCCGTGCCCGCGATCTCGGCCGGCCGCTGGCCGGCAAGACCGGCACCACCAACGACAGCCGCGATGCCTGGTTCGTCGGCTTCTCGCCGGATCTGGTGGCGGGGGTGTGGGTGGGCTTCGACCAGCCGCGGAGTCTCGGCCGGCGCGAGACCGGCGCCAGCGTGGCGCTGCCCATCTGGAAGGCCTTCGTGGCGAAGGCGCTGGAGGGACGGCCGCCGGTCCCCTTCCGCACGCCGCCCGGCGTGCTGCTGGTGCGGATCGACGCCGATTCGGGTCTGCTGCCGGGGCCCGCGACGGAGCGCACCATCGTCGAGGCCTTCCTTCCCGGCACCGTACCCACTAGAAGGGCCGTCGCGGCCCGGACCCCGGCGGGAGCCGGCACGGGCGCCGGGGCGGCGCCGGAGCCCGGCGGGCTCTACTGAGGGGTGATCCGCCCGCCGGCCGTCCCCGTAGAGAGCCGTGGCAACGGGAGGTTCGTCCATGCGGAGCGAACACGCGGAGACCATCGCCAGGATCGAGCAGGGGCTGGCCCTGCTGAGGAGGCATCTTTGACTGGGACCGGGCGCTGGCGCGGCTGGACGAGCTCGATCATCTGATCGAGGACCCGGATCTCTGGAACGATCGCGCGCGGGCCGAACGGCTCATGCGCGAGCGCGGCCGGTTGGCCGAGGCGATCGAGCGCCAGCGGCGGCTGGAGCGGCAGCTCGCCGATCTGCGCGAGCTCGCCGAGCTGGCCGACGACGAGGACGACGCCGAGACGCTGGAGGAGGTCTCGCGTGAGCTGGGCGAGCTCGCCGCCACCGTGGAGCGGCTGGAGCTGGAGAGCCTGCTGTCGGGCGAGGCCGATCGCAACGACGCCTATCTGCAGGTCAACGCCGGTGCCGGCGGCACCGAGTCCCAGGACTGGGCCGAGATGCTGCTGCGCATGTACGTGCGCTGGGCGGAGGCTCACGGCTACGAGGTGGAGTGGGTGGAGGAGACGCCGGGCGAGGAGGCCGGCATCAAGTCCGCCACCGTCAAGATCAAGGGCGAGAACGCCTATGGCTGGCTCAAGACGGAATCGGGCGTGCACCGTCTGGTGCGGATCTCGCCCTTCGACGCCCAGGCGCGGCGCCACACCAGTTTCGCCAGTGTGTGGGTCTATCCGGTGGTGGACGAGGACTTCGAGATCGAGATCGATCCGAAGGACCTGCGCATCGACACCTACCGCGCCTCGGGGGCCGGCGGCCAGCACGTCAACCGGACCGATTCGGCGGTGCGCATCACCCACATCCCCACCGGCATCGTGGTCCAGTGCCAGAACGACCGCTCCCAGCACCGCAACCGGGCCCAGGCCATGGCCATGCTCAAGGCGCGGCTCTACGAGCTGGAGCTGCAGAAGCGGCGCGCCGAGCAGCAGAAGCTGGAGGAGCAGAAGACGGACATCGGCTGGGGGCACCAGATCCGCAGCTACGTCCTCCACCCCTACAAGCTGGTGAAGGATTTGCGGACGGGGGTGGAGACGGGCAACGCCCAGGCGGTGCTGGACGGCGACATCGACCGCTTCCTCGAGGCGGCCCTCGCCCAGGGCGTCACCAACAAGCGCCCCGAGGAGCTGGCGGCGGAGGGCAAAAAGGGATAGGTCCCCCTCCCGCCATCTCCCTCTCTCGCCGGGGACCGCGACGCGGTCCCCGGCGCGTCTTCCGCCGCACGATGGCGACGGCCGGATCGGAACTGCCGGAGCGTCGGGGAGATCGGGGGAGGACGGGACCCTGCGCCCCACGGGCAGCATGAGGGTCCCCCTCGCCGCGGTCCCTCGGCGTCGCCTTCCCGGCCGCCCGCGCTGCCGGGTCGTCCCGTGGGACTCCGGCTCGCACGCGAGGGGCGGGCGGAGCGGGCGGAGCCGGGACGGTGTCGGGTCGCGGCAGGATCGCCGGCCGGAGGCCCGTTCCGGCGAACGGGCGGGCGGCCGCGGGCGGACCGGGAAGGCCGGAGAGGCGGTGTCGATCCGATCGGAGGCCGGAAGGCGTTCCCGCCGTCGCGCGTCCCCCGGGCCGTCCCGGAGTGCCCGCGGACGAGGGCCGATCGGCCGCTACCAGCTGCCCACATTGGGCATGGAGACCCAGGGCTCCTCGGGGGGCAGCGGCTCGCCCCGCTGCAGGAGCTCGATGGAGATGCCGTCGGGCGAACGGATAAAGGCCATGCGCCCGTCCCGCGGCGGCCGGTTGATGGTGACGCCCGCATCCATCAGCCGCCGGCAGAGGGCATAGATGTCCTCCACCTCGAAGGCGAGATGCCCGAAGGCGCGGCCGGTGGTGTAGTCCTCCGGATCCCAGTTGTAGGTCAGCTCCAGGAGCGGCGCCCGCGTCTCCCGCGCCCGCGCGACATCCTCCGGCGCGGCCAGGAACACCAGCGTATAGCGCCCCTCCGGCCGCTCCACCCGCCGCACCTCCACGAGCCCCAGCTTGTGGCAGTAGAAGTCCAGGCTCTCCTCGAGATCGCGGACCCGCACCATGGTGTGGAGATAGCGCACGGCCCCTCCTCCCGCGCTGGCGACCGCTCGGAGTCTAGCGACCGCCGCCGCACGGCGGCAAGCGTGCCCTTCCAAGGGACCGGAACGACGTGTAAGCAGGCCGCGCCGCGGTCGCCTTCGGTCTCCCTGGCGGGGCGTTCATGGGTATGCTCGAATCCTTCGTGCGCTTCGTCGACACCCTCAACGAGCGGATCGGGCGGGCGGTGAGCTGGCTCACCCTCGCCATGGTGGCGGTCACCTTCCTGGTCGCCGTCATGCGCTACGGATTCACCTGGGGGCGGGTGTGGATCCAGGAGAGCTACGTGTGGATGCACGGCATCGTCTTCATGCTCGGTGCCGGCTACACCCTCCTCCACGACGGCCACGTGCGGGTGGACGTCTTCTACCGCCCGGCCCCCCTGCGCCGGCGGGCGCTGGTGGATCTGCTGGGCGCCCTGCTGCTGGCGCTGCCCATGGTGGCGACGGTCTTCGTGGTGAGCTGGCCCTACGTGCTGGAGTCCTGGCTCAAGCTGGAGACCTCGCGGGAGGCCGGCGGGCTGCCCGGCCTGTTCCTGCTCAAGACGGTGATCCTGCTGTTCTGCCTGCTGGTGGGCCTGCAGGCCCTCTCCCTCGCCGCCAAGGCGTGGCTGGCCCTGCGCGGACGGCCGGAGCTCTATGCCCGGAGCCGGGCCGGGGGGGCCGGATGATCGTGACGCCGGAGATCCTCGCCCTCCTCATGTTCGTCGGGGTCTGCGCCGTCCTGCTGGCGGGCTTCCCCGTGGCCTTCTCGCTGGGCGGCACCGCCCTCGCCTTCGCCTTCCTGGGCGATCTGCTGGGCGTCTTCGATCTCCGGCTGCTGGGCGGTCTGCCGTCGCGCTACTTCGGCGTGATGGTCAACGAGGTGCTGGTGGCGGTGCCGCTGTTCGTCTTCATGGGCGTGGTGCTGGAACGCTCCGGAATCGCCGAGCAGCTCCTGGAGACCATGGGCCTGTTGTTCGGGCGGCTGCGGGGCGGCCTCGCCTATTCCGTCACCATCGTGGGCATGCTGCTGGCCGCCGCCACCGGCATCGTCGGCGCCACGGTGGTGACCATGGGGCTGCTGAGCCTGCCGGCGATGCTCAAGGCCGGCTACGATCGCCGCCTCGCCTGCGGGGCCATCTGCGCCTCCGGGACCCTCGGCCAGATCATCCCGCCTTCCATCGTGCTGGTGATCCTCGGCGACATCCTCCAGGGTGCCAACACCGAGGCTCAGCTGGCGCTGGGGAACTTCGCGCCGGAACCGGTCTCGGTGGTGGACCTGTTCGCCGGCGCCATGATCCCGGGGCTGCTGCTGGTGGGGCTCTATCTGGCCTGGGAGGCCGGGGTGGCGTGGCTGCGGCCGGACGCGGCGCCGCCTCTGGTGGAGGCGGGGGAGCGGGTGGAGAGACTGGGCCGGCGGGTGCTGGTGGCGCTGCTGCCGGCGGGGCTGCTCATCGTCGCCGTCCTCGGCTCCATCCTGGTGGGGCTCGCCACCCCCACCGAGTCCGCCGCCATCGGCTCGGTGGGCGCACTGCTGCTGGCGGCGGCGCGGCGCCGGCTCGACCTCGCCATCCTGCGCGCGGTGATGGCGGAGACCACCCGGATCAGTTCCATGGTGTTCGTCATCCTCCTCGGCGCTTCCATCTTCTCGCTGGTCTTCCGCGGCTTCGGCGGCGACCAGATGGTGCGCGAGCTGCTGCACCAGCTCCCCGGCGGCGGCGTCGGCGCGATGGTGTCGGTGATGCTGCTGATGTTCGTGCTGGGGTTCTTCCTCGACTTCATCGAGATCGTCTTCGTGGTGGTCCCCATCGTGGGGCCGCCGCTGATCATGCTCGGCTACGATCCCGTCTGGCTGGGGGTGATGATCGGCATCAACCTCCAGACCAGCTTCCTCACGCCGCCCTTCGGCTTCGCGCTGTTCTACCTGCGGGGCGTGGCGCCGCCGGAGGTGTCCACCGGCGACATCTACCGCGGCATCGTCCCCTTCGTCGGTCTCCAGCTGGTGGGACTGCTGCTGACGGGGCTGTTCCCGGGACTCGCCACCTGGCTGCCGCGGGTGCTGTTCGGCTGAGGGGGTTCAGTCCGCTTCCGGCGGGACCGGCCGCGGACGGCGCCGGTCGTCGATGGCCACGCAGGTGAAGGTGCCCTCGGTGACCTTGACGCTCTCGCCGGTGCGGCCGCGCTCCACCCACACCTCCACCCGCAGGCGGATGGAGGTGCGGCCCACCCGCACCACGCGGGCATAGCAGCTCACCACGTCGCCCACGAACACCGGCTGGTGGAAACTCATGGCGTCCACGGCCACGGTGGCGACGCGGCCGCGGGCGCGGCGGGCGGCGACGATGCCGGCGGCGATGTCCATCTGCGCCAGCAGCCAGCCGCCGAAGATGTCGCCGGCGGGATTGGTGTCGGCCGGCATGGCGAGGGTGCGCACCGCCGGCTCCTCGCGGGGCCGCTCCGTCGTCACCGCGCTCCTCCTCCCCCATGCGGCGACGGGCCGACCTCCGGCCCGTCGTCCACCGTCCGTCCGGTTCCGCCCGCGGTCCCCGCCTCAGTCCTCGCGGCCGAGGGGCTGTTCCGGCACCGGTTCCGCCCGCCGCACCCGGATCACCACGTCGATGCGGTCGATCACCTTGCCCGGCGGCGGGTCCGGCAGGCGGGCGAAGGCGATGGCGTCGTCGGGGATGTCGACGATCTCGCCGGTGGACTTGTCGAAATAGTGCCAGTGGGAGGTGACGTTGGTGTCGAAGTAGCTCTGGCCGCTGCCCACCACCACCTCGCTGAGGAGGCCGGCGCGGGTGAACTGATGGAGGGTGTTGTAGACCGTCGCCAGCGACACCGAGATCCCGGCCTGGCGCGCCTCCTGATACAGTTCCTCCGCCGCCACGTGGCGATGCCCCTTGCCGAAGAGCAGCTTCGCCAGCGCCAGCCGCTGACGCGTGGGCCTGAGCCCGCGCGCCTTGAGCTGACGCGCGAGGCGCTCTTCCTCCTCGTCCCTGCGCACCTCGTCCACCATCGGCTCGCACCTCCCGCTGGGGGGCCGAACTGGGACCGAATTCGTCCCTTTTCGACCCGGCGTCAAGGGTCCCGGCCTCAGCGGCCGCTCAGGATGCGCTGGACAAGCTGTCGCACGGTGGGCACGAAACCGTTCGCGTAGAAGGGATCTTGGGCGAAGCGGTAGACATTGTGGCCGGCGAACATGAGCTCGTGCTCCACGTCGTTGCGACCGTGGGCGATGTTCTGCAGCGTCTTCTGGATGCAGAAGCTGCGGGGGTCCGGCGGCCGTCCGGTGGTCCAGGGTTCGCTGTGCTTCCAGCCGCTGAACAGACAGTGGGAGAGGCAGCCCATGCAGTCGGCCTGATCGCGCCGGATCTCCCGCGCCTTCTCGGGGGTCACGAAGATCAGGGTGCGGTCGGGGGTGCGCATGGGCTGGGTGTGGCCGTCACGCCGCCACCGCTCCACCTGCCGCAGGTCCTCCGGACGCAGCCATACCCCGCGGCCACGGCGGGCCAGTGGCAGGAATTCCGTGAACCCCTCTTCCGGTGCCGCCTCCTCGCGGAAGGGCACCTGCCGCTCGGAACGGGCGTAGAGCTCGCGCAGGAAATGATTGGCCACCGCCGAGGAGTAGAAGCCGGTGGGACTGAAACGGTGGAGGTGGACGTCGCCCGGCTTCAGCTCCAGGAGCTTGCGCTTCCAGGCCTCGGGAATGGGACTCTCGCGGGTGAGCAACGGACGGGTGCCGAACTGGAAGGCGATGGGACCGAGTTCGGGATTGTCGATCCAGTCCTTCCACTCGTCGAGCCGCCACACGCCGCCGGCCATGACGATGGGCAGATCCGGCAGACCGATCTCGCGCAGGAAGTCGCGGATGGCCTTGACCCGCGGATACGGGTCCTCGGGCCGGCGCGGGTCCTCGGCGTTGGAGAGGCCGTTGTGGCCGCCGGCCCGCCACGGATCCTCGTAGACCACCGCCCCCAGCCATTCGGCGAAGCGGCGATAGGCCCGTTTCCACAGGGCCCGGAAGGCGCGCACCGAGGAGACGATGGGATAGTAGTAGACCCTGTAGCGGGCGCAGATCTCGGCGAGACGGTACGGCATGCCGGCGCCGCAGGTGACGCCGTGGATGAGTCCCCTGGCCCCCTCGAGGGCGCCCACCAGCACCCGCTCGCAGGCCGCCATCTCCCACAGCACGTTCATGTGGATGCGGCCCTCGCCGCCGCGGATGTCGTGGGCGCGGCGGGCCTGGCTGATGGCCCCGCGGATGGAGTAGCGGATCAGCTCCTCGTGGCGCTCGCGGCGATCGCGCCCGCGGAAGACCAGCGGTACGTATTCGCCGTTGTCGTCCAGCACGTCGGCATTGACGCCGGAGAAGGTGCCGACGCCGCCGGCGCGCGCCCAGGCCCCGGCGCTGCGGCCGTTGGAGACGGCGACTCCCTTGCCGCCCTCCACCAGCGGCCAGACTTCGGCGCCGGAAAGGCGCATCGGCTGCACGCAGATGGTCATGGTCGGATCCGGTTCTCCGCGCTCGACGGGCACGTCGCCCGCATTCCAGGAGCAGAGCGAGGGCGGACGACGCCCCGGGACCCCGTCCGCCCGCGAGGGGCCGCAGCGGGGCGACCGCTCATCCGGTGCGACGCCGTCGTCCACCGGCGGGTTGGCCCCGGGCCGGCTGCGACTTCCGCTCCACCTTCCGCTCCTCGCCGGTGGCCTGGTCCACGGCACGCAGGCTCAGGCGGATGCGGCCGCTGCGGTCGTCGAACTCCAGCACCTTCACCTTCACCGCATCGCCCGGCTGCACCACGTCCGCCACCTTGTCCACGCGGCGGTCGGCCAGCTCGGAGATGTGGATCAGCCCCTCGTAGCTGCCCCACAGTTTGACGAAGGCGCCGAAGTCGGCGAGGCGGGTGACCGTACCCTCGTAGATGCGCCCCACCTCCGGCGTGGCGGTGAGGGAGAGGACCCAGTCGGCCGCCCGGCGGGCGCTCTCCTGGTCGGCGGAGGCGATGCGCACGGTGCCGTCGTCCTCGATGTCGATGCGGGTGCCGGTGCGCTCGGTGATCTCGCGGATGGTCTTGCCGCCGGGGCCGATGACCGTGCCGATCTTGTCCGGCGGGATGTGGACGACGGTGATGCGCGGCACCGTCTCCCGCATCTCCGGCCGCGGCATGCCCAGCGCCTTGGCCATCTCGGCGAGGATGTGGAGGCGGCCGCGGCGCGCCTGCATCAGCGCGTCCCGCATGATCTCCTCGGTGATGCCGGCGATCTTGATGTCCATCTGCAGGGCGGTGACGCCCACCTCGGTGCCGGCCACCTTGAAGTCCATGTCGCCGAGATGGTCCTCGTCGCCGAGGATGTCGGAGAGAACGGCGTAGCGGTCGCCCTCCTTGATGAGGCCCATGGCGATGCCGGCCACCGGCCGCTTGATGGGCACGCCCGCGTCCATCAGCGCCAGCGAGGTCCCGCACACCGTGGCCATGGAACTGGAGCCGTTGGATTCGGTGATCTCCGAGACCACGCGGATGGTGTAGGGGAACTCGTCCTTGGAGGGGAGCAGCGGGTGGGTGGCCCGCCAGGCGAGCTTGCCGTGGCCGATCTCGCGCCGTCCGGGCGGTCCCATGCGGCCCACCTCGCCGACACAGTAGGGCGGGAAGTTGTAGTGAAGGAGGTAGTGTTCCCGCAGATCACCCTCGAGGGCGTCGATGATCTGCTCGTCCTGGCCGGTACCGAGGGTGGTGACCACCAAGGCCTGGGTCTCGCCGCGGGTGAAGAGGGCGCTGCCGTGGACCCGGGGCAGGATGCCCACCTCCGCGCGGATGGGACGGATGTCCTCAAGGCCACGGCCGTCGATGCGACGGCCGGTCTCCACGATACGGCCGCGCACCACCTCCTTTTCCAGCTTCTTGAAGAGTTCCGCCACCGCCGCCGCCTTCTCCAGATCCTCGCCGGCCAGCTCGGCGACGGCCTCGTAGCGGATCTCCTGGATGCGGTCGTGGCGGACCTTCTTCTGCGGCTCCTCGTAGGCCTCGGCCACCCGGTCGCGGTAGCGGGTCCGCAGCGCCTCGTAGAGCTCAGACCAGTCCGGCACCTCCAGCGGCCAGGGTTCTCGCGCGGCCTCCTGCGCCAGTTCGAGGATCAGGTCGATCACCGGCTGGAAGGCGCGGTGGCCGAACAGCACCGCCGCCAGCATGGTCTCCTCGGGCAGTTCGTGGGCCTCGGATTCGACCATCATCACGGCATCGCGGGTGCCCGCCACCACCAGATCGAGCCTGGAGACGGTCTTGACCTGTTCGATGGTGGGGTTGAGGACGAACTCGCCGTCCACGTAGCCGACCCGGCAGGCCCCGATGGGGCCGAGGAAGGGGATGCCGCTCAGGGTGAGGGCGGCGGAGGCGCCGATCATGGCCACCACATCCGGGTCGGTCTCGCCGTCGTGGGCGAGGACCGTACAGATGACCTGGGTCTCGTTCTTGAACCCCGGGGCGAACAGCGGCCGGATCGGCCGGTCAATGAGGCGCGAGGTGAGGGTCTCCTTTTCGGTGGGGCGACCCTCGCGCTTGAAGAAGCCGCCCGGGATCTTGCCGGCGGCGAAGTACTTCTCCTGATAGTTGACCGTCAGCGGGAAGAAGTCGATCCCCGGCCGCGGAGTCTTGGCGGCGACGGCCGTGCACAGCACCACCGTCTCGCCCAGCGAGGCCAGCACCGCGCCGTCGGCCTGCCGGGCGATGTGCCCGGTCTCCAGCACCAGCCGCTTGCCGCCCCAGTCGAGTTCCTTGCGCTTGATGTCGAACATCTCCTCTTGCCTTTCCGTTCTCGGGACGGCGGGTCCGCCGTGCGGCGGGCGCGGCGGACCGCGCGGCCGTCCGGTTCAGCGACGCAGGCCGAGACGCTCGACCAGCCGGCGGTAGCGCTGTTCGTCCGTGCGCCGCAGATAGTCGAGCAGACGCCGGCGTTGGCCGACCATCATGAGCAGCCCGCGTCGCGAGTGAAAGTCCTTGCGATGCGTTTTCAGGTGTTCACTTAGGTTGTTGATCCGTTCGGTCAAAATCGCGATCTGGACCTCGGGCGAGCCGGTGTCGCCCTCGTGGATCGCGAACTCGCGGATGATCTCCTGCTTGCGCTCAGCGGTAATCGACATCGATCGCTCCCTTCGGCATCCGACTGGCCTTCGGACGGAACACCCGCAGCGGGCGCAGGAGCGAATCCTCCAGCCGGGCGAGCGCCACCAGCTCACCCCCACGCATCACCCGGACGGTCGCCCCCTCCTCCACGCCCTCCGGCCAGAGGGCCGGAGGCACGCGGACGGGCTGGCCCGAGCGCATGCGCAGCGCCTGCGGTTCGGTGACGGCGAGCGCCGGGATGCCGACCAGCGCCGTCGCCACCGGAATCAGGACCTGGGGCAGGGTCTCGTCGGCCACGATCCGCTCCAGGGCCTCGAGGGTGATGGCCTCCTCGAGGGTGAAGGGGCCCACCGCCAGCCGCCGGAGGGCGGCCACGTGGCCGTGGCAGCCGAGGGCCTCGCCGAGGTCGCGGGCCAGCGCCCGCACGTAGGCCCCCTTGCCGCACACCACCTCGAAGACGGCGTGATCCGGATCGGGCCGCGCCACCAGTTCGAAACGGGCGATGTGGACACGCCGCGGCGGCAGCTCCACCGTCTCGCCGCGGCGGGCCAGCTCGTAGGCCCGTTCGCCGCGGATCTTGATGGCGGCATAGCGCGGCGGCACCTGTTCGATGTCGCCGACGAAGCGCGGCAGCAGGGCACGGATTTCCTCGTCGGCGGGGCGCCGGTCGCTGGTGGCCACCGGACGTCCCTCGGCGTCGTCGGTGTCGGTGGCGATGCCGAAGCGGACCGTGAAGCGGTAGCGCTTGGGCGCCTCCATCACGTACCGGACGGTCTTGGTGGCCTCGCCCAGGGCCACCGGCAGCACGCCGGTGGCGATGGGATCGAGGGTGCCGCCGTGGCCCACCTTCTCGGCGCGGGTGACACGCTTGACCCGCTCCACCACCGCCGTCGAGGTCGCCCCCTGCGGCTTGTCGATGACGAGCCAGCCGTCGATGCGCAGGCCCCGTCGTCGCTTGCGGCTCATGCCTCTCCGTCCTCCGTGGCGGCGGGGGTGGCACGGCGCGTGCGCGCCTCGCGCAGCAGACGCTCGATGCGGTCGGCCACCTCGAAGCGTTCGTCGGCGACGAAGCGCAGTCGCGGGGCGTATTTGAGGTGCAGGTCGCGGGCGAGCCGGCCGGCGAGGCGTCCGGCGGCGGCGGTGAGCGCCCGCCGCGCCTCCTCCGACAGCGGCCGGCCGAGCTCGGCGACGTACACGGTTGCGTGGCGCAGGTCCGGACTCACCCGCACCTCCGCCACGGTGAGACTGCGCCCGTCGAGGCGCGGATCGTGGACCTCGCCGCGCACCAGATAGTCGGCGAGGCGGTGGCGCATCGCCTCGGCCACCCGGAACCGGCGCGGGGAGGAGGTGTCGCCGTGCCGTCTCGCCATGGTGGTGTTCCTCCCGGTCCGGGATCGACGACGGATCTCACGGCGACCTCACGCCTCGAGGGTGCGCGCGACTTCCTGCACCTCGTAGACCTCCAGCACGTCGCCCTCGCGGATGTCCTGGAAGCCCTCGAGACCGATGCCGCACTCGTAGCCCTCGCGCACCTCGCGCACGTCCTCCTTGAAGCGGCGCAGGGAGGCGATGGTCCCGTCGTGGATCACCACCCCGTCGCGCACCACCCGCACCCGGGCACTGCGCCGCACCACACCGTCGGTGACCATGCAGCCGGCCACCCGCCCCACCTTCGGCACGCTGAAGACCTGGCGCACCTCGGCGTGACCCAGCACCGTCTCCCGCTCCTCGGGCGCGAGCAGGCTCTCCAGCATCTGCTTCACGTCGTCGAGGAGCTGGTAGATCACGGCATAGTAGCGGATCTCCACGCCCTCGCGCTTGGCGAGCTCGCGCACCGCCGCCGGCGCCCGCACGTTGAAGCCGATGATCAGGGCCCTGGAGGCCTTGGCGAGATGGATGTCGCTCTCGGTAATGGCCCCGACGCCCGCATGGATCACCACCGGCTTCACCTCCGCGACCTTCTTCTCGACCAGCTTCTCGATGCCGCCGCGGATGGCCTCCAGCGAGCCGTGGACGTCGGCCTTGAGGAGGATGGGCAGTTCGCGGGTCTCGCCGGCCTTGAGTCTGCCGAAGATTTCCTCGAGGGTGCTGCCGGGCCCGGCGGCGCGGCGCCGCTGTTCCTCCTCGCGCCGCTTGCGCCGGCGGTAGTCCGCCACCTCGCGGGCGCGATCCTCGTCCGCCACCGCCACCAGCCGGTCGCCCGGCTCGGGCACGCCGTCGAGGCCGAGGATCTCCACCGGCATGGCGGGCCCCGCCTCCCTCACCCGCCGACCGCGGTCGTCCATCATGGCGCGGACGCGGCCCCAGTGGCAGCCCGCCACCACCACGTCGCCCACCCGCAGCGTGCCGTTCTGGACCAGCACCGTGGCGACGGGACCGCGGCCCCTCTCGAGCTTGGCCTCGAGAATGGTCCCGAGGGCACGGCGGTTCGGATTGGCCTTGAGGTCCAGGAGCTCGGCCTGGAGCTGGATGGCCTCGACCAGCTCCTCGAGACCGATGCGCTCCTTCGCGCTCACCTCGACGGCCAGGACGTCGCCGCCGAATTCCTCCACCACCACGCCGTAGTTGAGGAGATCGTTCTTGACCCGCTGCGGGTCGGCCTCGGGCTTGTCGATCTTGTTGATGGCGACGATGAGGGGCACGCCGGCCGCCTGGGCGTGCCGGATCGCCTCCACCGTCTGGGGCATGACGCCGTCGTCGGCGGCCACCACCAGCACCACGATGTCGGTGACCCGGGCGCCGCGGGCGCGCATCTGGGTGAAGGCCTCGTGGCCCGGGGTGTCGATGAAGGTGACGGGCACGCCGCGGCCGATGTCCACCCGGTAGGCGCCGATGTGCTGGGTGATGCCGCCGGCCTCGCGGGCCGCCACGTCGGTGTGACGCAGGGCGTCCAGTAGCGAGGTCTTGCCGTGGTCCACGTGGCCCATGACAGTGACCACCGGCGGCCGCGGCACCAGCTCCTCCTCGCGATCCGGCGGACCCTCCAGTCCCTCCTCCACCGCCGCCTCGGAGACCCGCTTGGGGACGTGGCCGAGTTCCGTCACCACCAGTTCGGCGGTGTCGGCATCGATGGTCTGGTTGATGCTGGCCATCACCCCCAGCTTCATGAGGGTCTTCATCACCTCCGTCGCCCGCACGGCCATGCGCTCGGCCAGATCCCGCACGGTGATCTCGTCCGGGATCACCACCTCCCGCACCACCCGGGTGGGCCGCGCCGGTGCCGCCTTCTTCTTCTTCTTCTCGCGGCGGGGCGGCGGCGTGGGTCGCGGCGGCGCCTCGGCCTCCTCCTCTTCCGCCAGCTCCTCGCTCACCACCAGCTTGAGGGGCTTCTTCTCCTTGACCTCGCCCTTGCGCAGCGAGGGGCGCTTCTCCTTGCCCTTCCTGCGCTCGCGTTCCTCCTCTTCCTCGCGGGCGAGCTTCTTGAGGGTTTCCGGCCGGACCTCCACCCGTCCCGGGCGGGCCGTCTCCGGCGCCCGGATCCCCTCGCCCACCGCCGGCGCGGCCGCCGGCGCCGCGGCGGGCGCGGTCCCGGCCGCCCGGGCACGGCGCTGCTCCTCCTCGAGCTGGCGCCGCGCCATCTCCTCGGCCCGGCGACGGGCCTCCTCCTCGGCCCGCCGGCGCGCCTCCTCCTCCTCGCGGCGGCGGCGGGCCTCCTCCTCCTCGCGGCGCCGCCGTTCCTCCTCCTCGGCCCGCCGGCGCGCCTCCTCCTCGGCCCGCCGCCGTTCCTCCTCCTCGCGCCGTCTGGCCTCGGCCAGCGCCCGCAGCCGCGCCTGCCGCTCCTCCTCGGTCAGGGTCTTGAGGGTGACGGAACGACGGGTCGGGGCGGCCGGCGTCTCGGCGGCGGTCGGCTTCGTCGCCGGTTCGGCGGGCTTCGCGGCGGGGGCCTCGGTCGGCCGGCGGGTGCCGGGACGGCCGCGGCGGCGTTTCACCTCCACCGCCACCTGGCGGCTGCGCCCGTGCGGGAACGTCTGGCGGACGACGCCGGTCTCCACCGTCTTGGCCTTGAGCTCGAGGCGCGAAGACGCGCGCGTCGCCCCCACCCTGGGCTTGTCTTCCCGACCTTCCGCGTCACTCATGTCCCGTTCGCATCCTCTCGTTCACGTCCGGTCCCCGGTGCCGGTGCCATCTCCACCTCGCGGAAACCGGCGAGCCGCTCCAGTTCCCGCTGGAGCCTGCGCGCGAGCCTGCCGCGGAAGACCGCGACGAACACCGCCTCGTCGCGCCCCAGCGCCCGCCCGAGCCGCCCGCGGTCGAAGGCGACGACGCGTCGGGCCCCCTCCGGCAGGCGGTGGAAGGCGGTGCGGGCGTCGCGACCGGCGTCGCGGGCCACGAACAGGAGCGCCACCTTGCCGCGGGCGACCGCCTCCTTGACCTTCTCGTAGCCGGCGACCGCCTGGCGGGCACGCCGTGCGAGACCGAGGAGGTCGAGACAGCGGTGCTCCAGCGCCGCCGCGATCTCCTCGGCCAGCCGCTCCGGATCGTCGATCCGGGCCCCGCTGCGGGCGAGCGCTCTCCGCGTGTTCCGATCCACAAGTAGATCGCGACGCGCCTCCAGCCAGAGGCCGCGGCCCGGCAGTCGCTCCAGCACGTCCGGCACCAGCCGTCCCTGCGGATCCACCACGAAGCGGATCATCCCCGCCCGCGGCTGCACCCGCCGGGTGGCCACGGAGCGCCGCCGCCCCGTCCGCGCGGTCTCCGGTTCCAGCTCCGGGATCACCTCTCGCCCGCGGCCTCCTCCGTCCGGTCCGCCTCACCCGCGGCCGGTTTCACCTCGGGCGCGATCCAGCCCAGCTGGATCCGCGCCCGCATGACGATCTCGCCCGCCTCCTCCGCCGACAGCTCCAGCTCCGGCAGCAGTTCCTGCAGCTCGTCGGCGGCGAGCCCGGCCAGGTCCTCCAGGGTCTTCACGCCCTTGCGGGCGAGCTCGACGATGGAGGGCAGGTCCAGCTCCTCGAAGGCGAGGAGATCGGCGTCCACGCCCAGCGTCTCCGCCTCCTCCCGCAGCCGCGCGTCACGGCGCTCCAGCCACTCCAGCGCCCGCTCCTTGAGGGCGCGCGCGACCTCCTCGTCGAAGCCCTGGATGGCGGCCAGTTCGTCCACCTCCGCATAGGCCACGTCCTCGACGGTGAGAAAGCCCTCGGCGGCGAGGAGCTGGGCGATCATCTCGTCCACGTCCAGCTCCTGCTTGAAGAGGCGGGTGGCCTCCTGGAAGGTGCGGGTGCGGCGCTCCGCCTCCTCGCTCTCGGAGACCAGATCGATCTCCCAGCCGGTGAGCTGGGCGGCGAGGCGCACGTTCTGACCGCGGCGACCGATGGCGATGTGGAGCTGCTCGTCCGGCACCACCACCTCGATGCGGTGGGCGTCGGGATCCAGCACCACCTTGGTCACCTCCGCCGGGGCCAGGGCGTTGACCACGAAGGTGGCGGGATCCTGCGACCAGGGGATGATGTCGATCTTCTCGCCGCGCAGCTCCTGCACCACCGCCTGCACCCGCGAGCCGCGCATCCCCACGCAGGCGCCCACCGGGTCGATGGAGCCGTCGTGGCTGTAGACGGCCATCTTGGCGCGGGAGCCGGGATCGCGGGCCACCGCCTTGATCTCGATGATGCCCTCGTAGATCTCCGGCACCTCCTGCTCGAAGAGCTTCACGAGGAAGCCCGGATGGGTGCGGGAGAGCAGGATCATGGGGCCGCGCGCATCCTTGCGGACGTCGTAGATGTAGGCCCGCACCCGGTCCTTGGGCCGGAAGCTCTCGCGCGGGATCATGTCCTCGCGCCGCAGATAGGCCTCGGCACGGCCGAGGTCGACGAGGATGCCGCCGCGTTCCACCCGCTTGACCTCACCCACGACGATCTCGCCCACCCGGTCCTTGTACTCGGCGTAGATGCGCTCGCGCTCGGCCTCGCGGACCCGCTGGACGATCACCTGCTTGGCGCTCTGGGCGGCGATGCGGCCGAGATCGATGGGCGGCAGCGGATCGAGGATGCGATCGCCCACCTGGGCCAGCGGATTGCGCCGGTGGGCCTCGTCGAGGCCGATCTGGCGGTCCGGATCCTCCACCTCCTCCACCACCTGCAGCACGCGGTAGAGCCTCACCTCGCCGCTGCGGCGGTCGATCTCGGCGACGATCTCGTGCTCGTGGCCGTACTTGCGGCGGGCCGCGGTCTGGATCGCCTGCTCCATGGCCCGGATCACCGCGTCCACCGGGATGCCCTTCTCCTGGGCCACCGAGTCGGCGATGCGCAGGAGTTCCGGTTTGCCGAGTGCCGTCGTGGTATCCGCCAAGGCTCGCGTCCCTCGTTCAGTGGCGATCCCGCCGGCGCCGCCGCCAGGCCTCCATCCGCCGCCGCTCCGCCGCGATCAGCTCGTCGGTGAGCACCAGCTTGGCGCGGTGGATGGCCGAGAGCGGCACCGCGAAACGCTCCCCCGCCATCTCCACCACCACCCGCTCCCCGGCCTCCAGTCCCAGAAGACGGCCGCGGAAGCGGCGACGCCCCGCCACCGGCTCCGCGGTCTCGATGCGGGCCTCGAAACCGGCGAAGCGTTCGAAGTCGCGCGGGCGCACCAGCGGCCGGTCGATGCCCGGCGAGCTGATCTCGAGATGGTAGCTGCCGGGGATCGGATCGGCCACGTCCAGGAGCGCCGAGACGGCGTGGGAGATTTCGGCGCAGTCGTCGACCGTCATGGGCCGATCCTCCTCGCGCGGTTCGGCCATGATCTGCAGCGTCGGCCGCCGGCCGCCGAGCAAGCGGATCTGGACGATCTCGTAGCCCAGCGCCGTGACGGTCGGCTCGATGAGCCGGCGGATCTCCTCCAGGTCGACGACTCCGCTGTTCATGCAGCACAAAGGGTGTGAGCCGAAGCCCACACCGCGATCCTCCGGGGTTGCGGTCGCACGCCCATATATGCGCCGGCCACCGGGGGAGGCAAGCGGCGAGGCCCGCCGCCGGACCGCCTCAGCCGCGGCGGATGCTGGCCTCGCGCCTCTGGAACTCGGTCTGGACGAGATCCACCAGCGCCAGCAGCACCGTGCCGCCGGTGATCAGCAGCAACGGGAGCTCGAACACCTTCCAGGCGAGAAAGCCCACATAGGCGAACCAGATGGCGAAGGCGAGGATGCCGCCGATCTTGCCGCTCATGCTCCCTCCTCCGTCGTCCCGGGGCCGGCCACCGTGCGCGCGAGCCAGCGGGCCGTCCGCAGCAGCCGGGCGTCGTCACCGGGCGCCCCCACCAGCTGCACCCCCACCGGCAGACCGTGCTCGCCCTCCAGCAGCGGCAGGGTGACGGCCGGCACGCCCGCCAGCGTCCACAGGGTGCAGCAGATGGGATCGCCCGTGGTCTCCCGGCCGGGCGCCTCGCCGAGGGCGGCCGGGGTCAGGATGGCGTCGAAGTCGCGGAACACCTCCTCCAGGATGCGCCGCAGCCGTCGCCGACGGTCGAGGGCCTCGCGATAGGCGAAGGCGGTGATCGCCCGCCCCTCCTCGATCATGGCGGCGAGCCCCGGGCTCAGCTTCTCGCGTCCCCGCCGCCACTCCCGGCGCAGCGCGAAGGCCAGCTCCGGCAGCCAGATCCGGCGGTGGGCCTCGACGAAGAGCCCGTCCCGCTCCGGCAGCTCGATGGCCACTAGCGCCTCGCCCAGCACCTCCGCCAGCTCCCGGAAGCCCTCGCGCACGCAGGCCTCGGCCCGTTCCCAGCCGGGCCCGGGCACGAAGGCGAGACGCGGCGGCACCGGCGGCTCGCGCCCCACCTCGGCCACCAGTCCGGGCGGCCCCTCGATGCGCGTGGCCTCGTCCTCCGGATCGAAACCCGTCAGCACCTCGGTGAGGAGCGCCAGATCCTCCATGTGGCGGGCGAAGGTGCCCACGTGATCGAGGGTGGGCGACTGCAGCAGCATGCCGCGGCGGGAGATGCGCCCGAAGCTCGGCTTGAAGCCGAGGACGCCGCAGAAGCTGGCCGGTCGGATCACCGAGCCGTTGGTCTGGGACCCCACGGCGAGGGGCAGCATGCCCGCCGCCACCGCCGCCGCCGAGCCGCTGGAGGAGCCGCCGGGGGTGCGTTCGGGATCGTGGGGGTTGCGGGTCCCGGCCGGGGTGAGGACGGCGAACTCGGTGGTCACCGTCTTGCCCACCACCACCGCCCCGGCCGCCCGCAGCCGCGCCACCACCGTCGCATCGGCCAGCGGCCGCCGCCCCTCGTGGACGGGCGAGCCGAAGGCGGTGGGCATGTCGGCGGTGTCGAAGATGTCCTTGACGCCCACGGGGACGCCGAAGAGGGGTCCCTTGGCCCGGCCCAGCCGCCGCTCCAGCTCCAGCTCCTCGTAGCGGCGGCGGATCAGATCGGCGTCCACGAAGGCGAAGGCGCGGATCTCCGGCTCCAGCCGGGTGAGCCGCGCCAGCACCGCATCGCGCACCTCCTCGAGCCCCACCTTCCCCTCGGCGATCCAGCCGGCGAGGGTGGTGGCGGGGAGGTCCAGCAGTTCCTCGCGGGCCATGGCTCAGCGCCCGTAGATCAGGGTGGGGAGATAGAGGGCGATGTCCGGGAAAATGTAAAGCGAGGCCATGGCGATGAAGACCATGACGAGGAACGGCATGGAGCCGCGGAAGATGTCCACCAGCTCCACCTCCGGCGGGGCCACGCCCTTGAGGTAGTACGCCGACATGGCCATGGGCGGCGTCAGGAAGGAGGTCTGGAGATTGAGCGCCACGAGCAGACCGAAGATGATGGGATCGATGTCGAAGTGCGGCAGCAACGGCAGGAAGATGGGTACGAAGATGATGATGATCTCGGTCCACTCCAGCGGCCAGCCCAGCAGGAAGATGATCGCCTGGGCCAGCAGGAGGAAGGTGACGGGCGAGAGATCCAGGGACAGGACCCAGCTCTCGATCAGCTTGTCGCCGCCGAGATAGGAGAAGACGCTCGAGAAGGTCCAGGAGCCGATGAACAGATAGCACACCATCGCCGTGGTGCGGGCGGTGAGGAACACCGATTCCCGCAGCCGGTCCCAGGTGAGCGCCCGGTAGGCGGCGGCCAGCACCAGCGCGCCGAGCGCGCCCACCGCCGCCGCTTCCGACGGGGTGGCGAGACCGAAGAGGATGGCGCCCAGCACCGCGCTGATGAGAATGGCGAGTGGGAAGAAGCTGGTGAGCAGGCGACGGAAGATCTCCAGCACCGACACCTGCATGTCCGCCTCGCTCACCCGCGGCGCCACATGGGGCTGCACGATCGCCCGGCCGACCACGTAGAGGACGTAGAGGCCGGCCAGCAGGAAACCGGGAAAGAGGGCGGCGGCGTACAGCCGCACCACCGAGATGCCGCTGGTGGCGGCATAGACGATGAGCATGATGGAGGGCGGGATCAGGATGCCGAGGGTGCCGCCGGCGCAGATGACGCCGGAGGCGAGACGGCGGTCGTAGCCCACCTTCAGCATGGGCGGCAGCGCCAGCAGCCCCATGAGGGTGACCACGGCACCGACGATGCCGGTGGCGGTGGCGAAGAGCGCACAGGTGATCAGCGCCGCCACCGCCATGGAACCGGGGACGCGGCGGGCGGCGAGCTGGATGGAGTAGAAGAGACGGTCGAGGATGTCGGCGCGTTCGACGATGTAGCCCATGAACAGGAACAAGGGCACCGCCACCAGCACGTCGTTGGCCATGATGTCGTAGGTGTTCTGGACGAGCAGGTTGAACAGCCGCTCGCCCATGGCGTAGTAGCCGAAGAACACCCCCATGGCGATCAGCGTGAAGGCGACGGGAAAGCCCAGCAGGATCATGAAGATGAAGATCACCAGCTGGGCGATGGCGAGTCCGGCGTCGGTCATCCCCGGACCTCCCGGTCGGTGGCGCTCCCGCGCTCCTGCTCGTGGAGGATCTTCTCCTCCAGTTCCTCGACGTCGTGGGGGCGGGGCGGCCAGGCGCCGTCACGGATGCAGCGGATGCAGCGGACCACCTCGAAGATCCCCTGCAGGAACAGGAGCACGCCGGCGGTGGGAATGAGCATCTTCATGGGATAGATGGGAATGGAAATGGGACTGAAGATGCTGGTCTCACCGAACCGCCAGGCGAGACTGGCGAAATTGTAGCCGGCGTAGATGAGCGCCGTGACGCCGGGAAAATAGAACAGCAGATAGAGGGTGAGGTCGACGATCGCCTGGGTGCGGGGACGCCACAGGCGATAGATGAAATCGCCCCGGACCATCGCGTCGCGGGAGACGGTGTAGGGTCCCGCCATCAGGAACAGGCCCCCGTACATCATGTACATGATGTCGTACGACCATGTGGTGGGGCTGTTGAGCCCATAGCGCATGAAGACTTCGTAGCTGACCCCGAAGGTCAGAATCAGGATCGACCAGCCGAAGGCCTTCCCCACCCACGTACTGAGGGTGTTGATGAACTCGAGGACGCGGTCCACCTCGCCTCTCCCGACATCCGACGCGATGGCGGGGCGGCCGGAGCCGCCCCGCGGGTCGTTGGCCGATGCGATGCCTCAGAACGGCAGCTTGCCGAAGTAGTGCTCGTAGGCGAGCTTGTAGTCCGCCTGGTTGTAGAACAGATAGCCCATGACGCGCTTGGCCCAGGCCATCTGCGAATCGGCGACCTTCTTGAAGAAGGGATCCTGGGTGAGCTCCTTGAGGACCTCGTCCCAGGCCTTGAGCTGCGCCTCGAACACCTCCTTCGGCGTGCGATAGACCTTGACGCCGTGCTGCTCCTGCAGCGCGATGAAGTCCTTCGAATACTGATCCATGGCCGTGGCGTAGTTGGCCGTGTTGGCCGCCTCGGCCGCATGGCGCAGGATGGCCTTGTGCTCGTCCGGAAGGCTGTTGAACTTGTCACGATTGAAGATGATCTCGAAATATTCCTGCGCCTGGTGATAGGAGCCCATCATGTAGACCTTGCGTACGTCGGGCGCACCGAAGCGCAGGTCGGAAGTGGGATTGTTGTACTCGAAGGCGTCGATCACGCCGCGCTCCAGGGCCGGCACGATCTCGCCACCGGGCAGCTGCACCACCGACATGCCCAGCTTCTGCATCACCTTGGTGGCGAGACCGACGGTGCGGTACTTGAGCCCCTTGAGGTCGCCTGCGCTCTCCACGGGCTTCGAGAACCAGCCCAGCGGCTGGGTGGGCATGGGCATGGCGAAGAAGCCGGTGATGTTGAGGCCGAGCATGTCGAGGAGCTCGTGATAGAGCTCGAGGCCGCCGCCCTTGTACATCCAGGCGATGCCCTCGTGGGCGGTGAAGCCGAACACCGGGCCGGTGCCGAACAGCGAGGCGGCGGGATGCTTGCCGTACCAGTAGGCCGCCACCGTGTGGCCGGCGTCGAGAATGCCGTCGTGGACGGCGTCGTGGATGGAGAAGGGCTTCACCACCGAGCCGGCCACCAGATACTCGATGCGCAGGCGCCCGCCCGCCATGGCGTTGACGCGGTCCACGTACTCCTTGGCGAAGTCGTTGAAGATGTCGGCCGCGCCCCAGGCACCCTGCATCTTGAGCACCACCGTCTGCGCGCGGCTCACCTGCGGCATGGCGACGGTGGCGGCCCCCGCCGCCGCGGCGGTGGCGGCGGTGCGACGGAGGAAGCGCCGGCGGCTCACCAGCTCCCCGTTCTCGATCACGTGCTCCTTGACACGTACCTTGGTGTGAGCGGTCATGTCCGCCTCCCTCAGACTGGCCGGAGACGTCGGCCCCATACCACAAAAACCGTCCGTTGGAACCCCGTCCCGCATGACGGATTCCGCATGGCGGATCGCGCCGCCGCCCCCTCCGTCTTCCCCGACCCGCACCGCCTTCCGGCGCCGCCGGCGGGCTGATAGGGAGGAACCGGAACCGCACCGGAGTGACGCCGTGTCCACCTTCGCCCCCAACTCGCCGGAAGCCCGCGACGTGGCCTATCTGGTGCATCCCTACGTGGATCTCCGGGCCCACGAACGCGACGGGCCGCTGGTGATCACCGAGGGCCACGGGGTCTGGGTGCGCGACAACCGGGGGCGCGAGTATCTGGAGGGGCTCGCCGGCCTCTGGTGCGTCGCCCTCGGCTTCGGGGAACGGCGACTGGTGGAGGCGGCGCGCCGGCAGATGGAACGCCTGCCCTACACCCACACCTTCGCCGGCCGCTCCAGCGAGCCGGTCATCGACCTCGCCGAGCGGCTGGTGCGACTCGCCCCGGCGCCGCTCGCCAAGGTGTTCTTCGTCAATTCCGGCTCGGAGGCGGTGGACACCGCCATCAAGCTGGTCTGGTACTACAACAACGCCCGCGGGCGACCGGAGAAGAAGCGCATCATCGCCCGCCGCCGCGCCTATCACGGCGTCACCGTCGCCGCCGGCCATCTCACCGGCCTGCCCTATGTCCGCGAGGGCTTCGACCTGCCCATGAGTCACCTCTTCTTCCACGTGACGCCGCCCAGTCTCTACCGCGAGGGGCGTCCCGGCGAGAGCCCGGCCGCCTTCGCCGCCCGCCTCGCCGGAGAGCTGGACGCCCTGATCCGCGCGCTGGGACCGGAGACGGTGGCGGCCTTCGTGGCGGAGCCGGTGATGGGCGCGGGCGGCGTGATCGTGCCGCCGGCGGAGTACTTCCCGGCGGTGCAGGAGGTCCTGCACGCCCACGACGTGCTGATGATCGCCGACGAGGTGATCACCGGCTTCGGCCGCACCGGCCGCATGTGGGGCTCGGAGACCTTCGGCATCCGTCCCGATCTCATGACCGTGGCGAAGCAGCTCAGCTCCGGCTACCAGCCCATCGCCGCCGTGCTCATGAGCGAGGAGATCTACCGGGTGCTCGCCGACCGTTCCCACGAACTCGGGACCTTCGGCACCGGCTTCACCTGGGGCGGCCATCCGGTGCCGGCGGCGGTGGCGCTGGAGACGCTGCGCATCTACGAGGAGGACCGCATCCTCGACCATGTGCGGGCGGTGGCGCCGCGCTTCCGCGCCCGTCTCGAGCGCCTGGCCGATCATCCGCTGGTGGGCGAGGCCCGCGGCGTGGGCCTGCTAGGGGCGGTGGAACTCGTCCGCGACAAGGCCGACGGGACGCCCTTCGCACCGGAGGTGAAGGCGGCGGTCCGCGCGGTGGGCCACTGCCTCGCCCACGGCCTGATCCTGCGGCCGCTGCCGGGTGACGCCGTGGGCATCTGTCCGCCGCTCGTGATCACGGAAGACGAGATCGACACCCTCTTCGACCGGCTGGAGGCGGCGCTGGACGACACGGCGCGGACGCTCGCCGCCGGCCACTGACCCCGACGACGCGGGGCCGCCCTCGGGCGGCCCCGTTCCGCGAGAGACGGCGCCGATTCAGGGCCGCACGTAGGTCCAGCCCTGCCGCTGCAGCTCCACCAGCTCCACCACCCCGGAGGGAACGATCTCCACCTCCTCGAGGAGCGGCGGCTCCTTCCCCTCGCGCTTCCCCATCGCCCTCATGGTGTTGGCGCAGGCGGCGAAGGACAGTTCCGGCAGCTCCAGCGCCATGGCGGCGACGCGATCCTTCACCGGGCTGGTGTCGGCGCGCAGCATGTGGAGCCCGGGGCCGTAGGCGACCACGCGGGTGCGCACCGGAATCCCCTGCTGCCGGTAATAGGCGACGATGTTGCGCGCATTGTTGAGCACGAGGTTCATCCGCTTCGGATCGTTCTCGTCCACGTGGAGGACGATGCGTCGCTCCTCGGCGCCGGCGCGGGCGGCACCGGTGCCCAGCAGCAGGCCCAGTCCCAGGAGACCGGGGACGAGACGGCGTCGGCTCAGCTCCATGATCGACTCCCTCCCTCGCGGGGTGATCGGCCCGTATCCGAAGGATGGCACGCCTCGCGCGGCCCGCGCAAGTTCCGATCCCGCGGCAAGAGGGCGTCCCTCAGCGCCGGTAGGCGCGCTCGCGCCGCTCGCGTCGCTCCTGCGCCTCCACCGAGAGGGTGGCGACGGGCCGCGCCTCCAGCCGGGCGAGACCGATGGGTTCGCCCGTCTCCTCGCAGAAGCCGTAGGTCCCCTCCTCGATGCGCCGCAGCGCCGCGTCGATCTTGGCGAGGAGCTTGCGCTCGCGATCGCGGGTGCGCAGCTCGTAGTAGCGCTCCGCCTCGGCCGAGGCCCAGT
Source organism: Alphaproteobacteria bacterium (assembly GCA_026982705.1). Taxonomy (GTDB): domain Bacteria; phylum Pseudomonadota; class Alphaproteobacteria; order Geminicoccales; family Geminicoccaceae; genus HRBIN39. The sequence continues at coordinate 55,173 of JALSGP010000024.1, forward strand.
CGGCGGGATCGGTGGGCCGCTCCGAATCCTCCTGCAGACGCCGCAGGGTGAGGTCGGACCCGCGCAGGATCTCCTCCCGCCAGCGCAGGAGCTTGCGGCGGAAGTACTCGAGCTGGCGCGGGTTCATGTAGGGTTCGTCGTCGCTCGGCCGATAGCCCTCCGGCAGATCGGCGATCTTGCCCCGTTCGAAGAGATCGTCCGGCTCTCCCACCAGCATCGCGAGCTTCCGGCTTCCCCGGCCGGCGCTTTAGCCGACGGTCGGCGGGCCCGCAATGTGGATTCCCGGCCTCGTACCGCCGCAGACGGGGCAGTCGGGGCGGCGAGCGAAGGCGAGGCGGGTGAACTCGGCGCTGCGGGCGTCGTAGAGCAGCAGGGTGCCGGAGAGGCTCGGAAAGCCGCCCACCAGCTCCTTGACCACCTCCACCGCCTGCAGTGTCCCCATCACGCCCGCGGCCGGTCCCAACACGCCGCCCTGGGCACAGCTCGGCAGCGCCCCCGCCTCCGGATCGTCGGGGAAGAGGCAGCGCAGACAGGGATGGGGCGGGCCCTCGTGGGCCCGGAAGACGGTGAGCTGGCCGTCGAAGCCCTGGACCGCCGCGCTCACCAGCACCCGCCCGGCGGCGAGACAGGCGGCGTGGACGGCGAGGCGCGTCTCCAGATTGTCGCTGCCGTCGGCGACGATGTCGAAGCGGGGCACCAGTGCCCGCGCCCGCTCCGCATCCAGCCGCTCACCGAAGGCCTCCACCACCAGATCCGCCCGCAGCGCCCGGAGCCGCGCCGCCGCCGCCCGAGCCTTGGGCCGGCCCACGTCCGTCTCGTCGAACAGCACCTGCCGGTGGAGGTTGCTCTCGTCCACCCGGTCGCCGTCGACGATGCCGATGCGGCCGATGCCGGCGGCGGCGAGATAGAGCAGCAGCGGCGAGCCGAGGCCGCCCGCGCCCACCACCAGCACCGACGCCTCCGAAAGCCGCCGCTGGCCGCGGCCGCCGATCTCCGGCAGCACCAGATGGCGGGCGTAGCGACGCAGGCCGCGTTCGTCGAACATGCGCTCCTCCGCGTCACCGTTAGCGAGATGTTAACCTCGTCGTGGCACGGTCCAGGGTGGATGCGGGCCGCGCGGAGGTGGTCATGCGACGCCCGGTGGACGTGCACGCGGTGGAACGGATCCCTCCCGACCTGGTGGCGGTGGAGCGGCGGTTCGACGCCCTCTTCGCGCGGCTGCAGCGGGCGCGGGCCGAGCTGGCGGCGGGCGGGGCGCCGGAGCTGGAGGAGGCCTCCCGCGAGCTCGACCGGTTGTGCCGGGAGATGGCGGCGCTGCCGGCGGAGGCGGTGCGGGTCCTGGAGCCGCGCCTGCTGGCGCTGGTGCACGAGGTGCGGGCGCTGTTCGCCGCCACCGCCCGCGCCCTGCGGGAGACGGGCGACGAGTTGGGGCGCAGCCTGCGCCGGGCCGAGGCGGTGCGCGCCTATGCCCGCACCGCCGGGGGGCGGCGATGACGGGCTCGGTGCTGGCGGCCCTGCCGGCGCTGCTGGCCGTCCTCGGCCTCGTGCTGCTGGCGGCGGTGGCGCTGCGGGGCGGCCTCGCCGGCGATCTCCTGGCGCGGCTCGGCGGGCGCGGCGGCGGGCGGCTGCGGGTGGTGGAGCGGCGCGCCGTCGACCCGCGCAGCGTGCTGCTGCTGGTGGCGGTGGACGGGGTGGAGTACGCGGTGCTGAGCACCCCCGGCGGTCCCCTGCTGCTGGCGCGCCGGCCGGTGCGGGAGACGGAGGCATGAGCCGGCCGCCGGATCCCTCCGGCTCCGCCGGGCCCTTCCGCCGCGGATCCGGGCGGGGGCGGACGGCCGTGCGCGTGGCCGCGGGCGCAGTATCGCCGACCCGCCGTGCCGCCGTCGCGCCGGGCCTCCTCCCGCCGTTCCTTCCGGAGAGGCTCCTGCCGGCGCTGCCGGGGGCGGACGGAGGGGTCGCGCGCCGCATGGCCCGAAGGCCGGATCCCGGGTGGCCGGCGGAGGGGGACGGTGGTCGCGCGCGCCCGGCGGACCGCCCCCCGCGGGCCACGGCCGCCCGCCCCCTCGCGACGGCCCCGGGGGGGATCGCGGCCGGGCGCACGGCCGGGGATGGCGATGCGGACGGGAGCCCGGCCGCGGAGGCGGGCGCCGTTCCGCCGACGCCGGCCGCCTTCCCGTCGTCCGGACGGTTCCACGACCCTGTGCCGATCGCGGCATCGCACGCGCCCGCGGACGGCGAGGCCGGCGCCGTCGTCCGGGATCCGTTTCTCGCTCCTCCCCTTCCCGCCATGTGTGGTGCGGGGGAGACCACCGGCGCGGCTCCCGCGGGGGCCCGGTACACGGTGGGCGAGGCGCCGCCTGCCCCTCGGACCCGGGCGACGGTCCCATCCGCCCCCCGCCATCCCGGCATCTCGCCCGCCGGGCCCTTGGGTCCGTTCCGGCGCGGTCCCGGGAGCCGTGCGGGAAGCCGTCCGGCCGTCGTCCCGAGGTCGACGGCGGGGGCGGCGGACGACGCCGGGACGATGTCCGGGACCGTGGGAGAGGCCGGTCGATGCGCCGCGTCACCGAGGGACCCGGCCGGCGCCCGCGGTGCGGTGTCGCCGGCCCGGCGGTCCGCGGGCGGCGGCCCGCGCCGGGACGAGGGCGGCGGAGGTCACGGGCCCCGGCGGCTGCGGGCGGCGGTGATGGCGATGGCGGTGGCGCTCGCGGGCCTGGCCGGGACGGTGCGGGCCGAGACCCTGGTGCTGGATCTCGGCGAGGGGACCGCCAGCGCCCAGCTCGTCCGTCTGTTCCTGCTGATCACGGCGCTGGCGCTGGCCCCGTCGCTGCTGGTGATGGTGACCGCCTTCACCCGCATCGTCATCGCCCTCTCGCTGCTGCGCAGCGCGCTGGGGCTGCAGCAGTCACCTCCCAACATGGTGCTGGTGGGAATCGCCCTCTTCGCCACCTTCTTCGTGATGGCGCCCCAGTTCGAGCGCGCCTGGCAGGCGGGGATCCTGCCGCTCCTGGAGGAACGGATCGGACCGGAAGAGGCGCTGGTGCGGGCGGCCGAGCCCTTCCGGACCTTCATGCTGCGGCAGGCGCGGGAGGAGGATCTGGCCCTCTTCTTCGATCTCGCCGGGCTGGAGCCGCCCGCGGAGCCGGCGGCCACGCCCTGGCGGGTGCTGGTGCCGGCCTTCGTCGTCGGCGAGCTCCGCCGCGCCTTCGAGATCGGTTTCCTCCTGTTCCTGCCCTTCGTGGTGATCGATCTGGTGGTGGCGTCGCTGCTGATGGGCATGGGGATGATGATGCTGCCGCCGGTGATGGTGTCGATGCCCTTCAAGCTGATCTTCTTCGTGCTGGTGGACGGCTGGCGGCTGGTGATGGGGGGGCTGGTGGCGAGCTTCGGCCCGCTGCCGTGAGGCGTCGGCCGCCCGTGGATCGGCGCTTCCCGAATCCGCGGCCCCGTGACCGTTCCGTCGGGCGGCACCTCGACCCCGGCGCCCGGAGGCGTCGGAACGGGTCCACCTGGACGTTGCGGGCGGCGTGGAGTGTGCCACGGTCCCGGCCCGGAATATCCCGATCATCGCCTTTCATGACGCTCAGAGAGGACCGCATTTCGCTGAAAAAAAAACTTTTTTCGAATTCCAACTTTATGCATTCGATGCAAAAATAATTTATAACATTGCGACTCAGGGAAATCCTCATCTTCTTCATTCTACACCGGGAATACAATAGCATTCATAATGAAATTGATATCCAAAAAACATTTTTCAATATACTAAACTGACGTTTCTATGCAATGCGGCCCAACTCGAATATATCAGATTATGATTTTAAGCGTCAAAACGAAATATAGAAAATATTAATTTATTTTCCAACCTGGTTTGATATATAAACTTGTTCCAGAACTGAAAAGAGAAGAATGTCCTGAATGCCTCCTCATGAGAATAATTTAAACAATGCTTTAAATTTTCAATTCTACTAAAATGTTCAACCAATTCTCACCTCCCCTCTCGCCCCCTTTTGTCGTCGGCGTCGTGCCCTTCGCGGAGTCCGCGTCGAATGCGAGGAGGCGGGGGTTCCGGGGCGCGTCGGTGGTGAGAATGGGCGGCGGGATTTTGCGGGCCTGTTTGTGCCACATGATGCGCATGATGGGGGCGCGAGGACGTTCCGGACGGATGGACGGGCCGTGGATCGGGAGGCGTCGGAGGCGGTGGGTGCAGGGGTGGACGCGGC
>JALSGP010000025.1 GCA_026982705.1 Alphaproteobacteria bacterium
GTGGGCGCGTTGAGGATGTGCAGCGGCGGCGGCAGCGAACCGTGGCGGCGCGCCGACTCCCTCGCCCGGTCGTACGCACGGTGGACGGCGTTGGATTTGGGCGCGAGGGCGAGATAGACGGTGACCTGGGCCAGCGCCAGTTCGCCCTCGGGCGAGCCCAGCCGTTCGTAGGTCTCGGCCGCGGCGACGGCGTGCACCGCCGCCATCGGGTCGGCGAGACCCACGTCCTCGTAGGCGATGCGGATCAGCCGACGGGCGAGATAGCGGGGATCCTCCCCCGCCTCCAACATCCGCGCGAGCCAGTAGAGGGCGGCGTCGGGATCGGAGCCGCGCACCGACTTGTGGAGGGCGCTGATCAGATTGTAGTGCTGTTCGTACTGGCGGTCGTAGACGGGCACGCGCCGCCGCAGGATCCGCCCCAGTGCCTCCGGCGCGAGGACCGGCGTTTCCGGCAGATCCGCCAGTGCCTCCACCATGTTGAGGAGCGCCCGGGCATCGCCGTCGGCGAGCTCCAACAGGACCCGGCGCGCCCCGTCGCTGAGCGGCAGCCGCCGGCCCAGCCGTTCTTCCGCCCGCGCCAGGATCCGCGCCAGATCCTCCGCCGAAAGCCGCCGCAGCACCAGCACGTGACAGCGCGAGACCAGGGCCGGGTTGAGGGCGAAGCTGGGGTTCTCGGTGGTGGTGCCGACGAGGGTGACGGTGCCGTCCTCCACCTCGTGGAGCAGCGCATCCTGCTGGGCGCGATTGAAGCGGTGGATCTCGTCGATGAACAGGATCGGCCGGCGCCCCCGCGCCCGCAGCCGCCGCGCCTCCTGGAAGGCGCGGCGCAGATCCGCCACTCCCGACATCACCGCCGACAGTTCCAGCATGGGCTCGCCCACGGCCGCGGCCAGCAGTCGCGCGAGGGTGGTCTTGCCGGAGCCGGGCGGCCCCCAGAGGATCATGGAGGCGAGGCGGCGCCGCGCCAGCATGCGCCCGAGGGGGGCATCCGGCGCCAGCAGATGGTCCTGGCCCACCAGCTCCTCGAGGCGGTCGGGGCGCAGCCGGTCGGCCAGCGGCCGGTCCGGCGCCTCCCGCGGCGATGGCCGCCCGTGCCCCCTGGGCTCCTCCGTTCTGCCTTCCGGCTTCCCACCGAAGAGATCGCCGCTCACCGCCCCGTCTCCCGAACGACGGAAGGCCGGGGACGGCCCCGGCCTTCCGTCGTCCGTCCCCGTGGTGCCTCCGCTTCAGGCCGCCGCCTCGCTGCCGGCCGCCTCGGCCTCCTTCCGGGCTTTCAGGCGCTCCCGATCGCGCCGTCCGCGCGCCTCGGGATCGCGCTCCACGAACTCGATCACCGCCACCGGCGCGTCGTCGCCCTTGCGGTAGCCGGCCTTGAGGATGCGGGTGTAGCCGCCGGGACGCTCACGGAAGCGCGGGGCCAGCACCTCCACGATCTTGCGGGCCGTCTCCTCGCAGCGGGTGCGGGCGACGAGCAGGCGTCGGGCGTGCAGGTCTCCCCGCTTGCCCAGGGTGATGAGCCGCTCCACGAAGGGGCGCAGCTCCTTGGCCTTGGGCAGGGTGGTGACGATCTGCTCGTGCTCCACCAGCGCCCGGGTGAGATTGGCCAGGAGCGCCTTGCGGTGGCTCCAGGTGCGGTTGAGCTTGCGGCCGCGTTTCCGGTGACGCATGACGTCGGGCCCTCGCCGGCTGTCGGTTGTCCCCTCTCACATGTGTTCTTCGAGCTTGCGCGCGAGTTCCTCGATGTTGTCGGGCGGCCAGCCCGGCACCTCCATGCCGAGGTGGAGCCCCATCTGCGCCAGCACCTCCTTGATCTCGTTGAGGGACTTGCGCCCGAAGTTGGGCGTGCGCAGCAGCTCCGCCTCGGTCTTCTGCACCAGATCGCCGATGTAGACGATGTTGTCGTTCTTGAGGCAGTTCATGCTGCGCACCGACAGTTCCAGCTCCTCCACCTTGCGCAGCAGATTGGGGTTGAAGGGCAGTTCCGGCTTGCGCTCGGCCGGCTGCAGCGCGAGGTGGGGCTCCTCGAAGGTGATGAAGGGCTGGAGCTGGTCCTGGAGGATGCGGGCGGCGAAGCCCAGGGCTTCCTCCGGCGTCACCGAGCCGTCGGTCTCGATCTGGAGGGTGAGCCGGTCGTAGTCGGTCTGCTGACCGACGCGTGCATTCTCCACCTTGTAGGCCACCTTGCGCACCGGGCTGAAGATGGCGTCCACGGCGATGAGGCCGATGGGCGCGTCCTCGCTCTTGAGCTGCGCCGCCGGCACGTAGCCCTTGCCGGTGGTGGCCGACATCTCCATGGAGAGGCGTCCCCCCTCGTCCACGTGGCAGATGAAGTGGTCGGGGTCGACGATCTCCACGTCGTGGCCGTGCTCGATCATCCCCGCCGTCACCACCGCCGGCCCCTCCACCTTGAGGTAGAGGCGCTTGCTGCCCTCGCCGTGGATCTTGAGGGGCAGGGTCTTGAGGTTGAGGACGATGTCGGTGACGTCCTCCCGCACCCCGGGGATGGTGGAGAACTCGTGCAGCACGCCGTCGATCTGCACCGAGGTGATGGCCGCCCCCTGCAGCGAGGACAGCAGCACCCGCCGCAGGGCGTTGCCGAGGGTGACGCCGAAACCGCGCTCGAGCGGCTCGACGATCACCGTCGCCTCGCGATCCGCGCGGCGCCCCGGCACGATGTCCACGCGCTGGGGCTTGATCAGGTCCTGCCAGTTCTTCTGGATCACGAGTCCCTCACTTCGTTTTCGGCTCCGGGTTCGACACGACGGAACGGGCCGCCGGATCCGGTCCGTGCGACCCCTGCGCCCGGGTCCCGGGCGGCGGCGTCCGGAGGTCAGACGCGGCGCCGCTTGCGGGGCCGGCAGCCATTGTGCGGGATGGGCGTCACGTCCCGCACCACGGTGATGTTGAAGCCGGCCGCCGCCAGCGCCCGCAGCGCCGACTCGCGTCCGGAGCCGGGGCCGCGCACGTTGATCTCGAGATTGCGCACGCCGTGCTCCATGGCCTTGCGGGCCACCGCCTCGGCCGCCACCTGGGCGGCGAAGGGCGTGGACTTGCGCGAGCCCTTGAAGCCCTGCGATCCGGCGCTGGCCCAGGCGATGGTGTTGCCCTGGGGGTCGGTGATGGTGATCATGGTGTTGTTGAACGTCGCGCTCACGTGCGCGACGGCGTTGGTGATGTTCTTGCGCTCGCGGCGCTTGACGCGGCTCTCTCTGGGCTTGGCCATGGCTGATTACTTCTTCGCCTTCTTCTTGCCGGGGATGGGACGAGACTTGCCCTTGCGCGTGCGGGCGTTGGTGTGGGTGCGCTGACCCCGCACCGGCAGCCCCTTGCGGTGGCGGAGCCCGCGATAGCAGCCGAGGTCCATCAGCCGCTTGATGTTCATGGCCACCTCGCGGCGCAGGTCGCCCTCGACCTTGTACTCGCGGTCGATCTTCTCGCGGATGCGGGCGATCTCCGCCTCGCTCAGCTCCTGGGTCCGCCGCTGCAGGTCGATCCCGAGCTCGCCCAGGATCTTCTTCGACGTGCTCGGACCGATGCCGTAGATGTAGGTCAGCGCCACCCAGATGGGCTTCTGGCTGGGAATGTTGACACCGGCGATACGCGCCACCGTCCGTTCCTCCTCCTCGACCGGCGCGGTCCCCTCCGAGGCCGCGCGGTGTCAGCCCGTCTCCTTGCCGATGCGGCCGAGCACCTCCTCGATCGCCCGCGTCACCTCGTCGATGGAGCGCGTGCCGTCGATCACATATAGGAGGCCCCGGTCGCGGTAGTAGTCCAGAAGCGGCGCCGTCTGGGCATGGTAGACCTCCAGTCGCCGCCGCAGCGTCTCCGCATTGTCGTCGCTGCGCGCCCCGCCCGTCTCGCGGATCCGCGTCTCGATGCGCGAGATCAGCACCTCGTCCGGCACGTCGAGGGCGATCACCGCATCCAGGGCGCGGCCCAGCTCCGCCAGCAGCCGGTCGAGGGCCTCGGCCTGGGCGCGGGTGCGGGGAAAGCCGTCGAGGACGAAGCCGCGGGCGCAGTCCGGCTGCTGGAGGCGCTCGCGCACCAGGGCCAGGATCAGTTCGTCCGGGACCAGCTCGCCGCGGTCCATGATCTCCCCGACCCGGCGTCCCAGCTCGCTGCCGGCCGCCACCGCCGCCCGCAGCATGTCGCCGGTGGAGACGTGGGCGAGGCCGTGCCGCGCCACCAGGCGGGCGGCCTGGGTCCCCTTGCCCGCCCCCGGCGGTCCGAAGAGGATCAGGTTCATCGACGCGCTCCCCGCAGTCTCGCCTTCCGGATCAGCCCCTCGTACTGGTGGGCGATGAGGTGGGACTGGATCTGCGCCAGCGTGTCCATGGTCACCGACACCACGATGAGGAGGCTGGTGCCGCCGAAGAAGAAGGGCAGGCCGTAGCGGGAGATGAGGATCTGCGGCAGCACCGCCACCGCGGCGAGATAGATGGCGCCCACCACCGTGAGGCGGGTGATGACGTAGTCCAGATACCGGGCGGTCCGTTCGCCCGGACGGATGCCGGGGATGAAGCCGCCGTGCTTCTTGAGGTTCTCGGCCGTCTCCTTGGGATTGAAGATGATGGATGTGTAGAAGAAGGCGAAGAACACGATCAGCGCCGCGTACAGGAGCAGATAGAGCGGCTGGTCGGGCCCCAGCAGGGCCGTCACCGTGAGCAGCCAGTCCGGCCCCTGTCCGCCGGTGAAGCCGCCGACGCTGGAGGGCAGCAGCAGCAGGGAGCTGGCGAAGATGATGGGGATGACGCCGCTGATGTTGATCTTGATGGGCATGTGGGTGGCCTCGCCGCCCACCATGCGGCCGCCACCCACCATGCGCTTGGGATACTGGACCACGATGCGCCGGTGGGCCCGCTCCATGAAGACCACGAAGGCCGTCACCGCCACCGCCACCACCAGGAACACGACGATGGCCAGCGGCGACATGGCGCCGGTGCGGCCCAGTTCCAGCAGCGCCGCCAGCGCCGAGGGGATCTGGGCGACGATGCCGGCGTAGATGATGAGGGAGATGCCGTTGCCCACGCCCCGCTGGGTGATCTGTTCCCCCAGCCACATGAGGAACAGACAGCCGCCCACCACCGTGATGACGGTGGTGGCGCGGAAGAACCAGCCGGGATCGATGACGGCGCTCCCGGAGGGGCCCTGCATGGCCTCGAGGCCCAGGGCGAGGCCGTAGGCCTGGAAGGCGGACAGCGCCACCGTCAGATAGCGGGTGTACTGGTTGAGCTTGCGGCGGCCGACCTCGCCCTCCTTCTTGAGCTGTTCCAGGGTGGGCGAGACGGCGGTCATGAGCTGGATGATGATGGACGCCGAGATGTAGGGGAGGATGCCCAGGGCGAAGACCGACATCCGCTCCAGCGCGCCGCCGGCGAAAACGTTGAACATGCCGAGGATGCCGCCGGCCTGCTGGGCGAAGATCTGGGCCATCACCTCGGCGTCGATGCCGGGAAGCGGGATGTAGGTGCCGATGCGGTAGACCACGAGGCAGCCGAGCGTGAACCACAGCCGCTTCTTGAGCTCCGTCGCCTTGGCGAGGACGCCCCAGTTGATGTTGGCGGCCAGTTGCTCGGCGACCGATGCCATGACCCCTCTCCGTCAGGCGGAAGCGTCCGCGCCGGCACCCGGCAGGATCACCCGCCCGCCGACCTTCTCCACCCGCTCGATGGCACGCCGGGACGCCCCCGTCACCTCGATGGTGACCGGCTGCTTCAGCTCGCCCCGTCCCAGCAGTCGCACGCCGTCCTTGAGACGGCGGATCACCCCGGCCGCCACCAGCTTCTCCGGGGTGATGGGTTCGCCGGGGTCGAGCCTGCCCTTGTCGATGGCGAGCTGCAGCCGGTCGAGGTTGAGCTCCGCGTATTCGGCCTTGAAGGGATTGCGGAAGCCGCGTTTGGGCAGGCGGCGGTAGATGGGCATCTGACCGCCCTCGAAGGTGCGCCGGGCGCCGCCCGAGCGCGCCTTCTGGCCCTTGTGGCCCCGGCCCGCCGTCTTGCCGAGACCGGAACCGGGCCCGCGGCCCACCCGCTTGCGCGGGCGCGAGGCGCCGGGACGATCTCGCAGTTCGTTGAGTCGCATGGTCCAGGCTCCTCAGTCCTCGATCCGCTCGACCCGCACCAGATGCCGCACCTTCTCGATGCGCCCGCGGAAGGCGGGGGTGTCGGGCACCACCACCGTCTGATGGTTGCGCCGGAGCCCGAGCGTGATCAGCGTCGCCTTCTGGTCCCTCTTGCGCCCGATGGGGCTGTGGATGCGGGTGACCCTGAGCTTGCCGGCCATGGGCCTCACTCCCGTGCCTCGACCATCTGACGGCGGCCGACGATCTCGGAGACGCGCTTGCCGCGCTTGGCCGCCACCATACGCGGCGACACGCACTTGGACAGGGCGTCGAAGGTGGCGCGGATCATGTTGTGGGGATTGGAACTGCCCAGCGACTTGCAGACCACGTCCTGCACCCCCAGCGCCTCGAACACCGCGCGCATGGGACCGCCGGCGATGATGCCGGTGCCGGGCGGCGCGCTGCGCAGGATCACCCGGCCGGCCCCGAAATGGCCCTGCACGTCGTGGTGGAGGGTGCGGCCTTGGCGCAGCGGCACCCGGATCATGTTGCGCTTGGCGTCCTCGGTGGCCTTGCGCACCGCCTCCGGCACCTCGCGCGCCTTGCCGGTCCCGAAGCCGACCCGGCCCTTGCCGTCGCCCACCACAACCAGCGCCGAGAAGCTGAAGCGGCGGCCGCCCTTGACCACCTTGGCCACCCGGTTGACGGAGACCAAGCGGTCGATGATCTCGACCTCCTGGCGCTCCCGCTCGTCGCCACCGCGACCCCGTGCCATGCTCCGTCACTCCACCGTCAGAACCGGAGACCGCCCTCGCGCGCCCCGTCGGCCAGCGCCTTGACCCGGCCGTGGTATTTGTAGGCGCCGCGATCGAACACCACCTGCTCGATGCCCGCCTCCCGCGCCCGCCGGGCCACGAGCAGACCCACCTCGCGCGCCGCGGCCTTGTCGCTGCCCTTGGGCAGGCGCTCGCGCAGCTCGCGGTCGAGGGTGGAGGCCGCCACCAGCGTGTGACCGCGCTCGTCGTCGATGATCTGGGCGTAGATGTGCTTGTGCGAGCGGAAGACGGACAGCCGCGGCTTGCCGCCGGCGAGCCGGCGGACCCACCAGCGGGTCCGCCGCTTGCGCCGCTCGAAGCGCTCCTTGGGCTTGACCATGGCTTATTTCTTCTTCCCTTCCTTGCGGAGGATCACCTCGTCCGCGTAGCGGATCCCCTTGCCCTTGTAGGGCTCGGGCTTGCGGAAGGCGCGGATCTCGGCGGCCACCTGCCCCACCCGCTGCTTGTCCGCTCCGCTCACCACGATGCGGGTGGGCTGGGGGGTGGTGATCTTCACGTCCGGCGGCACCGCATAGACGATGTCGTGGCTGTAGCCGAGCTGCAGGCGCAGATACTTGCCGTCGCACTGGGCGCGATAGCCGACGCCGGAGATCTCGAGCTCCCGGGTGAAGCCCTCGCTCACCCCCTGCACCATGTTGGCCACGAGGCTGCGGGCGAGGCCCCACATGGCGCGCGCCCGCTTGCCCTCGACGCGCGGCCGCACGTGCAGGACCCCGTCCTCGCGCAGCAGCTCCACCTCCCGCGGCAGTTCCTGCACCAGCTCGCCCAGCCGCCCCCGGACCCGGGCCACCTGTCCCTCGACGGTCACCTCGACACCGGCCGGCAGCGGGATCGGTTTCTTGCCGATTCGCGACATGGTCAGAACACCGTGCAGAGGATTTCGCCGCCGACCCGCTGCTGGCGCGCCTCCGCGTCCGACAGCACGCCCCTGGGCGTGGAGAGGATGGCGATGCCGAGGCCGTTGTAGACCCGCGGCAGCTCCCGCACGCCCGAATAGACCCGCCGTCCCGGCTTGGAGACCCGGCGGATCTCGCGGATCACCGGCTCGCCATTGTGGTACTTGAGCTCGATCTCGAGCTCCCGCTTGTTGCGGCCGAGCTCGATCACCCGATAACCGCGGATGTAGCCCTCGCGCCGGAGGACGTCCAGCACGCCGGCCCGGAGCCGCGACGCCGGCGCCCGCACCGTCGGCTTGTGGCGGCGCTGGGCGTTGCGGATGCGGGTCAGCATGTCGCCGAGGGGATCGCTCATGGTCATGGCCGTGTCCCCGCCCTACCAGCTCGCCTTCACCACGCCCGGCAGCTTGCCCTCCGAGGCGAGCTCGCGCAGCGCGATGCGGGAGAGCCCGAAGCGCCGGTAGTAGCCACGTGGACGGCCGGTGAGCATGCAGCGGTTGCGCACCCTGACCGGCGAGCTGTTGCGTGGCAGCTTGGCCAGTTTCAGCATCGCCTCGAAGCGCTCCTCCGGATCGCGGCTGCGATCCTTGACGATGGCCTTGAGCTCGGCGCGCTTTCCGGCGTACTTCGCCACCAACCGCATGCGCCGCTTGTTCTTCTCGATGGCACTCTTCTTCGCCATGCGAAGACCTCCTCACCTCTGGCGGAACGGCATGTTGAATCCCTCGAGAAGAGCCCGCGCCTCCTCGTCGGTCTTCGCCGTCGTGCAGATGACGATGTCCATGCCCCGGATCTCGTCCACCTCGTCGTAGTTGATCTCCGGGAAGACGATCTGCTCCCGCAGACCGAGTGCGTAGTTGCCGCGTCCGTCGAAACTCCGGGGCGACAGGCCGCGGAAATCCCGCACCCGCGGCAGGGCGATGTGGATCAGCCGGTCGAGGAACTCGTACATGCGCTCGCGCCGGAGGGTGACCTTGCAGCCGATGGGCATGCCCTTACGGACCTTGAAGTTGGCCACCGACTTGCGCGCCCTGCACACCACCGGCCACTGGCCGGTGATCTTCGCGAGGTCCTGCATCGCGGCGTCGATCTTCTTGCGGTCGGCCACCGCTTCGCCGACGCCCATGTTGACCACGATCTTCTCCAGCTTCGGCACCTGCATGACGTTCTCGTAGCCGAAGCGCTCCATGAGCCGCGGCTTGAGGACCTCTTCGTAATGCTGCTTCAGTCGCGCCATCGCCCTGTCCCTCAGCGGTCGATCAGCTCGCCGGAGCGCTTGGCGTAGCGCACCTTGCGACCGTCCTCGAGGATCTTGAAGCCGATGCGGGTGGGCCGGCCGTCCTTCGGATCCACGTGCATGACGTTGGACACGTGGATGGGCGCCTCCTGCATCACGATGCCACCCGGATCGCGTAGGGAGGGCTTGCGGTGCTTCTTCACCAACATCACTCCCTGGACGATCACCCGCTTCTCCTTGGGCAGCACCTTGAGCACCTCGCCGACCTTGCCCTTGTCGCGGCCGGCGATCACCACCACCCGGTCCCCCTTCCGGATCCGCGCCGCCATCACAGCACCTCCGGCGCCAGCGAGATGATCTTCATGAAGCGCTTGGCCCTGAGCTCGCGCGGCACCGGCCCGAAGATGCGGGTGCCGATGGGCTCGCCCTGCTTGTTGATGAGCACCGCCGCGTTGCGGTCGAAGCGAATGGCCGAGCCGTCGGGCCGTTTCACCGCCTTGCGGGTGCGCACGATCACCGCGTAGACCACGTCGCCCTTCTTGACGCGCCCGCGCGGGATCGCCTCTTTCACCGAGCAGACGATCACGTCCCCCACGCCGCCGTACTTGCGGCTGGAGCCGCCCAGCACACGGATGCAGCGCACCCGCCGGGCCCCGGAGTTGTCGGCCACCTCGAGCTCGGTTTCCTGCTGGATCATGCCTCACCTCCCGCCGAGGCCTCGCCGGCCGCCTCGGTCTCGGGATAGATCACCTCGAAATGCTTGGTCTTGGAGATGGGGCGGCACTCGCGGATCCGCACCACGTCGCCGACCCGGTAGCGGTTCAGTGGGTCGTGGGCGGCGTACTTCTTGTGCCGCTTGATGTACTTCTTGTAGAGCGGGTGCATGATCGTCCGCTCCACGCGGACGATCACCGTCTTGTCGTTGACGTCGCTCACCACCACGCCCTGCAGAATGCGCCTCGGCATCGCCGCTCACCCCTCTCGGCCGGCCTTCCGGGCCCGCGCCTTCTCGTGCATGATCGTCTTGATGCGCGCGATGTCCCGCCGCACCTGGCGGATGCGCGCCGTGTTCTCGAGCTGCCCGGTGGCCTGCTGGAAGCGCAGGTTGAACTGCTCCTTCTTGAGCTCCAGCAGCAGGCTCTTGAGCTCGTCCCAGCTCTTGCCGCGCAGTTCCGCCGCCTTCATGCCTCGCCGCCTCCGAGCATGGTCCTGCGCGAGACGAACTTGGTCTTGATGGGCAGCTTCGCCGCCCCGAGCTCGATGGCGCGCCGCGCGAGATCCTCGGGCACCCCGTCGATCTCGAACAGGATCCGCCCGGGCTTCACCACGGCGACCCAGAACTCCACCGAGCCCTTGCCCTTGCCCATGCGCACCTCGGCCGGCTTCCGGGTGACGGGCTTGTCCGGGAACACCCGGATCCACACCCGGCCGGCGCGCTTGAGACAGCGGACGATGGCCCGCCGCGCCGCCTCGATCTGGCGGGCGGTGACGCGCTCGGGCTCCAGCGCCTTCATGCCGTAGGCGCCGAAGTTGAGCCGGGTGCCGCCCTTGGCCAGCCCGTGGATGCGCCCCTTCTGGACCTTGCGGTACTTGGTCCGCTTCGGCTGCAGCATGATCCCCCCTCTCGCTCACGCGCCGCGGGTGGCACCCGACTGCGACAGCCGCCGCTCGTGGGCCATCGGGTCGTGCTCCAGGATCTCGCCCTTGAAGATCCACACCTTGACGCCGATGGTGCCATAGGTGGTGACGGCCGTCGCCCGGGCGAAGTCGATGTCGGCGCGCAGGGTGTGCAGCGGCACCCGTCCCTCGCGGTACCACTCGCTGCGGGCGATCTCGGCGCCGCCGAGCCGGCCCGCCACCTCCACCTTGATCCCCTGGGCGCCCATCCGCATCGCCGCCTGCACCGCCCGCTTCATGGCCCGGCGGAAGCTCACCCGCCGCTCCAGTTGATGGGCGATGTTCTCGGCCACCAGCTTGGCGTCCAACTCGGGCTTGCGCACCTCGACGATGTTGAGGGTCACCTCGCCCGTGCACATCTCGGCCAGCCGCTTGCGCAGGGCGTCGATCTCGGCGCCGCGCTTGCCGATGACCACGCCGGGCCGGGCGGTGTAGAGGGTGATGCGGCAGCGCTTGGCCGGGCGCTCGATGACGATGCGCGAGATGCCGGCCTGCCTGAGCCGCCTTTCCAGGAAGTCGCGGATGCGCAGGTCCTCGGCCAGCAGATGCCGGTATTCGCGCGGCTTGGCGTACCAGCGCGAGTCCCAGGTGCGGTTGATGCCGAGCCTGAGTCCGATCGGATTGACCTTCTGGCCCATCAGGCCGCCTCCTCGCGTTCACGCACCACGATCCGAAGCCGCGAGAAGGGCTTCAGGATGCGTCCGACCCGCCCCCGCGCCCGCGGCCGGTAGCGCTTGAGCACCAGCGACTTGCCGACGCTCGCCTCCGCCACGTAGAGGCGGTCCACGTCGAGGCCGTGGTTGTTCTCGGCGTTGGCGATGGCCGACTCGAGGGTCTTCCTCACCATCGGTGCCGCCTTCTTGCGGCAGAACTCGAGGGCCACCAGCGCCCGCCCCACGTCCATGCCGCGGATCATGGCCGCCACCAGATTGAGCTTGCGCGGGCTGATCCGCAGCATGGTGGCGACCGCCAGGGCCTCGTTGTCGGCGAGCCGGCGGGGCTTCTTGGGCTTGCCCATGGCTCACTTCCTCTTCGCCTTCTTGTCCGCCCCGTGACCGTAGAAGGTCCGCGTGGGGGCGAACTCGCCGAACTTGTGTCCGACCATGTTCTCCGTCACGTAGACGGGAATGAACTTCTTGCCGTTGTAGACGGCGAAGGTCAGCCCCACGAACTCGGGCAGGATCGTCGACCGCCGCGACCAGGTCTTGATGATCTCGCTCCGGCCCGAGGCGCGGACCTTCTCGGCCTTCTTGAGAAGGTATCCGTCGACGAACGGCCCCTTCCACACGGAACGCGGCATGGCGCTCAGCCCCTACGCTTCTTGGCCAGATGACGGGAACGGAGGATGAACTTGTCGGTGCGCTTGTTGCGCCGCGTCTTCATCCCCTTGGTGCACTTGCCCCAGGGCGTGACCGGATGCTTGCCCTTGTTGCGCCCCTCGCCGCCGCCGTGGGGATGGTCCACCGGGTTCATGGCGGTGCCGCGCACCACCGGTCGCCGCCCCAGCCAGCGTCGCCGTCCCGCCTTGCCCAGATTGACGTTCTTGTTGTCGGGATTGGAGACCGCACCGATGGTGGCCATGCAGCGCGAGTGCACCAGCCGGATCTCCCCCGACATCAGCCGGATCTGGGTGTAGTCGCCGTCGCGGCCGATGATCTGGGCGTAGGTGCCGGCGGCGCGGGCGAGCTGACCGCCCTTGCCCGGCTTCAGCTCCACATTGTGGACGATGGCGCCGATGGGGATGTTGCCGATGGGCGCGGCGTTGCCCGGCTTCACCTCCACCCGCTCGTCGGCGATCACCGTATCGCCCGGCTGCAGCCGCTGGGGGGCGAGGATGTAGGAGAGCTCGCCGTCCTCGTAGCGGATGAGGGCGATCCAGCCGGTACGGTTGGGATCGTACTCCAGCCGCTCCACCGTCGCCGGCATCCCCCACTTGCGGCGGCGGAAGTCCACCCGCCGATAGCGCCGCTTGTGGCCGCCACCCCGCTGCCAGACGGTGATGCGCCCCTGATTGTTGCGCCCGCCCGTCTTGGTCAGCCCCTCGGTGAGGGCCTTCACCGGCTTGCCCTTCCACAGATGGCTCCTGTCCACCAGCACCAGCTGCCGGCGGCCCGGGCTCGTGGGCTTGAAGGTCTTGAGCGCCATGGCCTCAGATCCCCGATGTCACGTCGATGCTGTACCCCTCGGCCAGCTTGACGTAGGCCTTCTTCCAGTCGGACCGCCGGCCCGGCTTGCCGCGGAAGTACTTCTTCTTGCCCTTGACGATGAGCGTGTTGACCTTCTCCACCTTGACGCCGAAGATGGCCTCGACGGCCTTCTTGATCTCCGGCTTGGTCGCGTCCTTGCGCACCTCGAAGACGACCCGGTTCTGCTCCGCGGCCAGGGTCGACTTCTCGGTGACGATGGGCCGGACGATGATGTCGTAATAGCGGGGATCGATCATCGCAGCCGCTCCTCGAGCCGCTTGGCCGCCGCCGTGGTCAGCACCAGATGCTCGTGGCGCAGGATGTCGTAAACGTTGGCGCCGATCTGCGGCAGGATCTGGATGCGCGGGATGTTGCGCGCCGCCAGATAGAAGTTGCGCTCCGGCGCCGCCTCGGTGACGAACAGCGCATCCTCCACCCCGAGCCGCCGCAGCCGCTCCACCAGCATCCGCGTCCTGGGCTCCTCGAGACGCGCCTCGTCCAGCACCAGCAGCTTGCCCTCCCTGAGCCGGTCGGAGAGGGCGCACTTGAGCCCGAGCCGGCGCACCTTCTTGGGCAGGTCGTGGCTCCAGTCCCGCGGCTTGGGCCCGTGGGCGACACCGCCGCCCACGAAGATGGGCGCGTTGCGCGAGCCGTGGCGGGCGCGGCCGGTCCCCTTCTGCCGGTACCACTTCTTCTTGGTCCGGGCGACCTCGCTGCGGGTCCTGGTGCTGGCGGTGCCGCGCCGCCGCTTGGCCAGCTGCCAGCGCACCACCCGGTGGAGGATGTCGACCCGGACCGGCACGCCGAAGACGGCGTCGTCCAGCTCGATGGTCCCCACCTCCTCACCCAGCAGATTCCGCACGGGTAGCTGCATGGCTCACTCCCCGCCCTCGCCGGCCTCGTCCTCGCCGACGGCGTGCACCTCCATCGCTTCGCCGGCCTGGACCAGCGCCGCCGGCCACGGCGCCTCCTTGGGCAGTTTCTTCTTGACGGCATCGCGCACCAGCACCCAGCCGCCGTTGGGCCCCGGCACCGCCCCCTTGACCAGGATCAGGCCGCGCTCGGGATCGACGCCGAACACCTCCAGATTCTGGACCGTCACCCGCTCGTGGCCGTAATGGCCCGCCATCTTCTTGCCCTTGAAGACCTTGCCCGGGTCCTGGCGCTGGCCGGTGGAGCCGTGGGAGCGGTGGGCCAGCGACACGCCGTGGCTGGCCCGGAGTCCGCCGAAACCCCAGCGCTTGATGGGCCCGGCGAAGCCCCGCCCCTTGCTGATGCCGGTGACGTCCACGTACTGACCGGCCACGAAGTGGCCCACGTGCAGCCGCGCGCCCACCGGCAGCAGCGCGTCCTCGGAGACGCGGAACTCGGCCAGCTTGGCCTTGGGCTCCACCCCGGCCTTGGCGAAATGGCCCCGCATGGGCTTGGTGACGTTCTTGGGCTTGCGGCGACCGGCGCCGAGCTGGACCGCGGTGTAGCCGTCCCGCTCCTTGGTGCGGACGGCCACCACCTCGCAATCGTCCACGTGCAGGACCGTCACCGGGATGTGGCTGCCGTCCACCCCGAAGACCCGGGTCATGCCGAGCTTGCGGGCGATGAGTCCGGTGCGCTGCGCCATGGCTTCAGACCTTGATCTCGACGTCGACGCCGGCCGCGAGGTCGAGCTTCATGAGCGCGTCGACGGTCTGCGGCGTCGGATCGATGATGTCCAGGAGCCGCTTGTGGGTGCGGATCTCGAACTGCTCGCGGCTCTTCTTGTCGATGTGGGGCGAACGGTTGACGGTGAACCGCTCGATGCGGGTGGGAAGCGGGATGGGGCCGCGCACGCGCGCCCCGGTCCGCTTCGCCGTCCCGACGATCTCGCGCACCGACTGGTCCAGCACGCGATGATCGAAGGCCTTCAGGCGGATGCGAATGCGCTGGGTCTGCATGGCGGCCCCGCGATCCCTCACTCGATGATCTTGGTGACGACGCCGGCGCCGACGGTGCGGCCGCCTTCGCGGATGGCGAAGCGGAGGCCCTCCTCCATGGCGATGGGGGCGATGAGCTCCACCTCCAGCCGCACGTTGTCGCCG
>JALSGP010000026.1 GCA_026982705.1 Alphaproteobacteria bacterium
TGGCTGATTCTGGCGGCCTCCGCCCTGATGTGGACCCTGATGCTGGAGCGCCTCGATCGCCTGGTGCGCGGGCGGGAATCCCTCTACCGGGCGGTGCTGGCGCGCTGGCGTCCGCCCCGCTCCCCGGCGCTCCGGGAGATGCGGCGCCGGGCGCTGCTGCAATGGGCCGAGGCCCACTTCCGGCGGCATCTGGCCACGATTCAGGCCCTGACCCAGATTCTGCCGCTGCTGGGGCTTTTGGGAACGGTGAACGGCATGATCCAGGTGTTCGATGTGCTCACGGTGTTCGGTGTCGCCAATCCCCGCGCCATGGCGGCGGGCATTTCCGAGGCCCTCGTCACCACCCTGGCGGGTCTGGTGACCGCCCTTTCCGGCCTGTGGCTCGCCAGCCACCTGCAGCAGCGCGTCCGTGCCCTCCGTGACCGGCTGGCCCTGGCGTTGAGCGCGGAGGACTGAGGATGCCGCGCCCGGCCCGTTTTCAACCCCCCGAGGCGCCGAGCCTCAACATCACGCCGCTGATCGACATGGTGTTCATCCTGTTGATCTTTTTCGTGGTCAACGCCTCCTTCGTCCGGGAAACCGGGGTCGAAGTGCGGCGCCCGGCGGCCAAGACCGCGGTGGTGCAGGCGCATGCCGCCATCCTGGTCGCCGTCACCGCCGGCGGCGAGATATGGATCGAGAAACGGCGCATCGACCCCCGCCTGGTCCAGGCCCGCATCGCCCGCCTCCACGCCGAGAATCCCAAGTCCAGCGTGGTGATCCTGGCAGACAAGAAAGCCCCCACCGGGGTGGTGTTGGCGGTGCTCGACGCCGCCCGTCTGGCCGGCGTGGAACATGTGGCGGTGGCGGCGGCGCGGAAACCCTGACGGAGCGTGGGATGCGGT
Organism: Alphaproteobacteria bacterium; assembly: GCA_026982705.1. Lineage (GTDB taxonomy): Bacteria > Pseudomonadota > Alphaproteobacteria > Geminicoccales > Geminicoccaceae > HRBIN39. Next base: position 885 of record JALSGP010000026.1, read on the forward strand.
GGGGCCTCTACGTCACCCTCGCTCTGGCGCTGAACCTGGGGCTGTTCCAGTTCATGGCCGGCCTCATCGCCTATCACCGCCTCGGCCTGCGGGAGGTTGTCACCGCCTACCGCCTTGACTTCGTGCGCCTGCCGCCGGCGGCGGAGCCGCCGCCTCCGCCGCGCCCCCGCCTGCCGCCACCGGAGCCAAAGCCGGTCGCGGCCCCCCGGCCCCCCGGTCCGGCCGCCCCGGTGCGGGGCAACGTCCCCCGCCTGCCCCTTCCCCTGCCGGCCCTGAAGCTGGAGGCGCCCCTGGCCACCGGACCACAGGTGGCGGTGCCGCCGCTGCCGTCGTTGATGGTGGAAGGCGAGCCCGCTCCCGGCCCGGTACGCCTGCCCCCTGCCGTGCCCGGCTACGTGCCGGCTTCGGAACTGATCCCGATGGTGCGGATCCCGCCGCTGTATCCCCCGGCCGCCCGGCGGCGGCGCTTGCCGCCGAACCAGCGCCGCTGCCACCGGTGGACGGGGCGACGGCGTCCGCCTATGGCCGGGCGGTGGCTTTGGCCGGCGACACCGCCGCGGTCGCCGCCGAGGACGGCGTATGGCTGTTCGTCCGCGATTTCCCCGCTCCCGGCCAATGGGGGCAGGTGGCACATCTGGCGCCGCCACCGGAGGCGCCGGCGGATTTCGGCGCTTCCCTGGCCTTGGTCGGGTCTCGGCTCGCTGTCGGAGCGCCGGGGCGCGGCGATCAGCATGGCGCGGTGTATCTTTACCGCCGCGGTCCCGAAGGCTGGCGGCGGCAGCGGACCTTGACGGGAACGACGCCCGGTGGTCGGTTCGGCGCCGCCGTTGCCTTGAGCGACACCTGGCTGGCGGTCGGAGCCTACCGGGAGCCGGGTCGGGGTGTGGCGGACAGCGGCGCCGTCCATCTGTTCCACTGTCCCGCCGATGGCGATTGTGCCGAGGCCGCGGTGCTGGCCGATCCCTTTCCCGAGCGCTGGGGGGAATACGGCGCCGCCGTCGCCTTGAGCGACACGTGGCTGGCGGTGGGATCGCCGGCCAAGGACAGCGTCCAGAGCGGGGATGCGGTCGTTCCCCTGGCCGGGCGCCGGGGTCAAGCCTTTGCCATCGCCAAGGGGGATGCTCCCTTCTGCGGCGCCGACACCGGGGCGGTTTTCCTCTATCGCCTCGACGACCCCGGCATCGTCGCCGCCGCCATCGCGCC
>JALSGP010000027.1 GCA_026982705.1 Alphaproteobacteria bacterium
TCCACGCGGTGCGCCATCTGGAGCCGCTGGGCCCCTTCTACGCGCCGGCCCGGAGCCTCGTGGAACACGGGGAGGCCGATCGCGCCTTCGCCATCGGCGAGGCCGGAGAGATCCCGGAGGCGCGGGCGCGGCTGCTGGGCGAGCGGCTGCGGGCGGCCACCTTCCTGCCGGTGCTGCAGGAACTGGACGAGGGGGTGGCCACGCCAGAGGCCATCGATCTCGGCGCCCGCGAGGCGCTGAAGTTCGCGCGGCCGCCCTGTGCCCTCATGGACGAGCTGGGGCGGACGGAGGTGACGCGGCTGCTGACGCCGCTGCTGGAGCGCTACGGGATCGCGGCGCCGGCGAGTCTCGCGCGGGTGGGCGCGCTGCTCGGCGGTTAATCCTGGGAACACGTTCCTTGTGCAATGCACAAATCCGCTCTTGTGCATTGCAGCAAGAGGGGCTACATCCCGGCTGGACCCGAGACCCGCCAGCCGACGGAGGAGACCATGACCACCAAGACCCAGCAGCAGACCCAGGCGCGGAGCACCGTGCCCGGTCTGCCCCGCTTCGATCTCGACGCGCTCTTCGCGCTCCAGAAGGCCAATCTCGAGACCTTCTTCCAGGCCCAGAAGATCGCCTTCGACTTCGTCCAGACCCTGACCCGGCGTCAGGCGGAGCTGGCCCGCGAGGCCTTCGCCCGTGCCGAGGGCCTGCTCCGGGGCTTCGATCCCGGGAAGCAGCCCACGGGCTACGTGGACGAGGCGCGGGCCGCCATCGAGAAGGCGGTGGCCGAGGTGCGCGAGCTCGCCGATCTCGGCCTGCGCGCCCAGAGCGAGATCGTCGATCTCTTCGTCAAGCGCGCCGCCGCCAATCTCGACGAGATCCGCAAGGCGGCCGCCTGACGGGCGCCGATCGGCGGGGCTCCCCCCTTCGGGGCCCCGGATGCGGGGGCGGCCCCGGCCGCCCCTTCGCACGGACGGCCCCCGTTGCGATGGCGGAGGACCGATCCTATATGGGAGACGTCGGCCGACGGGCCGACTATGGCGATAAATCCCACCCCGACTAGATGCGGCGGACCCGGGGGCGGTACCCGGCGCCTCCACCAGATCTCTCCGCGGGGGCGAAACAGGTTCGACGCCGCATCGAAAGGGGTGAGGGTTCGCCCGGCATGGCACCGCCGTTATCGGGCCACCCTGACAAGTGCCAACGACAACCGTCTGGCGCTCGCTGCCTGAGTCCGATCTCGGGTAAGCGCGGCCCGGGGGAGGCCGGGCAACAGAACTCCCCCGCCAAGTCCACGGGCCTCGGCCCGTGGCGGGGCTCGGAGGGCGCCCGGCAACAGAAGCCCTCCACTTTCGTCTCCGCCCGCTTTCTGCCAACATCGCGGCGCACGCGAGGAGGAGCCCGGACCCCATGGCCGGTGGCCGCGTCGACTATCCCGCCCTCGTGGAGGACGCGCTCCGCGGCGTGGTGCGCGACGTGCTCGCCCGCTTCGCCCGCGGCGAGATCGGGGCGCCGCACCACTACTACATCACCTTCCTCACCGCCTACCCCGGCGTGGTGATGCCGGACTATCTGCGCGAGCGCTATCCCAACGAGATCACCATCGTCCTCCAGTACCAGTACTGGGATCTGGTGGTGGAGGAGGACCGCTTCTCGGTCACCCTCTCCTTCAACAACGTCCACGAGCGGCTCACCGTGCCCTTCCGGGCCATCCGCATCTTCGCCGATCCTTCCGCGGAATTCGGCCTTTCCTTCGACGTGAAGCTGCCCGAGGCGGCCCCCACGGTGGCCCTGCCGGTGCGCACCGCCGGTGAGGAGGGGGTGCGGGCGGATGCCGCGGCACCCTCCGAGCGCGCGGCGACGGCACCGGAGGAAGAGCGGGAGCCGGAGGCCCCGGGCGGGTCGCAGGGGGCCGAGATCGTCACCCTCGACCGCTTCCGTCGCAAGCGCTGAACCGTATCGCCCGCCGTCCCTTCCGCCGCGGGCGGCGGCCGGCTATGCCGGTGGGGGCCGCGGACGCGAGGCGTGACGGCGGCGGCGTTCCATCTCGGGCTCGATCTCGGACGCAGCGCCGTCCACGGCGTGGTGGTGGACGAGGACGGGCGACTGCGGGCGGCCGATGTCCGTTTCCTCGACACCGAAGCGAGCCCGCTTCCCGCGGGCTGGCTGCGGACCCTGCTGCGGCGGGCCGGCACCGCGCCGGTGGTGCGGGTGGTGGTGGCCACGAGCCGCCTCGACGATCCCGCCCTGCTGCCGCCGGCCCGGGTCGCGCTGCTCCATTTCGGGCCGCCGCCGGCCATGCGGCCGCGCATCCCCGGGCTCGACCTCCACCTCCACGCCCTGCCGCCCACGGCCGGGGGCGCGGCGGTGGCCGACGCCCTCGCCCGGATCGGCCCGTGCGACGCGGCGGTGCTGGTCCATGGCGACGGGCCGGCGGCGGATGCGCGACTGACGCGTGTCGTCCGCACCCTCGGCACGCGCGGGGACGTGCCCCTCCTCACCGCGACCGGCCTCGACCTCCCCTTCCCCGACTCCGCCCGCCGGCTCACCGCCCTGCTGGCCGCCGCCCGTCTCGCCGCGCCGGTCCGGATGCTGGTGGCGGCGGTGACGGAGGCGCTCACCGCCGCCGGGATCGGCGCCGCTCCTCTCTTCGTCGGCGGCGACGGTGGACTCCATCCGGCGGAGTCGGTACGGGCGGCGCCGACGAGGCTCGTCCACGGGGCCTCCGCCGCCGCCCTCCTGGCGACCGCCACCGCCGGCCTCGCCGATCTGGTGCTGGTGGACGGCGGCGGCGTCGACCTGCGCCTGCTCTTCCGTGACGAGGGCCGCCTCCGGCGGCGGCCGGAGGGGGGTGCATGGGAGGGCGTGCCCCTCGGCCCCGATGCCCTGGACGTGGTGCGCCTGCCGCTCGGCGGCGACCGCGGCGTGCGCGTGGACCGGCACGGCCGTCCCCGATCCGGCCTGGAGACGGCGATCCCCCTCGTGCGCCTCGCCGCCGATCCCACCTCGGGCCCGGACCTCCGCCGCCGCCTCGCGGGGTGCCGTCGCCCCGTCTTCCATCTCGAGCCGGGGCCTCCTCCACGTCCGACCGCCCGGCCCGGCCGGGGACGCCGGCGCGTCGCCTTCACCCTCACCGACGCCGCCCGCCTCCTCGGCCGCAGCGCCCTGGGAGCGGAGGAGGCGGCCCGCACCGGTGCGGCCCGTCTCGCCGCCGGCGAGGCGCCGCCCGAGCGCTTCGCCCGGCGCCTGCTGGATCTCGTCGAGGGACGACTGGCGGCGGCGTTGGTGGCGGCGACCCTCGCCCGCAGCGGTGACGATCCGGCCTGGCTGCGGCGGGCGCTCGCCGGCCCGGTGGTGGCCGCCGCCCTCGCCCCCACCGGCGGCCTGCCGGACCGGTCGCTGGTGACGGTCCATTTCCGCCTGATGCGCCCCCTGGTGGGCGGCGGCGGCTTCGCGCCCTGCCTGCTGGAGCGTCCCGCCATCCGTCTCGACGCCCCGCGTCTGCTGCCGGCGGCTCCCGCCCTGCTGGCCGCCTTCGGCACCCTCCACGCACCCCCGCGGGCGTGGGCCGTGGCCCTGGTGGTGGAGACGGGCGCCGGCGTGCGCCTGGTGGACGGGACGGAGGAGATCGCGTTCCCCACCGTCGGGGACGCGCGCGCGGCAGCCCGCAGCCGTGTGGCGGCACGGGTGCGGGCGCGGCTGGGCGGCACCGGGACCGTCGCCCTCCGTCACGAGGCGGCGCGGTCGCCCGGAGGAGGTCGGGTGCTGGTGGTGGTGGCCGCGGGCGAGGGCACGGTCACGGGGCCGCCGCCGGAGCCGGAGTGGCGCTGAAGCCCGGCACTGCGCCCGCGCGGGCGGATCCCGCGGCAGGGATCGTCGCCCGGCGGATGTGCCCGCGGCGTGAACCAGACATAGTCGAACGGAAGATCCGCGCGGTCGGGCCCGCCGGCCTCCCCCACCTCCACGAAGCCCAGGCTCGCCACATCCTCGATGCCGCGCGCGCGCAGATACCAGGGCACGCCGAAGTCGGTCCGGGCGTGGCCCTTGCCGGTGATCAGCACCACCCGCCCCTCGCCGTCGGCCGCGGCCGCCACCATCCGGTCGGCCAGCATGGCGTCCCGTGCCCGCTGCACCCGCACCAGCCGCGGCAGGAAGTCGCGGGCGAGACGGAAGCAGTGGGCCTCCTCCAGCACCGCCTCGAGCCGCCGCCGCAGCGGCGGCGGCAGCGGCCGCGCCAGCCCGCTGCGGTCGAGAAAGGTCGCATCCAGCGCCCCGTAACCATCCCGTGCCACCCGCCGCACCCGCGCGCGCGGCAGATCTCCCGGCATCACCCGCGCCCCCGCCTCGAGAGCGGCGCGGAAGACCGGTTCGTAGAGGGCGAAGTCGGGCCAGCCCCGGTCCTCCCAGCGCACCGCCCGGGCGAAGGCGGCGAGATCGGCCTCGGGACCGCGCAGATGGCGCGCCACCGCCTCTTCCTGTCCCACCTCCAGCATCTCGAACACCACCACCGCCACCCCCGGCGGCCGCGCCGCGAGCGCCCGGATCAGCCGCGCCTGCAGGCGGTGGTGGTCGGCATTGTCGTGGGTCTCGCCCAGGAGGACGAAGCGGGCACGGGCGAGCCGCGCCACCAGCGCCGCCTCGTCCAGCCGCGCGCCGCTTTCCACCTCCACGATCCGGCCCACCCCCGGGTCCGCCGCCCCGTAGGGATGGATCCACGCCGGACGGGGCGCGCAGGCGGCGAGCCCCGCGAGCAGGCCCACCGCCACCACCCCTCGCGCCCGGCACCGCCGGGCCGCCGTCGTCCCAGCCATCCGCGCTCCCGCCATCGCTCCGCCGCCACTCTACCTGGCCGCCCCGCGACGGCACATCCCCTCCCGCGGCCACACCGGCCCCCTCGCCCTCCTGTCGTCCCGGCGCTACACCTCGGGCCATGGCCACGGAACGCGCGAACCGGTCCGCCGCGCCCGGAGGATCCGCCCGGATCGACCGCGACGGGGCGGAGCTGGTGATCCGCCTTTCCGGGCACTGGACCCTCGACGCCCGCATCCGGGGACGGCGGGAGGCGCTCGCCGCCCTCGCGGGCGACGGACTGCGGTCGCTGCGGGTGGAGGTGGTGGTGGCGGCCTGGGACGGTCGTCTCGTGGCCTTCCTCCACCGACTGCAGCGCACCGCCGCCGCCCGCGGCCTCGCCGTCACCATCACCGGCCTGCCGCCGGCCGCCGGTGCGCTCCTGCGTCTCGTTCCGCCGACGGCGGTCCCCGCCCCGGCAGCGATGCGGCTCGATCCCCTCGCCCGCCTCGGCCGCGCCGCCTCGAGCGCGATCCGGACCCTGGACGATGCCGTCGCCTTCGTCGGCGAGCTGGCGCTGGCCCTGGGACGGCTCGTGCGGGGGCGTGCCGACTTCGACTGGCGCGCGTTCGGCTGGTTCGTCCAGCGCAGCGGTTTCGACGCCCTCGCCATCACCGGCCTCGTGGCCGTGCTGGTGGGCATGGTGCTGGCCTTCGTGGGCGCGGGACAGCTCGGCCGCTTCGGGGCCGAGATCTACGTGGCCAATCTCGTCACCCTCGGCATGACGCGGGAGATGGGCGCGCTCATGAGCGCCATCGTCATGGCCGGGCGCACCGGCGCCGCCTATGCCGCCGAGCTCGCCTCCATGCGCCTCGGCGAGGAGGTGGACGCGCTGGAGACGCTGGGGGTGCGCGTCGTGGACCATCTGGTGCTGCCGCGGCTGCTAGCCCTGGCGGTGACCCTGCCGCTGCTCTCCCTCTACGCCGTCTTCGTGGGCATGGTCGGCGGTGCCCTGAGCGCCACCCTGCTGTTCGATCTCGGCCTCACCCGCTATCTCGAACAGAGCCGGCTGTTCCTCGACGGCGGCGACTTCCTGGCCGGTCTCGGCAAGGCGGCGGTGTACGCCTGGCTCGTGGCCTTCGCCGGCTGCTGGCGCGGCATGCGCGCGCCGCGCACCGCCGCCGGCGTGGGGGACGCCGCCACCTCGGCGGTGGTGCTGGCGCTGGTGCTGATCGTCTGCGGCGATGCGGTGATGACGGTGATCTACCATGTCCTCGACATCTGAGCCGCCGCCGGCCCCGCTCCTGGAGGTCCGCGATCTGGCCGTCGGCTGGGAGGGAGTGCCGGTGCTGGAGGCGGTGGACTTCACCGTCGCCCCCGGGGAGATCCTGGCGGTGGTGGGCGAGAGCGGATGCGGCAAGAGCACGCTCCTGCGGGCGCTGGTGGGACTGCTGCCGCCGCTCGCCGGCACCGTCCGCCACCACGGGATCTCCTACTGGGAGGCGGGGGAGGAGGAGCGGACGGCGCTCCGCCGCCGCTTCGGCGTCGCCTTCCAGAGCGGCGCCCTCTGGAGTTCCCTCGACCTCTTCGACAATGTGGCGATGCCGATCCTGCGGGCGGCGCCCGACCTCGACGCCGGGGAACTCTCCGATCTCGTCCACCTGCGCCTCGCCCTCGTGGGTCTCGCCGACGCCGCCCGTCGCTTTCCCCACGAGCTCTCCGGCGGCATGCGCAAGCGCGCCGCCATCGCCCGCGCCCTCGCCCTCGATCCCGCGCTGGTCTTCCTCGACGAGCCCGCGGCCGGCCTCGACCCCCTCACCGGCCGCCGCCTCGACGCCCTGCTGCTGGAGCTCCGGGCCGCCCTCGGCATCGCCTTCCTGCTGGTCACCCACGAGCTCGCCAGCATCTGGACGGTGGCCGACCGGGTGCTGTTCCTCGACGCCGGAAGCCGCCGCCCCCTCGCCCTCGGCCCGCCGGCCGAACTGGTCCGGCACGGTCCGCCGCGGGTGCGGGCCTTCCTCACCCGCGAGGGCAGCTTCACGCCACCCCCGAGGGCGGAGGCGGTGCCGTGAGGACGGCCGATCCCCGCCGCGTCGGCCTGTTCGTGCTGGGCGCGCTGGTGCTGGCGGTGGCGGCCGTGACCATGGTGGGCGGCGGCCGTCTCTGGACCGAGCGCGCGCGCTACGTCGCCTATTTCACGGAGTCCGTGAAGGGCCTGCGCCGGGGGGCACCCGTCACCTTCGGCGGCGTGCCCGTGGGCGAGGTGGAGGGCATCCGCGCCGAACTCGACCCGGCGAGCGGCGGCCTGCGGGTCAGGGTGATGTTCCGGGTGGATCCGCGCGCGCTGGCGGTGCGCGACGGCGGCCGGGTGGATCTCGCCGCGCTGGTGGCCCGGGGGCTCAGGGCGGAGCTGCGCCTCGAGAGCCTCCTCACGGGCCAGCTCTACCTGGCGCTGCGCTTCGCGCCCGGAACGCCGGCCCCGAGCGTCCCCGACGCGCCCTGGCCGCAGATCCCCACCGTCCCCTCCACCTGGACGCGGCTCCGGGGGGCCCTGGAGGAGGCGGTGGTGGCGCTCCCCGCCACCGTCGCCGAACTGCGCGCCACCTTCGCCGAGATCCGGGCCCTCGCCGCCGCCGTCGACCGCCGGCGCCTCGACGGGATGCTGGCGCGGCTCGCCGCCGCCGCGGCGGCGGTGGAACGGGCGGCCGACGCACTGCGGCCCCTCCTGGCGCAGTGGCGGGAGACGGGGGCGCGGGCGGAGGCGCTGCTGGCCCGGCTCGACGGCGAGGTGGCGGCGCGCGGCCGCGATCTCGAGCGGGCGCTGACCGGCGTGGCGGGGGCGGCACGCGGCGTGCGCGAGATGGCGGCGGAACTTCGCCGCACGGTTGCGGCGCTGCGGCCGGGCGTGGAGGATTTCGTCACCGAGGGACTGCCCCGGCTCGTGGGTCTCGTCGAGGATGCCGACCGCATGATCCTGCGCCTCGACAGTCTGCTGCGCGACATCCGGGCCGATCCCCAGCGCTTCCTGCTGGGCGCCCCGCCGGGGCGCACGGTGCCGCCGTGAGGCGCGCCCTCTCCCGCCGCACCCTGGTGGCCCTCGCCGGCACGCTCGCCGGCTGCGTGGCCCTGCCCGCCGGCGGCCCGCCGCCCAGACTCCTGCGCCTCCAGCCGCGCCCCGTCTTCCCGGACGATCTGCCGCGGGTGATGTGGGCGCTGGCGGTGGCCGAACCCTGGGCCGAGCGCGCCCTCGACACCGACCGGGTGGCGGTGCTCACCGCCGGTCGCGAGTTCGCCTATCTGGAAGGCGTGCGCTGGACCGACCGGCTGCCGCGCCTGTTCCAGCTCCTCACCGTCCGGGCCTTTCTCGCGAGCGGTGCCGTCGCGGCGGTGGCCACCGACCGCGATCCCCTGCGGCCCCACTTCCTGCTCCGCGCGGTGCTGGAGGCCTTCCAGCTCGAGACCGGCGGCGAGGGCGGGCGGCGGGTGCGGGTGTCGCTGATGGCGACCCTCCTGCGGCTGCCGTGGCGGCGGGCGGTGGCGAGCCGGCGCTTTGTCGGGGAAGCGCCCGTGACCGGCCGCGATCTCGCCGCCATCGGCGGCGCCTTCGATGCCGCCCTCGCCCCCCTCCTCGCCCGGATGGTGACCTGGACGCTGGCCCGCGGCGAGGAGGACTGGCGCCGCACGCCACCCCCGTCTTGGCCGGAGGGCGTGCCCTTCCCATTTCCCTGAGTGGACCCCGAACCTTCCGGAACGCCGTCCCGTGAACCTGCTGCGCACGGGTCTCCTGCTCGCGGCCCTCACCGCCCTCTTCGGCACGGTGGGGCTGTTGGCCGGCGGCGAGGCGGGCATGATCCTCGCCCTGCTCTTCGCGGGCCTCGGCAATCTCTTCGCCTGGTGGAACTCGGACCGGCTGGTGCTGGCCTGGCATCGGGCCCGGCCGGTCACTCCCGAAAGCCATCCCGGTCTCCACCGGCTGGTGGCGGAACTGGCCGCCCGGGCCGGCATCCCCACGCCCCGCGTCTATCTGATCGAGAGCCCGCAGCCCAATGCCTTCGCCACCGGCCGCGATCCGCGCCACGCGGCGGTGGCGGTCACCACCGGTCTCCTGGAGCTGCTCGACCGGGAGGAGCTGGCAGGGGTGATCGCCCACGAGCTGGCCCACATCCGTCACCGCGACACGCTGACCATGACGGTGGCGGCGACGCTGGCCGGCGCCGTCTCCGCCCTCGCCAATCTCTTCTTCTGGTTCGGTGGCATCCTCGGCGGCGAACGGCGGGACCATCCGCTGGGGCTCGTGGGCACGCTCCTGCTCCTCTTCCTGGCGCCGCTGGCGGCGACCCTGATCCAGCTCGCCATCTCCCGCACCCGCGAATTCGCGGCGGACGCCGCCGGGGCCGAGATCTGCGGTCAGCCCCTGTGGCTCGCCCGGGCGCTCGAGAAGATCGAGGCCCATGCGCGCGCGGCGCCGCTTCCCACCGCCGAGCTCCACCCCGAGACGGCACCGCTGTTCATCGTCAACCCCCTCGCCGGCGAGGGCGGGATCGCGGCCCTCTTCCGCACCCATCCCCCCACCGGGGAACGGATCCGCCGACTGCGGGAACTGGCCCGGCGCATGCGCCTCGCTCCGCCGCGGCCACTGCCCACCCATCACGCGCCCGCCCGGCCGCGCCGCTTCGGCAGCGTGCCGCCCACCCGCCGCGGCTGAGGGCGGGGATCAGGCCCCCTCCCGGTCCTCTCCGCCGAAGCGGTGGCCGTGGGTGCGGGCGTAGGCCTCCTCGAAGGCCGCGCGCTGCTCGGGCGAGGCCTCCCTCTGATAGCGCCGCTTCCACTCCTCGTAGGGCATGCCGTAGACGATCTCGCGGGCCTCGTCGTAGGTCATGGCGATGCCCCGTGCCTCGGCGGCGGCCCGGTACCACTTGGCCAGACAGTTGCGGCAGAAGCCGGCCAGGTTCATGAGGTCGATGTTCTGGACGTCGGTGCGCTCGCGGAGATGCCGCAGCAGCCGACGGAAGGCCGCGGCCTCCAGCTCGGTGCGGGTGCGGTCGTCCAGCTCGGGCACGGTCCTCCTCCCTCGGTGGGGGTGTCCGTCCGCTCATGTGCCGGCGCCGCCGCCACCGGACAAGGGGCAGGAGGCGCCACATCCTCCCTCAGCCGAAGCGGGCCGCCAGCACCCGCCAGCCCGCGCCGGGCGGGGCACCCGGCGGCGGTGTCGGCCGGCGCCGCCGGTGGAGATCGGGAGCGGCCAGCGGCGCCCGCAGCGCCTCGGCCAGCAGGTCCGCGAAGCGCTCGGCCCCGGCCCCGTCGGCGATGCGATCCTGGCGGATCTCGAGGGCGAGATGGGGCAGGCCCGTGCGCTGGGCGTGGAACTCCAGCGTGTAGCCGAGATGGCGCAGACCCGAATAGGGTTCGTTGTCGCCCACCACCAGGTCACCCCGGGCGCGCAGATGTTCCAGCACCGGCCGGGCGAGGCGGTCGTCGCCCCGCCACAGCACCCCCACGTGCCAGGGCCGCGGCGCACCGCCGTCGAGCCGCGGCGTGAAACTGTGGACGGCGATCAGCACGGGAACGATCCCCCGGGCGCGGAAACGGGCGACGGCCCGCGCGACGGTGCGGTGATAGGGCAGCCAGTAGCGGCGGATGCGCCGGCGCACCTCCTCCGGCGGCAGGTCGCGATTGCCCGGGATCACGGTGCCGTCCACCTCGGCCGGGATGGAGGTGGGGGTCCACGGCCGGCGGTTGGGATCGATCAAGAGGCGCGAGGCGTGGCAGAGGACGGCCGGCGCATCCAACAGACGCGCCAGGCCGTGGGTGACCCGGGCCGCACCGATGTCCCAGCCGATGTGCCGGGCGAGCTCTCGTTCGTCGATGCCGAGACGATCGAGACCGTCCGGGACCTCGCGACCGGCGTGATCGCACAGCAGCAGCACCGGACTCCGGCCCTCGGGGTGGTGGACCTCCACCCAGGGAGCGGACGGAACGGACACGGGCATCGGACGGGATCGTGGGGGCGGAACCTTCCGCCCCCACAATGGCCTTCCTCTCCCGCGCCTTCAAGCGCCCGGGCCGCCTCAGTCGATGGCGATGGGATGGCCGGCAGAGCCGGTGGCGCCGACGATGGGCATGGGCGCGAACACGTAGGTGAAGGTCCACACCCCGTCCGCCACCAGCCCGGACGGATCGAGATTCTCGTGCAGGAAGATGCCGTGGCGCGTGATGAGATGCTGGTGCACGCAGAAGGCGCAGCCGGGATCGGGGTTGGGCACCGCCTCCACCGCCCAGGTGTCGGCACCCACGAGACCGGCCCTCACCTCGTCGCTGAGCCAGCGCGCCACCTCCATGCCGATGCCGGGCTCGCCCGAGTTGAAGGTGGCGTTGTCCTTCTTCCAGAGCCGGCCCCAGCCGGTGTGGAAGATCACCACGTCGCCCTCCGCGAAGCGGAAGTCGGCCATGCCCTGGCGTTCGAGGGCGGCGCGCACGTCCGCCATGGTGATGACGTAGCCCTTCTCCAGCATCTCCACGCCCTTCGCCCCGGCGATGTCGAGGAGGATGCCCCGGGCCACGATGGGGTGCAGCTTCTCGACGCCGATCCTCCGCAGGCCGTAGGCGCCGCCCACCTCGGTCTCGGTGTAGCCGTTGTAGTAGACCATCCGGTCCTTGTCGCCGGGACCGCCCATCATCACCCCGATGTGGCCGAGACCGTCGAACTGGGTGCCCACCTGGCCGATCTCGGTGGCCAGGAACTCGTCGTGCCAGATGATGCGGTTGGCCCCGAAGGGCCCGCCGGTGGGCGTGGCGGGAATGCGCAGCACGAAGCGCCGCTGCCCGAAGAGCGGCATCTCGGCGTCGTAGGGCCGCGCGAGACTGTACACCCGTCCCCGGTCCGCCTCGGCCAGCGCCCGCCGCACCACCTCCGGCCGGGTGTACCAGTTGGAGGCCCCCGCCTCGTCACCCTCGCCCCAGAGGGGATGGGGCCACCATTTCTCGCCGATGGGCGTCTCCGGCTCGCCGATCACCCACGGCTTGCCCGCACAGTCCTTCCAGTTCTCCGGAGAACATTCGGCCCGCGCCGTGGCGCCGAACAGCAGCGACAGCAGGGCGACACCCCTCACCAGGTGTGCGATGGTCATGTCCCGGGCCTCCCTCTCGCGTCTCGATCTTCGACGGGACGATCCGATGCTACGCAAAGGCCGTCACGGGCGCAAGCGCCCCGCGGCCGCCTCGCGCTCGCCTTCCGCCGCCGGTCCCCCGCCGTCCAGCAGCGCCTCGATCCGCGCCGGATCGGCCCGCAGCGCCTCGTACTGTTCGCACACATAGCGGGCCGTGTCGGATCCGTAGACCATCTCCCGCCCCTCCCGGAAACACGCCTCGGCCAGCTCCAGCGCCATCCGCAGCGCCAGATAGTGGCCGGTGGGCAGCCCGGCCCTGGCGCAGAGAGCGGCGAAGGGCCGCCGGTCGGTGGCGGTGAGGATGGCGCGCACCCGCTCCGGCGGCAGATCGCTGGCGGCGGCGAAGGCGGCCTCGAGGGCGAGGACGTCGCCGTCGCGCAGGAAGGCGAGGAACTCGTCCGGCGAAAGCTCCCCCGCCCTCCAGCGCCGGCGCATGTGACGCAGGACCCGCTCCTGGTCTCGGTCACGGGCGGTGAGCCCCACCGCCACCCGGTGCTTGAGGGCGGTGACGAGCCGCCGGGCCTCTTCCGGCGTCATGCGGCGGCTGCGCACCAGATCCCAGGAGAGCGCCTCGCCCACCGCCTCCGCCAGCCGCTCCAGCACCTCGAAGGGCAGAGCCGGCCGCCGCACCAGCCGCTCGCGCACGGTCGGCGCGTCGCGGTATTCCTCCGCCAGCCGCTCCAGAACCCGACGGGTGAGCGCGCTCCGCAGATTGCCGGCGAGGCGTGCCGCCACCCGCTCTTCACCCACGTCCAGCAGCGCGTGGGCGAGTTCCTCGGAGATGCCGCTGCGTCCGGCCACGGCGAGGGCATAGGGCCAGGAGTGGGTGCGGACGATGTCCATCAGCTCGGCCTCGTCCAGCACCGGACTGCGCTCCAGCACCGGCCGCGCCACCTCGATGGCGTCGCGGGCGAGGCGGCGGGCGACGGCGGGCGGCAGGGCGGGGCTGTCGGCGATGCTCTCGGCCAGGGCCGCGCGCACCTCCCGGGCCACGTCGGCCACCAGCAGCTCGAGGACGGCGCGGGCGAGCTCGGCGCTGCCGCCCCGCGCCAGCTCGTCGTACTGGCGGCCGAACTTGCGGGCGATCCGGCTCCGGGTGGTGGGCGAACGGTCGCGGGCCAGCGCCGCCACGTCCTCCCGGCCCAGCCGGCCGTCCCGGGCCGGGTCCCCGTCACCGGCCAGGAGCCGGCGCAGGCGCCGGCTCGTGCCCGTCTCGGATGCGCGCTCGCGGGGTTGTCGCCACCCGAAGACCATGCCACCTCCATCCGGGCCCCGTTCTTCCTGCCACGCACCGGTGAAGGATTCGTTGACGCCGACCGCCGACGACGATTCCCGCGCGCTCCGGACCCTCCGGGTGCGGCGGGGCACGGGTCGGCTGCTGCACCGCGAGGGCTGGGCCTGGGTGGCGGAATTCCCCCTCGCCAGCGGCCACCGGGCCGATCTGCTGGCGGTGGATGCCCGGGGCCGGATCCTGCTGGTCGAGATCAAGTCCTGCCTCGCCGACCTCCGCGCCGACGGCAAATGGCCGGCCTACCGCGCCTGGTGCGATCTCTTCGCCTTCGCCGTGCCCGAGGACTTCCCGCGGGCGGCCCTGCCGGCGGAGACCGGCGTGGTGGTGAGCGACGGTTTCGAGGCGGAATGGCTGCGTCCGCCGCCGGAGCGGCGGCTCGCGCCGGCACGACGGCGGGCGCTGCTGCTGGCCTTCGCCCGCACCGCCGCCTATCGGCTGGCGCGGCTCTCGGAGCCGGATCCCGCCACCGGCACCGCCCCCGCGAGCCAGCACTCGATCAGATAGCGGGCGATGGAGTCCCGTCGCGGCAGCCGGACGGGACGGTGGCGGGGATCGGCGAGCTCCGCGCGGGTGAACCAGCGGGCGTCCACCAGTTCGCCGCGGTCCACCACCAGCGTCCGATCGCGGGCGCGGGCGAGGAATCCCAGCATCAGACTCCGGGGGAAGGGCCAGGGCTGGGCCGAAACATAGAGGGGCGGATCGACGGCGATCCCCACCTCCTCCCGCACCTCGCGCGCCACCGCCGCCTCCGGGCTCTCGCCCGGCTCCACGAAACCGGCGAGAGTCGAATAGAGTCCGGGTGGAAAGTGTGGCGCGCGGCCCAGGAGACAGCGGTCACCGCCGTCGTGGACCAGGACGATCACCGCCGGATCGGTGCGGGGATGGATCTCGAGGCCACAGGCGGGACATCGGCGGAGATGACCACCCTCCTCCACCCGGGTGAGGGTGCCGCAGCGGCCGCAGTGGCGGTGGGTGGCGTGCCAGTGGAGCAGCGCGCGGGCACAGGCACACAGCCCCAGCTCCGTGGCCGTGAGGCGGACCGCCACCTCGCGGAGGGGCAAGTGGCGCACGCCCGGCGGCGTGGCGTTGACGGGGACGGCGAAGACGGGGATCCCGCCCGCGAGTCCGAGGAAGACCTCGGGCTCCCCGGCCTCCGCGGGCCGCGGGCCGAGGGCGAGCCCGAGACCGTCTCTGCAGGCGACCACCGGGATCGCCAGCTCCCGCAGTCCCAGCCAGCGGCTCGCGGGATCCGCGGCCAGCGCCACGAGCCGTCCGGCATCGCGGCGTAGATCCGGGGCGCGATCCAGTCCGACGCTCTCGTAGGGATGGACGACCGGCCGTCTCATGGCCCCCGACCCACGGGACCGGGCCCCACGGATCCCGGCCGCCGCACCGGCCCGGAGAGGACAGGGCCCCCACGGGGCACGATGGCGTCCCCAGCGGGAATCGAACCCGCGTTTCCAGCTTGAAAGGCTGGTGTCCTGACCACTAGACGATGGGGACGGTGGCGCTCCCGGTTTAGGGGCCCCGGGGGGCGAAATCAACCCGCGGCGCTCAGGCGGCGGCCATCTCCGTCGTCACCGGTGGCGCCGGATCGACCAGGTACCAGGGCTCGTCCGCCACCTCCACCACCCGCGCCTCGCCGAGGCCGTTGAAGCGGGTCGCCAGCGTGCGAGTGTAGGCGCCGGCCATGCCCACCTCGATCCAGTCGCCCGCCGCCACGTCGGCCGGCAGCCAGTGGGGACCGGGCATGCTGTCCACCGAATCGCAGGTGGGACCGAACAGATCGTAGCCCAGCTCGGCCCGGCGGTCGATGCCCTCGGGCCGCACCCGGGCCAGCGGGAAGCGGGGTCCCAGCCACTTGAGCTCGGCGAGGCTGCCGTAGATGCCGTCGTTGAGATAGAGACGCCGGCCACGCCGCTGCTCCACCCGCACCAGCACCGAGACGCCGTCGGCCACCAGCAGCCGCCCGGGCTCGCAGGCGAGATCCACCGCGCCGATGCCGTGCCCCACCGCCTCGCGGACGACGGCCACGAAGGCCTCGAAGGGCGGCTCGTCGCCGACATAGCGGGCGGGGAAGCCGCCGCCCACGTCCAGATGCTCGATGCCGCCGGCCGCCGCCGCCACCTCGCCGGCGAGATGGATCGCGCGGGCGAAGGCCCCCGGATCCAGGCACTGGGAGCCCACGTGGAAGGTGAGGCCGAGGCGCCGGACGTGGGGCCGGGCCCGGCGCAGCAGCGCCACCGCCTCCTCCGGTTCGGCGCCGAACTTGCCGGAAAGCGCCAGCAACGCGCCGTCGTTGGCCACCGCCAGCCGCACCACCAGTTCGAGGTCGCGGGCCCCGCCCGTGACGGCCACGATCTTCTCCAGCTCCGAGACGTGGTCGAGGGCGAAGCGGCGGACGCCGTGACGGTGATAGGCCTCGGCCACCGCCGCGGCCGGTTTCACGGGATGCATGAAGGCGATCTCGACGTCGGTGCCGAAGAGGGCGCGGATGCGGCGCACCTCGCCGATGGAGGCCACGTCGAAGGCGCGGATGCCGCCCTCGTGGAGGGCCCGCAGCACCCGTTCGTCGTCGTTGCACTTGACCGCGTAGAGCACGCGGCCGGGAAAGGCCGCCACCACCCCCTGCGCCCGGCGCCGCAGCACGTGCGGGCGGATCAGCACCACCGGCAGATCGGGAGACGTGCGGGAGAGCAGCGCCGCGGCGCTGCCGAGGACTTCAGCCATACCGACCTCCCAACCCGGAGCAGTCGAGTCCGATCGGTCGGCCGCAGCCGCGGCATGCCGCGTTGCCTTGGCCGGACGAGCCGGCGCATATGGCCCGCGTCTTCCGGTTGTAAACCCCCTGCCGGGTGCGACACGATGGCCGCCGGCAGCGGTGGCCCTATTTGACCGCCAGCACCGGACAGGGGGCGAGCCGGAGCAGCTCGTGGGAGACGCTGCCCAGGAGCAGCGCCGTCAGCTCGCCGTGGCCGCGGGTCCCACAGGCGAGCAGATCCGCCCCCGCCCGCTCCGCCTCCTCCAGCAGGGCCTCGGCCGGCTCGCCCTCGCGCACCCGCGTCTCCACCCGCCGCACGCCCCGTCCGCGGGCGCGGCTCTCGGCGTCGGCGAGGAACTTCTCGGCCAGGGCGGCGATGATCCGCATGTCCTCGGTGGGCTCCGGCGGCAGTTCGATCCAGGTGGTGGGCACCACCCGCCGCGTCTCCGGCTCCACCAGATGCTCCACTTCCGCCATGCGCCTGAGGGCCTCGGGCAGCGGACGGAAGACCATGACGTGGCACAGGAGCAGCCGGGCATCGAAACGGGCGGCGATGTCGGCAGCGAGCTCCACCGCCCGGGTGGACGGATCGGAACCGTCGACGGCGGCGAGCACGGTGCGGATCATGGCCATCTCCTCCACCGGTCTCCCGGCGCGCTAGCAGATCCGACGCGACGGCGGCAAGGGCCGTCCCGCCGGCGTGACCTTCCGGCCACGGCCGCGGTTGACCCGCCGGCGGCACCCCGGCAGGCTCCCCCCGACCGGGAATAGGAGGGACCGCCGTCACGTCGGTGGGGTGCAGCCGCCGGATCGGCCGCGCGGCCCTCTCCGGTCGCAGCCCGTCCCATCGGCCGCCGGAGGGAGGAGACGAAGGGTGAAGCCGCCGTCGAAGCGCATCCGCGACGCCGCCTTCCCGTCCACGCCCCGCGTGCGCCCGTCCCCCGCGGCGCCCGCACGCGCGGGAATCGACCAGGAGATGATCGCCCATATCGCCGCCCTGCGCCGCTATGCGCTGCTGCTGGTGGGCGAGGCCCACGACGCCGACGATCTGGTGCAGGAAGCTCTCGCCCGTGTGCTGGCACGGACACGGAGCTGGACCCGGGTGCGGGACGTGAGGTCATATCTATTTACGACCCTGCACCATGTCTTCATAGATGCGATGCGGAGGCGGCGCCATGTCCGCATGGCGGTGGACGTGGACGAGATCGTCGACCGGCTGGCGGTGCCCGCGGGTCAGCTCGACCGTCTGGCCTGGCGGGATTTCGTGCGGGCGCTGGCGACGATCCCGGCGGAGCAGCGGGAAGTGGTGCTGCTCGTGGGGATGGAGGGGATGAGCTACGCGGAGGCGGCGCGTGTGCTGGGGGTGCCCATCGGCACGGTGATGTCGCGGCTCTCCCGCGGGCGCGAGGCCCTGCGCCGCCTCACCCACCGCGGCGCGCCGGTGCGGCTGCGGGTGGTGGGACGAACGCGGAGGGACGATCCGTGAGCGAGTGCGGACCATCTCGGCCCTTCCCGGTGGACGACGCCACGCTCGTCGCCTATGCCGACGGGATGCTGCGCGGTGCCCGGCGCCGCCGGCTCGACCGGCTGGTGCGCGGCGATCCCGCAGTGGCGGCACGGGCGGCCGTCTACGCCGAACAGCGGCGGCGTCTGGGCGGCCTGCGCACCGCCCTCCCCATGGCCGATTCCGTCGATTTCCATCCCGAGCTGGTGGCGGCGGTGGCGGACCGGCTGCGCCGTCATCGCCGGACCCGCCGCCTCGCCGTCGCCGCGGTGCTGGCCCTGCTGCTCTCGAGCGGCGCGCTGCTGCGCACGATGGAGACGACGCGGCCATCTCTCGGGCGGCCGGTGGCGACGGCCGGGGACGTGGCGGGGCACGCCGCCGACGCCGTCCGTTTCCAGCGTCCCGATCTCCGGGCCTTCGGCCTGCGGCTGGTGGCCGAGGCGACGCTGCCGCGTGCCCGCGTGCCGGCCGTGCGGCTGGTGTACGAGGACGCGGAGGGGGCTCCCGTCTATCTGGTGGTGGGCGTGGTCCAGGGCGAGGAGGCGGAGGCCATCGGCACCGTGCCGGAGGGCTATGTGGCGCTGGAATGGCGACGCGGCCCCACCCTTCTGGCCTTGGTGGCGCCGAGCGGCCGACCCTGGATGCGCGACGTCATGAAGGAGGTGGAGCGCAGCCTGTTGGAGCCGCCCGCCGCGCCACCCCCGGGTGGGGTGGTCCCGGCGGCCGACGGCGGCGCGGCCGTCGAGCCCCCGGATCCCGCCGCCGACGACGGCGGAGCCGCGACCCTCTGAATGATCCCCGTGGCCGTGCCGCCGCGGTCCCGATCCGCGCACCGGCGCCCGCCGCTCCGTACCTTCCGCCGACCGTCTCCACCTCCTATCTAAGGCGCGGGATCCCGGACCCGCGCAGGGGAGGAGGTGGACGATGGCCCTCAAGGATCTGCTGGTGCTGATCGACCGCAGCGAGGCGTCGCTCGCGCGGTTCGACTTCGCGCTCTCGCTGGCCGATGCCGACGACGCCCACCTCACCGCCCTGCTGCTGGTGGCCGAACCCTACATTCCGGCCTCCGTGGGCGTGAACATCCCCGCCGACGTGCTGGCCCAGCAGCGGGCCCGCGCCGAGGAGGAGGCGCGGGAGCTGATCGCCCGCTACGATCGGCACGCCGGCCGTTTCGGCCGCCCGGTGGAGTTCCGTCACGAGATCGCGCCCGTCGATCGCCTGCCCGCCATCTTCACCCGTCACGCGCGGCACGCCGATCTCGCGGTGGTGGGTCAGCCGGATCCGGAACAGGAGGGCGTGGACCAGGCCCTGCTGGCCGAGGCCGCCTTCATGCACTCGGGCCGGCCGGCCATCGTGGTGCCCTACATCGGTCATCGCCGCTCGCCGCCGCGGGTGGTGATGTGCTGCTGGGACGGCTCGAGAGAGGCGGCCCGCGCCATCAACGACGCCCTGCCGCTGCTGGAGGATGCCGAACGGGTGCTGATGGTGACGGTGGACGCCGAGAAACTGGGCGGACGCGTGGGGCCCATCGCCGGCGCCGACATGGCCGCCCATCTCGCCCATCACGGCATCGAGGTGGAGGTCAAGGACATGGAGAGCGGCGGGCTGGACGTGCCCGACGTGATCCTCTCCGCGGCCGCCGACGAGGGTGCGGATCTCCTCGTCATGGGCGGCTACGGCCACTCCCGGCTGCGGGAGATCGTCTTCGGCGGCGTCACCCAGCACATCATGGAACACATGACGGTGCCGGTGCTCTTCTCCCACTGACCGGCACCGCGGTCCCGGACGGAACGGCCGCCCCGCGGGCGGCCGTCGCCGTTCAGACGTCGAGGTTGGTCACCTCGAGGGCGTGCTGTTCGATGAACTCGCGCCGCGGCTCCACCCGGTCGCCCATGAGGGTGGAGAAGAGCTCGTCGGCCTCGTCGGCGTGCGCGATCTCCACCTTCAGCAGCACCCGGCGGGCGGGATCGAGGGTGGTCTCCCAGAGCTGTTCCGGGTTCATCTCGCCGAGACCCTTGTAGCGCTGGATGGTGAGGCCGCGCCGGCCCCACTCCAGCAGCGTCTCCACCAGATGGACCGGCCCCCGCACCGGCCGCTCCTCGCCCTTGTGGAGCAGCACCGTCTCCCACTCTTCGGAGAACGGCCGGAACAGCTCCACCAGCCGCCGTCCCTCCGAGCTGCGCAGCAGGGTGGCGTCCACCGTGAACCGCTCCTCGCGCTCGCCGGCCCGGCGGGTCAGCACGAGGGTGCGGTCGCCGTCCCGGACCGTCCACCTCCCCTCGGGATCGAGCCGTCGCAGACGCGCCTCCACCCGCGGCGGCAGATCCCGCTCGTCCGCCGCCACTTCGAAGGGGTGCTCGGTGAAGGCGTGGGCGAGGGCCAGCGCCTCCACCACCACCGGCGGCAGCCGGCGGGCGAGCTGCCGCACCACCCGTCGGCCGCGGGCGGCCCGCTCCACCAGTCCGGCCAGCCCGTCCCCGGCGAGCTCGTCACCGTCGCCGCGACGGAGGCGCGTCTCCTCCAGCGCCGCCTCCAGCAGAAAGGCCTCCAGCGCCCGGTCGTCCTTGAGATACCGTTCGCGCTTGCCGCGCACGACCCGGTAGAGGGGCGGCTGGGCGATGTAGAGATGGCCACGCTCGATGATCTGCGGCAGGTGACGGTAGAAGAAGGTCAGCAGCAGCGTGCGGATGTGGGCGCCGTCCACGTCGGCGTCCGTCATGATGACGATGCGGTGATAGCGCAGCTTGTCGATATCGAAGTCGTCGCGCACGCCGGTGCCGAGGGCGGTGACCAGCGTGCCGATCTCCTGACTGGACAGCACCCGGTCGAGGCGGGCCCGCTCCACGTTGAGGATCTTGCCGCGCAGGGGCAGGATCGCCTGGAAGCTGCGATCGCGCCCCTGCTTGGCCGAGCCGCCGGCCGAATCGCCCTCCACGATGAAGAGTTCCGCCCGGCGGGGATCCCGCTCCTGGCAGTCGGCGAGCTTGCCGGGGAGATTGGCCACATCGAGCGGGCTCTTGCGGCGGGTGAGTTCGCGGGCGCGGCGGGCGGCCTCGCGGGCGGTGGCCGCCTCCACCGCCTTGCCCACCACCGCCCGCGCCTCCTGCGGATGTTCTTCGAACCAGCGGGCGAGGCCCTCGGCGACCACGGCCTGCACCACCGGCGTCACCTCCGAGGAGACCAGTTTCTCCTTGGTCTGGGAGCTGAACTTGGGATCCGGCATCTTCACCGCCAGCACGCAGGTGAGCCCCTCGCGCATGTCCTCGCCGGAGAGCTGCACCTTGGCGCGTTTGAGGAGCCCCGTCTCCTCGGCGTAGCGGTTGACGGTGCGGGTGAGGGCCGCACGGAAGCCCTGGAGATGGGCGCCGCCGTCGCGCTGGGGGATGTTGTTGGTGAAGCAGAGGCACGTCTCGTGATAGGAGTCCGTCCACTCCAGCGCGCATTCCACGAAGATGCCGTCGCGCTCGCCGCGGATGGCGACGGGCGGCTGGAAGAGGGGCGCGCGGGCGCGGTCGAGGAAGCGGACGAAGGCCTCGAGCCCGCCCTCGTAGTGGAAGGTCTGCGCCCAGGGTTCCGCACCGCGCAGGTCGCGCAGCACGATCTCCACACCGGCGTTGAGGAAGGCCAGCTCCCGCAGGCGGTGTTCCAGCACCTCGCGTTTGAATTCGGTGTCGGAGAAGACCTCGATGGAGGGCTGGAAGGAGACCCGGGTGCCGCGGCGGCCACCGGCCGGACCCACCCGCTCCAGCGGGACCACCACGCGCCCGCCGTCCTCGAAGCGCATGTACCATTCGAAGCCGTCGCGCCAGATGCGCAGCTCCAGCCAGTCGGAGAGGGCGTTCACCACCGACACGCCGACGCCGTGGAGTCCGCCGGAGACCTTGTAGGCATTGTGGTCGAACTTGCCGCCGGCATGGAGGCGGGTCATGATCAGCTCGGCCGCCGGCACGCCATATTCCTCGTGGATGTCCACGGGAATGCCGCGGCCGTCGTCGGTGACGGTGACGGAGCCGTCCTCCTCCAGCGTCACCTCCACCCGCGTGGCATGGCCGGCGAGGGCCTCGTCGATGGCGTTGTCCACCACCTCGAACACCATGTGGTGGAGGCCGGAGCCGTCGTCGGTGTCTCCGATGTACATGCCCGGGCGGCGGCGCACCGCCTCCAGTCCCTCCAGCACCTGGATGGCGGTGGCGTCGTAGCGCCCGCCGTCGGTCTCCGTACGGATGTCGTTCATGTCTCGTCCAGTCTCGCTCCGTCCACGTGCAGGAACCGGGCCCGGCCGGCGAGCGGGGCGAAGGCCTCGCGGTCGGTCCCGGTGAACCAGGCCTGACAGCCCAGCGCCACCACCGCCTCCGCCAGCGCGCGGCGGCGGTCGGCGTCGAGGTGGGTCATGGGCTCGTCCAGCAGCACCAGGGGGAGCTGGCCGCGCCAGGCCCGGGCGAGGCGGATCTGGGCCAGCAGCAGGGCGCAGAGCATGGCCTTCTGGCGGCCGCTGGAGCAACGGGCGGCCGGTTCGCCGCTGTCGCCGGCCCGCACCAGCAGGTCGCTGCGATGGGGGCCGAGGGTGGTGCGCCCCAGCTCGGCGTCGCGCCGGCGCAGCGCGCCGAGGCGGGCGGCATAGTGCTCCTCCGCGGCCAGGGCCGACAGCCCCGCCACCTCCGCCTCCAGCTCCCCCCTCACCTTGAGGGCGAGGGCGGGAAAGCCCATGACCGGCCGCGCCAGCTCGCCGGCGAGCCCCGCCACCACCTGGCGGCGGGCGGCGAGGATGGCGACGGCGAGGGCGGCGATGCGCCGCTCCAGCACGGCGAGCCAGGCCGGATCCGCGCGCGGTCCCGTGAGCAGGCGCAGCCGTTCCCGGAGCGCCCGTTCGAAGGCCGCCACCCGCCGGCCGTGGCCGGGATCCACGGCGAGGGTGAGCCGGTCCAGCAGCCGCCGCCGCGCCGCCGGTCCCTCCAGGAACAGGCGGTCCATGGCCGGCGTCAGCCACACCGCCGTCACCACGTCGGCCAGTTCGGCGGAGCCCGCCAGCCCCCGTCCGTCCAGCTCGATGCGCCGGCGCCCCTCCTCCGGCCGGTGGCGGATGCGGATCTCCACCGGACCGGCGGGGCCCGCGAGGCGGGCGGCGATGCGGAAGGGTCCGCCGTCGCGCCGGTCCATCTCGGCCAGGCGCGCGCCCCGCAGGCCGCGGCCGGGGGCCAGCAGCGAGAGGGCCTCCAGCAGATTGGTCTTGCCGGCACCGTTGGGGCCGAACAGCACCACCGGCCGGTCGTCCGTCTCGAGGACGAGGCGTCGATAGTTGCGGAACTGCCCGAGTTCGAGACGGTGGACGGCGAGGGTGCGACGGTCCGATGCCGAGCCGGCGGCGTGGTCGAACGCGGTCGCCATCAAACCCGCATCGGCATGAGCACGTACAGGACGCTCGGATCCCCGGGATCGCGGACGAGCACGGGCGCCGCGGCCATGGTCATCTCCATGCGGGCCTGCTCGCCCTCGATCTCGCCGAGGATGTCCAGAATGTAGCGCGCGTTGAAGCCGATTTCCAGCGGCTCGCCCTCGTATTCGACGTCCACCTCCTCGCTGGCCCGCCCGCTCTCGGCACTGACCGCCGAGACGATCACCGTCGACGACGAGAAGGCCAGCTTGACCGCCCGCAGTCGTTCCGTGGCGATGGTACTGACGCGATCCACGGCGCGGGCGAAATCCTCGGTGGCGAGATGGGCGATCTTGTCGTTCTGCTTCGGGATGACCCGTTCGTAGTCGGGGAACTGGCCATCGATCAGGCGCGAGATCAGCACGCGGCCGTCGGCGTCCAGACGGATGCGGCTGGGGGAGACGGCGATGGTCACCTCCTCCTCGCACTCCTCCAGCAGCTTGCGCATCTCCGCCACCGCCTTGCGCGGCACGATGATGCCGGGCATGGCGCGGGCGCCCTCGGGCAGGGGCACCTCCACCCGGGCGAGGCGATGGCCGTCGGTGGCGACGGCGCGCAGCACGCTCGCCGCGCCCTCCAGCAGCGGATGGAAGTGGATGCCGTTCAGATAGTAGCGGGTCTCCTCGGTGGAGATGGCGAAGCGCACCTTGTCGATGGCGCGGGCGAGATCGCCGGCGGGGATGGCGAAGGTGACGTCGAAGGCCTCCTCGCCCAGCGCCGGGAACTCCTCCACCGGCAGGGTGGGCAGTTCGGAGGTGAAGCGGCCGGTGCGGACCGCCAGCATGCCGCCGCCCGGCTCCTGCTCCAGTTCGACGGTCGCCCCCTCGGGCAGCTTGCGCACCAGCTCGAAGAGGAGATGGGCCGGCGCGGTGGTGGCGCCGGCGCGGAGCACTTCGGCGGCATCGCGGATGGCGAGGGCGAGGTCGAGATCGGTGGCGGTGAGGGCGAGCTCGCCCTCGCCCGCATCCAGTCGCACGTGGGCGAGAATGGGGATGGTGGTGCGCCGCTCGACGACGTTCTGGACGTGGGAGAGGGACTTGAGCAGTGCGCCGCGCTCGATCCGGAGCCTCATCGGTTGCCCTCTGTCGCCAGGTTGCGCTGCCGCCCGCGGCGGCCGCGGGCCCCGACGCTCCCCGTCGGGGCGCGCACGCTAGCAGAATTGGCGCCGTCCGTCGAAGGGGGAATGGTCGCGCCGGCCCCTCAGCCCTGCAGCCGCCGCATCAGCACCTCCAGATCCTCGCGGATCTGGGGGTCCTCCGCCCGCAGCCGCTCGATGGTGCGGACGGCGTGCATCACCGTGGTGTGGTCGCGCCCGCCGAACCGGCGGCCGATCTCCGGCAGCGAACGGGTGGTGAGCTGCTTGCAGAGGTACATG
The DNA here is from genome assembly GCA_026982705.1 of Alphaproteobacteria bacterium. Taxonomy (GTDB): domain Bacteria; phylum Pseudomonadota; class Alphaproteobacteria; order Geminicoccales; family Geminicoccaceae; genus HRBIN39. The sequence continues at coordinate 24,302 of JALSGP010000027.1, forward strand.
GCCACCTGGCGCGGCCGTGCCACCGAGCGCGAGCGGCGCGCCGAGGCCATGTCGCTCATCTTGAGGCCGTAATGCTCCACCACGGCCCGCTGGATCTCGTCGATGGTGATGCGGCGTTCGCTGGCACGCAGGAGGTCCTGCAGCACCTCCTGGCACATCTTCACCGTCATGGGACGGCCGCTGAACCGGGAGGCGTGGACCAGGCGGTTGAGGGCGCCCTCCAGCTCGCGCACGTTGCTGGTGATCTTGGCCGCCAGGAACTCCATCACCTCGCGCGGCACCGCCACCCCCATCTGCTCGGCCTTGGCCTCGAGGATGCCGAGGCGGAGCTCGTAGGTGGTGGGATGGATGTCCGCCACCAGTCCCCAGGAGAGACGCGAGCGGATCCGCTCCTCGAGACCGGAGAGGTCGGCGGGACTGCGGTCGGCGGAGATGACGATCTGACGGCCCCGCTCGATCAGGGCGTTGAAGGTGTGGAAGAACTCCTCCTGGGTGCTGTCCTTGCCGCTGATGAACTGGACGTCGTCCACCATCAGCACGTCGACGGAGCGGAACAGCTCCTTGAACTGCATGGTCTCCTTCGCCCGCAGCGCCCGGACGAACTGGTACATGAACTTCTCCGCCGACAGATAGATCACCCGCCGGTGCGGCGCCCGCTGGCGGATGCGCCAGCCGATGGCGTGCATCAGGTGGGTCTTGCCCAGCCCCACCCCGCCGTAGAGGAACAGCGGGTTGAAGGGGGGCGCGTCGGACATGGCCACCCGCTCGGCGGCGGCGAAGGCGAACTCGTTGGGCTTGCCCACCACGAAGGTCTCGAAGGTGAAGCGGGGATCGAGGCGCGCGCCCAGCTCCTCCAGCTCGTCCTCCCGCGCCTCCCCGGCCGCGGGCACCGGCGCCGGTGCGGTCCCGGCCGTAGGGCGCGCCGACACCGCGGTCGCGGGGCCGCCGCGCGGGCGCGGGGGACGGACGGTGAGGGCGATGGAGCGCACTGCCGGGTTCACCTCCGCCCACAGGGAGCGGATGCGATCGGCATAGTGGGAGACGATCCAGTCCCGCATGAACTGGGTGGGCACGGCCAGCACCAGCTTGTCGCCCTCCACCCCCTCCACCTCCAGCGGTCGCAGCCAGGTGCGGAAGGCCGTCTCGCCGAACTCGGCACGCAACGCCTCGCGCACGCGCTCCCACTGTTCGTGCAGTCGGCTCGACGGCGGCACCATCCCTGCCTCGGCATACACCGGCGCGTCCTCCGTACTGGCGACGATGCGCCCTCCCGTCCGGCCCCACGGGGGCCGGAGCCCTGGTCCCGAGTCCATGTGTCGAACGGTCGCCGGGGGATCCCCTGCGGGCTCCTCCCCTCCGCCCCTCACTCTACCACGGCGGTGCCGTCCCCGCACGCGGATCGTTGTCCGCTCCCCGGCCCGCCGGCGCACGCGAAAGTGTCACGGATCCGGCCACTTTCCTCGATCCCCTCGTCCCGTTCCGGCACCGGCGAAGGCTAATCGGCGGCCCCGTGGCGGGCAAGGGGATCGAACCGCGAACGCCCGCTTTCGCCCTTCGGTTGAATTGCACGCCAACCGGGGAGCCCCGACACGACGAGGGCCGCACAGGGGCGGCCCCCGCGTCGCGGCCCGGACGTCCCGCTCAACCCGCCGGCTGGGCCGCGGCCTCCTCGAGGGCCTTCACCCGCCGGGCGAGGCGCGAGATCTTGCGGGCGGCGGTGTTGATGTGGAGGACGCCCTTGGTGACGCCCCGCCGCAGCTCGGACTCGGCCTTCACGAAGGCCTCCCGCGCCGCCTCGTGGTCGCCGCGGGCGATGGCCTCCTCCACCTTGCGCACGAAGGTGCGGATGCGGCTCCTGCGGGACTTGTTGCGGAGCGTCCGTCTCGCGATCTGCCGGACGCGCTTCTTCGCGGACAGGGAGTGTGCCACGGATCCCCTCTTCCGGTTGGCTCCACGCGACGACGCCCCGCCGCCGACGGGCGGGGCGATCCCGCGATCTAGTGCGGCTCAGCGGTTTTTGAAGTCCGGCTTGCGCTTCTCGGCGAAGGCCACCATCCCCTCGCGGCGGTCCTCGGTGGCGAAGGTGGCGTAGAACAGCCGCCGCTCGAAGCGCAGTCCCTCGGCCAGCGTGGTCTCGTAGGCCCGGTTCACCGCCTCCTTGGCCATCTGCACCGCCGGCTGCGACTTGGCGGCGATCTCCTCGGCCAGTTTCAGCGCCTCCTCCATCAGCTTCTCGGTGGGCACCACCCGCGCCACCAGATTGGAGCGTTCCGCCTCCTCGGCGGTCATCATGCGGCCGGTGAGGATCATCTCCATGGCCTTGGCCTTGCCCACCGCCCGGGTGAGACGCTGGGTGCCGCCGGCACCGGGAATGGTGCCGAGGTTGATCTCCGGCTGGCCGAAGCGGGCGTTCTCGGCGGCGATGACGATGTCGCACATCATGGCGAGCTCGCAGCCGCCGCCCAGCGCATAGCCCGCCACCGCGGCGATCAGCGGCTTGCGCCGATCGGCCACCCGCTGCCAGGGCGCGATGAAGTCGCTGCGGAACGCGCCCATGAAGTCCAGCTCCATCATCTCCTTGATGTCGGCGCCGGCGGCGAAGGCCCTCTCGCTGCCGGTGACGATCACCACCGCGATGGCGTCGTCGGCCTCGAACTCGTCCAGCGCCCGGTTGAGCTCGCGGATGAGCTGGCCGTTCAGGGCATTGAGCTGTTTGGGGCGATTGAGCGTCACGATGCCGACGGCACCGCGACGATCGACCAGAATGGTCTCGTAGGCCATCGCTACCTCCGTTCCCTCGTCCTCCGGACGGATCCGCCCGCCGGCCGCCGTCCTCGGACGGCCCGGCCCTATAGCGCCCCCGTCTCCTCAGGGGAACACCCGCCGCCGCCGCTGGCAGCGCGGACAGAAGAAGCTGGAACGTCCGCCCCGCGCCTCCCGCACCACCGCGCCGCCGCAGCGCGGACAGGGCGCGCCCGCCCGCCCGTAGACCCGGAAGGCGTTCTGGAACCTGCCGAGGCGGCCGTCGGCCGCGACATAGTCGCGCAGCGTCGAGCCGCCGGCGCCAATGGCCTCCTCCAGCACCTTCCGGATCGCCGCGACCAGCCGCGCCCGCGTGCGCGGCCCCAGCGTCGCCGCCGGCGCGAAGGGGTGGATGCGGGCCGCGAACAGCGCCTCGCACACGTAGATGTTGCCGAGACCGGCCACCACCCGCTGATCCAGCAGCACGTCACGGATGGCGGCGCGGCGCCCCACGAGCGCCCGCCCCAGCCCCGTGGCGTCGAAACCGGGCGCGAGCGGTTCGGGCCCCAGCACGGCGAGGCGCGGATCGCGGAGGAGATCCCGTCGCGGCACCAGGTCCACCGTCCCGAAGCGGCGCGGGTCCACATAGTCCAGGACCGCGCCGCCGGAGAACCGCAGGCGCAGATGGGTGTGCGGCCGCGGCGGCCCGTCCAGCACCAGCCGTCCCGACATGCCGAGGTGGACCAGCAGCACCTCCGGCCCGTCGGTGACCAGCAGCAGATACTTGCCGCGGCGGCCGAAGGCCACGAGCCGCCTTCCGGCGAGCCGCGCCGGCAGATCCGCCGGTACCGGCGTGCGCAGGTCGCGCCGGCGCAGCTCCACCGCCTCGATGCGGGCGTGGCGGAGCCGCCGCGCCAGCGCCCGCCGCGTGGTCTCGACCTCCGGGAGTTCCGGCACGGGCCGTGCTTGTCCCCCACCCGCCGCCACCCTAGAACCGGACGGGTGGAGGTGGAAGAGGGGCGATGGCGCGGGAGGAGAGCCGGGAGGAGGCGGCGCGGCTGGCGGCGGAACTCGCCCGCTCCTTCGGCGCGCGGCCGGTGGATCCCGAGGAGAAGGCGCGGCTGGTGGGCGAGGTCTTCGCCCGCGTCGCCGGGCGCTACGATCTCATGAACGACCTCATGAGCGGCGGCGTCCACCGGCTGTGGAAGGACGCCCTCGTGGACTGGCTGGTGCCGCGCTCGGGGATGCGGGTGCTGGACCTCGCCGGTGGCACCGGCGACGTGGCCTTCCGCATCCTCGAGCGCACCGACGGTCGCGCCGGGGTGGTGCTGGCCGACATCAGTCCCGCCATGCTGGAGGTGGGGCGCGATCGGGCGCTGGACCGCGGCTGGCTGGGCGAACTCGTCTTCATCGCCGCCGACGCCGAGGCCCTGCCCTTTGCCGACCGGAGGTTCGACGCCGTCACCATCGCCTTCGGCATCCGCAACGTCACCCGCATCGACCGGGCCCTGGCCGAGATCCGGCGCGTGCTGCGCCCCGGCGGCCGCTTCCTCTGCCTCGAGTTCTCGCGGGTGGTGCTGCCGTGGCTGGACCGGCTCTACGAGCGCTATGCCTTCCACGTGCTGCCGCGGCTCGGGCGGCTGGTGCTGGGGGATGCCGCCAGCTACCGCTATCTGGCCGAGAGCATCCGCCGCTTTCCCGACCAGCACGCCTTCGCCCGGCTGATCGAAGAGGCGGGTCTCGCCCGGGTGCGCTTCCGCAACCTCTCGGGCGGCATCGCCGCCATCCATTCGGCCTGGCGGCTCTGAGGGACGATGCTGCGCCATCTCCGTCACGGCCGGCGGCTCGTCGCCACCGCCCGGGTGTTCGCCCGTCACGACGCCCTCTTTCCCCTCGACCTGCTGCCGCAAACCCGCCCCCTCCACCGTCTCGCCCGCCGTCTCGCCCGCCGCGACGCCCCGGGCCGGCCGGGTCAGCGCCTCGCCCGCGCCTTCCAGGAGGCCGGTCCCAGTTTCGTCAAGCTGGGCCAGAGTCTCTCCACCCGCGTCGATCTCCTGGGCGAGGAGGTGGCCGCCGATCTCGCCCTCCTGCAGGACCGCCTGCCCCCCTTCCCGGGGCGGGAGGCAGTGCGCACCATCGAGGCCGAGCTGGAACGTCCCCTCGCCGCGCTGTTCACCGATTTCGCACCGGAGCCGGTGGCGGCCGCCTCCATCGCCCAGGTGCATCGGGCCGTCACCACCGACGGCCGCACCGTCGCCGTCAAGGTGCTGCGGCCGGGCATCGAGCGGGCCATGGAGCGCGACATCGCCTTCTTCCTCTGGCTGGCGGAGACGGCCGAACGCCTGCATCCGCCGCTGCGGCGGCTGCGCCCGCGGGAGGCGGTGGAGATCTTCGCCGAGACCACCCGCCGCGAGCTGGACCTGCGGCTGGAGGCGGCGGCGGCGGCGGAGTTCGCCCGCAACAACGCCGATCAGGAGGGCTTCCGGGTGCCGGCGGTGGACTGGGAGCGCACCGCCCGCCGCGTGCTGACCCTGGAGTGGGTGGAGGGGCTGCCGCTCACCGACCGTCGGGCGCTGCTGGAGGCCGGTTTCGACCCGCGGGTGCTGATGGAACGGGCGGCGCGGGTGCTCTTCACCCAGATCTTCCGCGACGGCTTCTTCCACGGCGACATGCACCCGGGCAACATGCTGGTGGACGCCCGCGGCGACATCGTCGCCCTCGACTTCGGGATCATGGGGCGGCTCGACTTCGACACCCGCGTCCAGCTCGCCCGCATGCTCACCGGCTTCCTGCAGGGGGACTATGCGGCGGTGGCGGACGTCTTCTACGCCACCGGCTTCCTCGTGGACGAGCGCCACCGCGAGGCCTTCACCCAGGCCTGCCGTGCCATCGGCGAGCCCATCCGCGGTCGGCCGCTGGCCGAGATCTCCTTCGGCCGCCTCCTCGGCCAGGTGCTGTCCATGGCCCGCGAATTCGAGATGGAGACCCAGCCCCATCTGCTGCTCCTGCAGAAGACCATGGTGACGGCCGAGGGCGTCGGCCGCGCCCTCGACCCCGAGGTCAATCTGTGGGCGCTGGCCGAACCGTTGGTGGCCGACTGGATGCGGGAGAATCTGGGGCCGGAGGCGGAGCTGCGCCGGGCCCTGGGCGAGGGCGCGGAGGCGCTGCGGCGGCTGCCGGCGCTGCTCACCCGCGGCGAGCGCGTCCTCGCCCGGCTGGAGGCGGAGGCGGCGGCCCCGGCCGCCCCGCCCTGGCTGCGCTCGCCCTGGCCGTGGGTGCTGTTGGGAATCGCCCTCGGGCTTGCGCTCGGCTGAGGAAACTCCATACTCGGCACGTGAAAAGCGGGCCATGTCGGTGCCGGAGAGACGCATCCTCCTCATCGTCACGGGCGGCATCGCCGCCTACAAGTGTCTGGAGCTGATCCGCCGCGGCCGCGAGCGGGGCCTCCGCTTCCGCTGCGTCACCACCCGTGCCGCCGAGCGGTTCGTCACCCCCCTCGCCCTCGCCGCCCTCTCCGGCCACCCCGTCCACCGCGAGCTGTTCTCCCTCACCGAGGAGGCGGAGATGGGCCACATCCGCCTCGCCCGCGAGGCGGACCTGGTGGTGGTGGCCCCCGCCAGCGCGGACTTCCTCGCCAAGATGGCGAACGGTCACGCCGACGATCTCGCCTCCACCCTGCTGCTGGCCACCGACCGGCCGGTGCTGGTGGCGCCGGCCATGAACCCGCGCATGTGGGCCCATCCCGCCACCCGCCGCAACGTGGCGCGGCTCAGGGCCGACGGCATCCATCTGGTGGGCCCGGAGCCGGGGGACATGGCCTGCGGCGAGGAGGGGGTGGGGCGCATGGCCGAGCCCGCCACCATCCTCGCCGCCATCGAGGCGCTGCTGGAGGATGGCCGCCGCCCGCTCGCGGGCGTCCGGGCGCTGGTCACCAGCGGTCCCACCCGCGAGCCCCTCGATCCCGTCCGCTTCCTCTCCAACCGCAGCTCCGGCCGCCAGGGCCACGCCATCGCCGAGGCGCTGGCGCGGGCCGGGGCCGAGGTGGTGCTGGTGACGGGCCCGGTGTGTCTGCCGGATCCGCCCGGGGTGCGGACGGTCCACGTGGAGACGGCGCGGGAGATGCTGGAGGCCTGTCTCGCCGCCCTCCCCGTGGAGGTGGCCGTCTGCGCCGCCGCCGTCGCCGACTGGCGGCCGGCCCGGATCGCCAAGGACAAGCTCAAGAAGCGGCCGGGCGCACCGCCGCCGGTGCTGGAGCTGGAGGAGAATCCGGACATCCTCGCCACCCTCGCCGCCCGCGGCACCGACCGCCCCCGGCTGGTGATCGGCTTCGCCGCCGAGACGGAGCGGGTGGTGGAGCACGCCCGCGCCAAGCTCACCCGCAAGGGCTGCGATCTCGTCCTCGCCAACGAGGTGGGCCCCGCGAGCGGCGTCCTCGGCGGACCCCGCAACCGCATCCTGGTGGTGGCGCCGGACGGGACGGTGGAACCCTGGCCGGAGCTGGACAAGCGCGAGGTGGCGCGGCGGGTGGCGGAGCTGGTGGCGGCGCGGCTGGGGACGGCGGCATGAGGCTGGTGGTGCGCGTCGAACGGCTGTCCCACGGCCGCGATCTGCCGCTCCCCGCCTACGCCACGCCCGGGGCCGTCGGCCTCGACCTCGTGGCGGCGGTACCGGCGGATCGGCCGCTGATGCTGGCGCCCGGCCGCTGGGCGGCGGTCCCCACCGGCCTGCGCCTCGCCATCCCCGAAGGCTTCGAGGGTCAGGTGCGGCCACGCTCGGGTCTCGCCCTCCGCCACGGCGTCACCGTCCTCAACGCCCCCGGCACCGTCGACTGCGACTATCGCGGCGAGCTGCGGGTGCTGCTGGTCAATCTCGGGCCGGAACCCTTCACCGTCCGCCGCGGGCTGCGCATCGCCCAGCTGGTGATCTGCCCCGTCGCCCGGGTGCGGCTCGTGGAAACGGCGCTGGATCCCGCCGAGACCGCGCGCGGTGCCGGCGGTTTCGGTTCCACCGGATTCACGACCCCGACCGATCCACCATCACCGTGAGGGAGGAGATGCTGCGACCGTCCAGGAAGATCGCCCTCGCCGTCGAGGCCGTCCTCCACATCGCCCATCACGGCGGCGCCAATCCGGTGCAGAGCCGCGACATCGCCGAGCGCATGGGCCTGCCCCGGCGCTATCTGGAACAGGTCATGCAGCAGCTGGTGCGTGGCGGCATCCTGCGCGGCGTGCGCGGACCCCGCGGCGGCTACCGCCTCGCCCGCGAGCGCCGGCGCATCACCGTGGGGGAGATCGTCCGGACCCTCGCCGGTCTCGACCGCGAGGATCCCGCCGATCTGACCTCCGCCTCCGAACTGGGACGGCGGGTGATGCTGCCCTTCTGGACGGAGGTGGCGCGCGACCTCCTGACCCGCCTCGATGCCGTCACCGTGGAGGACCTCTGCCGGCAGGCGGAGGAGGCCGGCATCGAGAGCGAGGCGCGGCGGTCCTACGACTTCGTCATCTGAAGACCGCCCGCGGCGCAGGCCCGGACCACCACCGCCTCGAGGACGGGCGCGATGGCCGGTGCGGCGGCGAACACCGGCGCCGGTGCCGGCTCGGGCCCGAAGGCGTCGAAGGGCGTGGTGACGCCGCCGGCTTCCCGGACCAGCAGCATGCCGCCCAGCACGTCCCACACGTTGGCGGAGAGGAACACGGTGCCCTCCAGTCGCCCGTCCGCCACGTACGCGAGGGCGAGGGCGGCCGAGCCCGGCCGGCGATGGTCGAAGCCGGCATCCAGCAGCCCTTCCAGCAGGGCGAGATAGGCCGTCTTCGGCACCCGGAAGGTGTGGGAGAGGCCGATGCAGGCCTCGCCGGGGACCGTGGCCGCGGAGGTGCGGATGGGCGTGCCGTCGCGGAAGGCGCCCTCGCCGGCCCGTGCCTCGAACAGCTCGTCGTGGAGCGGATCGTAGACCCAACCCGCCACCGGCCGCCCCGCCTCCACCAGCGCCAGGGTGATGGACCAGTAGGGGATGCCCCGCAGGAAGTTGGCGGTGCCGTCGATGGGATCGAGGATCCAGGCCCGGCCGGCGGCGCGGCCCCCTTCCTCCTCGCCGAGGAAGGCGTCGTCGGGAAAGGCGCGGGCCAGTTCGCCGCGGACCAGCGCCTCGATCTCGCGGTCGAGGGCGGTGACGAAGTCCTGCGGTCCCTTGCGGGCAACGGCCAGCTCCGCCCGTCGGCCGGCCATGCGGCGCGCCCGTGCCCCCGCCTCCCGCAGCAGTTCGCGGGCCAGTCCCAGCCGTGCCCGGAATCCGTTCATGTCGCCGTCACCTCCTCCACCGGTCGTCCCACGAGCCGCGCCTCCAGCAGCGAACGGCGCCGCCCCGCCGTGTGGCGTACCGCCCGCGCGAGCGCCCCCGGCTCCGTCAGCAGCACGGCGAGCCGCTCGGCGCGGGTGAGGGCGGTGTAGAGCAGGCGCCGCTCCAACATGCGACCGTGGCAGCGGGCCAGCACCAGCACCACCGCCGGATACTCGCTGCCCTGGGCCTTGTGGACGGTGATGGCCCAGGCCGGCACCAGCCGGTCCAGCTCCTCGCCGGCGTAGATCAGGCGGCGGCCGTCCACGTCCACCTCCAGCGCGCGCCGACGCCGGTCCACCGCCACCACCCGGCCGACGTCGCCGTTGTAGACCTCGCGTTCGTGATCGTTCTCCGTCTGCATCACCCGGTCGCCCACGCCGAAGCGGAAACCGCGGTGGTCGAGGGCGGCCACGGGATCCGGGTTGAGCACCTCCTGCAGCAGACGGTTGAGGCCGCGGGTGCCCAGCGGATCGCGATGGACCGGCACCAGCACCTGGATGTCGCGGCGGGGATCGAGGCCGAAGCGCTCGGGGATGCGGCGGGTGACCAGTTCCACCAGCTTGGCGCGGGCGTCCTCCGGCGAACGGATGCGGATGCCGAACACCTCGCCCCCCTCGCCGCTCTCGGAGAAGCGGGGCGCGGTGCCGCGGGCGACCGCGTGGGCCGCCCGCACCAGATCACCGCCCTCCGCCTGGCGGAAGATCTCGTCGAGCCGCGCCACCGGCACCTGTCCGCTCGCCACCAGCGCCGCGAAGGGCTCACCCGGGCCCACCGGCGGCAACTGATCGGCGTCGCCCACCAGCAGCAGCGCCGCCCTCTCCGGCAGCGCCTCCAGCAACGCCGCCATCAGGGGCAGGTCGATCATGGAGGCCTCGTCCACCACCAGCAGGTCGAGGGCGAGCCGGTGACCGGCGTGGCGCCGGAAGCCGCGGCCGGGCTCGGCCTCCAGCAGCCGGTGGAGGGTGGTGGCCTCGCGGCCGGTGCTGTCGGCGAGGCGACGGGCGGCACGACCGGTGGGGGCGGCCAGGGCGACGCGCAGTCCGCTGTCGGCGAGGCGGGCCAGCAGGGCCCGCACCAGCGTGGTCTTGCCGGTGCCGGGCCCGCCCGTGAGGATGGCGAAGCGATGATCCAGCAGCAGCGCCAGCGCCGCGCGCTGGCTCGACGAGGGGGTGAAGTCGCCGGGCGGATCGGCGAGGGGACGATCGTGCCACGGCGGCGGTCCGCCACGGAGCCGCGCCACCGCGCGCGCGACGCTCTCCTCCGCCCGCTCCAGCTCCGGCGCCAGCAGCCACGTCTCGCCGTCAGAGCGGCGCAGCACCGCCCGGCCCGCCGCCACCGCCTCCGCCACCGCCCGCGCCGCCGCCGCCGCCGGCACCGCCAGCAGCCGCGCCACCACCGCCTCCACCCGCGCCCGCGGCGTCGCCGCGTGGCCCTCCTCCGCCTCCCGCCGCAGCACCTCCTCCACTCCGGCGACGAGGCGCACCCCGGCGTCGACGGCGAGGCCGAGCCGGCGGGCGAGGGCATCGGCGGTGCGGAATCCCACGCCGCCCACCTCGCGGGCGAGACACCAGGGATCGCGGGCGATGCGGGCGAGGGCGTCGTCGCCGTAGCGGGCGAGGATGCGGGCGGCGCGGGCGGGGCCGATGCCGTGGGCGCGGAGCAGGGCCTGCAGCTCCTCCCGCCGCCCGTGGCGCCGCCAGGCCTCGGTGATGCGGGCGGCGAGCCGCCGGCCGATGCCGCGCACCTCGGCGAGACGGGCCGGCTCCCGGTCGAGGACGTCCACCAGCGTGTCGCCGAAGTGGGCCTCGATGCGCGCCGCCAGGCGCTCGCCGAGCCCCCTCACCGCGCCGGATCGCAGGAAGGCCGCGGCCCGCGCCCGGGCATCCGGGCCGACGCGCTCGACGCGGGTCACCCGCAGCCGTGCGCCCCAGGCGGGATGCCGCTCCAGCCGGCCGGCGAGACGCACGGTCTCGCCCTCGCGGAGCGCCGCGAGATCGCCGAGGGCGGCGATACGGCGGCCGTCGGCGAGGCGCACCCGCAGCAGGGTGTGGCCGTCGCCATCGGTGCCCAGCACGCGCTCCACCGTCGCCACCGTCTCCAGCGGCGGCGCCGCGGGGGCAGGGGTGGAGGCGGGCGGTTCGGCCGGGCTCACGGGATGCGGGAACTCCGGTTCCGGTGCGCCATATAGACGGGCCGGGCGGCGACCCAATGCGGGGAGGCGGCGGTGACGGCGGGCGGCGCGGACGCGGACTTCTGGGAGACGGTCCGGGTGATCGGCCACCGCGGTGCGGCCGGTCTCGCACCCGAGAACAGCCTCGACGGCCTCCGGCGGGCAAGGGCGGCGGGCGTGCGGGCGGTGGAGTTCGACGTCCGCCTCGCCGCCGACGGCACGCCGGTGCTCGGCCACGACCGGCGACTGCGCCTCGCCGACGGCAGCCGGCCGCCCATCGGCCGCTTCACCCGGGACGAACTGGCACGGCTGGACGCCGAACACGGTGCACCGGCACCGGTCCCGACCCTGGCGCAGGCCCTCGCCGTCTGCCGCGAGCTGGCGCTGGCGCCGGTGGTGGAGATCAAGCCGGCCCCCGGACGCGAGGCGCAGGTGGCGGCGGCGGTGGCCGGGGCGCTCTCGGCCCCGGAGATGCGCGCCCTGCCGGCGCTGGTCTCCAGCTTCTGCCGCACCGTCCTCGCCCACCTCGCCCGGATGCTGCCGGCGCGACCGCGCGCCCTCAACGCCCATCCGCTGCCGCGCCGCTGGCGCGAGGACGTGGCGGCGCTGGGGCTCGCCGCCCTCCATCTCAACGTGCGCTGGCTGGATGGGGCGCGCCTCGCCGCCTTGCGGGCGGCGGGAGTGACGGTGCGGGTGTTCACGGTGGACGATCCGGCCGAGGCCGACGCCCTGTTCGCCCACGGCGTGCGGGCCGTCTTCTCCGACCGGCCGGATCGCCTGCTGGGCCCGCACGATCCGGAGCCGGCCGCCCCCGTCCCGCGCACGTGAGCGCGAGCGGAGGCCCCACGCCCCACCACCGGCGGGGTTCCTCGTTCCGCGGGGCGCCGCCCGGTCCCGCCGCGCCCGGGAGCCCGGAGGGGAATCGCCCGATCCGGGCCGACGGTCCGCCGGCCATCCTCCGCGGCCGGCCGGAGATGCAGATGTCTCAGTAGCGGCGCAGCAGGCCCACCACCTTGCCCTGGATGCGGACCTGATGGGGGCCGAAGATGCGGGTCTCGTAGGCGGGATTGGCGGCCTCGAGGGCGATGGAGGCGCCGCGGCGGCGCAGCCGCTTGAGGGTGACCTCGCGCTCCTCGATGAGCGCCACCACGATGTCGCCGTTCTCGGCGGTCTCGCAGCGGCGCACCACCACATAGTCCCCGTCGAGGATGCCGGCCTCCACCATGGAATCGCCCACCACCTGCAGCACGTAGTGCTCGCCGTCGCCCAGGAGCATCCCCGGCACCTCGACCACGGTGCCGCCGTCGGCCAGCGCCTCGATGGGGGTGCCGGCGGCGATGCGGCCGTAGAGGGGCAGGCGGGTGGTGTCGCGGACGCCGGTGAGCGGCCGGCGGCTGCGGAAGAGGCCGCGCACCACGTTACGGGCGGCCGGCAGCGGGATCGCGCCCCGCCCCTCTTCGCCGGCCTCCTCCCGCGCCGCCTCGAGGGGCGGGCGCACCACCTCCAGCGCCCGGGCGCGATAGGGCAGCCGCCGGATGTAGCCGCGCTCCTCGAGGCCGGAGATGAGCCGGTGGACGCCGGACTTGGACCGCAGTCCCAGCGCGTGCCGCATCTCCTCGAAGGAGGGGGGCACGCCGTGCTCCTGCATGTAGGCGTGGATGAAGCGCAAGAGCTGGAGCTGGCGCTGGGTGAGCACCCGGCGTTCTCCCGGACCACGGGTCGGCGCGGAGGGTTGCGCAGATGTTCTAATTTGGTTCGCCCCGACTGTCAACCGGAACGTGATCCGCGCCGCGGACGTCACCCCGCGGTCACCCGCGCGAGCTCGATCACCGCCACGGCTTCGCCGGCCCGCCGCGGGGGATCGTGGCGGGGACGGCGGATCAGCACGTCGGCGAGGGCGAAGGTGCGATACATGGAACTGTCCTGGCGCGGCGCCGGCCGCACCCGCGGGCGTCCATGATCGTCCTCACCCTCCACCAAACCGCGCAGGAAGTCCTCGCGTTCGTCGTTGGCCGGCAGGTCCACCGCCAGCACCGCCGTCCGCTCCGGCAGCGCCGGATCGAGACCGAGGGCGGCGCGCAGCACGCCGCGCAGATAGACCAGGGCGCAGACCGCCGCCGAGACGGGATTGCCGGGCAGGCCCAGGAAGAGGGTGGGGCCGAGGGTGCCGAAGACCAGCGGCTTGCCCGGCCGCATGGCCACCTTCCAGAAGTCCAGCTCAAGGCCGAGGCGGCCGGCCGCGTCCTGCACGAAATCATACGCACCCACCGAGGCGCCGCCGGTGGTCACCAGCACGTCCATGCCCCGGGCCTGCTCCAGCGCCCGCACGAGATCGGCGGGATCGTCGCGGGCGATGCCGAGGTCGTGGACCTCGGCCCCCCAGGCCTCCGCCAGGGCCCCCACGGCGGTGGAGTTGGAGGAGACGATCTGCGCGCCCCGCGGAGTGGCGCCGGGGAAGACGAGCTCGTCGCCGGTGGCCAGCACCGCCACCCGCGGCCGCCTGCGCACCGGCAGCCAGCCGTGGCCCATGGCAGCGGCGAGACCGAGACTGCGGCCGTCCAGCACCGTGCCGGCGACGAGACCGGGATCGCCCGCCCGGAAGTCGAGCCCGGCCGGCCGTACGAAGCGTCCCGGCGGCACCGCCACCTCCGGCACCACCCGGTCCCCCTCGCGGCGGGCGCGCTCCTGGATCAGCACGGCATCGGCCCCCGCCGGCAGGGGGGCGCCGGTGAAGATGCGCACCGCCTCGCCCGGCCCCATCCGGCCGGCGAAGGTGTGCCCGGCCGCCACCTCGCCGACCACCCGCAGCGGTCGCCCCGGCGGATCGGTGTCGGCGGCGCGGACGGCATAGCCGTCCATGGCCGAGACGTCGTGGGGCGGCTGGGTACGCAGCGCCGGGAGATCGCGCGCCAGGACCCGCCCGCGGGCCTCGCGCAGCGTCACCCATTCCTCCGCCACCGGCCGCACCCGCTGGAGGATGCGGGCCCGCGCCTCGGCCACGGGGATCACGGCGCCTCCTCCCCGCCGGCCGCCTCGGGCGCGCGATACTCGCCGCTGCGGCCGCCGGCCTTGTGGAGCAGGCGCAGACCCTCGATGCGCATGCCGCGGTCGACGGCCTTGCACATGTCGTAGACGGTGAGCGCCGCCACGGCGGCGGCGGTCAGGGCCTCCATCTCCACGCCGGTGCGGGCGGTGACCCGGCAGGTGGCGCGGATGCGCACGGCGCTCCGCGCCACCAGCGGCTCCAGTTCCACCCGCACCGAGGAGAGGGGCAGCGGATGGCAGAGGGGGATCAGATCGGGCGTGCGCTTGGCCCCCTGGATGCCGGCGAGCTGGGCCACCGCCAGCACGTCGCCCTTGGCGATGCGGCGCTCGAGGATGCGGGCGAGGGTCTCGGGCCGCATCACCACCAGCGCCTCGGCGGTGGCGGTGCGGTCGGTGACCGCCTTCTCCGAGACGTCCACCATCACCGCGTTGCCGGCCTCGTCGAAATGGGTGAAGTCGCCGCTCATCGTTCCTCCCCGCCCAGGAGCCGGCGCGTGGCCGCCGTCACGTCCGCCTCGCGCATGAGGGACTCGCCCACGAGGAAGGCGTGGGCGCCGGCCCGGGCCATGCGCCTGAGATCGTCGTGCGTGTAGAGACCGCTCTCCGCCACCCGCAGCACCCCCTCGGGCAGTCGCGGGGCGAGGCGCTCGAAGGTGGCGAGCGACACCTCGAGGGTGCGGAGATCGCGGTTGTTGATGCCGATCGTGTCGGCGTCGAGGGCGAGGGCCCGCTCCAGCTCCCCCTCGTCGTGGACCTCCACCAGCGCGTCCAGTCCCCATTCCCGGGCGGCGGCCAGCAGCTCGCGGGCGAGGCCGTCGTCCACCGCCGCCAGGATCACCAGCACGCCGTCGGCGCCGATGGCGCGCGCCTCCACCACCTGCCAGGGATCCACCAGGAAGGACTTGCGCAGCACCGGCAGATCCACGGCGGCGCGGGCGGCGGTGAGATGGGCGTCCGCACCCCCGAAGAAGGGACCGTTGGTGAGCACCGAGAGACAGGTGGCGCCGCCCCGGGCGTAGGCACGGGCGAGGGCGGCGGGATCGAAGTCGGCGCGGATGAGCCCGCGCGAGGGAGAGGCGCGCTTGATCTCGGCGACGAGGGCGAAGCGGCCGGCGGCGTGGGCTTCGGCCAGCGCCCGGCGGAAGCCGCGGGGACGGACGGCCCGTGCCCGCGCCTCCAGCTCCGCGCGCGGGACCCGACACCGGCGACGGGCCAGATCCTCGCGTTCCACCTCGAGGATGCGGGTGAGGACGTCGCTCACGCCTCCTCTCCCTCGCCGCGGGTGATGGCCACCAGCCGCCGCAGCACCCGCTCCGCACGGCCGGAATCGATGGCCTCGGCGGCCATCTCCGCCCCCTCGCGCAGATCCCGCGCCCGCTCCGCCACCACCAGAGCGGCGGCGGTGGCCAGCAGGACGGCGTCGCGGAAGGGACCGCGCACGCCGGCCAGCACCGCGCGGATGGCCTCGGCATTGTGGCGGGGATCCCCGCCCCGCAGATCCTCGACGCGCCCGCGGGGGAGGCCCGCGTCCTCCGGCACCACTTCGAAAGTGCGCACCTCGCGGCCGGTCCACTCCGCGACCCGGGTGGGGCCGGCGATGGAGAGCTCGTCGAGGCCGCCCTCGCCGTGGACCACCCACGCCCGCTCGCTGCCGAGGCGTCCCAGCACCTCCGCCAGCGGTTCCACCCAGGCGGCGTCGAACACGCCCATCACCTGGCGGCGCACGCCGGCGGGATTGCACAGCGGTCCCAGCAGATTGAAGATGGTGCGGGTGCCCAGTTCGGTGCGCGGGCCGGCCACATGGCGCATGGCGCCGTGGTGGCGCGGGGCCATGAGGAAGCCGATGCCGGCCTCGGCCATGGCCCGTTCGATGCGTTCGAAGGGCGCGTCGATGTCCACCCCCAGCGCCTGCAGCACGTCGGAGGAGCCGGAGCGGGAGCTGAGGCCGCGGTTGCCGTGCTTGGCCACGGGCACGCCACAGGCCGCCACCACCAGCGCCGAGGCGGTGGAGATGTTGTAGGTGCCCCTGGCGTCGCCGCCGGTCCCGCAGGTGTCGATGGCCCCCTCGGGAGCGCGCACGCGCCGCATCTTCTCCCGCAGCACGGTGGCGCCGGCACGGATCTCGTCCACCGTCTCGCCCCGCACCCGGAGTCCCATGAGGAAGGCCCCGATCTGAGCCGGCGTGGCGTCGCCCGCCATCATGATGGCGAAGGCCTCGCGCGCGCGGTCGAAGGCGAGGGGCGTCCCCGTCGCCACCTCGCTCAGGATCGCCCGGAATCGCTGGAGTTCGGCCGTCACCTTCGGGTCTCTCCGCGGCAGAGTTGCAGGAAGTTGGCGAGCAGGCGGTGGCCCGCCCCGGTCTCGATGCTCTCGGGATGGAACTGGACGCCGTGGACCGGCAGCGTACGATGGCGGATCCCCATCACCACCCCGCCCGCGGTGGTGGCGTTGACCAGGAGCTCGTCGGGCAGCGTGGCGGGATCGGCCACCAGGGAATGGTAGCGGGTGGCCCGGAGCGGGCTCTCGAGGCCGGCGAAGAGGCCGGTGCCGTCGTGATGGACGGTGTCCACCTTGCCGTGGACCACCTCCGGGGCGCGGACGATGCGGGCCCCGAAGGCCTGGGCGATGGTCTGATGGCCGAGGCAGACGCCGAGCAGCGGCACGCGGCCGGCGGCGGCGCGCACCAGCTCGAGGCCGATGCCGGCGCGGTCGGGATCGCAGGGGCCGGGGGAGAGGACGATGCCCGCGGGTTCGAGGGCGAGGACCTCGGCGACGGTGAGGGCGTCGTTGCGCACCACCCGCACCTCGGCGCCGAGTTCGCCGAGATAGTGGTACAGGTTCCAGACGAAGCTGTCGTAGTTGTCGACGAGCAGCAGCACGGCGCCTTCCGGGGGCTCCCCCCGGGGGAAAAAGCGCGGCGGGCGGCGTGGTCAAGGGGCGCGGGGGCACCCCGCATCTTGACAGGCACATATAAAGAAATCTAGATATCGGGATACCTGGATGACGGAGGCCGCGCCGTGCCCGACTCCCTCGACCAGCTGGTGGACCGCCTCAAGGCCGCCGCCGAACCCAGCCGCCTGCGCCTGCTCGCCATCTGCAGCCGCGGCGAGTGGACCGTCTCCGAACTCGTCCGCATCCTCGGCCAGAGCCAGCCCCGCGTCTCCCGCCACCTCCGGATCCTCGCCGAGGCCGGCCTGCTGGAGCGACTGCCCGAGGGCAGCCTCGCCTTCTATCGCCGCGTGCGCGAGGGCCCCGGCGTCCTCCTCGCCCGACGTCTCCTGGAGCTGCTGCCGCCCGGCGATCCGATGGTGGAGGCCGACCGTCGCCGCATGGAGGCGGTGCGCGAGGAGCGTCGGCGACGGGTGGAGCGCTGGTTCGACACCCGTGCGCTCGCCTGGGACAGCGAGCGCGACCTCGGCGTCGACGGTCGCCGGGTGGAACGGGCGCTGCTGGAGCGGCTGGGCGGCGTCCGCCCGCGTCGGCTGCTGGACGTGGGCACCGGCACCGGCCGCATCCTCGAACTGCTGGCGCCCCTCGTGGGCGAGGGAATCGGCATCGACATCTCCCACCGCATGCTGGAGGTGGCGCGGGTGCGGCTCGACCGTGCCGGCTTCCGCCACTGCCGGGTCCAGCAGGCGGACATGTACGCCCTCCCCTTTCCCGACGGCCACTTCGACCTCGTCACCTTCCACCAGGTGCTGCACTTCGCCGACGATCCCGAGGCCGCCCTCGGCGAGACCGTCCGCGTGCTGGCGCCGGGCGGCCGTCTCGTGGTGGTGGATCTGGCCCGTCACGACCGCGAGGAGCTGCGCCGCGAGCGCCGCCACCGCCGCCTCGGCTTCGAGGATGCCGAGATGCGGAGCTGGTTCGCCACCCTCGGTCTCGAGCCGGAAGAGCCGGTGCGCCTCGCCGGCGAGGAACTCACCGTTGTGATCTGGACCGGCCGCAAGCCCGCCCCCCGCGGGCTCAGGGTCGCCGCCTGACTCTCCGCCGCACCGTCGAAGGGAGCATGTCGCGCATGGAAGGAATCCCCGTCGCCCTCGAGCGTCTCCTGCCGTGGCTGGAGCGGCCGCTGCCGCGGCTCGCCGTCTCGGTGGAGCTGTTCCCGCCGCGTACGCCCGAGGCCAGAGCGCGCTTCTGGGACGAGGTGACACGCCTCGCCGCCCTCCGCCCCCGCTTCTTCTCCGTCACCTGCGGGGCCGGTGGCACCGGCCGCGACGGCACCTATCCCACGGTGCTGGAGATCCGCCGCCGCTTCGGCGTCCCCGTCGCCGCCCATCTCACCTGCGCCGGGCATTCCCGCGCGGAGGTGGACGAACTGGCCCGCGCCTACTGGCGGGCGGGAGTCCGCCACATCGTGGCGCTGCGTGGCGATCCGCCCCGGGGCGAACGCTATCGTCCGCGCCCCGACGGCTATGCCTATGCGGCGGACCTGGTGCGGGGGCTGCGGGCGGTGGCCGACTTCGAGATCTCCGTGGCCGGCTATCCCGAGGTCCATCCCGAGGCCCCCTCGCCCGCCTTCGATCTCGAGAACGTGCTCCGCAAGGTGGAGGCGGGGGCGGTGCGGGTGATCGGCCAGTACTGCTTCGACACCGACACGGTGCTCCGCTACCGCGACGCCCTCGCCCGTCTCGGTCTCGACGACGTGTTCGTGCCGGGCATCATGCCCATTCACGACTTCCGGAAGATCCGCCGTTTCAGCGAGGCCTGCGGGGCCTCCATCCCGCCCTGGCTCGCCACCCTCTTCGAGGGGGTGGAGCCGGGTTCGGCGATCCACGGCATGCTCGCCGCGGCGGTGGCGGCGGAACAGATGCGGCGGCTGGTGGCCGAGGGTTTCCGCCATCTCCACCTCTACGCGCTCAACCGGGCCGATCTCACCCTCGCCGTCTGCCGTCTCGCCGGCGTGCGGCCGGTGCCGCCGGAGACCGCGGCCGTGACCGCCACCGGCGCCTGATCCCTGAAGTGAGGAGTGCACGCGTGCGCACGAGCCCCCTGCTCGATCACCTCCGACGCCACGTGCTGCTGCTGGACGGGGCCATGGGCACCCGCATCCAGGCGGCCGGCCTCACGCTCGACGACTTCGCCGGCAAGGAGAACTGTTCGGAAGTGCTGGTCCTCACCCGCCCCGACGTGATCCGGCGCATCCACCGCGAGTATCTCGAGGCCGGCGCCGATGCGGTGGAGACCAACACCTTCGGCGGCTCGCCCGTCACCCTCGCCGAATTCGACCTCGCCGACCGCGCCCACGAGATCAACGCCCGCGCCGCCCGCCTCGCCCGCGAGGCGGTCGACGCCTTCCGCGCCCGCGACGGTCGCCCGCGCTTCGTCTTCGGCGCCATGGGACCGGGCACGCGGCTGCCGAGCCTCGGCCATGTCGCCTACCGGGAGCTGGAGGACGCCTATGCCGTCCAGGCCGGGGGGCTGCTGGAGGGCGGCGTCGACGCGCTCCTCGTCGAGACCTGTCAGGACCCCCTCCAGGCCAAGGCCGCCGTCAACGGCGCCCGCCGCGCCTTCGCCCGTGCCGGACGGACGGTGCCGATCCTCGTCCAGGTGACCATCGAGACCACCGGCACCATGCTGGTGGGCACCGACATCCAGGCCGCCGTCACCATCCTCTCCGCCCTCGGGGTGGACGGCCTCGGTCTCAACTGCGCCACCGGTCCGCGCGAGATGGCCGAGCATCTGCGGGTGCTCGCCCGCGAGTGGCCGGGACCGGTCTCGGTGCTGCCCAACGCCGGCCTTCCCGAGCTGGTGGAGGGGCGCACCGTCTATCCCCTCACCCCCGACGAGCTGGCCGACTGGCTCGAGCGCTTCGTCGTGGAGGACGGGGTCGCCGTCGTCGGCGGCTGCTGCGGCACCACACCCGAGCACATCCGCGCCGTGGACGCACGGCTGCGGGCCCTGGCCGAGGACGGCTTCCGGCCAGCGCCGCGGCCGCGCGAGGTGCGGCCCACCCCCGCCCTCGCCTCCCTCTTCTCCGCCGTCCCCTACCGCCAGGAGAACGCCTATCTCGCCATCGGCGAGCGCTGCAACGCCAACGGTTCGAAGAAGTTCCGCGAACTGCAGGCGGCCGGCGACTGGGACGGCATCGTCGCCATGGCCCGTGAACAGGTGCGCGAGGGGGCCCACGCCCTCGACGTGTGCACCGCCTATGTGGGCCGCGACGAGGCCGCCGACATGGTGGAGGTGGTCACGCGCCTGCGGGGACAGGTGGACGCGCCCCTCGTCGTCGACTCCACCGAGCTCTCCGTGCTGGAGCGGGCGCTGGAGCTCTACGGCGGCAAGGCGGTGATCAACTCCATCAATTTCGAGGACGGCGAGGAGGCGGCCGCCGCCCGCCTCCGCCTCGCCCGCCGCTTCGGCTGTGGGGTGGTGGCGCTGACCATCGACGAGGAGGGCATGGCCCGCACCGCCGAGCGCAAGCTCGCCGTCGCCCGCCGGCTCGTGGACTTCGCCTGCCGCCGCTTCGGCCTGCCCGAGCACGATCTGCTGATCGATCCCCTCACCTTCACCGTCTGCACCGGCAACGAGGACGATCGCCGTCTCGCCCTCGAGACGCTGGAGGCGATCACGGCCATCGCCCGCGAGTTCCCGCGGGTGCAGATCGTCCTCGGCATCTCCAACGTCTCCTTCGGTCTGCAGCCGGCCGCCCGCCACGTCCTCAACTCCGTCTTCCTCCAGCACGCCCTGGAACGCGGGCTCACCGGCGCCATCGTCCACCCCTCCCGGATCGTGCCCTTCCACGCCATCCCCGAGGGGGAGCGGCGGGTGGCGGAGGATCTGATCTTCGACCGCCGGCGCCCGGACTACGATCCGCTGCAGGCCTTCATGGCCCTCTTCGCCGGCCGGCAGGTGGAACGGCGGCGGCGCGAGCGCCCCGCCGACGTGCGCGAACGGCTGCGCCGGCGGATCGTCGAGGGCGACCGCGACGGGCTGGAGGCGGATCTCGACGAGGCGCTGCGGGAGATGGACCCGCTCACCATCATCAACGAGCATCTGCTGGCCGGCATGAAGGTGGTGGGCGAGCTCTTCGGCGCCGGCAAGATGCAGCTTCCCTTCGTGCTGCAGAGCGCCGAGACCATGAAGGCGGCCGTGGCCTATCTCGAACGCTTCATGACCCGGGTGGAGGGCCACGAGAAGGCCACCATCGTGCTGGCCACCGTCAAGGGCGACGTCCACGACATCGGCAAGAACCTGGTGGACATCATCCTCACCAACAACGGCTATCGGGTCGTCAATCTCGGCATCAAGCAGCCCCTCTCGGCCATCCTCGAAGCGGCCGAGCGTCACCGCGCCGACGCCATCGGCATGTCCGGGCTGCTCGTGAAGTCGACGGTGATCATGAAGGAGAATCTGGAGGAGATGCGCCGGCGCGGGCTGCGCATTCCGGTACTGCTGGGCGGCGCCGCCCTCACCCGCGCCTTCGTCGAGAAGGACTGTTACGAGGCCTACGGCGAGGGGCCGGTGGCCTATGCCCGCGACGCCTTCGACGGGCTGGCGCTGATGGAGCGGGTGGTGGACGGCACCTTCGCCGACCACGCCCGCGCGCGGGCGGAGGCCCAGCGGGCGCGCCGGCGGCCGGCCCGGCGCCACCGCGCGCTGGAGCTGCTGGAGCGGGGGCCCCTCGGTGCCCCGCGGCCGGTGGAGCTCGAGGAGATCCGCAAGCGGCGCGAGGAGCTCACCCGCGAGGTGCCGGTCCCGACGCCGCCCTTCTGGGGCCCGCGGGTGATCGAACACGTGCCGGTGGCCAATCTGCTGCCCTTCCTCAACGAGCAGATGCTCTACCAGTTCCACTGGGGGTACGGAAAGGAGGGGCGCCGGCTCGACGAATTCCTCGCCTGGGCGCGCCGGGAACTCGCTCCGGTGCTGGAGGAGCTGCTGCGACGCGACCGCGAGGAGGGCATCTTCGCGCCGCGGGCGGTCTACGGCTATTTCCGCGCCGCCGGCGACGGCAACGATCTGGTGCTCTTCGACGAGACGGGCACGCGCGAGATCGCCCGCTTCCGCCTGCCCCGCCAGCAGCGGCCGGGCGGCCTGTGCATCGCCGACTTCGTGCGCGACATCCGGGACGGCGTGCGCGACGTGGTGGCGCTGCAGGTGGTGACGGTGGGCGAGCGGGCCTCCGAGGTGGCGCGGCGCTGGTTCGCCGAGGACCGCTACAACGACTACGTGCGGCTCCACGGCCTGTCGGTGGAGCTGGCCGAGGCGCTGGCCGAGTACGTCCATGCCCGCATCCGCCGCGAGCTGGGCTTCGGCCATCTGGACGCCCGCGACCGTCGCGACCTCCTCCGCCAAGGCTACCGCGGCTCGCGCTACAGCTTCGGCTATCCCGCCTGTCCCGATCTGGCCCAGCAGCGCATCCTCCTGGAACTGCTGGATGCCGGGCGCATCGGCGTGACCATGAGCGAGAGCGACCAGCTCCATCCCGAGCAGAGCACCGCCGCGATCGTGGTCCACCACCCCGAGGCACGCTATTTCAACGTCTGACCCGGCCCGCTCCGGAGGGCCCCGTTGGAGAGCGACGGTGAACGGGACGGCCCGGCGTGCGGATCCCCTCACGGTGGACGAATTCCTCGCCTTCGAGGGCGAGGCGGACGTCCGCTACGAGCTGGTGGACGGCGAGATCCGCGCCATGGCGCCCGCCGGCGACCGCCACGGTCTGATCTGCGCCAATGTCGCCATCCTCCTCCACCGTCGCCGGCCACGTCCCGAGTGCGCACCCCGGGTCGAGGCCGGGATCCGCGTCGACGACCACGATTTCTTCGTCGCCGACGTGGTGCTGGCCTGCGGCCGTCCGCGGGCCGAGCCCGGCACGCCCGACCCGTGGCTGATCGTCGAGGTGCTCTCCCCGTCGACGCGCCTCCACGATCTCGGCCTCAAGGCCGACCGCTACCGGGAGCTTGCGGGTCTGCGCGAGCTGTGGCTCGTGGACTCCGAACGCCGCCGTGTCCAGCAGTGGCTGCGCCGCGGCCCCCGCGACTGGCACGTGCGCGACGTCATCGGCACCGGCACCTTCGACAGCCCCGTCCTCGCCGCCACCGTCTCCCTCGACGAACTCTACGAGGGAATCGCCTTCGCGGAGGAAGGGTGATGGCCGAGCCGCTGCCCCGCCGCATGCGGGTGGAGGAGTTCCTCGCCTTCGAGGGCGAGGCGGACGTCCGCTACGAGCTGGTGGACGGCGAGATCCGCGCCATGGCGCCCGCCGGCGACCGCCACGGCTGGCTCGCCGGCAACGTGGGATACGTGCTCCGACGGCGTCTCGCCGGCCGGGGCTGCGGCGTCGTCCACGAGGCCGGCGTCCGCATCGACGACCACAATTTCTTCGTCGCCGATCTCGTGGTCCAGTGCACGCCCCCGAGTGGCCGCCCCTTCGTGGAGGCGCCGCGTCTGGTGGTGGAGATCCTCTCGCCCTCCACCCGCCAGCACGACCGGGACGTCAAGCTCGACGCCTATCGCGCGCTCTCCCCGGTCGAGGAGATCTGGCTCGTGGACTCCGAACGCCGCCGCGTCCAGCAGTGGATCCGCGAGGGCCCCCGCGACTGGCACGTGCGCGACGTCATCGGCACCGGCACCTTCGACAGCCCCGTCCTTGCCGCCACCGTCTCCCTCGACGAGCTCTACGAGGGAATCGCCTTCGCGGAGGAGACGGAGGCGGACGGGAGCGGTGCGGCGGACGGGGATGCCTAGGTCTCCAGCAGGCGCCGGGCGATCACCTGCGCCTGGATCTCCGCCGCGCCCTCGAAGATGTTGAGGATCCGCGCATCGCACAGCACCCGGCTGATCTCGTACTCCAGCGCATAGCCGTTGCCGCCGTGGATCTGCAGGGCGTTGTCCGCGGCCGCCCAGGCCACCGCGGCGCCGAGCAGCTTGGCCAGCCCGGCCTCCAGATCGCAGCGCCGATCCCGATCCTTCTCGCGCGCGGCGAACAGGGTGAGCTGACGGGCGATCATGAGCTCCGTCGCCATCCAGGCGAGCTTGCCGTGCACCCGCGGGAAGTCGAAGATCGGCCGGCCGAACTGGCGCCGCTCCAGGGCGTAGCGCAGGCCGAGCTCGAGCGCGTTGGCGGCGACCCCGACGGCGCGCGCGGCGGTCTGGATGCGGGCGCTCTCGAAGGTGGCCATGAGCTGCCGGAAGCCCTGTCCCTCCACGCCGCCGAGCAGGCCCTCGACGGGCACCCGGAAGCCGTCGAAGGAGAGGGTGTACTCCTTCATGCCGCGATAGCCGAGCACCGGGATCTCGGAGCCGTCCAGCCCCGCCACCGGGAAGGGATCGTCGTCGCGGCCGCGCGGCTTCTCGGCCAGCAGGATGGAGAGCCCCCGGTACCCCGCCTCCTCCGGATCGGTGCGCACCAGCATGGTCATGAGATCGGCGCGCGCCGCGTGCGTGATCCAGGTCTTGGCGCCGTGCACCTCGTAGTGGTCGTCGCGGCGGATCGCCCGCGTGCGGACGTGCGCGAGATCCGAGCCGTGGTCCGGTTCGGTGAACACCGCGGTCGGCAGGGTCTCGCCACTGGCGATGCGCGGCAGCCAGTGGCGCTTCTGCGCCTCGGTACCGCCCAGACGCACGAGCTCGGCGGCGATCTCCGAGCGGGTGGAGAGCGAGCCCACGCCGAGATAGCCGCGCGAGAGCTCCTCGGTGACCACGCACATGGCCTCCTTGCTCATGCCGAGGCCGCCATAGGCCTCCGGCACGGTCAGGCCGAAGACGCCGAGCTCGGCCAGCTCGGCGATCAGCTCGAGGGGGACGAGCCGGTCCTCCAGGTGCCAGCGATGGCAGTGCGGCGCCACCTTCTCGCGCGCGAAGCGGCGGAACTGGTCCTGCACCAGGGCGAGATCGTCGTCGCTGTAGGCGGGATCGCCCCACACCTCCTCCGCCACCAGCTCGGCCAGACGGCGCACCCGCGCCGGATCGCGCCCCCGGAGCCGGAGATCGCGCACCGCCGGATCGTGCAGGAAGCGCGCCACCGACTCCGGCTCGACGCCGAGGTCCTCGGGGCGGACCATCTCCACCTGGCTCATGGGCACGCCGCCCGCGAGCCGGCCGAGATATTCGGCGAAGGCCAGGGTGGTGATCAGCCGCTCCACCTCGCCCAGCCGGTCGCGGTCGGCCAGCCGGGCACACCAGCGGTGCATCTCGTGCAGCGCCTGACGGTAGACCTCGAACCAGGCGAGCCCGTGGGCGGCGAACTGGTGGGCGGCCAGCGCCCGACCGTCCACCCGCCCCTCGGGGGCGAGACGGGCGCGCAGACGGTCGCGGGCCTCCGCCACCAGCCGGTCGACGGGCGCGAGGGCGGCGCCCGTGAGTTCCACGAGCTCGGGTGTGCGCGGATCGGCGGCGCTCATGACGGATCTCCGGAATGGCGGGAGGGCGGCGTCGCGCCGCTTCCCCCGGCGGTCAGTCCTCCAGGGCCTCCTCCAGCGTCCGCATGCCGGGCCGCTTCGCCTGGACCAGCACCGCCATGTTGCCGGGCTTGTGCTGGTTCTTCATCATCTTCTGGTGGGCGAGCGGGATGTCGTTCCAGGCGAACACCTCGCTCATGCAGGGATCGACCTGACGGTTGAGGACGAAGCGGTTGGCGGCCGAGGCCTGCTTGAGGTGGGCGAAGTGGCTGCCCTGCACGCGCTTCTGACGCATCCACAGGTACCGGGCATCGAGGGTGAGCTTGTAGCCGGTGGTGCCGGCGCAGATCACCACCATGCCGCCGCGCTTGACCACGAACACCGAGACCGGGAAGGTGGCGGCTCCCGGATGCTCGAAGACGATGTCCACGTCGCGGCCGCCGGTGATCTCCCAGATGGCCTTGCCGAAGCGGCGCGCCTCCTTGATCCACGCCTTGTAGGCCTCGCGGTCCATGGGATCGGGCATCTCGCCCCAGCAGGAGAACTCCCGGCGGTTGATCGCTCCCTTGGCACCGAGGGAGAGCACGTAGTCGCGCTTCTCCTCGTCGGAGATGACCGCGATGGCGTTCGCCCCGCTCGCGGCGATCAGCTGGATGGCCATGGAGCCGAGGCCACCCGCCCCGCCCCACACCAGCACGTTGTCGCCGGGCTTGAGCGTGTGCGGCTGGTGGCCGAAGAGCATGCGGTAGGCGGTGGCGAGGGTGAGCACGTAGCAGCCGGACTCCTCCCAGGTGAGATGCTTCGGGCGCGGCATCAGCTGGCGCGACTGCACCCGGCAGAACTGGGCGAAGCTGCCGTCCGGCGTCTCGTAGCCCCAGATGCGCTGGGAGGGCGAGAGCATGGGATCGCCGCCGTTGCACTCCTCGTCGTCGCCGTCGTCCTGGTTGCAGTGGATCACCACCTCGTCGCCCACCTTCCAGCGCCGGACCTTGGAGCCCACCGCCCAGACGATGCCGGCGGCGTCCGAGCCGGCGATGTGATAGGGACTCTTGTGCACGTCGAGGGGCGAGATGGGCTTGCCGAGGGCGGCCCACACACCGTTGTAGTTGACGCCGGCGGCCATCACCATCACCAGCACCTCGTCCTCGCCGATGTCCCACACCGGCACCACCTCCTGCTGCATGGCGTGCACCGGCTCGCCGTGGCGGTCCTTGCGGATCACCCAGGCGTACATGTTCCTGGGCACGTGGCCGAGCGGCGGGATCTCGCCGATCTCGTAGAGATCCTTGGTGGGCCGCACGGCGGCCGGGGCGCGTTCGAGACGGAGGGCGCGGGCGGGTTCGGCGTTCATGGCGGTGCTCTCTCCCCCTTGACTGCGGTCGCTGCCGGCACGGTCGACGGAGACGGTGCCCGCCCGGGAGGCCGTTCCGCCCGCACCATTGTCGCGGACGAGGGCGTCGGGGAAGAAGTCCTCCGGGCGCAGGTCGATGCCCTCGCGGCGGGCGATGGCGAGCAGCTCCTGCTGGCGCCGGGCGGGGATGGCGCCGCGGCGGATCCAGCCGGAGACGGCGGTCTGCCAGATGCCCAGCAGCTCGGCCACGCGCTGTTGCGAGCCGAATTTGCGGATGATGCGCTCCACCTGTTCCCTGCTCATCGGACGGCTCCCGTGCTGGTGGCGGGCCGGCGCCCCCGCCCTGCACCATCACGCCAGGTGTTGTCAACGAAAAAATGTGTTTGACGCACCGCCGAAGGAGTGTTAGTGCGGCGCGGGAGGACCCTCACGGAAGGTGTCGAGATGTCCGGCGACGCTCCCCGGCGCGACCGCCCCTGGCTGTTCCGCACCTACGCCGGTCACAGTTCGGCGGAGACCAGCAACGAACTGTTCCGGCGCAACCTCGCGCGCGGCCAGACCGGCCTGTCCGTGGCCTTCGACCTGCCGACCCAGACCGGCTACGACAGCGATCACCCCCTCGCGCGCGGCGAGGTGGGCAAGGTGGGGGTCCCCGTCTGCCACATCGACGACATGCGCCGCCTGTTCGACGGCATCCCCCTGGCGCGCACCAACACCTCCATGACCATCAACGCCACCGCGCCCTGGCTGCTGGCCCTCTACGTGGCGGTGGCGGAGGAACAGGGGGCGGACCGGCGGACGCTGCAGGGCACCGTCCAGAACGACATCGTCAAGGAATACCTCTCGCGGGGCACGTACATCTTCCCGCCGCGACCGTCGCTGCGCCTGACCCGCGACGTCATCACCTTCTGTGCCCGTGAGATGCCCCGGTGGAATCCCGTCAACGTCTGCAGCTACCATCTCCAGGAGGCGGGGGCCACGCCGGTGCAGGAGCTGGCCTTCGCCCTCGCCAACGCCCTCTGCATCCTGGACGAGGTCCGCGGGAGCGGCGAGATCCCGGAAGAGGATTTCCCGCGCGTCTTCGGCCGGATCAGCTTCTTCGTCAACGCCGGCATCCGCTTCGTCACCGAACTCTGCAAGATGCGGGCGTTCGTCGAGCTGTGGGACGAGATCGGACGCGAGCGCTACGGCGTCGAGGACCCGAAGCTGCGCCGCTTCCGCTATGGGGTGCAGGTCAATTCGCTGGGGCTCACCGAGCAGCAGCCCGAGAACAACGTCTATCGCATCCTCCTCGAGATGCTCGGCGTGACGCTCTCGAAGCGTGCCCGCGCCCGCGCCGTCCAGCTGCCGGCCTGGAACGAGGCCCTCGGCCTGCCGCGCCCGTGGGACCAGCAGTGGTCGCTGCGCGCCCAGCAGATCCTCGCCTTCGAGACCGACCTCCTGGAGTACGACGACATCTTCGACGGCTCGCACGTGATCGAGGCGAAGGTGCGCGAACTGGTCGAGGCGGCGCGCGAGGAGCTGGCGCGCATCGAGGCCATGGGCGGGGCGCTCGCGGCGGTCGAGAACGGCTACATGAAGTCCCGGCTGGTGGAGTCCAACGCGAAACGTGTTGGCGACATCGCGGCCGGTCGGATCCCGGTGGTGGGGATCAACTGCTACACGGAAAGTGAACCCTCGCCGCTGCTCACCGGCGACGGGCCGGCCTTCCTCGCCGTCGACGAGACCGCCGAGGCCCGGCAGATCGAGCGGTTGCAGGCCTTCCGTGCGGCACGCGACGCGCGCGCGGTGGCCCGTGCGCTGGAAGAGCTGCGGCAGGCGGCGGTGGAGGGGCGCAACATCGTGCCACCCTCCATCGCCTGTGCGCGGGCCGGCGTGACCACCGGCGAGTGGGCCGGCGTGCTGCGCGAGGTGTTCGGCGAGTATCGGGCGCCCACCGGCCTCGGCGAGGTCCGGACGGCACTGCCGGACGAGGTGTTCGAGCCGGTGCGGCGCAAGGTGGAGGAGGCCTCGCGCATCCTCCGCCGGCGCCTCAAGATCCTGGTGGGCAAGCCCGGCCTCGACGGGCACTCCAATGGTGCCGAACAGATCGCCGTGGCCGCGCGCGACAGCGGCATGGAGGTGGTCTACGAGGGCATCCGTCTCTCGCCCGCCCGCATCGCCAACACCGCCCTCGAGGAGGGGGTGCACCTCGTCGGCCTCTCCATCCTCTCCGGCTCGCATCTGCCGCTGGTGCGGGAGGTGCTGGAGCGCATGCGCGCCCTCGGCATCGGCGACGTGCCGGTGGTGGTGGGCGGCATCGTCCCGGAGGCGGACGCCGAGCGCCTGCGCGCCATGGGCGTGGCGGCGGTCTACACGCCCAAGGACTACCGGATCCACGAGATCATGGCGGAGCTGGTGGACATCGTGCTCGCCGCCCACCATCGCGCCGCCTGACACCGCCGCCGCGTGCCACCCCCGCCGCCGTGCGCTATGTTGGCCGGGCGGAGGTGTGTCTCATGACGGACGTCTCGGACCTCGAACGCCTCTACGAGGAGGACTTCTATGCCTGGACGCGGGCCCAGGCGCGGGCCCTCCGCCAGCTCGCCCGCACCCGTCCGAACGTGCCGGTGGACTGGAAGCATCTGGTCGAGGAGGTGGAGGACTTGGGCCGCAGCGAGCTGCACGCCGTGCGCAGCCATCTCGTCGTCGTACTCGAACATCTCCTCAAGCTGCAGGCCTCGACGGCGGATGCGCCACGCCGCGGCTGGATGCTGACGGTGCAGCGCGCTCGGAGCGAGCTGGAGGAGCGATTGACGCCGAGCCTGCGACGTCATCTGCGGGCGGCCCTCCCCCGCCTCTACACGAGGGCGCGACGCGATGCCCGCTTCGCGCTCGAGCTCCACGGCGAACACGAGGCGGCCGCCCACCTTCCCGAACGCTGCCCCTGGACCCTCGCCCAGCTCCTCGATCCCGACTTCTGGCCGGAGCCCCGCCATGCCCACGGTGACGGATGAGCTGAAGCGCCTCTACGAGGAGGACTTCTATGCCTGGACGCGGGCCCAGGCGCGGGCCCTCCGCCAGCTCGCCCGCAGCCGTCCGAACGTGCCGGTGGACTGGAAGCATCTGGTCGAGGAGGTCGAGGACTTGGGCAGGAGCGAGCTGCACACCGTGCGAAGCCTCCTCGAAACGATCATCGAGCACCTCTTGAAGCTCACCTTCTCGCCGGCCGTGGACCCGCGGCGGGGCTGGCGTTCCACCGTGCTGCGCGCGCGCCACGACCTGCAGCGGCGACTGACGCCAACCCTGCGCCGTCGGCTCACCCGTGAGCTCCCGCGGCTCTACGCGGATGCCCGCGCCGTCGCGGCCTTGGCCCTCGAAGAGTATGGCGAACACGAGGCGGCCGCGCGCCTTCCCGAGCGCTGCCTCTGGTCGCTCGCCGAGATCCTCGATGCCGACTTCTGGCCGGAGCCGATCGATGCCCCGCGCACCGGATGAGCTGGAACGTCTCTACGAGGAGGACTTCTACGCCTGGACGCGGGCCCAGGCGCGGGCCCTGCGCCAGCTCGCCCGCACCCGTCCGAACGTGCCGGTGGACTGGAAGCACCTGGTCGAGGAGGTGGAGGACTTGGGCAGGAGCGAGCTTCATGCGGTGCGCAGCCAGTTGCGTCGGGCGTTGGTCCACCTTCTCAAACTCGCCGTCTCCCCGGCCTGTGGTCCCCGACGCCTCTGGCGGGCGAGCGTGCTCGATGCGCGGGCGGAAATCGAGGAACGCCTGAGCGCGACCTTGCGCCGGCGCCTCGCACGCGAACTCTCGGAGATCTACGTCCGGGCGCGGGCGATCGCAGCCGAGGAGCTCGCCGCCCACGGCGAACACGAGGCGGCCGCACACCTTCCCGAACGCTGCCCCTGGACCCTCGCCCAGCTCCTCGATCCCGACTTCTGGCCGGAGCCCCGCCATGCCCACGGTGACGGATGAGCTGGAACGCCTCTACGAGGAAGACTTCTATGCCTGGACGCGGGCCCAGGCGCGGGCCCTCCGCCAGCTCGCCCGCACCCGTCCGAACGTGCCGGTGGACTGGAAGCACCTGGTCGAGGAGGTGGAGGACTTGGGCAGGAGCGAGCTGCACGCCGTCCAAAGCCTGCTCGAGATCATCGTCGAGCATCTGCTCAAACTGCTGGTCTCTCCCGCCGAGGATCCCCGGCGGGGATGGATGATCACGGTCTGGCGCAGCCGTCGCGAGCTCGCCCGTCGCCTCACACCGTCTCTGCGCCGTCGGCTCGCGCGTGATCTCACCGTCCACTGGCAGGCCGGCCGCGAAGCGGCCCGCTTCGCGCTCGAACTCCACGGCGAACACGGGGCGGCGGAGCGGTTGCCGGAGCGCTGCCCCTGGACCCTCGCCCAGCTCCTCGATCCCGACTTCTGGCCCCACGAGCGTTGAAGATCCCCCTCGACGGGACTTCCGGCGCCGTCGGTGGCCGTGCTAACCCGGAGGCGGCGAAGGATCCGAGGGAGGAGCGGAGCGATGCGCATCACCTGGCTGGGCCATGCCGCCTTCCACATCCAGGCGGCCGGACGGGACATCCTCGTCGATCCCTTCTGGACCGGCAATCCCCGGTTCCCGCAGGGCTACGAGGACGGGCTCGCCAAGGTGGACACCATCGTCCTCACCCACGGTCACGAGGACCATCTCGGCGATACCGTCCGCCTCGCGAAGAAGTACGGCGCCACCGTGGTGGCCCAGTACGAGATCTGCATGTTCGTCGGCGGCCAGGGCGTGGAGAGGCTGGAACCCATGAACACCGGCGGCTGCATCCGCCGCGACGGGGTGCGCTACTGCATGGTCCCCGCCTTTCACAGTTCGGCCGTGATCCGGGACGGCACGCCGGTGACCATGGGCGATCCCGCCGGTTTCGTCATCGAGGCCGAGGGCACGGCGGTCTATCACGCCGGCGATACCTGCGTCTTCTCCGACATGGCCCTGATCCAGCGCATCCACCGTCCGAAAGTGGGGCTCATCCCGGTGGGCGATCGCTTCACCATGGGACCGGAGACGGCGGCCCTCGCCTGCAACGAGTTCCTCGATCTCGAGATCGTGGTGCCCATTCACTGGGGGACCTTCGACCTGCTCCACGGCGATCCCCACGAATTCGCGCGTCTCGTCCGGCGCGGCCGGGTGGTGATCCTGGAGCCGGGCCAGTCCCTCGAGGTCTGAGATCCGACGTCGCCGGCCCGCGGACGGCCGGCGGCGCTCCATCACCGCAAGGGGGAGGCCGCGATGACCACCGCCATCCACGTCCTGCGCGACGAGGCCCGGGCCGAGGTGGCCCACGTGGTGCTGGACCGTCCCGAGAAGCTCAACGCCCTCGATCTCGCCGCCTGGCGGCGGCTGGCCGAGGTGTTCCGGGAGCTCGACGCCGACCCGGATCTGCGCTGCATCGTCCTGCGGGGCGTGGACGCGCGCGCCTTCGCCGCCGGCGCCGACATCTCCGCCTTCGCGCGCGAACGGGCCGACGTGGAGCAGGCCCGCATCTATGCGCACACCATGCACGCCGCCATGGAGGCGGTGATGTCCTGCCGGCACCCGGTGGTGGCCGCCATCCGCGGCGTGTGCGTGGGCGGCGGCCTCGAGCTTGCCTGCGCCTGCGATCTGCGCATCGCCGGCACGGGATCGCGCTTCGGCGTGCCGGTCAAGCGTCTCGGCCTCACCATGTCCTATCGCGAACTCCAGGTCCTGCTCCGCCTCGTCGGGCCCGCCCATGCCGCCGAGATCCTGCTGGAAGGACGCATCTTCGGCGCCGAGCGGGCGCGGGAGATGGGACTGGTCAACCGCGTGGTGCCCGACGAACGGGTGATGGACGAGGTGGCCGAAACCTGCGCCCGCATCGCCGAGGGCTCACCGCTGGTGGCCCGCTGGCACAAGAAGTTCATCCGTCGTCTGCTGGATCCCACGCCCCTCGCCCCCCACGAGATCGAGGAGGGATTCGCCGCCCTCGCCACCGAGGACTATCGCCGGGGCGTGCGTGCCTTCCTCGCCCGTACCGAACCGGAGTTCACGGGGGAGTAGCGCCGTGTCCGGACCGCTCGCCGGCGTGCGGGTCATCGAGCTGGCCCACATCATGGCCGGCCCGGTCTGCGGGCTGATGCTGGCCGACCTCGGCGCCGACGTGATCAAGGTGGAGCGGCCCCCCGACGGCGACGACACCCGCCGCGCCGTTCCGCCGGAGATCGACGGCGAGTCCGCCGCCTTCCTGATGATGAACCGCAACAAGCGGGGTATCGTGCTGGACCTGCGCCGGCCGGAGGGGCGCGAGGCGCTGCTGCGGCTCCTGGACGGCGCCGATGTGCTGATCGAGAACCACCGTCGGGGTACCATGGAGCGACTCGGCCTCGGCTACGCCGAGGTGCTGCGGCCGCGCAATCCCCGCCTCGTCTACTGTGCCGTCTCCGGCTGGGGCCGCAGCGGCCCCTTCGCCGACCGCGCCGGCTTCGACCTGGTGGCCCAGGGCGTGGCCGGCCTCATGAGCATCACCGGCGAGGGACCGGGACGGCCGCCGGTCAAGATGGGGGCGCCGGTCACCGACATCACCGCCGGCATCCTCGCCGCCTTCGGCGTGGTGGCCGCCCTCTTCGACCGCGCCCGCACCGGACGCGGCCGCATGGTGGACACCTCGCTGCTGGAGGGCGGCGTGATCCACACCTACTGGCACTCCGCCATCGCCTTCGCCACCGGCACCGCTCCCGGCCCGCTGGGCAGCGCCCATCCCCTCAACGCCCCTTACGAGGCCTTTCCCACCCGCGACGGCTGGATCAACGTGGGTGCCGCCAATCAGGCCAACTGGCTGCGGCTGGTGCGGGCGCTGGAGGCGCCGACGCTGGCGGAGGATCCGCGGTTCCGCGACAATGCCGCCCGCATGCGCCACCGGCGGGAGCTGACGGCGGTCCTGGCCACGCTGTTCCGCCGCCGGACCACCGCCGAATGGCTGGCGCGGCTGGATGCCGCCGGCGTGCCGGCGGGACCGGTGCTGTCGGTGACGGAGATGCACGACCATCCGCAGGTGCGGGCCCGGCGGATGGTGGTGGACGTGCCCCACGCGCGGCTGGGCCGCCAGCGCACCCTCGGCTGTCCCGTCAAGTTCGACGATGCGGAGACCGGTCCCCGCCGCGGCGCGCCGCTCCTGGGCGAGCACACCCGCGAGGTGCTGGCGGAGGCGGGCTACCGGGAGGAGGAGATCGAGGCCCTGCTGCGCGCCGGGATCGCCGTCGCCGCGGAGGCTTCCGAAAGCAGCGACGCCAGTCCCCGGCGCCACAGGGGAACGGCGAGGAAGACCGCCCGCGCCAGCAGGAACAGCAGGAAGGCACCCCACAGTCCCGCCTGACCCGCCACCGGCACCAGGGCGAGAGCCGCGGCCAGGAACAGCAGCAGCGCCCGGATCATGCTGCGCCGCAGCGGTGCCGTCCGCACCGCGCCGGCATGGATGCCGTCCAGCACGAAGGCGGCGGCACCCGCCGGCGGCACCAGGACCGCCAGCGGCAGCAGCGCCCGTACCGTCGCCGACGTGGCCGCATCGCCCGCCAGCAGCGGGATCCACAGCTCCCGGCCGAGAAGGATCAGGAGCGCCAGTGCGAGGGCGGTGAGGCCCGCGTGTTCGAAGGCGTGGCGCACGGCCCGCGCCAGGGCCGACCGGTCACCGGTACCGACGGCCCGTCCCACCATGGTCTCGGCGGCGAAGGCGAAGCCGTCCAGCAGATGGGAGGAAAGTGCGAAGACCTGCATGAGCACCGCCTGGGCGGCCAGCGCCACGCTGCCGAGCCGCGCCGCCAGCGCGGCGTGGACGAGGAAGGCGGTCTGGAGGGCGAGATTGCGCAGGAAGAGGTCGCGGTTGACCCTCAGCAGTTCGCCGAGCGCCCGCCGATCCCGGCGGAGGCGTGCGAGCCCCGGCCGGAGGGGACCGAGCCGATGGCGGGCCCGCGCCAGCCCCAGCACGGCGGCGATCAGATCGGCCAGCGCCGTGGCGAGGCCGATGCCGGCGGTCCCGAGCCCCAGCCCCAGCGCCAGCAGCGGATCCAGGAGGGCGTTGACGAGCGCGCCGCATCCCACGAGGGAGAGGGGCGTGCGGGCATCCCCCAGGCCCAGGAACCAGCCCGCCAGCACCAGCACGACGAGAGCCGCCGGCAGCCCGGGCAGGCGCGCCGCGAAATAGGCCGTGAACGGCGGCACCACCTCCGGATCCGGGCCCAGCAGCGCCACGGCCGCCGGCAGCAGCAGCGGCCCCGCCACCACCAGCCCCACGCCGACGGTGAGAGCCAGTCCCAGGCCCCGCAGCAGATGGGCGGCCACGCCCACCCGATCCCCGCGCCCGTGGTCGCGGGCGGTGGGACCGACGAGGCCCATCCGCAGGAAGCCGAAGAGGAACAGCAGGCCCGAGAGGGCCGCGGCCCCGAGGCCCACCGCGGCGAGCGGGGCGGCGCCGGGAAGCCGGGCGGCGGTGGCTGTGTCCACGAGCCCGGCCAGGGGCGTCGCGAGATTGGCGAGGGTGAGGGTGGCGGCGAGACGCAGCGCCGTCCGGCGGGAGGAACTCATGGCTCAGCCGCCGTCCCGCGCCAGTACCCGGGCGAAGAGCCCGGCGTCCACATTGCCGCCGGAGAGGACCGCCACCACCGTGCGCCCCTCCAGTGGAATGCGGCCGGCCAGGATGGCGGCCAGCGCCACGGCACCGCCGGGCTCCACCACCAGCTTGAAGCGGTCGAAGGCCCAGCGCATGGCCGCCTCCACCTCGGCGTCGGTGACGGCGACGCCGCCCGTGAGGAGCCGCCGGTTCAAGGGGAAGGTGATCTCGCCGGGTTCGGGTGCCATCAGTGCGTCGCAGAGGGTGCGGCCGCCGGACGGATTGCGCAGGCGGCGGCCGGCGGCGAGGGAGCGGCGGGTGTCGTCGAAACCGGCGGGCTCGGCGATCCACACCTCGGCCGCCGGCAGGAGGGTCGCCAGCGCCGTGGCGATCCCCGCCGACAGACCGCCGCCGCCACAGGGGACCACGACCCGATCGGCCAGCATGTGGCGGGCGAGGAGATCGCGGGCGATCTCCACCCCCACCGTCCCCTGCCCGGCGATCACCAGCGGTTCGTCGTAGGGGCGGATCACCGTGGCGCCGAGCTCCCGTGCCAGCGCGAGGCCGATCTCCTCGCGCGATTCCCGCGCCCGGTCGTAGAGGACGAGACGCGCCCCCAGCGCCTCGGTGTTGCGGCGCTTGATGGCGGGGGCATCGGCGGGCATGACGATGGTGGCGGGGATGCCGAGACGGGCGGCGGCGAGCGCCACCCCCTGGGCATGGTTGCCGGAGGACCAGGCCACCACCGCTCGCGGCCGCAGCACGGCGAGCGCATTGTAGGCGCCGCGGAACTTGAAGGACCCGGAATACTGCAGGCATTCGGGCTTGAGCAGCAAGCGCCCGCCGAGATCCCGGTCGGTGCGGGGATCGTCCAGGAGCGGGGTCCGCCGCACCACCCCGGCCAGTCGCGCCGCCGCCGCCAGCACGTCGCGGACGGTGGGCGGTCGTACACGGTCCGACGTTGCACCCCCGCTCACGGCTCGAGTCCCAGGAGCGGCAGCAGGCCCGCGAGATCGCGCACCTCCGCCTCCGGCTCGCCCGGCAGCGGTTCACGCGGCTGCCCCGTCCGGTTCACCCACACCGCGCGGAGGCCGAAACTCGCGGCGCCATGGGCGTCCCAAGGGTTGGCGGAGAGGAAGGCGATCTCGCGGGCGGCGAGACCGAGGCCGCGGGTCGCCCGTTCGTAGACCTGCGGATCCGGCTTGTAGATGCGGATGGCGTCCACCGACCACACGGCATCGAGCAGCCCGCCGAGCCCGGCTGCGGCCACGGCCCGCTCCAGCATCGCCGGCGTGCCGTTGGAGAGGATGGCGGTGCGGAGGTCGGCGGCCCGCAGCCGTTCGAGGGTCGTCCGGACCTCCGGATAGGGATCCAGCTCCTCGTAGGCGCGCATCAGCCGTGCCACCAGCGCCTCGTCCTCGATGGCGAGGGCGGCCATGCACCAGCGCAGCGCCGCCTCGGTCACGGTGCGGAAGTCGGCGTAGCGATGCATCAGCGTCCGCAGCCAGGTGTATTCCAGCTGCTTGCGCCGCCAGAGGGCGTCCAGCGCCGCCGCCCGCTCGCCGATGCGGGCCTTCTCCCGCGCCACCGCCGAGGAGAAGTCGAACAGCGTACCGTAGGCGTCGAAGACACAGGCGCGGATTCCTTCGAGTCGCGTCGTCACGCCCACACCTCCCCCGTTCACGGTCGCGGATGCGGACGGGGACGGGACACACGGACACCACCCGGCCGGAAGGCGGGCAGTTCGGCCTCCCGTCCGGCCAGGGCCCGGTAGACGGCGCGCCCCTCCAGCACCCGCTGGACGTAGTTGCGGGTCTCCGCATAGGGGATGCGCTCCAGCCAGTCGAGCCGGCCGGCGGCGTCCATCCGTCGCGGATCGCCGAAGCGGGCGATCCAGCGCGCCACCCGGGCGGGCCCGGCGTTGTAGGCGGCGAGGGCGAGCAGCGGATCGCCGCCGAAACGGTCGAGGAGCGCGCGCAGGTAGCGGGCGGCGAGGTCCAGCTGATAGCGGGGATCGCGGGTGAGGCGCAGCCATCCGAAGGGAAGACCGTGGCGGCGGGCGACGGCCCGGGCGGTGGCCGGCAGCAGTTGAGTGAGACCGACGGCGCCGGCGGGACTGCGCGCGTCCACGGCGAAGTGGCTTTCCTGGCGGGCCAGCGCCAGCAGCAGCGCGGGGTCGATGGCGGCGGTGCGGGCGGCCGCCGGGACCGCGTCGCCGGCGAGGTGCGGATAGGCGAGCAGCCGCGGGACCAGCCCCCGTCGGGCCAGCTCCTTGGCGGCGGTGACATAGAGACGGGCGTCGCCCCAGCCGGCGACGGCGGCGAGCCGCGCCCGCGCCTCGGCCGGGTCGCTCACCTCCCGCAACACCGCGCGCAGATAGGGCACGGCCTGTCCCGCGGCCCCGGCGGCGGCGAGGCGGCGGGCGAGCCGCAGCCGGTCGTCCCGGCGCAGCGCCACCGGCAGCAGCCGCGGTCGATCCCGCCCATCGAGCACCTCGGCGATGGCCTCCTCCATCGGCCGTCCGAGCGCCGCCAGCGCCATCTGGCCGTAGAAGGCGGTGGGATGGCGGGCGGCCCGGCGGTACCAGCGCCGCGCCACCTCGGCACGGCCCAGCCGCTCCGCCGCCCGCCCCGCCCAGTAGGCCATGCGGGCGCGGCTCACCGGACTGCGTACCGCTTCGTGGAGGTGCCGGAACCGTTCGTAGGCCTCGCCCGGTCGTCCCAGCGCGAGGGCGAGCCAGCCGGCGCGCCAGCCCGCCTCCGCCCGCGCCGCCGGCGTCGGCGCCTCGTGGCGGCGCAGCAGGCCCCACGCCTCCCGCAGGGATCCGCGCTCCAAGAGCGCCCACACCAGCCGGCGCCGCAGCCGCCACCAGGCGAGGGCGTGGGAGGGATCCGCCGGCGCCCCGCGCAGGAGTTCCGCCGCGGCCGCCACGCGCCCGCGGGCGAGACGGAAGCGGATGCGGTCGAAGCGGAGGCCGGGATCGTCGCGCAGACGGACCGGCACCGCACGGATCGCGGCATCGACGCCGGGGAGCCGCCGCTGCAGGCGGATGCGGGCCTCCACCAGCCGCCGCATGTCCGGTTCGAGATGCGGCCGCAATCGTCGGGCCTCGCGCCAGCGGCCGCGCCACAGCAGGCGATCGGCGCGGGCGGCGTCCAGCGCCGGGTCGATCCACGCGCCGAAGCGGCGGCGCCAGTCCCGTTCCTCCGCCGCCCCGAGCTCCGCCTCCGGCCACGCGGCCCGCACCAGTGCCCGCGCCCGCGCCGTCTCGCCGCGCGCCGCGAGCCGTTCGGCGAGGGCGAGGCGGCCGCGGCCGGTGAGCGGCGGGAAGCGGGCGAGGAAGGCATCCCGCGCCGCCGGCGGCAGCTCGTCCAGCCGCCGCTCGACGATGCGCCGCAGCGTCGCCGCCCCCGGCCAGTGGGGCCGCCGCGCCAGGAGTGCCGTCACCTCCGTCAGCGGGACGGTGCGGGGGCGCGCCAGCGCCCACGTCCGCCGTACGTGATCGAGGAGCAGGGGATCCGCGAGCCGGTCGGCGACGGCGCGGGCGCGGACGAAGTCGCCATGGGCGAGGGCCCGCAGCAGCGGGGCCGGATCGTCGTCCGGCGGAGCCCCGTGCGGCCTCGTCTCCACCGCTCCGGGCGCGGGCATGGCCGGCAGCAGGAGCACCGGCAGGAGGATGCGGGCGATCCACGCCGCCCACCGCCGGCCCGCCGCACCGCCACGGTGGCGCTTCCGTCCGGCGGCCGTTCCCGCGACGCGACGGGATCCCGCGCGCGATCCGCGACCTGTCGCGATCCCCGCCCCCGCACCGGTCGTGCTTCGCCATGCGGGCCGTCGTCCCGGAATCCCCACGGGTCCGTCTCCGCCCCTTCGGACTCCGCTCATACCTCCGTTCGTCGCCGCACCCAAGCGCCATCGCGGGCCCGCGCCCGCGGCGGCGCCGGGTTCCCGGGAGCCCGCCCGCTCCGACGACGGGGCGCTCCCCCCGACCACCCCTGTCCCCGCCGACCGGACCACCGGCGGACGGAGCCGCCACCGCCCGCCGGCACCCGTCGCCGACGGCCGCTGCGGCGCCGCGCCATCCCACCGGATCCCCGGGAGCACGGCCCGCACCGCGCCGGGGCCGCGATGGCGCCGCGCGGTGGAGAGCTGCACCGCCATCCCCGTCCGCGGCCGCGCCCCCTCTCCCCGGCATCCAGCCTGCCGCTGGAGCCGGGCCGCGGGACGGGGCCTCCCGCCCCGGCTGCGACCCGCGCTCCGCCCTCAGGCGGCCGGCGAGGCCGCGGACCGCGACGGGCCCGCGCGCGGCACCGCCACCCGCCCCGCTGCGGCATCACGGGCGCGCCCCCGGACGCTCCCCGTCTCGGCGGCCGCCCCGTGGAAACCAGGCGGGCGGGGCCCCGTGGTGGAGATCGTCGCCGCGATGCCGGTTCCCGCGGTGACATGCGGGGGGCGGGGGAACGCGCCCCATGGCGACGGCCGCGGGGTGTCCCGTCCGGAACGGTGGCGGACCATCACCCCGCCGGATCGCCGGTCGCGACTCCGATCGAGCACCCCCGGCGGACACCGTGGCACCGGCCCGTCTTCCGCGCACGTGCGGTCCGCGCCGTAGTGCGCTGGTCCGAGCGGACCGAGACCGATCGTCTTCCGCGCGCGTGCGGTCCGCCCCATTCGAGATCGCTGCTGAATACGCGATTTGTCTCGTCTTCCGCGCGCGTGCGGACCGCCCCTGTCCGCCGCATCGTTTCCGACCCGACGGATCCTGCTCGTCACCGGCCGCCGCTCGCCCGGATCCACTACGGGCGGCCCGATGCGGCGACGCCCGGTCCATCCCCGATCGACCCGGGCGGGCGAGGGCGCGTGCTCCATGGCGACGGCCGCGGCGCGTCCGACGGAGAGCGGCGGTGCCCGAACCGCCCGACCACCGGCGGCCCCCGGTCCCCGCCGCGGGACGGTCGGCCGGACCGCGCCATTCTCCGGCCCCCGTCCTAGGCGCGGACGGCGGCGCGCGCCGGGGCCGTCCGCGACGGCGGCGGGCCGGCGAGCCGGCGCCGGGCCAGCGGGGCCGGAAGCGGCGGACCGAAGGCCTCCGAGGCCACATAGTCGACGCCGCATTCGCGCACGAGCTCAAGACCGGCGCAATCGCCCACGTCGAACACCGCCACCCGCAGCCGCTGGCGGCGGGCGGCACGCACCAGCCGCGCCAACAGGGTGGCGGTGGCCTCGCGGTCCCGGACCAAAAGCGGCGCCACCACCGGCACCACGAGGCGCAGCCGCGTGCCCTCGAACCGCTCCGGCTCGGGCCGGTCGAGGGCCACCGCCCCGGCGAGGGCACGGGCGAAGGGCGCCAGCAGTCCGGTCAGTCGCACCACGCCGGCCTGCGGCAGTCCCGGCGGCAGATCCGGCAGATGGAGGATCAGGCGTCGGCGGGCGGTGGCCGGCAGTCGTCGGAGCGCCGCCATCACCGTCTCGCGGGTGGCGCCGGCCACCACGGACTCGTAGTGGATCGGCACCAGCAGCAGGCCGCGCCGTGCCTGCGGCGAACTCTCCAACAGCCGGCCGACCGCCTCCACCCGGAAGCGGTCCACCATGGCGTCGAAGGTGCCGACGGCGCGATCCGGACACAGGCTCTCGGCGGGGCGGAAGATCCCGTCCTCGCGGACGCCGGCCACCGCCAGATGCCCCACCACGAGGCGGGTGCGCAGGCGCAGGATGGGCCGGTAGCGGAGTTCCAGCCGTGCGCGGAGGGCGTCGAAGGCGCGGCGCTCCCGCTCCTCCAGCGCGCGGCCGAACTCGGCGATGCGCTCCTCCAGCTGGCGGAGATCGCGCAGCCCCACGAGCCCCACCAGCAGGTCGAAGGGAAGCGTGCGGACCGTCACCGTGGCCCCGCCGGCCACCAGCCCGCAGAGACGCTCGGTGATGCGGGCGGCGGCCAGCTTCATGGCCCGCTCCGCGTCGCGCCAGCGCGGACCGCTGGTGAAGGCGAGGATGCGGCCCGGGTTCGCCACCACGTACAGATCCTCGCCGTCGAGGGCCCGCGCCACGCCGTGTTCGAGGATCTGCCACACCTTCTCCCGCACCTGCGGCCATTCGTCGCCGAAGCGCACGGGCACCCGCGAGACGTCGAAGATGTGGACGGCCCCGCACAGCCGTGGCTCCGGACGCAGGGCGTGCAGCTTGCGCAACCGTTCGAGGCGCAGGGCGAATTCGCCGGGCCGGGTGGGATCGAGCCCCCGGCGGGTGCGCGGGGGATAGAGCTGGAACGCCTCCCCGCCCTCGTCTCCCGTGACCGGCGGAGAACTGGTCCGGTGGCGCGGCAGCACCATCTACGCTCCGGGTCGGTTGGCCGTCGCCGCCGATCCTGCCATCCGAACCTTAACGGAACGTGAACGGCCCGCCCTCCGTCCCATGACCACCACCGCCCCGGACTCCGCCACCGCCCGCCGGCTGCTGGACGGGCTGCTGCCGTTGGTGGCCTGCGCCGCCGCCCGTGTCCTCGAGGTCTACGCCGGCGACTTCACCGCCCGCACCAAGGCCGACCGGTCACCCGTCACCGAGGCCGACGAGCGGGCCGAGGCGGTGATCCTCGAGGGCCTCGCGAGGCTGACACCGGACTGGCCGGTGGTGGCGGAGGAGGCGGTGGCCCGCGGCGCCGTGCCGCGGGTCGGCGACGGCCCCTTCTGGCTGGTGGATCCGCTGGACGGCACCCGCGAGTTCGTGGCGCGGCGCGGCGAGTTCACCGTCAACGTGGGGCTGGTGGTGGACGGTCGCAGTGTCCTCGGGGTGGTGACGGCCCCCGCCCTCGCCACCACCTGGTACGGGGCCGCCGCCCTCGGCGCCTTCCGGCAGGACCGCGAGGGATGCCGCCCGATCCGGGTGCGGCGGGCGGACCCGGCGCGTCTGGTGGCGGTGGCGAGCCGTTCGCACCGCGATCCCGAGACCGACGCCTGGCTCGCGCGCCACGGCATCCGCGAGACGGTGGCGGCCGGCAGTTCCCTCAAGTTCTGCGTGATCGCGGAGGGAGGCGCCGACGTCTATCCCCGCTTCGGGCGCACCATGGAGTGGGACACGGCGGCGGGTCAGGCGGTGCTGGAGGCGGCGGGCGGCCGCGTGCTCACCGTGGACGGCACGCCGCTCCGCTACGCCAAGCCCGGCTTCGTCAACCCCGGCTTCGTCGCCTGGGGCGGGCTCGAACCGGGGTCCGATCCCGCATGAGCCGCCCGCCTCGCTGGCTCGCCCTAGCCCACCGGCTGCCGCCGGAGCCGGCCCATGCGCTGGCGCTGCGGCTGGTGCGGCTGCTGCCGGCCCGCCCGCTCCGTCCGCCCGCCGAGCTGCGGACCCGCATGGGTCCCCTCCTCCTCGCCCATCCCGTGGGCCTCGCCGCCGGCTTCGACAAGAACGCGGTGGCGGTGGGCCCGCTCTTCCGCCTCGGCTTCTCCCACCTCGAGATCGGCACCGTCACCCCGCGCCCGCAGCCGGGCAACCCGCGCCCGCGCCTGTTCCGCCTCCCGGAGGACGAGGCGCTCGTCAACCGTCTCGGTTTCCCCGGCGACGGCATGGTCGCGGTGGCGCGACGGCTGGAACGCTGGCGTGCCCGGGGGCTGCCGGGACCGGTGGGCGCCAATGTGGGCCCCGACCGCGACAGCGCCGATCCCGTCGCCGACTACCGCGCCCTCTACCGCACGCTGGCGCCGCTCGTCGACTGGGTGACGGTCAACGTCTCCTCGCCCAACACGCCGGGGCTGCGCGATCTCCAGACGGCGGCGCGGCTGCGTCCGATCCTGGAGGGGATCGGCGAGGAAGCGGTGCGGAGCGGCGTGGAGCGGCCCCTCTTCGTCAAGCTCGCCCCCGACCTCGAGGCCGCCACGGTGGCGGAGATCGTGGCGCTCGGCGAGGCGCTCGGCGTGAGCGGGCTGATCCTCGGCAACACCACCGTGGCGCGGCCGCCGGGCCTGCGCTCGCCCCTCGCCCGGGAGGCGGGTGGGCTCAGCGGCCGTCCCCTCGCCCCCCTCGCCCGCCGGCTGCTGGAGACGGCGGCGCGTTCGGCTCGCGGCCGCCTCGCCCTGGTGGCCTGCGGCGGCATCCTGGACGCCGGGGAGGCGTGGGCACGGCTGCGGGCAGGCGCGGCGGCGGTGCAGATCTACACCGCCCTAGTCTATCGTGGCCCCGGCGTGGTACGGGCCATGGTCCGCGGCCTCGCCGAACGCCTGCGGGCGGAGGGCGGGTCGGAGCCGGCGCCGGAAGCCCCCGTCCCTCAGCCCAGCTCCAGCAGCAGCTGATCCGCCGCCACGGCGGCACCCGGCTCCACGTGGAGGCGCACCACCCGGCCGCCACGCTCGGCCCGCAGCACGTTCTGCATCTTCATGGCCTCCAGCACCAGCAGTTCGTGGCCCGGCTCCACCTCCTGTCCCTCCACGACCGTGACGGAGACGACGAGGCCGGGCATGGGCGCGCGGACCTCGCCGGAGGTGTCCCGCTTCGGCTTCGGCGGCATGCGGTCGGCATACTCCGCCGCCCGCCGGGTGCGGACCAGCAGCTCCAGCTCGGCGCCGCCATGAGCGATGCGGTATCCCTCGACGACGGGATCCACCTGCAGGTGGAGTCGCCG
Organism: Alphaproteobacteria bacterium; assembly: GCA_026982705.1. GTDB lineage: Bacteria > Pseudomonadota > Alphaproteobacteria > Geminicoccales > Geminicoccaceae > HRBIN39. The sequence goes on from JALSGP010000027.1 coordinate 68,483, forward strand.
CCCTCCCGTCTCCACCACCGCCCGCAGCCGTCCCGGCACCCAGTCGAGACGCAGGGCCAGCGGCTCGCCGTCCACCACGAGCCGGCTCCCCGCCTCGTCGTCGGCCTCGACGGTGACGGCGTGGCGGTCCTCGCCGGCGCACACCACCCACGCCCGCTCCGGCTCCACCCGCACGCCGGGCAGCCGTCCGGAAATGGCCAGTGCCCGCACCCGCTCGCGCCAGCCCATGAGGGCCGCCACCCCGGCCAGCAGACGCATGCGGGCGGGATCGGGATCGAGGCCGGCGAAACGGGCGCCGAATGCCTCGGCGACGAAACCGGTGGAGAGCCGTCCCGCCCGGAAGCGGGGATGGTCCAGCACCGCCCGCAGGAAGACGAGATTGTGGCGGGGACCGCGGATCACGTAGGCGTCGAGCGCCTCGGCGAGCCGATCCAGGGCCTCGCCGCGGTCGCGGCCGTGGGCGATCACCTTGGCGATCATGGGGTCGTAGAAGAGGGTCACCTCCGATCCCTCCACCACCCCGGCATCGACGCGGATCCCCTCGCCCGCCGGCTCGCGATAGCGGACGAGACGGCCGGTGGAGGGCAGGAAGCCGCGGGCGGGATCCTCGGCGTAGACCCGCGCCTCCACCGCCCAGCCGTCGAGACGCACGTCCTCCTGCCGGAATCCCAGGGGCTCCCCGGCGGCGATACGGATCATGTCCCACACCAGATCCCGTCCCGTCACCAGCTCCGTGACGGGATGCTCCACCTGCAGGCGGGTGTTCATCTCGAGGAAGTAGAAGTTGCGGTCGCGGTCGACGACGAACTCCACCGTCCCGGCGGAACGGTAGCCCACCCGGCGGGCGAGGGCCACGGCGCACTCGCCCATGGCACGGCGGGTGGCGGCGTCGAGAAGGGGCGAGGGCGCCTCCTCGATCACCTTCTGATGACGCCGCTGGATGGAGCACTCGCGTTCGCCCAGGTGGACCACCCGGCCGTGACCGTCGGCGAGGATCTGGATCTCGACGTGGCGGGGTTCCTCGATGTACTTCTCGATGAACACGCGGTCGTCGCCGAAGGCCGAGGCGGCCTCGCCCCGGGCCAGCGCCAGCCCGGCCCGGAGCTCGTCGGGGGTGCGGGCGATGCGCATGCCCTTGCCGCCGCCGCCGGCGGCCGCCTTGATCATCACCGGGAAACCGATCTCGCGGGCGATGTGGAGGGCCTCGGCCTCGGTGCGCACGGGATCGGCATGGCCCGGCACCACCGGCACCCCGGCCTCGACGGCGAGACGCTTGCTCTCGATCTTGTCGCCCATGGCGCGGATGGCGGGGACCGGCGGCCCCACGAAGACGATGCCGGCCTCCTCGAGGGCCTCGGCGAAGAGCGGATTCTCGGAGAGGAAGCCGTAGCCGGGATGGACCGCCTGCGCGCCGGTCTCTCGGCAGGCGGCGACGATGCGGTCGATGGCGAGATAGCTCTCGCGGGCGGGCGGCGGGCCGATGTGGACCGCCTCGTCGGCCATCTCCACGTGCGGCGCGTCGACGTCGGCGTCGGAATAGACGGCCACGGTGCGGATGCCGTGGGCGCGGCAGGTGCGGATGATGCGGCAGGCGATCTCGCCGCGGTTGGCGATCAGGATCTTGTCGAACATCGATGCCCGTCCCCGTCCGGCTCGAGGTCCCGCAGACGCGCGGCTCCGTTAGCAGATGCGAAAGGGGGCGGCGAGATCACCGCGACTCCCGTTCGTCGCGCACCACCGGCGGTGGCGGTCGTTCCGGCAGCAGACCCTGGGGCCGCCACAGCAGCACCGCCTGCAGCAGCACACCCACCAGCAGCACCCGCAGTGCCCCGGCGCGCGCCGCCCACTCCAGCGGCAGCCAGGCGGTGACGAACTGGGCGAGGGACCAGATGGCCCAGACGGCGAAGGCGCCGAGGATGGCCCCGAGATTGTTGCCGCTGCCCCCCACCACCAGCATCACCCACACCAGGAAGGTGGTGTAGAGGGGATCGAAGGCCTCGGGGCTGATGAAGCCCACGAAATGGGCGTGGACCGCGCCGGCGAACCCCATGACGGCGGCCCCCAGCACGAAGCTCTCGAGGCGGAAGCGGCGGACGTCGCGCCCCACCGCCAGCACCGCCGTCTCGTCGTCCCGGATCGCCCGCTGCACCCGCCCCCAGGGCGCGCGCCGGGCCCGCTCCAAGAGGGCGTGGACCGTGGCGATGGCGGCGAGGACGAGGGCGAGGAAGGCCAGCGCCTGACCCGTGCGCCCGAGATCCGCGAAGGGGCGCGGGATGCCGGCGATGCCGCGCACGCCGTTGGTGAGCCATTCCTCGTTCTTGAGAACGAGACGGAGGATCTCGCCGATGCCGATGGTGGCGATGGCGAGATAGTCGGTGCGCAGATCGACGCAGATCCGGCCCACCGCCAGGGCCACCAGGGCGGCCAGCAGGGTGGCGGCGGCCGCCCCCACCGTGAAGGGCATGCCGAACCCGCCCAGGTGGAAGGGGCTCGGCGGCGTGGTCAGGATGGCCGTGGTGTAGGCACCGACGGCCCAGAAGCCGGCGATGCCGATGTCGAACTGACCGGCGAAGCCCCACTGCACGTTGAGCCCCAGCGTCACCAGCGCGTAGATGCCGGCGAGGGTGAGGAAGAAGACGAGGAAGCTCGCGAGCCCGACCAGTTCCATCAGCGCCCTCCGAGAAGCCCCCGCGGCCGCCACACCAGCACCGCCACGATGGCGGCGAAGGCCACCGCCGGCTTGTAGACCGCCGGCAGCACCGCGGTGGACAGTTCGCTCGCCACCCCCAGCACGAGTCCGCCCACCACGGCGCCGTGGACGTTGCCGATCCCGCCCACGAGGGCGGCCGCGAAGACCGGCAGCAGCACGTTCCACCCCAGCAGCGGATTGAGGCGGGTGTCGAGGGCGAGGAACATGCCGGCCGTGGCGGCGAGACCGCCGGCCAGGAGCCAGGTCCACACCACCACCCGTTCGGTGGGGATGCCCGCGATCCGGGCGAGATCGGGATCGTCGGCCATGGCCCGCATGGCCTTGCCGATGCGGCTGCGGGTGAGGAAGAGGTGGAGGGCGGTCACCAGCACCACGCCGGTGACGAGGATGGCGAGGTGGACGGGCCGGATGCGCAGTTCGCCGAGACGCCAGGGCGGCACGATGGCGGTGCCGTAGACCAGATTCTCCGGCCCCCAGACGAGCTGGACCAGGCTGCGGAGGATCAGGGCGACGCCGAAGGAGGAGACGAGCAGGACCACCGCCCCGTTGCGCCGCAGACGGCGGTAGAGCAGGCGGTCGACGGCGACGGTGAGGAGCGCCGTGAGCAGGGCGCCGAGGGCGAAGGCCGGCATCAGCGGGAGTCCCAGCGTGGTGATGCCGAAGAGGGCGAGATAGGCCCCCACCGTCATGAGATCGCCGTGGGCGAAGTGTGCGAAGCGAAGGATGGCGAAGACGAGGGACACGCCGATGGCGCCGAGGGCGTAGATGCCGCCGGTGACCAGGCCGTAGACCAGGAGCTGGAGGATCTCGCCCATGCCCCTCACCCGCCCAGGAACATCTCGGCGATGCCGGGGTGGGCAAGCAGCGCCGGGCCGGTGTCCTCGAAGCGGTTGGCTCCGCCCACCAGCAAATAGCCGCGATGCGCCATGGCCAGCGCCTTGCGCGCGTTCTGCTCCACCATGAGGATCGCCACCCCCTCGCGATGGACGGCGGCGATGCGCGCGAAGAGGACGTCGACGGAGCGGAGCGAGAGCCCGGCGGTGGGCTCGTCCAGCAGCAAAAGACGGGGGCGGGTCATGAGCGCGCGGGCGATGGCCACCATCTGCCGCTCGCCGCCGGAGAGGGTTCCCGCCCGCTGGCGGCGCCGCTCGGCGAGGACCGGGAAGAGCTCGAAGAGGCGCTCGAGATCGGAACGGATGTCGTCGCGCCGCACGAAAGCGCCCATCTGCAGGTTCTCCTCGACGGTGAGGGAGGGGAAGACGTTGCGCTCCTGCGGCACGTAGGCGAGGCCCAGGCGCACCCGCGACTCCGGCGGCCGGTGGGTGATGTCGTGACCGTCGAAGCGGACCGCGCCCGCCCGCAGCCGCACCAGTCCGAAGAGGGCGCGGAGGGCGGTGGACTTGCCGGCGCCGTTGGGGCCGATCACCACCACGATCTCGCCGGGGCCCACCACCAGATCGACGCCGCGGAGGATGTCGGTGTCGCCGTAGCCGCCGCGCAGTCCCCGTGCCTCCAGCAGGCTCACGGCTCCGCCTCCGCACCGAGGGTCCCGCCGAGATAGGCCTCCAGCACCCGGCGGTCGCGGCGGACTTCGTCGAAGCTTCCCCGGGCGAGCACCGTCCCCTCGGCCATGACGATCACCGGATCGCACAACCGCGCCACCAGGTCCATGTCGTGTTCGACGACGCAGAAGGTGTAGCCCTCCTCGCGGGCGAGCCGCTCGATCAGGGCCGCGAGACGTCCGAGCAGGGTCCGGTTGACCCCGGCGCCGGGCTCGTCCAGCAGCACGGTGCGGCAGGGAGACATGAGCACGCGGCCGAACTCCAGGAGCTTCTTCTGACCACCCGACAGGTGCCCCGCGAGCTCGTCGCGCAGGTGGAGGAGCCCCAGGAGCTCCAGCACCTCCGCCGCCCGCGCCGCGATCTCCCGCTCGCGCCGCACGACCCGGGGCCATGCGAGCCAGCTCACGAACAGCTTCTCGCCGGGCTGGCGCGGTGGCACCAGGCGCAGGTTCTCCTCCACCGTCATGCGGGCGAAGACCCGGGGGATCTGGAAGGTGCGCACCAGCCCCAGGTGGAAGCGCCGATGGGGCGGCAGATCGGTGACGTCACGTCCGTCCAGGAGCACCCGGCCGGCGTCGGGGCGCGTGAAGCCGGCCACGATGTCGAAGAGGGTGGACTTGCCGGCCCCGTTGGGACCGATGAGGCCGGTGACGGTACCGGGTTCGACGGTGAGCGTGCAGTGGCGGACGGCCTGCACGCCGCCGAAGGCCTTGGAGACGTCCCGGACCTCGATGCGCACGCGCCGCATCCCACCGCGGAAGCCGACGGCAGGTGGACCACGGCCCACCCGGGTCGTCAATCGGGCGGCGCCCCCGGTGCGGTCCCGCCGCTCGCCGTCTCCCGGAAGGTGCCACCGTCTCCGGGAGCCACCGGCGGTCCCGCGTCTCCGTCGGAGGCTCGGTTCAGAGGGTCTCCTCGCCGAAACTCTCCCGCGAGCCCTCGTCGTCCCGTTCGCGCGCGTAGGGCACCGGGATCATCCGTCGGGGATCCCCGGCTCCGCGGGGCAGACGATAGTCTTGCGGGACGTCCGGACCGGTGAGATAGGCCTCGAGGCGCCGGTAGCGACGCGCCTCCTCGGCGGTGAGGCCGACTCGGGCCTTCTTGCCCCGCAGTTCCAGGAAGGCCTCCAGCGCCCGTCGCGCCCGCTCCCGCGCCGCCTTCTCACGAGCGGCCTCGCGCTTGCGCCGTTCGGCCTGAAAGCGGGCGTGTTCCTCCAGAAAGCGCAGGCGCAGCGCCTCCTCGCCGGTGATGTGCCCGCGCCGGGCCTTCTCGCGCAGATACGCCCATTCCAGGCTCCGGTCGATGGTCCAGGGTTCGAAGAACTCCGGCGGGGTCGGCAGGAGCCGGTAGGCGACGGGACCGGTGACCGGCAATCCCAGCAGGAACAGCTGTCTCCGCAGGCGGAAATCCTCGCGGTACTTGCGCCAGAGGCGGTCGTATTCCCGTTTCTCCGACGGCGTGAGGACGTCCCGATCCTTCTTCGCGTCCAGCTCCCAGAAGCGGGCCTCGTCCGCCGGTGTCCAGATCTCGTGTCGATAGATCAGGCGGTAGCCGTTGGCCATCCTGCGGAGGACGACCATCCAGAAATCCGCCAGCGAGATTTCACCGTTCCGGAAGACCAGCCGGCGCGCCCGCGCCTCGGCCTTCATGGCGGCCTGCCATGGCGGCTCCGGATCGGACGAGACCACCGACAGCAGGCGATCGATTTCCGCCCGCATCACCGTGTCGGCGACGACCATGATCTTCTTCCGGGGGTCGAGGCGGATGTTCGAACTGTAGACCTTCGTGAGCCGGTCGTGGGCGACGAGTCCCCTGAGCACCCGCAGGACGTGGCGCGCCTGTTCGATCGGTGTCAGTCGCTCGTTCCCGGGGAGGGCGAGGATCGGCTGGGCCGCGACGGGCGGCGCCAGCAGCATCCACGAGATCAGGGCGCCCCGAATCCATGCGCTCATCCCGAAGGCGCCCCACCTGCCGCACGCTCTCGTCGCCGTCATGTCACCCCTCCCGCACCGCCCGCGCGGGCTCCGACCCAGCGGAACGAGGATATCGTCGCACATTCCCGATCGAATCCGACATGTCAATTCGCGCGCGAGATCGACGATCCCCGGGTATGCCGAGCGGACGGATCCCGGCGCCCGCCGACGGCGGTCGCGGCGTGCGCGAGCGGACGAGGGCCCGGAGCCAGCCACGGCGGATGCGGGGCCCCGGCACCGACGGCACCGGCCCGCCACGCACGTCCCCACGGGAGGGACCGTGCCGGGCGACGGCCGTGGGGAGAGATGGTGGTGGAGCACCGTTCCGGCCGGGAGACCCGCCCGCCGGCACCCCCGGCACGCGCGCCTCCTCCAGGGAGGGCGGCCTTCCCGCGGGGGCGGCGATCGGTGACGTGGGAGCGACGCAGGTGCGGAAATCGTCTGGCGCGCCCGGGAGGACTCGAACCCCCAACCTTCTGATCCGTAGTCAGATGCTCTATCCGATTGAGCTACGGGCGCGCTCGCGCCGCACATGTAGGCGGACCGCGCCGTTCCGGCAAGGGGGCGATGGCCGCGGGCGGGCGGGGCTGGGGCCGGGGCCGGTTCCGTGTTATGCTCTCGCACGTGGGCCATCGGGGAGGAGAGCGAGCCATGCGGGGACGGCCGGTGGCGGTGGCGCTGCTGCTGGGCGGATGGCTCGCGGTGGCGCCGGCGGAGGCGGTGGAAGGCGACGCCGATCGCGGGCGGGTGCTGGCCGAGCGCCTGTGTGGGCGCTGCCATGCCTGGGATCCGGCCGATCCCTACAACAGCATCGGCTCCACGCCCTCCTTCATGTGGATGGCGAAGAAGCTCGATTTCTACGAGGAACGCATCCTCAGCGTCACCGACCGCCTGCCCCACATCGCCCAGCGCCTCGAGGTCACCGCCGCCGATCTCGAGGACATCGCCGCCTATGTCGCCACCCTGGCGCCACGGCCCGCGGCCACCGAGACCGCCGCCGAGGAGGAGGAGGACGAGACCACCCGCGCGCTCCGCCGCTATCTCGAGAAGCTCCGCGGGGGCGGCGGCTGAGGGCGGTGTCGTGTCGCAGGCCGTCTGCCCGGCGCCCGCCCGCGGACCATCTCGGGGCAGGGTCCCGACGGGAGCGGGACGGTGAGCGCGACGGCGACGATCCCGGCGGAGGAGCTGGCGGCACTGGCGGCGCGGGCCACCCGCCTGCTGGCCCGGACCCGGCACATGCCGCCCGCCGGGGATCCGCTGCGCATCCCCGATCCCCTCGACATCGCCCGCGTCTTCGCCCTCGCCCATACCGAGCTGCTGCGCCGGCCCGACCGGCTCCTCGCCGTCCAGCGGGCCTGGATCGCCGATCTCGCGGCGATCCTCGAGACCGTCGCCGCCCGTGCCGCCGGCCGGGCGGCGGCGCCGGTGGCGCTGCCGGATCCCGGCGACCGCCGCTTCCTGGATCCGGCCTGGGCGGAGGATCCGCGCTTCGACGCCCTGCGCCAGGCCTACGGCGCCACCCTGCGCCGGCTGCGCGAGCTCTACGGCGGCATCCGCGACGCTCTCCCTGTCCGCGACCGTCGCAAGCTGGACTTCTATCTGCGGCTCCATCTCCACGCCATCGCGCCGGCCAACTTCCCCGCCACCAATCCCCGGGTGCTGCGTCGTGCCGCCGAGACCGGCGGCCGCTCGCTGCTGCGGGGACTGGTCCACCTGCTGGAGGATCTGGAGCGAGGCCGCGGACGCCTGCGCATCCGCACCACCCGCCCCGACGCCTTCCGCCTCGGCGAGAACCTCGCCACCACGCCGGGCCGGGTGGTCTTCCGCAACCGGCTGATGGAGCTGATCCAGTACGCCCCCACGACGGCCGAGGTGCACCGGCGGCCGCTCCTGATCGTGCCGCCGTGGATCAACAAGTACTACGTCCTCGACCTGCGGCCGCACAACAGTTTCGTGCGCTGGGCGGTGGATCGCGGGCTCACCGTCTTCCTGATCTCCTGGGCCAATCCCGACGCCTCCTTCCGCGACGTCACCTTCGAGGACTATCTCCGGGAGGGCCCTCTCGCCGCCCTCGACGCCGTTCGCACCCAGACGGGCGAGGCGGAGAGCCTCGTGCTCGGCTACTGCATCGGTGGCACCCTCACCGCCTGCCTCCTCGCCTGGCTCGCCGCCCGCGGCGAGCGGCGGGTCCGTGCCGCCACCCTCCTCACGGCGCTGACCGACTTCTCGGAGCCGGGCGATCTCGGCGTGTTCATCGACGAGGACCAGCTCGCCCGGCTGGAACGCCACATGGCCGACACCGGCTATCTCGATGCCGTCTACATGCAGACGGTATTCGCCCTGCTGAGGGACGTGGACCTGATCTGGAACTTCGTGATCGAGAACTACCTCATCGGCAACGATCCGCCGGCATTCGACATCCTGTACTGGAACGACGATTCGACCCACATGCCCTTCATGATGCAGAGTTTCTATCTGCGCAGATTCTACCTCGAGAACCGTCTCGTCGAACCGGGCGGCCTCGTCCTCCTGGGCGAGTCCCTCGATCTCGGCCGCGTCCGGATCCCCTGCTACGTCCTCGCCACCCGGGACGACCACATCGCCCCCTGGCGCGGCGTCTACCGCGGCGCCCGCCGCTTCGGCGGTCCCGTCCGCTTCGTGGTGGGCGAATCCGGCCACATCGCCGGCGTCGTCAACCCGCCGTCCGCCGGCAAATACGGCTACCGGGTGGGACGGCGGCGTCTCGCCGATCCGGATCGCTATCTGGCCGGTGCCGTGCACCGTCCCGGCTCCTGGTGGCCGGACTGGTACCGCTGGCTCGCCCGCCATGCCGGACCGCGGGTCCCCGCCCGCGATCCCGACCGGGGACCGCTGCCCCCGCTGGATCCGGCACCCGGCCGCTACGTGCGGGTGCGGCGGGTGGATTGATGGCCGGCAAAAAAAGACCGGGTCGCGCGACCCGGCCAAGTGGATCAGGGAGGCTGAACGTCTGGGAAGACGAAGCGCGAAGGCTCCATTCCGCAGGCACGCGGCCCGCGCACTCGGCACTGCCGACCGGCCCCCGGTCCCAGACCGCCGGGAACCGCGCGGCCCCATAAATACAGGCCTCGATCCGCCGTGCCAAGGGGGCCGCGCGCGGCCGGGCGAAGCGTCGCACCCGCCGGGACTTCCCCGCCCCCGTCCCCGGTGCCATCCCCGCGACGACCGCACCGCCCCGGGCAGGGCACCTTCACGTTTGCGACGATGTTGAAAGCACTTGGAACGGGATGTTAAGATCCCGAGCGATGAGAGCGGACGCCCATGATCGCCCACGCCTCCTTCCTCGACCGCCTCGCCGCCTTCCCCTTCCGGCGCCTCGCCGCCCTCCTGGACGGCATCGCCCCGCCGGCCGACCTCACGCCCATCGACCTCGCCCTCGGCGAGCCGCGCCATCCGCCGCCGCCGTTGCTGGCCCGGACCGTCGCCGAGCACGCCCATCTCTGGAATCGCTATCCGCCACCGGCGGGCTCGCCCGACTATCGCCGCGCCTGCGCCGAGTGGCTGGTGCGGCGCTATCGCCTGCCGGCGGACGCGGTGGATCCGGATCGCCACGTGCTGGCGCTGGCGGGGACCAAGGAGGGGCTGTTCACCGTGGCCGGCCTCGTGGCGCCGGCCCCGGATTCGCCGCGCAGGCTGGCGCTGATGCCGGATCCGCTCTACGGTGTGTACTACGGTGCCGCGGTGGCCTGGGGGCTCGAACCCCGCCCCCTCGCGGCCACCCGGGAACACGGATTCCTGCCGGATCTCGATGCCCTCGACGAGGACACCCTGGCCCGCACGGCCATCTTCTACCTCTGTTCTCCCTCCAATCCGCAGGGGGCGGTGGCCGACGCCGGCTATCTGGCGCGGGCGCTGGAGCTCGCCCGCCGCTTCGACTTCCTGCTGGTGCTGGACGAGTGTTACGCCGAGATCCACGACGGCGTGCCGCCGCCGGGCGGTCTCGAGGTGGCCTTCGCCCGCTTCGGCGACTTCGCCCACCTGCTGGTGTTCCACTCCCTCTCCAAGCGTTCCAGCGCCCCGGGTCTGCGCGCCGGCTTCGTCGCCGGCGATCCCGCCCTCGTCGCCCGTTTCCTCCACCTCCGCGCCTACGGGGCGCCGGTGGTGCCGCTGCCGCTGGCGGCGGCGGCGGCGCGGCTGTGGCGGGACGAGGCGCATGTGGCGGAGAACCGGGCGCGCTATCTGCGCAAGTTCGACCTGGCCGGGGAGATCCTCGCCGGCCGCTACGGCTTCCGGCGGCCGGCGGGCGGCTTCTTCCTGTGGCTCGAGGTGGACGACGGTGAACGGGCGGCGGTGGAGCTATGGCGAAGGGCGGGCGTGCGCGTTCTCCCCGGAGGCTATCTGAGCGTCGGGCCGACGGCGGCGGCGCCCGGCCGTCGCTACGTAAGGGTGGCGCTGGTCCACGACGAGGCGACGACCGCCGAGGCGCTCCGCCGTCTCGTCGCGGTGCTGGGGTGAAGGGAGGGACCGGGCCCGCACGGTCCCGGACACCGTCGCCAGATGGCAGGAGACGGAAGCGGACCATGGCGAGCTCCCTCATCTCCCCCGAGATCCGCCCGCTGCTGGCACGGGCGCTGACGACGCTGGCCCGCCGTGCCCTGGGGGCGGTGCTGCTGGCCGTGGGGGGCTTCATGCTGGTGGCCCTCGTCGGCTTCGAGGCCGGCGATCCCTCCTGGAACGCCACCGGCCGCGGCCCCGTGGCCAATCCCGCCGGTTATGCCGGCGCCGTCTTCGCCGATCTCGCCCTCCAGCTCACCGGCCTCGCCGGCGCGCTGCTGCCGGCGGCGCTTTTGGCCTGGGGGGCGCGGCTGCTCTTCGGGACGCCCTGGCGCCATCCCGCCATCCCCCTGGCCGCCCTGCCCACCGGCCTCGTCGTCCTCGCCGCCGCCCTCGCCGCCCTCCCCACCGGCGCCGGCTGGCCCTATCGGGTGGGCCTCGGCGGCCTCGTGGGCGACCTGCTCTACACCCGCCTCGTCCCCGCCCTCGGCCAGGATCTCTATCTCTCCCTCGCCTTTCCCGCGGCGCTGGTGCTGGCGGTGCTGGCCCTCGGACCGCGGCTGGGCGAGGCGTTGTGGGCACTGGGGCGCCTCGCCGCCGCCTCGCGGCGGGCGGGACGCGGGGCCGGACGGGTGGCCCTCGCCACCGTGCGCGCCGGCCGTGCCGGCCTCCACCGCCTGCGCCCACCGGGCCGCCGTCCCGCCGCCACCGGGACGCCGCCCGGGGCCGAACCCCGCTCGCGGCGGCTGCTGGCGTGCCTCGCCCGGCTGATCCATCCGCGGGATGTGGACGTGGCCACACCCGGCGTGGGCCGTCGGCCGCGGCGGTCACCGCCACCGCCGGCGCCGGCGACGGCGGATCCGGCTCCGGAGGCGACGGAGGCCGCGACGGCGGCGCTCGGAGCCCGGGACGGGCCGGCGGACGCGCCCCCGCGTCGGCGCCGTCACCGCAGCCCCAAGTGCGCCCCCGCCCCGGCGGCGGAGCCGGCGTCCGTACCCGATCCCCGCGCCGGCGACGGAGACGGTACGGCCTTCCGCCTGCCGGCCACCGGGCTCCTGAGGCCGCCGCCGCGGACCGTCGCCGAGGTGGATCCCCGCACCCTCGACGAGACGGCGGCGCGCCTCGAACAGGTGCTGGGCGATTTCGGCGTGCGCGGGGCCATCGTCGACGCCCGGCCGGGACCGGTGGTGACCCGCTTCGAGCTGGAACCGGCGCCGGGTACCCGCGCCCAGCGGGTGATCTCCCTCGCCGACGACATCGCCCGCTCCCTCTCCGCCACCTCGGTGCGCATCGCCACCGTCCCCGGCCGCACGGTGATCGGCATCGAGGTCCCCAACCCCCGCCGTCAGGTGGTGGCGCTGCGCGAGCTGCTGGAGAGCGCCGCCTGGCGCGAGAGCCGGGCGCCGCTGCCGCTGGCGCTGGGCAAGGACATCGCCGGCGAGCCGGTGGTGGCGGATCTCTCGCGCATGCCCCATCTGCTCATCGCCGGCACCACCGGCTCCGGCAAGTCGGTGGCCATCAACGCCATGATCCTCTCGCTGCTCTATCGCCACACGCCCACGAGCTGCCGGATGATCCTGATCGATCCCAAGGTGATCGAACTGTCGGTCTACGAGGACATCCCCCATCTGCTGGCGCCGGTGGTGACGGAGCCGGCGAAGGCGGTGGTGGCCCTCAAATGGCTGGTGCGGCAGATGGACGAGCGCTACCGGCTCATGTCGCACCTGGGCGTGCGCGACATCTTCGCCTTCAACCGCCGCATCGAGCAGGCCCGCGCCCGCGGCGAGCGCCTCACCCGTCGGGTGCGCACCGGTTTCGATCCGGCCACCGGCGCGCCGGTGGTGGAGGAGCAGCCCATCCCCATGGAGCCGCTGCCGCTGATCGTGGTGGTGGTGGACGAGATGGCCGATCTCATGCTCACCGCCGGCAAGGAGGTGGAGGCGGCCATCCAGCGTCTGTCCCAGAAGGCGCGGGCCGCCGGCATCCATCTGGTGGTGGCCACCCAGCGGCCCTCGGTGGACGTGATCACCGGCGTCATCAAGGCCAATCTGCCGAGCCGCATCAGCTTCCGGGTGAGCTCCAAGATCGACAGCCGCACCATCCTCGGTGAACCCGGCGCCGAACAGCTGCTGGGCCAGGGCGACATGCTCTTCTTCGCCACCGGCGCCCAGCGGCCGGTGCGCATCCACGGCCCGCTGGTCACCGACGAGGAGGTGGAGCGGGTGGTGGACCATCTGAAGGCGCAGGGCGAGCCGGACTATCTGGAGGAGGTCACCGCCGGCGATGCCGGCGAGGAGGAGCGTCTTCCCGGAGTCGACGCAGCGGGCGGCGACGGCCGCGACGACCTCTACGCCCGCGCCGTCCGCATCGTGCTGCAGGACCGCAAGGCCTCCACCAGCTATCTCCAGCGCAAACTGTCCATCGGCTACAACAACGCCGCCCGCCTCATCGAGCGCATGGAGGCGGAGGGCATCGTGAGCGCACCCGACCACGTGGGCCGACGGCGGATCCTGCTCGGCGGCGATGACGCGGCGGCGGCGGGCGACCATATGTGAGGCGCCATGTGGAGACGCGCGCTGCTCTCGCTCCTCCCGGCCGCGGCCGGCCTCCTCGCGGCCGTCGGATCCGCCCCGGCCGCGCCCGCGCCCCCGCGCCCGGAACCGGCGCCCGTCGCCGCCGCCTGGCTGCCGCGGGTGGAGGCGTGGCTGGACGGGGCCAGGCGGCTGCGCGCTCGCTTCACCCAGATCGCCCCCGACGGAAGCGTGAGCACCGGCACCCTGTGGCTGGCACGGCCGGGGCGGATGCGCATCGAATACGATCCCCCCTCGCGGGTGCTGATCGTCGCCACCGACTGGCGGCTGGTGATCTACGACGGCGCCACCCGCCAAGTGAACACCCTGCCCCTCGCCGAGACCCCCCTCGCCTTCCTGCTGGAGGAGCGGGTGCGGCTGGCCGGACGGGTGCGGGTGGCGGCGGTCCGCGAACGGGGCGGCGAGGTCGCGGTGACGCTGGAGGATGCCGAGACGCCGGGGCGCGGGGCCATCACCCTCTGGTTCCGGCGCGAGCCCTTCCGGCTGGTGCGCTGGGAGGTGGTGGACGCCCAGGGCCTCACCACCGTGGTGCTGCTGGACGCGGTGGAACGCGACCCGCCCATGTCCGACTCCCTCTTCGTCTGGCGCGATCCCCGCATCTTCGGCTATCCCGGCGAAGAGGACCGGCTGCCCGAATGAGAACGCCGCGCGCGGCCGGTGGCACCGGCTTGACGCCGTCGCCGGCCGCGGATAGCGTCCCGCCATCGGTATCGAGGATCGACGGGGGAGGCGGAGGTGGCGAAGCCCATCCACATGATGATCCGGGTGCTGGATCTCGATCGCTCGATCGATTTCTACCGGCGCGCGTTCGGGCTGGAGGTGGCCGACCGGTTCGACTTCGACGACTTCGTGCTGGTCTATCTCCGCGGGCCCGAGTCCGACTTCGAGATCGAGCTCACCCTCAACAAGGAACGCCGCGAACCCTACACCCACGGTGACGGATACGGCCATGTGGCCTTCGTGGTGGACGATCTCGACGCCGAACACCGCAGGCTCGCCGAGCTCGGCTTCGCGCCCGCACCCATCAAGGAATTCCACCGCGAGGGCGCGCTGATGGCGCGGTTCTTCTTCGTGCAGGATCCGGACGGCTACAAGATCGAGGTCCTCCAGCGCCACGGCCGCTATCGCTGACGACCGTCCCGTCCGGGGTCCGCGAGATCCCGGGGGAGGCTCGGCCACGGCGCGCTTCGCGCTCGACGACGACAGCGTGGTGGTGATCGTCGGCAGCGGTGCCGGCGGTGGCACCCTGGCCAACGAACTCTGCCGGAAGGGCGTCGAGGTGGTCCTGCTGGAGGCGGGCAAGCGCCATACGCCGGACGACTTCGTCAACGACGAGTGGGAGATGTTCTTCAAGCTGTCGTGACCGGACAAGCGCATCGCCACCGGCAGCTGGCGCATCGCCCGTGACTTTCCCAACCTGCCGGCATGGATCCGCAAGACGGTGGGCGGGACCACCGTGCACTGGGCCGGTGCCAGTCCGCGCATCCAGCCGCACGCGTTCCGCTCCCGCGGCGTCTACGGCGAGATCGAGGGCGCCTGTCTCCTCGACTGGCCCCTCACCTACGAGGAGCCGGAGCCCTACCACGCCCGGGCCGAGCGCGAGATGGGGAGCAGCCGTGCCGAGGACCGGCCCGGCCTGCCCGGCAACAACGACTTCAAGGTCCTCTATCTTCTATTATCACGGCGCCGGGCGTCCCGGCCACCGCGTCGTCCATACCGGGCGCATGAGCATCAACAGCCGCCCGCACGGCGGCCGGCCGGCCTGCCAGCAGATCGGCTTCTGCTTCCAGGGCTGCAAGATCGGCGCCAAATGCTCGACCCTCCACACCGAGATCCCGGCGGCCGAGGCCACCGGCCGGCTGGACCTGCGCACCGAAGGTACAAGCGCTCCGCATCGGACACGACCACCGCGGTCGGGTCACCGGCGTCGTCCACGCCGACGACGAGGGACGCCAGCACTTCCAGCGCGTGCGGGCGGTGTGTGTGGCCTGCAATGCCATCGAGACGCCGCGCCTGCTCCTCCACTCCGCATCCGGTCTGTTCCCGGACGGGCTCGCCAACGGTTCCGGCCAGGTGGGACGCGACCACATGCGCCACACCACGGGGTCCGTCCACGCCGTCTTCCCCCGGCCGGTGCGCATGTGTCGCGGCACCACCATGGCCGGCATCGTCACCGACGAGTCCCGCCACGATCCCCGGCGCGGGTTCGTCGGCGGCTGCGAGCTGGAGACCATCTTGCTGGGCATCCCCTTCCTCGCCGCCTTCCTGGATCCCGGGGCGTGGGGGCGGGCGTACGCCCGCGAGCTCGAGATGCCCCCCTACATGGCGGGGCCGTGGATCGTGGGCGAGGACATGCCCCAGGAGCAACCGCGTCACCCTCCACGAGGAGGACAAAGACCGGTTCGGCGTGCCCATCCCGGTGGTCCACTACGACGACCATCCCAATGACATCGCCATGCGCGAGCACGCCTACCGGCAGGCACGCGCCCTCTACGAGGCGGCGGGCGCGGTGGAGGTCCATGAGGTGCCGCCCGATCCCTCCATCCACAAGCTCGGCACCTGCCGCATGAGCGCGCGCCCCGAGGACGGGGTGGTGGACCGCTTCGGTCGTGCCCACGAGGTGCCCAATCCGTTCGTCTCGGACGGCAGCCAGTTCACCACCGGCGCCGCCGAGAACCCGACCTTCACCATCGTCGCCTCGCCATCCGGCAGGCCGAACACATCGTCCGCCCGATGAGCCGCGGCGCGCTCCGACGGCCCGGGGCGCGGCCGCGCCCGTGCCTTTCCCGCCGCCCTCCGCTAGACTCGCGGGCCGCGGACGACCCCGGAGGGCGGTGGATGAAGGTGCTCGTACAACGCGTCGCCGAGGCGGCGGTGGAGGTGGACGGTCGTCGCGTCGACGCCATCGGGACGGGCCTGCTGGTCCTCGTCTGCGCGGAGCTGGTGGACGGGCCGGCGGACGTGGCCAAGACCGCGCGCAAGGTGGTGAACCTCCGCATCTTCGAGGACGCGAGCGGCAGGATGAACCGGGCGGTGCGGGATGTGGGCGGCGGGCTCCTGGTGGTGAGCCAGTTCACCCTCGCCGCCGACGTCCGCCGCGGCAACCGTCCCAGTTTCACCGCGGCGGCGCCCCCCGAGCTCGCCCGCGAGCTGTTCGACGCCTTCGTGGAGGCGGTGCGGGCCTACGAGGTCCCGGTGGCCACCGGCATCTTCGGCGCCCGCATGAGGGTGCATCTCGTCAACGACGGCCCGGTCACCATCTGGATCGATTCGGCGCGCCTGTAGCCTCTAGGGGCCGGTGCCGCGGGCGGCGCGCGGCCGGCCGCGGGGATCGCGTTCCGCGAGATGGACGAGCAGCGCCTCGCGGGCGCGGGCGAAGGCCTCGGCCACGCCCTCCACCTCGTGACGCATGCGCAGGGCGAGGGCATGGTCGTCGAGGCCGCGCCATTCGAGACAGCGGCGGAAGAGGGCCTCGGCGCCGATGTGGGCGGCGCTGGAGCGGAGGGCGTGGGCGCGGTCGCGATAGGCCCGCACGTCGCCCGCCTCGGCCGCCGCCCGCATGGCCTCCACCAGCAGTTCCCCGTCCTCGAGGAAGGCCTCCACCGTCTCCCGCAGGAAGCCGTCGCCCCGGTCCAAGGCGGCGAGGGCTCGGAGCCTGGTCTCGTCCAGCACCCGCGGCTCGTCGCGGCTGCGGGGATGGGGGATCACCACCGCGGCCGGGTTCTCCGGCTCCGCCGCTCCGCGTCCGTCGCTGCCGGCGACGGGGGGTGGTCGCCCGCGGCGGCGTTCCGGCGGCACCAGCTCGTCCACCGTCTGCAGCAGCCACTCCACGTCGACGGGCTTGGTGAGATAGCGGGCGAAGCCCAGGGCGAGGCAGCGCTCGCGGGTCTCGGCGGTGGCATCGGCACTGAGGGCCACGAGCGGCGGCAGATCGGCCGGATCGTACATGAAGCGCAGCATCTTGACGGTCTCCGGCCCGGACAGCTCCGGCATGTTGATGTCCATGAGCACCAGATCGAAGCGCTCGCGTTCCAGCGCCTCGAGCACGCCGTGGCCGTCGCCCACCGTCACCACCTCGTGACCGGCGTGCTCCAGCAGCCTTCCCACCACCTTCTGGTTCACCGGATTGTCCTCGGCGAGGAGGATGCGGCAGCCCGCGGCGTCGGCGCGGACCGGCCGCGGCTCGCCGGTCTCCACCGCCACCAGCGCCGCCCGCAACAGACGCCGCAGCGCCGCTTCGTCCGCCTCCGCCGCCACGCCCAGCACCGGCTCATCCCCCTCCACCGCCGGCGCCAGGGCGACGATGTCGAGGGGCTCGGGCAGGGCCAGCCGGTCCAGCGCCTCCCGCAGCGCCGCCACGTCCACCGGTGGCTCGGCCGGCACCACCAGCACCGCCACCCGCCCCCGCGCCCGGCGCACCGTCTCCAGCACGCCGCCCACGTCCACGCTCACCCGCCCCTCGAGGCCGAAGCCGGCGAGGCGCTCCACCCAGGCGAGACCACGGACGGGATCCCCGAGGATCGCCACCGTGCCGGAGAGGGACTCGGCCATCTCACCGGCCGCCGCCTCCAGGGGCAGTTCGAACCAGAAGGTGCTCCCCTCGCCGGGCCGGCTGTGGACGCCGATACGACCGCCCATCAGCCCCACCAGCTCGCGGCAGATGGCGAGGCCGAGGCCGGAGCCGCCGAACCGCTCGCGGGTACGCTCGTCGGCCTGGGCGAAGCGTTCGAAGATGCGGCCCTGCGCCTCCTCCGGGATGCCGATGCCGGTGTCCGCCACCTCGAACCGCAGCCTGCCGCCGCGTCGCATCACCCGCACCGTCACCCCGCCCCGTTCGGTGAACTTGATGCCGTTGGCGACGAGGTTGACCAGCACCTGATGGAGGGCACGGCGACTGCCCACCAGTCGCGGCGGCAGGGTGGGATCGAGGGTGAGGCGCAGCCACAGGCCCTTGCCGGCGGCGGTGGGGGAGAGCATGGTGCGCAGGGCCACCAGCTCGCGGTCGAGATCGAAGGGCGCACGCTCGAGGTCCATCCGGCCCGATTCGATGCGGGTCAGATCCAGGACCGAATTGACCAGCGACAGCAGACTGTCGGCGGCGGTGCGGACCGTCGCCACGAGATCGCGCTGGTCGCGGTCGAGGCGGGTGCGGTCGAGGAGCTCGGCCGAGCCGACGATGGCGTTGAGGGGCGTGCGGAACTCGTGGCTCATGGTGGCGAGGAAGCGGCTCTTGGCCCGGCTCGCCGCCTTCGCCCGCTCCAGCGCGTCCTCCAGCTTGGCCAGCAGGACCGACACATAGGCGGGCAGCACCACCAGCGCCAGCACCAGCGAGGCCGAGAGCACCGGATAGTGGCGCCAGTCCTCGCTCTCGGCCACCACCAGCAGGAAGCCCGCCAGCGAGAGCAGGGACGCCAGATAGAGATAGTGGCGGCCGTAACGGAAGCCGTGACCGAAGATGATCCACAGCAGCAGCGGGTAGAAGGGCGTGGTGAGGGTCCCGCCCAGATACATGGCGGTGTTGAGTCCCACCACGTCCAGCACGATGCCCGCCACCCGCCGCGGCGGATTGGGCCTCGGGTCGTGGAGGATGTGGAGGAAGAGTCCCGCCGACAGGAGGAAGGCGATGCCGAAGACGGTGGCGCTCGCCCAGACGATGCGGGCCCGCTGCGCCTCCGGCCAGGGCGCCCACAGCATGAAGGCGAACATGCCGCAGATGACGACGATGCGGATCAGCGCCTGTTCGTGCTCGCTGTCCTCCCGCCCGGCCAGCCGCTCGAGGACGCCGTGCAATCGGGCCACCAGGCGCCGGTGGCGCGGATCGCGCGGGACTCCGACCTCCGGCACGGCCCCTCTCCTCCCTCAGTCGCAGGCGAGGGCACGGACCGGGCGGCGGACGAAGCGCGCCTCGAACTCCTCCGCCGGCAACGGCGGGGCCACGAGATGGCCCTGGATGCAGCGGCATCCCATCTCGGCGAGGATGTCACGCTGGGCCTCCGTCTCCACGCCCTCGGCCACCAGTTCGAGACCGAGGCTGCGGGCGAGGCCGACGATGGCTTCGACGATCTTGCGGTCTCCCCGCGCCTCGGCGAGATCGCAGACGAAGCTCCGGTCGATCTTGAGACGGTGCACCGGCAGACGTCGCAGATAGGCGAGGGAGGAATAGCCGGTGCCGAAATCGTCGAGGGCGATGCGGACGCCGAGCCGGGCCAGCGCCTCCAGCGCCTGCAGGGCCGAGCGGCTGTGCTCGATGACCGCGTGCTCGACGATCTCGATCTCCAGCGCCTGCGGCGGCAGGCCGGTGCGGGCGAGGGTCTGGTGGACCAGCCGTTCGATACCGCGATCGCGGAACTGGACGGCCGAGAAGTTGACCGAGAGGCGGCCGCCGAATCCCATTTCCAGCCAGCGCACCTGCTGGCGACAGGCGGTCTCCAGCACCCAGGCGGTGAGGGGGGCGATGAGGCCGATGTCCTCGGCCATGGCGATGAACTCGCCGGGGCCGACGATGCCGCGCTGGGGGTGGTTCCAGCGCACCAGCGCCTCCACCCCCACCACCTCCCCGGTGTCGAGGTCGGCCTGGGGCTGATAGTGGACGAGGAACTGATCGGCCGCCAGCGCCTGCCGCAGTTCGCGCTCCAACGCCACCGCGCGCCGCGCCTCCAGGTTCATCTCCTGGGAGAAGAAGCGGTAGGTGTCGCGACCCGCGTGCTTGGCCCGATACATGGCCACTTCGGCGTTCTTGAGGAGGGCGTCGACGGTGCGGCCGTCGCCGGGATAGAGGGTGACGCCGATGCTGGCGCTGGTGTGGATCTCGCGACCGGAGAGGCGGAAGGGTTCGGCGAAAGCCGCCTCCAGCCGGTGGCACAGCTCGGCCGCCTCGTCCGGACGCGAGATGCGGGTCTGCACCACCACGAACTCGTCGCTGCGGAGGCGGGCGAGGAATTCGTGCTCGCCGAGACGGGCGGCGAGACGCTCGGCCACCGCCTGCAGCAAGGCGTCGCCGAAGGCGTCCTCGAAGGCCTCGTTGATTCCCTTGAAACGGTCGAGGTCCAGCAGATGGACCGCCACCAGATAGCCGCGGCGGCGGGCGCGGGCGAGTTCGTGGGCCAGATGTTCGCGCAGCAGTTCGGGTCCGGGGATGCCGGTGAGCCGATCGTGGGCGCGGACGGCCCCGCGGCCGTGTTCGAGGGCGGTGACGTCGACGCCGAGGGTCACCACCTGCCGCGCACCGCCCGCCGCATCCAGCGGCGCCCGCACCGTCAGCAGCGTCCGCGCGCCCTCCGCCGTCTCCAGCGTCTCGCGCCGCAGAGACGAGGAGGCCCGCCCCCCTTCCAGCACCTTCTCGTCCAGCACCGCCTCGCGGACGGCGTAGGCCTCGCCGTGGACCTGCGCCACCGTCTGGCCGACGATGCGTTCCGGCCGCGAGCCGCACATCTCGGCGTAGGCCCGATTGACGTAGACGAAACGACCCTGGGCATCCACCACCCTGAGCGGAACCGGCAGCGCCTCGAGACAGGCCTGCCAGTCCAGGGTGGCCAGTGCCCGATCCGAACGCGCGCCCAGCGCCTCCTCCAGCTCGCGCATGCGCGCGAGCAGCCGCTTCTCGCGCCGGCGCAGCAGCAGCAGATTGCGGGCCCGCACCCGGAACTCCACATGGTCCACCGGGCTCAGCAGAAAGTCCGTCGCCCCCGCCTCCAGCGCCCGATAGCGGTATTCCCGGTCCTCGTAGACGGTGACGACGATGATGGGCACCTCCTCGAACCCCGGCCGCGCCCGCAGCAGGGTGATGAAGGTGGCCCCGTCCATCTCCGGCATGTTGTAGTCGGTGATCACGAGATCCGGCGGCGGATGCCCGTCGAAGAAGGTCAGCGCGTCGCGGGCACGGGCGAAGGCGTGGACCCTCACCCCCTCGGCCACCGACTGCGCCAGTCGGGTGAGGATGTTTCGGTTCGTGACCCGGTCGTCGACCACGACGACCGTCGCGGTTTCCTCCTGGATCACGGGACCCTCCGGCCGGTGACGCCGCCGCGCCACCGTTCGTAGCCCAGATAATGCGCGGCCGTCGGCGACGCAAGCATAACGCGATACGCATTTTCCGGCGCGCAACTCGCGCGCAATCCTGACACCGGCCGTCCACCCCGTCCCGCCGCGCCGCGTCCCGACCGTCGCCGGGGAGACCTGCCGCCTTCCGATCGCATAGCATGAGCGACGTCGTCGGAAAAGCCGCAGCCCATCGTCACGCCCTCGGCTCGCACCCGCCCGGTCCGCCATCGGATCGGTTCGTACCGGTTAGCGAGGACGAGTGAAGATCCGGTT
Source organism: Alphaproteobacteria bacterium (assembly GCA_026982705.1). Lineage (GTDB taxonomy): Bacteria > Pseudomonadota > Alphaproteobacteria > Geminicoccales > Geminicoccaceae > HRBIN39. The sequence goes on from JALSGP010000027.1 coordinate 90,165, forward strand.
AACGTGGGCGCCGTGCGTCCTCCCCGCGTCCGTCGTGTGCTTTACGCTTCTCCGGCCCGGCTCTATATCGCGGCGCGGCGCCCCGGCCGCGGCCGGCCCTGCCCTCCCGGAACGGATCCATGCGCGAGGCCTCCCTCCACCGCGTCACCGGCGAGACGGACATCCGCGTCGAACTGCGGCTCGACGGCCGTGGCGAGGGGCGGATCGAGACCGGCCTGCCCTTTCTCGACCACATGCTGGCCCAGCTCGTCCGCCACGGTCGCCTCGATCTCACCCTGACCTGCCGCGGCGATCTCGCCGTCGACGATCATCACACCGTCGAGGACTGCGCACTGGCCCTCGGCGCCGCCCTCGACCGGGCGCTCGGCGAGCGGCGGGGCATCGCCCGCTTCGGGACCGCCTATGCGCCGCTGGACGAGGCCCTGGCGCGGGTGGTGGTGGACCTCTCGGGACGGCCGTGGGCGGAGGTGACGCTGGGGCTCGCCCGCGAGAGTCTGGGGGGCGTGGCGGCGGAGAACTTCGCCCACTTCTTCCACTCCCTCGCCACCGCCGCGCGCATGGCCCTGCACGTGGACGTTCTGCGCGGGCGCAACGACCATCACCGCATCGAAGCCGCCTTCAAGGCGCTGGCGCTGGCGCTGCGGGAGGCGGTGCGCGCCACCGGCGAGGAGACGGTCCCCAGCACCAAGGGCGTGCTGTGATGCGGGAGGTGGTGATCGTCCCCACCGGCACTGCCAATCTCGCCTCGGTGCGGGCCGCTTTCCGTCGCCTCGGTGCCCGGCCCGTGGTCTCCGACGATCCGCCCCGCATCGAGCGGGCCTCGCACGTGATGCTGCCCGGGGTCGGGACCTTCGCCGCCGCCCGCGCGCGTCTCGGGGAGAGCGGCGCCGACCGGGCGCTGCTGCGGCGCATCGAGGCCGACCGCCCCACCCTCTGCATCTGCGTGGGCCATCAGCTCCTCTTCCGCGAGAGCGCCGAGAGCCCCGGTGTCCCCGGCCTCGGCGTGCTGGCGGCGGCGGTGAAGGCCTTTCCGCCGGGCGTGCGCACGCCCCAGTTCGGCTGGAACCGGGTGGTGGCGGCCACGGACGCCCGCGTGCTGGCCTCCGGCTGGTTCTACTTCGCCAATTCCTACCGTGCCGTCGAGGCGCCGGGTTGCGCCGTCGCCACCGCCGATCACGGCGGTCCCTTCGTCGCCGCCCTCGAACGGGGCCGTCTCGTGGGCTGCCAGTTCCATCCGGAACTCTCCGGCGCCGATGGCGCCGCCCTGCTCGCCCGCTTCCTGGAGCTGGACTGATGCTGGCGCGGCGCGTCATCCCCTGTCTCGACGTCTCCCACGGCCGGGTGGTCAAGGGCGTGCGCTTCCAGGGGCTGCGCGATGCCGGGGATCCCGCCGAGCGGGCCGCCCTCTACGAGGCGCAGGGGGCCGACGAGATCGTGGTGCTGGACGTCTCCGCCACGCCCGAGGGCCGCGGCCACCAGCGCGAGACGGTGCGGCGGGTGCGCGAGGTGCTGGCCATCCCCCTCACCGTGGGCGGCGGCATCCGCACGCCGGAGGACGCCCTCCGGCTGCTGGAGGCCGGGGCCGACAAGGTGTCCGTCAACACCGCCGCCGTGCGCCGCCCCGAACTGCTGACGGAGATCGCGGAGCGTTTCGGCCGCCAGTGCTGCGTCCTCGCCATCGACGCCCGTCGTCGTCCGGGGGGCGGTTTCGAGGTGCTGGTGGGCGGCGGCCGCGAGGGAACCGGACGCGATGCCGTCGCCTGGGCGCGGGAGGGGGCGGCGCGGGGCGCCGGCGAGATCCTCCTCACCTCCTGGGACCGCGACGGCACCCGCCGCGGCTACGATCTCGAACTCACCCGGGCGGTGGCGGAAGCCGCCGGCGTGCCGGTGATCGCCTCGGGCGGGGCCGCCGGCCCCGAGCACCTCCGCGCCGCGCTCGCCGCCGGCGCCGATGCGGTGCTGGCGGCCAGCATCTTCCACGACGGCGAGTACACCGTCGCCGACGTCAAACGGTACCTGTGCGAACACGGGATCCACGTGCGCCCATGATCGTCCCCTCCGTCGACATCCAGGACGGCCGCACCGTCCAACTGGTGGAGGGCCGGGAGAAGGCCCTCGAGGCCGGCGATCCCGAGGCGGTGGCCGAGCGCCTCGCCGTGGCCGGCGAACTCGCCGTCGTCGATCTCGACGCCGCCCTCGGCCGCGGCGACAACCGGGCGGTGATCGAGCGGCTGGTGCGCCGTTTCGACTGCCGCGTGGGCGGCGGCATCCGCGACTACGGGACGGCGGTGCGCTGGCTGGATGCCGGCGCCCGCTGGATCGTCCTCGGGACCGCCGCGCGGCCGGAGCTGCTGCGCCGTCTCCCCCGCGAGCGGGTGATGGCGGCGGTGGACGCGCGGGCCGGCGAGGTGGTGGTGGAGGGCTGGCGCCGCGGCACCGGTGCCCGCCTTCTGGACCGCATCCGCGAGCTGCGCCCCTATGTGGGCGGCTTCCTCGTCACCTTCGTCGAGCGCGAGGGACACATGGGCGGCACCGACCTGGAGCTGGCGCGGGCGGTGGTGGCGGCGGCGGACGGGGCGCGGGTGACCATCGCCGGCGGCATCACCACCGCCGAGGAGATCCGCGTCCTCGACGGACTCGGGGCCGACGCCCAGGTGGGCATGGCCCTCTACACCGGGAGGCTCCATCTGGCCGACGCCATCGCCGCGCCGCTGCGCTCCGACCGCCCCGACGGGCTGTGGCCGACGGTGGTGGTGGACGAACACGGCGTGGCGCTGGGACTCGTCTACAGCAACCGCGAGTCCCTGCGGGCGGCGGTGGAGGAGCGCCGTGGCGTCTACTGGTCCCGCGCGCGCGGGACCCTCTGGCGCAAGGGCGAGAGCTCCGGCGCGGTGCAGCGGCTGCTCAGGATCGACGTGGACTGCGACCGCGACACCCTCCGCTTCACCGTGCGTCAGGAGGCCCCGGGCTTCTGTCATCTCGGCCGCTGGAGCTGTTTCGGCGAGGAGGGCGGCCTGCCGCGGCTGGAGCGGGTGCTCCGGCGGCGGCGCACGGAGGCGCCGGAGGGGTCCTACACGGCCCGGCTGTTCGCGGACCCGGCCCTGCTCGCGGCCAAGCTGCGGGAGGAGGCGGACGAGCTGGCGCGGGCGGAGGATCGCGAGGACGTGGTCTGGGAGGCGGCGGACGTGCTCTACTTCACCCTGGCGCGGCTCGCCGCCGCCGGCGTCCCGCTGGCGGAGGTGGTCCGCCACCTGGATCTCCGCGCCCGCCGCGTGACGCGGAGGGGCTGAGCACCTTCACAGCCCCAGCACCTCCCTCATGCCGTAGAGACCCGGGGGACGGCCGACCAGCCAGCGGGCGGCGCGGATCGCCCCCCGCGCGAAGATGCGCCGGTCGGTGGCGCGATGGCCCAGCTCCAGCCGTTCGCCCTCGCCCGCGAACACCACCGTGTGCTCGCCCACCACGTCGCCGCCGCGCAGCACCGCGAAGCCGATGGCCCCCGTCGGCCGCGGCCCGGTGTGGCCCACCCGCGCGTCCACCCGCACCGTCTCCAGATCGACGCCGCGCCCGGCCGCCGCCGCCCGTCCCAGCGCCAGCGCCGTGCCCGAGGGGGCGTCCACCTTGTGGCGGTGGTGCATCTCCACGATCTCGACGTCGAAGTCGGCGCCGAGGGTGCGGGCCACCGTCTCCACCAGCGCCAGCAGCAGATTGACCCCCTGGCTCATGTTGGGCGCCCACACCACCGGCACCCGCGCCGCCAGCGCCTCCAGCTCGCGCATCTGGCCGGAATCGAAGCCGGTGGTGCCGACGACCACCGGAGTGCCCACCTCCGCCACCGCCCGCAGATGGGCGAGGGTGGGCTCCGGCAGGGTGAACTCGATCAGGACGTCGGCGGCCCGGGCCAGCGCCGCCACGTCGTCGCCGACGGGGATCCCGAGCGGCTCGCCGCCGGCCAGCTCCCCGAGATCGCGCCCGACGGCCGGGTGGCCCGGCGCCTCGATGCCGCCGGCGACGGTCACCCCCTCCGTCGCCCGCAGCTCGCCCAGCACGGTGCGCCCCATGCGCCCGGCACAGCCCACCACGCCGATCCTCATGGCACCCTCCGCCCTGCCACCGCGGCGAGGATGCGCGGCCCCCGGGCCCTGTCAATCGCTGGCGGCCGTCCCGTCCTCCTCCTCCCGCCACAGCGCGTCGGGGATCTCCGCCACGAAGCGGGCGTGGGCCGCCAGTTCCTCGGGCGTGGGCGCGTGGGGCCGGGGCGGGCGGACCGGCCGGCGGGCGGCGGCGGTGCCCGCCGCGGCGGCCGCCAGCGGTCGGACGGGCTCCAGCGCCAGCATGGTCTGCGGCCCGCCCAGCAGGTGGAGATAGACCTCGGCCAGGAGCTGGCTGTCCAGGAGCGCGCCGTGGAGGGTGCGGGCCGAGGCGTCGATGCCGAAGCGGCGGCAGAGGGCGTCCAGGTTCGCCGGCTGGCCCGGGAACTTCTCGCGGGCGAGCGCCACCGTGTCGACGGCGCGGGAGGCGGGGATGGGGTCGCGGCCGCAGCGGGCGAGCTCGGCGTTGAGGAAAGCGAGATCGAAGGCGGCGTTGTGGATCACCAGCGGATCGTCGGCGATGAAGGCGAGGAAGTCGTCGACGATCTCGGCAAAGGTGGGATGGCGGGCCAGGAACGCGGCGGTGAGCCCGTGCACCCGCTCGGCGTCCGCCGGCACGTCCCGCTCGGGATTGACGTAGGTGTGGAAGGTGCGGCCGGTGGGCAGGTGATGGATCAGCTCCACCGCGCCGATCTCGACGATGCGGTGTCCCTGTTCGGGATCGAGACCGGTGGTCTCGGTATCCAGCACCACCTCACGCACGTCCGGCCCTCCTCCCCTCGTCGAGGCGCACGGCCCGCTGCCAGCGGACGGGCCATGCTCGCGGCGGCACCCGTCGCATGTCGCGCACGATCTCGCGGATGCGGGCGAGGGTGGCGCCGCGGCCGTCGCCGGTGATCACCACATAGTCGGCGCGGCGCCGCTTGTCCGCCTCGGGGAGCTGGGCGGCGCGGATGCGGGCGAGATAGGTCGGATCGGTCCCCGGCCGCCGCAGTACCCGGATCTCCTGCAGGAAGGGATGACAGCTGGTCACCGCCACCCGGTCGCAGCGGCGCTCCGCACCCGTCTCGAACAGCAGCGGGATGTCCAGCACCACGAGCCAGCAGCCGGCGCGGGCGCAGCGCTGGAGGAAGGCGTGTTCGGCCGCCCGCACCAGGGGATGGACGATGGCCTCCAGCCGGCGGCGGGCCGCCGCATCCCCCAGCACCCGCGCCGCCAGCCGCCGCCGGTCGATGCCGCCCGCCGCATCGCGCACCTCCCGCCCGAAGGCGGCCACCACCGGTGCCACCGCCGCACCGCCCGGCGCATAGAGGGCGTGGACCGCCGCATCGGCGTCGAAGACGGGGATGCCGAAGGCGTCGAAGACGTCGGCGGCATGGCTCTTGCCGGTGCCGATGGAGCCGGTGAGGCCGAGGATGCGCACCGTCCTCACTCCACGAGCACGCCCTCGCGGCGAAGGGCCGCCAGCAGCGGCAGCAGCGGCAGTCCCTGGATGGCGAAGGGATCGCCCTCCACCGTCTCGAACAGCTGGATCCCGGGCCCTTCCAGCCGGTAGCCGCCGACGCAGCCCAGCACCCGCGGCCCCTCCACGGCGAGATAGCGCTCGAGGAAGGCGTCGGAGAAGGGGCGCATCACCAGCCGTGCCCCCGCCACCGTCTCCCACACCGGCGCCCCGTTGCGCAGCAGCACGGCGGCGGTGACCAGCCGATGGGCGCGACCGCGCAGGCGCAGGAGCTGGGTGCGCAGGGCGGCGGGATCGCCCGGTTTCTCAAGCCATTCCCCCTCGCAGTCGAGGATCTGGTCGCCCCCCACCACCAGGGTTTCACCGGCGAGGCCGGCGGCCACCGCCCGAGCCTTGCTCTCGGCCAGGAGGCGGGCGGTGGCGGCGGCGTCCGCCCCCTGGGCGCGCATGGCGGTCCGGATGGCCTCCTCGTCCACCGGCCGCACCACCACCTCGAAGACCAGCCCCGCCGCCGCCAGCAGCCGCCGGCGGGCGGCGCTGCCGGAGGCCAGCACCAGCCGCGGCGCGCCGGGCCGGACGAGGTTCATCCCTTCGCCTCCCCCTTCTCCCGGCGTTCGAGGGCCGCCCGCTCGGCCCGGTATTCCTCGAGCCAGGCGTCGATCTCGGCCAGCAGCCGCGCCTTGTGGGTCCGCGCCCACGCCCGCGGATCCCAGGGCACGTCGTCGGGATCCAGCACCTCCTCGCGGTGGACGAAGACCCAGGCCGGCCGCCGCCGTCCGCCCGCCTCCACCTCCCGCAGCTCGGCGCGATACTCGTCGCACTCGTAGAAATCGATGCGGCGGATGTCCTCCGCCGCCGCATCGGTGAGGAGCACCCCCTGGGCGGCGGCGGCGGGATCCGTCACCAGCACCGGATAGGGGGTGCCGCGCGCCCGCACCACCCGGAAACCGGGCAGCCGCGCCGGCCGCAGTCGCGCCGCCGGCACCGGATGGCCCAGCAGCCGCTCCAGCACCTCGCGGTCGGCCAGGGTCCCGAAGAAGAAGACGTCCCGCACGGGATGGTCCGGCGGGATCGCTTCGGCCCGGGCCAGCGGGGGCGACGGACGGTGCGCTTCGGACACCGGGCGGCCCTCCGCGACGGGGAGGGGAGGTCAGCTCTCCTCGTCCTCCTCCTCGTCCTCCTCGCGGCGCACCGTCAGCACCTGGCGGCCCCGATACATGCCGGTCTTGAGGTCGATGTGATGGGGGCGCCGGTACTCGCCGGTATCGCGATCCTCCACCACGGTGGGCGGCACCAGCCCATGGTGGGTGCGGCGCTTGTCGCGGCGCGCCTTGGAGACCTTCTTCTTGGGAACGGCCATGACCCCTGTCCTCCGATCGCCGCCGTCTCCGGCACGAAAGGCGCGGCCGGAGCCGCGCATCGCCCGGGCACATAGTCGCCCGCGCACCGGGGGTCAATCGCGCCGGCGACGGCGGGTCGCATCGTCCTCCGCGGCGTCCTCTTCCACCTCCCGCTTGCGCCGCGCCCCGTTCCGTGCTCGGGAGGGGCGGGAGGAAGCGCCATGTCCGGGTGGAAGGGTCGCACCGTCCTCGCCCTGCTGCTGGCCGTGGCCGTCGCGGCGACGGCCCCGGCGGCGCCGCGCCGGGCGCCGGTGGTGGTGGCCGGCGTGGTGGCCCACGTGCGCGACGGCGACACCATCGTGGTGGGCCGCACTCCCGTGCGGCTGTTCGGCATCTCCGCGCCGGAACGCGACCATCCGCTGGGACGCGCCGCCACCCGCTTCATGCGGCGGCTGGCCCTGGGCAAAGCGGCCGTGTGCCGGGGCGACGGCAGCCGCTCCCACGACCGGGTGGTGGCCATCTGCCGCATCGACGGCCGCGACCTCGGCGAGGCGGTGGTGGCGGCCGGCCTCGCCCGCGACTGCCCCCGCTATTCCGGCGGGCGCTATCGCGCCGTCGAGGCCCGCACCGGCCCCATCGTCGAGGACTACGAACTGCCCGGCTACTGCCGTCCGCGGGGGCGCCGCACCGCTCAGCTCGAGGGATCGTCGAGACTGCCGTAGCGCGGGGCGGCGATCCAGCGGACGTAGAGCAGGCGCTCGCCGCCCGGCAGGAATCCCACCAGCGGTCGGAAACGCAGGAACACCTCGGCCACGATCACCGCCTCGCCCGGATCCAGCGCCGTGTCGCCGAGGTCCGCGCGCTGTCCCGGCCGTCCCACGCGACTCGGGAGATCGAGGCCGAAGTCCGCCTCCCGCTGCCATGCCACCACCGGGACCCCGGCCCCGTCGGCGCGCACGCCCGAGACCAGGGCCCCACCGTCGCGGACGAGATCGAAGGGGGACGCGAGGCCGCGCAGGGCGTCGAAGGCGTTGTCCACGTCGGACTCCCCCAGAGTCCGCACACGCGCCACCAGATCGGCGAGGGTCGCCGCCGCCCGCTGGACCCGGTACTCGGCCAAGAGCCGCCAGCCCACGTCCAGCGTGCCCAGCAGCAGCACCAGCAGCACCGGTGCCGTCACCGCCATCTCCACCGCCACCGCGCCCCGGCGCGCCCGCCGCAGGGCCCGCAGCCGCGCACACCAGCGCCGCCACCGGCCCTTCACGTCCCGTCTCCCGGGAAGGGTTCGTTGCGGACCGCGACGGCGGATTCCAGCACCAGCCGGCCATCGGGCGGCGCCAGCACCGGCGCCAGCGGCGTGACCAGCCGCCAGACGGTGCGCACCCGGTAGAGCACCACGGCATCCGGCCCGCCCGCCCCGGGCGCGCCCATGTCGTCGTCCCAGCGGCCGTTGCCGTTGACGTCGGTGTAGGGTTCGCCCGGATCGCGGGTGCCGTTGCCGTTGCGGTCGACGAAGGGCTCGGGCCGCCCGATGGAGTCGAAATCCGGATAGACGAGCGTGTCGATCCTCAGCGAATCCGCGTCCACCAGCGCCGGCAGACGTTCCTCCAGCACCGCCCGGACGGCCTCCTCCCGGCTCCGCCCCGGCAGGGTACGGCCGGTGATGCCGAAACGCGCCGCTTCTCCCAGGGCGTGATCGAGGGACACCCGCAGGAACAGCACCAGCCCGTATTCGAGGACGCCCAGGACCAGCAGCACCAGCGCCGGCAGCACCAGCGCGAACTCGAGGGCGCTCGCGCCCCGCTCGTCCCGATCCAGGGCCCCCGGGTCCGGACGGGGATCGGCGGCCGGTACCCGCACGGCCCTCACTCCGCGATCCGGAGCGCGCTGAGTTCGCCGGCGATGGTGCGGAAGGCGCGCTTCAGGTCGGCGCCGGTGGGCGAGGCGAAATAGTGGGCGGGGCTGGTGGCGCACTCGCGCATCAGGCGCTCGGAACCCGTACTGGCGCCGAAGGTGATGGTGTAGAGAACGATGCCGTCCTCCTTGATGCGCCGGCACAGGGTCAGGAGATTGCGATCGGCCTCCGCCTTGGAGCGCACCTCGTCGTAGCGCCGGCTCACCACGTTCTGACCATCGGTCATCAGCACCATCGCCCGGATGACGTCCTCGCGCGGGGTCGGCCGCGCGTCCTCCCGCCACAGTCCGCGCCAGCGTTCGGACAGGAGCCGCCAGCCCCAGCGCGCACCCATGTCGATGCGGGTGGTGCCGGTGGCGGGCAGTCCCCGGATCGCCGCGAGGATGCGGGCGCGCGTGCCCGAGAGGGGCAGCACCCGTGAGCGGGGACAGGGGGCCACGCTCCCCCGCCGCGGTCGCCACCATCCCCGCCCGGGTCGGCCACCGCCGCGGCGTACCCGGCTCTTGCGGAAGCGCTCCACCGAAGGCGGCGCGTCGGTGAGGGCGGTGGCGGCCGAGCGGGCCTCGGTGCAGCCGTTCCAGGGACCGCGACGGTCGGCGGCGACCAGCCAGTCGCGGTAAGACTCGCCGATGTTGACCCGGGCGTTGAAGGGCACGAGACCGATGCGGAGACGATCGGAGCTGGCCTCGCCGGCGAAGAGGATGTCCACCAGGGTGGAGGCGCTGTCCTTGAGGGCCCGGATCTTGCCGCAGCAGGCCATGGAGCCGGTGACGTCCAGCACCAGCGCCACCTCCATGGGATGGGCCGCCCGCACCACCACCGTGCGGGTGGTCACCGGGATCCAGTCCACCCGGGCCAGCCGCAGCAGGGTGGTGGACACCCGCGCCCGGGTGGTAACCACGATCCGGCCGCCGTCCGCCTCGGCCTCCACCCGCACCTCCTCCACCACCACGTCGTCGCGGCCGCGGAAGTTGGCGGCGAGATAGCGCCGCACCAGCCGGTCCAGATCCTGCGCATCGGGCCGGCTGCCGGCCGCCAGCGCGGCGGTGTCGGCGGCCCGCCCCAGTTCCGCCCGCACCATCATGCTCCGTCCCACGTCGACGGCGAGCCCCGAGGCCAGGGCCAGCGGCACCAGGGCCAGGGCCACCAGCAGGGCCACCGCCCCGCGCCGGTCGCGGACGAGTCCCCGCAGACGGATCCACGGACGAAGCCGGGAGCGTGCCATCCTTCCTTCTCCACACGCGCCCCCAGTCTGCCCGCGAAGTGTTAAGAAAGGGTTGACGGCGCCCGCACCGATGCGCCCGGAGAGGCGGGGCGGGTCGTGGCGGGAGCGGGCCATGGAGGAACCGACCCTCGGCATCGATCTCGGCGGGACCAAGATCGAGGCGGTGGTGCTGGACGGGGCGGGCCGCACGCGGTGGCGCCGGCGGCGGTCCACGCCCCGGGACGACTACGCGGCGACCCTCGAGGCCCTCGTCGCGCTGGTGGCGGAGGCGGAGGCGGAGACCGGCCGGCGGCTCGCCGTCGGCATCGGCCATCCCGGCGCCGTCGATCCCGTCACGGGCCGGATCAAGAACGCCAATTCCACCTGGCTCAACGACCGTCCCTTCGGCCGCGATCTCGCCCGCCGGCTGGCCCGGCCGGTGGCGCTCGCCAACGACGCCGACTGCCTCGCCCTCTCCGAGGCCACCGACGGCGCCGGGGCCGGGGCGGCGGTGGTCTTCGCCGTCATCCTCGGCACCGGCGTCGGCGGCGGCATCGCCGTGGAGGGGCGGGTGCTGGCCGGGCCCGACGCCATCGCCGGCGAGTGGGGTCACAATCCCCTGCCCTGGCCGGAGGCGGACGAGTGGCCGGGGCCGCCCTGCTGGTGCGGACTCCACGGCTGCATCGAGACCTGGCTGTCGGGGCCGGGACTCGCCGCCGACTTCGCCCGCGCCACCGGCGAACGGCTGGACGCCCGCACCATCGCCGCCCGTGCCGCCGCCGGCGACGGGGCCGCCCGCACCGTCCTCGACCGCCACGCCCATCGCCTCGCCCGGGCACTGGCGACGGTCGTCAATCTGCTGGATCCCGACGTGGTGGTGCTCGGCGGCGGCCTCTCCCGCCTCGACCACCTCTACGAGGCGGTCCCGCGCCTGTGGACGCGCTGGGTGTTCTCGCCGACGGTGCGCACCGCCCTCCGGCGCGCCCGCCACGGCGACAGCTCCGGCGTCCGCGGGGCGGCCCGTCTCGCCCGCCTGACCCGCGGGGCGGCGCACGGCGAGGGCGCGCGGCTGCGGGTGACGGTGGCGGAACCGTGACGTCCTCCGCTTGACGGTGGCCGGCGGCGGGCGCATGGTCGGAACTCGCCCCGGACGACCGGTCGGAGGGAGAGACACGGACCATGAAGGTCGCCGACATCCTCGCCCACAAGGGCAACCGGGTCGTCACCATCAAGAGCGACGCGAGCGTGCGCACCGCCGTCAAGCGACTGGCCCTGGAGCGGATCGGGGCGCTGGTGGTGAGCGACGACGGCGAACACGTGGACGGCATCGTTTCCGAACGCGACATCGTCCTGGCGCTGGCGGAGGAGGGAGCGGAGATCCTCGACCCCTCGCGGCGGGTGGAGGAGCTGATGACCCGCTCGGTGCGCGTGTGCACGCCCGAGGACAGTGTCGCCCATCTCATGAAGGTCATGACCCTGCACCGCATCCGCCATCTGCCGGTGGTGGCGGATGGCCGGCTCGTGGGCATCGTCAGCATCGGCGACGTGGTCAAGAACCGTCTCGAGGAGCTGGAGATGGAGACCAGCGTCCTGCGTGACGCCTGGCTGAGCTCCCACTGAGACGGCCATGGCGCGGGCGCGGGTGGGGACCTCGGGCTGGGCCTACGCCCACTGGCGGGCGCTCTTCTACCCGCGGGGGCTGCGCCAGGGCGAGTGGATCCGCCACTATGCGCGTTTCCTCGACACCGTCGAGGTCAACGCCAGCTTCTACCGGCTGCCGCGGGAGCCGTCGATCGAGGGATGGGTGGCCCGCACGCCCGACGGTTTCCTCTTCGCCGTCAAGGCGTGGCGGGCCATCACTCACCACCGCCGGCTTCTGGACTGCGAGTCGCTGCTGGCGGAGATGTTCGCCCGTCTCCGCCGTTTCGGAGCCAAGCTGGGGCCGGTCCTCTTCCAGCTCCCGCCGCGCTTTCCGGCGGAGACGGCACGGCTCGCCGCCTTCCTGGAGATGCTGCCGGTCGGCCATCGCTACGCCTTCGAGTTCCGCGATCCCTCCTGGCACACCGAGGAGGTCTACGCCCTCCTGCGCGCCCACGGCGCCGCCTTCGTCCCCTTCGATCTCGCCGGGCTCACGGGTCCGCGGGTGGTGACGGCCGACTTCGCCTACGTCCGCCTGCACGGCCACGAACGGCGTTATCGCGGCGCTTATGGCGAGGAGCGGCTGCGGGACTGGGCCCGCTGGTGCGGGGAGGTGCTGACCGCCGGGGGTGACGTGTTCGTCTATTTCGACAACACCGACGAGGCGGCCCACGCCGTCACCGACGCCCGCACGCTGCGGCGGCTGCTGGGCCGCTGGACGGTGCCGGTGGCGGCGGAGCGGGAGGCGAGGGACTAGCGGGTGCCGCGCGGGCGTCCGCCCCGCCCCTCCACCCACCAGGCGAGGACGGCGAGGCCGGCCAGGATCGCCAGCACCGCCCACGGCGGCAGCAGCGGCATCCGCGCCCCGCCCAGCACCACCCGCTGCCCGCGGGTGCGGAGGCCGATCCAGCCGCGCCCGGCGGCCGGCCGCCCCTCGCCCACCCGCCTGAGCCGCGGCACACCGTCCTCGAGGCGCACCACGGCGCCGCCGGTGGCCGCCACCAGGGGGCGCAGCAGGGCGTCGGTGGCGCGCACCCCCTCCAACTCGCGGCGGGCGATGGGGCGCGGCGCGGCGAAGGCGACGCGGGTGCCGTCGTCGACGCGATAGAGACCCTCCTCGGGCGCCTCCACCACCAGCCGGGCGATGCCGTCCTCGTCCGGAACGAGACGGTATTCGGCCGTCCGGCCCGAGGGGCTCGTGACCCGGACGGTGACGGGAGCGGCGGCGAGGGTCCGACGCTCGATCTCGATGCGGTCGCCGCGGCTCCGCGCCACCAGTCGCTCCTCCTGCAGCTCCGGTTCCTTCATCAGCCAGTGGACCAGCCGACGCAGGAGACGGGCCTGGGGACCGCCGCCCTCGAACCCCCGCGCCCACAGCCAGGCCTGATCGGAGAGGAGCTGGGCCACCCGGCCCTCGCCCACGCGCGCCAGCACCAGGAGCGGCCGGCCGTCGGCACCCGTCATCACCACCTCTCCCCGGGTCACCTCGGCGTCCACCAGCCGCAGCCAGCGCCCCCAGGCGGGGGCCGCGGGATCGGCGGCGAGACCGCGGGTGACGGGATGGCGCCGGCCCACCGCGGTGACGGTGGGGCGGAAGGGCACCTCCAGCACCTCGCCGGTGGGACCGGCCGGCAGCACGCGGGCCAGCGGCGTGCGGGCGAGGCTCAGGGGCGTCGCGAATTCGGGTCCGGCCGCCTCCAGCAGGGCGCCGCCCGCCTCCACGTAGCGGGCGATGTTGTCGAGATAGATCAGCGGCAGCAGGCCGCGGCGCATGTAGCGGTCGAAGATGACGAGGTCGAACTCCTCGAGCTTGTCCTCGAACAGCTCGGTGGTGGGGAAGGCGATGAGCGCCAGCTCGCGGATGGGCGTGCCGTCCATCTTCTCCGGCGGGCGCAGGATGGTGAAGTGGACCAGATCCACGTTGGGATCGGCCTTGAGCAGATTGCGCCACACCCGGAGGCCCTGATGGGGCAGACCGGAGACCAGCAGCACCCGCAGCCGGTCGCGCACGCCGTGAACGGTGAGGGTGACGCGGTCGTTGCGGCGGGTGAGCTCGCCGGCGAGGGGGGAGACCTCCGCCTCCAGCACGGCGGCGCCGCCCTTCTCCAGGGTGAAGGGTACGCGGACGGCCTCCCCCACCGGCACCGTCCGCTCCAGCACGGTGCGGCCGTCCACCGCCAGCCGCAGCCGCGCCCGCGTCCCCGGCGCCGGCGGCTCGTCCACCACCCGCAGCACCACCTCCTGCGGCTCCCCCACCACCGCGTAGGTGGGCGCCGCCTCCACCACCAGCGCCCGGTCGCGCTCGTCGCGCCGGCCGGTGAGCAGCACGTGCAGCGGCACCCCCTCGGGCCAGCCGCGCGCATCGGCCGGCACGTCGTGGACGCGGCCGTCGGTGACGAGGATCACGGCGGCGAGACGGTCCCCCTCGGCCGTCGCCAGCCGGCGGCGCAGGGTGCGGAAGAGCATGGTCCCCTCGCGGGCATCGCCCGGCACCCGCACCGTCTCCACCTCGAGATCGTCGAAGCGTGCGAGGGCCTCGCGCAGCGCCTCGACGGCGCGGGCGGTGCGGACGGGTCGCTCGCCGAGCCGCTGGCTGAAGCTCTCGTCCACCACCAGCAGCACCCGGTCCGGCAGCGGGCGGCTGCGCTCGCGGTAGAGTTCCGGTCCCGCCAGCACCAGCAGCAGGACGGCGGCGAAGGCGGCGCGCCAGCCGGTACCGCGCGCCCGCATGGCGAACCCCCAGACCACCGCCGCCAGCGCCGCCAGCGCCAGCGCCGCCAGCACCGGCCAGGGCAGCAGCGGATCGAAGAGCAGCCGGGTGCCGGTCACTGGCCGAGCCTCTCCAGGATGGCGGGCACGTGCACCTGGTCCGTCTTGTAGTTGCCGGTGAGCGCGTACATGGCGAGATTGACGCCGAAGCGGCGGGCCATCTCGCGCTGGTGCTCGCCACCCGGCACCACCGGAAAGAGGGGCTCGCCCAGTTCGTCGATGGCCCAGGCGCCGGCCCAGTCGTGGCCGCCGATCAGCACCGAGGAGACGCCGTCGTTGACGCCCGGCCGCGGCCGGTCCACCCACAGCGGCAGGCCGATGAAGCGGCCCGGAAAGTCCCGCAGCAGATAGAAGGCGCGGGTCAGCGCGTGATCCGAGGGCACCGGCTCCAGGGGCGGCAGATCGAGCTCCCCGAACAGCTCGCGGAAGCGCCGCTCGCCCGGCCCGCCGCCGCTCTCGCCCGGAAGCAGCAGGCCGGCGTCACCCGTGTCGAACAGGATCATGCCGCCCCGGTCCAGATAGCGCTGCACCCGCTCGAGGGTGCCCGGCGCCAGATCCGGGTGCTCCGGCGGGACCGGCCAGTACAGCAGCGGGAACAGGGCGAGCTCGTCGCGAGCGGGATCGACGCCGACGGGGTCGGCCGGCTCCACCGCCGTGCGCAGGGCGAGGATCAGCGAGAGGCCCCGGAGCCCCGCCTCGCTCTTGCGGTCCACCTCGGGAATGCCGGTGCGCACCCACGCGAAGCGGGTCTCGGCCGCCAGCACCGCGGGATCCGGCAGGGGCTGGGCACCGGCGGCGGACGGTCCCGACAGCACCAGCACCAGGACCACCGTCGCCGTGCCGGCGGGAAGCAATCCCCGCAGGCGCAGGCTCGCCGCGAGATCCACCAGCGCCAGCAGCAGGGCGGCGGCGAAGAGCCAGGGGGCGAGCGGCCGCTCCACCTCCGCCACCAGTCCGCGCACCCGGTCGGCGTTCCGCGGCAGGGCCGGGAGGAGCGTCCGCACCGTGTCCTGGAGGTTGACGGCCACCGCCGCCGCACCCTCGCGGCCCGCCGGCCGCCACAGTCCCGGCGGGAAGTCGGGCCCCACCGGCCGGCGTCCGCGCGCCGCCGCCTCCACCGGGGCGAGGCCGGCCGGTGCCGGACGGAGGCGTCCGAAGCCGTCGAGGATCCGGTCCGCCACCAGCGGTCCCCGGACCGGTCCGCCGCTGCCGGCGGCAAGGTCCAGCACCCGCCGCAGCATGTCCAGGAACATGCGCGAGAGGGCGAGATCCGACCAGGTGGGATTGGCGGTGGTGTGGACCAGCAGGAGCCAGCCGCGACCGAGGCGACGGCCGGTGACGACGGGCGTGCCGTCCTCGAGGGCGGCCAGGGTGTGGGCGGCCAACTCCGGCGAGGGCTCCGCCAGCACCTGCCGCCGCACCCGCACCTGCGGATCGACGGCGAGACCGGCGAAGGGACCGTCCTCGGGGAAGGGGGCGAAGGCCAGCGGCCGCGACCAGGTCAGCGCGGCGCCGAGGGTGCGCTCGCCCCGGCGCAGCCGCACCG
Source organism: Alphaproteobacteria bacterium (assembly GCA_026982705.1). GTDB lineage: Bacteria > Pseudomonadota > Alphaproteobacteria > Geminicoccales > Geminicoccaceae > HRBIN39. Next base: position 106,130 of record JALSGP010000027.1, read on the forward strand.
GGAGCAGTGCGTCGCCGCCGGCGGCGAGGCGGGGGCCGGCGAAGCGCAGCACCACTCCGCCCCGCTCGATCCAGGTCCGCAGCCGCGCCACCTCGGCCTCGGGCAGACGGCCCACGTCGGCCAGCACCATCACCGAGACCGGACCGGCCAGCAGCCGGTCGAGATCGCCGCGGCGGATCTCCGCCCAGGGGGCGAGGGCGCGCGCCACATAGTGGAGATCGGAGAGGAGCGGCTGGTCCTCTCCGCCGGCGCGGGCCCCGAACAGCCCCACCACCCGCCGTCGCCAGCGCTCGTCGAACAGCACCACCGAAGCGGCGCCGGGAATCCCCGCGAGCTCGAGGCGGGCGATGCGGTTGCGCATCTCGAGGGGAAGATCCAGTGCGGCCTCGGCGACCCGCTCCCCCTCGGCGAAGGCCAGCGTCACCCGCGCGAGGCCCTCGCCCTCCGGCCCGAAGGCCACCGCCGTCACCGTCGCGGCCGGACCGGCGACGGCACGCTCGGCCCGCACCCGCGGCACGCCCGGTTCCGCCGGCGGCACCAGCCACACGGGCGGCGGGCCGCCGGGCCGGTAGACGGTGAGTGGCCCCAGCCGCCGCAGACGCGCCGCCAGCTCCGCCACCGCCTCCGCCCCCTCCCCGGGAACCGTCCAGGGGCTCAGCAGCCAGTGCACCTCCGCATCGCCGATCTCCAGCCCCGCCAGCGCCCGTGCCGTCGCCCGCCGGTCGGCCGGCCACGGTCGCGGCGCGAGTTCACGCGCCAGCGCCCGCAGGCGGGCGGGACGGCCGCGGACTATCCGGATACCGGCGCGCGCCGGCGCCGTGGTGACCAGCACCGCCTCGCGTCCCTCGCGGTCGGCCCGGGCCAGCAGCGCCTCGAGGGTGCGCAGCCGGGCCGACCAGTCCGCCGCCGTCTCGAAGCCGTCGTCCACCACCAGCACCACCGTCTCCGCCCCGGCCAGCAACGGCTGGGGGTTCCAGACCGGCCCGCTCGCCGCCAGCACCAGCAGGGCGAGGATCGCCATGCGCAGCAGCAGCAGCCAGAGGGGCGTGTGGGCGGGCGTGTCCTCGCGGCTGGCGAGACGGGCGAGGATGGCGGCCGGCGGGAACGGGCGGCGCATCGGCGCCGGTGGCGTGATCCTGAGCAGCCACCACACCGCCGGCAGGGCCAGAAGGCCCAACAGCAGCCATGGCTGGGCGAAGCCGAGGGGAAGCCAGGCGCTCACGGTCCCCCTCCCCGCCCGCCGGCGCGCGGGTCGAGCATGCGGGTGAGGGCGAGGAGTCCGGAGGCCGCCGGCTGGTCGGTGCGGTGGAGGGCGAGGGTGCAACGGCAGCGGGCGAGCCGCTCGCGCAGTTCCTCGCGATGGGCGGCCAAGAGCGCGCGATAGCGCCCGCGCACCTCCTCCACCCGACCCACCAGCGCCCGCGCACGGCCCTCGGGATCCTCGAACAGGACGCGGCCGGAGAAGGGCAGCTCCACCTCGCTGGGATCCCACAGCGCCAGCGCCGAACCCGCGATCCCGCGGGCGGCGTGGACGGCGACGCGGCGTTCCAGGGCCCGCGGCTCCACCAGGAAATCGGAGATCAGCACCAGCCGCGCGAAGCGGGGCAGCGGCACCTCGGGCGGCAGGGAGTCCGTCGGTCCCCCGCCCTCCAGCAGATCGGCGGTGAAGCGTTCGAGGCCGAAACGGCCGCCCGCCGGCCGGCGCCCGCTTCCCAGCAGCGCCACCCGCTCGCCACCGCGGATCAAGAGCACCGCCAGCGCCAGCGCCAGCAACTCCGCCCGCGCCCGCTTGTCCTCGCGCACGCCCGGGCCGCGATAGGCCATGGAGGGCGAGGCGTCGCACCAGATCCACACCGACTGCGCCGCCTCCCACTCGTTCTCGCGCACGAAGCGGTGACGGTCGGAACGGGCGGACGCACGCCAGTCGATGCTCCGCACGTCGTCGCCGGGCTGGTAGGGGCGATACTGCCAGAAGGTCTCGCCGAGACCGGTGCGGCGGCGGCCGTGGAGACCCGGGGCCACCGAGGCGGCCACCCGTTCGGCCTCCACCAGCAGCGGCGGCAGCCGCTCGCCCAGGCGTTCCGCCGCCACCCGACGGGCGGCGCGGTGGGGCTCATGCGGCCGCGGCCACATCGCCCAGGACGGTCCGGGTGATGCGGTCGATCACCGCCTCCACCGTGAGCCCCTCGGCCCGGGCGGTGAAGGTGACGGCCATGCGGTGGCGGAGCACCGGCCGCGCCAGTGCCGCCACGTCCTCGAGGGAGGGGGTGAAGCGCCCGTCCAGGAGCGCCCGCGCGCGGCTCGCCAGCATCAGCGCCTGACTGGCCCGCGGCCCCGGCCCCCAGGCCACGTCGCGCTCCAGATCCCCGAGCGGGCTGGTCTCGGGCCGACCCGCCCGCACCAGCGCGAGGATCGCCTCCACCACCCGCTCGCCCACCGGCACCCGCCGCACCAGCGCCTGCAGCTCCAGGAGCCGCCCGGCATCCAGCACCCGCGAGGGCTGCGGCTGCTCGGCCCCGGTGGTGACGATCATCATGCGCCGCTCCGCCTCCTCCGGCGGATAGCCCACCACGATCTCCAGCAGGAAGCGGTCGAGCTGCGCCTCCGGCAGCGGATAGGTGCCCTCCTGCTCGATGGGGTTCTGGGTGGCCAGGACGTGGAAGGGCGCGGGCAGCGGATGGTCGTGGCCGGCCACCGTCACCCGCCGCTCCTGCATGGCCTGCAGCAGCGCCGCCTGGGTGCGCGGGCTCGCCCGGTTGATCTCGTCGGCCATCAGGAGCTGGGCGAAGACGGGACCGGGGACGAAGCGGAAGCGGCGACGCCCGTCCGGTCCCTCCTCCAGCACCTCGGAGCCGAGGATGTCCGCCGGCATCAGGTCGGGCGTGAACTGGACCCGCTTCTGGTCGAGACCCAGCACCACGCCCAGCGTCTCGGCGAGGCGGGTCTTGGCCAGTCCCGGCACCCCCACCAGCAGCGCGTGGCCGCCGGCCAGGAGGGTGATCAGGGCCTCCTCCACGACCTCGTCCTGCCCGTAGACGATCCGTCCGATCTCCGCGCGCACGCGGCGGAGATCCTCGATCGCCCGCTCCACTTCACGTTCCATGGTCCGCTCGCCGTCCACCGCCACCTCGTCGGCTGGAACCCCCGCCCGGCCGGCCGTATATAGCGGAAGATGGCGCGGCCGTGCAGCGGGGAAAGCGCCGGCCGGGAGGTGGCGACGGTGGTCGGTTTCGACGTGGAGGAGGTGCTGCGCCGGCTGGCGACGGGCGAGCTCGGCCCGTGCGGTGGCGGGCGTTTCCACATCGACCGGCACGGCACCTGGTCCTTCGAGGGCTCGCCCATCCGCCGCCCCGAACTGGTCCGCCTCTTCGCCCGCGCCCTCCACCGCGCGCCCGACGGCCGCCACTGGCTGATCACCCCCCACGAGCGGCTGCCGGTGGAGGTGGAGGACACGCCCTTCCGCGCCGTCGCCGTGCACCGCGCGTGCGTCGGAGACGGCGATCCCGTGATCCGCTTCCGCACCGACGTGGAGGAGGAGGTGGTGCTGTCGCCGGCCCATCCCCTCCGGCTGGAGCCGGACGGTCGCGGCGGCGTGCGACCGGCGCTGGTGGTGCGGCGGGGCCTCCTCGCCCGCCTCCTGCGGCCCGTCTACTATCAGCTGGCGGAATGGGCCGAGCCGGACGAAAAGGGGCGCTACGGCGTCCACAGTGCCGGCGCCTTCTTCCCGCTGGAGCCGGAGACGGCATGAGCGGCGGTGCCGCGTCCCTCCCCTCTCCCGACGAGATCGCCCGCCGCCTGCGGCGGGCGGCGGACGATCCCGCCATGCTGTTGCGTCTCCTGCGGCGCGACGAGGGGGCGGAGACGGCTCGCACGCCGGCGGCGGTGCTGGTTCCCATCCTCGCCCGCCGGCCGGCGCCCACGGTGCTCCTCACGCGCCGCACCGATCATCTGCGCGACCATGCCGGTCAGGTGAGCCTGCCCGGCGGCCGGCTGGAGGCGGCGGACACCGGACCGGAGGCGGCGGCGCTCAGGGAGGCGGGTGAGGAGGTGGGGCTCGATCCCGCCCGCGTGCGTGTCCTCGGCCGGCTTCCGTGGTACGACACCGTCACCGGCTTCCGGGTGACGCCGGTGGTGGGCTGGGTGGCGGAGCCGCCGGCCGCCTTCCGGCCGGATCCCCGAGAGGTGGCCGAGGTCTTCGAGATCCCCCTCGCCCGCGTCCTCGATCCCGAGAGCTACCGGCGCGAGTCCGGCCGGCGCGGGGGAACCGTGCGCCACTGGTACGTGCTGGCCGATCCGCGTCACCGCATCTGGGGAGCCACCGCCGGCATCCTCCTCGGCCTCTGCCGGATCCTCGACGGAGACGGGCGTTGAGCGGAGACGAGGTGCGGGAGGACGCATCCGCGCGTCGCGACGGGGAAGCGCGGCCGCTCGCCGGTGCGCCCTGGCTCGTGGCCCCGGAGAGCCGCCGGGTGCTGGCGGCCCTCACCGCCGCCGGCCGCCCCGCCCGCTTCGTCGGCGGCTGCGTGCGGGATTCGCTGCGGGATCCGGAGGCCGATCCGCACGACCTCGACCTCGCCACCGCCGAGCCGCCCGAGCGGGTGATGGCGCTCCTGGAAGCGGCCGGCATCCGCACCGTCCCCACCGGACTCGCCCACGGGACGGTGACGGCGCTGGCGGGGCCGCGCAGCTTCGAGATCACCACCCTCCGGCGCGACGTGGAGACCTTCGGCCGCCACGCCCGGGTCGCGTACACCGACGACTTCGCCGAGGACGCGGCCCGCCGCGACTTCACCATCAACGCCATGAGCGCCGATCCGGAGGGGCGGCTGTTCGACTATTTCGGGGGCCGCGAGGATCTGCACGCCGGGCGGGTGCGCTTCGTCGGCCGCGCCCGCGACCGCATCCGCGAGGACTATCTGCGCATCCTCCGCTTCTTCCGCTTCTTCGCCCGCTTCGGCCGTCCGCCCCCCGACGCCGAGGCGCTGGAGGCCTGTGCGGCGGAAGCGGCGGGTCTCGACCGGCTCTCGGGCGAGCGCATCCGCGAGGAGCTGCTGCGGCTGCTGACGGCGCCGGGGGCGGTGGCGAGCCTGCGCCTCATGGCCGAGACCGGCGTGCTCGCGCGGATCCTGCCCTGGCCGGTGGACACGGAGACGTTGGCGCGTCTGATGGTCCTCGTGCCGGACGCCGATCCGATCCTGCGGCTGGCGGCGCTGCTGCGCCGGGCCGAACCGGGCGAGGCGGGGGCGGTGCGGCTCGCCGAACGCCTGCGCCTCTCCAACCGCCAGCGCGAGCGGCTGCGGCTGCTGCTGACCGCGCCCCTCCCCGACTTCCGCGAGACGGAGACGACGCACCGGGCGCGGGCGTGGCGGCTCGGCCGCGAGGCCTATCTCGACCTGCTGGCGCTGGCCGCCGCCCTCCGCGATGTCCCCCGCGAGACCTTCGCCGCCGTGCGGGGGGCGGTCGCCGCCTTCGTGCCGCCCCCCTTCCCGCTGCGCGGGCGCGATCTGCTGGCCCTGGGACTGTCGCCGGGGCCGGCGGTGGGCCGGCTGCTGCGGGATCTGGAGCGGCGCTGGGTGGAGTCCGACTTCCGCCTCTCGCGGGAGGCGCTGCTGGCCCTCGCCCGCCGCCGCATCGGCGGCTAGCCGCGCGCCCGCACCCGCCGCCACAGGGCGAAGAGGATCGGCGCGCTTCCCACCAGCAGCAGGATGCGCAGGAGGTGATGGGTGGCCACGAAGGCGGGATCGAGCCCCAGCGCCAGGGCGACGACGCCCATCTCCACCACCCCGCCCGGCACGTAGGCCACCAGCAGCGCCGGAAGGGCGATCCCCGTCACGAGATGGGCCAGCAGGGCGAAGAGGGCGGCGAGGGCGAACATGAGCAGGGTGAGCCCCGCCGCCGTCGCCACCAGCCGCGGCAGGTCGCGGCCGTCGAGGCCGCGGAGGCGGGTTCCCACCATCGCCCCGATCACCACCTGGGCGCCGGCCACCAGCAGGCGGGGCGGGCGCGCCGTCACCACCCCGGAGAGATGGAGCAGGGCCCCGGCGGCGAGGGGCCCGGTGAGGGCCCAGGCCGGCAGCCGCAGGCGGCGGGCGAGGCCGGCGCCGAGGAGCGCCGCGGCGGCGAGGCGGAGCAGATCGCCGGCGGCGATGCCGTTCCAGAGGGGCGGCGGGGCCGTGTGACCGCCGAGGGCGGTGACGGCGAAGGGGGCGGTGGTGACGATGATCCACACCCGCACGGCGTGGATCAGCGCCACCCGCCCCACGTCGGCCCCCACCCGGTCGGCCAGCAGCACCATCTCGCCGAAACCGCCGGGCATGGCGGCGAAGAAGGCATCGCGCCCGCAAAGCCCGCCCACCCGCCGCAGATAGAGCCAGCCCGCCGCGGCGGTGGCGGCCACCGCCACCACCAGCCCGGCGAGGCTCGCACCGAAGCGGGCGAGGCCGTGGAGACGCCCGGGATCGAAGGCGGTGCCGATGACGGTGCCGAGGATCGCCATCACCAGCGTGCGGAGCGCCGACGGCAGCGTGACGGGAAGGCCGGCGAGACCGGCGAGGGTGGTGGCGCACACCGCCCCCAGCAGGAAGGGCAGCGGCAGCCCCAGGACGCGGAAGAGGAGGGCGCCCGCCGCGGCGACGGCGAGGGTGGCGAGGACGTGCGCGGGGCGGTGGGGCTCAGACACCGACGGCGGCGGGATCGAGACCGGCCTTCGCCAGCAGCCGCCGGAAGGCCTCCTCGTCCACCGGCATCACCGACAGCCGCGGCTGGCGCACCAGCGCCAGATGGGCGAGGGCCGGATCGGCGCGGATCTCCGCGAGCGGCACCTCGCGCGGCAGCCGGCGCACCGGCGCCACCGCCACCCGCACGAAGCGGGGATCGTCGGGGTCCGGCCAGGCCTCGCGCACCACCCGCATCAGCCCCACCAGGGCCGGCTTCTTCACCGAACGATAGAAGAAGGCCGGATCGCCCGCGCGCATGGCCCGCATGTTGCGGGCCGCCTGATGGTTGCGGACGCCGTCCCACTCCGCCTCCCCCTCCCGCTCCAACTCGTCGTAGGTGTAGTCGTCCGGTTCCGCCTTGAAGAGCCACAGGCCCATGACGTCGCTCCCCCGGGGCGGGCGAGACTTGCCAAAGCATCCCCCCTGCCGTCAACATGTCCGCGTGATCCAGGGGGAGGATGTCCATGGCCTGGCTGGCCCGTCCGGACGGGGCGGTGATCTGGCACCGCCACGAGGGTCCGCGCGAGGGCGGCGTGACCTTCGTCTTCTTCAACGCGCTCACCGGCGATGCCGATCTGTGGCTGGAGGGGATCGCGCCGGCGCTGGAGGCGCGTGGCCACGGTACGCTGGTCTTCGACCACCGCGGTCAGCGGCGCAGTCCGGTGGAGGCGGACGTGGCGATCTCGCTGCGGGCGCTGGTGGAGGATGCGGCGGCGCTGGTCCGCAGCGAGGAGCCGGTGCGACCCGTCTACGTGGGACTCTCCATCGGCGGCCTGTTCGCCGCCATGGTCCACCGGGAGGGTGCGAAGGCGGAGGGGCTGCTCCTGCTCAACACCCTGCGGGAGGACGGGCCGCGGCTGCGCTGGATCAACGAGGCCCTGCTGCGGGCGGCCCGCACCGGCGGTCTGCGTCTCGTGCGCGACCTCTACATGCCGCTGCTCATGGGTGAGAACTGGCTGGAGCGCCACCGGCACGACTTCCTGCTGGAGGATCCCTACGCCCCCCTCGCCGCGGACGCCCCGGAACTGCGCCTGCTGGCGGTGGGCTGCGAGGCGCGCTGGGACTTCCCGTGGGAGGAGATCGCCGTACCGGTGGTGGTGCTCACCGGTCGCGAGGATCGCCTGTTCCACGACGAGGCGGCGGTGGCCCGCCTGTCCCGGCGCATGCCGCGGGCGTTCCGCATCGACGTGCCCGATGCCGGCCACCTGATCCCGGCGGAGAAACCGGAGGCGGTGGTGGAGGCCTGCCTGGTGCTGGCGGACCGGCTGGAGGAGGCGCGGTCGTGAGCGGCGGCGGTCTCTGGCACCGATACGCGGCGGCCGCCTACGGCGCCGTCTTCCTCGGCGTGATCGGCCATGCCACCAGCGAGTTCGTGTCGGTCCTCACCGGCCTCTCCGGACCCGAGGTCTCGGTGTGGCGCTTCACGCTGGGGGCGCTGGGGCTGGTGGTGCTGTGTCTGCTGATCCCCGGCCAGCGCGACCTGATCACGCCGCTCAGGCGGGACTTCTGGCCCATCGTCGGTCTGTCGGTGGGCGGGTTCGCCGTGGCCTATCTGTTCTTCCACTGGTCGCTGGACTTCGCCACCGTGCCGCAGGTGGCCACCACCGTCACCACCATCCCCATCTTCCTCGCCCTCGTGAACCAGTGGCGCACCGGCCAGCGCGTCACGCCGGTCAAGTGGGTGACGGGCATCGCGGCGGTGGTGGCCATCGCCGTGCTCGTCACCGACGGCGCCCTGGAACAGCTCGCCGGCACCGGCGACGATCTGATCGGCATCCTCATGGCGCTGGGCTGTGCCCTCTTCGGCGGCGGCTTCATGGTCTTCGCCAAGCCCTACTTTGCGAAATACGGGGCCATGCGCATGACCACCCTCTCCATCGCCATCGCCGCCGCGGCGCTGTGGCTGGGAGTGGGGCTGCTGTTCGGCGTGTGGGTGGACTTCACCACCCTCCTCGAGCGCCCGGCGGGACAGACGGCGGCGCTCCTCACCATCGGCCTCTACAACACGACCCTCACCCAGTGGCTGTGGCTGGGCGGGCTCGCCGCCGCGCCCGACATCACCCGCGCCGGCTATCTCTTCTTCCTGAAGCCGGTGATCGCGGCGCTGCTGGCGCTCGGGATCCTGGGCCAACCCGTCACCTGGGTGGACGGGATCGCCATCGCCGTCATCTGCGGCGCGGTGGCGGTGGAGGCGAGCTGGGAGCGGCTGCGGCGCCGCCTCGCCCGCACGCCCGCCGAGGCCTGAGACGGCGGGGGCCGCCGCCGCGGCCCCGTGCCGGATCCCCGGATGGCGGTGGACGGCCTCAGCCCGCCTCCATCTCGCGGATGGCCTCGTGAAGGGCGAGGGTGCGCTCGGCCATCACCACGTGGAGGTTCTCTACCAGCCGGCCGTCCACCACCGCCACCCCGGCCCCGCGCGCCCGCGCCTCGCGCCAGGCCTCGAGGATGCGGCGCGCCCGCGCCACCTCCTCCTCGCCCGGTGCGAAGATGCGGTTGGCCGCCTCGATCTGCCTCGGGTGGATCAGGGTCTTGCCGTCGAAGCCCAGCTCGCGCCCCTGGCGACAGGCCGCCTCGAACCCCTCCGTGTCCTGGAGGTCGAGATGGACGCCGTCGAGGATGGCGAGGCCGGCGGCGCGGGCGGCGAGCAGGCACAGGCCGAGGGCGGTGAGCATGGGCAGCCGCATGGGGGTGTGCTCGGCGTGCAGTTCGCGGGCGAGGTCGGAGGTGCCCATGACGAGACAGGCGACCCGCGGATGGGAATCGGCGATCTCCTCGGCCCGCAGCACGCCGCGGGCGGTCTCCATCATGCACCAGATCGCGAGATCGTCGGGCGCGCCGTGGGCCTCCAGGATCGCCACCGCCCGCCTGACGGCGTCGGCGCTGTCCACCTTGGGCAGGAGCACGGCGTCGGCGCCGGCGGTGGCCATGGCCACCAGGTCCTCGTAGCCCCAGGGGGTGTCCAGCCCGTTGACCCGCACGATCAGCTCGCGGCGTCCGTAGGCCTCGCGGTTCTCGAGGGTGCGGCGGACGAGGGCGCGGGCCTCCGGTTTGGCGTCGGGGGCGGTGGCGTCCTCGAGATCGAGAATGATGCCGTCCACCGGCAGGGTCTTGGCCTTCTCCTGGGCCCGGGTGTTGGATCCGGGCATGTAGAGGACGCTGCGGCGCGGTCGGATGCGGCCCTTCATGGCTCTCCCCTTGTGCTTCCGCGCCCTGCCTAGCAGGCCCGCCGGCGGGCGCAATCCCCGCCCCGCCGGCCCGCGGGCGACCTTGACATCGCCCGGGGGCGACCCCATTAGAAGGCGCGCCCGGTGGGGCCGTAGCTCAGTTGGGAGAGCGCCTGAATGGCATTCAGGAGGTCGGCGGTTCGAATCCGCTCGGCTCCACCAACGAAATCGAGAAGTTGGCCGAATCCTTCCTTCCTCGATCCGCCGTTTCGTCATCGCCGTGTCGTCACGGGGCGGAGGCGGCTGTACCCCCGGATCGCGACGCCGGGGATGCCGCGGAGGCATGCCCGCATGGCGCGAGACGTGCCGGCGGGAGCGCCGGGCGCTTCGACCGGCTCCGAGGGCGCGGGAAGGTCCGTGGACATGGGGTCGTGAGTGCTCGAGCCGACCGGTGATGCGGCCGGTGGCGATGGGCGGCGGGTGCCCGATCCGGCGCGGGCGTCGCTCGGCTCAAGCCGTCCCGGCCCGCTCCTGGCCTGAGCGACTCGACGAAATCTCGACTTGGGCGTGTCCCGTCGGGCGGCGGGGCTACGGAGGCAGTGCGACGCAGGTGGGGCGGGATCGCCGGCGGATCGTCGGGATCGCGTCCGCACCGTCCGCATCGTCCGCAGGGCCGGGGATCGCACGGATCCCGAGGGATCGGCCGCGGACGCGGGCGGCATCCGCACCGTCCGCACGGCGTCCGCATCCCCCATCGAACGTCCGCGGGCGGCGCGGGTGCGGACGCAGACGCGGCTTCGCGGACGCAAGGCGGACGCAACCGCCCGTCCCGACCGTCCGCACACAACTCCCTGAAAGATCGTCATTTTTTCCGGAACCGACGGGGATGCGGACGGTGCGGCTGCCGCGCCTCCTCTCCTCAGAGATCCCCTTGCCCGCGCCGAGGCCGCCCTGCAGTCACCCATGGACGGCCGCGAGATCTGAGACGGCGATGCGGGCTGCGGCATGCCGGTGGAGGACGTGGACGTGGGCGCCTGAGGCCGGTCCTCGCCGGGCGCTCTGGAAGCGCGCCGAGGGGCGCCCCTGGCGGCAGGTGGCGGCGGCGTGGGTCGTGTGTCCGCGCTTTGGAGCCCCCATCCGTGGACCGGCGGCAGGCGTGACGAGCAGCCCCTCCCTCGCCGCCCTTGACGCATCGAGGAGGTGGGGTCACTCTGTCTTACGAGTTCTTACCCCGAGGTCGCGATGCGCGTGCGTCTTTCCAGCAAGGGCCAGCTCGTCATCCCGAGCGTCGTGCGGCGCCGGCACGGGTTCGGCCCGGGGACCGAGTTCGAACTCGTCGAGCAGGACGACGTGCTCATGCTGCGACCGGTGCGGCAGAGGCCGCACGTGCGGCGCGTCGAGGAGGTGTTCGGTTGCCTCAAGGCATTCGCGCAAAAGCGCGTGCGCCCCGAGGCGATGGACCGCGCGCTGCGCGCGCACATCCGGCGGGCGTGGCGCGAGACGTGAACGTCGCCGTCGACACCAACGTCCTCGTGCGGCTCCTCGTCGCGGACGACGTCGAGCAGGCCGAACGCGCGCGATCCCTCTTCGAAACCACGGGCATCTTCGTGCCGATCACGGTGGTCCTCGAATGCTGGTGGGTCCTGGAGGCCGTCTATCGCGTGCCCGCCCGCGAGGCGGCGGAGGCGTTTCGCCGTCTCCTCGGCCTGCCGCGGGTGACCTTCGAGCACGAAGAGCGCCTCCTCTTCGCGCTCGACGCTGTCACCTCCGGGCTCGACTTCGCCGACGCCCTCCATCTCGCGGCCACGCCCGAGGGAAAAGGCTTCGCCACCTTCGATCGAAGGCTCGCACGCCGGGCCGGCAGGATCCCGGACGCGCCCCGCGTCTTCGAACCGACGAAGGGGTGAGCGGGCGCGAACGTCGGCGTTCCCTGCGACGGACGGCCGGGACCTCCTCCGGTTGACGCGGCGGGGGCGCAACCTAGAATGCCCTCCGGCCGCGGCCGCGGGGCCGGGGCCGTCGTCGTACCCCGCTCCGAACGGAACATCCCGAGATGTCCGCACCCTTCCGGCGCCGTCCCGACGCAGCGCTCGTGCTGGAGGACGGCAGGGTCTTTCTCGGCCACGGCTGCGGCCGGCCGGGCACGGCGGTGGGCGAGCTGGTCTTCAACACCGCCATGACCGGCTATCAGGAGATCCTCACCGACCCCTCCTACGCCGCCCAGATCGTCACCTTCACCTTCCCCCACATCGGCATCGTCGGCACCAACCGCGAGGATCCGGAGGCCGCCACGCCGCACGTGCGCGGCATGGTCTGCCGCGCCAGCCCGGGCGATCCCTCCAACTGGCGCGCCACCCACACCCTCGCCACATGGCTCGACGCCCACGGCCTCTTCGCCGTCACCGGCATCGACACCCGCCGCCTCACCCGCATCCTCCGCGAGGAGGGCTTCAAGAACGCCGCCATCGCCTACGATCCCTCGGGCGACCTCGACCTCGACGGTCTCGCCCGCCGCGCCCGCGAGTGGCCCGGCATCGTCGGCATGGATCTGGTGGACGAGGTGAGCTGCACCCAGCGCTACGACTGGCACGAGGGTCTCTGGCGCTGGCCCGACGGCCACGGCACCGGCCCCGGCGACGGCCCGCGGGTGGTGGTGGTGGACTACGGCGTCAAGCGCAACATCCTGCGCGGGCTGGTGGATGCCGGCTTCCGGGTGACGGTGGTGCCGGGACGCACGCCGGCGTCGGAGATCCTGGCGCTGGCCCCGGACGGGGTGCTGCTCTCCAACGGCCCCGGCGATCCCGCCGCCACCGGCCGCTGGGCGGTGCCGCAGATCCGGGCGCTCCTCGACGCGGGCGTGCCCCTCTTCGGCATCTGCCTCGGCCACCAGATGCTGGGGCTGGCGCTGGGGGCGCGCACCGTCAAGATGCCCTTCGGCCACCACGGCGCCAACCATCCCGTGCGGGAGCTGGCCACCGGGCGGGTGCTGGTCACCAGCCAGAACCACGGCTTCGCCATCGCCGACGAGGGGCTGCCGGATGCGGTGGAGGTGACCCACCGCTCCCTCTTCGACGGCACCATCCAGGGCATCCGGGTGCGGGGCCGTCCGGCCTTCTCGGTCCAGTTCCACCCCGAGGCCTCGCCCGGTCCCCACGACGCCCGGGGACTGTTCCGGCACTTCCGCACCCTGATCGAAGCCTCCGGAAGCTGATCCATGCCCAGGCGCACCGACATCCGTTCCATCCTGGTGATCGGCGCCGGGCCGATCGTCATCGGCCAGGCCTGCGAGTTCGACTATTCGGGCAGCCAGGCCTGCAAGGCGCTGCGGGCCGAGGGCTATCGGGTGGTGCTGGTGAACTCCAACCCGGCCACCATCATGACCGACCCCGAGCTGGCCGACGCCACCTATGTGGAGCCCATCACCCCGGAGTTCGTCGAGAAGATCATCGCCCGCGAGCGGCCGGACGCGCTGCTGCCCACCATGGGCGGCCAGACCGCCCTCAACGTGGCCCGCACCCTCGCCGTGGAGGGGGTGCTGGAGCGATACGGCTGCGAGCTCATCGGCGCCTCCCTCGAGGCCATCGAGAAGGCGGAGGACCGCGAGAAGTTCCGCGCCGCCATGGCCCGCATCGGTCTCGAGATGCCGAAGAGCGTCGTCGCCCGCACCATGGCGGAGGCGCGCGCGGCCCTGGAGCGGGTGGGGCTGCCGGCCATCGTCCGCCCCTCCTACACCCTGGGCGGGACCGGCGGCGGCGTCGCCTACAATCGGGAAGAGTTCGAAGAGATCGCCCGGGCCGGCCTCGAGGCCTCGCCCATCTCCGAGATCCTCGTCGAGGAATCGGTGTTGGGCTGGAAGGAATACGAGATGGAGGTGGTCCGCGACCGCGCGGACAACTGCATCATCGTCTGCTCCATCGAGAACCTGGACCCCATGGGCGTCCACACGGGCGATTCCGTCACCGTCGCCCCCGCCCTCACCCTCACCGACCGCGAATACCAGCGCATGCGGGATGCCGCCATCGCCGTGCTGCGCGAGATCGGCGTCGACACCGGCGGCTCCAACGTGCAGTTCGCCGTCGATCCCGCGAGCGGGCGGATGGTGGTGATCGAGATGAACCCCCGGGTCTCCCGTTCCTCGGCCCTCGCCTCCAAGGCCACCGGCTTCCCCATCGCCAAGGTGGCCGCCCGCCTCGCGGTGGGCTACACCCTCGACGAGATCCGCAACGACATCACCCACACCACGCCTGCCTCCTTCGAGCCCACCATCGACTACGTGGTGGTGAAGATGCCGCGCTTCGCCTTCGAGAAATTCCCCGAGACGGAGCCGGTGCTCACCACCTCCATGAAGTCGGTGGGCGAGGTGATGGCCATCGGCCGCACCTTCGAGGAGGCGCTGCAGAAGGCCTGTCGCGGCCTCGAGACCGGTCTCTCCGGCCTCGACGAGATCGACCCGCCCGGTGCCGGCGAGGACCGGGCGGCGGCGCTGGAGGCGGCCCTCGCCCGCTTCACCCCCGACCGGCTCAGATACGTGGCCCAGGCCTTCCGCGAGGGCTGGAGCGTGGCACGGGTCCGCGAGCTCACTGCCTACGACCCCTGGTTCCTGGAGCGCATCCGCGACCTCGTGGCGGTGGAGGCGCGGATCCGCCTGGAGGGGCTGCCGGAGGATCCGGAGGCGCTCCGCGCCCTCAAGGCCCTGGGTTTCTCCGACCGCCGTCTCGCCACCCTCGCCGGCCGCGACGAGGCCGAGGTGCGGGCGCTGCGGCGGCGTCTCGGCGTCCATCCGGTCTACAAGCGGGTGGACACCTGCGCCGCCGAATTTCCGGCCGAGACCGCCTATCTCTACGGGACCTACGAGATGCCGCCGGTGCCCGGCACCGCGCCCGAGGACGAGGCGGACCCCTCGGAGCGGCGGAAGGTGGTGATCCTCGGCGGCGGCCCCAACCGCATCGGCCAGGGCATCGAGTTCGACTACTGCTGCGTCCACGCCGCCTTCGCCCTGCGGGACGCCGGCATCGAGACCGTCATGGTCAACTGCAATCCGGAGACGGTCTCCACCGATCCCGACACCTCCGACCGGCTCTACTTCGAGCCCCTCACCGCCGAGGACGTGCTGGAGATCTGCCGGGTGGAGGCGAGCCGCGGCGAACTCCTCGGCGTGATCGTCCAGCTCGGCGGCCAGACTCCCCTCAAGATCGCCCGCGCCCTCGAGGAGGCCGGCATCCCCATCCTCGGCACCCCCTACGATGCCATCGACCTCGCCGAGGACCGCGACCGCTTCCAGCGGCTCCTCCTGGAGCTGGGGCTGCGCCAGCCGGCGAGCGACGTGGCCACCACCCTCGCCGAGGCCGAGGCCAAGGTGGCGCGCATCGGCCTCCCCGTGCTGATCCGCCCCTCCTACGTGCTGGGCGGGCGGGCCATGCGCATCGTCTCCACCCTGGAGGAGCTGCATGCCTTCTTCGCCGAGGCCGCCGCCGCCTCCGAATACGGACCGGTGCTCATCGACCGCTATCTGCAGGACGCCACCGAGGTGGACGTGGACGTGGTGGCGGACGGGGAGACGGTCCACGTGGCCGGCATCATGGAGCACATCGAGGAGGCGGGAATCCATTCGGGGGATTCCGCCTGCTCGCTGCCGCCCTTCTCGCTGCCGGCGGCGGTGCGCGCGGAGATCGCCGACCAGGCCACCCGCCTCGCCCGGGCGCTGGGGGTGCGGGGGCTCATGAACGTGCAGATGGCCGTCAAGGACGGCACCCTCTACGTGCTCGAGGTCAATCCGCGGGCGAGCCGCACCGTCCCCTTCGTGGCCAAGGCCACCGGCGTGCCCGTCGCCCGCATCGCCACTCTGGTGATGGCGGGCCGGCGGCTCGCCGACCTCCTCCCGCCGCCCCGCGAACTCCCCCACGTGGCGGTGAAGGAGGCGGTCTTCCCCTTCGCCCGCTTTCCCGGCGTGGATCTGCTGCTGGGGCCGGAGATGAAGTCCACCGGCGAGGTGATGGGTCTCGACCGCGACTTCGGCGCCGCCTACCTCAAATCGCAGATCGCCGCCGGCAACCGCCTGCCACCCACCGGCACCGTCTTCCTGTCGGTGCGCGACGACGACAAGCCGGCGCTGGTGCCCGTCGCCCGCGACCTCGCCGCCCTCGGCTACCGGCTGGTGGCCACCCGCGGCACCGCCGAATGCCTGCGCGCCGCCGGCCTCGAGGTGGAGACGGTGTTCAAGGTCCACGAGGGACGGCGCCCACACGTGGTGGACCGCCTCAAGGACGGCGACATCGCGCTTCTCATCAACACCGTGCGGGGCGTCAAGGCCACCCGCGACAGCTATTCGCTGCGGCGGACCGCACTCTTGATGCAGGTGCCCTACTACACCACCATCGCCGGTGCGCGGGCACTGGTGCGCGCGCTGCAGCGGCTGCACCGCGGCGACATCGACGTGCGGCCGTTGCAATCCTACTATGCCGCGATAGAGTCGGTGACGGCTTCGTAGTGCCCCTCACGGGGCCTTTTTCTCGCCCACGGACGACGGAACACGACCGGCCATGTCGAACCGCATTCCGATGACGCCGGAAGGCTACGCGCGTCTCCAGGAAGAACTGAAGCGGCTCAAGACCGTGGAGCGCCCGGCGATCATCAGGGCCATCGCCGAGGCGCGCGCCCACGGCGACCTGTCGGAGAACGCCGAATATCACGCCGCGCGCGAGCGGCAGAGCTTCATCGAGGGCCGGGTCATGGAACTCGAGGACAAGCTCGCCCGCGCCGAGATCATCGACGTCCGCGAGTTCGCCGGCGAACGCCGGATCATGTTCGGCGCCACCGTCCGACTGGTGGACGAGGAGACGGACGAGGAGGTCACCTACCGCATCGTCGGTCCCGAGGAGGCCGACGTGACCCGGGGTCTCCTCTCCATCCACTCGCCGCTGGCCCGCGCGCTCATCGGCAAGGAGGCGGGGGATCGCGTCGAGGTGGAAACCCCGCGCGGCACCCGCTACTTCGAGATCCTGGAAGTGCGCTACGTCTGACGGTCGGGAGGCTCCGCATGTCCACCCCCCGCCACGTCCGCCTGCTGATCCTGGGGTCGGGTCCCGCCGGCTACACCGCGGCCATCTATGCCGGCCGCGCCAATCTGGGGCCGGTGGTGATCCAGGGTCTGCAACCAGGCGGCCAGCTCACCATCACCACCGACGTGGAGAATTACCCGGGCTTCGCCGAACCGGTGCAGGGCCCGTGGCTGATGGAGCAGATGCAGAAGCAGGCCGAGCGCTGTGGCGCCGAGCTGGTCTTCGACGTGGCGAGCCGGGTGGACCTCTCCCGCCGCCCCTTCCGGGTGGAGACCGACGGCGGTCTCGTCTTCACCTGCGACGCCCTCGTCATCGCCACCGGGGCCGTCGCCCGCTGGCTCGGCCTCGAGAGCGAGCGCCGCTTCATGGGCCATGGCGTGTCCGCCTGCGCCACCTGCGACGGCTTCTTCTTCCGCGGCCGGCCGGTGGCGGTGGTGGGCGGCGGCAACACGGCGGTGGAGGAGGCCCTCTATCTCGCCCAGATGTGCGAGAAGGTGACGCTCGTTCACCGCCGCGACCGCCTGCGGGCGGAGAAGGTGCTCCAGCAGCGCCTCTTCGCCAATCCGAAGATCGAGGTGCTGTGGGACCACGTGGTAGACGAGGTGCTGGGCGAGGAGGAGCCGGTGCGCCGGGTCACCGGCGTGCGGGTGCGCCACGTGAAGACGGGGACCACGCGGGTGCTGCCGGTGGAGGGGCTGTTCGTCGCCATCGGCCACGACCCCGCCACCCGGCTCTTCCGCGGTCAGTTGGAGATGGACGAGGAGGGCTACATCGTCACCGCCTGCGATTCCACCCGCACCAGCGTGCCCGGCGTCTTCGCCGCCGGCGACGTGCGGGACAAGGTCTACCGCCAGGCGGTGACGGCGGCCGGCACCGGTTGCATGGCCGCCCTCGAGGCGGAGCGCTATCTGGCGGAACTGGAGGTGCGTGCGGAGGCCTGAGGCGCCGCGGGCGGGCCGACGGTTCGGGGGAAGGAAGGGATACGGTGGTCAACTGGGATCGGATCCGCGTGTTCCTCGCGGTGGCCGAGGCCGGCAGCTTCACGCGCGCCGCCGAACGCCTGGGCCTCAGCCAGTCCGCCGTCTCTCGCCAGATCGGCGCCCTCGAGGAGGACCTGGGCGTCACCCTCTTCCATCGTCACGCCCGCGGGCTCGTCCTCACCGAACAGGGCGAGCTGCTGCTGGAGGTGGCGCGGGAGATGGCCGAGCGCATGCACCGCGCCCAGGCGCTGCTGTCCGAGAGCCGCGACCGGCCGGCCGGTCACCTCCGGGTCAACACCACCGTCGGTCTCGGCACCGTCTGGCTCACCTCCCATCTGGCCGAGTTCTACGAGCGCTATCCCGAGATCACCGTCTCCCTCATCGTCACCGACGTGGACCTGGACCTCACCCTGCGCGAGGCGGACGTGGCCATCCGCATGCACCGGCCGCGCCATCCCGACCTGGTCCAGCGGCGGCTCATGACCGGCCACACCCACATCTACGCCTCGCGCGACTATCTGGAAAAATACGGCCGTCCCGAGAGCCCGGACGACCTCGACCGCCACCGTCTCGTGGCCTACGGCGAGGAGCCGGCCGGCGTGCCGGTGCCGGCCCTCAACTGGGTGCTGGTGGCCGGCCGCGAGCCCGGCGATCCGCGTCCGCCGCGCAAGGCCACCCTCACCATCAACAACGTCTACGGCATGCTGCGGGCGGCGGAACGCGGCGTCGGCCTCGCCTCCCTGCCGGACTATCTCGCCCACCGCAGCTACCGGCTGGAACGGGTCCTGCCCGATCTCGAGGGCCCCACCTTCACCGCCTATTTCATCTATCCCAGCGAGCTGCGGCACAGCAAGCGGGTCACCGTCTTCCGCGACTTCCTGCTGGAGAAGGTGGCGGAACAGCCGGTGTGGTGAGGCGCCGTCGCCGCGGCGGACGGCCGGGAACGCGGCCGTCCCCGCACCGCCCTTGAACCGGCTCCCGCCCCTCCCCTTCTCTCGCCCGGGAGCGCCCGCCGTCCCGGAGCCCGTCCGTGCCCACCAGCCGTACCGCCGTCTTCCGCCGCATCGTCCGCGATCACATGGCGCCGCCGCCGGTGGTGGTGCGGCCCGAGACCACCGCCGAGGAGACGGTGGCCCGCATCGCCGAGGCCGGGGCCTCCGCCGCCGTGGTGGTGGACCCGCGGGAGCGCATCGTCGGCATCCTCACCGAACGCGACATCGTCCGCCGCATCGCCTGCCGGCGCATCGGCGACCGCCCCGTCGGCGGCTTCGCGACCTCGCCCGTCCTCACCATCGCCGCCGAGGATCAGCTCTACAAGGCCATCGGCTTCATGCGACGCCGGCGTCTGCGCCACATGCCGGTGGTGGACGCCGCCGGCCGGCTCGTGGGCATGCTCTACCTGCACGAGGCGCTGGCGGTGGCGGCGGGGCCGCTGATGGACGACATCGACCGCCTCACCCACGAGGACACGCTCGCGGGGCTCCGCCAGGTCAAGGAGGCGCAGGTGGACGTGGCCGAGCGCCTGCTGGCCGACGGGGTGCCGGCGCCGGAGATCCAGGAGCTGGTCTCCGACATCAACATGGACCTCTACCGGCGGGTGCTGCGGCTGCTGCTCCTGGAAATGCGGGAGGAGGGCTGGGGCGATCCGCCCGTACCCTTCTGCTGCATCGTCATGGGCTCGGGCGGGCGCGGCGAGAGTCTCCTGTTCCCGGATCAGGACAACGGCTTCGTGCTGGCCGACTATCCCGACGAACGCCACACCGCGGTGGACGCCTGGTTCGTGGAGCTGGCCGAGCGCATGACCCGGCGTCTCGACGGGCTGGGTTTCGCCTTCTGCCGGGGCGGGGTGATGGCCACCAATCCGGTCTGGCGCAAAAGCCTCTCCCAGTGGAAGACGCAGGTGTCGCTGTGGATGCGCCGGCTGCACGAGACGATGCTGCAGATGTGCGACATCTTTTTCGACTTCCGCCCCGTCTTCGGTGAGCTGGAACTGGGACGGGAACTGCGCCGCTGGGTCACCGACGCCGCCGCGGACAACCGGGCCTTCCTCTATCAGATGTTCGAGGTCCAGGCGGACCACCGCGCCGCCATCGGCCTCTTCGGCCGGTTGGTGACCGAGCGCGACGATCCCGCCCACCGCGGCCATGTCAACCTCAAGTACGGCGGCACGCTGCCGCTGGCCGAGGCGGTGCGGCTGCTGGCGCTGCGCCACCGGGTGGCGGAGACCGGGACTCTCGTCCGCATCCGCCGGCTCCGCGAGGCGGGCGTCCTGCGGCGGGACGAGGCGGACGAGCTGGAGGACGCCTGGACCTTCCTCACCGGTCTGGTGCTGCGTCAGCAGCTCCACGACTTCCGGTTGGGCCGCCGGCCCGGCCACTGGGTGGATCCGCGGCGGCTGACGGGGCGCGAACGGACGCGGCTGCGCGAGGACTTCCGGATCATCAACGCGTTCCGCCTCCGGGTGAAGGCCGATCTCACCGGCCGTCTGCTGGGCTGACTCCGGACCGCGCCTCCTCCCCGCCCGCGGCCCGGGCACGGCGGGCGGCCGCGAGGCCGAGCTCGAGGAACTCTCGCACGAGCCGCTGGTAGCGCACGCCCCGTGCCTCGGCCTCGCGCCTGAGCTCCGCCAGCAGCCCCGCCGGCAGGCGCAGGGTGATCCGGGCGTCCTTGGCGGCGAATTCGAACCGCACCGGCCGGAAACCCGAGAGATCGTAGCGGGTCAGATCCGCCTCCTCGACGAAGCGGGCGGCCTCCTCGTCCGTGTGCAGGCGGGGCAGCGGTTCGGGTGCCACCGGCCGCACGTGCCTTCGCTCTCTGGCGCTCATCGTGTCGGACTTCCTTCTCGTGCATGAAGCGGGCGCTGATGGGACGGAACAGGGCGCGGCCGTCGCGGAAACGGAGGGTGAAGGCCACGAACACCCATCGTCCATGCCCCGTTCTCCCGATCGCCGGATACCGGACTTCCTCCCGGCTGTGTTCGGGATCGGGATAGACCCCGGGCCCCCGCACGAACGCCTTCTCGATCTCCTCGCGCGTAAGGCCATGCTTTCCACACTTCGGCCAATTCCCCGCGTCCCAGTCGAAACCCCCGATCGGGATATGATCGGGATATGTATGTACAAATGTCTGACCTCCGTCAAGCATCGATGGTCATGGTGTGAGGATGCGGCAAGGGACCGGGCTCAGGACGGGCCGGCCTCCCCATTGCCGCGACCGGCTTCGGTCGCTGTCGGCGGATGGGTTACCGCCCGCGCCAGGAAGCGGCCGAGGCGGCGGGCGTAGGCGCCGGGGTCCGGCAGCGGCTCCCCCTCCACCACCCGCGCCTGGTCCAGCAGCAGCCGGGCCAGTTCGTCGAACTCCGGATTGCGGTCCGGATCGCCGATCATCCCGGCCATGGCCACCAGCAGCGGATGGCGCGGATTGTATTCGAGGATGCGCCGCGGCGCCTCGCGGAGCTGGCCGTGCTGGCGCAGCACGCGCTCGAGCCGCGGATCGAGCCCGCCCTCCGGTGCCACCAGACACACCGGGCTCTCGGCCAGCCGTCGTGACGGGCGCACGTCCGCCACCTCCGCGCCCAGCACCGATTTGAGACGGGCGGTGAGACGGGCGAGCTCGGCATCGCCGAGGGGCGCCGTCTCCTCCGTCCGCGCCTCGCCGATGCCGGTGAAGTCCACCTCCCCCCGCGCCAGCGAGACGAAGGGATGGCCCCGGTAGCCCTTCACCTCGGCCAGCCAGAAGGGATCGACGGCATCCTCCAGCAGCAGCACCTCGATTCCCCGGGCGAGCGCCGCCTCGAGCTGGGGATGGTGGCGCAGGCTGCCCGCATCCTCCCCGCTCAGCACGTAGATGGCCTTCTGTCCCTTCGCCATCCGCGCGAGATAGCCGTCGAGATCGGTCCAGCCGTCGTCGCGGGTGGTGCGGAAGCGGGCGATCTCGAGGATGCGCGTGCGGTGCTCGCCCTCCTCCATCAGCCCCTCCTTGAGCACCGGTCCGAACTCACGCCACCAGTCGAGCCAGGCCCGCCGTTCCTCCTCGGCTTCGGCCCGGGCCCGGCGGGTCAGCTCGTCCAGCAGCCGCCGCACCAGGGCCCGACGGATACGGCCCACCACCGCGTTCTGCTGCAGGGCCTCGCGGCTCACGTTGAGGGGCAGGTCCTCGCTGTCCACCACGCCGGAGACGAAACGCAGCCAGCGCGGCAGCAGCCCCTCCAGCTCGTCGGTGACGAACACCCGCCGCACGTAGAGCCGCACCCCGTGGCGGCGGCGCGGATCGAAGAGATCGAAGGGGCGCGTCCGCGGTACGAACAGCAGCGCCGTCCAGGACAGCGTCCCCTCCGCCCGCACGTGCAGGCGGGCGAAGGGACGGTCGAAACTGTGGGCGACGTGATGGTAGAACTCCGTGTACTCCTCTTCCGAGATCTCGGCGGGACCGCGGGTCCAGATGGCGCTGGCACGGTTGATCCGCCGGCGCGCCTGCAGACTGGTGCGGCTCTCGCCGGGTGCCGGCACCACCTCGAGGAAGATGGGGAAGGCGATGTGGTCGGAATAGCGGCGGACGATCGCCTCGATCCGCCGCGGATCGAGGAACTCCGCCGCGTCCTCGCGAAGGTGGAGGGTGACGGTGGTCCCCCGCGGGGGCGTGGTCTCCGCCTCCTCCACCACATAGCCACTGCGGCCGTCGGAGGCCCACATCCAGCCGCGATCCTCGCCGGCCCGCCGCGAGACCACCACCACCCGGTCGGCCACCATGAAGGCCGAATAGAAGCCCACCCCGAAGCGGCCGATCAGCTCCAGATCGCGGGCGCGATCACCGCTGGCCTCCGCCAGGAAGCGGGCGGTGCCGGAGCGGGCGATGGTGCCGAGATTGTGCTCCAGCTCCCCGCGGTTCATGCCGATACCGTTGTCGCGCACGGCGAGGAGCTTCTTCGCCCGATCGACGACGATCTCGACGCGGAACTCGGGATCGTCCCCGAGCAGCTCCGGCTCGGAGAGGGACAGCCAGCGCAGCCGGTCGCAGGCGTCGGAGGCGTTGGAGATCAGCTCGCGCAGGAACACCTCGCGCCGGCGGTAGAGGGAATTCACCACGATGTCGAGCACCCGCCCGACATCGGCGGCGAAGGGTCTGGGTGTGGTGCTCATGGACATGCGGGCTCCCTGCCTGGCACGACGACACGGCTCCGCGCACCAGAGTGGGGAGCCTCCCGCGGGCGTTCAACGCGCCGCGGTCGTCCTCAGGGTCCTGGGCGCGGGACGGGGAGGCCGCCGGCGAGGACCGTCACGTCCACCTCCACCGGCGTGGGGTCGAAGGCCGCCACCAGCAGCACGCGCAGACAGGAGCCATAGCTCCCCGGATCGCGCCGACAGGCGGTATCGCGGACGCCGCCCTTGCGACGGTGGGGGCGCCGCCGTTCCGCCGCCCGAAGCAGGGTCCGGTAGCCGATCTCGGCGGACCAGCGCCCCGAGCCTGCACCTTCCGGCGTGCCGGCGGGGCGGACCTTCGCCTGCCAGATCAGCTGGAAGGTGGGTCGATCGCCCGGCCGGATCCGCCGCCAGACGGTGGGCGCCAGCGGGCCACCCGACGCGCCGTCCTCCACGAGGAGGGTGGTCGAGGCCCAGCCGCTGCCGGGACACTCGCGCGCGACCCCGCACCACAGCACGAAGCCCACGTCGGTCCGCACGCGCCGTGCCGGCACGCCGTTCTCCTCCACGCGATAGGTGTCGATCCACGCCACCACCCGCAGCTCCGGCTCGCCCACGCAGAGGCGGGTCGTGGTGCTCGTCTCTCCCGCGCGGTAGACGTACGCACACCGTCCCCACGGGATCGGGGCCCAGAGAAAGGCCCGCACGCGCCGGCTCTCCCCCGGCCGCAGCTTGGGGACGTCGACGGTTCCGAGGCGCCGTCCCTCCTCCACCAGCCACAGTTCGAGACGTCCCTCCGGGATCGCGGCGCGGCGAGGGCCCGGCAGGGGTTCGGGATGGGCGAGGTCGAGCACGAACCCATGGGCCCCGGCGGCTGCCAGCGCGGTGGCCGTGGCGCCGCGGAGGAGCGGCCGGAGACGATCCCTCTTCTCCTCGGGTGCACCCTCTCCGCCGTCGGCCGGCGGGGCCCCCGTCCCCGCCGCCGCGACCGTGAAACAGGCGCCTCCCCGGGCGAGGGCGCGGCGGGCGTCCCGATCCCGTCGCCGCACCACCGCCACCAGATAGCAGCGGCGGCCCGGCTCGCGTACCTCGCGGGCGGGCACCGTCGTCCCCCGCGTCACCGTCTCGCCCGGCCGCGGGCGCGCCCGGCCGCGGAAGGACACGACGAAGGCCGGCTCCCGGCTCTCCGGCAGGCGCAGGAACAGCACCCGCAGGGCCGGCGCGCGACGCTCCCCGGCATTGCGCAGGACCACCTCGACCCGCACCCGCGCCCCCGGCGTCGCCGGATCGGGCCGGAAGCGCACCTCCTCGAGGAGGATGCGGGCCCCGGCCACCCACGGCCACAGCCCGAGAAGCAGCACCAGCCAGGTCACCGCCCTCCGCCGCATGTCCCGGCCCCACCGCACGATCGCCCCGGACACCATAGCCGCTGCCGGGGACCGGCGGAAGCCGGCACTACCACCAGGCGTCGCGGGCCGCCGCCAGCGCCATGGCCACGCGCAGGGCCGGGAGCCGCAGTCCCGGCAGCGGGAAGCGCCGCAGGGGCCGGCGGAAGCATTCGGGGACCGGCTCGTCCGGCGTCCGCCCCAGCACCACCTCCGCCGCCCGCCGGCCGAGCCAGCTCGCCATGGCCACGCCGCTGCCGTGATAGGCCAGTGCCGCCACCGTCCGCGGCAGCCCCTCGAGGCGCACCAGATGGGGCAGGCGGTCGCGGGCGAAGGCCACGAAGCCCCACCAGCCGTATTCGGGCCGCACGTGGGCGAGGGCCGGGAAGCGCTCGGCGAAGCGGCGGGCGAGCCACGCCATCCGCTGGCGGAAGGCGGTGCCGTCGGCGCGGGTGCCGCCGCGGGCGCCGAAGAGGATGCGGCCGTCGTCGAGGAGGCGGATGTAGAACAGCAACTCGCGGGTGTCGGCCACCAGTGCGGGGGCGGTCCAGCCCTGCGCCTCCCGCTCGCCCGGCGTCAGCGGCCGGGTCACGAGGATGGCGGAGAGCACCGGCAGGATGCGTCCATGGAGTTCCGGCCGGAGCCGCTCCGGCGTCCAGGCGTTGGTGGCCAGCAGCACGTGGGCGGCGCGGACGGTGCCGCCCGGGGTCTCCAGCCGGTGGACGCCGTCGGCCCGGCTCCAGGCCAGCACCGGCGTGCGTTCGTGGACCCGTGCCCCCCGCTCCACCGCCGCCCGGCACAGTCCCCGCAGATAGCGCAGCGGATGGAGGCCGAAGGCATGGGGCACGTGGAGCGCGCCGTGGGCCTCCTCCAGCGCGATGCCGCGCTCGGCCAGCGCCTCCCGCGAGAGCACCGGCCAGCGCTCGCCCGTCAGATCCGCCACGAACTCCGCCTCGCGGGCGAGCCCCTCGAGACGCGAGGGCTTGTGGGCGACCACATATTCCCCTTCCCCGCAGCGCCTGGGGTCGATGCGGTGGGCGCGGGCCAGCTCCGCCACCAGCGCCACCGAGCGCCGCTGCGCCTCGAACACCGCCCGCGCCTCCTCGCGACCGAAGCGGCGCGCCAGCGCCGCCCAGTCGCGGGCGGTGCCGCCCAGGGTGCAGAAGCCGCCGTTGCGGCCGGAGGCCCCCCAGCCGATGGGCCCCGCCTCCAGCACCCGCACGGAGACGTCGAACTCGGCGGCGAGATGGAGGGCGGCGGAGAGGCCCGTGTAGCCGCCGCCGATCACCGCCACCTCGGCCACCACGTCGCGGTCCAGCGGGTCCACCCCCACCGGCACGGGACCGCCGGTGGCGTGCCAGAAGGTCTCGGGCACGAGGCGCGGGTCGCTCGCCGAGGCGTGGTAGAGGGGACTGCCTATGGGAGGGTCCGCGGGGTTCGCTCTGGACATCCGCCGCTCGCGCGATATGCCCTGCCTGGGGTCCCGTCCGCAGAGGGAGGCTCGGGCCGCGATGGTCAAGCCCGAAGTGCCCACCGCCTACGCGCTCGCGGTGCTGGAGGGCGACCGGCCGGCCTTCGCCCATGCGCGGGCGGCGGCCGCGGCCGGTGTGGAGGACGGCACCCTCTACTGGTCGGAACGGGCCGACCGTCTCGATCTCGCCCTGGTGCTGGAGCCGGAAGAGGATCTCGACGCCACGCTGCGCGCCTTCTACGCCTTCCAGGTGGCGGCGGGGGACGCGCTGGGCGCCTATACCGAGGCCGCCTTTCCCCTCGCCGTCCGCTGGCCCCTCACCATCACCTTCGACCAGTTCCATCTGGCCCGCACCCGCGTCGCCTGGCCCGAGGAGACCCCCCCCGACCGGCGGCCGACATGGATCGTCTTCGGGCTGGAGGCGGAGGTGAGCGAGCCGGACCCCGATCACGAGCGGCCGGATCTCATCACCCTGCGCGGGGCCGGGGCCGTCGACGTGCCGGTCGCCCGCTTCGTGGAGGCGGTGGCCCGTCACTTCCTGTTCTGGCTGGGCCGACTGGAACAGTACGGCTTCGCCGTGATCCGCCGGGCCTGGAACGAGCGCTGCGACGAGCGCGGCCGGGTGCGCGCCCTGCGCCTGCCCGGCCTCGAGGTCGCGGGGACGGTGGGCGGTCTCGACGCGCGCGGCCGTTTCGTGGTGGGGGAGCGGGCGCTGGCCCTCCACGAGCTGCCGCCCGCGCTGCTGGCGGGAGAGGCGCCGTGAGGCTGCTCCGCACCATCCGTCTCGACGAGAGCGACGTCCACGTCTTCGAGGTGGCGGCGGCGCCCGGCGAATGGGCGATCCCCGGCGGCTTCGCCTTCGCCCGCGACGACGCCTCGACGCTGGTGGGCCGGCGCTACCAGGCCTTCCGCCGCGGCTTCCTCGGCCTCGGGAGTTTCGGCTGGTCGACGCTGGTGCAGGTGGCGCCCATCGACCGCGAGACCTTCGACGCGCTGGTGGAACGCCTCGCCGCCCATTTCGTCGAGCGCTACGGGGCGCCCGACCTCGCCGCCGCCCGGCCGGTGGCGCGGGAGGAACTCGCCTTCGCCGCCGCCGTCGCCGATCGTCCGCCGGGGACCCTGGTGACGGTGGAGCGCACGCTGGAGGAGGGCGGCGTGCGGGAGCGTTTCCGCACCGTGGATCCGGCACGGGCGCGACGGCTGCGGGTCTTCGTGCCGGTGGTGGAGGAGGAGCCGCCCGCGACGGACGGAGGCGGAGAGGGATGAGCGCGCCGGCGCCGTTCCCGGAGGCGGGGCTGGAGCTGCTGGGGCGGGACGACCGTGGTCGGCTGGTGGTGACCGACGACTGGCTGCGCCGCCAGCTCGGCCGGCCGGAGCTGGCCCTGGTGGCCGAGAGCTGCCCGCAGGAACACGCCCTCCACCGGGCCCTCGCCGCCGATCCGCGCCTGCCCGTCACGCCGGTCACCCTGCTGCGCATCCGCGATCCGGACGCGCGGGAGAACTGGGAGCTGTTCATCCGTTTCCGCGACCATCTCCTCCGCCATCCGACGGTGGAGGACGCCTATCTCGCCCTGTTCCTGACGCCGACTGGCCTGCCGGTCCTGTTCGCCGACGAGCTGGCGCGGCTGCTGCTCGCCGCCATCCTCGCCGAGGAGGGTGCCGAGGATCCCTTCCGTCGGCGCGCCGCCCTCCTCTTCTTCCGTCCCCAGCGGGTGACGGTGGTGGAGGGTGCGGTGCTGGTGGCCGATGCCGAGGCGGTGGCCCGGAGCCGTCCCGATCGCGCCTACGGCACGCTCGGGACGCTGGTGCAGGCCGCCGGCGCCGCGCCGCTCGCGCCGGAACTGCCGGTGCTGCGAGCGGACGGTGCGGCGGAGTTCCTCGCCGATCCCGCCCCCGAACGCTGGGTGCTGGATCTCACCTTCGGACGCGAGGGGCTGGATGCCCTGTGCCGGCTGCTGGAGGCCTGGGTGCGGCGGCTGCTGGACGTGACGGTGTCGATCCAGCCGCTGGCGCGGGTGCGCGACGAGCGCTGGCGCTGGCACGTGGGGCTGGACGCCGAGGCCAGCGCGCTCCTCGACGACCTCTACGAGGGGCGCGAGGTGGACGAGGCCCGTCTGCGACGGCTGCTCGCCCTCTTCCGCCTCGACTTCCGGGATCCCAGCGTGGTGGCGGCGGAGATGCGGGGGCGGCCGGTCTATCTGGGGCTCGCCCACGACGCCGACGGGCGGCTGCGCATGAAGCCGCAGAATCTCGCGGTCAATCTGCCGCTCGCCCGGGTCGCCTGAACCCAGCCGGGAGACGGAGCCGTGAACGAGGACGTCCTCAACATGAGCGTGCGCAAGTTCCTCAAGAAGTTCGGCGTCACCGCCCAGCGGGAGCTGGAACGCGCGCTGGCGGAGGCGGTGCGGGCCGGCCGTCTCGCCCCCGATGCCCGCCTGCCCGTACGGGCGACGGTGCGGGTGGAGGGGATCGACCTGGTCTTCGAGGTGGACGGCACCCTCGAACTCGCCTGAGCGCACCCCTCGCCTTTACGCGGGGGGCGTAATGGTCTTGGTTGGTCGGGTCGTGCAGGGAGAGGGTCCATGCCCCGCTTCGCCGCCAATCTCAGCACCATGTTCCACGAGGTGCCCTTCCTCGAACGCTTCGCGCGGGCGCGCGCCGCCGGCTTCCAGGCGGTGGAGTTCCTCTTCCCCTACGCCTTCGACGTGGCCGCCATCCGCCACATGCGCGACGAGGCGGCGCTGCAGGTGGTGCTGTTCAACACCCCGCCCGGCGACTGGGACCGGGGCGAGCGCGGGCTGGCGGCGCTGCCCGGACGCGAGGACGCGTTCCGGGAGGCACTGGCGCGCGCCCTCGACTATGCCGGTGAGCTCGACTGTCCGCGCATCCACGTGATGGCGGGGGTGGTGCCGGAGGGGGCGGATCCGGCCGAGTGCGAGCGGGTGTTCGTGGCCAATCTGCGCTGGGCGGCGGAACGGGCCGAACCCCTCGGCATCCGCCTGTGCATCGAGCCCATCAACACCCGCGACATCCCGGGCTACTTCCTCACCACCCACGAGCAGGCGCGGCGGATCCTGGAGGCGGTGGGCCACCCGCAGGTGCGGCTGCAGTTCGACTTCTATCACACCCAGATGATGCAGGGCGATCTCACCCGGCGCTTCGAGGAGATGCGGCCCTTCGTGGAGCACGTGCAGATCGCCGGCGTCCCCGGCCGTCACGAGCCGGACCACGGCGAGATCCACTATCCGTGGATCTTCCGCCGGCTGGACGAGCTGGGCTACGGCGGCTGGGTGGGCTGCGAGTACCGGCCCCGCCACGGCACCGAAGAGGGGCTCGGCTGGTTGCGACGCTGGCGCGAAGCACGGGCGGACTAGCGACCGAAGCGACGGTCGGCCTCGCGCCGGTGGGCCAGCAGCGCCATCAGCCGGCGATCGCGCCAGCGCGCCCGCTCGGCGAGCCGCGCCGCCGGCAGCCGGGCGCGCCGCTGCCGCTCCACCTCCGCCACCAGCGGCTCCTCCCACGGCTCCGGCCGCGCGCGCGGCCGCTGCAGCTCCGCCAGCATCGCCCCATAGCGCGTCGCGTAGTCCCGCACCCCGCCCGGCGCGTTGAGATCGATGGTCTCGAAGGGGCCCATGAAGGCCCAGCGCAGGCCCAGCCCGTCGCGCACCGTGCGGTCCAGATCCTCCACCGACACCACCCCCTCGCGCACCAGCGCGAAGGCCTCGCCCAGGAGCGCCGCCTGCAGCCGGTTGAGGACGAAGCCGCGGATCTCGCGTCGCAGCCGTACCGGCACCTGGCCCGCCCGCACCATCACCTCCTCCGCCCGCGCCAGCGCCGCCGGCGTGGTGAAGGGGGCCGGCACCAGCTCCACCACCGGCACCAGACAGGGCGGGTTGACGGGATGGGCCACGAGACAGCGCCCGCGGCCCGGGAGATCGGCGGCGAAGACGGAGGCCGGCAGGCTCGAGGAGGAGGAGGCCAGCACCGTCTCCGGTGCGGCCAGCGCGTCGAGGCGGCGGAACAGCTCGCGCTTGACCTCCTCCCGCTCCGGCGCGCTCTCCTGCACGTACGCGGCCCCCGCGAGCACCTCCTCCGGCGTGGCCGCCGGCCGGAGCCGCGCCGCCGCCTCCGCCGGATCCTCGACGAGACCGAAGCGGGCGAGTTCGGCGAGGGTCTCGCGGGCGAAGGCGAGCGCCGCCGTCACCGCCGCCCCGTCCGGATCCCACAGCCGGACCTCGAAGCCGCCGCGGGCGAAGGCTACCGCCCAGGCCCGGCCGATCAGCCCGCATCCCACCACCGCCACCGTGCGCACGATCCGCCTCCCCGGCAGGTCCGCCCCCATGCTAACCGAATCTTGACATTCGCGCGCCATACCGGAGACGTGCGCGGCCCCCGCCCGCGGGGGGATTTGTCGGGTGGGGGGAACGCGCTATGATTCGGGCTGGTCCGGAGAGCCGAGGTCGGAGGTGCGACCGGCATGAGCGGTGACCCGTTTCGCCGGGACGACGGAGAGGGGGCCCGCGGGGCCGTCGTGGCCGAACCGCGGACACGGACGAAGCGCCCGTCGATGTACAAGGTGCTGATGCTGAACGACGACTATACGCCGATGGACTTCGTGGTGCACGTCCTGCAGAAGTTCTTCCACAAGGACGCCGAGGAGGCGACGCGCATCATGCTCCACGTGCACCACCACGGCGTCGGTGTGTGCGGCGTCTACACCTACGAGGTGGCGGAGACGAAGGTGGCGCAGGTGATCGAGTACGCGCGGCGGCACGAGCATCCGCTGCAGTGCACGATGGAAAAGGAGTAGGCGGTTGGCCATCTGGACCGGGAGGAACGCGGGCCCGCGGGGCCGGAACGAGGAGCGGAGGTGATGCCGATGCTTTCGCGTACGCTCGAGAAGACCCTGCGGCGGGCACTGGCGCTCGCCAACGCCCGTCAGCACGAGTACGCGACGCTCGAGCATCTCCTGCTGGCGCTGACCGAGGATCCGGACGCGGTGGCGGTGCTGCGGGCCTGCGCCGTGGAGATCGACCGCCTGCGCGCCCAGCTCACCGATTTCCTCGACCACGAACTGCAGGGGCTGGTGGTGGACGGTCCGGTGGAGGCCAAGCCCACCGCCGGCTTCCAGCGGGTGATCCAGCGCGCCGCCATCCACGTGCAGTCGTCGGGCCGCAGCGAGGTGACCGGCGCCAACGTGCTGGTGGCACTCTTCTCCGAGCGCGAGAGCCACGCCGTCCACTTCCTCCACGAGCAGAACATGACGCGCCTCGATGCCGTGAACTTCATCGCCCACGGCATCGCCAAGAAGCCGGGTCTCAGCGAGGAGCGACGCGTGCGCGGAGCCGACGAGCGCGAACGGGAGGAGAAGCGGGAAGGGGGCGAGGCCCTCAACGCCTACTGCACCAATCTCAACGCCAAGGCGCGCGCGGGCAAGATCGACGTGCTGATCGGCCGCGAGCGCGAGATCGAGCGCACCATCCAGATCCTCTGCCGCCGGGCCAAGAACAACCCCCTCTTCGTCGGCGACCCGGGCGTGGGCAAGACCGCCATCGCCGAGGGTCTGGCGCTCAGGATCGTGCGCGGCGAGGTGCCGGACGTGCTCAGGAACGCCGTCATCTACGCCCTCGACATGGGCGCGCTCCTGGCCGGCACCCGCTATCGCGGCGACTTCGAGGAGCGCCTCAAGGCGGTCATCAACGAGCTCGAGAACGACCCCAACGCCATCCTCTTCATCGACGAGATCCACACGGTGATCGGCGCCGGTGCCACCAGCGGCGGTTCGCTGGACGCCTCCAACATCCTCAAGCCGGCCCTCGCCTCGGGCACGCTGCGCTGCATCGGCTCCACCACCTACAAGGAGTTCCGCAACTATTTCGAGAAGGACCGGGCACTGGTCCGCCGCTTCCAGAAGATCGACATCCCGGAGCCGACGGAGGACGAGACGGTCAAGATCCTCGAAGGCCTCAAGCCCTCCTTCGAGGAACACCATCGGGTCCGGTACACCACCGCGGCGCTGCGGGCGGCGGTGCAGCTCTCGGTGCGCTACATCCACGACCGCAAGCTGCCGGACAAGGCCATCGACATCATCGACGAGGCCGGCGCCGCCCAGATGCTGAAGCCGGAGCACCAGCGCAAGCGGGTGATCGGCGTCAAGGAGATCGAGGAGATCGTCTCCAAGATCGCGCGGGTGCCGGTCAAGGCCACCGGCCACCGCGACCGTGAGGCGCTGCGCCATCTCGAGGCCGAGCTCAAGTCGGTGGTCTTCGGGCAGGACGAGGCCATCGAGGCCCTGGCCAGCGCCATCAAGCTCAGCCGCGCCGGCCTGCGCGATCCCCAGAAGCCCATCGGCTGCTACCTCTTCTCCGGTCCCACCGGAGTCGGCAAGACGGAGGTGGCCCGCCAGCTCGCCCGCATCATGGGCATCGAGCTGGTGCGCTTCGACATGTCCGAGTACATGGAGCGCCACGCCGTCTCGCGCCTGATCGGCGCCCCGCCCGGCTATGTGGGTTTCGACCAGGGCGGGCTGCTCACCGACGCCATCGACCAGCACCCGCACGCCGTGCTGCTGCTGGACGAGATCGAGAAGGCCCACCCGGACGTCTTCAACATCCTCCTGCAGGTGATGGACTATGGGAAGCTGACCGACAACAACGGCAAGACGGTCGACTTCCGCAACGTCATCCTGATCATGACCACCAACGCCGGGGCGGCCGACATGAGCAAGCCGGCCTTCGGCTTCGCCCGCGAGACCCGCGAGGGCGAGGACACGGAGGCCATCAAGCGCCTGTTCACGCCGGAGTTCCGCAACCGCCTGGATGCCGTCATCCCCTTCCGCCACCTGACGCCGGAGATCGTACGCTCGGTGGTGGACAAGTTCGTGCGCGAACTCGCCGCCCAACTGGCCGACCGGCGGGTTTCCATCGAGGTGGACGAGGCGGCCCGCGCCTGGCTGGCGGAGAGGGGCTACGACCCGCTCTACGGCGCGCGGCCGCTGGCGCGGGTGATCCAGGAGCACGTGAAGCGGCCGCTGGCCGACGAGCTGCTGTTCGGGCGTCTCGCCAGGGGCGGCCGGGTGGTGGTCACCGTCCGCGACGGCCGCCCCGCCTTCGACATCGAACCGGCCCGCACCCGCGGCCGGCGGCGGCGCAGCGCCAGCGACGAGCCCGAGGAATCGGGCATGACCGAACCGGCGCTGTGAGCCCGCCGGCCGTCGATCCGCATCCGACGGCCGGGCGATCCGGCATTCGGCCGAGGGGTGAATGTCGGCGCCACACGTCGTGAGCGTCGGTCGGCTCAGGCTGCGCCGGGGTCCCCCTGCGGGCGGGAGCGGTCGACGGAGTGGGAGGCCGCGGCGGCTCGGGCCTGCATCCCCTGTTCGGCTTCGACCGAGCTCGTGGGGCTCGTCTCCTCCCCGGCAAGCCGCTGCTCGACCTGCACGGCCACTTCGTCGAATCGACGCTCGAGGCCCGGATGCGTCCCGCGTATTCGGGCCACCACCCGGCGGCTCCAGTCCAGATAGTCACGCTTGCGCGTCAACGGCCAGTCGGCAGGTGGGCTGTCCCTGAGGGAGCGCAGATTGGCGATCTTGTCGGCCAGTCTGACGAGCCGGGCCCGATGGGAAAGCCGGCTCGCGTTCTCGACCTGGAGACATTTGCGCACGTCACGCGGCAGACTCTTGTCGTCGGTCAGCTCCCGGACGATCCGCGTGACCTCCACCCCGAACTCGCGCTCGAGCTCGTCGGCTTTGGTCTTCGTGTCCTCAAGCACGTCGTGCAGGATGGCGGCCGCCACCACGACGGGATCGCGGCCGTCCGTGGCTTCCGCCACCAGCATCGCCACCTCCGTCGGATGGTTGATGTAGGGCTCCCGCCGCGCGCCCCTGCGACCGCTGGTCGACGTGGCGCGCCGCGGCGAAGGCATAGGCCCGGGCAAGCAGAAGGACGGTCTCTCCATCCATGATCGTCACGCCCTCGCATGCTCCCTTCCGTGGTCGTGCAATGAATCAGATGGCGGTGCCGCGGCCGTCGAGGCTGAGCACCGGCAGGTAGAGATTGGGCCGGCGATCCCGGAACAGGCCCCAGCCGGCCCGCCGCACCCGGATGGCGTCGAGGTCGAAGCTGGCGGTGACGATGGCCTCCTCGTCCCGTCCCGCCTCGGCGACGATGGCGCCCGTCTCGTCGGCGGCGAAGGAGCTGCCGTAAAAGGTCACGGTGCAGCTCTCCCCCACCTCGCGGCCGATGCGGTTGGCCGCCACCACCGGCACCATGTTGGCGGCGGCGTGCCCCTGCATCACCCGCCGCCAGTGGTCGCGGCTGTCCAGTTCCGGCTCCTGCGGCTCGGAGCCGATGGCGCTCGGATAGAGCAGGATCTCCGCGCCCATCAGCACCATCGCACGGGCCGCCTCCGGGAACCACTGGTCCCAGCAGATGCCGATGCCGAGCATGCCGGCACGGGTGTGCCAGACGCGGAAGCCGGTATCGCCCGGATTGAAGTAGTACTTCTCCTGATAGCCCGGTCCGTCGGGGATGTGGGACTTGCGGTAGACCCCCAGCACCCGCCCGTCGGCATCGATGACGGCCACCGAGTTGAAATAGGCGTTGTGGGCGCGTTCGAAGAAGCTCACCGGCAGCACCACGCCCAGCTCGGCGGCGAGCTCGGCCATGCGGGCGATGGTGGGATGATCCTCGAAGGGATGGGCGAGTTCGAAGTATTCCGCCTTCTGATCCTTGCAGAAGTAGGGAAACTCGAACAGCTCCTGCAGCAGCACCACGTCGGCCCCGCGCATGCGCGCCCGGCGGACCAGATGGACGTGGCGCTCCACGTTGCGCGCCCGGTCGGGCTCGCACCAGGTCTGGATGGCGGCAACCGTGACCCGTCTCATCGCGCCGTTCCGCTCCCTGCCTCGGGGTCCGTGGTCGCATCGGCCGGCCCGTCGGCGGGCCGGGCGCGGCCGAACCAGTGCCAGGTGAGGAGGCGAGGTCCCCGGATCAGATGGCCCGCCTCCACCGTCTCCACCCGGAAGCCCGCCGCCCGCAGCGCCGCCGGCACGTCACGGTCGAGACGGCAGCCGCCGGCGAGCCGGCGCCACAGGGGCGTGAGGCGGCGCTGCCAGCGGGCGAGGGCGGGATCCGGGGCGCGGCCGTGCTCCAGGAACAGGAAGGTCCCCTCCGGTCGCAGCACCCGCCGGATCTCGGCCAGCACCCGGGCGAGATCGCCCACCGAACACAGCGTCCAGCTGCTGACCACCGTGTCGAAGCGGGCATCCGCGAAAGGCAGTGTCTCCGCCCCGGTCTCGTGCAGCTCCACCGGCAGGTTCACCCATTCGGCGGCCCGCCGCGCGCGCGCCAGCAGGGCGGTGGACGGATCCACTCCCACCAGCCGCCTCACCCGCCGCCCGTAGAGCGGCAGATTGAGGCCGGAGCCCACGCCGATCTCCAGCACCTCGCCCCGCGCCTCCGCCACCAGTCGCCGCCGCCACGGCAGGAACCGCGGTCGCTGCATGACCCGGTGGACGAGCTCGGGGACCACCCGACTCGACCAGACGCCCAACGTGCCTCCGTCGCCACCGGCCGCACCCTTATAGCGGCGCCATCGGTCCCGACAAACCCGCAGCCGCCCCGCCCCTTGCCGGGGCGGGCCCCGTGTGCCAAGCGGAATCCGGAAGGAGGAAACGCATTTGAGCGAGACGGAGTATCTGACCACCCGCGAGGTGGCGGCCCTGCTCCGCATCAAGGAACGGCGCGTCTACGAGCTGGTGCGCCGGGGCGAGCTGCCGGCCACCCGCGCCACCGGCCGGCTGCTGTTCCCGCGGGCGGCGGTGCTGGCCCGCATGGGCGGGACGGCGGCACCGGAGACGGCGTCGCCGGCCGACGTGTTGGCCGGTTCCCACGATCCCCTGCTGGAGTGGGCGCTGCGGGAATCGGCGAGCGGCATCGCCAGCTGGTTCGACGGCAGCGAGGCCGGGCTCGAACGGTTCGTCGCCCGCCGCGCCGCCGTCGCCGCCCTCCACCTCCACGACGCCGCGAGCGGGGACTGGAACGTCCCCTTCGTGCGGGCGCGCGCCGGCCATCTGCCGGCGGTGCTGGTGGCCTGGGCCCGCCGCGGCCGCGGACTGCTGCTGCGCCCGGAGCTGGCCGGACGCGTGCGCGGCCTCGCTGACCTCCGCGGTCTCCGGGTGGTGGGCCGTCAGCCCGGGGCCGGCGCCGCCCGCCTGTTCGCCCAGCTGCTGGCGCGGGCCGGACTCGCGGCCGATGCCTTCACCACCGTCGTCCCGCCCGCCCGCACCGAGACCGAGGTGGCCCTCGCCCTCGCCTCCGGGACCGCGGACGTGGGCTTCGGCCTCGAGGCGTTGGCCCGGCCCTTCGGTCTCGCCTACGTGCCGCTGGTGGTGGAGCGCTTCGACCTGCTGGTGGATCGCCGCGCCTGGTTCGAGCCTCCGCTGCAACGGCTGTGGCGTTTCACCCGGACCGCCGCGTTCCGGACCCGGGCGGAGGAACTCGGCGGCTACGACATCGACGAGCTCGGCACCGTACGATGGAACGCATGACCTCGCCCCGCACCCTATCCCCGTCGTCCCATGGGAGAACCGGACATGCTCTACGACCGTGATCCCAACGCCGTCGCCTCGCTGCTCCAGTATCCCGCCGGCGGCGACACGCCCCTTCGATGGCCCCATCGTGCCGGTGAGACGGTCCGCATCACCTACGCCTTCTACACGCCGGGCGATACGCCCATGCTGCGGGACGGCGTGGACTATACCGACGTGCGGGGGCCGACGGCGGACGAGGCGGCCGCCATCGAACGTGCCCTCGCCCTCTACGAGTCCTGGTTCCGGATCGACTTCGTGCCCTTGGGCGGGGGCGATTCCTTCTGGGCCGACCTCCGCTTCGCCTTCGCCGATTCGTGGGAGAGCTGGGCCGGCGTCACCTATCCCCTCGCCAGGGGCGCGGATCTCACCGGCGCCGAGATCGTGATCGATCCCTTCGTCGACGACAATCTCTCCTATGTACCGGGCTCCGGCGGTTTCCACACCCTCGTCCACGAGATCGGCCATGCCCTGGGGCTCGGCCATCCCTTCGACGACGACGGTCCCAGGCTCGACGCCGCCCACGACAACTGGCGCTTCACCATCATGTCCTATGACGCCAATCCCGGCGTGGGCCGCGATTCGCGCTACGGCGGGCTGCCCGTCGCCCCCTTCACCCCCATGCCCTACGACGTGGAGGCCCTGGAGCGTCTCTACGGCCTGCGGCCGGGCGTCGCCGCCGGCGACGACCGCTACACCCTCCCCGACGGCATCGCCCTCGAGTTCGCCATCCACGACACCGGCGGCACCGACACCCTCGACGCCTCCGCCCTCTCCCTCCCGGTGGAACTGGACCTGCGTCCGGGGGCGTGGAGCAGCGCCGGCCGCCGCGGCAGCGGCCGCGACTGGAACCGTCCGGCCGAGGGCAACATCGCCATCCTGCCCGGCACCTGGATCGAGAACGCCGTCGGCGGGACCGGCGACGACCGGCTGATTGGCAACGATCGCGCCAACCGGCTCGAAGGCGGTGCCGGCGACGACCGGCTGGTGGGCGGCGGCGGGGACGACGTCCTGATGGGCGGTGCCGGCCGCGACCGGCTGGAGGGCGACGCCGGCGACGACGTCTTCGCCGGCACCGTGACGGACTTCGCCGGCGACCGGCTGCTGGACTTCGAGGCCGGCGACCGGCTGCGCGTCCTGACCGCCGATCCCGCCGGCCTGCAGTGGTCCACGAGCGACGCGCGCGGTGGCATCCGGGTGACCCTGGACGACGGCGGCGTCACCGCGACCCTGCGGATCGACGGCGTCCGCGGGCGGACACTGGAGCAGAAGGCCGCCGGCACCGACTGGCTGGAGCTGGGCCTCGCCGGTGGCGGGCCGTCCGGTGGCGGCACGCCCGGCGGTGGCGGCGGTACCGGCGGTGGGACTCCCGGCGAGGTGCGCCTGAGCGAGGGCCGCGACCGCTACCTGGGCAGCGATGCCGACGAGACGGTGCGGGCACTGGGCGGCCACGACCGGCTGTGGCTGCGGGGCGGCGACGACACCGCCCACGGGGATGGGGGCAACGACCGCATCTTCGGCGGCGACGGCGACGACACCCTCCATGGTGACGCCGGCCGGGATCGCCTCGATGGCGGCGCCGGCGACGACGTCCTCTCGGGTGGCGACGATGCCGACCGCCTGTGGGGGCGGGCGGGTGCCGACGATCTGTCGGGTGGAGCCGGCGACGATCGCCTGTGGGGCGACGAGGGCGACGATCGGCTGTGGGGTGCCGACGGTCGCGACCGCCTCTGGGGCGGCGCCGGCGACGACGCGCTGGACGGTGGCGCCGGCGACGATCGCCTGCGCGCCGATGCGGGTGACGATCTCCTCACGGCCGGTGCCGGCAACGACCGGCTCGACGGCGGCGCCGGCCGCGATCGGGTGCTGTTCGCGGGTACGCCCGGCGGTTACGAGCTCGCCCGCCGCGGCGCCAAATGGTTCGTCCGCGACGTGGACCCGAACGACGGCGACGAGGGCCGCGATCTCCTCAGGAACGTCGAGTTGCTCGAATTCGGCGACGGCACCACCGTCGATCTGGCCCGGCTCCCGAACCGTTTCGCCGCGACCCCCGTCGACGATCTCCTGAACCAGCATCCGCAGGCGGTGGTGTGAGCGGAGGATCACCCGGATACGGCCCGGACGTGCTGCCGAAGGTGCCGGCCGCGGTCGTGGTTGAGCGCGTCCCCACGATGGTCTAGCGGGATCGTGGGACGGCCCCGGCCGGCACGGGTCGGGAAGGGGTGAAGGGAGGAGACGGTGCTCGCGGACCGCGGGAACACGCTCACGCAGGACGGTCTGCTGGTGGCGGCCTGGTCGCTCGGCGGTGGGCCGCTCCGCTGGGCCTTCGTCGACGGCGGCGCCGGGGGTCTGCTGCCGGATGCCGGTGCGCTTCCGGCCGATGCCACCGAACGTGCCCTCGACGACGCCGAGAAGAGGCGGGTGCGCGACGCCTTCGACCTCTATGGGGGGCTGCTCGGCATCGACTTCACCGAGACCGCCGATCCCACCACTGCCGACATCCTGGTCTCCGGCTGGAGCGGTACCGGCCACACCCATGTCCAGCTCGCCACCGCCGCGGCGCTCGACCCGAGTCGCCCGGCCACCATCACCGCGGCCCACCTCCTCGTCTTCGATCCGCCCGGGGCCGACGGCACGGCGGCCTTCGCCGACCTGCTGGCGGCGCTGGGGGGCGGTCTCGGCCTCGCCACCGGGCGCTCCGGGGACGCTCCGCACGCGGACCACGTCCCCTATTCCCTGCGTGGCTGGTATCCCGCCGCCGCGAGCGGCGCGAGCGGCTCCTTCCCCGAGACCCCGCTCCTCTACGATCTGGACGTCCTCGCAGACGTCTACGGTCTCGCCACGGACCGCCTGGCCGGCGACGATGTCCACGTCTTCGGTGCCGGTGAACGACCGGTGAGGGTCCTCCTCGACACCG
The DNA here is from genome assembly GCA_026982705.1 of Alphaproteobacteria bacterium. Taxonomy (GTDB): domain Bacteria; phylum Pseudomonadota; class Alphaproteobacteria; order Geminicoccales; family Geminicoccaceae; genus HRBIN39. The sequence continues at coordinate 145,547 of JALSGP010000027.1, forward strand.
GCGGCACCGATCTCCTCGATGCCTCCGCCGCCGCGGAAGCGGTGGAGCTCGACCTGCGGCCGGGGTCGCTGAGCCGGCTCGGTGCCGGCGTCGATCACCATCTCGCCATCTGGTACGACACGGTGATCGAGAACGCCCGCGGTGGCGCCGGCGACGATCGCCTGATCGGCAACACGTTCGCCAACCGTCTCGAGGGCCGTGCCGGTGCCGACACGCTCACCGGCGGTGACGGCGACGATGTCCTCGACGGCGGCGCCGGCGACGATAGCCTCGACGGGGGTCCCGGTGCCGACCGGCTGATCGGCGGCGACGGACGCGACCTCCTCGAGGGTGCCTCCGGCGACGACACGCTCGACGGCGGACTCGACGACGACCGGCTGCAGGGTGGTGAGGGTACCGACGTCCTGGCGGGTGGCGAGGGCGCCGACGTCCTCGACGGCGGCCCCGGCGACGATGTCCTCGACGGCGGTCCCGGCAACGACACGCTCGACGATTCCGGCGGCGGCGACGACGTGCTGCGCGGCGGCGACGGCGACGACGTCCTGGACGGCGGCGCCGGCCACGACCGGCTCGAGGGCGGCCCGGGCGACGACCGTCTCACCGACGGCTCCGGCAACGACACCCTCCTTGGCGGTCCCGGCCGCGACATCCTCACCGCCACCGCCGGTGACGACATGCTGGAGGGTGGTGCGGACGACGACGAACTCTCGGGCGGCGCCGGCGACGATACGCTGGACGGCGGTGACGGCAACGATCGGCTGTTCGGTCAGGCCGACGACGACACCCTGCGGGGCGGGGCCGGTGACGACGTGCTCGAGGGAAGCTCGGGGCAGGACGTGCTCGAGGGCGGCGCCGGCGACGATACGCTGGACGGCGGCTCCGGCGACGACCGTCTCGCGGGCGGTGACGGCGACGACGTCATGGACGCCAGCAGCGGCAACGACACGCTCGACGGTGGCGCCGGCGACGACGTGCTGCGCGGCGGCGACGGCAACGACCGGCTGGTGGGCGGTCCGGGCGACGACATCCTGGAGGGCGGGGCCGGCGACGACATCTACGTCTTCGCCGAGACGTTCGTGGGCCGGGATACCCTCAAGGATACCGGTGGCATCGACACGCTGGACGCCAGCGGCCAGCTGCTGCCGGTGGTCCTCGATCTGCGTCCGCGGGCCCGCAGCGGCATCGGTGCCGCCGCACCGGGCGCCACGACGCCCGCCGTCGCCAATCTGACCCTCAAGGGTTCGACCCTGATCGAACACGCCATTGGTGGCGCCGGCGACGATCGCCTCGTCGGCAACGACGCCGCCAATCGCCTCGAGGGTCGGGGCGGCGAGGATCGCCTCGACGGCGGCGGCGGCGACGATGTCCTCGACGGCGGGCCCGGCGCCGACGTGCTGCGCGGAGGGGCCGGCCGCGACGTCTTCCTGGCCGGCGACGGGGATCGCATCGAGGACTTCGAGACCGGCGAGGCCCTCCGGGTCGCCGGTGCCGACCCCGCCCGTCTCTCGCACCGGGTGACGGTGGGTCCCGTCGAGAGCTGGGTGGAGATCGACCGCGACGGCGATGGCCGCACCGATCTGCGGGTGACCATCGTCGATCTGCCGCGGGGCGACTTCACACCGGTGGCCGGCAGCGGCTGGGTCGATCTGGTGCTGGCACGCGGCGCCCCTGCGCCGGCGCCCGGCGTCGGCGGTGGCCGCGACCGTTGGCGCGGGACCGACGGCGACGACGAGGTCCACGCCGGTGCCGGCAACGACCAGCTCCGCGCCGGAGCCGGGGACGACGACGTCTACGGTGAGGGCGGCAACGACCGCATCTGGGGCGAGAGCGGTGACGATCTGCTCGACGGCGGTCCCGGGAACGACCGCATCTTCGGCGGCCCCGGCGTCGACGACATCTACGGCGGCGACGGCAACGACCGGCTGTGGGGCGATTCCGAGACCGACCGCATCTTCGGCGGACCCGGAAACGACCGCGTCTTCGGCGGCAGCGGCGCCGACCGGCTCGAGGGCGAGGACGGCCAGGACCGGCTGAAGGGCGGCCCGGGTGCGGATGTGATCTTCGGCCAGGACGGCAATGATCGCATCTGGGGCGACGAGGACGCGGACACCCTCGACGGCGGCGCCGGGCGCGATCTGCTGCGCGGGGGCCTCGGTGACGACCTGCTGCGGGGCGGCGACGATCCCGACCGGCTGTGGGGCGACGCCGGCGACGATGTCCTGGTGGGCGGTGCCGGCGACGACCGGCTCGACGGCGGCCCCGGCCGCGATCGCTGGGAGGTGGACGGATCGCCGGCCGGCTACCGCCTCGCCCACCGCGGCCGCAAATGGATCCTCCAGGACGTCGATCCCGCCGATGGCGACGACGGCCGCGATCTCGCGAAGAACGTGGAATTCCTCCTCTTCGGCGACGGCACCGGTGTGGATCTCGGGCAACTGCCCGCGAAATTCGCGGCGACCCCGGTGGACGACCTGTTGGCCCTGCACCCGGGTGCGGTGTTATGAGATCTCGCGTTAGGCGCGATATACGACTCATGCAACTCTCGCTTCGATAGAGGAGAGCGACCATGCCGCATGAAGGACATCGTCGGGCCCTGCGCGCCCCCGACCGATCCGACGCGTTCGACCGTCGGCCGTGGTCCGAGGAGACCCCTTGGCTCCTCGCCGAGGACGAGGACGGGACTTCCATAGCCCCCTCGTCCCGGACGACCGATCCGTGGACGGCGCTGCTCCCCGCGTTCAAGGGCGCCGGCAAACCGGTCCGCTTTTCCGGCACCGATGCCGGCGAATACGCGATCGGCTCGGCGGCCGCCGATCGCCTGGACCTCGCCGGTGGCGACGATGTCGCCTACGGATACGACGGAAACGACCGCATCTGGGGCGGATCGGGGGACGACACCCTGTACGGACACGGCGGCAACGACCGCATCTGGGGCGACGACGGCGCCGACCTGCTATACGGCGGCGACGGCAACGACCGACTGTGGGCCGGCGCCGGCAACGACATCGTCTACGGGGGTGCGGGCAACGACCGGATCGAAGGGGGCCCCGGTGACGACCAGATCTGGAGCGCCGAGGGCCGGAACAGGATCGACGGTGGAGAGGGCAACGACTTTCTCCGCGGAGGCCTCGGCACGGATCGACTGCGGGGTGGTGCGGGCGACGACAGGATCTATGGCGACGCGGGAGACGATGTCGCCCACGGCGACGAGGGCGACGACCGGATATACGGGCAGCAAGGCAGGGACCGCCTGTGGGGCGATGCCGGCAACGACTGGATCGATGGCAACGACGGCGACGACCGCATCTGGGGTGGCGACGGTGGCGACACCCTGTATGGCAGCGGCGGCGCGGATCGTGTATGGGGCGATGCCGGCGACGACTGGATCGACGGCAACGACGGCGACGACCGCATCTGGGGTGGCGACGGTGGCGACACCCTGTATGGCAGCGGCGGCGCAGATCGTGTGTGGGGCGGTGCCGGCGACGACCTGGTGCTAGGGATCGCAGGCGACGACCGCCTGTGGGGCGATGCCGGTGACGACTTCCTCGTAGGCGGTGCCGGCGACGACCGCATCGACGGCGGGAGCGGAAACGACACCTGGAAGGTCGACGGGGGCACGAGCGCCTACGAGCTCGCCCGCCGCGGCCGCGCGTGGATCCTCCGGGACATCGATCCCACCGACGGCGACGACGGCCGCGATCTCGCGAAGAACGTGGAATTCCTCCTCTTCGGCGACGGAACCAAGGTGGATCTCGGGCAACTGCCCGCGAAATTCGCGGCGACCCCGGTGGACGACCTGTTGGCCCTGCACCCGGGTGCGGTGGTCTGAAAGGCCGGGTGGTCCCGCTTGCGGCGCTTGACCCGCCCGGCGAGGATCCCCACCTGCGGGGCGAACGCGGTCCGCCGATCCGGGGGCCGCGCGGATCGGGCGTCCGGGACGGGCCGGGGGTCGTCCCGGAGGCCGTCGCTCGAAGGAGGACACACCATGCGCGAATTCGATCTGGGGCCGCTCTTGCGCTCCACCGTCGGCTTCGACACCCTCGACAAGCTGTTCGAGACGGTCTTCCGCGAGCCCGCGCGCGAGAGCTCCTATCCGCCCTACGACATCGTCAAGCTGGACGATCGGCACTACCGCATCGTCATGGCGGTGGCCGGCTTCGGCCCCGAGGACCTGGAGGTGCTCACCGAAGACCACCAGCTGGTGGTGCGCGGCCGCATCCGCCGCCGCGAGGAGGAGAACGTCCGCTATCTCCATCGAGGCATCGCCCGCCGCGCCTTCGAGCACCGCTTCCAGCTCGCCGAACAGATGCGGGTGCTCGGGGCCGGCCTCGAGAACGGGCTGCTGACCGTCGACCTCGAGCGGATCGTGCCCGAACGTCCGAAACCCCACCGCATCCAGATCCGCACCGGCCGAGCGCCAGGGCCCGCCGTTGAAGCGGAGAGAACACGGGGTTAGATCGGGGAGCGGTCGGGCGGAGCCCCGCTCCGCCCCGTGCGCGAGACGGAGCGTCATGGCCGATGCCGATCCCCGCCCCCTCGTCGGGGTGACGGCCTGTCTGCGGCGCGAGGAGCACTACGCCGTCCATCGGGTGGTGGACAAATATGTGGACGCGGTGGTGGACGGAGCCGACGCCGTACCGCTGATCGTGCCGGCGCTGGGCGAACGCCTCGATCCCGACGCCCTCCTCGCCGGCCTCGACGGCATCCTCGTCACCGGCAGCCCCTCCAATGTGGACCCCCGGCACTATGGCGGTCCGCCGCCGCCGGTGGACGAGCTCCTCGATCCCGCCCGCGACGCCACGGTGCTGCCGCTGATCCGCCGGGCCCTGGATCTCGGCGTCCCGCTCCTCGCCATCTGCCGCGGCATCCAGGAACTCAACGTGGCCCTCGGCGGCACTCTCCATCCGCGGCTCCACCAAGTGCCGGGGCGCCGCGACCACCGCGCCGACAAGCGCCGTCCCTGGCCGGAACGCTACGAGCCCGTCCACCGGGTGCGGATCCTGCCCGGCGGCGTGCTGGCACGCCTGTTCGACGGCGACATCCTCGAGGTCAATTCCCTCCACGGCCAGGGGCTCGACCGGCTGGCACCGGGACTGCGGGTGGAGGCGGTGGCGGAGGACGGTACCGTCGAGGCGGTGAGCGTCGAGCGTGCCCGGGCCTTCGCCCTCGCCGTGCAGTGGCATCCGGAATGGCGGGTGCGGGAGAAACCCGATCACCTGCGGCTGTTCCGGGCCTTCGGCGAGGCGGCGCGGTGCCGGGCACGGGAAAGGACGGGACATGGACGGTCAGAGCGCGCGACGGCGCTTCGAGGCGTGGGTACGTGAGCACCACGTCACCGAGGTCGAGTGCATCCTCCCCGACATCAACGGCATCGCTCGCGGCAAGATCCTCCCCACCGACAAGTTCCTGCGCACCGTGGAGGAGGACACGCTGCGGCTGCCGGAGAGCATCTTCGCGCAGACGGTGACGGGCGAGGATCCCGAGGACGGGGTGATCGATCCCGTCGACCGCGACGTGCGGCTCAGGCCCGATTTCGGCTCCCTGCGGCTGGTCCCCTGGTACGACGAGCCCACGGCGGTGGTGATCGTCGACTGCCACTATCACGATGGCCGGGCGGTGCCCTTCTACAGCCGCCACGTGCTGCAGCGGGTGCTGGCGCGCTATCGCGAGGCGGGGCTCAGGCCGGTGGTGGCGCCCGAGCTCGAGTTCTTCTTCACCAAGATCAACACCGATCCCGACTATCCGCTGGAGCCGCCCGTGGGCCGCTCCCGCCGTCCCGAGACCGCGCGCCAGAGTTTCGGGATCGACGCCGTCAACGAGTTCGACCCGGTCTTCGAGGACGTCTACGACTGGTGCGAGGTGATGGACATCGACATCGACACCCTCACCCACGAGGCCGGGGCGGCGCAGATGGAGATCAACTTCAACCACGGGGATCCGCTGGAGCTGGCCGATCAGGCCTTCCTCTTCAAGCGCACCGTCCGCCAGGCGGCCCTCAAGCACGGCATCTACGCCACCTTCATGGCCAAGCCCATGGAGACCGAGCCCGGCTCGGCCATGCACGTCCACGTGAGCCTCTATGACGAGGCGAGCGGTCGCAACGTCTTCGCCGGCCGCGAGGGGGAACGCTTCTCCGGGATCTTCTACCGGTTCATCGGCGGTCTCCAGAAATACCTCCCCGCCGCGATGCTGCTGCTGGCGCCCAACGTCAACTCCTACCGCCGTCTCCGGCGCTGGTCGACAGCGCCCATCAACGTCCACTGGGGCATCGAGAACCGGACGGTGGGCCTGCGCGTGCCGGAGTCCCGCCCCGAGGCCACCCGCGTGGAGAACCGGGTAGCGGGGGCCGACGCCAATCCCTACCTGGCCATCGCCGCCACCCTCGCCTGCGGCTGGCTCGGTCTCGAACAGGGGCTGGAGCCCACCGAGCCCGTCGAGGGCAGCGCCTATCGGCTGGCCCAGACCCTGCCCCAGCAGATGCCGGACGCCATGCGCAAGCTGCGCCAGTGCCGCCCCCTCGAGGAGCTGCTGGGCGAGGAATTCGTGGCCCTGCTGCTCGCCGTCAAACGGGCCGAGCACGACGCCTATCAGCGGGTGATCTCGAGCTGGGAGCGCGAGCACCTGCTGCTCAACGTCTGACGTCCTTCGTGCGGGAGGGATCATGGCCCCCATCGCCGACGCCGAACGCCGACGGCTGCGGGATCTCGATGCCCGTCATCACCTCCATCCCTTCACCGTCCACCACGATCTCGCCCGCCGCGGCAGCCGGGTGGTGGTGCGGGCGGAGGGGGCGTGGATCGAGACGGCGGACGGCCGGCGCCTGCTGGACGGCATGGCGGGACTGTGGTGCGTCAACGTGGGCTACGGCCGCGAGGAGCTGGTGCGGGCCGGCCGTGCCCAGCTCGCGGAACTCCCCTACTACAACACCTTCTTCCAGTGCACCACGCCGCCCGCCACCGAGCTCGCCGCCGAACTCGCCCGGCTGCTGCCGGCGGGGATGGAGCGGATCTTCTTCGGCTGTTCCGGCTCCGAGGCCAACGACACGGCCGTCAAGTCGGTGTGGTATTTCTGGAACCTGCAGGGCCGGCCCGAGAAGAAGCACATCGTATCCCGCCGCTCCGCCTATCACGGCGTCGGCCTCGGCTCCGGCTCCCTCTCCGGTCTCGCCCACATGCACGCCCCCTTCGACCTGCCGCTGGAACGCTTCCACCACATCGGCGATCCCCACTGGTTCCGCGACGGCGGCGATCTCGATCCCGACTCCTTCGGCCGTCTCGCCGCCTCCTGGCTGGAGGAGAAGATCCTGGAGCTGGGGCCGGAGCGGGTCGCCGCCTTCTGGGGCGAGCCGATCCAGGGCGCCGGCGGCGCCATCGTGCCGCCGGCCAGCTACTGGCCGGAGATCGAGCGCATCTGCCGGAAGTACGACGTGCTGCTGGTGGCCGACGAGGTGATCACCGGCTTCGGCCGCACCGGCCGCACCTTCGGCTTCGAGACCTTCGGCTTCACGCCGGACATCGTGGTGATGGCCAAGGGCCTCTCCTCCGGCTACCAGCCCATCTCGGCGGTGGCCTTCGGACGGCGCGTGGGCGAGGCCATCTTCGCCGCCGACACCGAATTCGCCCACGGCGTCACCTACGCCGGCCATCCCGTCGCCTGCCGGGTGGCGCTGGCCAATCTGCGGCTGATGGCCCGCGAGGGCCTGTTCACCCGCGCCGCGGGTCCGGCCGGTGCACGCTTCCGCCGACGCCTCGAAGCGCTGGCCCATCATCCGCTGGTGGGCGAGGTGCGGGTGTGCGGCTTTCTCGCCGGCATCGAACTGGTGGCGGACAAGGAGGCCCGACGCCCCTTCCCGCCGGAGCGGGGAGTGGGCCTGCGCGCCCGCGAGATCGCCATCGAGGAGGGGATCGTCATGCGGGCGGTGCGGGATACCATGATCCTCGCCCCGCCCCTCACCCTCTCCGACGGGGAGATCGACTTCCTCGCCGAGGCCGTCCGCCGCACCTTCGACCGTCTCGCGGCCGAGCTCGATCGGAGCTCAGGCTGAGGCGGACGCCGTCGGGATCACCTCCACCCGCGGTGGTCGTGCCGCCCCGTCGATGCGCACCCGGGCGAGACCGAAGCGCTCCACCAGCTCGGCCTGGGTGCGGAGATGCGCCGTCACCGCCTCGGCGGTGAAGCGCGAGGGGCCTTCCGCGAGGGCGAGGGGGAGCACGAGCTGGTCGGCGAGATGCCGATCCGCCACCGCCCCGCTCGCGAGATGCGCCCGCACCGCACCCGCCACCGCCTCCGCCAGCCGTTCGGGCGCCGTGCGCCCGTCGTCCAGGACCACGAAACCGGCCGGCAGCCGCACGCGTTCCACCGCGGCGTAGAGATAGCCGCCGGGGCCGTCGCTCGCGACCCGCCGGACCTCCACCAGCACCGGCGCTCCCACCTCGCCCAGCGCGGCGCGGGCGTGGGTCACGGCCCGCGTCGCCGCCGCCAGCGACCGTCCCGCCACCGCCGCCCGCAGCACCACCCGCAGCAGCGGAGACGGCCGCGAGGCCTCCAGGGGCCGGATGGCGGGGGCCGGCGGGATGCGGGCGTGGATCTCGCCACCGCCGGCGGGATGGAAGCCGTGGCGCTGGAGATGGACGAGGAGCGGCGCGCCCAGCTCCGCCACCGCCGGGCCGTAGACGGCGGCGAGATGTTCGAAGGGCGGACTCTCCGGCACGTGGGTGCCGCCGCGCACCACCACCCGCGAGGCCGCCTCCGCCCGCGCCAACGGCAGGTGCAGGCTCTGCAGCACCAGTGTCGCCGAACCGGCGCTGCCGCCGGGGCGGGCCGCCGCCACGTCGAAGGTCCAGCTTCCCGCCGCCGGCGGCCTGCGGGGGACGAAGGTGACCGTCGTCGCGCCGAGCCGGTCTCCCGTCACCTCGGCCCGGGTGAGCTCGGCCAGCGCCCGCACCACCGTGAGGTGCTGGGCCATGAGGCCGGGCCGCCGGCGGCCGGCGCGGATGCGCACCACCCGCACCGGCCGTCCCGTCGCCGCCGCGATGGCGAGGGCGCTCCGCAGGATCTGACCGCCGCCCTCCCCCAGGCTCCCGTCGATCTCCAGCATCGTCCCCTCCCCTCGCCCGGCCATGCAGAAATGCATGGCCGCCCTTCGTCGGTCGCGCTTCCGCGCCCCGCGGGCAAGGGTTAGCCTCACGGGTGCGCGACGGGAAGCAGACGCCGGCTCGAGGCAGCGATCGCGGCGTTCCTTCCTTCCCTGGCCGATGGTGAGCTCGGGCGGCTCCTCGCGGGCCGCCCGCTTTTCGTGCCTGACTCCGACAGGCCTTTACTCCGCCCCCGCCGGCCCTAGAGATGGACCTGAACCGAAGGATCAGGGAGGGGGCCCCATGTGGCGTCGGCTCGTCACCGGTCTGATGGGCGCATGGCTGCTGCTGGCGGCGGCACCGTCCGGCCACGCCGAGAGTCTGCGCGTGGGCATTCTCAAGTTCGGCACCGTCCGCTGGAAGATGGACGTGATCCGCCACCACCGGCTGGACGAGGCCGAGGGCTTCACCCTCGATCTCCAGGGCTACGGGGGCGGTGACGCCAGCAATGTGGCGCTGATGGCCGGCGAGGTGGAATGCATCGTCGACGACTGGCTGTGGGTCGGTCGCATGCGCGCCGACGGCGCCGATCTGGTCTTCGCCGTGCCCTATTCCAGCACCGTCGGCGCCCTCGTGGTGCACCGGGATTCCGGTCTCGACTCCCTGGACGATCTCGCCGGCCGCAAGATCGGTATCGCCGGCGGTCCCCACGACAAGAGCTGGCTGCTGATCCGGGCCGTGGCGCAGAAGGAACACGGCGTCGATCTCGGCCGCGAGGCGGAGCTGGCCTTCGGGGCCCCGCCGTTGCTCAACGAGAAGTTCCTCTCGGGCGAGCTGGATGGGGTCCTCAATTACTGGCACTACGTCGCCCGCCTGGAGGCCCGCGGCCACGTCCGGCTCTACGAGGTGGCGGCGGCGCAGGAATATTTCGGCGTCCCGCGCACCGTCCCCCAGCTCGGCTTCGTCTGCCGGGGCGAGGTCCTGCGGGCGAAGCCCGGGACGGTGGAGGCCTTCGCCCGCGCCCTCCGGCGCGCGGACGCCATCCTGGAGAAGGACGACGCGGAATGGGAGCGCCTGCGGCCGCTCACCAAGGCCGAGAACGACGAGGTGTTCGCCACCCTCAAACGGCGCTTCCGCGAGGGCATCGTGCGGCGCTGGGGCGACGAGGAACGGGCGGCGGCGGCGCGCCTGTTCGCCGTTCTCGCCGAACTCGGCGGCGAGAAGCTGGTGGGCCGGGCGAAGACGCTGCCCGAGGGGACCTTCTGGGACCGCGTGCGCTGGTGAGGGTGGATTGTGGCGAGGGCGGCGGTGGAGGGGGTCACCACCGGCCGGCCGGCGGGGGCGGGCCGGTCCCTGTGGCGGGCGTGGGGCGCGGCGGTGTCGTCGCTGGCGC
>JALSGP010000028.1 GCA_026982705.1 Alphaproteobacteria bacterium
TCACCACTTGCCCTGATGAAGAAGGGATCGAGACCCTGACCGGATGCCCCGGGAAAAGACACCCCGGCGGCACGAGTACCGGTCCTGGACCTGGACGCCCGCGCGCGTCCGTGACCGTCTCGGGCGCCCACGGCAGGCCCGGGGCTCCCGAACCCGGACCGCTTGCCCGGACAGCTCGAGATCACCCGCGGGTCGACGGACCGATAACGGACGCCGGAGCCGAGGCCGGCACGGGTCCCCGGGCGTGATCCGCCTGGCGCGCGCCCCCCGGAATTCCGGCACGCCACGACGCGACCGCGCTCCCGCCGAATGTGTCGCGAACGGTATCGATCAAGTTTCCGGTAAGATTTCCGTGGCAATATCGAGGGCGGTCGCGACGGGGTATCGATCTTGGCCGCCCACGTCCCGTCCCTGGGAACCAGCCTCCACGCCCGACGGCGGATCTGGCCGCTCGCCCAGCGCCTCGCCCACTGGCTGCTGGCCGCGGCAACCCTCACCGCCCTCGTGAGCGGTCTCTGGCTCCCCGAATGGATGCTGCCCCTCCATCTGCTGGCCGGCATCGCGGCCGGTCTCGTGGTGCTGTTCCGCCTCGTGGCCGGCCTGCTGGGCCCTCCGCCCCTCGCCTTCCGCACGCTCCCCCTCTCGACCGAGGCCTTGCGCCGGCATCTCGCGCTGTTGCGCCACCTCCGTCCACCGCCCCATCTCGCCCACAACCCCCTCGGCAGCCTCATGGTGGTGGCGTTGCTGACGACGGTGGGCCTGCTGGTCCTCACCGGCGTGGTCGTCTGGGGCGGACAGGAGAAGGCCGGCCCCTTCGCCGCCTTCGTCGGCTACGACCTCGCCGCCGCCCTCCGCCCGCTCCACCGCCTGCTCGGATGGACGGTGCTGGTGCTGATCGTCGGCCATGTCCTGGGCGTCCTGGTGGAGAGCCGGCTCGCCCGAGAATCGCTGGTGATCGCCATGATCACCGGCCGCAAGCGGGTCGACGCGGCCGCGGTGGATGCCGGGCTGCTCCTGCAGGCCGATCCCGTCGCCTGCCGACGGGCGGTGGTGACGGGCCTCGCCGTCGCGGGCGCGGTGCTGCTGGGCGGAGTCGCCCTCGCCACCCTGCCGCCACGCGGCGTGTTCGACATCCGCTACCCGCAGGTCTACCTCGACGAATGCGGCGCCTGCCACGACGCCCACCATCCCTCGTTGCTGCCGCCGGAGAGCTGGGCGCGCCTCCTCACCGGCCTCGACGACCATTTCGGCGAGGACGCCAGTCTCGACGACGCCACCGCCCGGGAGATCCGTCGCTTCCTCGAGGAGACGGCGGCGCTTCCCTGGGACACCGAGGCCGCCCGCGAGATCCGCGCCACCCTGCCGGACGGTCCGGATCCGCCGCGCATCACCGCCTCCACATGGTGGCGGATGCGCCACGGGTGGATCGAGGAGGGGATGTTCCGGCATCCGCGCGTGGGTGGCCGCCTCAACTGCGGCGCCTGCCATGCCGACGCCGCCACCGGTCTCTTCGCCGACGCGGCCATCCGTCTGCCCACCGATCCCTGACCAGGAGAGGAGGTACACCATGCTTCGAGGTGCGTGTCGCATGCTGGTCCTGCCCGCGGTGCTGATCGCGGGGACCGCCGCGGCCGCCGGGCCGGGCCCGGATCAGCGGGCCCTGCTCGAGCATTACCGTCGGCTCGCGGGGGTCGAGTCCTTCTCCCCCGAACGCGGCCGCACCTTCTTCCTGGCCAAGCACCAAGGCGGCAAACCGGAGACCCCTTCCTGCACCACCTGCCACACGGACGACCCGCGCGGACCGGGCCGCACACGGGCCGGCAAGCCCATCGAGCCCATGGCCCTGTCCGTGAATCCGCGGCGTTACACCGATCCGAAGAAGGTGGAGAAGTGGTTCCGCCGCAACTGCCGCTCGGTCCTCGGGCGCGAATGCACCCCCCGCGAGAAGGGCGATTTCCTCGCCTTCATGTTCTCGCAGTGAACCGGAGAGGGATCCATGGTCCGCACCGCCGTTCTGCTCCTTCTCCTCGCCACGACCCTTCCCGCCACCGCCGGTACCGCCGCGACGGGCGGCGAGGCTCTCTACCGCGAGGAATGCGGGGCCTGCCATCTCGCCTATCCGCCACGGTTCCTGCCGGCCGAGTCCTGGCGGGCGCTGATGGCCGGACTCGCCGATCACTTCGGCGAGGACGCCAGCCTCGCCCCGGCGACGGCCGCGGCCATCGAGTCCTATCTCGTGGCCCATGCCCGCACCCGCCGCGTCCGCGCCGACCGCTGGCCGCCCCTGCGCATCAGCGAGCTGCGCTGGTTCCGCCACGAGCACGAGGAGGAGGTCTCGCCGCGAGCGTTCCGCCGTGCCGGCACCTGGGCCAATTGCGGCGCCTGCCACCGCGACGCCGAGCGCTGGCGCTTCGACGACGATTAGATCGTCGCATCGTCCCACCTCGCACCCACGGAACGCGCCGGTGAAGCGGGAGCCCGGCGTGGGCCCCGCCTCACCCTCCCGCACCACGGGCCGTCGCGACGCACCTCGCTGCGCCTTCGGAGCGACGGGGGCGCCGGTGCCCGACGCGGCCGGCCCATCCGCTCCCGCCCGGCCCGGCCGCCTGCCGGGCCACGGGCCGGCGGCACGCACGGAGAAGGGCCGGTCGGGGGCCCTGCGCCTCGCGGCCGCCGTCTCGACCGCGTCAGACGTGGATGGGCTTGGACCAGGCGGCGAGGGCCGCCTCCCGTACCGCCTCCTCCAGCGTCGGATGGGGGTGGCAGATGCGGGCGATGTCCTCGCTGGTGGCGCCGAAGGCCATGGCCGTCGCCACCTCCTGGATCAGCACCCCCACTTCCGGCCCCACCATGTGGCATCCCAGCACCCGGTCCGTTCCCTCCTCGGCCAGGATCTTGACGAAACCCTCCGTCTCCAGGGTGGTGCGGGCGCGGCTGTTGGCGGAGAAGGGGAAGCGGCCGACCCGGTAGGGAATGCCGGCCTCGCGCAGCGCCTCCTCGGTGCGTCCCACCGAGGCCACCTCCGGGCGGGTGAAGACCACTGCCGGGATCACGTCGTAATCCACGTGGCCGTGGCCGCCGGCCAGGAACTCGGCCACCGCCATGCCCTCCTCCTCGGCCTTGTGGGCCAGCATGGGCCCGCCGATCACGTCGCCGATGGCGAGGATGCCGGGGACTCGGGTGCGGAAGTGTCCGTCCACCGGCACGAAGCCGCGGGCGTCCGTCTCGATGCCCAGCGCCGCCAGCCCCAGCCCCTCGGTGTACGGCCGGCGCCCCACCGCCACCAGCACCGCATCGCAGGCGATCCGTCGCTCGGCGCCGCCGTCGCGGGGCGCCACCACCGCTTCCAGGGCGCCGTCCCGCGTCTCCACCGCCCGCACCCGGTGTCCCAGCAGGAACTCGAGCCCCTGACGCCCCAGCAGCCGGTGCATGAGACGCGCCACCTCGCCATCGAGACCGGGGAGGATGCGGTCGAGATACTCCACCACCGTCACCCGCGCACCGAAGCGCCGCCAGACGGTGCCGAGCTCGAGGCCGATGTAGCCGGCGCCCACCACCAGCAGCCGCTCCGGCACCCGCGGGAAGTCGAGGGCGCCGGTGCTGGAGACGATCGACTTCTCGTCCACCGGAATGTCGGGAAGGGTGGCGGGCACCGAACCGGTGGCGATCACCACCCGGCGAGTGGCGAGGGTGCGGGTTTCCCCCTCGGGCGTCGTCACCTCCACCCGGTCGGGGGCGGCGATGCGCCCCTCGCCGCGCACGTGGGTCACGCCGTTCTTGCGGAACAGGAAGGCGATGCCGCGGGTGAGATCCTCCACCACTTTCCGCTTGTAGGCCATGGTGGCCTCGAGATCGAGGACGGGCTCGCCCACCCGCACGCCGAAGCGGGCGAGCCCGTGCCGCGCCTGTTCGAACAGATGGGAGGCGTGGAGGAGTGCCTTGGAGGGAATGCAGCCGACGTTGAGACAGGTGCCGCCCAGTCCCTCCCGGCGATCGACGCAGGCGACCCGCAGTCCGAGCTGGGCCGCGCGGATGGCGCAGACATAGCCGCCGGGCCCGCCGCCGACGACGACGAGATCGAAAGGTTCTCCGCTCATGGTCCGTGTCCGTGGTCAGATGTCGAGCAGCAGCCGCGCCGGGTCCTCGATGCACTCCTTGACACGCACGAGGAAGGACACCGCTTCACGGCCGTCGATGAGACGATGATCGTAGGAGAGGGCGAGGTACATCATCGGCCGCGCCCGGATGGCGCCGTCGGGCATCACCATCGGCCGCTGCTGGACCTTGTGCATGCCGAGGATCCCCACCTGCGGCGGATTGAGGATGGGCGTGCTCATAAGGGAGCCGAAGACGCCGCCGTTGGTGATGGTGAAGGTGCCGCCCTGCAGCTCCTGGATGGACAGGCGCCCCTCGCGGGCGCGGCGGGCGTAGTCGGCGATGGTCTTCTCGATCTCGGCGAAGGACAGGCGGTCGGCATCGCGGATCACCGGCACCACCAGTCCCTGATCGGTGGAGACGGCGACGCCGATGTCGTAGTGGTACTTGTAGACGATCTCGTCGCCGTCGATCTCGGCGTTGACCGCCGGGAAGGCACGCAGGGCCTCGATGCAGGCCTTGACGAAGAAGGACATCAGGCCGAGGCGGATGCCGTATTTCCGCTCGAAGGCCTCCCGGTAGCGCGCCCGCAGCTCCATCACCGCCGTCATGTCGCACTCGTTGAAGGTGGTGAGCATGGCGGCGGTGGTCTGGGCCTCCTTGAGGCGCTCGGCGATGCGCCTGCGGAGCCGGGTCATGCGCACCCGCACCTCGCGCCGCTCGCTCGCCGGCGTCTCCCGCGCGGCCGGTGCCGCCGCGGGCGGGACCTCGGCCGGTGGCACCTCCGCCGGTGGCGTCTCGGCCGGTGGCGCCTCGGGCGCCCGCGCCTCGGTCCTCCGGGCCGTGACGGCCTTCTCCACGTCGGCCCGGGTCACCGTCCCCCGCGGACCCGTGGGCGGCACGGTGGCGAGGTCGATCCCCGCTTCCGCGGCGCGGTGACGGGCGGCCGGTCCGGCCTTGACGGCGGGCGCCGCCACCTCGACCGGAGTCCCGGCGGGTCGCGTTTCCGCTTCCGCCGGCCGCGGCGCCTCCGCCGCCCCCTCCGCACCCGCCTCCGTCGCCGTCTCGTCGATGCGGCCGACCACGGCCCCCACCGCCACGTCGGTGCCCTCCGGGGCCAGCACCTCCACCAGCCGGCCGCTGGCCGGGGCCGGGATCTCGAGGCTGACCTTGTCCGTCTCCACCTCCACCACCGGCTGGTCCGCCCGCACGAAGTCCCCGGGCTTCACGAGCCAGCGGGCGATGGTGGCCTCGCTCACCGACTCGCCGAGGGCGGGCACCCGGATCTCGACGGTCATGATTCCTCTCCGAGGGAGCGTTCACCCGGTCCGAGCGTGAAGGCGTCGTCCAGGAGCTGGCGCTGTTCGCGTTCGTGCTTGGCGAGATAGCCGGTGGCGGTGGCCGCCGACGGCGGTCGGCCGGCGTAGGCCAGCCGCCGGTGGGTGCGGTCGAGGGCGGCCAGCAGGTTCTCGATCCGCGGCGCCATGAAGAACCACGCCCCCATGTTGCGCGGCTCCTCCTGACACCAGACGTGGACGGCGTCACGCGGATAGCGGGCCAGCTCCTCGAGGAGCGGCTCCTCCGGGAAGGGGGCGAGCTGTTCGACGCGCACCAGCGCCACCCGCTCCTCGAGCCCGCGCCGCTCCCGCTCCTCCAGCAGCTCGTAGTAGACCTTGCCGGAACAGAGGATTACCCGCTCCACCCGCGCGTCGACCGGCGACGGCGGCCGGTCGTAGAGGATGCGGTGGAAGCTGGTGCCCGGCCCCATCTCCGCCAGCGTCGAGACGCAGCGCCGGTGCCGCAGCAGCGACTTGGGGGTGAAGCAGACGAGCGGCTTGCGGAAGTCGCGGTGGAGCTGGCGCCGCAGCACGTGGAAGAAGTTGGCCGGCGTGGTGCAGTTGACCAGTTGCATGTTGTGCTCGGCATAGAGCTGGAGGAAGCGCTCGATCCGCGCCGAGCTGTGCTCCGGTCCCTGCCCCTCGTAGCCGTGCGGGAGGAAGCACACGAGCCCCGACATGCGCAGCCACTTGCTCTCGCCGGAGCTGATGAACTGGTCGAAATAGACCTGCGCACCGTTGGCGAAGTCGCCGAACTGGGCCTCCCAGACGGTGAGGCAGTTGGGATCGGCGAGACTGTGGCCGTATTCGAACCCCAGCACCCCCTCCTCGGACAGCATGCTGTCCACGATCTCGATGGGCGCCTGGTCCGAGGCGAGATGGGCGAGGGGGACGTAGCGCTCCTCGGTGGTCTGGTCGACGATGACGGCGTGACGCTGGGAGAAGGTGCCGCGTCCCACGTCCTCGCCCGACAGACGCACGGCGAAGCCCTCCACCAGCAGGGTGGCGAAGGCGAGCTGTTCGGCGGTGGCCCAGTCGATACCCTCCCCGGCCTCGATGGCGCGGCGGCGCTGGGCGAGGATGCGGCGCAGACGAGGGTGGACGTCGAGCCGCTCGGGCAGCTCCGTCATCCGCAGCCCCAGCTGGCGCAGTCGCTCCACCGGCACCGCCGTGCTGCCGCGCACATAGCCCAGCGGCGCCGCCCGCAGCCCCTTCCAGGCGCCGCCGAGCCAGTCCGCCTCGTTGGCGCGATAGCCGCGCGAGGCCTCGTGGGCCTGTTCCAGCTCGCGGAAGCAGGCATCGAGCATGGCCTGGGCCTCGCCCGGCCGGATCACCCCCTCCTCCTCCAGCCGCCGGGCGAAGATCTGCCGCACCGTCGGGTGCTGGGCGATCTTCTTGTACATGAGCGGCTGGGTGAAGCTGGGCTCGTCGCTCTCGTTGTGACCGTGGCGGCGGTAGCACCAGAGATCGATCACCACGTCCTTGCGGAAGCGCTTGCGGTACTCGGCGGCGATCTTCGCCACTTGCACCACCGCCACCGGATCGTCACCGTTGACGTGGAAGACCGGCGCCTGCACGCCGCGGGCCACGTCGGAGGGATAGGGAGAGCTGCGGGCGTAGGCCGGACTGGTGGTGAAGCCGATCTGGTTGTTGACGATGACGTGGACGGTGCCGCCCACCCGATAGCCGCGGAGCTGGGACATCTCGAAGCACTCGTGCACCACCCCCTGGCCGATGAAGGCGGCGTCGCCGTGGATCAGGAGCGACCACACCCGGTCGCGCTCACGGTCGCCGGCGAGGCGCTGCTTGGCCCGGGTCTTGCCCATCACCACCGGATCCACCGCCTCGAGATGGGAGGGGTTGGGGGTGAGGGAGAGGTGCATGCGGCGCCCGCTGGGCATGGTACGGTCGGTGGAGGTGCCGAGATGATACTTGACGTCGCCGGAGCCCAGCACCTGATCCACCACCGCCTCGCCCTGGAACTCCGAGAGGATGGCGGCGTAGGGCTTGCCCATCACATTGGCGAGCACGTTGAGGCGGCCGCGGTGGGCCATGCCGATCACCACCTCCTCGGCGCCCAGCTCGCTGGCGCGGCGGATCACCGCCTCCATGGCGGCCAGCGTCGACTCGGCGCCGTCGATGCCGAAGCGCTTCGTGCCGGGGAACTTGCGGTGGAGGAAGGTCTCGAAGGCCTCGGCCCGGGTGAGCTGGAGGAGGATCTCGCGCTTCTCCTCGGCGGTGGTGTCGAAGACGCCGCCGGTGCCCTCGATGGTACGCTGGATCCAGGCCTTCTCCTCCGGTTCCTGGATGTGCATGAACTCGACGCCGACGGTGCTGCAGTAGGTGCGATGCAGCACCTCCATGATCTGCCGCAGCGTCGCCTTCTCGAGCCCCAGCACGTAGTCCAGGTAGAACGCCCGTTCCCAGTCGGCCTCGGTGAAGCCGTAGGTGCGCGGATCCAGCTCCGGATGGTAGGGACGACGGACGAGACCCAGCGGATCGAGATCGGCGATGAGATGGCCGCGCACGCGATAGGCGCGGATCAGCATGATCACCCGCAGGTGGTCGCGGATCAGCCGGCGCACCGCCTCGTTCTCGAGGGCCACCGGTCCGCCGGCGGCCCGCGGCGGACGTTCGGCCAGCGCCCGGCGCATGCGCCGGAACAGTTCGCGGTTCTCCGCGTCGAGCTGGTCGAAGAAGGCCCGCCAGCTGGGATCGACGCTGCCGGGATCGTCGAGATAGCGGGCGAACAGCTCCTCGATGAAGGGCGCGTTCCCGCCATAGAGGAACGACGTCTCGAGGAGCTCGAGCCGGTTGGACATCGCTCACCTCCGGGGCGCAGCGGGAACCCGACTAACCGATCTTTCTTGGTATCCAGTTAACGTCCCGACTCCCGCCGTCCACCGCCCCTCTGGCCGCGCTCCAGTGCCTCCACCACCGCCTCGCCGATGCGGGCCGGGTTCTCGGCCACCACGATGCCGGCCTCCCGCAGCGCCCGGATCTTCTCCTCCGCGCCGCCCTTGCCGCCGGCGACGATGGCGCCGGCGTGGCCCATGCGCCGTCCGGGCGGTGCCGTGCGGCCGGCGACGAAGGCGGCGGCCGGCTTGCGGCGGGGATGGCGGGCGAGGTATTCGGCCGCCTCCTCCTCGGCGGTGCCGCCGATCTCGCCGATGAGGACGATGGCCTCGGTCTGGGGATCGTCGAGGAACATCTCGACGATCTCGACGAACTCGGTCCCCTTCACCGGATCGCCCCCGATGCCCACGCAGGTGCTCTGGCCGAGGCCGAGGCGCGTGGTCTGCCAGACCGCCTCGTAGGTGAGGGTGCCCGAACGCGAGACGATGCCCACCTTGCCCGGCATGTGGATGTGGCCCGGCATGATGCCGATCTTGCATCCGCCGGGGGTGATGACGCCGGGGCAGTTGGGACCGATGAGACGGGTCCGCGAGCCGGCCAGCGCCCGCCGCACCCGCACCATGTCCAGCACCGGGATGCCCTCGGTGATGCACACCACGAGGCCGATCCCGGCGTCCACCGCCTCGAGGATGGCGTCGGCGGCGAAGGGGGCCGGCACGAAGACGACGCTGGCGTCGGCGCCGGTGGCGTCCACCGCCTCGGCCACCGTGTCGAACACCGGCAGGCCGAGATGGGTGGTGCCGCCCTTGCCCGGCGTCACGCCGCCCACCAGCCGGGTGCCGTAGGCGATCATCTGCTCCGAATGGAAGGTGCCCTGGGCGCCGGTGAAGCCCTGACAGATCACCCTGGTGGAGGCGTCGACGAGGATCGACATGTCACGCGGCCTTCCCTGCCAGTTCCACGACCTTGCGGGCGGCGTCCTCGAGGTCCTCGGCGGCGGTGATGGCGAGGCCCGATTCGGCGAGGATGCGGCGCCCCTGTTCCACGTTGGTCCCCTCCAGCCGCACCACCAGCGGCACGTCGAGGGAGACCTCGCGGGCGGCGGCGACGATGCCCTCGGCGATGACGTCGCAGCGCACGATGCCGCCGAAGATGTTGACCAGCACCGCCTCCACCCTGGGATCCGACAGCAGCAGGCGGAAGGCCGCCGCCACCCGCTCCCTGTTGGTGCCGCCGCCCACGTCGAGGAAGTTGGCCGGCGCGGCGCCGTGGAGCTTGATGATGTCCATGGTGGCCATGGCGAGGCCGGCGCCGTTGACCATGCAGCCGATGTTGCCGTCGAGGCGGACGTAGTTGAGGCCGTGGCGGGAGGCCTCCACCTCCAGCGGATCCTCCTCGTCGAGATCGCGCATCTCCACGATCTCCGGCCGGCGGAACAGGCCGTTGTCGTCGAAGTTCATCTTGGCGTCGAGTGCCAGCAGCCGGCCGTCCTCCGTCACCACCAGCGGATTGATCTCGACGAGACTCGCGTCCTTCTCGACGAAGCAGCGGTGGACGCCCTCGCAGAGGGCCACCGTCTCGCGCACCCGTGCCCCCTCGAGACCGAAGGCGAAGGCGAGCCGCCGGCCCACGTAGGGCATGAAACCGGTGGCGGGATCGACGGCTACGCGCACGATCTTCTCGGGACTGCGCGCCGCCACCTCCTCGATCTCGACGCCGCCCTCGGCCGAGCCCATGAAGGTGACGCGACCCGTGGCCCGGTCCACCACACAGCCGAGATAGAGCTCGCGGGCGATGCGCGAGCCCTCCTCCACCAGCACCCGCTTGACGATGCGGCCCTCGGGACCGGTCTGGTGGGTGACCAGCCGTTTGCCGATCAGTTCGGCGGCGATCTGACGGACCTCCTCGGGCGAGCGGGCGAGCCGCACGCCCCCCGCCTTGCCGCGGCCGCCGGCATGGATCTGCGCCTTCACCACCCACAGTTCGCCGCCGATGGCGCGCGCCGCCTGCTCCGCCTCCTCCGGCGTCCACGCCACCTCGCCGCGTGGCACCGCGACCCCGTATTCGCGCAACAGCGCCTTGGCCTGGTATTCGTGGATGTTCATCGGGTCTCCCCGTTCCCGCTGCTGGCTCCGAGCTGGACCGCCGCGCACAGCTCGCGCACGTGCTCGACGGAGCGCATGAAGGCGGCGCGCTCCTCCTCGGTGAGCTCGATCTCGATCACCCTCTCGACACCGCCGGCGCCGATCACCACCGGCACGCCCACGTAGAGCCCCCGCACGCCGTATTCGCCGTCGAGCCAGGCGGCGCAGGGCAGCACCCGTTTCTGGTCCAGCAGATAGGCGCGGGCCATGGCGATGGCGGAATGGGCGGGCGCGTAGAAGGCGGAGCCGGTCTTGAGGAGCTTCACGATCTCGGCGCCCCCGTCGCGCGTGCGCTGGACGATGGCGTCGATGCGCTCCTGCGTGGTCCAGCCCATGCGCACGAGATCGGGCACGGGGATGCCGGCCACGTGGGAGTACCGCACCAGCGGCACCATGGAATCGCCGTGCCCGCCCAGGACGAAGGCGGTGACGTCCTCGACGGAGACGCCGAACTCCCGCGCCAGGAAGTAGCGGAAGCGGGCGGAGTCCAGCACGCCCGCCATGCCCACCACCTTGCGGGTGGGCAGGCCCGACACCTTCTGCATCACCCAGACCATGGCGTCGAGGGGATTGGTGATGACGATGACGAAGGCGTCGGGGCAGTAGCGGGCGATGTTCTCCGCCACCGTCCGGACGATGCCGGCGTTGGTGTTGAGGAGGTCGTCGCGGCTCATGCCCGGCTTGCGCGGCAGGCCGGCGGTGACGATCACCACGTCGGCCCCCTCAAGGTCGGCGTAGTCGTTGGTGCCGGCGAGGCGGACGTCGAAGCCGGCGACGGGCCCGCTCTCGGCGAGGTCGAGCGCCTTGCCCTGGGGCATGCCCTCGACGATGTCGAACAGCACCACGTCGCCGAGCCGTTCGAGGGCGATCAGATGGGCGAGCGTGCCGCCGATCTGCCCGGCCCCCACGAGGGCGATCTTCCTGCGCGCCATGGGTCGTTCTCTTTCGGGCCTGTGGATCCGGGGAAGGGAGCTCGGCGCCTTCCCTACCGCCGGCCCGACGGTGCCGCAAGGGCGCGGGGACGGGTGGTCGCAGCTTTTTTCGCGGATGCGAAAAGGGGCGGCCCGCGGGCCGCCCCGGATCGCGGACGTGGCAGGGCCTCTCAGACGACCGCGGCGCCGGCGTCGGTGACGAAGGCCGTCGGCGGGATCGCGGCGGTGTCGAGGACGGCCAGGACCGGCACGAAGGTGTAGCGGTCGCCGGCACCGTCCAGGTCGATCTCCACGCGGATGTCGTCGCGGCCGTCCCCGTCCCAGTCCCAGGGCCGTGTCCGCAGCCAGTCGCCGGCATCCGGCGCCGACGGGCCGGGGAACCCCGTCCCGCGGAACAGTTCGGACAGATCCAGCATGTCGCCCTCGGCGGCGTCGAAGTCGCGGACGGCATCGTAGCCGTCGCCGAGGCCGGTGACGACGAAGCGGTCGGCGCCTGGACCGCCGAACAGATGATCGTTGCCGGGGCCCCCGATGAGGATGTCGTCGCCGGGGTCCCCGAAGAGCCGGTCCCGCCCCTCGCCTCCGTAAAGAAGATCGTCGCCCGGGCCACCGATCAGGAAGTCGTCACCGCCGTCACCGAACATCGCCGATGGGACGGCGGTCGCCGTCAGCAGGTCGTCTCCCGCCGTTCCCGTCACCAGGTGATCCTCGACGAGGATCGAGGCGGCCGCCGGTGGCGAGGCACGCCCATCGGCATCCCGCACCTCGAAGAACACTGTCCGGGTGCCGGCATGACCGCCCGTCGGATCGATGCCGAGACGCACCGCCTCCAGCACCCCTTCGTAGCGGGCGATGTCGTCGACGCCCTGGAGCAGCAGCTCGTCCGGTGCGAGGAAGGTGTAGGATATGGCGGTGCCGTCGATGATGCCGTCTCCGTCGGCATCATCCACGCCGGTGAGATACAGGAAGTCTCCGGGCTGGGCGTCGGCACCGAGCCAGATCCGCGCGCCGGCCAGCCGGGTACCGTCGGGATCGGTGACGGCGACGTCGAAGACGCCCGTGGCATCGGATCCATAGTGGACGATCAGTCCTTCCCGAGGACCGAAGCTGCTCCCCACCACCACGTCGTCGAAATCGCCGTCGTAGCGGAACAGACCGCCGCCGATGGTGCCGCCCCGGTCCACGTCCTCGAAGCCCACGACGAGTTCCGAACGGAAGGGATCATAACCCATGACGACATGGGCCGCCCCGTCGGGGTTGAGCGGGTTCTCGAGAGGCGTGTCCGGCGTCGGATCGTGGGACACGAACAGCCGGTTGCCGGTGTTCACCACGTGCTCGGCGCCGTCCGGCGCGATGTGGACCAGCTGGGGGATCGCCGTGGGATCGGTCACGTCGAGGCGTGTACCGGTACGGGCGTCCCGCAGCTCGAAGGTCCCGACCCCGGCCCAGCCGGCCAGCTCCGGATTGAGGCGGGCACCGTCGGAAATGATGAAGAAGCCGAGTTCGTAACCGGCCGGCACGGGGCCGAAGGATTCCTGGCTCACCCACTCCACGAGTGGTCCACGTCCGTCCCAGATCCAGGGCGCGGTGGGATCGAAGCGGCTCCCGTTGACATCCGGGAACAGGACACGGGCGTCCTCCACCATGCCGTCGGGTGCCACCGTATACACGCCCAAGGTGTCGTGGAGCGCGGCGGTCTCCGAACGGAACGTGACGGTCACATCCCGGGGCGCATCCATCACCGGATGATGGGCGGTACTGCCGATGGCGGTGGGCGGCCAAGGCGGCATACCCGGCCCCAGCACGGGTGCGGGACCCGCGGCCGGGGGCGTGTACGCGAAACCGATCACACCCAGCGTGGCCACGCTTTGGCCGGTGACCTCGATCGTGGGCGGATCTCCGGCCTGCGGCAGGCTCGTGATCCGCCCCCCGGTCGACAGCTCCGGCGGCGCGGCCGAGGCCAGCGGGCCAGCCTTGGCGAAGCCCTCACCGATGTCACCCGGCTCGAAGGTCGCGAAGCCGGCACCGCCCCCATGCACCATGGGAGCCACCTCCGTACCCGCCGCCGGTGCCACCTGCGCGCCCTCGCGGACGCCCGAGAGGAGATCCGGCGCGTCCACCAGCGGCCCTCCCACCACGCTCAGGGCCGGCGGCATGTCGGGGTGGGCGAAGAAGCCGTCGAGGCGGACGATGGCCCCGTTCCGCAGCACCACCACCAAGTCCTCGCCGTCGACGACATAGCGGGCGACGTCGGGGTGGAAGAAGGGCGCATCGAGATACACCACGGCACCGGCCGGCACCGCCACCACCCGCACGGCGTCCGGCGGCGGCACCTCGACCCGGATC
>JALSGP010000029.1 GCA_026982705.1 Alphaproteobacteria bacterium
TCCATCCCGCCGCCATCGCCCTCGCCCGCGCCCTGCGCGCCCGCGGCTGGCGCTTCCTCGGCCCGGTCTCGGCCTGGGCCTTCATGCAGGCGGTGGGGATGGTGAACGCCCATGTCGTCGACTGTCCGTGGCGGGCGGAGGTGGCGGCGGCGCGGCGGTGCGGGCCGGGAGCCGGCGGGGAGGCGGAACCGTGCGGCGGCTGATGGCGCGGCTGCGGCCCCGCCGCCGCGGGGGCGCTGCGCGATCCCGCCCGTCCGATCCCCTTCGGTCCCCATCTCGCCCTCGGCGCCTTCCTCGCCCTGGGGGGAGGGGGCGGGTGACGCCGCCGGTACGGAAGGGGAAGGGACGGAGGGTCAGCGCAGGCCGGCCGTGGTCAGGAAGCGACGCTCGGGCCCGAACCAGCGGCTCAGATAGTCGAGCACGAGCCGGCGGGTCTCGGCGTCGGGCTCGTCCATCCCCTGCTCCTCCACCATCCAGTCGATCAGCTCGTCCCAGTCGCGGCGGGTGAGCCCCTGCTGGGCCACGAGGTTGAAGGAGTGGCAGGCGGAGCAGGTGTAGAAGGTCTCCTCGCGCCCGGGCTCGGCCGGCAGGTCCTCCTCCTCCAGCGGCCGGTCCAGGGAGACGGGGCGGCGCGGACGGGTGACCACGACGGCGGTTCCGAAGTGATCGGCGAGATAGCCCACGATGAGCGCCCGCGTCTCGGGATCCGGCGGGTGCATGCCCTGCTCGGCGATCATCCAGTCGAGGAGCTCCTCCCATCCCTGCCGGGTCTGGCGCTGCTGGGTCACGAGCGCGAAGGAGTGGCAGGCGGAGCAGGTGTAGAAGGCGGCCTCGCGGCCGGGGCCCGGCGGCAGATCCGCGAGTCCCGCCGCCCGCACGGAGCCGCCGCCCAGAAGGGCGGCGGCCAGCACCGTGCCGAGGAGGATGCCACGCGTCCTCATGCCACGGCCCTGACGGCGATCCGGTGCATGGAGTTGTTGAGATAGCCCTTCGGATTCCAGGCGATGGCGAAGGGCTGCATGCGCCCCTGGTCGTCGGTCGCCCGCGCCCAGATCTCGTAGTAGCCGTGAATCGGGAAGCGGACGGTGGCGCGCCAGTGCTGCCAGGCATAGGGGTTCTCGGGCGGATCCAGCTCGGCCCGGATCCAGGTGCGGCCGAAGTCGATGGAGATGTCGACGCGGGTGACGAAATTGTCCCCGGCCCAGGCGTGACCGCGCACCTGCAGAGGCTTGTCGGCGGGATGCTCGATGCCGGTCGCGGGGGAGGTGATGATGGACTTGACCGGCATGGAGTGGATGATGACGAAGTCCTCCTTCGGCACCTTCTCGCCCGGGGCCACGGGATAGCGCGGCACGCGATAGGAGGTGCCGGTCATCTTGGGACCGTCGTGCACCCGATCCCGCACCCAGATGCGGGTGAGCCATTTCTGGGAACAGGAACCGGGCCATCCCGGGATCACCAGACGCAGGGGCGCCCCGTTCATCGGATGAATGGGCCCGCCGTTCATCTCGAAGGCGATGAGGTTGTAGGGATCGAGCGCCTTCTCGATGGGCACGCCGCGGCTGATGGGGATCTTGTTGGGATCGCCCGAGAGATGGCGATCGGCGCCATAGTGGCCGGTATAGACGGCCGAGGGTTTGAGGCCGGCCGCCTTCAGCACGTCGGCGAGCCGCACGCCGGTCCAGCGGGCACAGCCCACCGCCCCGTAGGTCCACTGATTGCCCTTGGCCGGCGGATCGAAGAAGCCACGGCCGTTGCCGCCGCATTCCAGCTGCAGGGCGTAGGTGACCACCTCGAAGTTCCTGCGGAGATCGTCGATGGTGAACTTGAGGGGCTTCTCCACCTCACCGTCGATGGTGAGGGTCCAGCCCTCGGGGTCCATCCTTTCGGGTGGCAGGCCGTTGTTGCGAATGAAATGCCGTTCCGCCGGCGTGATGGGATCGTCCAGCAGATGCGGCGGCGTCTCGGCGTTGAGGGGGCGGTCGTTGAGCACCCGCAGCCCCTCCTTGCCGGGGATGACGAAGCCCTCGTGGCTGCCGGCGAAGGCGGCCGGGATCAGCCCGGCGGGCATGCGGTCGGCGAAGGGGATGGAGGCGCCCAGGAGCGCGCTCATGGTGGCGAGACCCGCCCCCTGGAGGAAGCCGCGGCGACTGGCGTCGGTGCGCCGGCCGAAGACGAGCGCGTCGGCGCGCTCCGGATCGTCGCCGTAGAGTTCGAACAGGCCGCGTTCGAGCGGCAGCCCTCGACGTCGGACCATCGTCCGTCTCCCTCCCTGGAACCGTGCGGGGATCCCCGCGGGTCACCTTGGACCACATCCGACATCGGAATTCAAGTCACTCAGAACATTTTTATAATAGCATATTCGAAAACTCTCAAACAAAGAGGCCGCGCACGGCGTCGTGGAGACGGAAGGCCCAGTAGTGGAGCTGGGCGGCGAGGCGGCCGAGGCCGTCGAGGACCGGCGGCAGGCCGAAGGGATCGAGGGCGCGGAAGCGGTCGTCGCCGTCCCGCAGGGCCGCCGCCACCAGTTCGCCGGCCATGGCGGTGGTGTTGAGGCCGTGGCCGCCGAAGCCGGTGGCCACCCAGAGGCCGTCGTCGAGGGGGCGCACCACCGGCATCTTGTGGCGGCAGAAGGGCATGGCGCCGGCCCAGACGAAATCGAAGGGGAGGTCGGCGAGATCGGGGAAGACGCGGGCCAGATCGCGCCGCACGAGGCGGGCGATGCGGCGGCGGTCGCGGCGTTCGAAGAGGGTGACGTGCCCGCCCCACAGCAGCCGGCCGTCGGGGAGGGGCCGGAAGTAGCCGGTGGCCATGCGGTCGTCGAAGGCGGCGTGGGGGGCGACGACGGTGCGGGCGAGGCGGTCGGCGGCGGGTACCGTCACCGCCACATAGCTGACGACGCCGAGGGTGGCGCGGGCGAGGGCGGGGTGGGGGAGGGGGCCGTGGGCGCCGGGGGCGAGGATCACCGTATCCGCGTAAACCCGTCCCCGCGGCAGCTCCAGCCGCCACCGCCCCGCCTCCCGCACCAGCCGCCGCACCGGACTCGCCTCGAACAGCCGGACGCCCGCCGCCGCCGCCGCCCGCGCGCAGCCGCGGGCGTAGGCGAGGGGGTCCATGTGGAAGCCCTCGGGATCGAAGACGGCGTCGAAATAGCGGGGCGAGCGCCACAGTTCCCGCACCCGCTCCCGCGGCCAGAACTCCGCCGGATGGCCGAAGTCGCGCAGGAGATCCACGTAGGCGCGCAGGTCCCGGGCGTCGTCGAACCAGGAGAGCTCCGCCACCCCGTCCACCGGATCGCAGGCGATGGCATGGGCGCGGATGCGCCGGCGCACCAGGGCCACGCCCTCGCGACTGAGGGCGAAGAGGGTGCGGGCACGGTCGCGGCCGAGACGGGCCACGAGCCGGTCGAGGCCGCGGGTGAAGCCGGCGGAGATCATGCCGCCGTTGCGGCCGGAGGCGCCGTGGCCGACGCGCACCGCCTCCAGCAGCACCGTCTCCGCTCCCGCCCCCCGCTCGGCCAGGGAGAGGGCGGTGGAGAGGCCGGCGAGGCCGCCGCCCACCACGGCGAAGCGGGCATGGTGGAGCCCCTCGAGGGGCGGGCCGAGGGTCACGGCGCCGCCGCGGTGGTGGTACCAGGTGGGGGGATCGGGGGGCGGATGCGCGTCCATGGGCCGGGATGCGGGACCGTCCGCTGGTGGGCGCCCCGGGACTCGAACCCGGAACCTACGGATTAAAAGTCCGCTGCTCTACCGATTGAGCTAGGCGCCCGAGGCCGAGTTGGCGAGGGGGCGCGGACCGTCAAGGGGCCCCCTCCGCGCCCCGGAAGCGGTCGCGGAAACGCGCGCGCAGCGCGCGCTTCATGAACTTGCCGGTGGCGGTGCGGGGGATCGCCTCCAGGAAGACGAAGTCGTCGGGCAGCCACCATTTCGGAAAGCGGCGGGCGAGGAAGTCGCGGAGCTCCGCCGCCGTCACCCGCGCGCCCGCCCGCGGCACCACGCAGGCGAGGGGGCGCTCGCCCCACCTGGGATGCGGCACCGCCACCACCGCCGCCTCCGCCACGGCGGGATGGGCCATGAGGGCGTTCTCCAGATCCACCGAGCCGATCCACTCGCCGCCGGACTTGATCAGATCCTTGAGGCGGTCGACGATGCGCAGATAGCCCTCGGGGCTCAGGGTGGCCACGTCGCCGGTGCGGAACCAGCCGTCGGCGGTGAAGGACTCGGCGTCCTCGGGATGCCCGTGATAGGCGCCGGTGACGCAGGGCCCGCGCACCTGCAGCTCGCCGCGACCGCGGCCGTCCCACGGCAGCACCCGCCCGCCGTCGTCCACCAGCCGCATGCGCACGAGGGCGGCCGGCAGCCCCTGGGTGGCCCGCAGCGCGTAGCGCGCCTCCTCGTCCAGTCCGGCGAAGCCCCGCTTGGGGGCGAAGACGCTGCCGATGGGGGTCATCTCCGTCATCCCCCAGGCGTGGACCACGGTGACGCCGTGGCGGTCGAAGCCGCGGATCATGGCCTCGGGCACCGCCGAGCCGCCCACCACCAGCCGCAGACCCTCCGCCAGCCGCCGGCGGCCCGGCGCCGCGTCCAGCGCCCGCAGCACGCCGAGCCAGACGGTGGGCACGCCGGCGGCGAGGGTCACCCCCTCCGTCTCCATCAGGTCCAGGAGACTCTCCGCGTCGAGGCGGGGGCCCGGCAGCACCAGGGCGCAGCCGTTGAGGGCGGCGGCGTGGGGCATGCCCCAGGCGTTGACGTGGAACATGGGCACCACCGGCATGACGGTGTCCCGCAGGGAATAGCCGATGGAGTCCGGCAGCGAGGTCATCAGCGCGTGGAGCACGTAGGCCCGATGGCTGTAGACCACCCCCTTGGGCCGGCCGGTGGTGCCGGAGGTGTAGCACATGCCGGCGGGCGCCCGCTCGTCGACGGCGGCGAAGGGGGCGTCCGCCGCACCGGCGGC
The DNA here is from genome assembly GCA_026982705.1 of Alphaproteobacteria bacterium. Taxonomy (GTDB): domain Bacteria; phylum Pseudomonadota; class Alphaproteobacteria; order Geminicoccales; family Geminicoccaceae; genus HRBIN39. Next base: position 4,957 of record JALSGP010000029.1, read on the forward strand.
GAGGAACGCCTCGTAGTCCTCGCACCCCGCCGGCAGCGCGCCGGTGGCGCCGTGGCGCACCACCAGCACCCGCCGGAAGGGGGCCCGCGCGCGGAAGGCCGCCAGCACCTCCAGGAGCCCCTCGTCCACCACCAGCAGATGGTCGTCGGCGTGGGTGGCGATGTAGGCGAGCTCGTCCGGATGCAGGCGCGGATTGAGGGTGTGGACCACGAGACCGGCGGCGGGGGCGGCGAAGTAGACCTCGAGATGGGCCCGATGGTTCCACATGAGGGTGGCCACCCGCGCCCCCGGCGCCAGTCCCGCCCGCCGCAGGGCGTCGGCCAGGCGGCGCACGCGCCGGCACACCGTTCCCCAGTCGGCCCGGTGGACCGCGCCGTCGGGCCGGCGCTCCACCACCGGCACGTCGGCGAACAGGCGCTCGGTCCGCTCGAGGATCAGCGGCAGGGTGAGGGGTTCGTCCATGATGGTGGCGCGCACGGTCCGGCTCCCTTCCACCTCCCTCGTCCCCCTTCCCTCTAACCCCTTCGCGCCGGCGACAGAAGGGCCGGTGCTGGCGGAGGCGGCGGAAGGCGCCTATGGGGTGGAGGGACCGTCGGGGAGAGAGCGCTTGAGGGTGGACCGCCGCATCGCCCGCTTCGCCGTGCCGGAGCTGCTGGAGGTGCCGGAGGACGTGCGCGCGCGCATCCTCGCGGTGCAGGAGAGGGCGGGCTTCGTGCCCCACGTGTTCCTGCTGCTGGCCCGCCGGCCGGCCGAGTTCCGCGCCTTCCTGGCCTGGCACGACGCGCTGATGGAGCGGGAGGAGGGGCTCTCGCGGGTGGAGCGGGAGATGATCGTGGTGGTGACCTCGGCCGCCAACCGCTGCCTCTACTGCGTGGTGGCCCACGGGGCCATCCTCCGGGTGCGGGCGAGGGATCCGCACGTGTCCGACATCCTCGCCGTGGACTGGCGGAAGGCGGATCTCGCGCCGCGCCGGCGGGCGATGCTGGCCTTCGCCGAGAAGCTGGCGCTCCGGCCCTGGGCGGTGGACGATGCCGACATCGAGGAGCTCCGGAGGGCCGGACTGTCCGAGGAGGAGATCTGGGACATCGGCGCCATTACGGCCCTGTTCGCGGCCAGCAACCGCCTCGCCCACTTCGCCGATCTCCGCCCCAATCCGGAGTTCCACGCCCTGGGAAGAGGGCCGGGGCGCCGGAGGGAGGATGGAGGCTCCGCATGATCCCCGCCGCCGTCCCGCCGGGATCGGGCGGGCGGCGCGGAGGCGGGAGCGGCGGACCGCGGAGGGCCGGCCCCGGGTCCCGGTGTGGGCGCCCCCACCGGAGGGAGGAGGCGCCACGGGCGTGACGTGACACGGCGGCGAGGAGCTCCCGGTGGACGGCCGGCCGCCCGTCCGTCGCCGCGAGGCCGCCGCCCGCAGGCCCGTGCGCGTCCGTGGCCGTCATCGCCGCGTCCGTCGTCCCGAACGGCCCGGTGACGGTGCCGCATCCGCGACGTGAGCCGCCGGGGACCCCGCGTGCCATCACGCGTCGGGCCGGCGTCCGGGCGCGGGTGCCGGTGTCGACGATCTCCACCCGCATACGATCCCGCGCTCCGGGCGCGGACCCGTCTTCGAATCACGGATTCCATGATCATCAAGCTTCTCTATATGGGATACAGACGGGGCACTGTTGACATTTATCGAACTTAGTATATGATCTTTTTTGGATTATGAATGGAGATGGGCAATGGGTGCGTCCGACGAACGAAAGCCGGCGACGGGCGACGCGAGCGGGAAGGAGGGAAGGCCGGATGCGGCGACATCGGTGGAACCCTCCGCCGCGCAGCTCGACGATCTCGACCAATGGATCGCCGAGCTCGGCGAGACGGCCCCTTCGGGGGAGAGGGACGAACTCTACGACTTGCTCGAGAGCGAACCGGAAAAGCTGTCGCTCCGTGCCCTCGGCTTGGGAGAAGAAGAGTTGTGGGCAGTCCTCGAGAGAGAGGGAATCCATTCGCAAAAGGATCTTGCGAAATATCTGGGCGTCGCCGAGTCGACTCTCTCCGGATGGCTCAAAGAGGATCGTATGCCTCGGATGGCGCTCCTGGCATGCCTGCTCCTGGAACTGAAACAACTGGCGCGGAAGGAGATCGAAAGATTGAAGAATTGCCTCCGGCGTCCTCATATCGTTCCCGACGAAGGGCGTTTCCATGTGGTAGCTCTCGACGAACATCCAGGAGATTGGATCTATGGAAGATTCCTTGCCAGGAGTCTCGACGACGAGAATACGGCCTTGCGATACGCACGGAGCTTCGAGACAGAAAATCTGCTGAGCGATTGCATCGACGTCATCGAAGACATGCTCGATCGTACGGAAAATGAATTGTACAAGGAACATCTTTTATATATCAGATATAAGATCGAAGACGTTCTTTCATCATGGAGCGATGTCGAGAAATGGAAAAATTCATACAAATGATCCCGCAGGAACGTGGGGAAACATCGCGATGGAAATTTCGAAAACATCGGTGGCGAAAGGGGAGAAGAGCGATGACCGGCACGTCCGAAACCGTCCTCGTCCCGATCCGACTGGACACCCTCGTGAGGCTCCAGCGGCTCGTGCAGCCCGGAGACCACGAGCTGGACGAGGTGATCCGGCGGCTGATCGAAAGGGAGACGAAGCGAAACGACGGGCCGCCGGCGAAGCCGAAGCCCGCGGGCTCCGCCCGCCACCGTCTGGTCGTGCTGGGCGAGATCCACGAGCTGGCCTCGCTCGGCGAGGTGGTCGCCACCGCGGTGGACGTGCTGGGGACACGCGATCCGCGCCTGTTCGACCGCGCCCGCGAGCTGGTCGGGAACCGGCGCCGTTATCTCGCCGAGAGGCCGGAGGCGCTCTATCCGGGCCGACCCGACCTGGCCCGGGATCATGCCCGTCGATGCCGCTGCGGCTGGTGGGTGCCGACCAACATCGGCCGGCGTGATGCGTGCCGGATCCTCGAGCGCTTCTGCGAGATCCTCGGATTGGCGTGGGGACGGGACGTCCGGCTCGAGAGCGGGGAACGGTCGGACGGGGGATCCGGGCGTGCCCGGCGGGGGCCGCGGCCGGATGGAGACCGTACCTCCCCCTTCCTCTGATCCCGCACGGGCCACGACCTCACCGCCGGTCCTCGGACGGGCCACGGCGCGCGCCACGCGGTTCCGGAATCCCGTCCTCCATCGTCCGTCCGCGGGCCGGCGTCTCACGGCCGCCGCCGCCTCCTCCGCCGTCTCGGGGATCCCGTGCGGGCCGGATCCGGTGCATTCGGCACCGCGCCCGGCCGCATCCCCCTCACGGTCCGCGGCCCTCGCGGCGCTCGTCGAGGGAGACCCGGTCCTCCGGCAACCGCGCGCGAACGCGCCCGAGCCGATCCCGTCCCGCCCCCGCCAGCTCCCGTCCCCGCGCTCCCGGTCCTCCATCCGGCGGCGGGCGGCGTCCACGAGCCGGATCTCCCGCACCGACGGCAGCTCCCTGCAGGCCGGCAATTCGGTGCCGAGATCGGGGGCGCCGGTGGCCGGCGAGAGGATCTCGACGACGGGGATCGGCGCCACCCCCCATGGATCGCCATCGGGCCGTGGCGGTCGGAGGGCGGCGCCATCGCCCGCACCGCCCCGTCCACGAGGGCGCGGCGCACGTCGGGCCCGCCCTGCGGCGGAGGAAGGCCCCACCGTGGGCGCCCTCTCCTCCGCGGCCGCCTCCGGCCGCCTCGCCGTCTCCGCCATGGTCCCGGCCTCCGCCCTCCTCGTCCGTCCCGGCGCGCCCGGGCGGCACCGGCCACGGCTCCCGGGTTCGCGCCCCGCTTCCCGCGCCCCCGCCCCGTCCCCGACAACCCCTTGGGAAGGCGTCGCTTTTCCCGCATCCCCCCACTTCGGGGCGGTTCGCCTGCGGTCGGGGACGGGTGCGAAGGGGGTGGGAAGGGGGCCGCAGGGGGATCCCGCCATGGATGCGGACCCGAGGCGGTTGCGGGATGGGGGCGGCGGTGGTATTTAGGAAAAAAGTCATAACCGGAGCCCGCCGATGCCCCGCGATCCCACCCCCGCCCAGCAGGAGGCCTCGCGTCGCAACGGCGCCCGCTCCCGCGGGCCCACGACCCCCGAGGGCAAGGCGCGCGCACGCCGCAATGCCCTCGCCCACGGCCTGCGGGCCGAGGTGCTGCCGCTGCTGCCGGGAGAGGACGAGGACGAGTTCCGGGCGCTCCTGGCCGACGTCCACGCCCACTGGCCGCCGCGCGGCCCCCTCGACCGCCAGCTCGCCCTCCGTCTCGCCGGCGTGCTGTGGCGGCTGCGGCGGGTGCCGGCGGTGGAGCGGATGCTGGTGGAGGACCGCCGCTGGCCGCGGGAGCGGCGGGTGCCCACGGCGCGGCTGCTGGCCCGGGCCTTCGGCGAGGACCACGCCCTCGAGCGCCTCGGCGCCTACGAGCGGCGCCTCGCCGCCGAACTGCGGCGGATCCTGCGGCTGCTGGAGGCGGCCGAACGAACCCGAGGGCGGCCGGTGGCCGGTGGGCGGGAGGCGGGGGCGTGAGGGACGGCTGGATCCGGCGCCGCCTCCGGATATTTCCTCGGCGGAGAGGGCCGCTTGGCGGAATCGGCAGACGCAGCGGACTTAAAATCCGCGCACCCCGCGGGGTGGTCCGGGTTCGAGTCCCGGAGCGGCCACCCCGGGCCGCCGGCTCAGCCCGCCGCCGGCAGCGGCTCGGCCACCGCCACCCGGTTGCGCCCCTCCGCCTTGGCCCGGTAGAGGGCGCGGTCGGCCGCCGCCAGCAGCCGGTCGAGGCCGCCCGCCACCTCCTCGGCGGTGGCGATGCCGGCGCTCAGGGTGGGCCCGACCGTGGTCCCCGGCGCCACCTGCACCCGCAGTCCCGCCACCGCCCGCCGCAGCCGCTCCGCCACCCGCAGCGCCGGCAGCCGCGGCGTGTCCGGCAGCAGCACGGCGAACTCCTCGCCGCCGAGGCGGGCCAGGAGATCGCCCGGCCGCAGCACCCGCCGGCAGCGCGCCGCCACCGCCCGCAGCACCCGGTCGCCGGCGGCGTGGCCGTGGGTGTCGTTGATGGCCTTGAAGTGGTCGAGGTCGAAGAGCAGCAGTGCCGCCGGCCGTCCGTCGCAGCGCAGCCGCTCCAGCAGCCGCTCCCCCACCTCGAAGAAATGGCGCCGGTTGTGGAGGCCGGTGAGTTCGTCGACGGTGGCGAGGCGCCGCAGCTCCTCCTGCGCCCGCTTGAGATGGGTGACGTCGCTCGTGAGCACCACCCGGTGGCCGTCGGCCATGGCGTGGTGGCGCACCACGTACCAGCGGTCGCCCACCCGCATCTCCCGCGGCGTCCCGTCGCCGCGGCGGTGGTCCTCGAGGCAGAGATCCACGGCCGCCTCCAGCTCCTCCGCGTCCACCGTCCCGCCGTCGGCGGCGGCGCGGGCGGCGAGACAGTGGCGGGCGAGGGTGGCGAAGGGACGCCCCACCAGCTCCCCGGGGGCGGTGTCGAAGCGGGCGGCGAAGGCCTCGTTGCAGAGCACGAGACAGCCCTCCGGGTCGAAGAGGGCGAAGCCGTCGGAGAGCGCCGCCGTCGCCCCCCGCAGCAGGTCGCGCGCCGTCTCCGCCTCGCTCTTGGCGCGGGCCAGCTCGCGGGCGAGTTCGGTGAGGGCCTTCTGCTTGCGCTTGAGATCGCTGATGTCGGTCCGGCAGAGGACGATGGAGCCGTCGGCGAGACGGCGTTCCTGGACGAGAGTCCAGTAGTCGCCGGCGTGGATCTCGCGGATCCGGCCGTCGGCGCGGCGGTGGAGGTCGAGCCGTCCCTGCAGCCACACCTCGAAGGCGTCGCCGTCGAGGCCGATGCGGGCGCGGAAGCCCGGCAGGCGCTGGGTCTCCTCGAAGGTGAGCCCCACCATCTCCGCCGGCGTGCGGTCGTAGAGGCGGGCGAAGTCGGCGTTGCACAGCACCAGCCGGTCGTCCGGATCGAAGAGGGCGAAGCCGCCGAACAACACCTCGGTGGCCTCGCGCAGCAGCCGGGCCCGGCGTTCGGCCTCGGCCCGCGCCGCCTCCAGCTTGCGCTCCGTCTCCACCTGGGGTCCGATGTCCTGGACCACGCCGAAACAGCGGACCACCCGCCCGCGGGCGTCGCACTGGGGAACGCCACGGGTGAGGGTGTGGACGACGGTGCCGTCGGGGCGCAGCATGCGGGCGCGGTGTTCGAAGGGGCGGCCGCGGGCCAGCATCTCGCGCCAGATGCGCCGCCGTTCCGCCCGGTCCTCGGGATGATAGACGCAGATGCGGGCCTCGGGGTCGCGCAGATCCAGCGAGCCCGGCGGCCGGCCGGCCATGGTCCAGATCTCCTCCGACCACTCGTAGCGGTCGGCGGCGAAGTCGTAGTCCCAGAACCCGAGACGGGCGGTGCGGGCGACCAGGCGCAGATGGTCGCGCAGCCGCCGCGCCTCCGGGGCGCAGGGCGTGCCGGCGGCGTGGGTGGCGACGCCCACGAGGCGGCTGCCGTCCGGCAGCGTCCGCACGGTGAAGACGACCCGCCGGCACACCCCCTCCGATTCGACGACGCACCGCTCGAAGCGCCCCTCGCCCGCCGGCAGGTCCCGCAGGGCCTCGGCCACCGCCGCCCCGTCCGGGAACAGCTCCCGCCAGGCGGGGTTGGCGTGGCGGACGCGGCCGCGGGCATCGAGGCGGCAGAGGGGGGCCGGGATCCGGTCGAGCTGGGCCCGGGTGAAGGGGGTGCGGGGGCGCCTTGCGGGACGGGCGTGGGTCGGCGGCACGGGGCGCTCTCCGGCCGGACGAACCTCAGGTAGCAGCTCCGTCGCGAGAATGAACCCGAGGTGTAAAGGGGCGGTTAAGGAGGGGCGGGCCGTCGTCTGCAAGGCATTGAAAATTCGGGATTCATTCGTCGCGATCGCGGTCGGCCCGCGGGCGGCGGGCGAGCAGCGTCCGGTACAGTTCGAGGAGGCGCGCGGCCTGGCTCTCCCAATTGTAGCGGGTGCGCACCAGTTCGCGGCCGCGCGCGCCCATGGCGCGGGCGAGGTCGGGGTCGCGGTGGAGACGGTGGACGGCGGCGGCCGCCGCCGCCGGATCCTCGGGATCGACCACGAACCCCACGCCCCCATCGGCCACCAGCGCCCGCCAGGTGGGGAAGTCGGAGCAGAGGATGGGGATGCCGGCGGCCATGGACTCGAAGAATTTGGTGAGTTCCTTGTCGCGGTAGTGGGGATCGTCCGGGAACAGGGCGACGGTCGCCGTCCAGGACTCGGCATAGGCCGCGAGGATGGTCTCCCGCGGCACCCAGCGTTCCTCGTCGATGCGCAGGACCAGCCTGGGGTCGCGTTCGGCGCGGGCGCGCAGTTCGCGGGCGAGGGCCCGGGAGGGACAGTGGCCGACGAAGCACAGCTCGGCGTCCGCCGGCAGCCGGTCCAAGAGGCGCAGGGCATGGAGGGCGCCGCGCTCGACGCCGATGCTGCCGGTGTAGAGGAGGCGGATGCGGGCGGGCGGCTCGCGCGCCGGCGCCATCAGGGGCGCGAGCTCCTCGAGGCGGGCGTAGTTGAGGACCTCGACGGCGCCGGGGAAGGTGCGGGCGTAGTAGCGTTCGGCGATGACCACGGGATAGAGCCCGCGGGCGAGGGCG
>JALSGP010000030.1 GCA_026982705.1 Alphaproteobacteria bacterium
GCGCCAGCGACGACACCGCCGCGCCCCACGCCCGCCACAGGGACCGGCCCGCCCCCGCCGGCCGGCCGGTGGTGACCCCCTCCACCGCCGCCCTCGCCACAATCCACCCTCACCAGCGCACGCGGTCGCGGGCTTCCGCCCTCATTCGACGACGAAAGTGATGGTCTCCGACTCGCCACCGCGCGGCGTCCTCAGCTCGAACACGCCACCACGGATCGGCACGAAGGTGATGGAGAGCTCCCCCTCACCCTCGAACTCGAAACTCTCGACGCCGAAGGGGCGGATCTCCACGTCCTCGACGGCGATTTCGTTGATCCAGATGTTCCGGAAGAAGGACGGCCCCACGAGGACGAACTCGTCGGTTCCGTCGGAGACGAGCTTCAACTGATAGTATTTGCCGGCCTCGAGCCGGATCGGTTCGGTGGCGAAGGGCTTCCGCAGGGTGAGCTCGACGGGGGGCAGCTTGATCCGCTTGCCCACCAGTCCCCGTTTCGCCCCCTCGGCGAGCGCGGGGCCGGCGACCCCCGTGCAGGCCAGCAGCAACACTGCCGTCAGCCGTGTCGCGATTCCCTTCTTCATCGTCATTCCTCCCTCCTTTCCGCTGGATGGGGCACCACCGCGATGCCCCAGGGCAGCCGACCGACGGGAACCGAGACGACCGGACGAAGCGTCTCGAGATCGATCACCGTCATGTCGTTGGTGAGACCATTGGCGACATAGAGTCGATCCCCATCGGGGTCGATCTCGAGATGCCACGGGCGTTGACCGACGAGGACATAATCGAGGACCCGATACGTCGCGACGTCGACGACCGCGACCCGGTTGGCCGGTCCCAGAGCGACGAACGCCCGCTTGCCGTCCTTCGAAAATCGCAGTCCCACGGGCTGGATGAGTTCGGGACGGAGCCCCTGGATCTCGAAAGAGATCTTCTCGACGATCTCGTAGGTTTCCACATCGATCACCGAGACCGTCCCTCCTACCTCCGACGTCACCCAGACGCGCTTCTCCTCGGGAGGTTCGAAGAGCGCGTAACGTGGCCGGGTGTCGACGAGCACGTTGCCCACCAGCTCCAGGGTATCCGTGCGGATGAAGTGGGCCATGCTCGTCGATTCCGAAGTCGCGACCACGATGGTGTTGGCCCGGTTCACGATCATCCCCTCGGGCTCGATGCCGACGGGGATCTCCTTCAACGTCTTTCCCGACGCGATGTCGATCACCGTGACGAGGGCATCGTCCTCGTTCGCGATGTAGATTCGCTCGTGAGGCGGATCCACCGCCAGGAGTTCGGGATCGGGACCGGAATCGAGGCTCCGCACCACACGCAGTGTCGCCGGATCGATCACGTCGATGCGGTTGTCGTCTCCCACGCACACGTAGACGACGCTGCCATCGGGGGCGGCCACGATTCCACGCGGCCGCATGCCCACCTCCACCACCGCCACGGTCTCGAGGTTTTCCGTGTCCAACACCGTGACGGTGTTGTCCCGTTCGTTGGAGACGAACAGCAGCGCCGCCTCCGCCGTGCCGCCGACGACGAGTGTCCACGAGATGACGGCTGCGATGGTCGAGCGCATTTCCCTCATTCCTCCGCTTCGTCGAGCCGGCAACGGCTCTCGGGCCTGTCGTAGCCGAGCGTATCCAGAGGATTGCGCTGGTGGAGGAACTTGTCCTGGGGCGACAGCGAGACGGTGTTGCGCGCCCAGGCCAAGAGGATCCTGTGCCGCAGTTGCTGGTTCCACGGCCGGAAGGTCAGGCCGACACCCTTGTACGCGCCCACGATGAAACGATCGGAACGCAGATAGTCGCGCACCGTCGCGGCATCGGTCCGACCGGTGCGCAACGCCGCCTCCACCAGGATCCGCACCGCCAGCCAGCCGAGATAGTCGCGTTCGGTGGCATGCCGTCCCGCGAAGTCGTCGAAGGCTTCCTGGAACTGCATGCCTGCGTAGAATTCGTAGCTGCGGTGCCAGACGCGTGGCACGAGGCCGAAGCTGCCGACCACGGGAGCCGGATCGGTGGTGTTGTACGGCAGATAGAGACCGAAGGCCTCGGTGGTGTCCACGACCCAGAGCACGTCGTGGGCCGGGGCCCCCACGGTGAACAGGGGCATCTGGGTCTGGATCTGCTGATAGCCGGACTCCACTCGCCGGGAACCCACCCGGAACTCGTATTCCCGGGTCTCGACGATCTTGCCGGCGAACCGTTTCGCCGCCCGCTCCAGAGCCGCCATGAAGGCATCGTCCGAGTCCGCGACGCCGCGGATCACCAACCACCGATACCACCGCTTCCAGACCAGGAACTGGGCCAGCGCATCGGCCAACATGGCATAGCTGGGGGCCACGTGGAACAGGTTCGCCCGACAGGCCTCGACCCGCAGGAGGTCGTCCCGGGCCCGGATATTCAGCAACACCGCCTCGCCCGCTTCCGGCAGATCGGCGACGGCCAACAGATCCGGTGCCTCGAGGTCGAGCACGAAGAGCCGCTCGCCGTCGGCGAGCAGATCCCGGGCTCGTGCGGCGACGTCCTCGTCTTCGGGCACGATCACCTCGGTCAGCTCATATTCCTGTCCGAGGAAACGGCCGATGTGGCGTGCCTCTGCGAGGCCGAAGCGAGCGCCCACGAGGCCCTTGTCAGGGATGGGTTTTTCGACGAGCGACAGTGGCAGAGGCTCACGGTAAGCCTTGCCCAGGTACACCATCCGTAGTCGGAAGGCCGCCTGCCCGTCCGTCGCCGCCCCGGCCGGGCCGCGGGGGACGACGGTGGCCCATGCACCGAGGACGAGCAGGATGCCCACCAACAGCCTGATCATCGCCCTTCGACCGCCATGACGTCCCCGCCGCCGGCACCGCGGCACCGTTCGGGATCGTAGCCGCCGAGCGACTGGACGAATGCGACGATCTTCCACACTTCGTCGGAAGTCTCGATCAGTTCGCCGAAAGGTGGCATCGGTCCGACGACGTTTTCCCGGCCCTTACGGACGTAGCCGGCTCCCTGCAGCCCTTCGGAACCCAGCGTGATCAGGCGGAACAGGGTATCGTCGTCGCAGCCGTAGACCCAGACGGGATTGCTCAGGGGCGGCCCCATGCCCCCGCCGCCGCTGCCGCCGTGACACCCGTTGCACGAATAGCCGAGGAAGTATTTTCGTCCTTCCGCCACCGCGGCGGGATCGTCCCGATAGGGATTGGCGAGGCCGCCCACGGCCGTCTGCTCCACCAGTGCGAGGGGAGGTGGCGATTCCAGAGCCGCGGCCGCCCGCTCCGCCTGTCGTTGCGCTTCCGCCCGCAACTCGTCCGTGGCTGCCTCGCAGCCCACGGCGAACAACCCTCGGCTGCCGATCGGGCCGAAGTAGAGAAGGGTGCACACGCGATCGTCGTCGGTGACCACCAGACGCGGCGTGTTCGCCTGCAGCTCCACCTCATCCTCCCGGAACCGAATCCGGGCACGATGTCGTTCGAGACCGAGTACCTTCACCTCCACGCGACTTTCGTCGAAGCGCGCGGAATCGCCCGGGGCGATCTTCCGTTGTTCCACGGGGATCGGAAAATCCAGCTTCGGGGCGTTCGGATCCTGCACCGCCGCTTCGAGGAAGCCGGCGCCGCCGAGCATCAGCGCACAGGCGGTTCCGATCAAGATGGCACGACGCATTTTCATCGACCCGCTTCCCCCTTCTTTTCCCGACTTCCTTCGGTTGGCGTCGCCTTCGCGACGAGTCGCAAGGCCTGTTCCGCCCCTCGACGATGATACTTTCGCGCGAGATCGAGAGCCGTCTCCCCGCGCCGATTGCGTATCGTGGGATCGGCATTCCGCGACAGCAGGAATCCCAGCATCGCACCGTTGTCGTTGGCCGCCGCGATCATGAGCGCGGTCATGCCCTCGGTGCTCCGGGCGTCCACGTCCGCTCCCCGCTCGACCAGCATCGCGGCGAGTTCGGTCACTCCCGGACCACCGGCCACACGCTTGAGCCGCGCGAAGGCCTCGTCCTGGGCCGCGAGCAACATCAGCGGCGTGACGCCGAACTCGCCGATGCGTTCGTTCACGTCCGCACCGAGTTCGATCAGTGCCGCGGCGGCCCACCGCTTGCCCTCGCTCAGCGCCAGAGCGAGGGGTGAGAGCCCGGCCGGCCCTCCCTTGCGTCCGAGATCGGCACCGCGAGAAACCAGCAACTCGATGGTCGGCACGTGATTGCGAAGCACGGCATGATGGAGTGCCGTGAATCCGGACCGATCGGTGGCGTCGACATCCGCCCCTGCCTCGAGCAGGAGTCGGATCATCCGCGTGTCACGATTCTGCGCGGCGATCACGAGGGGAGGGAACCCCTGCCGATCCGGTGCGTTCGGATCGGCGCCACGCTCGAGGAGAAAACGGACCCGTTCGAGATCCGATGCGAGCACCGCACGCGCCAATTCCGTTCGGAGATCGGCGCCGGCGGCCAGGGCCCGGGCCACCTCTTCCACCGTGACGATCTGGTCCGGACTGGCCAAGCGCGGATCCGGGCGGAAGGCCGACGGGTCCACCGGTTCGAGAAAGCGCGCCCGGTACGCGGCCGCGTCCGTGATACGGTAGGGGCCATGGCTCGGCAGGTCGCCATCCACCACACAACGACCGCAGCGTACGAGCGGGACGCCGTAGTCCCGAAGAATGCGGCGGATATCCTCCTCTCGCCGCAGCAGGGCATAATCGAGGGCGAACTTCAACACCGCATGGGTGCGGGGGACGGCGAACGCCAAGTCGAACTCGAGCGGGACATCGTCGTCCCACAGATTGACCGGCACGAGCTCGATGGGGTCACCCAGCACCTTGCGCCAACCGGCGAACGGCCCCCACACGCCGGCGATGTCCAGCCGGCCGTTCACGACCATCTCCACCAGCCGCCAGGGCTGATGCTCCGGAACCAGATCGGCGTCGCGCGAGACGGCGAGCAATTCCACGTCCTTGATGCCGTACCGCGCCAACACCTGCCGGATCGCCGAGGTCTGGTAGACACCTATACGTCGCGTCCGCAGATCCTCGTCATCGAACCCCGCGATCTCGAAATCAGCATCCTGCCGTTTGACGAATACATAGGTGGTCCGATAGATCGGTTCGGTTGTCAGAACGTCCTCGTGTCCATAGGGAATGTCGATCAGAATATCACAGCGTCCGTAGCGGAACGGTTCCCGAGTGAGGCCGCGTTCGTAGAAGGGGCGCCAGTAGTATGAAGCACGCGCGCCGAGTTCCTCGGCAACGATTTCGGCAATTCGGTTCAGATAACCGTCACGATCCCGGGTCGACAGCGGAGGATTGCCCGGATCGGCGCAGAAGGTGAGCTCCTGGTAGCGTGCGTTCCTGCCGAGCCTTTTGGCGAGGGTGATCTCGGCCGGGGTCAGGCGTTCGTAGGGGATCTCGCGGACCACCTCCTGCGCGACCGCCGGCGTCGCGAACCCGGCAACGATCAAGCATGTCAAGAGGTTGGCGGACCGACGCAAGAGCCTTCCCTCCCCATCGGAAAAAAATGGGAAGGAAGAATATTGCGAGTATTCTTCCTTCCCCCGGGTCATCGAGAGTGGAAACCAGCCTTACGTCACCCTCAGCTGATCGGCTTGCGAAGCCGGAAGGTGTAGAGCGTGCCGCCCTGCGGGATCGTATAGAGCTTGGACGCCTTGGCGATCGCGGTGGCACCGATGGCACCGAACCGGTCGTTCCAGTCGAGCCCGGCGGTCACCGGCAGACCGATCCAGCCACCGATACCGGCGAACACCGACACATACTGGACCCCGTCGATCTCGTATGTGATCGGATTGCCGATGATACCGGATCCGAGCTTGCGCTCCCAGAGGATCTCACCGGTATCGCGGTCGACCGCCCGGAAGTGCCCGCTCAGTGAGCCGTAGAAGACGAGACCGCCGTCGGTGACGAGCACGCCGCTCCAGTTGGGAAACGGATCCGGGATCTCCCACAGCGTCTCGCCGGTGAGGACGTCGAACTTCTTCAGCTTTCCGGTAATGCCGGGAACTTCGGGATACATGTAGACGTTGGCGAAGACGTAGACCGTGCCCTGCTGCGTATGGGTCCGCGGCTGCGGCGTATCCTCCATGCACCAGTTGTTGGTCGGCACATAGAAGATGTTGGGCTCCTTCGGATCCACGGCCGCCGGCTGCTGATCCTTGCCGCCCATCGCCGACGGGCAGGCCTGGACCGTCTTGCCCACCTCGAAGGGCGAGTGCTCCTTGACCTTGATCGGCCGCCCCGTCTCGAGATCGACCTTCTCGGCCCAGTTGACGGTCACGAATTTGTGCGCCCGCAGGAGCGTGCCGTCGGTCCTGTCGAGCACGTACGCGAACCCGTTGCGGTCGAAATTGACCAGAACCTTCCTCTTCTTCCCGTCGACCTCCATATCGACGAGAATGTTTTCATTGACCCCGTCATAATCCCACTGATCGAAGGGCGTCTTTTGGTAGGCGAACACCGCCTCACCGGTATCCACCCTGCGACCGAAAATCGTCATCGACCACTTGTTGTCCCACTTGCCGGTGTTGCACTCCTCGTGCGTGTCGGCGCCACACCGGAAGGAGGGAGACCAGTGACCGGGGTTGCCGGTCCCCACATAGACCATCCGCAGAACGGGATCGTAGCTGAACCAGGCCCAAGGCGCACCACCACCCAGTTTCCATTCACCCTCCGGCCAGGTGGTGATCCCGAGATTCTGACCATAGGTCCCGAAATGGGGATTGGCCTTGTTCGTCTCCGGCGTCAGACAGACGTCCTCGTCGGTACCGGTGGAATGACAGACCCACACGCGCTCACCGGTCTCGAGATCGTAGGCGGTCAGTCGGCCCCGCGCGGCGAATTCGTCACCGCCGAAACCCACGATGACGTATTTGTCGGCGATGATCACCGGCCCGGTGTGGGTCTCGCCCTTCTCGGGATAGTTGTTTCGGACCACCCACAACTCTTCGCCGGTACGGGCATCCAGAGCGATCACCCAGCCGTCGAGCGTGCCGAAGACGATCTTGCCATCCGCGTACGCGAGACCACGGTTGATGGTGTCGCAGCAGGCCCTCGGCACCGCGGATTCATCGCGGTCCGTGGTCTTCACGTAGCTCCAGACCTGAACCGGATTGTCCGGGTCCGACAGATCGAGCGCCTGGACGATGTTCGGCCAGGGGCTCACGAAGAACATCATCGGCTTGCCGTCGATGGGAACGACGATCGGCTGCCCTTCGTGGCCGCGCAGGGCACCCGTCGACTGCGCCCAGGCCAGCTCCAGATTGGCGACGTTCTCCTTGTTGATCTGCTTGAGAGGTGAATGTCGGGTCATGGCCAAGTCGCGCCCCGGCGCCGGCCACCACCTGGGATCCTTGGCCAGCTCGACGATCTCGGGATTCGCCTGCGCGGACGCGGCCACCAACGCCAGCGTCGCGACCCCCATCAGGGGCGTGAACCATCGATGCCTGAGCATGAGCCCCTCTCCCTGATCCTTCTTGGCGGGTCTGCGGGCGTCGGAGACAGCGGGCCTTCCGCTCCCGGCGCCGTGTGTCAGCTAGCGTGAGGAGCCATGCCGTGCATTCCAGAAATCCCTGCCCGTGAGGGAGGAGGTCGGTGGGACCTCGTCCCGGGCCAGCCGGGAAAAAATCCCGCGAGGCTCAGTCCAGTCGATGGCGAATGGCGAAACGGAGAAGCTCGGCGCGATTGCGCAGGCCGAGTTTGCGACGCATGCCGGCAGCCGTGTTGGCCGCCGTCTTGTAGCTGATCGCGAGGGCGTCGGCGATCTCGGACAGACTGTGTCCCGCGGCCATCATCTTGAGCACCTGGAGTTCCCGGGGGGTGAGACAGGCGATGGGATCGCCCGCCCCGGTCGTGGAAGCGACGGCAAGGCGCACGGCGATGCGGTGTTCGAGGAACACTTCGCCCCGCTCGATGGCCGTCACGGCCTCCGAGAAGAGCTCGGGATCCGCGCTCTTGGTCAGGAAACCGGAAGCTCCCACCTTCAGTGCCGCCGCTGCGAGGGCGGGGCTCTCGTGCATGGTGAAGACCAGCACGCGCGTCTCCGGGAGCCAGTGCCGGAACCGCTCGATCAGAACGAGCCCCTCTTCGTCCCCCAGTCCGAGATCGAGGACCACGAGCGCCGGCCGCTCCGACCGGACCAGGGCACGTGCCTCGGCACCGTCCCGGGCGGTCAGAATGCGGCCGTAGCCGAGTTCCTCGAGGATTCGGGTGCAGGCGAAATGGGTGATCGGGTGGTCGTCCACCACGAGTGCCGTCTTGGTCATCTCTCCCCCCGAACCGCCTCTCCTCCCCCCTGGTCGCCCTCGTCGGGGATCCACGCCCGGATCCGCGTACCCTTTCCGCAAGCCGTCTCGACCTCGAACGACCCTCCCAGGCCCTGCACGCGTTCGCGCATGCCGTGAAGCCCGAGTCCCCGAGTACACCGCGTGTCGAAACCGCGACCGTCGTCCGCGACGAGCACGCGGAAGCCGTCACCCTCTCGCCGAATCGCGACCCGCACATGCGAGGCACGTGCATGTCGCAGAACGTTGGTGACCGCTTCCTGGATCAGACGATAGATGGTGACCTGGGCGACCTCGCCCGCCCGATCGACGGCGGGATCCAGTTCCACGGACCAGTCCATCCCTTCGCTTCGGAGGGCGCTCTCGCTCAGCAGCTCACCGATCTGCTGGGTGAACCGCACACCGGGCGGCCGGATCGGACGCAGATGGGCCAGCACCCGCCGCTGCGCCTCCTCCAGAGTCCGAACCACGTGGAGGAGTGCTTTCGAGCGATTGGCGAGCTCCTCCTTGCCGGCGTCTCGTCGGATCGCGCGCTCCAGTCCCGCGAGCTCGGCACGCAGGGCGAAGAGACATGGGCCGACCTCGTCGTGCAGCTCGAGTGCCACGGCCCGCCGCTCCGCGTCTTCGGCCGCCACCAGCCGTCGGGTGAGCGCCTCCCGCTCGGCACGGGTGCGGCCCAGCTCCCGCATCAGGGCGTTGAAGGTTTCGACCAGGGGTACCAGTTCCCCGATGGCCGGAGGCTCCAGCCGCACGTCCAGATCGCCGCCCCGGGCCCGTTCCAGGGCCTCGCGGAGCTTGCGCAGCGGACGCAGGGCCCAGACGGTGCCCGCCCACACCGCCGTCGTCAGGATACCGAAACCGAGACCGCCGATCACGAGGATTCCGCGCAGATCACGCCAGATCTCGACGATCTCGTCCCGCGGATCGGCGATGACCAGGACCTTGCCGTAGGTGCGCCCGTCGACCACCACGGCGATCTCACTGCTGCGCGCGGACACGGCCAGGGAAGCGTACAGCCACCACGGGACATCCCCGTGGCGAACGCCCTCTTCCACGGTCGGCTGAGGATCTCCCCGGCTGTCCACTACGAGGAAACGGACATGACGCGCGGTCGGAAGGCGCCCCGCGAGTTCGGCCATGAGGTCCACGCGAGGGACGACCGGTACCAGGGACGCCAAGGTGGCGCGGACGAGTCCGACCGCGAGACGTTCGCTCGCGGCGAGCTCTTCCTGCACCGCCTCACGGGCATTGGCGAGAAGCGCCGCGAACGTCAATACACCGATGAGCAGCTCGACTCCGAGGACGAGAACCATCAATCGCGTGATCAAGGACCATCGCCGTCCGCAATCCATCCATCGCCCCCGGCGGGAACCCTTTTCGACTCTCCACCACCCCGCCGATTCGACAAGAGTGCCGTGTCCCCACCCCGCCCCCGTCGAGGCGGATCTGGATCTCGGGCGCGGGATCACCATCTCCGGCGCAAGGTCCCGTGGCAAAGTCTCCCGGCGAAAGCTGACGGGGAGCCCGGACCCGGAAGGTGCCAGGGACGTTCCACCTGGCGGGGGCGAACGCCCCTCGTGGCGGTCAGGGGAGCCCGCCACACGGGACCCGCGAGGCCGGCCGGGCGCGGCCTCATGCCCGCCTCCGCCGCAGGAGCCGGGCGATCTCCGCGTCGCGCTCCGCATCCCGGCGCGAGAGACGCCGGAAGCTCGTGACCCACAGGCCACCACCCGTGCGGGTGGCCTTCACCACCAGCACATGGCCGCCGCGCTCCGGTGTGGGCTCGACGAGCACGTAGACGATGTTCCGACCCTCGACGATCCGGATCGTGCGCGCCTCGATCACCCGCTGGATGTCCAGATACTCGAGCGGCTCGAGCTCCGGGTGCACCTCGCGCTGCTTGCGGGCGGTCTCGGCCGGAAGCTCGACGATGCGGACCGTGGCGCCGATGTCCTCGGCCTCGGCGTCGGGCAGACGGGCGACGGGCCAGGAGCCCCGCGGATCGTCCAGCCAGCGTCGGAAGGCCTCGGACGTGATCCACTCGCGCACGAGGGCGAGGGAGAGGGGATGCGGCAGGCTCTCGACGCGCTCGCGCAGGGCGGTGACGGCATCGGCGACCGTCGCGCCGGGTGCGTGGTCCCACCCCTCGTCGATGCCGCGGGTATCGTCCGGCGGCGTCGGCCGGCCGAAGCGACGGGCGCCGAGCCGGCGCGCGGCCGGCACCTAGGACTTCTGCCCACCCCCATGCCTGCGACAACTGGTTCCTATGCTGAGGCTTTACCTCAACCTCTCAGCCTCCTTCATCATTCGCTCATGAACCGCTGATGCGTTGCCGCCCGGGATATCGACGACCCGGACACGTGTCCCGGTCGCTGATGACCCACCCGGTCATGTCCGGGTCGATTATAGCGAAGAAAGCTTGTGAAATGATCCATCAAGCCGTTGCGACACCTGGATTCTTCGCTCGTTTCGTTCCTCGAATATGTCGTCAATGGTCCCGATCTGAGACTTCCGATTCCTCGAAACGCCTGTCATCGGCAAATCCCGACGGACGCGCCGCGATCTCGAGTTTCTGTCGATATTTCAACGGCTTGTCCCACCACGTCCCACCCGATCCCGCGAGATCCCGATTCCTCGAATTCCTGTCGCGTGACATCTGCGGCTGTCATGGACGGACTACCGCGACGGGGCGCTTCACGTGCGGCAGAGCAAGACCGGGCGCCCCGTGGTGATTCCGGTCATCGGGCCCCTGGCGGAAGCGCTCGAGACAGCACCGCGCGTTGCCACGGTGATCGTGGCGGACGAGCGGGGCCTGCCTTGGAGCGCCCATCATTTCCGCCATGTGTTCAAGCGCATCATGCGCGCGGCGGGTGTCGAGGGCGTGCGGTTCCAGGACCTGCGCCGGACCGCCATCGTGCGGCTCGCCGAGGCCGGCTGCACCGTGCCCGAAATCGCCGCCATCAGCGGCCACCAGATCGACGACTGCCAGCGCATCCTGGAGGTCTACCTGCCACGCACCCGCCGCCTGGCCGAGAGGGCCGTGGTCAAGCTGCTACGGAACGGAACCGGTACGCGAGGCCCCAAAGGAGGCCAACGCGGTGTCCAACGAGTCCAACGCGCCATGGCCAAGTCCTCGAGAACTGGTGCGCCCGGCGGGATTCGAACCCACGACCCTCGGATTAGGAATCCGATGCTCTATCCTGCTGAGCTACGGGCGCCCGCGATCCCTATATCGCCCGTTCCCGCGGGGGGACAAGGTGGCACGAGGAGGGACCGGCCGCGGGGCGCCCCGCGGCGTCGCGACGGCCCCGCCGCCCCTCCTTCCCGTCGCGCCCGCCCTCGCGCGAGGGGCCGCGCGGGTGCGATGGCGCCGGCCGTCGGACCGGAGGGTGCCGCAGCGACGTCGGGCCCATCGCCGTGACGCCCGCTTTCCCGGGAGCAGCGTCGCAAAGGCCTCCCGCGGACGCGACGGCGGGGCGGACCGGGCGCGTGATCACGGGCCCGCGTTGTCGGTCCGCGGCACGGGGGGCATGGGGCCGGAGGCCCCGCGCGCGGCGAAGCTCCCGTTGCCCGGGAGGCGTGGACCCGACCCGAGATCCGCATGTCGCGCGCACGGCGGAGATCGGCGCACACGGCAGGGCCCCCGGCCGCGGGGCGATGCCTTCGCGCGGAGCGTCCCCTTGCTGGGACCGGCGCCGGTGACCGTCCGGGGGATGCCCCGGGCGCGGGGAAGATCCTCACACATCGCGGAACATGATGTCGGGGATGCCCCCGCGCGGGGCGGAGGTCCGTGGGGTGGTCGGTCTCCCGTGCGGGATCCCGAGGGATGCCCCGCGCAGGGGCCGGAACGCCCGCCCGATACGGCGGAACATCGCCCCGGTGGGATACCGCGTGCCCGGGAGCGACCCCCGCACCCGGAACGCGCGAGGGGCGGCAGGCGCCCTCGGGTCACGTCTCCGCCGCGGCCGGCGCACCGGCGTCGGTCGGGATCCGGGCGGCGACGCCGCGCAGCGCCGCCCCCAGCCTTCCCTCCACCGCCTCGCCCCGCTCCAGCGCCCGCAGCAGCGCCTCCAGGGCTGCCGCCTCGCGGCCCAGCTCCGGATAGCCGAAACTGCCGGCACCGCCGGCGAGCTCGTGGGCGAGGCGACGGGCGCGCCGCCGGTCGGCCTCGTCGCCCTTCCCCGCCTCCAGCCGGGCCACCAGCGTCTCGAGCTCCCCGAGCCGGCTCCGCGCCCGCTCACGGAACCGCCGGCGCAGTTCGGCCAGGGCCCGTTCCATCTCCGGTGCGGTAGTCATGGTGGAGTCTCCTTATCCGTCGCGGCAGTTCGAGGGGATCGAAGGGCTTGACCACGACGCCCAGCACCCCCGGCAGATCGCCCCGGGCGAGGGCCGGATCGTCACCGCGGGCGGTGACGAAGATCACCGGCAGATCGGCGCCGGAGGGATGGCGGCGCAGCGCCCGCAGCGTCTCGAGGCCGTCCATCTCCGGCATCATCACGTCCAGCAGCACCAGATCCGGGACCTCCTCCGCCAGCGCCGCCAGGGCCTCCGCCCCCGAGGCGCAGGCCCGCACCGCGAAGCCGCCCACCTCCCGCAGCACCAGCGCCATCAGGGCCCGCACGTCGGGATCGTCGTCGACGCACAGCACCCGTCGCAGCCCGCCCGCGCTCATGCCGACCCCTCCCCCGCTGCCGACCCGCCGGGATCCGCGGTGGCCAGCGGCAGTTCGAGGATCACGGCGGAGGATGCACCGGCCGGTCCGGCCAGCCGCAGTCGGCCGCCGAGACGCGCCGCCAGCCGGGCGGCGATGGCGAGCCCCAGCGCCCGCCCGGCCCGGGCCGCCGCCGCGAGTGCGGCCTCGTCCAGCGGCCCCGAAGGAGCCTCCGCCGCCGCCACCGTCGCCGCCACCGCGAGCCGCGCGAACGCCCCGTGCACCGTGAGGACCAGGACGGGCGGGGTGCCGCCGGCGACGGCGGCGGCGAGCTCCCGCAGAACCGGTGCGAGCCGCCCCGGATCGAAGGCCACCGGCACCGACACCGGGGGAAGGACCACACGCGCGTCCCCCGGGCCGCCGCCCCCTCCTCCCGCGGCGAAGTCCGCGAGCCAGGCGGAGAGATCGTGGACGCGTCCATCCTCCACCGCCCCGCGCCGGTCCAGCAGCCCCTCCACAAGATCGGCGAGGCGGCGGGCGCCACGGCGCGCACGGGTCAGCAGCTCCCGCGCCGGGTCGGAGAGATCGCCGCCGCGCACGGCGAGGAGGTCGAGGGCCGTGAGCAGGGCGGTGAGCGGCGTGCGCAGCTCGTGGCCGACACTGGCGAAGAAGGCCTCGCGCGCCCGCACCGCCGCCCGTCGTTCGCTCACGTCGCGGCAGAGGCCGGCGAGCCCCGCGGCATCGGCTCGCAGCTCCACCTCCAGCGGCCGGCCGTCGACGGTGACCAGCTCCACCACCACCGGCGCCCCCTGCGGCGCGCTCCGGGCCCGACGCACGGCCGTCAGCACACGCCCGCGATCCCCGCGCCGGATGCGCCGCAGCAGCGTGCGGGGCGTGGGCGGCGGATCGGCGGCGAGGCCGAGGAGCTCGGCGAGGGGACGGGAGAGATCCACGCGGCCCGAGCCGGCCTGCCAGCGCCAGTAGCCGAAACGGCCGATGCGCTGGGCCTCCTCCAGCCGCCGCTCGCGCTCCCGCAAGAGCCGGCGCAGCCGCGCCCGTTCGTGGGCGGTGACGAGGATGCGGGTGAGACGCTCGCCGTCCATCTCCCCCTTGGGCAGATGATCCTCGGCGCCGTGGCCGACGGCGAGGCGGGCCAGCAGCAGGTCCTCGTCGTCCATGCCGCTCACCACCACCACCGCCGCCGCGGGGGCCGCCGCCACCACCCGCTCCACCACCGGCAGTCCCTGACCGTCCGGGAGCACCAGGTCCAGCAGCACCAGATCGAAGGGCTCGCGGGCGAGCCGGGTCAGCGCGGCGGCGAGCCGCCCCGCGCGCACCACGGTGAAGCGTCCGCTCTCCGCGAGCAGCCGCGTCACCAGCACGGCATCGGGCTCGTGGTCCTCCACCAGCAGCACCCGCAGCCGCCTCCCGGCCTCCGGCCCCGCCGGTCGGGAGGCCGGTTCCATGGAAGGCATCGCGGATGTCGTGGACGGTGGACCGCCCGCGGCCGGTCGGCCCGTCGCGGGCCGATGTGGCCCGCCGGTCACCGGAACCGGCGGTGCTCCGCCGTCCCCCGCGACCCCAGCCCACGCCACCGCCTCCGATGCGCCGGCCCATCGGCTCATCCCAGGAGCCCCCACAGCAGCAGCCCCACGCCGACGGCGGCGCTGGACAGGGCGGCCCACGGCCACGGGATCGGCGCCGACGCCGCGCCCGCCGCCGGCACCGGCGCGGCGGGCTCGGGCAGGGCCACCACCCGGCCCACCCGGTGCGGCACGTAACGGCCGCCCGCGGGCCTGCGCCGCCGGCGTTCGTCCAGCACCAGCGTGGAGCTGCGATCCGTGTCGGGATCCCAGATCTCCTTCACCAGACGCAGGCCCACCACCTCCGGCCGTTCCCACAGCCGGTCCAGCATGCCGCGCGCCTCCGCGGCCTCGGGACTCGAGAAGAAGACGGTCCAGCGACCACCCTCGAGGAGATGGATCTCGTAGGTGATCTGCCAGCTCCGGCTCGGCGACACGGATCGTCTCCCGGCGGTGCGCACGTCGGGGGGCCTTCACACGACAATATGCCCGCCCTTTCCCAAGGAATGGTTAACGGGCCGCCGCCGCACCGCCGGCGGGGCGCAGGGCGGCGAGGGCCCGGACCAGGACGCTGGCCGCCCCCAGATCGCCGGCGGCCGCCTCGCCCACCTCCCGCCGCAGCCGCCGATAGCGGGCGGTGCCGTACACGGCCTCCTCGATCCACGCCGCCACCGCCTCCACGCAGCGCTCGGGCGCATCCGCCCGCACGCCGGCGCGCAGCGCCGCGGCGGCGAGGCGCCGGGCGGTGGCGTCCAGCTCCCCCTCGAGGGTGGTGACCGCCAGCCGGTCCCACGGCCCCGAAAGCGGCATGCCCTCGAGATGGGCCCGCAGCCCGTCCAGCCCGAGCACCTCGTGGAGGGCGAACCAGATGCGGGCGGCGGCGAGGATGCGCTCGGCCTCCTCGGCGTCGCCGCCCTCGGTGACGGTCACCACGTCGAGGGCCACCAGCCGCAGCGGCAGCCGCGCGAAGGCCCTGGCCAGCTCCTCGGGGATCCCCTCCCCGGCCAGTCGCCCCACCTCCGCCTCCACCGCCGCGCGCCGGGCCTCCGGGAGCACCTCGCCGAAGCGGGCATCCAGCAGCCGTACGCCCGGCCCGTAGCGGGCCAGGGCCTCGCGGATGGAAAGGGGGCGCGGACCGTGCAGCACGAACCAGCGGGTGCCGCGCAGGAACAGCTCGCGCAGGCGGGCGAAGAGGTCGAGCTGGACCCGGGCGGGCACCGTCGCCGGCAGCGCGTGGGTCCGCTCCCACAGCTCCTCCGCCCCCAGCAGCTCGCGGGTCACCACGAAGCCGAGCCCGATCTCCGCCGGCTCGGCCCCGGTCTCGTCCTCGAGCTGGCTCACGAAGGTCTCGGTGCCGCGGTCCAGCATGGCGTTGACGAGGCGGGTGACCACGATCTCCCGCCGCAAGCGGTGACGGTGCAGCCATGTCCCCCACCGGCGGCGCAGGAGGGTGGGGAAGTAGGCCTCGAGTTCGGCCAGCAGATAGGCGCGGTCCGGCAGATCGCTCGCCCGCAGCGCCGCCTCGAGACCGCGCTTGGCGTGGGCCAGCAGGAAGGCCCGCTCCGGCCGGGTGAGCCCCCGGCCGGCACCGCGGCGGGCGGCGAGGGTGGCGGCGTCCGGCAGCACGTCGAGGGCCCGGTCGGCGAGGCCGGCCGCCTCCAGCTTGTCCAGGAGCCGCGTCTGGGCGTCCAGCAGGCGCGGGCCGAGATGGGCGCCCAAGGAGAGGGCCAGATTCTGGTCCCGGTTGTGGCGCAGCACCAGCGCCACCACTTCGTCGGCCATGTCGGCGAGCAGCCGGTCGCGCTGCCTGCGGGTGAGCTCGCCGGCCTCGACGGCGGCGTCGAGGGCGATCTTGATGTTGACCTCGTGATCGGAACAGTCGACACCGGCGGAATTGTCGATGAAATCGGTGTTGATGCGGCCGCCGTTCAGCGCGTAGACGATGCGGGCCTTCTGGGTGAAGCCGAGATTGCCGCCCTCGGCCACCACCCGGCAGCGCAGCTCCTCGGCGTCGACACGGATGGCATCGTTGGCGCGATCCTGGACCTCGGCGTGGCTCTCCTCCCGCGCCTTGACGAAGGTGCCGATGCCCCCGTTCCACAGCAGGTCCACCGGCGCCCGCAGGATGGCCCGGATCAGCTCGGGCGGGCTCAGGGCGCCGGGCGCGATGTCCAGCACCCGCGCCGCCTCGGGCGAGACGGGGATGCGCTTGATGGTGCGCGGCCAGACCCCGCCGCCGCGGCTGATGGCCCCGCGGTCGTAGTCGTCCCAGCTGGAGCGGGGAAGCGCGAACAGACGCCTGCGTTCGGCGAAGGCCCGGGCGGGATCCGGGTCGGGATCGAGGAAGACGTGACGGTGGTCGAAGGCGGCCACCAGCAGGATGCGGTCGGAGAGCAGCATGCCGTTGCCGAACACGTCCCCCGACATGTCGCCGATGCCCACCACCCGGAAGGTGTCGCGATCCGGATCGAGACCGAGTTCACGGAAGTGGCGGCGTACCGACTCCCAGGCCCCGCGGGCGGTGATGCCGAGGCGCTTGTGGTCGTAGCCGGCGGAACCGCCGGAGGCGAAGGCGTCACCGAGCCAGAAGCCGTATTCGGCGGCGATGCGGTTGGCGAGGTCGGAGAAGGTGGCGGTGCCCTTGTCCGCCGCGACCACCAGATAGGGATCGTCGCCGTCGTGGCGCACCACTCCGGGCGGCGGCACCACGGCGTCGCCGCGGCGGTCGTCGGTGAGGTCCAGGAGCCCGCGCACGAAGGTCTCGTAGGCCTCGACGCCGGCCCGGCGCAGCGCCTCGGGATCGCGCGGCGGCCGCGTCAGCACGAAGCCGCCCTTGGCGCCGGTGGGCACGATGATGGCGTTCTTCACCATCTGCGCCTTCATCAGTCCCAGCACCTCCGTGCGGAAGTCCTCCCGCCGGTCCGACCAGCGGATGCCGCCGCGGGCGATGGGCCCGCCGCGCAGATGGATGCCCTGGACGTGGGGTGCGTAGACGAAGATCTCCCGGTCCGGCACCGGCCGCGGCATCCACGGCACGGCGGCGGAGTGGAACTTGAAGGCGATCCAGGAGCGCGGGCGTCCCTCGGCGTCGGTACGGAAGACGTTGGTGCGCCGGGTGGCCTCGATCAGCCCGAGGAAGGTGCGGAGGATGCGGTCCTCGTCGAGGCTGGTCACCGCCTCGAGATCCCGCAGCACCGCCTCGCGCAGGGCGGCGGTGCGGGCGCCGCGTTCCTCCTCCGGGAGGGCCGGATCGAAGCGGGCGTCGAAGAGCGCCACCAGCCGCTCGGCGAGGGCCGCGTGGGCGACGAGGGTGCGCTCCATGTAGGCCTGGGAGAAGGGGACGGCGAGCTGAAGGGCGTATTTGGCGTAGGCGCGGAGCACGGCGATGCGGCGGGCGTCGAGACCGGTGCGCATCACCAGTTCGTCGAAGCCGTCGCTCTCCCACAGCCCCTGCCAGACGCCCAGGAACAGCGCGCAGAAGCGGTCGTGGAGGCGCTCCACGTCCACCTCGTGATGGTAGCGGGCGGAGAAGTCGTGGATCCAGAACACCTCGCCGTCGCCGGTGCGGACCTCGAAGTTCTGCTCCCCCACCACCACGAGACCGGCGTGTTCGAGGATGGGCAGCACCTCCGACAGCAGCAGCGGCCCGCCGCGCCGCACCAGCCGGAAGTGCAGCCGCTCCTCGCTCTCCTCCAGCCGTCGGTAGAGGCGGGTGTCCAGGCCCG
This sequence comes from Alphaproteobacteria bacterium, assembly GCA_026982705.1. Taxonomy (GTDB): domain Bacteria; phylum Pseudomonadota; class Alphaproteobacteria; order Geminicoccales; family Geminicoccaceae; genus HRBIN39. The sequence goes on from JALSGP010000030.1 coordinate 18,227, forward strand.
AACCCTCGCCGCGGGCCAGCCGGTCGAGGGCCACCACGTCGGCCACCGCCGCCCGCGCCGGCACCGCCTCGCGGTAGGCGGCGGAGAAGGCCCGGCCGTAGCGGCGGAAAAGGCGGGTGCCCTCCTCCTCGCCGAGGGTCTCCAGCAGCGCTTGGTGGAGCACATCGGACCAGTCCCGCGCCGCCTCCACCAGCCGCGCCTCGAGACGGACGAGGTCGAGGTCGCCGGACAGGCCCTTCGGAGTGCGGACGAGGAACAGCACCCGCGCCGCCACCGCCTCGCCCAGGAAGATCTGATGTTCGATCTCGTCGCTGCCGAAGGCCTCGGCGAGAATGGCCCGGAAGCGCTCGCGCAGGGCCGTGTTGTAGCGGTCCCGCGGCACCAGCACGAGACAGCTCGCGAAGCGCCGCCACGGATCACACCGCACGAACAGGCGGATGCGCTGGCGATCCTGGAGGTGGAGGATCTCGCGGGCGATGCGCAGCAGCTCCTCCTCCTCGATCTGGAAGAGCTCGTCGCGCGGGTAGGTCTCAAGGATGTGGAACAGGGCCTTGCCGTCGTGGCTGCGCCGGTCGAGCCCGGAGCGGGCGAACACCCGTTCGATCTTGCGCCGCAGCAGCGGGATGAAGCGGGGACTGCGGTTGTAGACGGCGGAGGTGAAGAGGCCGAGGAAACGGTTCTCTCCCACCACCCGCCCCTCGGCGTCGTAGCGCTTCACCCCCACATAGTCGAGATAGGCGGGCCGGTGGACGGTGCTGCGGCTGGTGGCCTTGGTGACCACCACCGGCGGCACCGGCGTCGCCGCCCGGCGACGCAGGGCCCCGGGCAGGGCATCGAAACTGGCGGAGTACGCCTCGCCCGCATCCCTCAGCACGCCCAGCCCCGAATCCGGCTCGCGCCGGAGCCGCGGCCCGTCCGCTCCCTCCTCGAGGCGGTAGCGGGCGGAGCCGAGGAAGGTGAAGTGGTCGTCCGCGAGCCACCGCAGGAACGCCACGATCTCGTGCCATTCCTCCTCGGCCACGTGGCGGCGGGCCGTCGCCAGCTCGCGGATGGCGAGGTCCACCCGCTCGCGCATGGCCGGCCAGTCCTCGACGGCCCGGCGCACGTCGCCCAGCACCCGCACGATGCCGCGCTCCAGGTCCCGCAGAAAGGCGGGATCGCTGTGGCGATCGATCTCGAAGTGCATCCAGCTCTCGGGCCGCACCCCCGCCTCGCCGGCCGGCCCCATGGCCCGCAGCACGCCGTCTCCGTCCCGCACCACCGGCAGCACCGGATGGACCACGAGATGGATGCCGAGCCCGCGGCGGACGATCTCCATGGAGACACTGTCCACCAGGAAGGGACGGTCGTCGGTGACGATGTCCACCACCGTGTGGGTGGACTGCCAGCCGTGCTGTTCGAGGCGGGGGTTGAAGGCGCGGATCCGTTCCCCGCCGGGACGGCGACGCCGGCCCAGCCGATAGTGGGCGAGGGCGGCGCCGTAGAGATCCTCGACCGCCCGCTCCGCGAGATCGAAGGGCGCGACATTGTGGTAGTAGCGGCGCACGAAATCCTCGACGAGGGCGGCCTCCTCCCCCTCCAGCCGCGCGCGCACGCAGGCCACCACCGCCTCGATCTTCTCCCGCGCCCGGATCTCCTCGCGTGGACTCATGGACCGCGCTCCCCTCGGCCTTTCCCGCCCTAGCACGAATTTCCCAACGAACGGTTAACCATGCTGCGCCTCCCGGCGACCGGCAGGATCTGCCCGGCCGGCAGCGACTGCCGGCACACGGGGTATCGTGGTGCGCTCCCGGCATCCAGCCACCGCCCCGGAAAACGCCCGGATGCCGCCATCTGCCGGAGCTGGCACGTCGGTTGCTTCGAAGCGCGTGGATCCCCGCGCCGTGCGCGGGCGTGACGAGGGACACCCGTGGACCCCGTGTCGACCGACACCATCGCGGCCTCCGCTCCGGTCGGCTCCGGCCCTCCGGAGATGCGGGAGGTGGGCGGCGGATCCGCCGATCCCTTCGCCGCCCTGCTGACGGCCCTGCTCGCCGGCACCGTACCGGCACTCCCGTCCCCGCCGGAGACGGGGACGGGGGCGGCGACGGCGGACGCCGCCGTCGGATCCGAGGCGGGCGGTGCGCCCCGCGGGGATCTCCCGGGTCCACCGCCCCGGCCCGACGTCGGGACGGCGCACCGGAGGTCCGGCCCCGCCGGAGGGGGCGGGACGCCGGGCCTCGACGGGACGGCCGGCCCGTCCCTCGCGCCGGGTGGGAACGCATCGCTGCCGGAAGCGGAAGCGTCCGACGGCGGGGCCGCGCAGAACGCGCTCCGGACCCTCGCGGCTCCGCACCGCCCGCGGACGGACCCGTCCGCGCCCCCGCTTCCCTCCCCGGCGGGGCCGCCCGGGCCGGCCCCACGCGCGTGGTCGGACCCGACGGTGCCGCCCGCGACCCCGGCGACGCCGTCCGCCGCCGGCGCGGCCGACGGCACCGTCGGGCGGGAACGCCGGGGCGGGGGCGCCGGCCCCGCACCGTCCCCGGCCGCCGGCGGGGTCGTGGCCGATTCCCCGCTCCGGCCGTCGCGCGCGGCGCCCGGATCGACACCGCCGCTCGCACCCCCCACCGCCATCGGACACGGCCGCCGGGTCGCCGAGGACGGCTTCGGTCCCGACGAGGATCCGGAGGTCGCGGAGGCCGTCGATCCGGCCCCCGCCGCTCGCGCCGACGGGGGCCCCGAGGGCGTGGAGGCGCCGGCGATCCGCGAGGGCGCGACGGGTCGGTCGCCACCGCCGCCTCCGCCGATGCCGCGGGCGGCGCCGCAGGCCCTCCCGATGCTGGTCGCCCGCGCCGTCGCCGAGGGACGTCCGACTCTCCGGGTCCAGCTCGATCCCCCGGCGCTGGGCCAGGTGGAGGTGGCGGTGCGCACCGGCCCCGGCGGTCGGCTGCGGGCGACGGTGCGGGTCCAGCGGCCGGAGACGCTGGAACGCCTGCGGGAGCTCGAGAGCGATCTGCTGCGCGCCCTCGACGATGCGGGGGAGCGCGGGACGGTGGAGCTCCGCCTGGTGCTGGCCGACGCGGGCGACGACCCCGGGCGCGGAGATCGCTCCGGTTCTTCCGCGCACGACACGCCTCCCCGCCGGCCTGCCGGGGACGGCGCCTTCGCCCGCACTCTCGCCGGTCTCCTGGACGTGAGGATCTGACCATGGTCGCCATCGACGCCACGGCCACCGCATCCTCCGGAGCCTCCACGGCCGCCGGCCCCGCGGCCCGCGGCTTCGGCGAGTTCGAGGACTTCCTGCGGCTGCTCACCACCCAGCTCCAGCAGCAGGATCCCCTCGCGCCCATGGATGCCCAGACCTTCACCCGCCAGCTGGTCCAGTTCGCCACCGTCGAACAGGCCATGAAGGCCAACGCCCGCATCGAGACGCTGATCGAGACGGTGCGGGCGGGACAGGTGTTCGCCGCCGCCGGCTTCGTCGGCCGCACCGTCGAGCTGGACGGCGAGGAGCTCTATCTGCCCGAGGCGGGACCGGCCCGGGTGCGCTACCGGCTGGCGACGCCGGCGGCGTCGGTCCGGATCACGGTCCGCGGCGAGGACGACCGCACCGTCGCCACCCTCGACGCACTGCCCACCACCCCGGGCCTCCACGAAGTGAGCTGGGACGGGCTCGACCGGGCCGGCCGCCGTCTGCCGGCCGGTCGCTACCGCGTCGCCCTCGAGGCGGTGGACGAGAGCGGCCGGGCGCTGGAGGCGGACCTCGGCATCGTCGGCCGGGTGGAGGCGGTGCAGTTCGACGGCGAGCGTCTGCTGCTCGCGGTGGACGGCGTCCTGCATCCGGCCACCGCCGTCCGCGCCGTCACCGATTCCACGTCGTCCCAACGGTAAGGGAGGAGGTCCCCATGTCGCTGTTCGGTTCCCTGTTCTCGAGCGCCTCCGGGCTCACCGCCCAGAGCCGGGCGCTCGGCATGATCTCCGACAACATCGCCAACGTGAACACCGTCGGCTACAAGGCCGCCGCGCCGGACTTCACCAGCATCGTCACCCAGCAGACCTCGTCCGTGGCCTACTCGCCCGGCGGCGTACGCGCCGTCACCGGCTACGAGATCATGAAGCAGGGCCTCATCCAGGGCACGGACTCGCCGACGGACGCGGCCATCTCCGGCGGCGGCTTCTTCGTGGTCAACACCCGCACCGACGGGACCGGCGAACAGCTCTACACCCGCGACGGCTCCTTCAGCGCCGACCGTCAGGGCTATCTCGTGACCCCGGCCGGCTTCTACCTGCAGGGCTGGGAGCTGGACGCCGACGGCAACATCGTCGACATCAACACCCTGGTGCCGGTCAACGTCCGCAGCATCAGCGGCACCGCCACCGCCACCACCCGCGTCGAGCTGGACGCCAATCTCGACGCCCGCCAGAGCGACCACACCGGGGCCTACACCGCCGGCGACATGGAGGCCTGGGCGACGAGCGGCGGCACCTCGGGCGTGCAGCCCCATTTCTCGCGCAAGGTGCGGGTCTACGACAGTCTCGGGCGCGGCCACTCCCTCACCCTGGCCTTCCTCAAGACCGCCACCAACACCTGGCAGATCGAGCTGTTCGCCGAGCGTGGCGATCTCGACCCGACGGTCCATCCCACCGGTCTCGTGGCCTCCGGCACCGCCACCTTCGCCGGCGACGGCTCCCTCGCCGCCATCACCGGCACGCTGGCCTCCCCCGTGTCCATCAGCTGGAGCAGCGGGGCCGACCCCAGCAGCATCACCTTCGACCTCGGCACCGGCGGGGGATCCGCCGACGGCCTCACCCAGTTCGCCGCTCCCGCCGACGTGGCCTTCGTCCAGCAGAACGGCTCCGAGGTGGGCCATCTCAAGGGGGTGAGCATCGACCGGGACGGCTATGTGGTGGCCTCCTTCACCACCGGCGCCCAGCGCCGCATCTACCGACTGCCGGTCGCCACCTTCGCCAATCCGCTGGGACTCGAGCCGCGCACGGGCAACGTCTTCGCCGAGACCGAATATTCGGGCGAGTACAACCTCCGTTTCGCCGGCACCAGCAACGCCGGCCGCATCGCACCGGGCGCCCTCGAGACGGCCAACGTGGACCTCGCCGACGAATTCACCAAGATGATCGTCACCCAGCGCGCCTATACCGCCAATGCCCGCGTCGTCTCCACGGTCAACACCATGCTCGACGAGCTGATGCGTATCACCACATGACCGGGATACGGTTAATCGCTCTCAACCCTGATCTTTAGGTCTTTCTTAAAAGGGGGCGAGTAGATGAGGGCTGTGCCTGAAGCGGAACGCCGGCCGAGTCGGAACGGAACACGGAGACGCCTCATGTCGGACGTCGCCCCCCCACGGCCCGCGGCCGTCCTCGGCCCCGACGGCCGTCCCCTCACCCTCGACGACCTGCCGCCCGCCGACACCGTGCGCTGGGTCGCCCGCCGCAAGGCGGCGGTGGTGGCGGCGGTGCGCGGTGGGCTGCTCACGCTGGACGAGGCGTGCCGCCGCTGGCGCCTCACCCCCGAGGAGTTCGAGTCCTGGGCGCGCGCCCTGGACCGCCACGGCCTCGCCGGCCTGCAGGTGACCCGCCTGCAGGACTTCCGGGCCTGATCCCGCCGCGGGTGGACGCGCCCGCCGAAGCCGGCGGGCACCCACCCGCCCTGCCGGGCCATCCTCGGCGATACGGTGAACCCCTCCCCGGACCGGCACCCTCCGGGCCGGTACCGAGGTCGGTCGCCGGACCGTGAGGCCCACCTCCGCACCCGGGCCCGGCGATGCCGGAACCGCCTTCGCGGACGGGCCCGGGTCCCGTCCCCGCCCATGGGGATCCTCGCCGGACGCCGCCCGCTCCTCATGGCGCCGCTTCCCGCACCACGCCGCCCGTCCCATCTCCACCCCCGGTCCCCGGAGGGTGCGCGGATGACCGCCTTCACCAAGATGCACGGCCTCGGCAACGACTTCGCCCTGTTCGACGCCCGCGGTGGGCCCTTCGCCCTCGACCCGGCCGCCGTCGCCCGCCTCGCCGACCGCCGCCGCGGCATCGGCTTCGACCAGCTGGTGCTGGTGGAGCCGGCCGAAGGCGCCGACGCCCGGCTGCGCTTCTTCAACGCCGACGGCTCCGAGAGCGGTGCCTGCGGCAACGGCACCCGCTGTGCCGCGCGCTGGCTGGCCGAACGTACGGGCCGTCGCCGGCTGGTGCTGGAGGCGGGCGGGGATCGGCTCACCGCCGAGGTCCACGACGACGGCAGCGTCACCGTCGCCATGCCGGAACCGCGCTTCGACTGGCGGGAGATCCCGCTGGCCGAACCGCGCGACCCCGACCGGCTCGCCGGCCTCGCCCCCGGGCTGCCGCCGGGGTGGGCGCTGTCCATGGGCAATCCCCATCTCGTCTTCTTCGTGGAGGATCCGGACGCGCCGGAGGTCGCTCGGCTGGGAGCGACGCTGGAGCGTCATCCCCTCTTCCCCGAGCGGGTCAACGTGGGCTTCGCCCGCATCCTCGCCCCGGACCGGATCCGCCTCCGCGTCCACGAGCGCGGCGTCGGTCTCACTCCCGCCTGCGGCAGCGGCGCCTGCGCCGCCGCGGTGGCGGCCCGGCGCGCCGGCCTTGTGCGGGATCGGGTGCGGATCATATTGGACGGCGGCGAACTGGAGATCTCGTGGCCGGGTGCCGGCCCCGTGCACATGCGCGGTCCCGCCGTCACCGTCTACGAAGGGCGCCTCCATCCGGACGTGCTGGGCGCATGAGCGAACCGCGGGTCATCACCTTCGGCTGCCGCCTCAACACCTACGAGTCCGAGATCCTGCGCCGCCACGCGGCGGCGGCGGGGCTGGACGAGGTGGTGGTGGTGCACACCTGCGCCGTCACCGCCGAGGCCGAACGCCAGGCGCGGCAGGCCATCCGCCGCGCCCGTCGCGAGCACCCGCGCGCCCGCATCGTGGTGACCGGCTGCGCCGCCCAGATCGACCCCGGCCGCTATGCCGCCATGCCCGAGGTGGATCATGTGCTGGGCAATGGCGAGAAGCTGCGGCCGGAGAGCTGGCGGGCGCTGGCCGGCGACGGGGCACCGCGGGTCAGGGTGGGCGACCTCGCCCGCCTCGCCGCCCTCGCGCCCCACATGCTGGAGGGCTTCGCCGACCGCACCCGCGCCTTCGTGCAGATCCAGCAGGGCTGCGATCACCGCTGCACCTTCTGCGTCATCCCGCTGGGACGCGGCCCCGGCCGCAGCCTGCCGGCCGACGTGGTGATCCCCCAGATCCGCCGGCTGGTGGCCCACGGCCATCTCGAGGTGGTCCTCACCGGCGTCGACCTCACCTCCTGGGGCCGCGACCTGCCCGGCCGGCCGACGCTGGGAACGCTGGTGCGCCGCATCCTGCGGGAGGTGCCGGAGCTGCCGCGCCTGCGCCTCTCCTCGGTGGATCCGGCGGAGGTGGACGGGGAGCTGGAGCGGGTGCTGGCGGAGGAGCCCCGCTTCATGCCCCACCTCCATCTCTCGGTGCAGGCCGGTGACGATCTCGTGCTCAAGCGCATGAAGCGTCGTCACCGCCGCGCCGACGTGGTGGCGCTGTGCGCGCGGCTGCGGCGGCTGCGGCCGGACGTGGTGTTCGGCGCCGACCTCATCGCCGGCTTCCCCACCGAGAGCGAGGAGATGTTCGCCCGCACCCTCGATCTGGTGGACGAGGCCGGTCTCACCTGGCTCCACGTCTTTCCCTATTCCGAGCGGCCGGGCACGCCGGCGGCGCGCATGCCCCAGGTGCCGCGGGAGGTGCGGCGGGCGCGGGCGGCGAGGCTGCGGGCGCGCGGCGAAGCGCGGGTGCGCGCCTTCCTCGCCGGCGAAGTGGGCCGGCGGCGGCGGGTGCTGGTGGAACGCGGCGACCGCGGCCACAGCGAGCACTTCGCCCCGGTGCGTCTCGCGCCCGCCGGCGCGGTGGCGCCGGGGGCGCTGGTGGAGGTGGCGATCGTCGCGGCGGAGGACGGCATGCTGGTGGGACGGCCGGTGACATGAGCGGAGAGCGGGGCTGGTTCGGACGGCTGCGGGAGCGTCTCTCCCGCACCTCGCGGGCGCTGGGCGCGCGCCTCGGCGCCCTCGTGCGCCGGCGGCGGGTGGACGACGAGCTGCTGGAGGAGCTGGAGGAGGCGCTGATCCTCGCCGACATGGGGGTGGAGACGGCGACCCGCCTCACGGAGCGGCTGCGCCGCGAGCGCTTCGGCCGCGAGGTGGAGGAGCGCGAGCTGCGCGAGACCCTGGCCGGCTGGATCACCGAGATCCTCGCCCGCGTGGAGCGGCCCCTCACCGTGGATCCGACCCGCCGTCCCCACGTGATCCTGGTGGTGGGGGTCAACGGCACCGGCAAGACCACCACCATCGGCAAGCTCGCCCACCGCTTCGCCGCGGAGGGACCGCGGCCCGTGCTGGCCGCCTGCGACACCTTCCGCGCCGCCGCCGTGGAGCAGCTCGTCGCCTGGGGCGAGCGGGTCGGCGCGCCGGTGGTGACCGGCCGGCCCGGTGCGGATGCCGCCGGCCTCGCCTACGAGGCGCTGCAGCGGGCGCGACGGGAGGGGGCCGACGTGCTGCTGATCGACACCGCCGGCCGCCTCCACAACAAGAAGGCGCTCATGGACGAGCTGGCCAAGATCCGGCGGGTGCTGAAGAAGCTGGATCCGGAGGCGCCCCACGACACCCTGCTGGTGCTGGATGCCACCACCGGCCAGAACGCCCACGCCCAGGTGGCCACCTTCCGCGAGCTGGTGGAGGTGACCGGCCTCGTGGTCACCAAGCTGGACGGCACCGCCAAGGGCGGGGTGGTGGTGGCGCTGGCCGAGCGTTTCGGCCTGCCGGTCCACTTCGTGGGCGTGGGCGAAGGGGTGGAGGACCTGCGCCCCTTCCGCGCCGGGGCCTTCGCCCGTGCACTGCTGGATCTCGACGCGCCCGCCGAGGCGCCGGCGTCATGAGGGGCCATCTGGTGGAGACGGTGCTGGGCGCCGTGGTGCTGGCCGTGGCCGCGGCCTTCCTGGTCTGGGCCTACACCCGCAGCGACCTGCCCGCCCCCGACGGTTACGTGCTGCGGGCGGTGTTCGACCGCGCCGACGGCCTCGATCCCGGCGCCGAGGTGCGGGTGGCGGGCATCCGGGTGGGGACGGTGCTGGCCACCCGCCTCGATCCCGAGACCTGGCAGGCGGTGGTGGAGTTCAGCGTGCGCGAGGACCTGCGTCTTCCGGTGGACTCCTCCGCCGCCATCGTCTCCACCGGTCTCCTGGGCCGCCGCTATCTCGCCATCACGCCGGGAGCGGAGGAGGAGATGCTGGCGCCCGGCGAGGCCATCACCTTCACCCAGCCCGCCCTCAATCTCGAGGAGCTGATCGGCCGCTTCGTCTTCGGCGGCCCCGGCGGGGGAGGCGACCGATGAGTCGTCGCGCGATCCTGCTCGCCGCCCTCCTCGGGCTGCCGTGGACCGTCCCGTCGGCCGCGGCGGCGGTGGACCTCCCCTTCCGCACCGCCGTGCTGCGCGGCCTCGACAAGATCACGGCCCGAGTCCGCACCTTCACCGTCCCGGTGGGCGAGACGGTGCGCTTCGGCACCCTCGAGATCCGCGCCCTCGCCTGCTTCCGGGCGCCGCCGGTGGAGCCGCCGGAGGCGGCGGCCTTCCTCACCATCGACGCCGTCGATCCCGGCCGGCCGCGGCGGCGCGCCTTCTCCGGCTGGATGTTCGCCTCCAGCCCCTCCCTCTCGGCCCTGGAACACCCGGTCTACGACGTGTGGCTGCTGGACTGCCGCGATCCGCTGCCGGCGGGGGATGCCGCGCCGGAGGCGCCGCCGGCCGGTGACGGCGAGGCCGGCGCGAAGGTGCGGTAGGCGTAGGAGCCGGGCTCGCCCGGAAAGGCCACGCTCTTGAGGATGGCGTGGCGCAGGCGCACCCGATAGTCCTGCCGGCTGATCTCGATGGCGCCGAAGCGGCGCAGATGGTCGGTGACGAACTGGGTGTCCAGCAGCTCGTAGCCGGCGGTGCGCAGCCGCAGCACCAGCTCCACCAGGGCCACCTTGCTGGCGTCGCGGACCCGCGAGAACATGCTCTCGCCGAAGAAGGCCCCGCCCAGGGCCACGCCGTACAGCCCGCCCACCAGGGCACCCTCCCGCCAGCACTCGATGCTGTGGGCGAAGCCGCGGCGGTGGAGGTGAATGTAGGTGTCGATGAGCTCGTCGTTGAGCCAGGTGCGCGGCCGCTCCGGCGTCGGCTCGGCGCAGGCGTGGATCACCGCCGCGAAATCGTGGTCCACCCGGATCTCGAAGGGACGCTTCCTCAGGGTCTTGCGCAGGCTGCGCGGCACGTGGAAGCGATCGAGAGGGATGATGCCGCGGCGGATGGGATCCAGCCAGTGGATGGTGGGATCGTGGCGGTCCTTCCCCATGGGGAAGAGACCGCTGGCATAGGCGCTCAGCACCAGTTCCGGCGGCAGGGCCAGCATCCGCGCCGCTCCCCTCCCGACCCGGCCCGCCGGCTCAGCCGCGTCCCTCCAGGAAGCGCTCGAGCCAGCCCGTGTCCACCCGGCCGAGATGCATGGCTTCGTGGTCCACAATGGTGCGCAGGAGGGGGATCGTCGAGGGGATGCCGTCCACCACGCACTCGGCGAGACTGCGGGCGGCCCGCCGGAGACAGGCGGTGCGGTCGCGGTCGTGGACCACCAGTTTGGCGATCAGGCTGTCGTAATGGGGCGGCACCGTGTAGCCGGCATAGACGTGGGAGTCGACCCGCACGCCGGGCCCGCCCGGCGGGTGCCAGTGGGTGACGCGTCCGGGCGCCGGCAACAGGGTCTCCGGATCCTCCGCGGTGATCCGGAACTCGATGGCGTGACCCTCGATGCGCAGATCCTCCTGGTCGAAGGCGAGGGGCTCGCCGGCGGCGATGCGGATCTGCTCGCGGACGATGTCCACGTCGGTGATCGCCTCGGTGACCGGATGCTCCACCTGCAGGCGGGTGTTCATCTCGATGAAGTGGAACTGGCCGTCGGCATAGAGGAACTCCAGCGTGCCGGCGTTCACGTAGCCCAGCTCCTCCATGGCCCGCACCACCCGCGCGCCCATCCGCCGGCGCGTCTCCTCGTCCAGCGCCGGCGAGGGCGCCTCCTCGATCACCTTCTGATGGCGGCGCTGGACGGAACAGTCGCGCTCGAACAGATGCACCACCCGCCCGTGGCGGTCGCCCAGCACCTGGAATTCGATGTGGCGCGGCCGCTCCAGATATTTCTCCAGATAGACGCGGGCGTCGCCGAAGCCGGCGCGGGCCTCGCGCGCCGCCAGTTCCAGCGCGCCCACCAGCTCGGCCTCGTCGTGCACCACCTTCATGCCACGACCGCCGCCGCCGGCCACCGCCTTGACCAGCACCGGATAGCCGATCTCGCGGGCGAGGCGCACCGCCTCTCCGGGATCCGCGACCGGTCCGTCGCTGCCCGGCACCACCGGAATGCCGAGGCGGCGCATGGTGCGCTTGGCGGCGATCTTGTCGCCCATGAGCTCGATGTGCTCGGGCCTGGGGCCGACGAAGAGATAGCCGTGTTCCTCCACCATGCGGGCGAAGGCGGCGTTCTCGGCGAGGAAGCCGTAGCCGGGATGGATGGCGTCGGCACCCGTGATCTCGGCGGCGGCGAGGATCTGACGGGCGTCCAGATAGGACTGGGCGGCAGGTGGCGGGCCGATGCACACGCTCTCGTCGGCCAGCCGCACCGGCATGGAATCGGTGTCGGCGGTCGAGTGGACCACCACCGTGGCGATGTCCATCTCGCGGCAGGCGCGGAGGATGCGCAGCGCCACCTCGCCGCGGTTGGCCACCAGCAGCTTGCGGATCACCGGCCCTCACCCCAGCAGCACCAGGGGCTCGCCGAACTCCACCGGCTGGGCGTTCTCCACCAGGATGCGCAGCACCCGGCCGGCCCGCGGCGCGCGGATCGGATTCATCACCTTCATGGCCTCGATGATGAGCAGGGTCTGGCCCTCCTCCACCGCGTCCCCGGGACGGACGAAGGGCGGCGCACCCGGCTCCGGCTGCAGATAGACGGTCCCCACCATGGGCGCCGTCACCGGCGTCCCCTCCTCTTCCGCCGACGCCGCCGGTGCCGTGGACGCGGGGGTGGCCGGCGGCGGGGGCTGCACCGTGGCGGGGGCGGGCGCCACCGTCTGCTCGATGCGGGTCTCCACCCGTCGCACCACCCGTACCCGGGTCTCGCCCTGGGCGATCTCGATCTCGGTGAGGCCGCTCCGGGTCAGGAGCTCGGCCAATCGTTCCAGGAACTCGGGATCGATGTCGATGCCGTTCATCTCCCGCCGCCCGCCTGCCGCGGCGCCAGCCGTGCGGCCAGCGCCCGCAGCGCCAGTTCGTAGCCCAGCGGCCCGAAGCCGCAGATCACCCCCGTCGCCACCGGCGAGACGTGGGACCGGTGACGGAAGGGCTCGCGGGCGAAGATGTTCGAGAGATGGACCTCGACAACCGGTCCCTCGAAGACCTCCAGCGCGTCCCGGATGGCCACCGAGGTGTGGGTGTAGGCGGCGGCGTTGATCACGAGGGCGTCGGCGGTCCCGCGCGCCTCCTGGATCCAGTCCACGAGGGTGCCCTCGTGATTGCTCTGGCGCACCTCCACCGCGAGGCCGAGCTCCTCCCCGAGCGCGTGCAGGCGCTTCTCGATCTCGGCGAGGGTGGTCCGGCCGTACAGATCCGGCCTCCGGGTCCCGAGCAGATTGAGGTTGGGACCGTTGAGGACGAGCACGCGGGGCATGGAGGCTCCTCCGGCTGCGGGATGGCGATAGCACGCGGCGGCGGGTGGGGGAACGGGCGCCTCTAGCCCACAGGTTGTCCACAGCCGCCTGTGAGCAACCGAAGCGCGACTAAAATTCTCTCGACTTTTTCGCGAAGACTATTCGAGTTCGTAGTCAATCCTCGTTGACACCATTCCTGGTAAAGGTCAGGTTAACGCCCGGCCGATGCCCATGAATGTCACATGACCGCCTCGTCGCGGGCCGGAAGAGGAGTGCCGGGGATGACCGTCATCGCCAACACCATTCTCACCGCGCGCCGCATCGCCGAACTGCAGCGCCGTCGCCGCGAGCTCCTGGAACGTCAGGAGCGCCTGCGCCGTACCCTGCCGGAGTGGGCCTTCGCGCCGCTGCGGCTCGTGGGCATGTCCGCCGACGAGATCCGTCGCATGATGGAGGAGCTGGATCGGGCCGAGGCCGAAGCCGGCCTCGATGCCGTCGAGGCCGAGATCGACGCCCTCGACCGCCAGATCGACGCCCTCGAGCACCAGCTCCTCGCCGGTTCCCAGCAGTCCTTCGAGGGCGTGCTGGCGCTGCTGGACCTGGCGGTGGCGCGCCTGCGCGAGACGGTGTCCACCGATCCCGACGACGTCTTCTACGATCACGGTGACGCCCGCACTCTGTTCCTGCTGGAACGCGCCCGCGACGATCTGGAGGCGCTGCTGCGGACCGAGGAGCGCGTGGCGAGCTGACCCCTTTCCCGTCGAGCCCGGAGCGGACGGCACCCCTTCCCGGGGTGCCGTCCGCCTATCCGCGGCCTTCGTCGAGATGGCCCAGCCGCCCGTTCACCCACCCGCGGAAGTCGGCATCCGTCACGAGCCTCCTCACGAAGGCGCGATAGGGTTCTCCCCGCGCCAGGCGGCGGGCCAGCAACCGCAGCAGGGCCGGCTGGGTGAGGGCGGGAAGCGGCGTGCCGACGCTCGCCACCTCGGCGAGGCGCACCGGCCGTCCCCGCAGTCGCAGCGGACCGGCCCCGCCCACGTAGAGATGGGCGCGGCGGAGGATCCCGCCGCCCACCGTCTCGAGACGGAGGTGCCGCACCACCCGCCGGTAGCGCCCCGGAACGCCCTCGCTGGCGTCGATGCGCGCGAGCTGGGCGGGCGTGAACCAGCCCACGAACACCCGCGTCCGCGCCCGCGATCCCGCCGGCACCACCGTCGCCGGCACCGAACCGTAGGCCGCCACGTGGGCACTGTAGACTACGGCGTGGCCGTGCAGCACCGCCTCGTCCAGCGGCACCGGGTCCTCGTCGCCGGCGAGCTTGACGGACAGGCGCGAGGGGGCAGCGTTGGAGCCGATGCACACCACCGGGACGCGTCCCGCCCGTGGCACCGGCGCCTCGCCCCGGAAGAGGAAGGAGCGGTCCGGAACGTCGAAGGGATAGGCCTCGGCGCGGGCCACCGGATCGGCGAGGTCGAACATGTCCCTCACATAGTCGGCGGCGATCCGTCGCACAGGCCCCGCCGTCACCGATCCGTCACATTCCCGTCCCATCCTCGTCACCGGCCGGAGACAGGAAGCGGGCGTGGCATCCAGCGACGGAGGTCCGAGACCATGAGACGACACGGCGCCCTGGGCGCGCTCCTCGTCCTCGGCGGCCTCGCCCTTGCGGAGCCGGTGGTGGCGGAGGGCGACATCGTGCGCATCGACGGCTCCTCCACCGTCTACCCCATCACGGAGGCGGTGGCCGAGGAGTTCCAGATCAAGTACCGCGGGAAGTACCGGGTCACCGTCGGCATCTCCGGCACCGGCGGCGGGTTCAAGAAGTTCTGCCGCGGCGACACCGACATCAACGACGCCTCCCGTCCCATCAAGGAGAGCGAGCGGGAGGCCTGTGCCGCCGGCGGCGTCCGCTACATCGAACTGCCGATCGCGATCGACGCGCTGACGGTGGTGGTGAATCCCGCCAACGACTGGGTGGACTGCCTCACCATGGAGGAACTGCGGAGGATCTGGGCGCCGGAGGCGCAGGGGAAGGTCGTCCGCTGGAATCAGGTCCGCCCCGACTGGCCCGACCGACCGCTCACCCTCTACGGGCCCGGCGTCGACTCCGGCACCTACGACTATTTCACCGCCGCCGTGGTGGGCCGCGAGGGCGCGAGCCGCGGCGACTACACCGCCAGCGAGGACGACAATGTCCTGGTGCAGGGCGTGGCGGGCGACCCCGGCGCCCTCGGCTTCTTCGGTCTCGCCTATTACGAGGAGAACCGCGGCCGCCTGCGGGCCGTGCCCGTCCGCAATCCCGCGACCGGCGAATGCGTCGAGCCCTCGGTGGAGAACGCCCGCTCCGGCCGCTACGCGCCCCTCTCGCGCCCCCTGTTCCTCTACGTCAATCCCGAGCGCCTCGACACCGGACCGGCGGTCGCCGCCTTCGTGGACATGTACCTGGATCCGGAACTGATCGTCGAGCTGGTGCGCGAGGTGGGCTACGTCCCCCTGCCCGAGGAGGGCTATCGCCTCGCCCGCCGGCGGGTGGAGGCGCGCGTCACCGGGACCGCCTTCCACGGCGGTGCCCAGGTGGGCCTCTCGGTGGAAGCGCTGTTGCGGGCGGAGACGGTGGACTGAGGGGCGGTGCGGGGCGGCCCGTCCCGGTGCCGCCCCGGCCGACCGCGGGCGAGGATCCATGCGGGGATCGTCGAGCTTCGGAGGACGTTTCGCGCCCACGCCCGCCTTCCTGCGGCGGCGGGCGCTGCGCGCCCGGATCGTCCACGCGCTGCTGGTACTCGCCGGTTCGGTCTCGGTGCTGGTGACCGCCGGCATCGTCTGGACGCTGATCCGCGATTCCCTGCCCTTCTTCGCCGAGGTGGGGCTCGTCGCCTTCCTCACCGACACCCAGTGGACGCCCCTCTTCGCCGAGCCCCACTACGGCATCCTGCCGCTGCTCTCCGGCACCCTCACCACCTCCGCCATCGCCCTCGCGGTGGCGATCCCGGCCGGCACGGTGCTGGCCATCCATCTCAGCGAGTTCGCCGACCGACGCGTGCGGGAGGTGATCAAACCGGTCCTCGAGCTGCTCGCCGGCGTGCCCACCGTGGTCTACGGCTATTTCGCGCTGCTGGTGGTGACGCCGCTCCTCCAGCGGGTGATCCCCGGCCTTCCCGGCTTCAACATGCTCTCGGCCGGACTGGTGATGGGGATCATGATCCTGCCCTATGTGGTCTCGCTGTCCGAGGACGCCATGCGGGCGGTGCCGGATTCCCTGCGCGAGGGCGCCTACGCCCTCGGCTTCACCCGTCTGCAGACGGCGCTCCGGGTGGTGATTCCCGGCGCCTTCAGCGGCATCACCGCCGCCTATCTGCTGGGGATGGCGCGGGCGGTGGGCGAGACCATGGTGGTGGCCATCGCCGCCGGTCAGAACCCGCGCCTCACCTTCGACCCGCTCGAGGGGGCGGCCACCATCACCACCTACATCGTCCAGGTGAGCCTCGGGGATGCCCCCCACGGCTCCCTCGCCTACCGCTCCATCTTCGCCGCCGGCCTCACCCTCTTCCTCCTCACCCTGCTCTTCAACATCCTCGGCTTCTGGCTGCGTCGGCGCTTCCGCGAGGTGTACTGATGCAGGCCCTCGACCGCTCCCTCGACCGCGTGCGCGCCGCCCGCCGGCGGGATCTCCTCTTCGCCGCCCTGGCCCTGCTGCTGCTGTTCGTGGCGAGTCTCGTGCTCCTCGGGCTGATCCTGGATCTGGTGCTGCGGGGCGCGCCCCATCTGGATCTGGACTTCTTCACCAGTTTCCCCTCGCGCCGCCCTTCCCGCGCCGGCATCCTCTCGGCCTGGGTGGGCACCACCCTGGTGATGGTGGTGGTGGCGGCCGTCGCCATCCCCCTCGGCGTGGGGGCCGGCATCTATCTCGAGGAGTATGCCCGCCGCAACTGGCTCACCGACATCGTCGAGATCAACATCACCAATCTCGCCGGCGTCCCCTCCATCATCTACGGCCTGTTGGCCCTGGGACTGTTCGTCCACGGCGCCGGCTTCGGCGAGTCCATCTTCACCGCCGGCCTCACCCTGGCGCTCCTGATCCTGCCCATCGTCGTGGTGGCCACCCGCGAGGCCCTGCGGGCCCTGCCGCGGGAGATGCGGGAGGGCGCCTTCGCCCTCGGCGCCGATCGCTGGCAGACGGTGGCCATGTTCCTGCTGCCGGCGGCCGGCCCGGGCATCCTCACCGGCATCATCGTCGGCCTCTCCCGCGCCATCGGCGAGACCGCCCCGGTCATCACCGTCGGCGCCCTCACCTTCATCGCCTTCCTGCCGCCGTCCCCCGTCGGCTCCGAATTCCCGTGGGTGAACTTCGACTGGCTGTGGTCGCCCTTCACGGTGCTGCCCATCCAGATGTTCAACTGGGTCTCGCGACCGCAGCCCGCCTTCCACGACCTCGCCGCCGCCGCCGGCGTGGTGCTGCTGGTCATGACGCTGGCCATGAACGCCCTCGCCATCTACGTGCGCTATCGAGCCCGGAGGATGCTGGGATGACCGCCGAGGCCACCGCCACCGCTCCCGCCCTCGCCCTCGACGCGCCGCGCGCCGAGCGGGCGCGGGCCGACGTGCCGGTGAAGGCGCGGGTGGAGCGGCTCAGCTTCTGGTACGGGGCCAAGCAGGCCCTCCACGAGATCACCATGCCCGTCCACGAGCGCTGCGTCACCGCCCTCATCGGCCCCTCGGGCTGCGGCAAGAGCACCTTCCTCCGCTGCTTCAACCGCATGCACGACCTCTATCCGGGCAACCGCTACGCCGGCCACATCTGGCTGGAGCCGGAGGGGATCGACATCATTTCGCCGAAGACGGATCCCATGATCCCGCGGCTGCGCATCGGCATGGTGTTCCAGAAGCCCAATCCCTTCCCCAAGTCCATCTACGAGAACGTGGCGGCGGGACTGCGGATCCGCGGCGTGCGCAACCGCGCCGTCCTCGACGAACAGGTGGAGAAGAGCCTGCGGTGGGCGGCGCTGTGGGACGAGGTCAAGGACCGGCTCGACGCCAGCGCCTACGACCTCTCCGGCGGGCAGCAGCAGCGGCTGTGCATCGCGCGGGCGCTGGCGCCGGAGCCGGAGGTGCTGCTGCTGGACGAGCCCACCTCGGCCCTGGATCCCATCGCCACCGCCCACATCGAGGAGCTGGTGGACGAGCTGCGCAGCCGCTATACCATCGTGATCGTGACCCACAACATGCAGCAGGCGGCCCGGGTGTCCCAGTTCACCGGTTTCTTCCATCTCGGCCGGCTGGTGGAGTTCGGCGAGACCGAGCAGATCTTCACCAACCCGCGCGAGAGCATGACCCAGGACTACATCACCGGCCGCTTCGGCTGAGGGAGGGGGCATGAGCGATCCCGTCATCCGCCGCCACACCGTCCACGCCTTCGACGAGGAGCTGGACCGCCTCACCCGCCACATCCTGGAGATGGGCGGCCTCGTCGAACGGCAGCTGCAGATGGCCGTGCGGGCCCTCGTGGAGCGCGACGAGACGGCGGCCGACGGGGTCATCGCCGGCGACGACGCGGTGGACGAGCTGGAGGAGACCATCGACCACGAGGCCATCCGCATCCTCGCCACCCGTCAGCCGCTGGCCATCGACCTCCGCATGGTGGCCATGGCCCTCAAGATCTCCAACGATCTGGAGCGGATGAGCGACTACGCCGTCAACATCGCCCGCCGTGCCAAGGGGCTCCTGGACCAGCCCCGCTTCAAGCCCATGATCACCATCCCCCGCATGGCGCAGGTGTGCCAGGAGATGCTCAAGCAGGTGCTGGACGCCTATGCCGCCCGCGACCCGGCCCAGGCCTACGCCGCCTGGCAGCGGGACGAGGAGGTGGACCAGCTCTACGTCAGCCTGTTCCGCGAACTCCTCACCTACATCATCGAGGACCCGCGCAAGACGTCCGCCTGCATCGACCTGATGTTCGTCGCCAAGAACCTCGAGCGGATCGGCGACCACACCACCAACATCGCCGAGAAGATCCACTACATCGTCCACGGCGACCGTATCAACCGCATGATCCGGCCGGAGTCATGACCCCGCTGGTGCTGGTGGTGGAGGACGACCCGGCCCTCCAGCGCCTCCTCGCCTTCAACCTGCGCGCCGCCGGCTTCGCCGTGGTGCAGGCCTTCGACGGCGACGAGGCGCTGGAGCGGCTGCTGGAGCGCCGCCCGGATCTGGTGCTGCTGGACTGGATGCTGCCGGGTCGCTCCGGCCTCGATCTGTGCCGGCGCATCCGCCGCGATCCCGAGCTGCGGGAGCTCCCGGTGGTGATGCTCACCGCCCGCGGCGAGGAGACGGACCGGGTGCGCGGTCTCGAGGACGGCGCCGACGACTACGTCACCAAGCCCTTCTCCATGGCCGAGCTGATCGCCCGGCTGCGGGCGGTGCTGCGGCGCAGCCGGCCGGCGCTGGCCGGACGCGAGCTCAGGGTGGGCGATCTCCGTCTCGATCCGGCGCGCCGTCGCGTCTTCCGTGGTGATCGCGAGATCCACCTCGCCCCCGTCGAGTTCCGCCTGCTGCGCTTCCTCATGGAGCAGCCGGGTCGCGTCTTCTCCCGCGGCCAGCTGCTGGACCGGGTGTGGGATCCCGCCGCCGACATCGATCCGCGGGCGGTGGACGCCGCCGTCCGGCGGCTGCGGCGGGCGCTGGGCCCCCCGGATCCCATCCGCACCGTCCGCGCCGAGGGCTACGCGCTGGAGCCTCCGGGCGGTGCGGACTGAAGCGCCGCCGGCCGGGAGGTCGCCGCTTCCCTCTTCCCACCGCCGTCCCCACATCGGGAAGAGAGACGGGGGGCGCGGGCGGTGACCGGATCGGAACGGACGCGGCGGCAGTGCGGGTACGAACTCTTTCCCCACGGCGCCGACGTCGGCGTCCGCGGTTTCGGTCCCGACCGCGCCACCGCCTTCGCCGAGGCGGCGCGGGCGCTCACCGCCGTGGTCACCGACCCCGATCGGGTGGAGCCGCGCGAGCCGGTGGCGATCCACTGCGAGGCCGAGGACGACGAGATGCTGCTGATCGATTGGCTCGACGCGGTGATCTACTACATGGCCACCCTCGGCATGGTGTTCGGCCGCTACGAGGTGGAGATCCGCGATCATCGCCTCGAGGCCACCGCCTGGGGCGAGCCGGTGGATCCCGAGCGCCACCAGCCGGCGGTGGAGCCCAAGGCCGCCACCCTCACCGAGCTCGCCGTGCGGCACGAGCCGGACGGCCGCTGGATCGCCCAGTGCGTGGTGGACGTGTAGCGGAAGGAACGGCCATGGACCCGCGTCGGTTCGAGCGCGTCGACGAGACCACCTGGCGCTACGGCCCGGAGGGGGCGATGCGCGTGCCGGCGGTGATCTACGCCACCGAGCCGCTGCTGCGGGAGATGGACGAGAAGGTGCTGGAGCAGCTCCGCAACGTCGCCACCCTGCCGGGCATCGTCGAGGCCGCCTTCGCCATGCCCGACGCTCACTGGGGCTACGGCTTTCCCATCGGCGGCGTGGCCGCCTTCGATCCCGAGCGGGGCGGCGTGGTCTCCGCCGGCGGCGTCGGCTTCGACATCTCCTGCGGCGTGCGCACCCATCTCACCGGCCTCCGGGAGGCGGACATCGCGGCCGTCCGCGAGCGTCTCGCCGACGAGCTGTTCCGCACCGTCCCCGCCGGCCTCGGGCGGCGCGGGCGCATCCGCCTCGACGACCGCGCCATGGACGCCATGCTCGCCGGCGGTGCCGCCTGGGCGGTGGCCGAGGGCTACGGCGAGGACGCCGATCTCGAACGCATCGAGGAGCGCGGCCGCACGGCCGGGGCCGATCCCGATGCCGTCTCCCGCCGCGCCCGCGAGCGCCAGCGCGAGGAGATGGGCACGCTGGGCTCCGGCAACCACTATCTCGAGGTGCAGGTGGTGGACCGGGTGGAGGACGAGGCCACCGCCCGCGCCTTCGGCCTGCGTCCGGGCGAGGTGGTGGTGACCATCCACTGCGGCTCGCGCGGCCTCGGCCATCAGATCGGCACCGACTATCTGCGCGAGATGGCGCGGGCCGCCGAGCGCCACGGCATCCGTCTGCCCGATCGCGAGCTCGCCTGTGCCCCCGTCCGTTCGGAGGTGGGCCGCCGCTATCTCGGGGCCATGCGCGCCGGCATCAACTGCGCCCTCGCCAACCGCCAGATCGTCGCCCATCTGGCCCGCACCGTCTTCGCCCGCTTCTTCCCGGGCATCCGCCTGCCGCTGCTGTTCGACGTCTCCCACAACACCTGCAAGGAGGAGGTCCACGCCACCGCCGAGGGCCCGCGCCGCCTCTTCGTCCACCGCAAGGGTGCCACCCGCGCCTTCCCGCCGGAGCATCCCGACATCCCGGAGCCCCTCAGGCCCTGGGGTCAGCCGGTGCTCATCGGCGGCAGCATGGGCACCGGCTCCTGGGTGCTGGCGGGCGCGCGCGCGGACGGCACGCGAGCCTTCGCCTCGGCGGTCCACGGGGCCGGCCGCGCCATCAGTCGCCACCGGGCGCTCAGGACCTTCCGCGGCGAACAGGTGGTGCGGGCGCTGGCCGAACGGGGCATCCTGGTGCGCAGCGTCTCCCTGCGCGGCGTCGCCGAGGAGGCGCCGGCGGCCTACAAGGACGTGGATGCGGTGGTGGAGGCGGCGCATCGGGCCGGCCTCGCCCGCAAGGTGGCTCATCTGCGCCCGCTGATCGTGATCAAGGGATGACGGCCAGAGAGCGAGGAGTGACGATGGACAAGCCTCTCGAGATCCGGTTCCACGAGGTCCCGAAATCGGACTTCATCGAACAACGCATCCGCGAGAAGGCCGCCGATCTGGAAAAAATATTTCCGCACATCAATTCCATGAGAGTGGTCGTGGACCGGGACAGCGACCGTCATCACAAGGGAAACGACTACAGGATCCGGATCTTCATCCACGTTCCCGGCCGTGAGATCGTCGTCAATCACAATCAGCGCGGGGATCCGGCGCGGGAGGACTTCCGCTTCGCCCTGCGCGAGGCCTTCCGCGCCGCCCGGCGCGAGCTGGAGAAGTACAAGGAGAAGATGCGCGGCGACGTGAAGACCCACGTGGAGCCGCCCACCGGCCGGGTGATCCGGCTGTTCCGCGAGCAGGGCTACGGCTTCATCGAGCTGGACGACGGACAGGAGATCTACTTCCACCGCAACGCCGTGGTGAACAACGGCTTCGAGCGGCTGGAGGTGGGCAGCCGCGTCCGCGTCCACGTGGCCGAGAACGAGAGTCCGAACGGTCCCCAGGCCTCCACGGTCCACGTCCTCGACTGAACCCGCCGCCGCCCCCGCGTTGCGGGGGCGGTTGAATTCTGCCATGCTGTCGCTAGCTGGCCCGGCGGGCGCGGGAGGGCGCCGCCGCGGAACGACGACGAGGGAAACGCATGAGCATCGGCATCTGGCAGGTCGTTCTCATTCTGCTGATCGTGCTCATCATCTTCGGCGCGGGCAAGCTGCCGAACGTGATGGGCGACCTCGCCAAGGGCATTCGCAACTTCAAGAAGGGGCTGTCCGAGGGCGAGGAGGAGAAGGCGGAGGAGACGCCCAAGGCCGTCACCGCCGAGAAGAAGGGCGAGGGCGCCGAGACGGTGGTGCAGGCCCGCACGGCCGAGGACCAGCCGGCCAAGAGCTGAGCCCGCACCCGGATCCGGGAGGCCGGGGCGATGTTCGACATCGGCTGGTCGGAGATGGCCATCGTCCTGCTGGTGGCGATCATCGTCATCGGCCCGCGGGAGCTGCCGCGCGTCGCCCGCGCCATCGGCCGCTGGACCGGCAAGGCCCGCGCCATGGCCCGGGAGTTCCAGCGTTCGCTCGAGGACATGGCGCGCGAGGCGGAGCTCGAGGATCTCCGGAAGGAGATCGAGGGCGCGAGTCGCCTCGACCTCGGCGAGAAGATCCGCGAGACCGTCGACCCCGACCGCACCCTCGACCGCGCCCTCGACTTCTCCGACACCGACCCGCGCGGAAAGGGACCGGCGTCGACACCGTCCTCCACCTCCACCCCTGCCAAGACGGAGACCGCGCAGGGTGCCGCCACCGCCCCTGACGCGACGGCGCCGGCCGAGACCACCCCGCGCGTCGATCCGTCCCCGGCGGAGGCCGATCGGCGGTCATGGCATTGAAGGACAAGATCCTCGGCGACATCGACGACCGCGAGATGCCGCTGCTCGATCATCTGATCGAGCTGCGCAACCGCCTCACCCATGCCGCGGTCGCGGTCCTGATCGGCTTCGTCGCCTGCTGGTTCTTCGCCGAGGACATCTTCGACTTCCTCGCCCGGCCGCTGGCGGAGATCTGTCTGGAGAACAGCGGACCCGACGGTCGCCCGTTGTGCAACCGGATGATCTACACCCATCTCGGAGAGAAGTTCTTCACGGATCTGAAGATCGCCTTCTGGGCCGGCACCTTCCTCGCCTTCCCCTATGTCGCCACCCAGCTGTGGCTCTTCATCGCACCGGGCCTCTACCGTCACGAGAAGCAGGCCCTGCTCCCCTTCCTGGTGGCGACGCCGGTGCTCTTCTTCCTCGGCGGCGCGGTGGTCTACTACTTCATCTTCCCACTCGCTTGGCGCTTCTTCCTCAGCTTCCAGAGCCCCGGCGGCGAGGGCACCCTGCCCATCGAGCTGGAGGCGCGGGTGGGCGAATACCTCGACTTGGTCATGAAGATGATCTTCGCCTTCGGCATCGCCTTCCAGTTGCCGGTGGCCCTCACCCTGCTCGGGCGGGTCGGCCTCGTGTCCTCCGCCGGTCTCGCCCGCAACCGCAAGTTCGTGATCGTCGGCCTCTTCACCGTCGCCGCCGTCTTGACGCCGCCCGACGTCATCAGCCAGATCGGCCTCGCCCTGCCGCTGCTGCTCCTCTACGAGGTCTCCATCTGGCTGGTGCGCGCCGCCGAAAGGCGCCGCGCCGAGGCGGAGGCCGGGGACGCGGCGGCCGACTGAGCCCATCTCGCCACGCCCACCGGGACCTGCGTCGTCGTGATCGATCTCCGCTGGCTGCGCGAACATCCCGAGGCCTACGAACGCCATCTCGCCCGACGCGGTCTGCCGCCCGAGGAGCGGCGGGACCTGATCGAGGCCGTCCTCGCCCTCGACCGCCGCAAGCGCCAGGTGGAGACCCGCCTGCAGGAGCTCCAGGCGGAGCGCAACCGCCTCTCCCGCGAGATCGGCTTCCGCAAGCGGCAGGGGGAGGCGGTCACGGACCTCCTCGCCCGCGTGGCCGAGCTCAAGGATCGGGTCAAGGAGGGCGAGGCGGAGCTGACGCGGCTCGAGCGGGCGCTGGAGGACCGTCTCGCCCTCCTGCCCAACCTCCTCGCCGAGGACGTCCCCGACGGTCCCGACGAGACCCACAACCGGGTCGAGCGGGAGGTGGGCGCGCGCCGCGACCTTCCCTTCCCGCCGAAGACCCACGACGAGCTGGGCGCGCGGATGGGCATGGACTTCGCCCGCGCCGCCCGGCTCTCCGGCGCGCGCTTCGTGGTGCTGTGGTCCCGCCTCGCCCGGCTGGAGCGGGCGCTGGCCCAGTTCATGATCGACTTCCACGTGCGCGAGCACGGCTACACCGAGGTCCAGGTCCCCTATCTGGTCCGCGCGCGGGCGCTGTTCGGCACCGGCCAGCTCCCCAGGTTCGCCGACGACCTCTTCCGCACCACCGACGACTACTGGCTCATTCCCACCGCCGAAGTCCCCCTCACCAATCTCGTCGCCGACGAGATCCTGGAGGAGGCGGCGCTGCCGCTGCGCCTCGTCGCCCTCACCCCCTGCTTCCGGGCCGAGGCGGGGGCGGCCGGGCGCGACACCCGCGGCATGATCCGTCAGCACCAGTTCGACAAGGTGGAGCTGGTCTCCGTCACCACGCCGGAGTGCTCCCGCGAGGAGCACGAGCGCATGACCGCCTGCGCCGAAGCGGTGCTGCAGCGGCTGGAGCTGCCCTATCGGGTGGTGACGCTGTGCGCCGGCGACACCGGATTCGCCGCCAGGAAGACCTACGATCTCGAGGTGTGGCTGCCGGGCCAGGGGCGCTGGCGGGAGATCTCGAGCTGTTCCGACTGCGGCGACTTCCAGGCCCGCCGCATGCGGGCCCGCTACCGTCCCACGGGCGAGAAGCGCACCCGCTTCGTCCACACCCTCAACGGTTCCGGCGTGGCGGTGGGGCGGGCGCTGGTGGCGGTGCTGGAGAACTATCAGGAGGCCGACGGCTCGGTGGTGGTGCCGGAGGTGCTGCGCCCCTACATGGACGGGCTCGCGAGGCTGGAGCCCGATGGCTGAGCCCATCCGCCGCATCCTCGTCACCAACGACGACGGCATCCACGCGCCGGGGCTGGCGCTCCTCGAGGAGATCGCCCGCGTGTTCACCGAGGAGGTGTGGGTGGTGGCGCCGGAGACGGACCAGAGCGGGGCCAGCCACTCCCTCACCCTGCGCCGGCCCCTGCGGCTGCGCCACGTCGGCCCGCGCCACTTCGCCGTGGACGGGACCCCCACCGACTGCGTGCTGCTGGCCCTCCAGCACGTGATTCCCGAACCGGTGGACCTGGTCCTCTCCGGCGTCAATCGCGGCGGCAATCTCGGCGAGGACGTCACCTATTCGGGGACGGTGGCCGCCGCCATGGAGGCGACGCTCCTGGGCGTGCGGGCCATCGCCCTCTCCCAGGTCCACGAGGACCCCCATCCGGTGCCGTGGGAGACGGCGCGGCGCTTCGCACCGGAGGTGATCGCCCGGCTCTGGCGGGCGCCCTGGAAGGCGGGCGTGCTCGTCAACGTCAACTTCCCCGCCCGTGCCCCCGGCCGGGTGGCCGGCTGGCGGGTCACCCGCCAGGGACGGCGCAAGATCGGCGATCAGCTCGTGGAACGCCTGGACCCCCGCGGCGAGCCCTACATCTGGATCGGCAGCTGGCGCCGCCAGGAGTCCCACCTCGAGGGGACGGATCTCTGGGCGGTGGAGCGCGGTTTCGTCTCCCTCACCCCCATCCGCCTCGACATGACCGACGACGAGAGCCTCGCGCGCTTGCGCGAGAGCCTCGGTCTGTGCGAAAAGACGGTGGAGGAAGGGGCCGCCTCCGGGGCGGCCGGGCCGGCGGCCGGGCGGTCGGGTCGCACCGGCCACGGATGAGGGACCGCACGTGGAGGAGCGGGCGTCGTCGACGACGGGGCCCGGGATCGTGACGAGGAAGGATCGGACGGGACGCGTGCCGTCGCTTCGTCCGCGGCTCTTGGCGGCATGGTTGCTGCTGACCGCGGCGGTGGCCGGTTGCGGCGGGCCGCCGGCACGGGAGGCCTGGCAGCGGTCGCCGGCGCGGGACATGGATGCCGGCCCCGGTCGCCATCTGGTGATGCCCGGCGACACCGTCTACGGCATCGCCCGCCGCTACGGCGTCGATCCCGCCACCATCATCCGCCTCAACGGTCTGCGCCCGCCCTACACCATCTACGTGGGGCAGGTGCTGCGGGTGCGCCCCGAATCGCCGGCCCCGCCGCGGACCACCCGGGTGCACCGCATCCGCCGCGGCGAGACCCTCTCGCATCTGGCCGTGCGCTATCGCGTGCCGCTGGGGATGCTCCTCGCCGCCAATCCCGGCCTCGATCCCCGCCGGTTGCGGGTGGGCCAGGCGGTGCACATCCCCGCGACCGATGCCCGCCTCGCCGTGCGCCGGGCACCGGCGCCGGATCCCGCGGCCCTCGCCCGCGCCCGCCGGGCGGCGGCGACCCCCCCGCCGCCCCTCTCCCGCGCCGGCTTCCTGTGGCCGGTGGAGGGGCGGGTGATCGCCCGCTTCGGTCGTCGCGCCAGCGGTCTCGAGAACGACGGCATCAACATCGCCGCCCCCGAGGGCACGCCGGTGCGGGCCGCCGAGGGCGGCGTGGTGGTCTACGCCGGCGAGGCCATCCCCGCCTTCGGGCGCATGGTGATCCTGCGCCACGCCGGCGGCTGGCTCACCGCCTATGCCCACAACCGGACGCTGCTGGTGACGGTGGGCGACGTGGTGCGCCGCGGCCAGGTGATCGCCAAGGTGGGGCGGACCGGGGCGGTGGACCGCCCCCAGCTCCACTTCCAGATCCGCCGCGGACGCCGGCCCGTGGACCCCCTCGCCCATCTGCCGCCGCCGCGCCGACCGCGGCTGGTGGCGGTACGTGCGGGCTCAGCGGCCCAGTAGCCCGCGCAGCAGATCCTCCGGCCCCGGCGCCGGTTCACGCGCGCCCGCGCCTTCCCCCTCCCGCGCGGCCGGGGACGCCTCGGCCCCCGGCAGCCGCGGCAGCAGCCGGCGCGGATCCGGCACCGGCGTCGGCCGCGCACGCTCCGTTCCATCGCCCGGCGCCGCACCCCCGAGACCCGGCAGCAGCCGCTGCAACCCCTCCGGTTCCACGCCCAGCAGCGCCTGGGCGCCGGCGAAACGCGCGCCCAGCCGTCGGACCGCATCCGGATCCCCGCGCAGCCGCGCCACCAGCGCCTCCACGGCGGCGGGATCCCGCACCGCTTCGGTGAGACGGCCACCGATGTCGAAGCGCCAGGAAGGCGCCGCCCACGGGCCGCTCAGCACCACCGGCACCGCCACGGCGAAGCGCGGCGGACCGCCGCCCTGGCCCTCGAGGGTGGCGGCGAGGGCCGGCTCCAGCCGGAGATCGAGGGTGCGGGCCGGCAGGTCCACCGTGCCGCCGCCGCGCAGGCGGAACAGCGGCGCCTCCAGGGTGATGTCGTCGGTGCGGAGGATGCCCTCCGTCACCGTGAAACGCGCGGCGAGGCGGGCGAAGTCGGTGCGACGTGGCGCCTCCTCGGCGGCGAGGCCGAGGCTCGTGACCCGCCGCACCATGGCCGCGAGATTGATGCCGAGGATGGCGCCGTCGCGGAACTCCACCCGTCCGCGGCCCGTGAGCGCCGCCACCAGCGCCTTCGGACTGGCTCCGCGGCTGCGGAGTTCCGCCTCGGCGAAGCCGCGTCCCTCGAGCCGGTCGAGGGCGGCGAGGGCGGCGAGGAGCGGCCGGGCGCGCACGCCCTCCACCCGCAGGTCCAGGGCGAGATCGGGGATCTTCCCGGCGGTGACGTCGAGGGTGCCCGTGGCTTCGCCCTCGTAGAGGGCGAGTTCGGGGACCGCGATCCGCGCCCGCGATCCCTCCACCACCAGCTCCACCCGCCCGGCCCCGAACTCCAGTCCGCGGACCCGCACGCCCGCGAAGCGCAGGACCAGCTCCGCGTCCACCGGTGCCGGCAGCGGCAGCGCCAGCGGTTCCTCCGACCAGCCGGCCTCCGCCTCTCCGCCGTCCGCCTCCGCCGCGGCCCCGTCCGCCGGTCCCGGCGGCAGATAGGGATCCAGATCCAGCCGGCCGAAGGCGAGTTCGCCCACGAGTCGTGGCCGCGCGCCCGTTCGTGCCAGCGACAGCGTGCCCTCGCCGCGGAGATGGTCGAGGGCGAGGGTGAGGTCGGCCAGCCGCACGGCGTTCACCGTCGCCTCCACCTCCGCGGCGAGGGCGAGGGTGCGCAGCGCCTCCGCCCCGATCCCCTCCGGACGCACACCCCACGTCGCGAGGAAGCCGCGGAGATCCTCGAAGGCCAGATCCAGCCGCCCCCGCACGGCGGGGTCCGGGCCCTGCAACCGGCCGTCGAAGCGGAGAGCCCCCCGCGCCAGCCGCAGATCGAGACGGACGGGTCCACCCTCGCCGGTCCGCACCCGCCGGGGGTCGGCGAGCACGCCCGTGAGGGTCACCGCCTCACCGTCGAGCCGGGCGCTCCCCTCGAGGCGCAGCGCCCCGGTCCCGAGATCCCGCCGCAGATCGAGGTCGAGACCGGCGAGTTCGGTGCGGCGGCCGCCGGCATCGTCGAAGACGAGATCGAGTGCGGTGATGCGGGCCCGCTCCAACACCAGCGGCCAGCCCCGTCCCCCGTCTTCGCCACCCGCCGCGGGCCCCGCCTCGCCGCCGGCACCGAAACGCCAGTTGGCGCGGCCGTCCGCCGCCCGCTCGAGCACGATGCGGCCATCCGCCACCGCCAGCTCCGTGAGGCGGACTTGGCCCCGGACCAGCGCCGCCACGTCCACCACCACCGCGAGCCGGCCGATCCGCGCCATCTCCGGCTCCCGCGCCCAGGGCGCGTTGACGAGCACCAGATCGGAGGCCTCCAACCGCACCGGCCAGCGCCCGAGGCGGAAGTCGCCGTGGACGGCGAAGTCGCGGCCGGTGGCGGCGCGCACCGCCGCCTCCAACCGGCCGCGGATCCACGAATCGGGAACGAGGAACCAGGCCCCCACGACCGCCGCCACCAGCGCTGTCGGCAGGAGCAGGAGGATGATCAGGATCCGTCGCACGATCGCCGTCCCGGGGATATCGCCCCCAGCCTAACGCCGGCGGACGATCCTGCCCAGTGGGGCCGTGCCCCGGACCGGCATCGGGGATCCCCGCGCTCCGGCGGATGCGCGGGCCGGGGTGCCCGATGCGGCGGATCGACGCGTCCTCTCGCCGTGCGCCTCGGCGGCCGCGGGGGCTCCCTCCGTGCCCCGCGTCACCTCGCGGCGCTCCTGGAGAGGACACGATCCGCCCGAACAGCAACGCGCGTGCCGGTGCCCTTGTCGGACCCACCTGCGATACCCTTTTCCCGCTGTCCTCAGGCGGCCCGGCTCCCGCCTCCCCGCGCCCCTCTCCGGGTCGCCGTCGGAGACCCGGGGTCCGGTCCGAAGGACTCCGCTCGCCCCGTCCCTTCGATGCCCGTCGACCGGGCGCGTCGTGGCATCACCGCGGCCCTGGACCCGTCGCCACACCCTCCGCCGAAACGCCGCCGGCCGCCGTCACGGCCGCGGGCTCACCGCCCTCCGCCGGCAGGTCCCGCTCCGTCACCACCCGGTTGCGCCCCAGCCCCTTGGCCCGGTAGAGGGCGGCATCCGCCCGTTCGAACAGCTGGTCGAACGGCTCGCCCGGCCGGTATTCGGCCAGGCCCACCGAGACGGTCACCTTGCCGAATTCCTTCCCGGAGCCGCGATGGCGCAGGACGTGGGAGCCGATGGTGTGGCGGATGCGTTCGGCGATCTCCCGCGCCTCGTCGAGACGGGTGCGCGGCAGCAGCAGCACGAACTCCTCGCCGCCGTAGCGGGCGGCGAAGTCGCCCTCGCGGATGTGGTGGCGCAGCACCGCCGCCACCGTCTTCAGCACCGCGTCGCCCACCTTGTGGCCGTAGCGGTCGTTGAACTTCTTGAAATGGTCGATGTCGAGAACGAGGATGCTGTAGGTGTCGCCCGTCTCCATGGCTTCGCGGCCGAGGACCCGCAGCCGCCCTTCCAGCGCCTTGCGGTTGGCGAGTCCGGTCAGGGGATCGGTCTCGGCCTCGCGGCGGGCCTCCTCGAGCTGGCTGCGGAGCTCGTGGACCTCGAGGCTGCGGGCATGGAGATGGCGGCTCAGGGTGCGCAGGTTCTCGCCGAGTCGGCGCGTCTCCTCCACCAGCGAGCGGGTGACGGCGCGGACCAGCGTCGCCTCATCCTCGCCCCGTGCCAGCTCCTCGCCCAGCGCCTCGATGCGGGCGCCCGCCGCCTCGTTCTCCTCGCCCGAGCGGGACAGCTCGTGTTCCAGTTCGGTCATGATCTTCTCGAAACGGGTGACGGTGCGACTCAGCAGCCGCTCCGTCTCCGTCTTCATGAAGAAACGCTCGTAGAGCTCGCGGCAGCGCTCGGCGTCGAACGGATCGCCGTTCTGCTCGAGGAGACGGATGATGCGCGAGAGGGCCGGATTCTCGCCGCTGTGGTGCGCGTACCAGATGAGATAGTTCTCCGGTGTGGGCGGCACCCGCAACCGGCGCAGCGTCTCGCAGGTCCGACGACCGATCTCGAAGGGGTCGGTGATGACGGCCATGGTCGCATCCCCGCTCGGGTGGGCTCGCGCCCCACGGACTGCCGCAAAAACCCGAAGATTGCGTTAACGTGGGGATGCCCGGCCGGTCGCCGCGTGAACGGGCCCCTCACGGCGTCGGCGGCCGGATCGACCGGCAGCCGAGCATGGAAACGAGGCCGTGGAGTCATACCGGAATGCATGGGATTCGCCACCGTGATCCCGAGGCCACACCCGCCGTGGGCGTGGTGCTGGCCGGCGGCTCGGGCACCCGTCTCTGGCCCCTGAGCCGGGCCGAGGCGCCGAAGCATCTGATCCCCCTTCTGGGACGGCGGTCGCTGTTCCAGGAGACGCTGCGGCGCCTGACCCGTGCGCTGCCGGACGTCCCGCCGGTGGTGGTGGGGGCCGAGGCCCAGGGCGAGATCCTGAAGGAGCAGCTCGCCGCCCTCCATCTCGCCGATGCGCCTCTCCTGCTGGAGCCCGCCGGCCGCAACACCGCCGCCGCCGTGGCGCTGGCGGCGCGGGAGGTGGCGGCGCGGCTGGGCGGGGCCTCCGTGCTGTGGGTGTGCCCCTCGGACCATCTGGTGCGCCGCCCCGAGGTGCTGGAGGCGGCCTTCCGCCTCGCCCTGCCGGCGGTGCGCGACGGTGCCATCGCCACCTTCGGCATCGCACCCGACCGGCCCGAGACCGGCTTCGGCTGGATCGAGGTGGGGGAAACGGTGGTGCGCGGCGGTGACCTCGCCCTCCACCGGGTGGTGCGTTTCCGCGAGAAGCCGGATGCGGTCACCGCCCGCCGGCTGCTGGCGGAAGGCCGTCATGTCTGGAACAGCGGTATGTTCGTGATGCGGGCGGACGTGTTCCTCACGGAACTCTCGCGCCACGCCCCCGACATCGCGGCGGCGGTGGAGGCCGCCCATGCGGCGGCGGAGCGGCACGACCGGGTGCTGCGCCCGCCGGCCGACCTCTACGGCCGCATCCCCGCCCGGCCGGTGGACGTGGCGGTGATGGAGCGGAGCGACCGGATGGTGGTGGTGCCCTGCGATCCCGGCTGGTCCGACCTCGGCTCCTTCCGCGCCCTGTGGGAGGCGGCGGACCGCGACGAGGCGGGTGTGGCCGCCGCGGGGCCGGTGGTGGTGGTCGACGGCGGCGACTGTCTCGTGCGGGCGGAGAGTCGCCTCGTGGCGGTGGCCGGCGTGCGCGATCTCGCCGTGGTGGAGACGGCGGACGCGGTGCTGGTGGCCGGGATCGAGGCCGGCGAGTCCATCCGGCGGGTGGTGGCGCGGCTGGAGGCGGAGGGGCGACCCGAGGCGCGCCGGCCCGCCCGCGAGACCCATCCCTGGGGCCGCCGGACCCGTCTCCGGGGCGAAACGGCCCTCGACGCCTTCGCCCGCGTGCTCGACCCGGGCGCCAGGATGCCGTTGCCGGCCTCGCCCGAAACGTACTATCTGGTGGCGGCCGGTCGCGGCCGTCTGCAACCGGCGACGGGGGCCCCGCGGGCCCTGGTACCGGGTGTGACCTTCGCGGCCCCGGCCGGCGCGACCGTGTGTGCGGAGGGGTCGGCGTCGCTGGTGCTGGTGGAGGTGAGGATCGGCGACGGGGAGGGCGCGGAGCGGTGAACGACGTTCCGGTGCCGTTCCGGCACGAGGGACGGGTCCTCGCCGACTGGATCGACTACAACGGCCACATGAACGTGGCCTTCTACGTGATGGCGTTCGACCGGGCGGTGGACGAGGTCTACGACGCCCTCGATCTCGGTCGCGCCTACGCCGTCCGCGAGGGCCGGTCCATGTTCGCCGTGGGCCTGGACATCGACTATCTGCGCGAACTGCACCGGGACGAGGCCTACCGCATCGACACCCGCATCCTCGATCTCGACGACAAGCGCCTGCTCTACCATCAGGAGATGGTGCGGACGGCCGACGGCGTCCTCGCCGCCCGCGCCACCTGGCTCGCCCTCCACGTGGATCTCGAAAGCCGCCGCGCCGTTCCCTTCCCCGCCGCCAAGGCCGCCCTCCTGCGCGACGTGGTGCTCTGTCACGCGGTCCTGCCACGGCCCGCCGACCTCGGCCGACGACTCGCCGTCAAGCGCCCTTTCCTCGGCCCGCCGGCGTCCTAGCTGCCCCTTCGCCATGGCCTCCGTCCAGCTCTTCGTGGAACCGGCCGAATACACCGTCTCCGAACTCGCCCGCGCGGTGCGGCGGGTGGTGGAGGAGGGCTTCGGCCGCGTGCGCGTGCGGGGCGAGCTCTCGGGTCTGCGGCGCGCCGGCTCCGGCCATCTCTACTTCACCCTCAAGGACCGGGAGGCGGTGCTGGAAGTGGTGTGCTGGCGCCATGCGGTGCGCTGGGACTTCGAGCCGGAGGACGGGCTCGAGGTGGTGGCCACCGGCCGCCTCACCACCTATCCGCTGCGCTCCCGCTATCAGCTGGTGCTGGAGGCCATCGAGCCCGCCGGTCTCGGCGCCCTCATGGCCATGCTGGAGGAGCGGCGGCGCCGGCTCGAGGCCGAGGGCCTCTTCGACTCCGCCCGCAAGCGGCCACTGCCCTTCCTGCCGGAGGTGATCGGCATCGTCACCTCCCCCACCGGTGCCGTCATCCGCGACATGCTCCATCGCATCGCCGACCGCTTCCCGAGACGGGTGCTGCTGTGGCCGGTGCCGGTGCAGGGGGACGGTGCCGCCGAGCGCATCGCTGCCGCCATCCGGGGCTTCGGCCGGCTGGCCGCGGACGGTCCGCTGCCGCGGCCGGACGTGATCGTGGTGGCCCGCGGCGGCGGCAGCATCGAGGACCTCTGGGCCTTCAACGAGGAGGTGGTGGTGCGGGCGGCGGCCGCCTCGCCGATCCCCCTGGTCTCGGCGGTGGGCCACGAGACCGACACCACCCTGATCGACCACGCCGCCGATCTGCGCGCGCCCACGCCCACCGCCGCCGCCGAGCTGGTGGTGCCGGTCCGGCGCGAGCTATACCGCCGCCTGACGGGGCTGGGGGAGCGTGCCGACCACGCCCTCCAGCGGCGCCTCGAGGCGCTGGCCCATCGCCTGCGGGCGGCGGCGCGCGGCCTGCCGGATCCGCACCGCGAGCTGGCGCTGGCGGTCCAGAGACTGGACGATCTCGCCGAGCGGCTGGCCCACC
Source organism: Alphaproteobacteria bacterium (assembly GCA_026982705.1). GTDB lineage: Bacteria > Pseudomonadota > Alphaproteobacteria > Geminicoccales > Geminicoccaceae > HRBIN39. Next base: position 51,907 of record JALSGP010000030.1, read on the forward strand.
GCACCCCCGAGCGGGTGCTGGCCGAGCGCGCCCGCGATCTCGCCCGTCACGGCCACGGGCTGGAGATGCGGACCCGCCAGCACCTCGACCGGGCGGCGGAACGACTCGCCGCCGTCTCGACGCGGCTGGCGCCGGCACTGTTGCGGCGGCCGGTCGCCGAGGCCGGCCGCACGCTTCTCCGCGAGGGCCGCCGGCTCGCCGCCGCTTTCGAGGGCCGCCTCGCCCGCGAGGAGACCCGGCTCGCCGGCCTCGGGCGGGCGCTGGAGAGTCTGAGCCATCGGCGGGTGCTGGAGCGCGGCTACG
>JALSGP010000031.1 GCA_026982705.1 Alphaproteobacteria bacterium
GTTCGGCCGCCAGGCGCGCCGCCTGACGCCGCAGGGCCCGCTGCACCGGTTTGACCCGGTGCTCGAAGGCGGCGAAGAAACGTTGCCGGCCCGCTTTGCCGAGCAGGCAGGTATCACCCTTGCGGCGAAAGTGGTTAGCGTCGAGCCAGCGGGTGCGGAACCAGTCGTACACCCAGGCTTCGGCGCAGGGGCGCCAGGGTTCGATCAGGTCGCAGGCCAGCGATTCCCGGCCCCAGGCGGTTTCGTGGTAGAAACCGATCAAGGGGTCGAGGCCGACGGCCCATGCCATCTGCACGGCGCGGTGGTGCAGCAGGGTGTAGGCCAGGGACAGGGCGGCGTTGACCGGGTCGGGGGGCGGGCGTCGGCGGCGGCCTTCGAACCCGAGACCGGCGGGGAACAGATGGCGGTAGGCGGCGAAGAAAGCGCGTCCACCGCTGCCTTCCAAACCCCGCAGGGCGGCCAGGTCGCCGGTGGTGGGCACGGCGGTTTCGAGACGCCGCAGCCGATCGATGGCCTGGTCCAGGTGGCGGCGGGCGTCGAAGCGGTCGTCCCGGAGCGAGGCCAGCCAGCGGCGCTGGCGCCGGAGTTTGGCGGCGACCAAGGGCACGGCCCAGGACAGCCGCCGCTCGGGATCAGCGGCGGTGCGGTACTGGGCCAGCCGCAGGGCGGCGTCGTTGTGGCCGTGTCCCAGCACCTGAGCGCGGCGGCGGCTGCGGTGGATGTCGAGCAGCGTCACGCTCACGCCCGCTTCGGCCAGCCGGCCGAGCAGGTGGCTGTCGAAAGTGGTGCGGGCGGCGATCACCACCCGTTCCACCAACGCCAGGGGAACGGTGCGGCGGCCGCCGGGATGAGTGATGACGAGTTGGCTGTCGCGGCAGGTCAGTTCGCCGCCGCTGCGGTCGAGATAGAGGGTGCTCATGGGTCAATCCAGGTAGAACCAGTCGGGGTTTTCGGGGGCCACGGCGCGGCCGAGGGTGACGACCCGTTGGCGCGGGTCGAGGCGCAGGCACAGGAGACGGTCGTGGGACTTATCCAGGGTCTGGGCCAGGTCGGCCAACAGACGGCCCTTTTCGGCCGCCGTCAGCCAACACTCGTGGACCGACTTCTGGCCGCCGGTGGCGTAGCGGCGGGTGAGGTGGAGGGCGGCCCGCAGGCGGCGGGGCTCGCTGACGTCGTAGGCGACCAGGTGCAACAGACGTCGGATCGGCATCGCGTTCTCCCGGGAAGTGGGGGAAACGTCAGGATAACCCGGAGGCGGCGACGGCGGTCGGACGGCAAGCTTGCCGCCTCAGGGCGGTGGTCGCAGGGGACCGAAGTTGAGATACTTCCCACCCTGGAAGTGATAGAGGATCACGGGGACGGCGTTGGCGAATTCGGCCCCCACGGGGGCGGCGGCCACCGCCGGGCCGGCGTGGAAATAGTGCACTTTGTCGGCGCCGCGGGCGAGGATGCCGGCGGCGGCCTCGCGGATCTCCCGCAGCAGCTCGGGCATGGCCTCGGGGGTCAGCGGCTTGTCTCGGGCGACCACGAGGATGCGGTCGTCGGGGATGTCCTTGAGGGCGGGATCCGCGGTGCGGAACTTTTCCACCACGGTGCGGATGTTCTTGTCCGGCAGCAGATCGAC
>JALSGP010000032.1 GCA_026982705.1 Alphaproteobacteria bacterium
CTCAACGTGGTCCTGGGCGGCACCCTGATCCAGCACATCCCGGACGAGATCCCCGACGCCCTTCCCCACGAGCAGCCCAATCCCCGCGACGAGCCCGGCCACGAGGTGACGGTGGTGGCCGGCACGCGCCTCCGGACGCTGACCGGACGGAGCCGGCTCGCCGTCAACAGCGCCCACCATCAGGCGGTGGCCCGCCCGGGGCGCGGGCTGGTGGTGAGCGCGCGGGCCCCCGACGGCGTGGTGGAGGCCATCGAGCTCGTGGACCATTCCTTCTGCCTCGGGGTCCAGTGGCACCCGGAATATCGGGTCGATCCCGCCGACATCCGCCTGTTCGAGGGTCTGGTGGAGGCCGCGCGTCGGATCTCGCGCCGGGAGATCACCTCGTGACGCCGGTGGAGGTGCGCCGCCCCGGGCCCGAATCGTGGTCGCGGACGGTCCGCCGCCGAGGGGGGCGATCCCCCGCTTCGGTGGCGGGTCGTTCCTCCGTCCCGGCGGAAGGGCGGAGCGCCGCGTCCGTCCGCGGCCGGATCCGGGAGATCCGGCCGGGACTGGGGATCGCCCGGCGCCGTCCTATGTTGGGGACGGGCAACGATCTTCCCGTCCGGAGCGGCCATGGACGTCACGGCGATCGGTGAGCGCATCGCCAAGCGGATCGCGCGCGCCGGCCTCTGCTCGCGGCGTGAGGCCGAGCGGCTCGTCGCCGAGGGGCGCGTGGCGGTGGACGGCGTGCGCGTGGACACGCCGGCCCTGCGCGTCGGTCCCCACCAGCGCATCGAGGTGGACGGCGTGCCGCTGCCGCCCGTCGAACCCCCGCGGCTGTTCCGCTTCCACAAGCCGCGCGGGGTGGTGGTCTCCACCCGCGATCCCGGCGGCCGCCCCACCATCTACGACCTCCTTCCCCGCCGGCTGCCACGGCTGATGCCGGTGGGCCGGCTCGACATCGCCTCGGAGGGACTGCTGCTGCTGACCAACGACGGCGAACTCAAGCGCCGGCTGGAGCTGCCGGCCACCGGCTGGATCCGCCGCTACCGGGTCCGGGCCTTCGGGCGGGTGGATCCGGAGCGGCTGGCGGAGCTCGCCCGGGGGGTGGAGATCGACGGCGTGCGCTACGGCCCCATCCGGGTGCGGCTGGACACCGAGGGTGGCACACGGGCCAACCGCTGGTACACGGTGACCCTGCGCGAGGGACGCAATCGCGAGGTGCGACGGGTGTTCGAGCATCTCGGGCTCCGGGTCAACCGGCTGGTGCGGGTGGCCTACGGCCCGTTCCAGCTGGGCGGCCTCCCCAAACGGGCGCTGGCGGAGGTGCCGGGCAAGGTGATGCGCGAACAGCTCGGCCATCTGCTGCCGGCACCCCCGGCGGAGACCCGCCGGCACCGGCGCGGGGGGGCGGTCTGAGCCATGCGCGTCACCACCGGCCGCCTGCGCGGCCGCCGCATCCGGGTCCCGCCGGGCCGCGAGGTGCGGCCCACCACCGACCACGCCCGGCGCGCCGTCTTCGACATCCTCTCCCACGACTCGCCGCGGCTGGTGGGCGCGCGCTTCCTCGACGTCTTCGCCGGCAGCGGCGCGGTGGG
>JALSGP010000033.1 GCA_026982705.1 Alphaproteobacteria bacterium
CTCCGCGAGGGCCGCCGGCTCGCCGCCGCTTTCGAGGGCCGCCTCGCCCGCGAGGAGACCCGGCTCGCCGGCCTCGGGCGGGCGCTGGAGAGTCTGAGCCATCGGCGGGTGCTGGAGCGCGGCTACGCCCTGGTGCGACGCCTGCCGGACCGGCGGCTGGTGCCGCGGCGGGCGGCGGCGGAGGGGGTGCGGGCCTTCGCGGTGGAGTTCGCCGACGGCGAGCTGGAGCTGGTGCGCGCCGGCGGACGGCGGCGTGCACGCGGGGGAGAGACGGCGGATCCCCAGCCGCGGCTCTTCCCGCACGGGGGAGAGGGGTGAGGCATGGCGGAGACCCGGCCCATCGACCGGCTGCTGGAGGTGATGCGGCGGCTGCGCGATCCCGAGGGGGGCTGTCCCTGGGATCTGGAGCAGACCTTCGAGACCATCGTCCCCTACACCCTCGAGGAGGCCTACGAGGTGGCCGACGCCATCGCCCGTGGCGACCGCGAGGCGCTGCGGGAGGAGCTGGGGGATCTGCTGCTGCAGGTGGTCTACCACGCCCGCATGGCGGCGGAGCGCGGCTGGTTCGACTTCGACGACGTGGCCCGCAGCGTCACCGACAAGATGATCCGCCGTCATCCCCACGTCTTCGGCGACGCCCGCGTCGACAGCGCCGAGGCCCAGGTGCGGGCGTGGGAGGAGCACAAGGCGCGGGAGCGGGCGGCGGCGGGGCGGGAGAGCGTCCTCGACGGCCTGCCGCTGGCCCTGCCGGCGCTGGTGCGGGCGCTCAAGCTGCAGCAGCGGGCCGCACGCGTCGGCTTCGACTGGCCCGACGCCCGCGAGGTGCTGGACAAGATCGAGGAGGAGATCCGCGAACTGCGGGCCGAGCTGGCGCGGGGCGAGCGCGACCGGCTGGAGGACGAGATCGGCGATCTGCTGTTCTCGGTGGCCAATCTCGCCCGCAAACTCGACCTCGATCCGGAGAGCGCCCTCCGCCGGGCCAACGCCAAGTTCGAGCGCCGCTTCCGCACCCTGGAACGGCGCGCCCGCGACCGCGGCCTCGATCTCCACGCCCTCGACCTCCCCGCCCTCGAACGCCTCTGGCAGGAGGCCAAGGCGGCGGAAGAGGCAAGGGCCCGGACGGATGCACCTTCGTCGGGAAGGTGATAGTGTCGTGACGGGAACCGGGGACCCGGAACGTCATGACATCGCCCGAGGCGATCGATCGTGAGATCGATGGACGGCGACTGAGAATCGCGGGATTGTTCGCCGGGATCGGTGGTTTCGAACTCGGCCTCGCACGTGCGGGGCACCGAGCGATCCTGTTCTGCGAAAACTGGAGCCCGGCGGTGGCGGTGCTCGCGTCACGTTTTCCCGAGATTCCTCGCGTGGGAGACGTGTGTGGACTGCACGATCTTCCCTCGGAGACCGACCTGGTCTGTGCCGGTTTTCCATGTCAGGACCTCAGTCAGGCGGGTCGTACCGCGGGAATCGCGGGTGCTCGATCGAGTCTCGTCGGCGAGCTGTTCCGCCTGCTGGATCGGCGGCCCGTACCGTGGGTTCTGCTGGAGAACGTGCCCTTCATGCTCAGACTGGGGCGCGGTCGGGCCATGAGTCACGTCCTCGGTGCCTTGGAAGAGCGCGGATATCGATGGGCCTACCGGGTGGTCGACACGCTCGCGTTCCTTCCTCAGCGTCGTGAACGCGTGTTCATTCTGGCTTCACGCGAGAACGATCCGGCCGACGTCCTGTTCGGGGACGACGTGACCGTGGATCTGCCGCGCACGGATCTCGATCGTTACGCCCACGGCTTCTACTGGACCGAAGGTCTCCGAGGCCTGGGCTGGGCCGTCGATGCCGTCCCGACTCTCAAGAACGGATCCGCCGTCGGGATTCCTTCGCCTCCTGCCATCCTCTTGCAGGACGGACGGGTCGTCAAACCCGATCTGCGCGATGCGGAGCGACTGCAGGGGTTCCCGGCCGACTGGACGGCCCCGGCCGCCGACGTCGCCCGTGCCTCCTACCGCTGGTCGTTGGTGGGGAACGCTGTCTCGGTCCCGGTCGCCGAATGGCTCGGTAGGCGCCTTCGATGGCCCATGCCGTACGACCATCGTCGCGACCGACTGGATTTCGACGGTGCGCCGTGGCCTCTGGCCGCCCGGTGGGACGGTAAACGCCGTATCGCCGTCGACATCGGGACCTTTCCGGTTCGGAGGAGGCGTCCGCATCTACACGAATTTCTGACCTTTCCGGGAACACCGCTGTCTCCGCGCGCGATCCGCGGCTTTCTCGCACGCGCGCGCCGTTCGCGTTTGCGGTTCCCCGACGGCTTCCTCGAGCGCTTGGAGAATTTTCTTGCTCGCACGACCGTAAGCGTACGAGGTTCGGTGGCAGCGGAATGAAAACACGCCGCGCGCGACCGCTCGACCCTGCTCGCAGCGTGCTCATGAAACGTGTACGTCGCGTACGCACCCGTCCGGAAGACATCGTGGCGAGCGTGTTGCGTGAACTGGGTGTACACTATCGGCGCAATGTCCGAGCCCTACCGGGCAGTCCGGATTTTGCCAATCGGCGGCGAGGATGGGCGATCTTCGTCAACGGATGCTTCTGGCACCATCACAGGAACTGTCCACTCGCGACGATTCCGACGCACAACCGTGAATTCTGGATGGATAAATTTGCCCAGAACCGACGACGCGACGCGCGCAAACTGTGTGAACTGCGCCGTGCAGGGCTACTCATTTGCATTATCTGGCAGTGCCAGACTCGGGATCCGCGACATTTGCGGGCACGTCTCGAAAGGTTCTTCGAGCAGGTGCACCGGCGGCGTGAAACCGCGGTCAGTCGTCCTCCCAACTGACCGGTGGTTCGTTGCGCATTTCGTAGAGAGTGACGATACGACGGATCACGTCGGGCCATTCCAAGCGATTTTTGACGGGTGGGCCTCGCTTCGGTACAGGTGCTGCTGCGTCCGCGAAAAGCACGTTACCGGTTTCCGGATCGTAAAGGGCGATGAAAATTGCTTCGAACAACTCTGCCCTCTCGTGAGGATGTTCGCGCCCCGTCCGACGACGGAATATTTCGTATGCATGAGCAAAACTCGATATGGATGTGCTATTGTTCTCGTCAACGTCGATGCAGGCATCGTAGGGCATGAATATTATTGCAACGAGTACCGCGTATGGCTGTCGTATATGATAATCTAGAGATTCAACTCTCAATTCATTATCTATTCTTGTAAAGTTTTTAGTATAACGCTTCGAGCGCGGATCGGGAAAGTTGACGGTCTTGATGGACAGCCCCAATCCCAAGCCCAGCTCGGGGGTACTGTAGTTGACATCCAAGCGCTTGACGCCGTGAGCCCCACGGGCGGGTGACTCCTGACCGCGTCCTTGAGCATCGGGCAGAATGACCGGAAAACGTGGGCGGAGATCGTCGGCAAGGCGGCGGGCAAGGGCTCGCGACAGGCGCTCCGCATAATTCTTCTTGCCCGCGCGGTCCAGACCTTCGCGTGGCCCGGCCTGTTCCAACTCCTTCCGGATGGAGGACACCCCGCTTGAAATCCTCCAGGAAGGAGGCACCCCCGATCTCCGTATCGCCCATGGCGATACTAGCGTATGTGCTTTCTCCGGCCAAGGGGCCGGAGATCTTCGGGCGTTCGAAGCGAGAGGCCGAGTTCGGCACGGCGGCGCAGCCACAGGCTCGCCCGGTAGCGGGGATCGCCGGTGCGGGCGTGAACGGCGTCGAGAATCTCCACCACCACCCCCGGCCCCAGCGCATCGCCCCATTCGAGCGGCCCCTTCGGATAGCCGAGGCCCAGCCGCACCGCCCGGTCGATGGCCTCGGGCGCGGCGATGCGGCGCTGGGCGATCTCGCAGGCGATGTTGACGATGGTGGCCACCACCCGCTGGCACACGAAGCCGGCGCTGTCGCGGATCACGCCGACCGGCACGCCGTCCGCCGCCAGCAGGCCGCGGGCCATGTCGCGGTACTCGGGGCGGGTGGCGGGGTTCGTCATGAGCGTGCGGTGGGAGTCGAGCCCGAAGAGGGGATCGACGGCCACCGTCCGCGCCGGATCGAGGCCGAGGGCGCGGGCGGTGGCCGTGCAGTCCGTTCCCACCGGCGTCACCAGGATCAGCGCCTCGGCCGAGGGACGCACGTCGCGCTCGATGCGTCCGCCCATCTCGCGGACCAGCCGCTCCAGCCGCGGCGCGTGGGGACCCGGCGCGATCCACACCGAGGCGGGGCGCGCGGCGGGCGGGGCGGGTGGTGCCGGCACCACCGGCCGGCCGGCCTCGTAGGCGTAGAACCCGCGTCCGCTCTTGCGACCCAGCAGTCCCGCCTCCAGCCGGCGGCGGGTCAGCGGCGAGGGGCGGAAGCGTGGCTCCTCGTAGAACTGGTGGTAGATGCTCTCCATCACCGGATGGGAGACGTCGAGACCGGTGAGATCGAGGAGCTCGAAGGGGCCCATGCGGAAGCCCGCCCCCTCGCGGAGGATGGCGTCGAGGGTGGCGGGATCGGCCACGCCCTCCCCCAGCAGCGCGAGCGCTTCGGTGGGATAGCCGCGGCCGGCGTGGTTGACCAGGAAACCCGGCATGTCGGCCACCCGCACCGGTTCGTGGCCGAAGCGGCGGGCCAGCCCCTCGAGGGCCTCCAGCACCGCCGGCGCCGTCCGCACGCCGCCCACCACCTCCACCAGTCGCATCAGCGGCACCGGATTGAAGAAGTGGAAGCCGGCCACCCGCTCCGGCCGGCGGCAGGCGGCGGCGATGGCCGTCACCGACAGGGAGGAGGTGTTGGTGGCGAGCACGCAGTCCTCGCCCACCACCGATTCCAGGTCACGGAAGAGGGTGCGCTTGGCCTCCAACTCCTCGACGATGGCCTCCACCACCAGATGGCAGCCGGCGAAGTCGCCGAGGTCCGCGGTCTCCTCGATGCGCGCGAGCGCCGCCTCCGCCGCCTCCGGCGGGAGCCGGCCCTTCTCCGCCTGCCGGCGCAGCATGCGGGCGACGAACTCCCGGGCCTCGGCCACCGCACCCGGGCGGGCATCGTGCAGGCGCACGCGCAGTCCCGCCGACGCCGCCACCTGGGCGATGCCGCGGCCCATCACGCCGCTGCCGACGATGCCGAGGAGGAGATCGGGGCGGTTCGGATCGAACATCTCAGCGTCCCTCGAACTCGGGCCGGCGCTTGTCGAGGAAGGCGCGCATGCCCTCCTTCTGGTCGCGGGTGGAGAAGAGGAGCTGGAAGGCCTTGCGCTCGAGGGCGAGGGCGGTGGCGAGCGGCGCGTCGGCCCCCAGCCGCAGCACCTCCTTGATCTCGCGGACGGCCAGCGGCGGCATGCGGGCGATGCGGCGGGCGACGGCCAGCGCCTCCGCTTCCACCTCCGCATCCGGCACCAGCCGCGAGACCAGCCCCATGGCCGCCGCCTCGCGACCGGAGACGCGTTCGCCGGTCATCACCAGCCAGGCGGCGCGATAGGGCCCCACCGCCCGCAGCAGGCGCTGGGTGCCGCCGGCGCCGGGCATGATCCCCACCCGCACCTCCGGCTGGCCGAACTCGGCGTTCTCACCGGCGACGATGATGTCCGCGTGCATGGCGAGTTCCATGCCGCCGCCCAGGGCATAGCCGCGCACCGCCGCGATCAGGGGCTTCGGGAAGTCGGCGACGGCCTGCCACAGCCGGTGCGTGGCCCGACGCATCATCTCCACCGAATCCGCGTCCACCATCTCGCCGAGATCGGCGCCGGCGGCGAAGGCGCGCTCGCTGCCGGCCAGCACCGCCACCCGCACCTCCTCGTCCTCGGCGAGATCCCGGAAGGTACGGGCGAGCGCCCGCCGCAGCTCCATGTCGAGCGCATTGAGCCGTTCCGGCCGCCACAGGCGCACCAGCACCACCTGCGCCTCCGGCCGCTCGATCCGCACCGGTCCCTCCATGTCGGCCTCCCCGCGGCTCCGCCGGCGGACTAGCCGGCCCGCCGCGGCGGGACAAGCCCGGCCGCGCCCTCCGACGCGCCGCATTGGCGCCCGGGCGCGATCATGGTAGACTGGCCGTGGCCCCGTCCGGGTCCGGACCGTCACCGGAGATCCGTCGCCATGTCGCCCCTCGAGCGGGCCGCGGAGATCTCCATCGGTCGGGCGGTGGGCTTCGCCGCCCTCGGCATCTGCGTCACCATGGCCGGTCTCGCCTTCGATCCGGGTCTCGCCTTCACCACCGGGGCGGTGCTGACGCTGGGCCTCGCCGCCGTGCTCGCCCTCAAGGCCCGCATGGCCCCCACCTACCCCTACCGTCGCACCGAGGCCTGGCTGATGCTGGAGCCGGCGCCGGCCTGGGCACCGGAGGTGGCCCAGCGCATCGTCGGCGGCGTGCTGGCCGAGACCTTCCGCCGCTACGCCCGCCTCGCCCTCGCCGCCGCCCTCGGACTGTGGCTGGTGGGGCTCCTCTGGCGGATCGCCTGAAGAGCTGCGACGACCGGCTCGCTTGTCGGGCCGTCGCCGGAATCCCATGGGTGGTGCGGGACCCGAACGGACGGAGCGGAACATGGCGGAAGCGGGCGAGGGCCCGATGGCCCACGACGAGGGTCTGGGCGGTTTCGGCTGGCTGGTGCTGCTGCTGGTGGTGCTGCTGGTGCTGCTGGCGGTGTTCTGGCCGGCCGGCGTGTTCTACGTGATGCTGGTGCTGGGCTTCGTGGTGCTGGCGGCGCTGGCGTGGCTGTGCGCCGGTCGCGGCTGACCGCGGCCGGGCCTGCCGGCCATGAACGCGGGAGGCCCCACCGCCGGGCGGTGGGGCCTCCTTCCGGTGCGGATTCCCGGAACGCTCAGTCCACCGGGAAACGATAGCCGAGACGGAAGCCGATCCGCTGATCGGTGCCGGCATCGCCGCGCACCAGCCCCCAGTCCGCGCCGAGCGAAAGACCGTCCCCGCGCACCAGCGTGGCCGAGAGACCGACGCGCAGCGCGTCGCGGGAGGGCAGCTCCACCGTTTCCACACGGCGGGTGCGGCCCTCGGTGAGGGCGAGTTCCACCGTGCGGTCGGAAAAGTCCCGCACCCAGGCGAGCTCGCCGGAAAGATGGAGGAGGCCCAGTCCCTCCACCGGCCGTTCGGGCGCGGCGAAGCGCAGCCCCAGCTCCAGGGTGCGCTCGTCGAGGGTGGCGTCGCCGAAGCGCACCCGGCCCACGTAGGGATCGTCGAGGGCGTAGCCGTCCACCTGCCGCCGGGCGAACTCGAGGCCGAGCCAGGGCGAGAGGGTGGCCCCGCCCACCGTGAAGGCGGTCTCGAGGCGCTGGCCGAGGCGCAGGGAGGTCACCCCGGTACCGCCGCGCACCGCCTCGCCGGAGAGGGCGTCGAAGCGGCTGCGGTTCACGTCCTCGCGGCCCCACAGCACCCGGGCGGTCCACACATACCCCTCACCTTCGTGGACCAGGGCGAAGCCGTCGAGACCGCCACGCACCGTCGCCCGCTCCTCGCCGAAGCGACCGGCGTAGCGGATGCCGTCGACGCTCTCGGCATGGACGAAGGCGAGACCGGTGGCCTCCCCCAGCCGCCAGCCGATGCCGACACCGCGATAACCGTCGCCGGCGGTGAAGGCGGTACCGGAAGGCGCCCCCGTGTCGCCGACGGTGAAGCCGAACACCGGCATTTCCGTCTCGGCGGCGAAGGCGTAGGCGTCGACGAGGCCGTTGTCGATGTCGGCGATGAGCTGGGGCACGGTGGTGCTCACGCCCGGATCGAGGCTGTTCGCCCAGTTCCAGCCCTGGGTCAGATAGTGCTCCACCAGCGCGCCCAGCAGCTTCTGCCCGGCCTCCGAATAGACGGCGTTGAAACGCGAGCCGCTGAAGATGTCGGTGGCGGCGGAGAGACCCCAGTTGGAAGGCCGGTCCATCACCCGGTCGAAGAAGGTGAGGGCGTCGACGGCCACGAAACCGCCGGTGGGTGGGGTGGCATAGTCGGTCAACTTGGTTGCCCAATGGATCGAGAAGCTGCGGAGTGCTGCCGCTTCCTTCGCGGTCCACCCCGGCTGCCGACCCACGTCGTGGGGCAGGATCAGGAACACCTTGCGTCCCTTGGCGGTGGCACCGGCGTTCTCGAGGCGGTCGAGCTGTGCCTCCGCGAAGGTCCAGCGGCTGTCCAGTTCGGACGTGTTGTACACCTGTGTGATGTCGTTCAGCCCGATCTGGACCACCGTGAGGGCCTTCTTGCTGGCCCTGAACTTGTCCGGCCTGGGTTTGTTCTTTCTCTTTTTCTTCTTCTGGAGAAGATCGTCCATCTGCTGGGCGATGTCGTTGTCCGTGTCGCCGCCGGTGGCCCCGGCCCGCGCCAAGCTCGTCACCTTGCGGAACAGACCGCGATCCCGCTGCCATTCCCACCAGACCTTGACGGAGCCTCCGGCCACCGACTCCTCGTCGCCGAGGACGAAGAGCTGCTTCACCCGGACCTGATTGGCGTCGCGCGGCTTCTTCTTGGCGTAGGGATTCGCCGGATCGAACCGGTAAGGCTTCGGCTTGCCGCGCCCACGCTTCTTCGCCTGCACCGCGAGCGCGCCATCCGCCACGGTCCCGGGACAGGCCGCGACGGCCGTCGGATCGTCGTCCGTGCAGACCTCGAAGGCCGCGGCCGGCGTCGTCGCCAGCCCCAGCACCAGCGCCACGCCCGCGACCCCTGCCATCATGCGCGCGTCGTGTCTCACGGCGTTCCTCCTCTCCCGCATCGCCCATTGTCCATAGCAGAAACGTCCCCGGCTGTCTCGGACATCCCCCGCGGGCTCGATAGCCGAGTATGCGGAACCTTCACACCGGGATACGGCTCAGCGGACGGAGATCACGGGCCAGCGCCAGGACAGGCGCACGGCCGCCGCGTGCTCGGTCCCGGCGGTGGTGCGCGTCAGACCGTAGCCGGCGCCGAGACGCAGGCCGTCGCCCAGCGTCAGATCCCCCGACAGGCCGAGGGTGAGGGCATCCTGTCCCGCCAGCACCACCCGTTCGCGGTGGCCGAACCGCCCCTGCCGCAGCCGGAGGGTCACCGTGTCGTCGGAGAAGTCCCGCACCACCGCCACGTCGGCGGCGAGACGCAGGTCGCCGTCGCCCACCGTCACCGGCGGCAGCTCGAAGCGCAGGCCGGCGCGGCCGAGGGTCTCCGTCACCGTCGCCGCCCCGAAGCGCACCCGGCCCAGATAGGGATCGGCCATGCCGTAGGCGCCGATACGTCGCCGTGTGACATCGAGCCCCACCCAGGGCGAGAGGGTGGCCCCGCCCACGCCGAAGGAGGTGGCGAGACGCTGCCCGAAGGCGAGATGCGTCACCTCGGCCCGACCGCGGCTGCCGGTGGCGGAGACGGCATCGAAGCGCGAGCGCGCCAGCTCCTCGTGCCCCCACGTCACCCGTGCGGTCCAGCCGAAGCCCAGGGCCTCGCCCACCAGCGCCACACCCTCCGCACGGAAGCGGCTCCGCGTCCGCTCCTCGCCGTCGCGTCGGGCGAAGGTCAGATCACGTCCGGCTTCGGCGTGAATCAGGGCGAGACCGAGACCGGGGGTGAGCCGCAGGCCCGCCCCGATCCCGCGCCGCCCCTCCTCGGCGAAGGCGAAGGTCGTCGTCTCCGTCCCGGATTCCGCTTCGCCGATGGCGAAGGCGAGGGTCTCGCCGGCCTTCCCGCCGCCGGCGAAGGCGGTGATCAGTCCCGCGTCGATGTCGGCGTTGAGCTGGCGGACGGTGTCGGCGCCGGCCACCAGCGTGTTGGACCAGTCCCAGGCCTGGGTGAGATAGTGTTCCACCAGCGCGGCCAGGAGGGCGTGTCCCCGCTCGCCGAAGTGGACGCTGTCGTAGAAGAGGGCCGTGGCGTTGGGACCCACCGCATTGGCCGGATCGGGCGTGGTCACGTTGACGAGCCCCCATTTCGCGGGATCCCGGAACACCCGCTCGAAGAAGGTGTAGACGTCCACCGGGACGAAATTGGCATTGGCGTTGCCGTAGTCGGTGAGGAAGTTCGCCCAGTCGAGGGTGTACTGCGTCCGGGTGGCGCGGTCGGCGACGTTCGGATAGCGGCCGTAGTCGGGGCTCAGCAGCAGGAACACCCGCCGCTCGTCGGCGGTGGCCCCGGCCGCCCTGAGACGCTCGAACTGCACCTGCGCGTCGGCCTCGGCCGCGTCCATCTCCGCGATGCTGCGGGCGAGGCGGATGTCGTTGAATCCGATGAACACGAGGGTGAGCTCGCGGCCCGAGTAGCGGTCGCGCTGCAGGAAGGCGTCCACCTGCTGTTCGAGGGAGCGGCCGCTGCGCGGGGTGGAACTCGCCTCCGCACCGCCCACCGCGTAATTGCTCATGCTGGCGAAGAGACCGCTTCGGAGCGCCTGCTCGTTCCACTGGCGGAAGGGAAAGGGAGTCTGGGGATCCTGCACCGAGTAGCTGTCGCCGAACACCACCGCCCGCGGCACCCGGACGTCGTCCTGGGTGGTGGCGCCGTTCCTCACGTAGATGTTGGGGACGTTGAACAGCCCCTGCCACGGCGCGGCCGCCCCGCCGCCCGAGCCGCCGCCCGCACAACCGGCGAGCCCCGCGAGCAGCGCCACCGCCGCCGCGCCACGCAACCATCGCGCCCGACTCATGGACCTCTTCCTCCTCTCACCCGCCGCACTTCGATGGCATCACGTTAGCGGAAGCGGCACGAGCGAACACCCCCGCACGCGTCCGACGCACACGTGCCTACGCGCCTCGATCCTGCCCTGGCGAGAGCGGGCCTCCATCCCCACCGGCCCGCAGACGCGCCGCGGCGTGCGCCAGGTCCTCGGGTCGGTTGACGTTGAAGAAGGGATCCGCGGGCCGGGCCGGCCAGTCCACCACCGACAGCGGATAGCGGGCGGTGAAGAGGTCGATCTTGCGCACCCCCTCCGTCACCAGCGCCGTCCGCAGCGCCCCGCACAGCGCCACCGGCCACAGGCCGAAGACGGGATGGGTGCGCCCGCCGGAGGCGGCGCAGGCCAGCGCCGTCCCTTCCCGGTGGACCGCCTCCAGCAGGCGCGCCACCAGGTCCAGCGGCAGGAAGGGGGTGTCGGTGGCCGCGCTCACCACCCAGCCCACGTCCGGCGCCCGCCGCCGTGCCCAGTCCAGCGCCGCGAGGATGCCGGCGAGCGGGCCCTGATGGCCCGCCACCGGATCCGCCACCACCTCGAGGCCGAAGCGGGCGAAGCGACCGGGATCACCGTTGGCGTTGAGGATCAGCGCGTCCACCTGCGGGCGCAGACGGGCGATCACGTGTTCCACCAGCGGCCGGCCGCCCAGCTCCAGGAGCGCCTTGTCGCGACCGCCCATGCGCCGGGCGCGGCCGCCGGCCAGCACCACCGCCAGCACCCGCACGCTCACGCCACCTCTCCCTCCGGCAGACTGCCCTTGCGCACGGTGCGCGGATCCTCCCGCTCCTCCACCGCCGACAGGGGGGCGTCGAAGACGATGCGGTGCTCGCCGGAAAGGGCGAGGAAGCGGCGGCCGCGGGCGCGCCCGATCAGGGTGAGACCGGCCTCGCGGGCGAGTTCCACCCCCCAGGCGGTGAAGCCAGAGCGCGAGACGAGAACGGGGATCCGCATCTGCACCGTCTTGATGACCATCTCGGAGGTGAGACGGCCGGTAGTGTAGAAGATCTTGTCCTCGGGGCGGATGCCGTGGCGGAACATGAAGCCGGCGATCTTGTCCACGGCATTGTGGCGGCCGACGTCCTCCATGTAGACCAGCACCCGGTCGCGGACGCACAGCGCGCAACCGTGGATGGCGCCGGCCTTGAGATAGAGCGAGGGGGTGGTGTTGACGCGCCTCAGCAGCGCGTAGAGCCAGGAGGTGCGGATCACCGCGTCCCCGGCGAGGCGGATCTCGTGGAAGTGCTCCATGAGATCGCCGAACACCGTGCCCTGGGCACAGCCGGAGGTGCGGATGCGCTTCTCGAGCTTCTTCTGGTAGTCGGTGGCGCGGGCGGTGCGCACCACCACCACGTCCAGCTCCTCGTCGTGGTCGATGCCGGTGATCTCGTCGTCCGGCCGGAGCATGTTCTGGTTGAGGAGGAAGCCGAGGGCGAGATACTCGGGATGGTCCCCGATGGTCATCACCGTGACGATTTCCTGGTCGTTGAGGAAGATGGTGAGGGGACGCTCGTGAACGACGTGGGCTTCCACCCGCCGCCCCTCGTGGTCGAGGCCGGTCACCGCCCGCGTCAGCCGCGGGTCGTCGGGATCCGGCAGCAGCAGCGCCTCGCCGTGCGCGGACGTCTCGGACATGGTCCCCGCCCTCCCGTCTGCGGTGGTGCATGAGCATGGCGAGGCGGACGCGAAAGTCGAGTCGCCCCGCGCGGTCCACCACACGGACCCGTCGGCGCGTGCCGGCGCGGCGCCGTCCCGGCGGCCGCCCCGCCCGCTGGCGCCGCCGGCTGACGCGGTCGCTGCTGGCGCTGCCGGCGCTCCTCACCGGTCTCGTGGCGGCGGGCGGACTGCTGCTGTTCCTGAGTCTGCCGCGCATCCCCGACCCGCGGGCGGAGCTGGCCGGCCGCGATCTCCCCCGCGTCACCTTCCTCGCCGCCGACGGCCGCGTGCTGGCCGAACGCGGCGGACGCGGTCCCACCCATCTGCGGCTGGGCGAGATCTCGCCTTATCTGGTGGCGGCGGTGCTGGCGGTGGAGGACCGGGACTTCTTCCGCCATCCCGGGATCGATCCCCGCGGTCTGCTGCGGGCCCTGTGGCGGGTGGTCCGGGAGGGCGACTATGTGGCCGGCGGCAGCACCATCACCCAGCAGCTCGCCAAGAACCTGTTCACCGGCGGCGAGCGCACGCTGCTGCGCAAGCTCCGGGAGCTGGCCGCCGCCGTGCGGCTCGAACTCGCCCTCTCCAAGGAGGAGATCCTCGAGCTCTATCTCGACCGCGTCTATTTCGGCGCCGGCGCCTGGGGGGCGGAGGCGGCGGCCCGCACCTATTTCGGCAAGTCGGCGGCTGATCTCGACCTCCTGGAAGCGGCGGTGCTGGCCGGGCTGCTGCGCGCGCCCGCGCGCCTCTCGCCCCTGCGCGATCCCGAAGCCGCCCGGGCGCGGGCACGGGTGGTGCTGCGGGCGATGGTGGCGACCGGCGCCATCGACGAGGCCGCCGCCCGCGCCGCCCTCGCCCGGCCGCTCCGGCTCGCGCCCGTTCCCGCCTTCGCCCGCCACTTCCTCGACCGGGCCGCCCGCGAGGTGGACGCCCGTCTCGGCCCGCCCACCGCCGACCGGGTGGTTCACACCGCGCTCCGCCCCGCGCTCCAGCGCCGGGTGGAGGCGGCCCTCGCCCGGGCGCTGGCCGTCCGGCCCGGTCTCGAGGGTGCGGTGGTGGTGCTGGACCGGCAGGGCCTCCTGAGGGCGCTGGCGGTGAGCCACCCGCGGCGGAGCGCCCGTGATCGCACCGCCATGCCCCGTCCCCCCGGCTCCGCCTTCAAACCCTTCGTCTACGCGGCGGCGCTGGAGGCGGGGATGACGCCGGCGACGGTGGTGGACGACCGGCCGGTGACGGTGGAGGGCTGGAGTCCGCGCAACTGGGACGGCCGCTTCCGCGGCCCCGTCACCCTCACCCGCGCCTTCGCCCTCTCCCTCAACACCGCAGCGGTGCGCCTGCAGGAGCGGGTGGGGCGGGACCGGGTGATCGCCCTCGCCCGCGCGGCCGGCATCACCGCACCCCTCGCCCCGCTGCCCTCCCTCGCCCTGGGCACCCAGCCGGTGACGCCGCTGGAACTCACCCGGGCGGTGGGGGCGCTGCTGACGGGCCGGCGCCTTCCCGCCACCGCGGTGGTGCGGGTGGACGACGGCGCCGGCCGGGTGCTGGCCACGGCCCCGCTACCGGGTGCACGGGTGGTCACGCCGGCCACGGCGGCGGCGCTCGAACGGCTGTTCGTGGCGGCGGTGCGGGAGGGGACGGCGCGGGCCGCCGCCGTGCCGGGTGCCGTGGTGGGCGCCAAGACCGGCACCGGCACCGGCGGGCGCGACGGCTGGATGGTGGGCTTCGCCGGCGATCTCCTGATCGGCGTCTGGGTGGGTCGCGACGACGCCCGGCCGGTGCCGGGTCTCGCCGGCGGCACCCTGCCGGCCCGCATCTTCCGGGACGTCGCCCGGGCGGCGGTCGCCCGCCGCGCCGCCGCCCTCACCCCGTCCCCGCCCCGTCCCCGGCCGCCGGCTCGTCGCGGGTGATGCAGTGGAGACCGCCGCCACCCTCGGGGATGGGTCCCAGCTCCACCTGCACCACCTCCCGCTCCGGGAAGAGCTGCTCGAAGGTGCGCAGGGCCGCCCGGTCGGCGGCGTCGGCGAAGGCCGGCACCAGCACCGCCCCCTCGGCGAAGTAGAAGTTCACGTAGCTCGTCGTCAGCCAGCGGCCGTCGTGGCGCCGCCGCGGCTGCGGCAGGTCCAGCGGCACCAGTTCCAGCTTCCGTCCCGCGGCGTCCACCGTCTCCTCCAACACCTCCCGCACCGCCTCCAGCACCAGCCGGTGGGGCCCGCGCGCATCCCGCGCCACCACCACCACCCCGGGCGCCACGAAGCGGGCCACATTGTCCACATGGCCCTTGGTCTCGTCGTCCACGAGACCGGCCGGCAGCCAGATGGTGCGCTCGACGCCCAGGAGGGCGGCCAGCTCCCGCTCCACCTCGCCACGGCTGGTGCCCGGATTGCGGGCCGGGTCCAGCACCGACGGCTCGCACAGCATCGCCGTGCCCGCCCCGTCCACCTCCAGGGCTCCGCCCTCCAGCACCAGCTCGCTGGTGAAGGCGGGCAGTCCCAGATGCTCGAGCACGCGATGCGCCATGCGGGCGTCCTGGGCATAGGGCTCGTACAGTTCGCCCCAGCCGTTGAAGCGGAAGCAGACCCCCGCCCGCCCCCGCGGTCCGACCAGGAAGACCGGGCCGGTGTCGCGGGTCCAGGAGTCGTCGTGGGGCATGGGCAGGATGGAGACGCCCTTGCCCAGCAGCAGCGACGCCTCCGCCACCAGATCGGGGCGCACGATCATGGTCACCGGCTCGTAGTCGGCGATGGTGCGGGCCACCCGCGCCCATGCCTCCCGCGCCGCCGCGAGCCGCTCCCCCCACAGCTCCTCGCGGCACGGCCAGGCCATCCAGCAGCGCGCGTGGCGGGCCCATTCGGGCACGGCGCGATAGCCGAGATCGCGGGGGCTCTGCATGGCGCCTCCCTCTCCCTTGGCCGGCTCGCACCCGCAGCTTGCGGCATTCCGGGGCATCTGGCAATCGAACGCCGGAATCCCCCACGGAGGGCCGTCGCCGTGACCGGCCGCATCGAACGCCGTCTCGCCGAGATGGGCCTCGCCCTGCCGACGCCGTCCCGTCCCGTCGCCGCCTATGTGCCGGCGGTGCGGATCGACCGGCTGCTGTTCGTCTCCGGCCAGCTCCCCCTGGAGGACGGGGAACTGCGGGTGCGGGGCCGGGTGGGGGCCGAGCTCACCCTGGAAGAGGGGGTGGAGGCGGCCCGGCTGTGCGCGCTCCATCTCCTGGCCCAGGTCAAGGCGGCGCTCGGCGATCTGGACCGGATCGCCCGGGTGGTGGAGCTGCGGGGCTTCGTGGCCTCCGCCCCCGAATTCACCGACCACCCGAAGGTGATCGACGGCGCCTCCACCCTGCTGGTGTCGGTGCTGGGCGAGGCGGGGCGTCATGCCCGCTTCGCCGTGGGCTGCCCGAGCCTGCCGCTGGACGCGCCGGTGGAGGTGGGCGCCGTCTTCGCGGTGCGGGCCGACGGCGACTAGCCCTTCGCCGCGCGCGGGTCGAGCTGACAGCGGGGACAGTAGCGGCTGGTCCGCCCGCCGATGCGCAGGGTCGCGAGCGGCCCGCCGCAGCGGGGGCAGGCCGCGTCCCGGCGGCCGCGCACGCGGGTGAGCCAGTCCTCCGGCAGCCGTTCGGTGAAGCGCTCGGAGGCCGCGCCCAGCCGCACCGCCGTCTCCAGCACTGTCCGCATGGTGCGGAACAGGCGCTCGCGCCAGCCGCGATCCAGGGCCGCCACCGGCACGTCGGGCCGGAGCCCGGCCTGGAACAGCACCTCGTCGGCATAGACGTTGCCGAGGCCCGCCACCACCGACTGGTCCACGAGTGCCGCCTTGATGCTCCGACGCGAACGGCCGAGCCGGGCGGCGAAGGCCTCGGCGGTCAGCGCCGGGTCGAGGGCGTCGGGACCGATGTGGTGGGCCCGGAGCCAGGCGTCGGCGTCGTCCACCAGCCCCACCTCGCCCAACATGCGCACGTCGACATAGGCGAGATGGGGCGGCGTCGCGAAGCGCAGCACCAGCCGGGCGTGGGACGGTTCCGTCTCCGCGAAGGGTTCGAGGGTGCCGGTCATGCCGAAGTGGAAGCGGAGGAAACCGCCACGGGCGCGGGCCGCGAACAGGTGCTTGCCGTGGCGCCGCACCGCCTCCAGCCGATCGCCCCCGAGTTCCGCGGCGAGGCGGTCCGGCGTGATGTCGGCGAGGATGCGGGCATCGCGGACCACGACCGCCGCGATGGGCCGGCCCGTCCCGGACCGCTCCAGCACGCGGGCGAAGAGGGCCACGTCGGGGAGTTCCGGCACCACACGCCTCCCGCTCCGTTCTCCCACCATGTGGGAGGCCGCACGAGGGAGCGGAAGGGTGGGCTCAGGCCCGCTCCAGGTGCTTGCGCAGCAGTTCCTGCACCAGCTGCGGGTTGGCCTTGCCGCGCGTGGCCTTCATCACTTGTCCGACGAACCAGCCGATCACCTTGGGGTTCTTGCGATAGGTCTCGACCTGTCGCGGATTCTCGGCCACCACCCGCTCCACGATGGGTTCGAGGGCGGCGGCGTCCGTCACCTGCACCAGTCCCCGCTCCTCGACGATGGCGTCGGGATCGCGGCCGGTCTCGAACATGACGGCGAAGACGTCCTTGGCCAGCCGACCGGAGAGCTTCCCCTCCTCCACCAGGTCCAGCAGCCGGCCCAGCTGTTGCGGCCGGATCGGACAGCGGCCGATGTCGAGCCCCGCCCGGTTGAGGGCGCCGAACAGCTCGGTGATGATCCAGTTGGCCACCTTCTTGGCGTCGCGCCCGCGGGCGGCCGCCTCGAACCAGTCCGCCACCTCCCGTTCCGCCACCAGCACGCCGGCGTCGTAGGCGGAGAGACCGTATTCGCGCACGAACCGCGCCTTCTTCTCGTCGGGCAGCTCGGGCAGGCTCGCCCGGATGCGCTCCACGAAGGCGGGATCCAGCTCCAGCGGCAGCAGGTCCGGGTCCGGGAAGTAGCGGTAGTCGTGCGCCTCCTCCTTGGTGCGCATGGAGCGGGTGACGCCGCGGCGGTCGTCGAACAGGCGGGTTTCCTGTTCCACCACCCCGCCGGACTCCAGGATCTCCACCTGCCGGCGCGCCTCGTATTCGATGGCCCTGGCGATGAAGCGCATGGAGTTGACGTTCTTGATCTCGGTGCGGGTCCCGAGCTCGGCGCTCCCCACCCGTCGCACCGAGACGTTGGCGTCGCAGCGCAGCGAGCCCTCCTCCATGTTGCCGTCGCAGGTGCCGAGATAGCGCAGGATGGCGCGCAGCTTGCGCATGAAGGCGACGGCCTCCTCGGGGGCGCGGATGTCCGGTTCGGTGACGATCTCCATGAGCGCCACACCGGAACGGTTGAGGTCGATGAGGGTGGCGTCGGGCAGGCGGTCGTGGATGGACTTGCCGGCGTCCATCTCGAGATGGAGGCGGGTGATGCCGATCTCCTTGGTGGTCCCGTCGGAGAGCTCGATGGTGACGGACCCGCGGCCGACGATGGGGTGCGCATACTGGCTGATCTGGTAGCCGTTGGGCAGATCGGGATAGAAGTAGTTCTTGCGCTCGAACACCGAGAAGAGGTTGATCCGCGCCCGCAGACCGAGGCCGGTGCGCACCGCCTGTTCGACGCAGAACATGTTGAGCACCGGCAGCATGCCCGGCATGCCGGCGTCCACCGGCGAGACCCGGGTGTTGGGTTCGGCGCCGAACTCGGTGGAGGCGCCGGAGAACAGCTTGGCCTTCGAGATCACCTGGGCGTGGATCTCGAGCCCGCAGACCAGCTCCCACGCGCCGGTCTCGCCCTCGATCACCCAGCTCATGCCCCATCCTCCACCAGCCGCGGCGGCCGTGCCCGGAAGTCCGCCGCCTCCTCCAGGGCGTGGGCGACCCGCAGCACCGTGGTCTCGTCCCACGGACGGCCGATCACCTGCAGCCCCAGCGGCAGGCCCTCGCCGTCCAGCCCCGCGGGCACGGCGATGGCGGGCAGTCCCGCCAGCGAGGCGGGGACGGTGAAGACGTCGTTGAGGTACATGGCCACCGGATCGTCCATCCTCTCGCCGATGCGGAAGGCGGCGCCGGGCGCCGCCGGGGTGAGGACGGCATCGACCGTCTCGAAGGCCGCGCGGAAGTCGTCGGCGATCTTCCGGCGCACCTTCTGGGCCTTGAGATAGTAGGCGTCGTAGTAGCCGGCCGAGAGCGCGTAGGTGCCGATGAGGATGCGCCGGCGCACCTCGCGGCCGAAGCCCTCGCCGCGCGTCTTCATGTAGGTCTCGGTCAGATCGCGGCCCTCGACCCGCAGGCCGAAGCGCATGCCGTCGTAACGCGCGAGGTTGGAGGAGGCCTCCGCCGGTGCGACGATGTAGTAGGTGGGAAGCGCATAGGGGGTGTGGGGCAGGGAGATCTCCACCACCTCCGCGCCCCGCGCCCGCAGCCAGTCGGCGCCGGCCGCCCACAGCCGTTCGACGGCCTCCGGCATGCCGTCGATGCGGTATTCCCGTGGCACGCCGACGCGGAGTCCCCGGATCCCCGCGTCGAGACGCCGCGACCAGGGCTCCACCGGCACGTCGGCACTGGTGGAATCGCGCGGATCGTAGCCGGCCATGGTCTCGAGCAGGATGGCGCAGTCCTCGACGGTGCGCGCCATGGGACCGGCCTGGTCGAGGGAGCTCGCGAAGGCGACGATGCCCCAGCGCGAACAGCGGCCGTAGGTGGGCTTGAGGCCGACGATGCCGCAGAAGGCGGCGGGCTGGCGGATCGAACCGCCGGTGTCGGTGCCGGTGGCCCCGAGACAGAGGCGGGCCGCCACCGCCGCCGCCGAGCCACCGGAGCTGCCGCCGGGCACCCGCCCAGGTTCCTCGCCGGGCGGCGTCCACGGGTTCACCACCGGCCCGAACCAGCTGGTCACATTGGCCGAACCCATGGCGAACTCGTCGAGATTGGTCTTGCCCAGCAGCACCGCCCCCGCCTCCCACAGCCGACGGGTGACGGTGCTCTCGTAGGGCGGCACGAAGTCGTGGAGGATCCGCGAGCCGGCGGTGGTGCGGACGTCCGCGGTGCAGAAGAGATCCTTGACGGCGAGGGGAATGCCCTCGAGGGGCCGGGCCTCGCCGGCGGCGAGCCGCCGGTCGGACTCGGCGGCCATCTCCAGCGCCCGGTCCGGCGTCTCGGTGACGAAGGCGTTGAGGGCGCGGTGCCGCGCCATCGCTTCCAGATGGGCCTCCACCAGCTGCCGCGCCGAGATCTCGCGGGCCGCGAGACGGCGGCGCGCCTCGGCGAGGGTGAGCTCCACCAGTTCCCGCCCGCTCATTCCACCACCTTCGGCACCACGAAATAGCCGTCGAAGCGCTTGGGGGCGTTCTTCAGGATCGCCTCGCGGCAGTCGCCGTCGGTCACCTCGTCCGCGCGCAGATGGGGGGTGATGTCCATCACCCGCCGCATCGGCTCCACCTCCTCGGTGTCCACCTCCTGCAGCTGGTCGATCCACTCGAGGATGCGCGCGAGCTCGCCGGTGAGCCCGTCCAGCTCCTCCTCCGGGACCGCGATGCGCGCGAGCCGGGCGATGCGCGCCACCGTCTCCCTGTCCAGCGCCATGGGATGGATCCGCGTCGATGTGGGGGTCCGCGTCGAGGGTAGGACGTCGCGGGGCGACCGGCAACCGCACGGGCCATCCCCGGAAAAACGACGACCGCCCCTTGTTCCCGCCGCACGGTGCCCCACCTCTGCCCCAGGCACGACGTCCTCGCCCGGAAGTCTCGCTCCGAGTCACTCCCCGACGAGCCGACCGCGCCTCGCACCGGACGGGTGTCCGGTGTGACACCACATCCACCGAGGAACAGGACCTTGCACACCGGTACCGTGAAGTGGTTCAACGCGACGAAGGGCTACGGCTTCATCACCCCCGATCAGGGGGGTCCCGACGCCTTCGTCCACATCTCCGCCGTCGAGCGCGCCGGCATGGACACGCTGCACGAGGGTCAGCGCGTCCAGTACGATCTGGTGCGCGGCCGCAACGGCAAGTCCGCGGCGGACAATCTCCGGCTCGTCGGCTGACGCCGGATCCCGTCCCCATCGGACGGGACGCCCCGGGCCTTGCCCGGGGCGTCGCCGTTTCGGGTGTTAACGTTTCGTCGACGAACATGGGGCAGACTGCCGGACGGTCGGGTCCGGATCGTCCCCGTGTCGAGCGAACGCCCTTCGCGCGATCGTCTGGTCGGCTTCATGTTCGCTGCCGGCGACCTGTTCGCCGAATGCGACGCCCGCGGCCGCATCACCTTCCTGACCGGCGCCGTGCGCACCTTCACCGGCGCGGAGCCGGAGGCCCTGCGGGGCCGACCGGTGGAGGAACTGGTGCGCGAGCCGGAGCGACCGCTTTTGCGGCATCTGGTGGCGCGCGCCCGCCGGCACGGACGGGCCGGACCGGTGCGGGTGACGGGCGCGGGCGGAACCACGACGGCGCGGGTACGCGCCTGCGCCGCCGTGCGCGACGACCGCGTCCAGCTCGCCTTTCTGGATCTGGCGCCCGTCGACGGCGGCGCCCTCGACGGGCTCGTGGACGCACCGGTGCTGCTGGAGCGGCTGCGGGCGATCCTCGCCGGCGGCCGGGAGGCCACGCTCACCCTGCTGGATCTGGACGGCATCGACCGGCTCGACGAGGATCGCGGGCGTCGGGTGCGGGAGGAGGTGGGGGCGGTGCTGCGCGGCCACGCCCTCGAGGACGGCGGCGCCGCCCGCATCGACGCCCGGCACTACGCGGTGGTGCACGCGCCGGGACGGACCGGGGAGGTGCTGGACGACCTCCGCCACGTGCTGGCCGGTGACGGCGAGGGCCTGGTGGGCCTGAACGCCCGCTCCCTCGATCTCTCGCATCCCGCCGAGGACCTGCGCACCACCGCCGAGGCGCTGGCCCTGGCCCTCCGCCAGTTCGCCGCCGGCACCCTGCCGGAGGACGCCCGCGATCTCGGCCGCCTGCTCGCGCATCGCATGGAGACCACCGTCGAGCGCGTGGCCGTCCTGAGGCGGACGCTGCGCCGCCGCGCCTTCGATCTCGTCTTCCAGCCCATCGTCCATCTCGCCGACCGCACCGTTCACCACTACGAGGCGCTGGTGCGGCCGCGGGACATGGACCCGGTCGATTTCGTGGGCCTCGCGGAGGAAGTGGGGCTGGTGGCCGAGCTCGACCTCGCGGTGCTGGAGCGGGTGCTGGAGGAGCTGCGGGCGGTGGACGCCGCCCGCCACGGTCAGCGCGTCGCCGTCAACGTCTCCGCCCGCTCGCTGCAGGACCACGAGACGGCGGAACGGATGCTGGGGCGGGTGCGCGCGGCCGGGATCGCTCCCCGCCAACTCCTGTTCGAGGTGACCGAGACCTTCGCCGCCCGCGACATGGAACGTCTCGCCGCCGCCGTGCGGATGCTGCGGGAGGCCGGCCACGAGATCTGCGTCGACGATTTCGGCGTGGGTCAGGCCTCCTTCGCCTATCTGCAGGCGCTGCCCGTGGACTTCGTCAAGATCGACGGTTCCTTCACCGATCCCGCGCCGGGAAGCCGCGAGGAGACGCTGCTGCGGGCCATGCTGGAGGCGTGCGGGCGGCTGCGGCTTCGCACCGTCGTCGAGCGGGTGGAACGGGAGGAGCAGGCGGCCCGGCTCGCCGCCCTCGGCGCCGATCTCGGCCAGGGCTGGCTGTTCGGCCGGGGCGCGCCGACCCTGCCGCTGCCGGAGGGCGCGGTGCGCCGGGACGGCCCCAGGGCCCGCCGCCGCGGTGCCCGCGAAGTGTGGGCCTGACGGCCCACGAGGGGAACCCCGGCCCGGGAGCGAGGCGGCGGTGCGGGGGCTTCCCGCGCCGTGCCGCCCCTCGGGGATGCCGCACCGTCACCGGCCGACGCCGGGTCGGTCGGGGCGCGGTCTCCCGGCCGGAAGCCGTCCGCGGCCGGAGACGACGCCCGTCGCGGCGACCGCGCGACGCCGGTGCCGCGGCGTGATCCCGATGGCGGACGCGGCCCGCCGCCGCCCCCGGCAGGGGCTCAGACGTCCTCGCCGTTGAGGCGGGCGAGCACCCGCCGCAGGTGCGGGCCCGGCACGCACACGGCCTCCCGGAAGCGCCAGCCGGCATGGCTGCGCTCGAAATCCGGCGCCACCCGCATGGCGGCGACGGCACAGCCCGTCGGCGAGGACCAGCGCTCCGCGTGCACGAATCCGCGGCAGTTGCCGGGAAGGTCGGGCTGGCCGGAAAGACAGGCGACGATCACGAGGGCGAGCACGGTTCCACTCCGGTCACAGGGTCGTTGCCACGTCACGGCCCCCGCTCCCGTCGCCCCGAGTCCGCCCGTGGCCCCGTTGCGATCGGCCGCGCCGGACGGCGACGGCCCGGCTCCGACGGGTCCACCGCCGTGAGCCCAGGGAGTCGACTCCACTACATCGCGATCACCCGCGGCGGCAAGGATTTCTCCTTCCAATACACGGAAATTTCGTGGCACATCCCCGCCATGCCCGTCGGCACACCACCGGCGGAGCCGGTCTCGTCGCCGGCCGCGGCGGTCGGTCCATATTGCCTCCGGAAGCGGGCGGAGACGTGTCGGTGAACGGCTCGGCGCTGGGCATCCTGCTGGAGATCGCGGCCGCCGCCGCCCTCCTGCTGTGGGCGGTACGGCTGGTGCGCACGGGCATGACGCGTGCCCTCGGCGCCCAGTTCCGCAGCCTCGTGGCGCGGGCCGCCGACTCGCGCCTGCGGGCGGCGGTCACCGGGGCCTTCGTCACCCTCGCCCTCCAGAGCGCCACCGCCACCACCCTGCTGGTGGCCTCGCTGGCCGGCCGCGGCCTGCTCGCCACCGGTGCCGCCGTCGCCGTGGTGCTGGGCGCCGACGTGGGCTCCACCCTCGCCGCCCAGCTCCTCTCCCGCGGGCTCCATCTCCTGCTGCCGCTGCCGCTGCTCGCCGGCGTGGTGCTCTATCTGCGCCACGACGGGGGGCTCCCCCGTCATCTCGGGCGCATCCTCGTGGGACTGGGGCTGGTGCTGCTGGCGCTGCGCTGGCTGGGCGAGGCGACGGCACCGGTGCGGGAGAGTGCCGGCGTGCGGGTGCTGGTGGAGGGCGTGGCCCGCGATCCCGCCGTGGTGCTGCTGCTGGCCGCCGCCGTCACCTGGCTGCTCCATTCCAGCCTCGCCGCCGTGCTGCTGTTCGCCACCTTCGCCCGCCACGGCCTGTTCGACGATCCCACGGCCCTCGCCTTCGTGCTCGGGGCCAATCTCGGCGCCGGCCTGCCGGCGCTGGTGCTGACCGCCACCAGCCATCCGGCGGCGCGGCGGGCGGTGGTGGCCAATCTGCTGTTGCGCGGGCTCGCGGCGGTGGCGCTGCTGGGGCTGCTGCCGCGCATCGCGCCGGTGCTGGCGGGTCTCGAGGCGGACCCCGGCCGCCGCCTGCTCGACTTCCACACCGCCTTCAACCTCGCCGTGGCGGCCACGGGCCTCCTCCTGCTCGGCCCCCTCGCGCGGCTGCTGGAAAGGCTGCTGCCGGCCCCGGCGCCGCGGGCGGATCCCGCAGCCCCCCGTTATCTCGATCCGGAGGCGCTGGAGGTGCCGCGGGTGGCGCTGGCGGCGGCCGCCCGCGAGGCGCTGCGCATGGGCGACGTGGCCCGCGAGATGCTGGCCGAGAGCCTCGAGGCCCTCGCCCGCAACGACCTCGACCTGATCCGGCGGATCCGGGCCCGCGACGACGTGCTCGACGGCCTCCACGAGGCAATCAAATTCTACCTGATGAAGATTTCCCGTCAGGAACTGGACGAGGAGGAGAGTCGCCGCTATCAGGAGATCCTGGTGTTCGTCACCAACATGGAACACATCGGCGACATCGTCGATCTCAACCTCATGGAGACGGCCGAGAAGAAGACACGCGAGAACCTGAGCTTCTCTCCACAGGGCTTCGAGGAACTCCGCACCATGCACCAGCGGGTGCTGGAGCATTTCGATCTGGCCCTGGCCCTCTTCACCAATCGCGACGCCGAACTCGCCCGCCGGCTGGTGGAGAGCAAGGCGGAGATCCGCGAGCTGGAGCGGCGCGCCTGGCGCCACCATCTGCGGCGGCTGGAGCTGGGTCTGCCCGACACCGTCCAGACCACCGCCCTCCATCTGGACGTGATCCGCGACCTCAAGCGCATCAACGGCCACGTCACCGCCATCGCCTATCCCATCCTCGACGAGGCGCGGGCCCACGGTCTCGCGAGGCCCCGTCCCGCCGTCCCGTTGTCGGCGGAGGGCGGCGACCGCGGGACCTCCCGCGCCTAGCCGGTGGCCGTGCGGGGTTCGTAGAGCCGCTCGAAGTGCTCGCGGTAGCGTTCGAAGACCCGTTGCCGACGGATCTTGAGGGTGGGGGTCATGAAGCCGTTGTCGATGGTGAAGGGCTGCGGCAGCAGGTCGAAGCGGCGCACCCGCTCGACGGCGGAGAGGCGACGGTTGGCCCGCTCCACCGCTTCGGCCATGGCGCGGTGGAAGGCCGCCTCCAGCACCACCCGCTCGGGCTCCGGCGCCATGCCCCGGCGGCGTGCCCAGGCGGCGACGAATTCCGGATCCGGCACGATCAGGGCCACCAGATAGGGCCTGCGGTCGCCGTAGACCACCGCCTGGGCGATCTCCGGCTCGAAGCAGAGGGTGGCCTCCACCTTCTGAGGAGCGATGTTGTCGCCGCCGGAGTTGACGATGATGTCCTTCTTGCGGTCCGTGATGCGCAGATAGCCGTCCGCATCCAGCTCGCCCACGTCGCCGGTGTGCAGCCAGCCCCCTTCGAGGGCGCGGGCGGTGGCCACCTCGTCCTTGAAATAGCCCCGCATCACATTGGGGCCGCGGACCAGGATCTCGCCGTCGCCGGCGATGCGCACCTCCACTCCCTCGAGGGGCGGGCCCACCGTGTCGATGCGACAGGCGCCGGGCGGATTGCAGGAAATGACCGGCGCCGCCTCCGTCTGGCCGTAGCCCTGGAGGAGCGGCAGTCCCAGGGCCACGAAGAAGACCCCCACCTCGTAGGAGAGGGGCGCACCGCCCGAGACCAGCGCCTTGAGCCGGCCGCCGAACCGCGCCCGCACCTTCTCCCGCACCAGCCGCTCCAGCAGCGGATCCAGCAGCCGCTCGCCGAGGGAGAGGGGACGTCCCTCGTAGCGCCGCCGGCCGATCTCCACCGCCCGTTCGAACAGGCGGGCCGCGAGCCCGCCCCGGCGCGCCACCTGGCGGCGGATGCGCTGATGCATGACCTCGAACAGCCGCGGGACACAGGTGACGATGGTGGGCCGCACCTCCAGGAAGTTCGAGGCCAGCGCCTCCATGCTCTCGGCGTAGTGGATACGGGCGCCGATGGCCACGGGCAGCCAGAGGCCGGCGGTGTGCTCGTAGGCGTGGGAGAGGGGCAGGAAGGAGAGGAAGACCTCCTCGCCCAGCCCCACCCGTTCCAGCAGGCGGACGGCACCGCCCACATTGGCGAGAATGTTGCCGTGGGTGAGCATCACCCCCTTGGGCCGGCCGCCGGTGCCGGAGGTGTAGATGAAGCAGGCGAGATGGTCGGGACCGGCCGTGTCGGTGGCGTCCACCGCCGGTGCGCGCTCTCCCTCGGCCAGCGCTTCCGTCCAGGTGACGGCCCGCACCCGGGCGGACGGCTCGCCGTCCGGCGGCTCCAGGAAGACGGCGGTGTGGACCGCCGGGGCCTCCGCGAGGGCCGGCAGCAGCCGGCGGGCCAGCGCCCGGGTGGAGCAGATCACCGCCACCGCCTCGCTGTGGTCCAGCAGATAGGCGAGATCGGCGGAGGTGTGGGTGGTGTAGGCCGGCACGGTGACGGCACCGGCCCGCATGACGGCGAGATCGGCGATGCCCCACTCCGGCCGGTTCTCGGCCAGCAGCAGCACTCGGTCGCCGGGCGCCACCCCGCGGGCGGCGAGGAAGCGGGCGAGGGCCGCCGACTCCGCGTCGACCCGCCGCCAGCTCCAGGCCTTCCACCTCCCGTCCCGCTTGGCCAGGAACAGCGGGGCCTCGCCCCGGCGCCGGCAGGAGCGGCGGAAGACCTCGAGCAGACTGGATCCCAGATCGGGAAGCGCCATTCTCGTTCCCGCAGCCGATGGTCCGATCCGGCGTCGCAGCCCGCCGGGGCGCCCGCGACCCGCGTTCCTATAGTCGAGCCCACGACGGAGGAGAAGACATGAGGGTGACCGCCTACGCGACGGGAACCGGCGCCGCCATCGTCCTGGAGGAGCATGAGCTGCCGCGCTGGGACCTCTCGGACCTCTATGCCGGACCCGACGATCCGCGCATCGAGGCGGACCTGGATGCGGCCGCGCGCGAGGCCGAGGCGCTGGAGCGCCAGCATCGCGGACGGGTGGCCGGCCTCGACGGCGACGCCCTCGCCGCCCTCGTCGCCGCCTTCGAGGCGGTGAGCGAGCGACTCGCCCGGGTGGGCAGCTACGCCCAGCTCCTCTTCGCCGTCCACCGCGACGACGGCCACGTGGCCCGCTTCCACCAGCGCATCCGCGAGCGCACCACCGAGATCGCCAACCGGCTGCTGTTCGTCACCCTCGAGATCAACCGCATCGAGGACGACCGCATCGAGGCGCTGCTGACCGCGTCGCCGGCGCTGGCCCGTTACCGGCCCTGGCTGCGGCGGGTGCGGGCCTTCCGTCCCCATCAGCTCGCCGACGAGGTGGAACGCATCCTCCGGGAGAAGGACCTCACCGGCCGCGGCGCCTGGGTGCGCCTGTTCGACGAGACGACGGCGGCGCTGCGCTTTCCCGTGGACGGGCGCGAGCTGACCGCGGCCGAGGCCTTCGATCTGCTGCAGGAGCCGGACCGGGAACTGCGGCGGCGGGTGGCCGAGGCGATCTCGACGGTGCTGGCCGGGCGCATCGACCTCTTCGTCCGCATCACCAACACCCTCGCCAAGGACAAGGAGATCGAGGACCGCTGGCGCGGCTTCCCGCGGCCCATCTCCAGCCGCAACCTCGCCAACGAGGTGGAGGACGAGGTGGTGGACGCGCTGGTGGCGGCGGTGCGCGAGGCCTGGCCGCGCCTCTCCCACCGCTACTACCGCATCAAGGCGCGGCTGCTGGGGCTCGAACGGCTCGCCCACTACGACCGCAACGCGCCGCTGCCGGACCGGCCGGAGCGCCGGTGGAGCTTCGCCGAGGCCCGCGATCTGGTGCTGGAGGCCTTCGGCGCCTTCGCGCCGGTGATGCGGGAGATCCTGGAGCCCTTCTTCGCCCGCGGCTGGATCGACGCCGCGGTCCGTCCGGGCAAGGACGCCGGCGCCTTCTGCCATCCCACCGTTCCCTCGGTCCATCCCTACGTGCTGGTGAACTGGCGCGGGCGGGTGCGGGACGTCCTCACCCTCGCCCACGAGCTGGGCCACGCCGTCCACCAGACCCTCGCCCGGCGCCGCGGCTTTCTCATGTCGGCCACGCCCCTCACCCTCGCCGAGACCGCCTCGGTCTTCGGCGAACAGCTGGTCCTCGACCGCCTTCTGGCCGACGAGCCGGATCCCGCCGCCCGCCGCGCCCTCCTGGCCGGTGCCATCGAGGACGATCTCAACACCGTGGTACGGCAGATCGCCTTCTGCCTGTTCGAGACGGAGGTCCACGAACGGCGCCGCCACGGCGAGCTGTCGGCGGAGGAGTTGGGGGAGATCTGGCTGTCCATCCAGCGCGAGAGCCTGGGACCGGCCTTCGATCTCGATGCGGACTATGCGGTGTGGTGGAGCTACATCCCCCATTTCGTCCACGTGCCCTTCTATGTCTACGCCTACGCCTTCGGCGACTGTCTGGTGAAGGCACTCTACGATCTGTGGCGGCGGGAACCGGAGGGCTTTCCGGAGAAGTATCTGGCGCTCCTGGAGGCCGGCGGGACGCTCCGCCACGACGAACTCCTCGCCCCCTTCGGGCTGGACGCCCGCGATCCCGACTTCTGGCGGCGCGGGCTCGCCGTCACCGAGGCGCGCATCGATGCCCTCGAGCGGGAGCTGGAGGTGGGGTGAGCGGCGCGACACGGGAAGGCGGCGGCCCGCCCGGGCGCGACCGCGAGGGTCGCCTCGCGGCCCGTCTCGGACGCTATGCCCGGGTGTCCGGAACCCTCGCCGGCCAGGCGGCGAAGCTCGCCGCCACCCGCCTCGCCGGCCGCCGCCTGGACACCGTCGCCCACGCCCGCGAGCTCAAGGAGGTCCTGGGCGAGCTGCGCGGGCCGCTGGTCAAGGTGGCGCAGATGCTGGCCACCATCCCCGAGGCGCTGCCCGAGGACTACGCCGCCGCCTTCGCCGAGCTGCAGTCGCGGGCCCCGCCCATGGGCCGGCCGCTGGTGCGCCGGCGCATGGCCGCCGAGCTCGGCCCCGACTGGCGCCGCCACTTCGACTGGTTCGACGAGACGCCGGCCGCCGCCGCCTCGCTGGGACAGGTGCACCGGGCCCGCCTCCGGGACGGACGAGAGGTGGCCTGCAAGCTGCAGTATCCGGACATGCAGGCGGCGGTGGAGGCCGATCTCGCCCAGTTGCGGCTGCTGCTCGGGGTCTACCGTCTGACCGAGCGGGCCATCGACCCGCGCCACGTCTACGAGGAGGTGGCGGCGCGGCTCCGGGAGGAGCTCGACTATCGGCGCGAGGCCCGTCACATGGCCCTCTATCGCGAGATGCTGGCGGCCGAGCCGCGGGTGCGGGTGCCGGCGCCGGTGTTCGAGCTCACCACCCGCCGGCTGCTGGTGATGGAGTGGCTGGAGGGCCGCCCGCTCCTCGACTTCACCGACGCACCGCAGGCGGTGCGCGACGATCTCGCGGCCCGCCTGTTCCGCGCCTGGTACCGGCCCTTCTACGACTATGGGGTGGTCCACGGCGATCCCCATCCCGGCAACTACACCGTCGCCGCCGACGGCACCCTCGATCTGCTGGATTTCGGCTGCGTGCGCATCTTCCCGCCCGCGTTCGTGGAGGGCGTGATCGAGCTCTACCGGGCGCTGGCGACGGGCGACCGCGAACGGGCGCGCCGGGCCTACCGGCTGTGGGGTTTCCGGGAGCTGTCGGACGACCTCATGGACGTGCTCAACGACTGGGCCGCCTATCTCTACGGCCCCCTCATGGACGACCGTCCGCGGCTGATCGACGAGACCGGCAGCATCCACCACGGGCGCGAGGTGGTGATCCGGGTGCGGCGGCGGCTCGCGGAACTCGGCGGCGTCGCCCCGCCCAGGGAGTTCGTCTACATGGACCGCGCCGCCATCGGCCTCGGCGCCGTCTTCCTGCGGTTGCGGGCGAGGGTGAACTGGCACCGGATCTATCTGGAGCTGATCCGCGACTTCGATGTGGAGCGTCTGCGCCGTCGCCAGCGCGAGGCTCTCGCCCGCCACGGGCTGGAGTCGCCCGAGTGAGGCCTCGTGTCGCCCCGTCGTGCGATTGACCGTGCTGCAGCGCACCGCTAGCTTGCCCGTCCCGGCGGAGAGGCGGCCGCCGGCAGTCCCCCGGTATCGCTGCCGTGGCGCGCGTGCGTGATGGGAGGCGCACCATGTCCCGAGATCGTGCCACCACCGAGACCCCGAGCGAACCGCTGACCGGCGCGCAGGTCGTGGTCCGCGCCCTGATCGAGCAGGGGGTCGAGGTGATCTTCGGCTATCCGGGCGGCGCGGTCCTGCCCCTCTACGACGAGCTCTTCAAGCAGAACGCCATCCATCACGTCCTCGTCCGCCACGAGCAGGCGGCGGTGCACGCGGCCGAGGGCTATGCGCGGTCCACCGGCCGGGTGGGCGTGGTGCTGGTGACCTCCGGTCCCGGCGCCACCAACACGGTGACCGGCCTCACCGACGCACTCATGGACAGCGTGCCGGTGGTGTGTCTCACCGGCCAGGTCCCCACCCACATGATCGGCAACGACGCCTTCCAGGAGGCGGACACCGTCGGCATCACCCGCCCCTGCACCAAGCACAACTATCTGGTCAAGCGACCGGAGGATCTGGCGCCGGTGCTCCACGAGGCCTTCCACGTGGCCCGCAGCGGCCGGCCCGGCCCGGTGGTGGTGGACCTGCCCAAGAACATCCTCATGGGTGAGGCGCCCTGGCGCGGCGTCCGCGAGGTGCCGCTCCACCGCTACCGCCCCCGGCGCGATCCCGATCCCGACCGCATCGAGGCGGCCTTGGACCTGATGGCCGCCGCCGAACGGCCCGTCTTCTACGTGGGGGGCGGTCTCGTCAATTCCGGTCCGCTCGCCTGCGAACTGCTGGTGGAGCTGGTGCGCGCCACCGGCTATCCCATCACCCTCACCCTCATGGGCCTGGGCGCCTATCCGGCGAGCGATCCGCAGTTCCTCGGCATGGTCGGCATGCACGGCACCTACGAGGCCAACATGGCCATGCACGACTGCGACGTGATGATCTGCATCGGCGCCCGTTTCGACGACCGGGTGACGGGCCGGCTCGACGGCTTCTCGCCCCGCAGCCGCAAGATCCACGTCGACATCGACCCCTCCTCCATCAACAAGAACGTGCCGGTGGACGTGGCCATCGTCGCCGACGCCGAACGCGCCCTCGAGGCCATGCTGGAGGGCTGGCGGCGGCGGGCGCATCGGGCGGACCGCGACCGCATCCGTCCCTGGTGGGATCAGATCCAGCGCTGGCGGGCGGTGGACTCGCTGCGCTTCCGCCAGAACGGCGAGCTCATCAAGCCTCAGTACGCCATCCGCCGCCTGTGGGAGGCGGTGAAGGATCGCGATCCCATCGTCACCACCGACGTGGGTCAGCACCAGATGTGGGCGGCCCAGCATTTCCCCATGGAGCGGCCGCGGCGCTGGCTCACCTCCGGCGGCCTCGGCACCATGGGCTACGGCTTCCCCGCCGCCCTCGGCGCCCAGATCGCCCATCCCGACCG
Organism: Alphaproteobacteria bacterium; assembly: GCA_026982705.1. Lineage (GTDB taxonomy): Bacteria > Pseudomonadota > Alphaproteobacteria > Geminicoccales > Geminicoccaceae > HRBIN39. Next base: position 31,088 of record JALSGP010000033.1, read on the forward strand.
GCTGGTGATCAACATCACCGGCGACGCGTCCTGGGTGATGAACATGCAGGAACTGTCGACGGCCATCCAGTACCGGCTTCCGGTCAAGGTCTTCCTGCTCAACAACCGATGGATGGGCATGGTGCGCCAGTGGCAGGACCTGTTCCACGGCAGCCGGCGGGCGGAGTCCTACATGGACGCCCTGCCGGACTTCGTGAAACTGGCCGACGCCTTCGGCGCCCGCGGCCTGCGGGTGGAGCGGGCGCGCGATCTCGATGCCGCCATCGCCGCCATGCTCGACCACGACGGGCTCGTCATCGTCGAGGTGCTCATCGATCCCCACGAGAACGTCTATCCCATGATCCCGGGCGGCGCCGCCCACAACGAGATCATCCTGAGCCCCGAGGAGGACGGCGGGGACCGGCCGATCTCCGAGGAGGGCATGGTGCTGGTCTGAGACGGACGCGACGATGACGGCATTCGATCCGGAGGAGCGCCGCCACACCATCTGCGTGCTGGTGGACAACGAACCCGGCGTGCTGGCGCGGGTGATCGGTCTCTTCTCGGGGCGCGGCTACAACATCGAGAGCCTCACCGTGGCCGAGGTGGACCACGTCCGCCGGCTCTCCCGCATCAACATCGTCACCACCGGCACCGCCCAGGTGATCGAGCAGATCAAGGCGCTGCTGGCCAAGCTGGTGCCGGTCCACGAGGTGCAGGACCTCACCGTCGAGGGGCGAGCGGTGGAGCGGGAGCTGGCGCTGGTCAAGGTGCTGGGCGACCGCGAGCGGCTGGTGCAGGCGCTGCGCATCGCCGACTTCATGCACGCGCGGCTGGTGGACAGCACGCCCGGCGGTCTCGTCTTCGAGATGACCGGCCGTTCCGACGACATCGACGCCTTCATCGAACTGGTCCAGCCGGTGGAGATCAGCCGTGCCGGGGTGGTGGCCATCGCCCGCGGCGAGACGGTGCTGGACCTGCGCGACGAGGAGGACGGCGGTCGCGTCCGCCAACGGGGGGAGAAGCAGGGATGAGGGTCTACTACGACGCCGATGCCGATCTCGAGTTGATCAAGGGCCGCCGGGTGGCGGTGGTCGGCTACGGCAGCCAGGGCTACGGCCATGCCAACAATCTGCGGGATTCCGGCGTCGCCGAGGTGGTGGTGGCGCTGCGGCCGGGCTCGCGCTCGCGGGCCAGGGCCGAGGAGGCGGGCTTCCGCGTGTTGACGCCGGCGGAGGCGGCGGCCTGGGCCGACGTGGTGATGGTGCTGGTGCCGGACGAGCTGCAGGCCGACCTCTATCGCGAGGAGCTGGCGCCGCACCTGCGGGAGAACGCGGCGCTGATGTTCGCCCACGGCTTCAACATCCACTACCGCCTCATCGAGCCGCGCCCGGACCTGGACGTGACGATGGTGGCGCCCAAGGGACCGGGCCATCTGGTGCGCTCGGAATATCTGCGCGGGGCGGGCGTGCCCTGCCTGCTCGCCGTCCACCAGGACGCCACCGGCGGTGCCCACGACCTCGCCCTCTCCTACGCCGCGGCCATCGGTGGCGGCCGCGCCGGCATCATCGAGACCACCTTCCGCGACGAGGTGGAGACGGACCTGTTCGGCGAGCAGGTGGTGCTGTGCGGCGGCCTCACCGCCCTCATCAAGGCGGGCTACGAGACGCTGGTGGAGGCCGGCTATCCGCCCGAGATGGCCTATTTCGAGTGCGTCCACGAGGTGAAACTGATCGTCGATCTCATCTACGAGGGCGGTCTCGCCAACATGCGCTACTCCATCAGCAACACCGCCGAGTACGGCGACTACACCCGCGGGCCGCGGGTGATCGACGAGCGAGCACGGGCCGAGATGCGGCGGATCCTGAAGGAGATCCAGGACGGCAGCTTCGCCCGCGAATGGGTGCTGGAGAACCGGGCCGGGCAGACCCGCTTCAAGACGCTGCGGCGTCTCGAGGCCGAGCATCCCATCGAGGCGGTGGGCGAGAAGCTGCGCGCCATGATGCCGTGGCTGGCGGAGAAGAAGCTGGTCTCCGGCACCGGGGGCTGAGCCCCCGGATCCGCCCCGCTCCGGCGGGCCGACGGAAGGGGCCCGGTGACGCCACCGGGCCCCGCCTGTTCCTGCCCCGGACCGTCCGGCCCCTTCTAGCCGAGGGTGATCTCCACCCGCCGGTTCTGCGGCTCGGGCACGTCGTCGGGGGTCGGCACCCGCGGCCGGGTCTCGCCGTACCAGCGCAGGGTCATGGCGTCGGCCGGCACGCCCAGCTCCCGCAGCATCTTCGCCACCGCCTCGGCGCGCCGCTTGGAGAGACGGTCGTTGTACGGCTTCGGACCGGCACGGTCGGCATGGCCGGCGAGCTCCAGACGCACCGCCTCGCCCGCCCGGACGCGCTGCGCCACCTCCTCCAGCACCCGCCGCGCCGCCGGCGTGATCTCGGCGCTGTCGAAGGGGAAGAAGACGATGTAGACGTTCTCGATGCCGGCGGCGAGGGCGCGGTCGATCTCGGCCATGGCGGTCTCGAAGGCCTGCGCGCAGGCGTCGGCGTCGGCCGCATCCCCCTCGGCCGCGTTCTCGAGCCAGCAGTCGTAGGCCACCTGCGCGCGGGCGGCGGCCAGCGGGGCGAGTCTGCGGGCGTCGCGCTCGAAGGCCTCCAGTAGACGGGCGCGGGCCTGCTCGAAGCCCCCGAGCGCATCGGCCGTGAGCCGCCCCGGATAGCGTGCCGGCATGTCCGGCTGGACGTTGACACCCTCGGCGGCGGCGATGCCCTTCCTCAGGAAGTGCAGCGAATCGCGGAAGTCGCTCTCACCATACTCGACGTCGGCGAGGGGCAGATAGCCCGCCCTGAGCGCCTGGACGAAGGCGGGGCCGTTGGGCTGCATCGCCCGGACGTCGGTGCGGTCGAACAGCATCAGGTCGATGTAGTCCTGCGCCACCGGCTCCACCTTCTGCACCGGAGCGCAGGCGGCCAGCACCAGCGTGGCGAGGCCGGCCGCCAACCATCCCGTGCGCCTGGTCATCCCTCGTCCCCTCGTCTCGGGTCCTGCGACATCCGCACCGCTATCCGCCGCGGGGACGACCGCCGCGGTCGCCCCGTCCGTCCCGCATATCGCGCGGCCCCGCGGCCGAGATCAAGGCACCGGTCCACCACGCCCGGCGGCCGCCCCCGAGTGTTGCCGGCTTCCAACGATGCGGCCGGCAGGCGCCGGCGGTCGGGACTTGCCGCCGCGCGGCGACGCTTCAGATTCGGTTTCGTTTGAAACTTTCCGTTCCGGGTCGGTTGGCACGGGGCGGTGCGCGTGCTAGCCGCCCGCGCGTCGGGGAAGGGACCGTCGGGCCGATGAGTGCCACCTTCGTGCAGTTCCTGCTGGCCGGGCTCACCGTCGGCGCCATCTACGCGCTGATCGCGCTGGGCTTCTCGCTGATCTACAACGCCTCGCACCTGATCAACTTCGCCCAGGGCGAGTTCGTGATGCTGGGCGGGCTCGCCACCGTCTTCGTCTTCGCGGCCGGCGTGCCGCTGCCGCTGGCGGCGCTGCTGGCGATCCTCGCCGCCGCCGCCGTCGGCGTGGCCCTCTACCTCTTCGGGGTGGCGCCCGCGCGCGGGGCCACCGCCGTCGGGCTCATCATCGTCACCATCGGCGCCTCCATCCTCCTCAAGGGGCTCGCCGGCGTGGTCTTCGACCGCAACTTCCACGGCCTGCCGCCCATCTCCGGCGAGGAACCCCTCCGGATCCTGGGCGCCACCCTCGCTCCCCAGTCGCTCTGGATCTTCGGAGTGACGGCGGCGGTGGCGCTGGCGCTGTGGCTGTTCTTCACCCGCACGCTGCAAGGCAAGGCCATGCTCGCCGCCGCCTTCAACCCCCTCGCCGCCGAGCTGGTGGGGGTGGACCCGCGGCGGGTGGTGCTGGTGAGCTTTGCCCTGGCCGGGGCCCTGGGCGCCCTCGCCGGCGTGCTGGTCACGCCCCTCGCGCCCACCCACTTCCAGGTGGGCACCATGCTCGGCCTCAAGGGCTTCGCCGCCGCCATCGTGGGCGGTCTCGGCTCCGGTCCGGGGGCCATGGTCGGCGGGCTCGTGGTGGGCCTCGCCGAGTCCCTGGCCGCCGGCTATCTTTCCTCGGCCTACAAGGACGCCATCGCCTTCGTCATCATCCTGCTGGTCCTGGTGCTGCGCCCGAGCGGTCTGTTCGGCGCGAAGACCATCGAACGGGTGTGACCCCCATGCGCCTCCCCTCCTCCCGCCATCTCGGCCTCGCCGTGCTGGCGGCGGTGCTGGTGCTGCTGCCCCTCGCGCTTCCCGGCACCTATGCCCTCGACGTGCTCACCAATGTGGGCATCGCCGCCATCGTCTGCGTCGGCCTCAACCTCCTGATCGGCTATGCGGGCCAGATCAGCCTCGGCCATGCCGGCTTCTTCGGCATCGGCGCCTACGCCTCGGCCATCCTCGTCACCAACGAGGGCTGGCCGCCGCTCCTCGCCATGCTCGCCGGCATGGCCCTCTCGGGACTCCTCGCCTTCGCCGTCGCCCGTCCCATCCTGGCCCTGCGCGGCCACTATCTGGCCATGGCCACCCTCGGCCTCGGCATCATCGTCTCCATCGTCCTCTCCCAGGAGGTGGAGCTCACCGGCGGCCCCGACGGCATGCCGGTGGATCCCTTCACGGTGGCGGGCCTCGAGCTGACCGGTCCCCTCGCCTGGTACGCCACCGTGGCGGTGTCGCTGCTGGCGGTGACCTGGCTCTCCCTCAATCTCGTGGACAGCCCCATCGGACGGGCGCTCAGGGCGGTGCACGGCGCCGAGATCGCGGCCCGGGTCTGCGGCGTCGACACCACCGCCTACAAGGTGATGGTCTTCGTCCTCTCGGCGGTGATCGCCTCCTACGCCGGCTCCCTCTACGCCCATTTCGCCGGCTGGCTCACGCCGGACGAGGCCGGCTTCCTGCGCTCCATCCAGTTCGTCACCATGGTGGTGCTGGGCGGCATGGCCTCCACCTTCGGGGCCATCGTCGGCGCCGCCCTGCTCACCGCCCTGCCCCAGTTCCTCACCGTCTTCCACGACTACGAACACGTGCTGCTGGGGGCGGTGATGATGGCCACCATGATCTTCCTGCCGCGTGGTCTCGTGCCGACGCTGGCCACGCGTTGCGCCCGCAGCGGAGGCTGAGCCATGCTGGAGGTGCGCGGCCTCGTCTGTCACTTCGGCGGCGTGCGGGCGGTGGACGGGGTCGACTTCACCATCCCCGAGCGCGGCGTGCACGCCATCATCGGCCCCAACGGCGCCGGCAAGACCACCCTCTTCAACCTCGTCACCGGCGTGCTGCGGCCCACCGCCGGCGAGATCCTCTTCCACGGCGAGAACGTGGCGGGCCGGCCGCCGGAGGCGCTCGCCCGCCTCGGCATCTCCCGCACCTTCCAGAACCTGCGCGTCTTCTTCAACATGACGGTGCTGGAGAACGTGCTGGTGGGGCGCCACCTCCACCTCTACCGCGGCGCCCTCGGCGCCCTCTTCCGCACCCCGCGCTTCCGCCGCAGCGAGGCGGCGGCCCGCGACTTCGCCGAACATCTGCTGGCGCGGGTGGGCCTCGCCGACTGGCGTCACCGCCCCGCCGACAGCCTCCCCTACGGCGCCCTCAAGCGCCTCGAGATCGCCCGGGCGCTGGCCGCCGAGCCGCGGCTGCTGCTGCTGGACGAGCCGGCGGCCGGCTGCAACGAGGCGGAGACCCGGGAGATCGCCGAACTGATCGCCGCCGTGGAGGCGGAGGACGGGGTGACGGTGGTGCTGGTGGAACACGACATGCAGCTGGTGATGAACGTCTGCGACCACATCATCGTCCTCGATCACGGCCGCAAGCTGGCCGAGGGGACCGCCCGCGAGATCCGCGAGGATCCCCGGGTGATCGAGGCCTATCTCGGCAGGGCCGCACGGGAGTTCGCCCATGCTGCTGGAGGTTGAGGGGCTGGAGGCCCACTACGGGCGCATCCGGGCGCTGGCCGGCGTCGATCTCCACGTGGCCGAGGGCGAGCTGGTGGCCATCGTCGGCGCCAACGGAGCCGGCAAGACCACGCTGCTGCGCACCCTCTCCGGCGTCCACCCGGCGAGTGCCGGCACGATCCGGCTCGACGGGCGCGACATCACCCGCGTGGCCGGCCCGCGACGGGTGGCGCTGGGCATCGCCCAGGTGCCGGAGGGCCGACAGGTCTTCGCGCCCATGAGCGTCGAGGACAATCTGCTGCTGGGCGGCTATGTGCGCAGCGCCGCCGAGCGCACGGAGACGCTGGGCGAGGTCTACGCCCTGTTCCCCCGCCTGCGCGAACGCCGCGACCAGCCGGCCGGCACCCTCTCCGGCGGCGAGCAGCAGATGCTGGCCATCGGCCGCGCGCTGATGGCGCGCCCGCGCCTGCTGCTGCTGGACGAGCCCAGCATGGGCCTCGCCCCGCGCATCGTCGAACAGATCTTCGAGACCATCGGGGAGCTGCGCCGGCGCGGCACCACCATCCTCCTGGTGGAACAGAACGCCTATGCGGCCCTCTCGGTGGCCGACCGCGGCTATGTGCTGGAATCGGGGCGGGTGACCCTGGCCGACCGCGCCGGGGCCCTGCTCGCCGACGAACGCGTCAAGGCCGCCTATCTGGGGCTGTGACGGCACAGCGCGCCACGTCTTTTCGCGCCCGCGGTTTCGGGCTAAGCATCACGACGGTCGCGTGCCCGCCGGCCCGGCCGGCACATGGCGTTCCGCCGGCCCCGCGGACAAGGAGGGAGGGATCGATGCCACGTGTGGTGATGCGGGTGAACGGCAAGGAGGTGAGCGGCGAGGTGGAGCCGCGCACCCTGCTGGTGGAGTTCCTGCGGGAGCATCTCGGCCTCACCGGCACCCATGTGGGCTGCGACACCAGCCAGTGCGGCTGCTGCGTGGTCCACCTGGACGGCCGCTCGGTGAAGAGCTGCACGGTGCTCGCCGTCCAGTGCGAGGGCGCGGAGGTGCTCACCATCGAGGGCCTCGCCCGGAACGGCGAGCTCCATCCCATCCAGCGCGCCTTCCACGAGTGCCACGGTCTCCAGTGCGGCTTCTGCACGCCCGGCATGATCATGAGCGCGCTGGAACTGCTGCAGCGCCATCCGGCGCCCACGGAGCCGCAGGTGCGGGCGTGGCTCGAGGGCAATCTCTGCCGCTGTACCGGTTATCACAACATCGTGCGGGCGATCCTCCAGGCGGCGGAGGAAATGCGGCAGGCGCCGCGGCCGGCGGCCTGAGGAGGGAGGAGACGGCCATGGTGGAGAAGGGAATCGGGCAGGCGGTCCCGCGCAAGGAGGACCGCCGCTTCGTCACGGGCCGGGGGCGCTACGTGGACGACATCCGGCTGCCCGGTCAGGCCTGGGCGGTGTTCGTGCGCTCGCCCCACGCCCACGCCCGCATCCGGCGCGTCGACAAGGCCTCGGTGGAGGGCATGCCGGGCGTGCTGGCCGTGTTCACCGGCGCCGACGCCGAGGCGGACGGCATCGGGCCCCTCATCTGCGGCTGGATGATCCACTCGCGCGACGGCACGCCCATGAAGGTGGGCACCCACCGGGTGCTGGCCACCGACAAGGTGCGCTACGTGGGCGACCGCGTGGCCTGTGTCGTGGCCGAGACGCTGCACCAGGCCCGTGACGCCGCCGAGGCGCTGGTGGTGGAGTACGAGGAGCTGCCGGCGGTGGTGGATCTCGCCACCGCCGACGAGGCGCCGGCCCTCGTCCACGACGACATCCCCGGGAACCTCTGCTACGACTGGGAACTGGGGGACCGGGCGGCGGTGGAGGAGGCCTTCGCGAAGGCGGCGCGGGTGGTCTCGGTGGACCTCGTCAACAACCGGCTGGTGCCCAACGCCCTCGAACCGCGCGCGGCCCTGGCCGCCTACGATCCGGGCCGGGACGAGATCACCCTCTATCTCACCAGTCAGAATCCCCACGTCCACCGGCTGGTGATGTCGGCCTTCAACAACATCGCCCCCGAGCACAAGCTCCGGGTGGTGGCGCCGGACGTGGGCGGCGGCTTCGGCTCCAAGATCTTCATCTACGGCGAGGAGTGCGTGGTGGCCTGGGCGGCGCGGAAGCTCGGCCGTCCGGTGAAGTGGCGGGAGGAGCGCGGCGAGGCCTTCCTCGCCGACGCCCACGGCCGCGACCATGTCACCCGCGCCGAGCTGGCGGTGGACGCCGACGGCCGCTTCCTGGCGCTGCGGGTGGACACCCGCGCCAATCTCGGCGCCTACATGAGCACCTTCAGTTCGGCCGTCCCCACCTATCTCTACGCGCCGCTGCTCTCCGGCCAGTACCGCATCCCGGCCATCCACGCCCGGGTGCGCACCTACTACACCAACACCACGCCGGTGGACGCCTATCGCGGCGCCGGCCGGCCGGAGGCCTGCTTCGTGGTGGAGACGCTGGTGGACGCGGCCGCGCGTGCGCTCGGCATCGATCGGGCGGAGATCCGCCGGCGCAACTTCATCCCCCCCGACGCCTTCCCCTATCAGACGCCGGTGGTGATGACCTACGATTCCGGCGACTATCGCACCTGTCTCGACCGCGCGCTGGAACTCGCCGACTATGCCGGCTTCGAGCGGCGCCGGCAGGAGGCGCGGGCGCGGGGCCGGCTCCGCGGGATCGGCATCGGCTGCTACATCGAGGCCTGTGGCATCGCGCCCTCGCAGGCGGCCATCAGCCTGGGCGCCGGCGTCGGTCTCTGGGAGAGCGCCGAGGTGCGCTTCACCCACACCGGCAAGGTGCAGGTCTACACCGGCACCCACACCCACGGTCAGGGCCACGAGACCACCTTCAGCCAACTGGTGGCCGAGACGCTGGGCGTGCCCTTCGAGGACGTGGAGGTGATCCACGGGGACACCGCCACCACGCCGGTGGGCATGGGCACCTACGGCTCGCGCTCGCAGGCGGTGGGCGGCGAGGCGCTGTTGCGCGCCTGCCACAAGATCATCGAGAAGGGCCGGAAGATCGCCGCCCATCTGCTGGAGGCCTCGGAGGCGGACATCGAGTTCGAGGCGGGCGTCTTCCGGGTGAAGGGCACCGACCGCCGGAAGACCATCCAGGAGATCGCCTTCGCCGCCTACGTCCCGGCCAGCTACCCGGCCGATCTGGAGCCCGGTCTCGAGGCGAGCGCCTTCTTCGACCCGCCCAACTTCACCTTCCCCTCCGGCACCTACGTCTGCGAGGTGGAGGTGGACCCGGAGACGGGCCGGGTGCGGATCGAGAAGTGGGTCGCCGTCGACGACTTCGGTCGCATCATCAATCCCCTCATCGTGGAGGGGCAGGTGCACGGCGGCCTCGTCCAGGGAATCGGTCAGGCACTCCTGGAGCACGCCGTTTACGACCGCGAATCCGGCCAGCTCCTGACCGGCTCCTTCATGGACTACGCCATGCCGCGGGCCGACGACGTCCCCTCCTTCACCGTCGAGTTCGCGCCGGGCTCGCCCACGCCGTCCAACACCCTCGGGGCCAAGGGCGCCGGGGAGGCGGGCGCCATCGGCGCGCCGGCGGCGCTCATGAACGCCATCTGGGACGCCGTCGGCACCCGGGTGGAGATGCCGGCGACGCCGGAGAGGGTGTGGCGGGCGATCCGCCAGACGCAGATGCCGCAGGCGGCCGAGTGACAGGGAGGCTCAGATGTACGCGTTCGAGTACCATCGACCCGCGAGCGTGGCCGAGGCGGTCCGGCTGCTGCGCGAGAAGCCGGAGGCGAAGCTGCTGGCCGGCGGCCATACGCTGATCCCCACCCTCAAGCAGCGGTTGGCCCAGCCGTCGGATCTGGTGGACCTGGGTGGCATCGCCGAGCTGCGCGGCATCCGCGAGGAGGGCGGGGCCCTGGTGATCGGCGCCGCCACGCCCCACGGCGAGGTGGAGACGTCGGATCTGGTGCGCCGCACCATCCCGGCCCTGGCCCATCTCGCCGGCGAGATCGGCGATCCCCAGGTGCGCAACCGCGGCACCATCGGCGGCTCCATCGCCAACAACGATCCCGCCGCCGACTGGCCGGCGGCGGTGCTGGGACTGGGCGCCACCGTCCGCACCGACCGCCGCGAGATCGCCGCCGACGACTTCTTCACCGGCATGTTCGAGACGGCGCTGGAGGCGGACGAGATCGTCACGGCGGTGGTCTTCCCGCGACCGAGACGGGCGGCCTACGCCAAGTTCCCCAATCCGGCCTCGCGCTATGCCATGGTGGGGGTCTTCGTGGCGGAGACCGACGGCGGCGTGCGGGTGGCGGTGACCGGGGCGGCGCCCTGCGTCTTCCGCCTGACGGCGCTGGAGCGGGCGCTGGCCGCGAATTTCGCGCCGGAGGCGGTGGACGGCGTCACCGTGGACGCCTCCGAACTCAATTCGGACATCCACGCCTCCGCCGACTACCGGGCCCATCTCGTCAAGGTGATGGCGAAGCGGGCCATCGCCTCGGCATTGGGCTGAACGCCGGGAGCGAGGGTACGGCGGAGCGGGGCCGGCCGGAGCCGGCCCCTTCCGTCGGCGGGATCGGGAGGCGGCGGACCGGGATCAGTCCGCCGGCAAGGGGGCGAGCTCGCGCCGCCGCATCGTCGCCCGCGTGCCGAAGCGGCGGTAGACGAAGGCGGGCGGCTCGCCGGTGCTCTCCACCTCCGCCAGCCGCCGCATGGCGGCATGGTGGGGGGAGAGGGAACAGGCGGGATCGGTGGCGGTGGGATCGCCCAGCAGCATGGCCGCCTGACAGCGGCAGCCGCCGAAGTCCTCCTCCCGTCGCGGACAGCTCCGGCAGGGCTCGCGCATCCAGCCGGTGCCGCGGAAGGCGGCGAAGGCGGCACTCCGGTACCAGATCTCCCGCAGCGGCATCGCCCGCACCTGGGGAAACTCCAGTCCCTCGATCACGTGGGCGGCGTGGCAGGGCAGCACGCGGCCGTCCGGCGCCACCACCATCACCGCCCGTCCCCAGCCGTTCATGCAGGGCTTGGGATAGCGGGCGTAGTAGTCCGGGATCACATAGTCGATGGCGAGGCGGCCGGCGAGCTCCCGTGCCGCCCGCTCCAGCACCGTGCGGAAGCGTTCGAGCTGCGCCGGCGTCGGCATCAGGGCCGCGCGGTTGACGAAGCCCCAGCCGTAGTACTGGACGTTGGCGAGCTCGATGCGGTGCGCCCCCAGTTCGAGGGCGAGCTCCAGGAAGCGCTCGACCCGATCCAGATTGTGGCGGTGGAGGACGGCGTTGAGGGTCCAGGGGAGCCCCAGTCGCACCGCCGCCTCGGCCAGGGCGATCTTGCGGGCGAGGGCGCCGGGGGCGCGGCCGATGCGCGTGACCCCTTCCTCCGTCACGTCCTGGAAGCTGATCTGGACGTGGTGGAGACCGCGGTCCCGGAGGCGGGCGAGGCGATCCGCGTCGACGCCCACCGCCGAGGTGACGAGATTCGTGTACAGCCCCGCGGCGACGGCGCGGGCGACGATCTCCTCCAGATCCTCCCGCAGCGCCGGCTCGCCCCCGGAGAGGTGGACCTGCAGCACCCCCAGCTCCGCCGCCTGGTCCAGGACGGAGATCCAGGTGGCGGTATCCAGCTCGTTCCCCCGGCGCACCAGCTCCACCGGATTGGAACAGTAGGGGCACTGGAGCGGACAGCGGTGGGTGAGCTCGGCGAGAAGCCCGATGGGGGGCTCCACCGGCTCAGGCGGCACGGGTGCCGACGCGGTCATGGCCGGATCTCCGGATCTCGAGCAGACATCCGCGGGCGAGCTCCTCGAGGACACCGATCACGTCCGCCAGGATCTCCTCGCGGGGCGCGTCGAATTCGGCGGCGAGCTCGTCGGCGAGATCCGCGAGCCGCCGTCCCTCCGCGCCCAGCCGTTCGAGGACGGTGACGGTGGTGGGACAGGGGAACAGCACCCGTTCGGGGGCCAGCAGCACGTGGCGTCCGCGCACCCGGTCGAAGCGCAGGATCACCCAGGAGGGCAGGCGGACGTGATCGTCGGCGGCGAGCAGACTCATGCCGCGGCCTCCGCGCCCATGTCCCCGGGGACGAAGCAGCCGGGCGGAATGCCGCCGCCCAGCACGTAGGCGTGGTGGAGGGCGTCGAGCTGGGCCCACAGCACGTCGCACTTGAACCACAGCGCCGCACAGACGAGGTGACGCTTTTCCGGCGTGTCCGCGTGGCGCTTGCAGTATTCCAGCGCGAAACCGGCATCCCTGGGCGCCTGGGTCAGGCGCCGGCGGAAGTAGGCCACCATCTCCTCGGAGACGAAGTCGTAGTTCTCCAGAAGTCCCGGGATGCGTTCCTCGTGGATCTTCGGGGCGAACAGCTCCGTGAGCGAAGAGGCCACCGCCTCCAGCAGCGTCCGCTCCCGCACGAAGCGCACGTAGGCGTCGACGGCGAACCTGGTGCCGGGCAGGATCCCCTGCTCGGAGACCACGTAGGCGCGGTCGAGACCGAGATGCTCGCACAGCCTGAGCCAGCGCTCGATGCCGCCCTCGTCGTCGCCGAAGCCGTCGTGGTCGTGGATGCGCACGATCCACGCGCGGCGCAGCTCGCGGTCCTCGCAGCGGCTCATCAACGCCGCGTCCTTCATGGGAATGCGGCTCTGGTAGTAGTAGCGGTTGAGGGCCCAGGCCTGGACCTGGCCGCGGCTCAACCGGCCGGTGTGCAGCAGGCGATGGAAGGGATGGAGGTTGTGGTAGCGGTGGGCGCCGATCTCGCGCAGCGCGGTCTCCAGTTCCTCGGCGCTCCGCAGATCACGGTAGCGGTCCAGCGTGATCACGGGACGATCTCCATGCCGTCGTGGGCCACCTCGAAGCCGGCCGCCTCCACCTCGCGGCGTTCGGGCGAATCGGCGAGGAGGATGGGATTGGTGTTGTTGACGTGGATCAGGATCCGCCGGCCGATGGGCAGGTCCGCGAGCCGCGCCAGCACCCCGTCGGGACCCGAGACGGACACGTGACCCATGCGCCGGCCGGTCTTGGCGCCGACGCCGGCCCGGATCATCTCGTCGTCCCGCCAGAGGGTGGCGTCCACGAACACCACCTCGGCGCCGGCGAGGCGGGCGCGCAGGGAATCGTCGATGCGCGCGACATTGCCCACATAGACCACGCGGTAGCCGCGGGCGCGGAACTCGACTCCGACGACGTCGCCCTCTTCGGCGTCGGTGACGAGGCGCTCGCCGTACTCCCCCTCGAGATAGAGGGGCGGCTTGCCCGGCACCGGAAAGGCCACCGCCTCGAGCCCCAGCTCCTCGCCGGCCGCATCGCGCAGGCGGAAGGGCTCCTCGAAGGGCAGCGGCCGCCTCGGTACCAGCCGGCGGTCCAGGACCTCGAAGATGGGATTGCGATCGAGGACCGCGAGGGTGCGGGGCGAGGCGTAGAGGGCGAAGGGCGTGCCCTCCCGCAGGTGCAGGAGGCCCGCCACCGCGTCCACGTCCCCGTTGGTGACCACCACGGCGGCGATGGGCGAGTGGCGCGGACCGCGGCGCGGCCACAGCGGCGGGTTGGCCTCGATCTGCTGGCGCAGATCCGGCGAAGCGTTGACCACCACCCAGCGCTCACCGTCGGCGCTGAGGGCGATGGAGGCCTGGGTGGCGGGCCGGGCGGCGGGATCGCCCCGGCGCGCCCGCATGCACGCCGCGCTGCCGGCGTTCCACTGGGGAAAGCCGCCGCCCGCGGCGGCACCGAGCACGAGGACGCGCACGGCCCCTCCTCCCGCGAGCGGCGGCACCTCCGGTTCTCAGGCCTCGGCCGGCAGGTACATGGTCACTTCCATGCCGACCGGACGAGTGGAGAGCTGGGGCTTCCTCCAGACCTTCTTCATGACACCCTCCCTGATGCTGCAGGTTGTCCGGCTCGACGACCGGCAGTGGGAAAACTGCTCGGGAGGTGGCCCAGGGACAACTTCTGAAAACGATAATCGGCCGCGTCATAAGCCTTTCGCGTGGGACCGGGGCCGTGTCTCCACCTCCGCCGGACGGTCGTCCTCCCGCGCGGGCGGGCGTCGCAGGAAGGGCGGCGGCGGCTCCGGCGGATCCAGCCGCAGGGCGCGGCCGGCCTCCTCGAGGGCGCCGAGGAAGGTCCGCCAGGGCTGGACGTGGCGATACTGGGCCGGGAACAGGGCCACCACCCGTCGCTCCAGACCCGGCACGGCGAAGAAGCGCACCCGGCCGGCGAAGGCCGGGCCCAGCAGACCCACCGTCCCGTGGGGCACCAGCGCCACCCCCTGACCGGCGGCGACGAGGGCGAGGGCCGTCTCGTAGTGACGGACCCAGGCCACCACCTCCACCCGGCCGAAGTGCGCCCGGTACCATTCGCCCACCCGCCGCACGTGGGCGGTGCCGAAGCTGAACTGGACGGTGCGCTGGAGGAGGGCGTGGGCCTCCCGCGGCAGATCGCGGGCGGGATCCCGGACCCCGCTCAGGTCGAGCGTCGCCGGCACCGCCAGCACGTGATCGTCGGTGAAGAGGTGGAGACGGGCGAAGGAGAGATGGTCGCGGGCCACGGAGGCCTCGTTGAGGAGGGCGAGCTGGAGGCCGCGGGCATAGAGCTGCTCGATGAGTTCGCCCGGCGCACCCTCGTGGACGTCCAGCTGGATGCCGGGATAGACCTGCCGGGTGCGGCGCAGGGCGTCCGGCAGCAGCAGCCGTGCCACCGAGGCGATGGCGCCCACGGCGATCCGCGCGCGCCGGCCGCTGGCGTAATCCTGCAACGCCGCCTGGATCTCCTCGGTGGTGGCGAGGATCTCCGCCGCCTTCTCCGCCAGCAGCCGCCCCGCCTCGGTCAGCTCCAGCTCGTGGCCGCTGCGCTCGAACAGGCGCACCCCGAGCTCCCGCTCGAGGCGGGCGATCTGCTGGGAGAGGGCGGGTTGGGAGACACCGAGCTGCTTCGCCGCCCGGGTCAGCGACCGATGGTGGACGACGGCCTCGAAGATCTCGAGCTGGCGCAGCGTGAACACGGACCTAGCGGAAGCAGCGGATGTCGGCTTCCACCTGGGCCTGTCGCATCCGATCCACGATCTCGTCGGCCCATTTGGAGGACTTGAACATCACCACCTGGTCCTTGCCGCTGGGGATACTGCGCATCTCCAGGATCGTCCGTGCCGTTTCGTAGTCCTCGTAGGGAATCTTTTCGGCGATGCGGTCGATGGAACAGCTGCAGCGGCGCAGGGTCTCCGGATCCTGACCGTTGGCGGCCATGCAGGTGTAGACGTATTCGGCCAGCACCTCGGTGGGATAGTCGGCCGGGGCCGCGAACGCCGCACCCGCCACCGCCGCCGTCGCCCACACCAGCGCCGTCGTGACACCCTTCCGAAGCCTCATCCCTCACCTCCCGCGGATGGCTTCGCCCCCAGTGCGCGCACGAAGGTCAGGACCTCCCGCAGGACCGGCCGGTCGGGCCGTTCCGGATCCGGCACCTCGATGGTCATGCGGTAGAGCCCGCCCGGGACCGCGTCCGACACCACGAACTCGTAGCGCTTGTCACGGAACTTGGAGAAGCGGACGATGGCGGGATCGTTGCGGAAGGGGACCAGTCGCACCCGGGTGGCCGCCACCTGGCGCTCGCCCAGCCGGACGGTGATGGGCTCCACGAGATCCGGCGGCCGCGTGAAGGCCCGGCGGATCTGCTGCTGGAAGTAGCCCTTGGCACCGCCGCTCAGATTCCGCATGGTGGCCACGTCCTTCTGCAGCAGCGCCAGGATCACGGGGTTCTGATCCACCGCCGGTACCGGTCCGAAACGGCGGTGGTTGGGCCCGTCGAACATGTCGAGCCACACCCGCTTGGTCCCGTCCGCATCCTGCCCGCGCACCTCCACCCGCACTCGGCTGATGTAGGGCTCCCGCATGAGTTCGCTCTCGAGCCGGTAGCGGTAGATCAGGGTGGTGGGCACCGGGATCCGGGCGAAGAAGCCGGGGCGGAAGACCACCGCCTCCGCCGTCCCGCCGTCGCCGGCGGCGGAGGGCGCCGCGGCCGGCAGCGTCCCCGCCACCAGGAGGGCCAGGAGCGCGCCGATCCATCGGCCGGTCACGAGCGGGCCTCCGTCGTCTCCTCCAGCACCGTCCGGATGGTGCGGGCGACCGCGAACAGGTGGCGCTCGTAGCGGTCGGGTTCCTCGCACACCACCCGGGTCATGCGCCGGCGATCGTCGAAGATGCGGATGTTCCAGTCCCGCCGGGCCTCCACCAGGGTTCGCTCCTCCTCGGGCACCCGCCCCTGTTCCAGCGCCTCGGTGTCGGCGACGATCCGCTCCACCAGCCGCTTCTGGTTGCGGCCGAAGGCCTCCACGCGTCGGATCACGCGGCGTCGCTGACCGTCCACGGTCTCGAAGACCGCCTGCAGCAGGGTCAGGAGGCGCGCCCGACGGTTCTCGGGCGGCTGGCGCCGGGCGAAGTCCCGCACCAGACGGGCGATCTCCCCGGCCGGCAGGTCGGGGGACGCGAGCCTGGCCGCGAGCGGAGCGATCTCCCGATCCGCCGCCCAGCTCCCGGCCGGCAGCGCCGGCAGCTCGCCCCGCCAGACCTGGGCCAGCGACAGCCGTTCCACCTTGGGGCCGGGACAGGGCCAGTCGGTTTCGTCCTTCCCCGCACCCGCGCCATCCGGGAGCGCCACGGCGAGGATGGCCGCCGCGAGCAGGATATGGCGCCACCTCCCACTTCCGCGCACCATGTCTTCCTCCCTGATCCATGTCCCAGATAGGACGGCCGCTCGTCCCCGGCCAGAGGGAACCGATGCGCGGACTCGCCCCTTGGAGCGCCGTCCACGTCCGACTAGAAGGCCGGCGGAGGCTGGACGCGGAACGGGCCCCGGATCCGAGCCCGGAGGAACCACACATGAGCGAGCGACCCTACATCCTGCATTTCCTCACCCCCCTCGCCCATGTCAGTCCGTTCGACGTCAACATGGCCGCGGACGCCGGCTTCGACGTGATCGCGCCCTACACCGACGTGGGGCTGCCGGCGACGCGGGCGCTGGTCCAGGACGCCATCTTCTCGCGCCGCCCGAAGGACGGCGCCCGCACGGCGGTGCTCATCGGCGGCCGCGACCCGGTCCTCGCCCTCGACATGTTCGCGGAAGCGAAGAAGGCGATGGTGCCGCCCCATTTCCAGATCTCCGTGATGGTGGATCCCTCGGGCGCCTTCACCACGGCGGCCGCCATGGTGGCGGTGGCCGAACGCTGCCTCGAGAGCCGCGGCGACACCCTGCGGGGCAAGCGGGTGGTGGTGTTCGGCGCCACCGGTCCGGTGGGCAGCATGGCGGCCCTCTTCGCCGCCAAGGCCGGGGCCCGCGGGGTGCTGGCCGGCTACGACGGCGTCCATCGCGTCACCCTGCGGGCGGACCAGTTGGGCGAGCGGACCGGCATCGCCCTCGAACCGGCGGACGCCAGCGACGACGAGAAGATCACCGCCCTGATGCGGGAGGCCGAGGTGGTCTTCTGCGCCGGGCGGGCCGGCGTGCGCATCCTCCACCGCCGGCATCTGGAGGCCGCGACGCGGCTGCGGCTGGTGGTGGACGTCAACGCGGTGCCGCCCTCGGGCGTCGAGGGGCTCGATCCCTTCGCCGACGGCAAGCCCGTCGAGGGTACGGAGATCCCCGGCATCGGCGCCCTCGCCGTGGGCGACGTCAAGTTCCGGGCCGAGCACGAACTCCTCGCCTCCATGCGCGACGCCGACCCGCGGCGCTTCGTCGGTCTCGACGAGACGCTGGAGGCGGCCCGGCGCTGTGCCCGGAAGGGGTGATCCGGTCCTGATCGTCGCCCTCTCGGCCCGGGCGCTGGCCGCCTCGGCGGCCGCCGCGGGCTTCCGGCCGGTGGCCCTCGACGCCTTCGGCGATCTCGATCTGCGGGAGGTGGCGGTGGCCTGGGCCCGCATCCCGGTGGGTGCCGACTGGCGTCTCTCCCGCGCGGCGCTGCTGGCCGCCGCGCGCACCCTGGCTCCGCCCACCTGCCCGCTGGTCTACGGTTCCGGCTTCGAGCGCGATCCCGCCACCCTCGCGGCCCTCGCCCGCGGCCGGCCGCTGTGGGGCACGCCTCCCGAGCGGCTCCGGCGGGCCAAGGATCCCTTCCACCTGGCACGGGTCTGCCGGCGTCTGGGTCTCCCCCATCCCGAGGTGCGCCGCACCCCGCCCGCCGATCCCGCGGGCTGGCTGGTCAAACGGCGGGGTGCGGCCGGCGGGGCCCACGTGCGACCCGCCGCCGGCGCCCGTCCCCGGCCCGACCGCTACTTCCAGCGTCGGATGCCGGGCCGGCCCTGTTCGGTGCTGGTGGCGGGCGACGGACGCCGGGCGCGGGCGCTGGGCTTCGCCTGGCAGCGGACCCGGCCGGGAGGCTTCCGCTTCCGCGGCGTGACCGTGCCGCGGGCGCCGCCCCGCGGGAGCGAACGCCTGTTCGCGGCGGCCGAGACGCTGGCCGCGGCCCTCGGCCTCGTGGGCCTCGGCAGCGTCGACTTCCTCCGGCATGGAACGCGCTTCTGGGTCCTGGAGCTCAATCCCCGGCCCACCGCCGCCCTCGACGCCTTCGAGACGGCCTGCGACCTGCGGCTGTTCCCCCTCCATCTGGCCGCATGCCGGGGTCGACTGCCGACAGTCCTGCGGCCGCGAAGGGCCGCGGCGAGCGAGATCGTCTTCGCGCCCACGACCCTCCGTCTGCCGGACGAGTTCCGCTGGCCGGAGGGGTGCCGGGACCGAACCCCACCGGGCACACCGGTGCCGGCGGGCGCGCCTCTCTGCACCCTCCTCGCCACCGGCCCCGACGCCGCCGCGGCCGAAGAGGATCTGGAAAGGCGGCGTGCGGCGCTGTACCGAGGGATCGCGGCGCGGGTTCCGCACGACGAACCATAACGACACGGAGGCTGGACGATGGACGGAGGGCGCGTGAGCGTGAATGCGCGCGCATGGCCGCTCGTCGAGCGGCTCGTGGAGGAGGCCGGCGCGCTCCGCCTGCGGGTGGTCCGGGAGGCGGGAAGGCCGCTCGTGATCGACGCCGGGGTGGGCGTGCCGGGGGGGCTCGAGGCGGGAAGGCGCATCGCCGAGATCTGTCTCGGCGGCCTCGGCACCGTCACCCTCCAAGGCGGCTCGCCGGTGCCGGCCTGGCCCTTCTCCCTGTGCGTCCACACGGGGGAGCCAGTGACCGCCTGCCTGCTCTCCCAATATGCGGGCTGGGCCCTGGAATACGAGGGGACGGAAGGCCGCCGCACCCTCATGGTCTCCGGCCCCGGCCGGGCGCGGGTGCGACGGGAGCGGCTCTATGGCGAACTCGGCTATGTCGACGAGGACGCCCACGCCGTGTTCGTGGTGGAGAGCACGGGACTTCCGGATGCCGCCGCCCTCGACGCCCTGGTGGCGGCCGCGGACGTGGGCCCGGAGGCGGTGGCGGTGATCGTCACCCCCACCACCAGCGCCGCCGGGCTGGTGCAGATCGCCGCCCGGGTGCTGGAGGTGGCCCTCCACAAGGTGCACGAGCTGCGCTTTCCGCTGGACCGCATCCACGAGGGCATGGGCCGCGCCCCGCTGCCGCCGGCGGCGCCGGATCTGCTCACCGCCATGGGCCGCAGCAACGACGCCATCCTCCTCGGGGGCGAGGTGTGGCTGTGGGTGGACGGTCCGGAGGGCGAGGCCCGCGATCTCGCCGCCGCCCTCCCCAGCACCGCCTCGCCGCTCTGGGGACGGCCCTTCGCCGAGATCTTCCGCGAGGCCGGCGGCGACTTCTACGCCATCGACCGCATGCTGTTCTCGCCGGCGCGGGTGGTGGTGACGGCACTTTCCAGCGGCCGCAGCTTCGCCGCCGGCCGGACCGACGAGGCCCTGCTGCTGCGCGCCTTCGGCCTCGACTCGATCCCGGAGGGGGCCTGATCTCGCCGGCCGGTTGCGGCCGGCTCCCGTCCGGACTAGGCTCCGGCGACGGGAGACTCCGCGTGCCCGCGTCCCTCCCGGCCCGATCCGGAGATGCTGTCGTGTCCGCCGTCCGCATCCTCTTCCTCCTGTCGTTCCTCGTCCCGCTCCTCCCCCCGCTCGCGGCGGCCGAGGGACTGGTGGACCGGCTGGGGGTGGTGCGGCTGGAGCCGCCCTCCGGCGCCCTCGACCCCGTGCGCCGCAAGCAGCGCCTCAAGCGCGGCAATTCGGTGAAGGTGATCCTGCGCTACGAGCTCCAGAACAGCGAGCGCGCCAAGCTGGAGGTGGCGCTGCTGGCCGATCGCGGCGTCCGCTACCGGTCGGTGCCGGGCATGATCTACGTGATGCGGGGCAGCGGCACGGTGGAGCTGCGCACGGGCGTGCGCTGCCGGAAGCGTTCGCCCGACGAGATCCGCCTGCGGCGGCTGCGTTTCCGCATGTGGGCGGTGAACGAGGAGCTCTACGAGACGGCCGTGCTGACGGAGGGCGAGCTGGCGGTGGACTTCCGGGTGCGCTGCCCGCGCCGCGGCGGCCCCGCGCCGGCACCCCTGCCGGGCCCGGGGCGCGATCTGCCGGATCTGGTGATCACGGAGCTCACGGGTCCCGCCACCGCGCGGCCGGGCGAGGCCATCGGCCCGTGGCTGCGCCTCGAGATCGCCAACCGCGGGCGCGGCCCGGCCCTCGGCCGGGACGGCTATCTGGCCCACGTGGATCTGGTGCTCTCCAGCGACCGCCGCGTGGAGGGTCTGCCCGCGACCGCCTCCGACCGTTTCCACGAGGACGTGCTGCTGCCGGGCGGGCGCCTGCAACTGCGCGACGATCTGCGGCCGGGCGCGCGGGTGCGGCTGCGCGGCGAGGGTCGGCTGCCGCGTCGGATCCGTCCGGGGCGCTATTATCTCTGCGCCGCCGTCGACTCCACCGACCGCGTCCGCGAACGCCGCGAGGACGACAATGTCGCCTGCATGCCGCTGCGTGTCGTGGACACGCGCCCGGTCCCGCCGCCCCCGCCGCCCCTGCGTGAGGACTGTGTGCGCTTCGATCCGGACTGGCTGGAGGTGGAGCGCATCGGTGGCCGCTGGAAGCTGGTGGAACTGCTGCCGGGCGGTCGGCGCCACCTGCTGCTGGACTTCGACGGCTCGCGGCGGGAGGCGGAGCTCACGCGGCGCATCCTCCGCCATTACGGCGTGGACCGCCTCTGCTTCGTGGGCCGGCCCGACCCGTCCCTCACCTACGTCCTGCGGGGCTCGCGTCCGCCGGAGGGGCGCTTCGTGGACGAGGACTGCGTGCGCTTCGATCCCGATGCCCTGCGGGTGCGGCGGGTGGGCGGTCGCTGGAAGCTGGTGGAACCGCTCGCGGGCGGTGGCGAGCACTGGCTCCTGGACTTCGGCTTCCGCGAGGACGAGGCGCGGACGGCGCTGCGCATCGTCCGCCGCTACCGTTTCCGTCGCCTCTGCTTCGTCGGCCGGCCGGATCCGGGCTTCGTCTATCTGCGGCGCTGAGCCCGTGCCTCTTGCGCACGGCGTCGCCGCCGCCGAGATTCGGCGCGGGGATGGGTGGCCGAGTGGTTTAAGGCAGCGGTCTTGAAAACCGCCGGGCGGGCGACCGCCCCGTGGGTTCGAATCCCACCCCATCCGCCAGCGAGGCGTTTCCCGCCGTTTCGGCCCGTCCCGCCATCGCCGGATTTTGCCGAAATCCCAACGGATCGGCGTTGCAGGGCGTCTCCCGCCGTGGCGCGGGCCTCCCGGGAACGGGCGCGCCCGGGATCCGGCACGGGATCACCCACCCGGGACCGGCACGCGGGGGACGACGGTGCGGCGATGGCGAGCGATTTCGCGGGATCGCATCCGGGACGGTGACGGGGGATGTCCGTCATCCCCGCGATGCCCGATACCGCGGTCGGTGGGCGGACCCTCCCCGCGGTCCCCGCACCGGACGTCACCGCGTCCCGGACCGCCCCTCCGTCACGACCCGATGCCCGCCGCCCGTCACGGTCCCCGCGGCGGATCGGTCGCGCCCGCGTGGCTCCGGACGCCCGCGGGGCGCTTCGCGCTTCCCGGGCGCCCCGCGTTCGGCGGGACGCACCCGGGCCTCCCGCACCACCACGATCCGGATCTCCCGGGCCGGAAGTTTCCGCGTGGAAGGTGAACGCCGCCCGCGCGGTGGCCGTCCGGGGGGAGGCTCGAGGCCGGGCGTCAGATCCAGCCTATCCTCCCTGCCGTCGGGTTCGCGGATCCGGAAGGACCGCAGCCCCTGCCACTGGCGCCACAGATCGGCGCTCAGCGCCTCGCCCACCGCGGCGAAATAGCGGCGAAAGCGCTCTTCCCTCACACAGCGGAAGACGTGGACACGCCGGCCGCCGGGGGGCGCGTCGACCCGCACCCGTGGGTTCCGATGGAAGCGGATCCGGATCTTGCCGAGGACCACGGCGGGATCCCGGAGGAAACGATCGGTCAGATACTGTTGGACGATATAGCGGTCCAAGGGACCGGGCGGCGTTCTCGGATCGAAGCGGCCCACGGCGCCCTTGCGGAAATGTTCGACCATCCTTCTCGGTGAGGGAAAGTCGCGGGCACCCCGCACGCAGACCCAGCCGTCGAGCACCACCGTGACGGCCCGCTCCCCGGGTTCGAGGCGGATCTCCAGGGTGTCCCGCGGAGCGGTGAGCCGCACCACCCGCGCCTCGGAATCCCCCGGCCCCAGTCCCATCGCCACGGCCACGGCCAGGACCGCACCGAGAAGGATCGATCGCCGTCGCATCCGGCCATCAGTCCCCGGCATCGCCCCCTCCATCAGGCTCGGCCTCCGCCGTCCGTCGGACCGCCCGTGCGGGGTTCCGACGACCATGTGGCCCTCGGACTCCTTCTCCGCGTCGACGGTGATCCCGGAGGCGCGCCTTCCCGGCGGCGGGGCCCCCCTTCGGGTTCTCCTCCGGCGGCGAGGACGACGGCCCGGGAGGAGGCGCACGGGTCGGCTCCGGGATCGACGTCGACGAGCGTGACTCGCGGATCGGAGACCGTCCAGCGCGATCGATCCGTGATCGCCGCGAATGTCCCGCGAATGCCGGGCGACCGTTACGGACGGCGCGGGCGGCCCGCGGCCTCCTCCTCCCGGCACCAGCGGGCGATCTCGGTGGCCCGCGGGACGGCCCGCCGCGCGCCGAGCCGGCCCACGGTGGCGCTCGCCGCCCGGACCGCCACCCGCAGCGCCCGCTCCGGCGGCGCTCCGGCGGCGAGGCGGGCCGCCAGCACCCCCGCCAGCACGTCGCCCGCCGCGGTGGTGTCCACCACCGGCACCGGCGGCGCCGGTACCCGCAGACGCCGTTCCGGGTCGATCCACACGGCGCCGCCCGCACCCCGCGTCGTCACCACCGCCCGCACCCCGCGGGCGAGCAGCGCCCGCGCCGCCGCGCCCGGTGGCCGGCCCAGATGCAGCCGCATCTCCCCCTCGTTGGCCACCACCAGCGCCAGATGGGGCCAGAGATCGCCGTAGTCGTACGGGAAGGGGGCGAGGTTGAGGTGGACGTGCACGCCGCGACCGGCGAGGCGCGCGGCCAAAGGCACGAGGAGCGCCGGCGGCACCGGCCCCGCCACCAGCAGCCGGTCGCCGGCCGCCAGCATCCTCTCGACCCGGCGGGGCAGTTCCGGCGGCAGCCACGCGCCGGGCGCGAGCCGGCTCGCCAGCACGTGCCGTCCCGCCCGGTCCACCCAGATCACCGTCTCGTCGGAGCGGCCGCCGCGGGCGGGCAGCAGCTCGTCGGTGGCGACCCCCTCCCGCACCGCCACCCGCCGCAGGAAGCGGCCGGCACGGTCGCCGGCCAGGGCGCAGGCGAGACGGGCGGGCGCCCCGGCGCGGGCCGCGGCCACCGCCTGATTGAGCCCCTTGCCGCCGGCATCGAGCCACGTCGTCTCCACCAGCACGCTCTCGCCGGTGCGGGGCAGTCGCGGAAGTCGGTAGAAGCGGTCGAGGACGGCGGGGCCGAGGACGACGACCGTCACGGCGGCGTGGTCGCGATCAGCATCTCGCCCTTGCCGCCGGCGGCCCGGCAGCCAACGAGGCGGCGCCGGCGCCGGCGCAGTCCCGGCACCGGCAGATCGCGGGCGGCCAGCTCGCGGGCCAGCAGTTCCACGAACAGGAAGTCGTGGACGCCGCAGTCCACGAAGGTGGGCGGCGGATCCGCCGGCGGCCGGTCCAGCAGGAGGGTGCCGCGGCGCATGGCGAAGCCGGCATCCGGCCCCACCTCCCCGCGGATCACGAAGGTGCCGCCGAGCATGCGCACCCCCAGACCCTCCGCCGCCGCCGCCGCCACCACGATGCCCCGCCGCATGCGCTCGCCGGCCCGTGGTCCGAGGGTCCCGTCCACCCACAGCACACCGCCGCCCATGCCGAAGCGGTGGCCGTGGCGGCAGGCGGCGGCGAAGGCTCCCACGTCACCGCGCACCACCACCGTGCCGCCGCGCATGGCGGCCGCGGCCAGGAGCCCGGCCGAGCCCTCCACCTCGACCCGGCCCCCGCGCATGGCGAGGGCGAGTTCGTCGCCCACCTCGCCCTCCACCCGCAGCCGGCCGCCCTCCATCTCCGCCGCCACCCGGTCCAGCAGCGGCGAGCCGCCGGCGATCACCAGTTCCTCCCGCGCCCCGTCGCGCACCCGGAACAGATCCGCCACCGCCACCGTCCCGCCGCCGTGGCGCAGCTCCAGCCGCTCGATCTCCGCCACCGTCCGTGAGGCCAGCCGGTCGGGCCGCAGCGGCCCGGCATCGAGGGGAGCGGTCGGCGGCGTGTGCAGTTCCAGCACCCGCGGGCTCATGCCAGGATCTCCCGCAGGTGGAAGTGGTAGGGCCCGAGGCGGCCGCCGTAGTTGCCGGCGTCCACCGCCACCAGCCCGCCGCGCCGCCCCACGGTACAGGCGGCGCGGATGCCGCGGGCCATGGCCTCCGCCACCGCCGCCTCGTCGAGGCCGTCGATCACCACTTCCAGCACCGACCCCACCTCCGGTGGCAGCGCCGTGTCCGCCACCCCGCGGAGGGTGGGGCAATAGGCGTCGTTGGTGGAGGCGCCGAGCGACCGGTAGCGGGAGCCCACCTTGGAGCCGGAGCGGACGATGCCGCCGGGGAAGGGAAGGATGATCCCGGGCAGTCCGCGCATCGCCGCCACCGCCCGTTCCGCCGCCGCCCGCGCCGCCTCCGCCGTCTCCGCCAGCAGCAGGAAATTGCCGCCGCCCACGCCGCGCACCATCCCCGTCTCGTGTTCGCAGAGGAACTCCCCCTCCATCACGGGAATGCGCCAGATACGGCGCTCGCCGATGCGCTTCGCCACCTGCCAGCCGTCGCCGAAGAAGCGCAGCGCCTTGCCCAGCGGCAATCGTTCCTCGCCGTCGATGCCCGCGTAGCAGGCGGTGGTGGGGCAGGTGAGGACGCACTGGCCCACTCGTGCCACCAGCTGTTCCCGCAGCACCGTGCGGGAGGTGGCGAAGAACAGCAGCGCCACGCCCGGCCGGCCGTCCGGCGTCTCCGCCGGTGCGAGGCCGCGCTCGATGCCGGCCTCCACCCCGCAGGCGATCACCGAAGTGGCGAAGCCCGTGGCGGTGCGCCCCGCCGTCTCCGCCCAGTCGGCGGTGGCGGCCGTCACCAGGATACGCGTCGCGCGCATGGGAAAGGCTTCGGCGAAGCCTTCGCGGATCTCGACTCCGTCGATCTGCACGTCCAACCTCCCGCACCCGGCATAACCGCAAGCGGACGCCGGCGCAACGTGTCCCGCGGCCTTGACCGCCCTCGTCCGCGGCCGCACCCTCCGGTCGGCGCCGACGGATCCCGCCCGTGTTCCCCGATCGCCTCGCCCCGCCCCTCGCCGACGACGCCGAGGCCGTGCGCACCGGGCGCGCGCGACTGCGGCGCCGGCTCGAACTGGTGCGTCACCGGCCGTGGTGGGCGGCAGCCCACGCCTTCCTCGAGGCGCCCGAACACCGGGAGGTCGTCGACGGTCTCCTGACCGGCAGCCCCTTCCTCGCCGAATGCCTGCTGCAGGATCCGGAGGTGGCGGCAGCGCTGGTGGAGGAAGGGGTGGATGACCTCGCCGCCCGCATCCTCGCCGAGACCCGGGCCCTCCCCCTCGATTCGCGGAGCGCGCTCGCCGCCGGCCTCCGCCGGCTCCGCCGCCGTCTCGCCTTCGCCGTGGCCTGGGCGGACCTCGCCGGTCTCTGGGATCCGGAACGGCAGATGGCGGTCCTCTCGGCCTTCGCCGACGTCTGCGTCGGCCGGGCGGTGGCCCATCTGCTGCGGGAGGCCCTGGTGCGGGGCGAGATCGAGCTCCCGGACCCGGAGGCACCGGAACGCGAGAGCGGCCTCGTCGTGCTGGCCATGGGCAAGCTCGGCGCCCACGAGCTCAACTATTCCTCCGACATCGATCTGGTGGTGCTCCACGACCCCGAGCGGCTGCGCTATCGCGGCGGCGAGGCGCCGCGGGCCCTCGCCACCCGCATCGCCCGCAGCCTCGGCTATCTGCTGGAACAGCGCACCCGAGACGGCTACGTCTTCCGCACCGACTTCCGGCTGCGGCCCCACCTGCCGGGCCATCCCCTCGCCTTCTCCACCGCCGAGGCGGAGGCCTACTACGAGCGCCACGGGCAGAACTGGGAGCGGGCGGCCCTCGTCAAGGCGCGGGCGCACGCCGGCGACGTGGAGGCCGGCGAGGCCTTCCTCGCCCGTCTCGCCCCCTTCGTCTGGCGCAAATATCTGGACTACGCCGCCATCCGCGACATCCACGCCATCAAGCGCCAGATCCACGCCCACCGCGGCTTCGCCGAGATCCGCGTGCCGGGCCACGATCTCAAGGTGGGCCGCGGCGGCATCCGCGAGATCGAATTCTTCGTCCAGACCCAGCAGCTCATCCTCGGCGGCCGCCACCCGGAGCTGCGCACCCGCCGCACCCGCGAGGCCCTGGCCCGCCTCGCCGCCGGTCGCTGGATCGGCGAGGAGGTGCGTGACGAACTGGATCGCGCCTACCTCTTCCTGCGCGCCCTCGAACACCGTCTCCAGATGCGTCACGACCGCCAGACCCAGCGCCTGCCCGAGCGCCCGGAGGAATTCGCCCGCTTCGCCCTCTTCTGCGGACGTCGCGACGCCGCCGCCTTCGAGGCGGAGATCCGGGCGGCGCTGACCACCGTGGACCGCCACTACGCCGCTCTCTTCGAGCACGAGGTGGAGCTGGGGGTGGGCGGCAGCCTCGTCTTCACCGGCACCGAGGACGATCCGGAGACGCTGGAGACGCTGCGGCGGCTGGGCTTCCGCGAGCCTCCCCGGATCTCGGCCCGCATCCGTGAGTGGCACCACGGCACCATCCGCGCCACCCGCAGCGCCCGCGCCCGCGAGTTGCTGACGGAGATGATGCCGGCCATCCTCGCCGCCCTCGCCCACCAGCCCGACCCGGACGCCGCCTTCGCCCTCTTCGACGAGTTCCTGACGGCGCTGCCGGCCGGCGTGCAGATCTTCTCGCTGCTGCACGCCAACGACCGACTGCTGCGGCTGTTGGCGGATCTCATGGGCGCGGCCCCACGTCTCGCCCGCACGCTCGCCGAGCAGAGCGAGCTCTTCGAAGCCATGCTGGAGCCGGATTTCTTCGAGCCGCTGCCGGACCGGGAGCGTCTCGCCGGCGAGCTGGACCGGTTGCTGGCCGAAACCAGCGGGCTCGAGGAAGTGCTGGAGACCACCCGCCGCTTCGCCCACGCCCGCCAGTTCCAGGCCGGCCTCCATCTGCTGCTCGGCATCGCCCCGGTGCAGGAGGTGCAGGCGACCCTCACCGCCATCGCCGAGGTGGTGCTGGAGACGCTGCTGCCCTACGCCCACGCCTGGCTCCGCCACCGCCACGGCGACATTGCGGGCGGCCGCTTCGCGGTGGTGGGGCTCGGCAAACTGGGCAGCCGCGAGCTCACCATCGGCTCGGACCTGGATCTGGTCTTCGTCTTCGACGCCCCTCTCGACGCCCGCTCCGACGGTCCGCAGCCGCTGGCCGCCACCACCTACTACGCCCGTCTCGGCCAGCGGCTGGTGAGCGCCCTCACCGCCCGCACCCGCGGCGGCCGCCTCTACGAGATCGACATGCGTCTGCGGCCCTCCGGCAACATCGGCCCCCTCGCCACCAGCCTCGCCGCCTTCCGCCGCTACGAGACGGAAACGGCGGAGACCTGGGAGCATCAGGCGCTGACCCGGGCGCGGCCGGTGGCCGGTGACGCGACGCTGTGTGCCGCCATCCGTGCGCTGGTGGACGAGGTGATCACCCGCCCCCGCGATCCCGCCGCCCTCGCCCGCGACATCCGCCGCATGCGCGAGCGCGTCCACCGCGAACACGGTCGCGACGATCCCTGGCACCTCAAGCACGTGCGCGGCGGGCTCGTGGACCTCGAGTTCACCGCCCAGTTCCTGCAGCTCGCCCATGCCCGCACGCATCCGGCACTGCGCCGGCCGGAGACACGGGCGGTGCTGCGGTCGGCGGGGGAGGTGGGACTGCTCTCCCGTGAGTGGGCCGAGGCGCTGGTGACGGCCCTCGACCTGCAGCACGCCCTGCAGGCGGTGTTGCGGCTCTCGGGCGATGCCGGCCTGCGACCCGAGCGGGCGCCGCCGGGCATGAAGGAGGCGCTGGTGCGCGCCGCCAACCGCGCCCTCGAGGGCCATCCGCCGGTGGGCGACTTCGCCGCCCTCGAGGCCCGGCTGGTGGAGGCCCAGCGGACCGCCCGCGCCGCCTTCGACGCGCTCTGCCCGCCCCTCGCTGGGGAGGCGGAAGCTTGACCCGCACCTTCACCCCCGCCGCCGAGGTGATCCGGCGGTTGCGGCGCATCGGTGCGCTCGCCCTCGCCGTGGGCGCCGGTTTCGGCCTCTTCGTGCTGCTGGAGGGGCGCGCGCCCTGGAGCCAGCGCCTGCTGGCGCTCCTCCTGTTCAGCGTCCCCTTCCTGTGGGGCGGGCACGTCTTCCTGCGCGAGGCGGCGCTGCTCGCGCGTGCACGCCTCGACTTCGACGGCCGTCGTCTCCGCTGGCGCCTGCCCCGCGGCGGCCGGCTGTCGTCGGCCGGCGGGCTCGAGGAGGGCGAGACGGCCGCGGCCGCGGTGCGCCGGGTGGACTACCGCCAGCGTCCGCTGCTGGAGCTGATCTTCCTCTCGGCCCTGCGCCCGCGCGGCACCTTCTCCCGTCACGTCTTCGTCCTCCACGCCGACGAGCGCGTGCTGGAGCTGGATCCGGCCCTGTGGCCCGGTATCGAGACCCTCGCCCGACACTTCGCCGAGCGGCTGTCGGCGGCGGAATCCGCCCCATCTTCCTCCTGAGACCCCGACCGTGGAGCGTGGAGTCATGAGCGAACGTGCCGTCGAGGCCGGAGATCCGGTGCCGCCCTTCGCCGTCACCTGTGACGACGGCGAGACCCTCACCCACGAGACCATCCGTGGCCGGCCGTGGGTGATCTGGTTCTATCCGAAGGACGACACACCGGGCTGCACCCGCGAGGCCAGGGATTTCTCCGGGCTCGCCGAAGCCTTTCGCCGCCTCGGTGTGGACCTGCTCGGCATCTCCATGGATCCGCCGGAGCGCCATCGCCGCTTTCGCGAGAAGCACGGTCTCGCCGTCCGTCTCGCCACCGACGCCGACGGCCGCGTGCACCGCGCCTTCGGCGCCTGGGGCTCCAAGAACCGCTACGGGCGCGTGGTGGAGGGGGTGATCCGCTCCACCTTCCTGATCGGCGCCGACGGACGCATCCTCCGGGTCTGGCGCAACGTGCGGGTACCGGGCCACGCCGAGCGGGTGCTGGCGGAGGCGGAGCGGCGGCTGGGCCGGCAGGAGGCGGCGTCGTGAGTCCGCGCACCGTCGGCCTCGATCCCCGTCTCCACGAATGGCTCCTGCGCGAGGGCATCGCGGAGCATCCGGCGCTGCGGGCCCTGCGCGAGGAGACGGATCGCCTGCCCGAGGCGGAGATGCGCTCCTCGACGGAGCAGATGGCGCTCCTGGCCTTCCTGCTGCGACTCATGGGCGCCCGCCGGGTGCTGGAGGTGGGCTGCTTCACCGGCTACGGCGCGCTGGCCATGGCCCTCGCCCTGCCGGAGGACGGCGAGGTGGTGACGGTGGACGTCAACCGCGCGTGGGCCGAGCTGGGCCGCCGCCACTGGCGGGCGGCCGGCGTGGAGGGACGGATCCGCTTCGTGGAGGGCGAGGCCCTCGCCGTCCTCGACCGGATGCTGGCGGAGGGAGGCGCCGGCACCTTCGATCTGGTCTACGTGGACGCCGACAAGAAGCGTTATCCCGACTACTGGACGCGGGCGGTGGCGCTGGTGCGGCCGGGCGGCCTCGTGGCGGCGGACAACGTCTTCTGGGAGGGGCGGGTGGCCGATCCCGGCGACCGCTCCCGCCAGGTGGCGGGCATCCGCCGGCTGGTGCGCGCCGCCCGCACCGATCCTCGGGTGGAGGCGCTGGTGGTGCCGGTGGGCGACGGCCTGCTGCTGGCACGCCGCCTTCCGGATCGCTGACCCCCGCCCCGCGACGGCGAGGGGCGGTCCCGCGGACCGCCCCCCTGCAGGTCCGATCCGCCGGAGGTCAGGAGCGGATGCGCTCGCGGCGGAGGAAGGCCGGGATGTCGGCGATCTCGTCCTCGACGGTGTCGCGCTCGGCCCGCGGCCGCGGGGCGGGATGGGGCCGCACCGGCCGGCCGCCGCTGGTGGTGCCCAGTCCGACCTGGGTGGTGAAGCGCCGCACGCGGGCGAACAGACCGCCGGTCGCCGCCGGCGAGGGCGTCGCGGCGGGCGTCATCTCCCCGTCATCCTCGCCGCCGGCGGTGGCGGGCGCGTCCTTCTCCGTCTCCCCGTCGGCGGACCGGCTCGGCCGCTCCAGCCGGGCGGTGGGCTCGGGCACCGGTTCCTCGCGGACGGGCGTGCGCGCGGCCGCCGCCGGCCGCGGCGCCTCGGCCGGCTTCGCCTGGAAGCGGAAGCCGGGGATCACCGGGGCGGAGCGCTCGGGCTGGGCGGCCGTCTCCGTTCCCTTCTCCGCCCGGGACTGGGGCGCCTCGATGCCGGTGGCCACCACCGACACCCGCATGCGCCCCTCCATGCTCTCGTCGAAGATGGCGCCGAAGATGATGTTGGCGTCCGGATCCACCTCCTCGCGGATGCGGTTCGCGGCCTCGTCCACCTCGAAGAGGGTGAGATCCTTGCCGCCGGTGACGTTGATGAGGACGCCGCGCGCCCCCTTCATGGACACCTCGTCCAGCAGCGGATTGGAGATGGCCGCCTCCGCCGCCTCGATGGCGCGGCGCTCGCCCTCCGCCTCGCCGGTGCCCATCATGGCCTTGCCCATCTCGCTCATCACCGTGCGGATGTCGGCGAAGTCGAGATTGATGAGGCCGGGCATGACGATGAGATCGGTGACGCCGCGCACGCCCATGTGCAGCACCTCGTCGGCCATGCGGAAGGCCTCGGCGAAGGTGGTGCGCTCGTTGGCGAGGCGGAACAGGTTCTGGTTGGGGATGACGATGAGGGTGTCCACGTACTGCTGCAGCTCCTCGATCCCCGCCTCGGCGATGCGCATGCGCTGGGCGCCCTCGAAGTGGAAGGGCTTGGTCACCACGCCGACGGTGAGGATGCCCTGTTCGCGGACGGCGCGGGCGATCACCGGGGCGGCCCCGGTGCCGGTGCCGCCGCCCATGCCGGCGGTGATGAAGACCATGTGGCTGCCCTGCAGGTGATCGAGGATCTCGTCCAGCGCCTCCTCGGCGGCGGCGCGGCCGATCTCGGGACGGGCGCCGGCCCCGAGGCCGTGGGTGATGCTGGCGCCGAGCTGGACCTTGCGCTCGGCGAGGCAGTGGCCGAGGGCCTGGGCATCGGTGTTGCAGGCGACGAAGTCCACCCCCTCCAGATGGGCGGTGATCATGTTGTTGACGGCGTTGCCGCCGGCGCCGCCGACGCCGACCACGGTGATGCGCGGCTTGAGCTCGTGCGTGACGGGCATGGTGAGATTGATGGTCATCCTTCCTCGCTCCTCCACTGCGCGTGCGACGCTCGCCTCGCGGCGATCCGACCGTGGGCAGGCGGCCGGTCGCCCGGGCCGGTTCTCCGGCTCCGCTTCAGGCGCGCCAGCCGAGCCAGCGGGTGAGCCGGGCCAGCCACCCGCCGCCTTCGGCGCGGTTCATATCATGCCACGAAAGTCCCCCGTCGTCTCCCACCGCCAGCGCCAGCGCACCGCTCGCCGCGGCGAAGCCGGGATCGTCCTCCACCCCGGCAGGGCCGAAGACCAGTCCGGCGCGGCCGCGGCGCACCGGCAGACCGAAGATCTCCTCCGCCGTCTCCGCGAGCCCGTCCAGCAGGCTGCCGCCGCCCGAGAGCACCACCGAGCGGGGCGGTCGGCCGTCGAAGAGGTCGCGCTGGGCCTCGATTCCCTTCTCGAGAAAGTCGAAGATCTCCTCCACCCGTGCCCGCAGGATGCGGGCGAGATCGGCGCGGGCCACGGTGGTCTCCACCTCGCCGCCCTCGGGCCCCGGCACCTCGATGCGGAGATCGCCGTCGCGGTGGCCGAGGCTGCCGTGGAGGGTCTTGAGACGTTCGGCCACGCGCGGCGAGGTGGAGAGACCGTAGGCGAGATCGGCCGTCAGATGGCGGCCGCCCCACGGGACGGTGTGGACGAACAGCAGACGGCCGTCGTGGAAGTGGGCCAGCGCCGTGGTGCCAGCGCCGAACTCGGCCACCAGCACGCCGCGCTCCAGCTCGTCCTCGCCGGCCACCGCCACGCCGGCGGCATAGGGGGCGGCGATCACGTCGGCCACCTCCACGTGGCAGGCGGCCACCGCATCCACCACCGTCTCCACGGCGGCGGCCTCCGCCACCACCACCGTCGCCAGCAGATCGAGGCGCGTGCCGCGGGCGCCGCGGGGATCGCGCAGGGCCCTGCCGCCGTCCACCACCCCCTCCACCGGCACCGCGTGCAATGCCGTCTCTCCCGCGCGCAGGGCGATGCGGCGGGCCGCGTCGAGGGCGCGGCGGATGTGGGCCTCGCGCACGATGCCGCCCGGCACCTCCACCTCCACCCGCACCAGCCGCGAGCGCGGCCGGCCGGCGGAGGTCACCACCACCACGCCGCGGATCTCCTCGCCCGCTTCCTCCTCCGCCGCCTGCAGGGTGGCGGCGAGGGCGGCGGCCGCCGCCTCGGGTTCGTCGACGGCCCCCGCGCGCATGCCGGCCGCCTCCCGGAGTCCGCGGCCCAGCAGGGCGAAGCCGCGCGACGGCCGCGGCCGGGCGAGGAAACAGGCGAAGCGGTCGGTCCCCACGTCCAGCACCGCGAGGGGTGTGGCGCGCAGGGGGGCCAACACCGTGCGTCCTCCCGCCTCGCCCGGCTCCACCACCGCGCTCACGACCGCACCCTCCCCGCCGCCGCCTCCACCGGCAGATCCGGCTGCACGGCGATCCAGCCGCCGTGGCGGAGATCGACGGCCCTCACCGCCCGCTCCAGCAGGCGGTGCCGCCGCTGGGCCGCGGCGAGACGCCCGAGCGCCGCCCGCACGTCCCGCTCCGGCAGCCGCACCTCGATCCCGTCCCGCAACTGCAGATTCCAGCGCCGTTCGCCGACGCGCACCGCCCCCACCAGCCGTTCCGCGACGGTGGGGAAATCGGCGAGGACGGCCACCAGGGCGGGCCAGGCGGCGGGGGCGCCGGCGCCGGCGAGACGCGGCAGATGGGCGAAGGCGGTCGGATCGGCGACGGGAATGGGCCGGCCGCCTTCGTCCAGCAGGTGCAGCCCGTCCGGGCCCCGCCAGAGGGCGGTGGGCGTGCGCTCCTCTATTTCAACTTCCAGTCGATCGGGGAGCAGTCTCCGGACCTCGGCGTCGGCAACCCAGGGAAGGGAATGCAACAGTCGTTCCGCCTGACCGATATCAACTTCGAGTATATCCTTTCCATAGAAGGGCGCAAGCAGACGGCGCAGTTCGCCCAGGTCGGTGCGCACGGCGCCCCGCACCGCGATGGTCCGCACCGGCAGCGCCGGTTCCGCCATCAACGCCCGCTCCGCCACCCGCCAGGCCCGCTCGGCCAGCGACGGCCCCTCCGGCGGCAGCACCAACCCCGCCAGCGCCAGCGGGGCGAGGGCGAAGAGCGCGCGGGTGCCGGACCGCAGGCGGAGGCCGCGGCGCCGCGGGACATCCTGCAGGCGGGCCCGGGCCAGCATCGCGTTCACGGGTCGCATCGCGCCATCTCCACCAGTCGCACCACCAGATCGCGGAAGGAGAGACCGCGGTGGGCGGCCTGCTCCGGCAGCAGCGAGGTGGGGGTCATGCCCGGCTGGGTGTTGACCTCCAGCAGCACCAGCCCCTCCTCGCCACGGTCCGGATCCCAGCGCAGATCGGCCCGGCTCACGCCGCGGCAGCCCAGCACACGGTGAGCCTCGCGGGCGATCTCCAGCACCCGCCGGGTGACGGAGGCGGGAAGCGGCGCCGGCAGCAGGTGGCGCGAGCGGCCCGGCACGTATTTGGCGGCATAGTCGTAGAAGCCGTCGGCGGCGACGATCTCCGTCACCGCCAGCGGCTCGTCGTCCAGCACCGCACAGGTGAGCTCGCGTCCGGGCACGTAGCGCTCCACCAGCAGGCGCCGCGTCGCCGGCCAGTCCTCCGCCGCCAGCCGGACGAGGTCGGCTTCGTCGCGCACGATCACCACCCCGACGCTGGAGCCCTCGTCCTCCGGCTTGACCACGAAGGGCGGCGTCAGCGGCGGCGCCCGCCGCAGCTCCTCCGCCGTGCACACCCGCCCCTCGGCGACCGGCAGGCCCGCCGCCCGGAACAGCGTGCGGGCGGTGGGCTTGTGCATGGCCAGGGCCGAGGCGCGCACACCGGAATGCGTATAGGGGATGCCGAGGAGGTCGAGAAGCCCCTGCACCCGTCCGTCCTCGCCCATGCGGCCGTGGAGGGCGTTGAACACCACGTCGGGCCGCAGCCTGTCGAGGACACGCGGCAGTTCGCGATCCACGTCGACGGTGGTGACGCGGTAGCCGGCCTCGGCCAGGGCGGCGGCGCAGGCGCGGCCGGAGACCAGGGACACCTCCCGCTCCGCCGACCAGCCGCCCATCAGCACCGCCACGTGCTTCAAAGCTCCGCCTCCGCCGGCCGCGGCCGCCCCATCCGGAGGATCTCCCACTCCAGCCACACGCCGCTTGTGGCGTACACCCGCCGCCGCACCGTCTCGCCCAGCGCCTCCAGCTCCGCCGCCGTGGCCCCGCCGAGATTGATCAGGAAGTTGCAGTGCTTCTCCGACACCATCGCCCGCCCCAGCCGCAGGCCGCGGCAGCCGGCCCGGTCGACGAGCCGCCACGCCTTCGCGCCGGGCGGGTTCTTGAAGGTACTGCCGCCGGTGGCGACGTGGAGGGGCTGGCTGCGGGCCCGTTCCGCCCGGATGGCCTCCATGTGCCGGCGGATGGCGAGGGGATCGCCCGCGACGGGACGGAAGGCCGCCCGCAGCACGATCCAGCCCTCGGGCAGATCGCTGTGGCGGTAGGCGAGGCCCAGCTCGTCGCGGGAGAGCCGGTGACGCCGTCCCTCCGGGTCCATGGCCTCCACCCACACCAGCCGGTCCGCCGTCTCGCCGCCGAAGGCGCCGGCGTTCATGCGCACCGCGCCGCCGATGGTGCCGGGGATGCCCACCATGAACTCGAGGCCGGAGAGCCCCGCCGCGGCCGCCACCCGCGCCACCCGCCGGTCGCTGGCGCCGCCGCCGGCCACCAGCAGTCCGTCCACCACCGCCACTCCGGCGAGCGGTCCGGTGAGCCGCACCACCAGCGCGTCCAGCCCGCCGTCGCGGATCAGCACGTTGGAGGCGACGCCCAGCGGGATCACCGGGAGTTCGGGCGGCCGCGCGGCGAGGACGGCGGCCAGCTCGTCCTCGTCGGCGGGCGTGAACCACCAGCGCGCCGGGCCGCCGACCCGCAGCCAAGTGCGGGGGGCCAGCGGCAGATCGCGGCGGAGACGGCCGCGGACCGGCGGCGGGTCCCATCTCACCGCTCCACCTCCACCCCGCGGCGGCGGGCCAGCGCCTCCGGCAGCGCCCGCGCCCAGCGGGTGATGCTGCCGGCACCGAGGCAGACCACGAGATCGCCGGGAGCGGCGAGGCGGTCCAGAAGCGGCGCCAGCTCCGTCTCGTCGTCGATGCGGTGGACCTCCCGCTGGCCCTGGGCCCGCAGTCCCTCCACCAGGGCCGCGTGGTCGATGCCGGGAATCGGCGCCTCGCCGGCCGGATAGACGGGGGCGACGATCACCACGTCGGCGTCCACGAAGGCACCGCAGAACTCGTCGAAGAGATCCCGCAGGCGGGTGTAGCGGTGGGGCTGCACCACGGCGAGGACGCGGCCGGCCCCCGCCGCCCGCGCGGTGGCGAGGACGTGGCGGATCTCGGTGGGATGGTGGCCGTAGTCGTCGACGACGGTGATGCCGTCCACCCGGCCCACCCGGGTGAAGCGGCGCTGGACGCCGCGCAGACCCGCCAGCGCCCGCCGCACCACCGCGAAGTCGATGGCGAGCTCGCGGGCGAGGGCGAAGGCCACCAGCGCGTTCTGCACATTGTGGCGGCCGGGCAGCGCCAGCTCCACCCCGGCCACCCGCACCTCGCCCGCTCCCGTGCGCACCACCACGTCGAAGCGCTCGCGGAGATCCGCACCGAGGCGCGGATCGACGGCCCGCACGTCGGCCTGGGGATTGAAGCCGTAGGTGACCACGCGGCGGTCGCGGATGCGGGCGCGCAGCCGCCGGACCGCCGGATGGTCGCCGCACAGCACGGCGAAGCCGTAGAAGGGCAGGCGCTCCACGAACTCGCGGAAGCCCTCCTCCAGGCGCGCCGTGTCGCCCCAGTGGTCCAGATGCTCGGGGTCGATGTTGGTGACGACGCCGACGGTGGCGGGCAGGCGCAGCAGCGAGCCGTCGCTCTCGTCGGCCTCCACCACCATCCAGTGGCCGCGGCCGATGCGGACGTTGCTGCCCCAGGCGTTGACGATGCCGCCGTTGACCACGGTGGGGTCGAGGCCGGCCTCCTCGAAGAGCGCCCCGACGATGGCGGTGGTGGTGGTCTTGCCGTGGGTGCCGGCCACCGCCACCGACCAGCGGAAGCGCATCAGCTCGCCCAGCATCTCGGCGCGGCGGAGGACGGGGATGCCGCGGGCGCGCGCCGCCACCAGCTCCGGATTGTCGGCGGCCACCGCCGAGGAATGGACCACCACCCGCGCCCGTCCGAGGTTCTCGGCCCGGTGGCCGATGTGGACGGGGATGCCCCGCCGTCGCAGGCGTCGGACGTTGGCGTTCTCGGCGATGTCCGAGCCCTGCACCGGATGACCCTGCTGCGCCAGGAGTTCGGCGATGCCGCTCATGCCGATGCCGCCGATGCCCACCAGATGGACGGGACCGATCTCGAAGGGGGCGAGACGGTTCACGGCGCACCCTCCCGGGCGAGGCGGAGGAGATGGTCGGCGATGTGGCGGGCGGCGTCGGGTCGGGCGAGGGCGGCCATGGCCTGCCGCATGGCGGCGCGCCGCCCCTCGTCCAGAAGGAGGTCCCCGAGAACGGCGGCGAGCCGTTCCGGCGTGGCCTCCTCCTGATCCACCGACACCGCCGCTCCGGCGGCCGCCACCCGTCGGGCATTGGCCCGCTGGTGGTCGTCGGCGGCATGGGGATAGGGGACCAGCACCGCCGGCACGCCGGCCGCCGCCAGCTCCGCCAGGGTGGAGGCGCCGGCCCGGGCCAACACCAGATCGGCGGCGGCGAGGCGGCGGTCCAGATCCTCGAAGAAGGGCCGGATCTCGGCCGCGGCCACGAGGTCGGCGAGGCGTGCGCGCACCGTCTCCACCTGTTCCGCCCGCACCTGCATCCACAGGACGAGCCGGTGGCGCAGCCCTTCCGGAAGCCGCGCCAGCGCCCCCGGGACCCGTTCGCCGAACACCCGCGCGCCCTGACTGCCACCGGTCACCAGCAGCACCGGGCCGCCGGCTCCCGCGCGGGGGCGCGGGCCGTCGGTGCGGAAGCCGGGGCGCACCGGATTGCCGGTCACCACCGTCGCCACTCCCGCCGGCACCCGCTCGGTGTCGGCGAAGGCGAGGGCGAGGAGGCGGGCGCCTCGGGCGGCGAGGCGGTTGACCCGGCCGAGGACGGCGTTCTGCTCGTGCAGCAGCAGCGGCAGTCGCCGGAGCCGCGCCGCCAGCCACACCGGCACGGTGGCGTAGCCGCCGAAGAGGCCGGCCACCCGGGGGCGGATCGTGGCGAGGATCCGTCGCGCCTCACGGAGGCCGGCCGCGAGTTCCACGAGGGCCGAGAGGCGCGTGGCGAGGGGTCCGGCCGGGCTCGCCGCCCGCACGGTGCGGTGGGGGCGTCC
This sequence comes from Alphaproteobacteria bacterium, assembly GCA_026982705.1. Taxonomy (GTDB): domain Bacteria; phylum Pseudomonadota; class Alphaproteobacteria; order Geminicoccales; family Geminicoccaceae; genus HRBIN39. Next base: position 69,272 of record JALSGP010000033.1, read on the forward strand.
GGGTGGCAACCAGCGGGCGCCGCGGGCGTCGGTGACGAAGACGCTCTCGACGCCGCGCCGGGCCAGCTCCTCCGCCACGGCCAGCGCCGGGAAGACGTGACCGCCGGTGCCGCCCGCCGCCAACAGCACGGGTCCCGCGTTCACGGCACGTCCTCCAGCCGCACGTCGCGCCGGCTCAGGGCCAGCATCATCCCCACCCCCAGCGAGAGGGCCAGCAGCGAGGAGCCGCCGTAGCTGACGAAGGGCAGGGTCATGCCCTTGGTGGGCAGCAGATCGAGATTGACGCCCATGTTCACCACCGCCTGCAGGCCGAACTGGGCGAGGAGACCGGTGCCGGCCAGCAGCACGAAACGGCAGTGCGCCTCCAGCAGGCGCGAGAGGGTGCGCAGCACCACGAAGGCGAAGATGCCCAGCACCACGAGGCAGAGCAGGATGCCGAACTCCTCGGCCATGGTGGCGAAGACGAAGTCGGCGTGGGCCTCGGGGAGATAGTACTTGACCTCGCCGGCGCCGGGGCCGCGGCCGAAGAGACCGCCGGAGACGATGGCCGCCAGGGCCGCCTCCACCTGATAGGGTTCGGCGGCGGGATCCAGGAAGGCGTCGATGCGCCGGCGCACATGATCGAAGGCGAGATAGGCGCCGGCGAGGCCGAGGCCGCCGCCGGCGGCCAGGAGGCCGATCCAAAACCAGCCGAGGCCGGCCGCGAAGAGCTGGACGGCGAAGGCGGCCACCACCACCGCCGCCGTGCCCAGATCCGGCTGCAGCACCAGCAGCGTCACCAGCACCGCCACCGGCAGTGCCGCCGCCGGCAGGCCGGAGAGCCCCGGCCGGCGCGCCAGCAGCCAGCCCGCCACCACCGCCACCGCCGGCTTCGCGAACTCGCTGGGCTGCAGGCTCACCCCGGCGAGGGACAGCCAGCGGCGCGCACCCTTGATCTCCGCGCCCACCAGCAGCGTCGCCGCCACCAGCGGCAGGGCGACGGTGGCCATCAGCACGGCGAGGCGCAGCACCGTGCGCGGACCGGCGAGGGAGGTGGCCACCAGCAGCAGCCAGGCCGGCACCAGGAAGACCAGGAACTTGCGCACGAAGTGGAGCTGGTCGTAGCCGAGCCGCTCGGCCACCGGCGGGCTCGCCGCGAAGGCCATCACCACCCCCACCAGCGAGAGGAACAGCAGCGCGCCGAGGCTGGGCCGATCCAGGGTCCACCACCAGCGGCCGAGGGCGCTGCGATCGGTGCGGGCGAGGGGTGTCACGGCACGGTCTCCCCGTGGCGCAGGGATTCCACCGCCGCGGCGAAGGCGCGACCGCGGGCGGCGTAGTCCGGGAACTGGTCGAAGCTGGCGCAGGCGGGTGCCAGCAGCACCACCGGCTGCGGCGCCGGATCGGCGCGGGCGGCGGCGAAGGCCTCGGCCACCGCCCGCTCCAGCGTACCGCAGTGGCGGCAGGGGACGAGGTCGCGGAAGGTGGCGACGAGTTCCGCCGCCGCCTCACCGACGGCGTAGAGGCCGCGGAGGGCGGGCGCGAAACGGCGCAGGGACGCGAAGCCGCCGGGCTTGGGACGGCCGCCGGCGATCCAGTGGATCGCCTCGAAACAGGCGAGACTGCGGGCGGCCGCCTCGGGATTGGTGGCCTTGCTGTCGTCGACGAAACGCACGCGGCCGATCCGCGCGATCTCGCACATGCGGTGGGGCAGGCCGGGAAAGTCGGCGAGCCCCGCCGCGGCCACGTCCGGTGCGAGGCCGAGGGCACGGACGGCGGCATAGGCGAGGGCGGCGTTCTGATGGTTGTGGCGGCCGCGGAGGGTGGCCAGGGCGCGGAGATCGGCCACCGTCCGCCCCGCCTCCCGGAGCCGGCCGTGGTCCACGGTCACCTCGGCCGGCGCGCCCCTCACCGAGACCCGCACCACCCGCCAGCCGCGCGCGACCAGCTCGCGGGCGAGGGCGGCGGAGGTGGGATCGTCCACCGCCACCACCGCCCGCGCGTCGGGGAGCGGTGTGCCGAACAGACGGCGCTTGGCGGCGAGATAGGTCCCGAGGTCGCCGTGGCGGTCGAGATGGTCGGGAGCGAAATTGGTCCACACCGCCACCCGCGGGCGCAGATCGCCGACCAGCTCGAGCTGGAAGCTGGAGAGTTCCACCACCGCCACCGCCGCCGCGTCGGGCTCCCCCGCCAGCACCGGCACCCCGATGTTGCCCAGCGCCTCGGCCGCCTGGCCCGCCCGCCGCAGCAGATGGGCGACGAGGGCGGTGGTGGTGGACTTGCCGTTGGTGCCGGTGACGCCGACGAGGGTGCGATCGGGCGCGGCGTCGCGGAAGAGCTGGACGTCGACGGTGAGCGGAACGCCCGCCCGGCGCGCCGCCGCCACCAGCGGATGCACCCGCGGTCCCGCCGCCGGCACCCCCGGACTCACCACCAGCAGGTCCAGCCCCGTCACCGCCGCCTGGGCGTCCCCGGCGTCGCCCGCGACGGCGCCGAGACGCACCGCCTCGGCGAGGGCGTCCCCGCGGTCGTCGAAGGCCACCACGACGGCCCCGCGGGCGCGCAGCCAGCGGACGGCGGCGCGGCCGCTGCGGCCGATGCCGAGAACGCCCACACGGCGGTCGTGGAGCTCCCGCGGATCCACGGCGGCTACCTCAGCTTGAGGGTGGCGAGGCCCAAAAGGGCCAGCACGGCGGCGACGATCCAGAAGCGCACCACGATGGTTTCCTCGCGCCAGCCCTTCTTCTCGAAGTGGTGGTGGAGCGGCGCCATGCGGAAGACGCGCCGGCCGGTGAGGCGGTAGGAGACCACCTGCACGATCACCGAGACGGTCTCCAGCACGAACAGACCGCCGACGATGGCCAGCACCAGCTCGTGCTTGGTGGCCACCGCCACCGCCCCCAGTGCCCCGCCCACCGCCAGCGCACCGGTGTCCCCCATGAAGACGCTGGCCGGCGGGGCATTGTACCAGAGAAAGCCCATGAGCGCGCCGATGACGGCGCCGCAGAAGACGGCGAGCTCGCCGGTGCCGGGGACGAAGGGGATGCCGAGATAGCGGGCGAAGATGGCGTTGCCGGCGAGATAGGCGATGAGGGCGAAGGAACCGGCGGCGATGGCCGCGGGCACGCTGGCGAGGCCGTCGAGGCCGTCGGTGAGATTGACGGCATTGGCCGCCCCCACCACCACGAAGGCGCCGAAGAGGGGAAAGGCCGCCCCCAGCGGGATCAGCAGGTCCTTGAAGAAGGGAACGGCGAGGGAGGTGCCGAGCGGCTCCGGCAGCAGGCGCGCGAGCCCCCAGGAGGCGACGAGGGCGATCACGGTCTCGACGCCGAACTTGATGCGTGCGGGGAGACCGCGATAGCGGTGGGCGTAGTCCTGCGCCTGCCGGCGGCGGATCTTGAGCCAGTCGTCCACGGCACCGACGGCGCCGAACAGCAGGGTCACCGCCAGCACGATCCAGACGAAGGGATTGGCGAGATCCGCCCACAGCAGGGTGGAGACGGCGACGGAGACCAGGATCAGCAGTCCGCCCATGGTGGGCGTCGCCTGCTTGAGCCGGGAGCGTCCCTCGAGAGCGAGGGTCTCGAAGCGGGGCGGTTCCGGCGAGCCGTTCTGGACCGTGCGCAGCCAGCGGATCGTCGCCGGTCCCAGCAGCAGGCCCACGAAGAGGGCGGTGAGCACGGCGCCGCCGCTGCGGAAGGTGATGTAGCGGAAGACGTTGAAGGGAAAGAACCAGTCGGCGAGGGGAACCAGCAGATGGTAGAGCATCCGCCTACACCTCCTCGGCGGCGAAGCGCCCGGCGAGCCGCGTCACCAGCGGCACGAGCCCGCTCGCGAGCGAACCCTTGACGAGGAGGACGTCCCCCTCCCGCAGCTCTTCCACGATCACGGTCTCCAGCTCCTCCAGCGTGGCGGTGACGGGTCCCAGCCGGGCGGCGGGCAGACGCGCCCGCAGCGCCTCCATGGCCGCACCCCGCGTGTAGAGCCGATCGACACCGGCCGCCAGCACCGCCTCCGCGAGCCCGGCGTGGAGGCGCGGGGCGTGGGCGCCGAGCTCGGCCATCTCGCCCAGCACCGCGAGCCGGCGGCGGGCCGGCAGGGTGGCGAGGACGGCGAGGGCCGCCCGCATGGAGGCGGGGTTGGCGTTGTAGGCCTCGTCCAGCAGCAGGGCGGTGCCGCCCGTCGGCAGATGCAGGCGCAGCCGCCGACCGCGCCCGGCGAGGGGACGGAAGCGGGCGAGGGTCGCCGCCGCCGGCCGCGGATCGAGGCCGAGGGCGGTGACCGCCGCCAGCACCAGCAGGGCGTCGTGAGCGAGGTGACGGCCGGGGGCGGCGAGTCCGAGGGTGAGCTCCCGGCCGTCCACCAGCACCGCCAGCCGCTGTCCCTCCGGTCCCTCGCTCTCCACCCGGCCCCGCACCGTCGCCGCCACGTCGAGGCCGAAGGTCACCACCTGTGCCACGCCGCGCGCGCGGGCCCGGGCGAGGAGGCGAGGGAGCTGGCCGTCGTCGGCGGGCAGCACGGCGATCTCCGGGGGTGGCGTGCCGTCGAGGATCTCGGCCTTGGCATCGGCGATGGCGGCGAGGTCCCGGAAGGCGCCGATGTGGGCGGGCGCGATGCGGGTGACGGCGGCGAGCCGGGGCCGCACCAGCCGCGCGTGATCCCCGATCTCGCCCGGTCGGTTCATGCCCATCTCGAGGACGGCGAAGCGGGTCTCCGCCGGCAGCCGGGCGAGGGTGAGGGGGACTCCCACCCGGTTGTTGTGGGAGGCGGCGCTGGCGTGGACCGGCCCGAAGGCGGCGAGGGCGAGGCGCAGCATCTCCTTGGTGGTGGTCTTGCCGACGCTGCCGGTGACGGCGAGCCGCACCGCCCGGCTCCGCCGGCGGGCGGCGTCGGCGAGATGGCGGAGGGCGACGAGGGTGTCGGACACCCGCATCAGCGGGAGATCCGCGGGCGCATCGGCGGGCACGCGCGAGACCAGCGCCGCCGCCGCGCCGCGCCTTCGGGCCTCGGCGAGGAAGTCGTGGCCGTCGTGGCGGGGGCCGTGGAGCGCCACGAACAGCGCACCCGGCTCCAACGTGCGGGTGTCGATGGAGACGTCGCGGGCGGTCCAGCCACCCGGCCCCTCGCCGCCGGTGGCGGCCCGCACCTCCGCCGCCGTCCAGAGGACCGTCACGCCGTCATCCCGCACAGCTCGCGCACCACCGCCGCGTCGTCGAAGGGGAGGATCCGTCCGCCCACGATCTGTCCCCGTTCGTGACCCTTGCCGGCCACCAGCACCACGTCGCCGGCCCCGAGGGGGAGTTCGCGGACGGCATGGGCGATGGCGGCCCGGCGATCACCGATCTCGACGGCGTCACCGCCCGCGCCCTCCCGCACCTGCCGGCGGATGGCCGCCGGATCCTCGCCTCGGGGATTGTCGTCGGTGACGATCACGAGATCGGCGAGGCGGCGGGCGATGCGGCCCATGGGCGCGCGCTTGCCGGGATCCCGCTCGCCGCCGCAGCCGAAGACCACGCACAGCCGCCCCCTCGGGAAGTGGGCGCGGGCCGCTCGGAGGGCCGCCGCCAGCGCGTCGGGGGTGTGGGCATAGTCCACCAGCACCCGCGCCCCCCGCGGCGTGACGGCCACCGGCTCCATGCGCCCGCGCACCGGACGGACCTCGGCCGCCGCCGCCAGCAGCGCCTCCGCGTCCGCTCCCGTCTCCACCGCCCGCACCAGGCCGAGGGCGCAGGCGAGATTGCGCGCCTGGAAGGGGCCGTAGAGGGGAAGGTCCAGGCGCCGCCGCAGACCCGCCAGCACCAGCTCCACCACGAGCCCCTCGGGACCGGGCCGGATCGCGGCGATGGCGGGATCGCCCACCCCTTCGCCCCAGCCCGCGATCCGCGCGCCGCGCTCGCGCACCCGTCCGGCGAGGCGGCGGCCGTGGGGATCGTCCAGCGGCAGCACGGCGGTCCCGTCCGGGGCGAGGAGCGTTTCGAACAGTCGCGCCTTGGTGGTGAAGTAGGACTCGGCGTCGCCGTGATAGTCGAGATGGTCGCGGCCGAGACGCGTGAACCCGGCGGCGGCGAAGACGAGACCGTCGAGGCGGCGCTGGTCGAGGCCGTGACTCGAGGCCTCGAGGGCGAGGCGCTCGATGCCGGCGCGGGCGGCGGCCGCCAGCAGGCGGTGGAGGGCCGGGGGATCCGGCGTGGTGAGGGGCGGTGCCGCCACCACCGCCGGCTCGAGACCGAGGGTGCCGAGGGAGGCGGCGCGCCGGCCGAGGGTACGCCAGATGTCGCGGGCGAAGGCGACGGTGGAGCTCTTGCCGTCGGTGCCGGTCACCGCCACCAGCCGCACCGGGCGTTCGGGGTACAGGCGCGCGGCGATACGGGCCAGCGCCCGTCTGGGATCCTCCGCCACCAGCAGGGTGGCGCGTCCGGCGAAGGCCGTGATGCGCCCGTCGCCCAGGAGCGCCACCGCGCCGCGCGCCAGTGCCTCCTCCACGAAGGCGAGGCCGTCGACCCGCCGGCCGCGGAGGGCGGCGAAGAGGGTCCCCGGCCGCACGGCGCGGCTGTCGGCGGTGAGGTCCGCGATCTCCACGTCGGGCCCCACCATCCGCAGCTCACCGTCGATCAGGTGCGACAAACGCAAGCCGCTTCTCCCGCCGTCCGGTCCCGGGATCGACGAAGCGTTCCTCCCGCAGCCGCGCGAAGTAGCGTCGGCGCACCTCCTCGTCCGCCGGCGGCACGCCGAGGAGCGGGCCGATGCGCTCGATCACCGCCCCCACCACCGGCGCCGCCGTCCAGCCGCCGTAGCGGAAACCGAAGGTGCCCTCGTCCCCCACCGGCTCGTCCAGCACCACCAGCACCAGATAGCGCGGCGCGTCGACGGGAAAGACCCCGACGAAGGAGGAGACGGTGCGGTCGCGGTCGTAGCCGCGGCGCCCGCGTGCCGGCTTGTCGGCGGTGCCGGTCTTGCCGCCGACGAGATAGCGCCGGGAGGCGGCCTTCGTGCCGGTGCCGCGCTCCACCACCAGCCACATGAGCCAGCGCAGCCGTTCGACGGTGGCCTCGCCCACCACCGGCTCCCGTGCCACCTCCACCGGCGCGTCGGCGCGCACGCGCACCCGCCGCGGCCGGCCGTCGGAGACCAGCGCCGCCACCGCCCGGGCGTACTGCAGCGGCGAGACGGCGATGCCGTGGCCGAAGGCGACGGTGGCCACGGTGATCTCGGGCCACCGGCGCGGGAACAGCGGGCGCGCCCGCTCGGGCAGCGGCCAGTCCAGGGGACGGTCGAAACCGAGACGACGCAGGAAGGGTTCCATGACGGCGGCCCCGCCGGCGGCGAAGGCCATCTGCACCGTGCCCACGTTGGAGGAGAAGGCGACGATCTCGGGGACGGTGAGGGCGCGCCGGTAGTCGTGGACGTCGCGGATGCGGAAGCGGCCGATCCGGTAGGGTCCGCGGGCATCGAAACGGCGCGCGAGGTCCACCCGCCCGGATTCCAGCGCCATCGCCGCCGTCACCAGCTTGAACACGGAGCCCAGCTCGTAGACGGCGCCGCTGCAACGGTCGAGCCTCACTTCCTCCGGTGCCTCGCCGAAGCGCAGGGGATCGAGGGCGGGCAGCGACACCTCCGCCAGCAGATCGCCGCCGTGCACGTCCAGCACCAGTCCGCAGGCTCCCTTCGCGCGGAAGCGGCGGAAGGCGGCCTCCAGCTCCTCACGGAGGGCGAACTGGACCCGCAGGTCGAGGGCGAGACGGAGCGGCCGGTCGGGATCCTCGCGCAGACGCCGGTCGAAGGCGTATTCGACGCCGGCGAGCCCGCGGCCGTCGGCGCCCACCGCGCCGAGCAGGTGGGCCGCGAGATCGCCCTGCGGATAGACCCGCCGGAAGCGGGTGCGGAGGATGGTGCCGGGCAGCCCCAGTTCCAGCACGGCGCGCTGTTCCCGCGGCAGCAGATGGCGTTTGACCGGCGCATAGCGGCTGCCGGGGCGGGCGAGGCGACGGGTCAGCTCCGCCGTGTCCACCCCCTCGAGGACGGCGGCGATCCGCGCGGCGGTGGCGGCGGGATCGCGGACGTAGAGGGGATCGAGAGCGAAGGAGACGGAGGGGATGTCGGTCGCCAGAAGACGGCCGTGGCGGTCGACGATGTCGGCCCGAGGTCCGACCTCCGGCTCCGCTCGCGCCGTGCGCGCGGCGGTCGCCGGCGGCTCGGCCAGGAGCAGCTGGAGCAGCCGCCCCCCCACCGCACCGAAGGCCAGCAGGAAGGCGAGGGCCAAGAGACGCAGGCGGCCGCGGGCGCGGGCGAGGGGATCGGGCGACGTCATGGCCCTGCTCCGTCCCGCACGGGGGACAGGGGGGGTCGGGCCCGAAGGGTCGCCACGTAGCCGGACGGGAGGGGAACGGGAAAGCGGCGGCGCGCGAGCTCGATCCCCTCGCGGCGGGCGACGGCTTCGGCGGGCACGAGGCGGTCGGCGGTGGCCGGCACCATGTCCAGGGCAGCCGCGAGGCGGCCGAGGCGCACGGGCCGGGTCAGCCAGGCGAGGCTGGCCTCGAGGGCACGGATCTCGCCGGCGAGACGTGCGCGTTCGCGGGCGAGGGCGGTGCGTTCCCGCTGCACCCCCACCATCCGCAGCTCCTGCCGGTAGACGAAGGCGGTGGCCAGCACCAGCAGCAGCACCAACGGCGGCAGCGGTCGTCTCAGCACGCCACCGCCTCCCGCCACGGCCGGTCCACCTCGCCCTCCCCGGGATCCGGCAGCCGCTCCGCCGCCCGCAGCCGCGCCGAGCGCGCTCGCGGATTGCGGGCCACTTCCCCGGCACCCGGCCTGAGCGGTCTCCGGATCACCCAGCGCAGCCGCGGCGGCCCGCTCCGTTCGGGCAGCGGGCGATGGCGGGAGCCGCCGCCGGGCCGGTCGCTGTGGAGCTGGATGAAGCGTTTGATCAGCCGGTCCTCGAGGGAGTGGAAGGCGAGGGTGACGAGCCGGCCGCCGGGACGCAGGACCGCGAGGGCCGCCGCGAGTCCGCGCTCCAGCTCGCCCAGCTCGTCGTTGACGGCGATGCGGAGGGCCTGGAAGGTGCGGGTGGCGGGATGGTGGTGGCGCGGCCGTCCGCCCACCGCCCGGGCCACCAGCTCGGCGAGTTCGCCGGTGCGGGTGAGGGGGCGCCGCTCGCGGGCCTCGACGATGGCGCGGGCGATGCGTCCGGCTGCTGGCTCCTCGCCGTAGTCGCGCAGCAGCCGCACCAACTCCTCCCGCGAGAGGCGATTGACCAGATCGGCGGCGCTCGGCCCCCGCGCCTCCATGCGCATGTCGAGCGGGCCGTCGGCGGCGAAGGAGAAGCCCCGTTCGGGGGAATCGAGCTGGAAGGAGGAGACGCCGAGGTCGAAGAGGACCCCGTCCACCCCCGCCACGCCGGCCTCGGCCAGGCGGCGGTCGAGCTCGCCGAAGCGGCCCTCCAGCATGGTGAAGCGCGCTTCCGCGGCCGCGAGAGCACGGCCTCGCGCGACGGCCTCGGGATCACGGTCGAGACCGATCACGCGGCAGCGGGCGGCGGCGAGGATGGCCCGGCTGTGGCCACCTCCGCCGAAGGTGGCGTCGAGATAGACCGCGCCGTCACGGACCGCGAGGGCCTCCACGACCTCCCGTGCCATCACGGGAACGTGGCCCACGTCCCGCGTCACGTCGTTCTCCTCCACGTCCGGTGCCGTCCGGCACCCGCCCCGTCGTCGGGGTCTCCGGCGGCCGCCGCGAGGATTCCGTTCCCGGAGGAACGGTCGCCGCGGCTCCCGCCCGTGTCGTCGCCTCGCTCCGGCGGAGAAGTGGGCAGAGCTTCTCCGCGCGTCGGTGAAATCTACCCTCGCGGGGCACGGTCCTCAAGCGGGAAAGGATTCGCGGACATCCCCACCCGAACGTCCCCGCGGTGGCGGGAGCCCGCGACGATTTTCCTCGCCCGTGGCCGACCGAATGGATTCTATGGATTCATCGGACTCGGGTCAAGGACGGTCGTCTGGGATTCGGATCGAATGCCCATGATCGGCGGCGGGGACCGGGCGGTCTGTAAGCCGGGTTCTGTACCCGGGATCGCTCCCGGGCGATGGCCATTCCTCTGGGACGCGGGTCACCCCGCGCCTCGCGCGACCAACCCGAGCGGCCGGTCCGGAAGCCGACCCGGACGCGAACGCGCCCTCGCCGCTCCTATTCGGTCTTGCTCCCGGTGGGGTTTGCCGTGCCACCCCCGTTGCCGGGGGCGCGGTGCGCTCTTACCGCACCCTTTCACCCTTGCCCGCAGGCCTCGCGGCCCCGGCGGGCGGTCTGCTCTCTGTGGCACTTTCCCTGGGGTCGCCCCCGCCGGGCGTTACCCGGCACCGTGCTTCCGTGGAGCCCGGACTTTCCTCCCCCGCCGGAGCGGGAGCGGCCATCCGACCGCCCGGTCCCCACATCGTATCTGGCGCGCCGATGGCCCGCGGACAAGCGCCTCCTCTTCGAGACGCGCACGGCGTGCCGCGAAGGGATCCGGCTGGGGCGGCAGGATTCGAACCTGCGAATGCCGGAACCAAAATCCGGTGCCTTACCACTTGGCGACGCCCCATCCGCGGGCGTCAAGATATCCGGTGGCCGGAGCGGTTTCAACGCCACGGCACGCACGGCCACCCGTGCCGAATGGTTCCCGATCGTGGTTCCGAGAGGGTGGTGCCCAGGAGAGGACTCGAACCTCCACGGCCTTGCGGCCACTACGACCTGAACGTAGCGCGTCTACCAGTTCCGCCACCTGGGCACGGCCGGCATGCCGGCATCTAGGAAGCGCCCGTGCCGGCGTCAAGCACCGTCGGCCGTGCCACCGGCGGTCCGAAGCACCTCCAGCATGTGCGCCACGTGTTCGGGCGGCGTGTGCGGCAGGATGCCGTGGCCGAGGTTGAAGACGTGGGGGAGGTCGTCGAGGGCGCGGACGATGCGCCGGACCTCCGCGGCCAGCGCCGCGCCGCCCGCCACCAGCAGCGCCGGGTCGAGATTGCCCTGGAGGGTGCGGGTGGGCGCCGTCGCCGCGGCGGCGGCCATGGTCGCCGGCGGCACGGTGGTGTCGAGGGCGACGGCGGCGGCACCCAGCTGCAGCGCCTCGGGATAGAGCAGGCTGAGCCCGCGCGGGAACAGGATCACCGGCACCTCCGGGCGGCGGGCGCGCAGGGCCTCCACGATGCGCCCGAGCGGCGCCAGCACCAGCCGCCGGACCAGCGGCTCCGGCAGGACTCCGGCCCAACTGTCGAACAGCTTCACCACCTCCGCGCCGTGTTCGATCTGACGGACGAGGAAGTGGGTCACCGCCTCCGTCAGGCGGTCCACCAGCGCCTCCACGAAGGCCGGCCGTGCCCAGGCCAGCTCGCGGGCGCGGGCGAAGTCGCGCGAGCCCCCGCCCTCCAGCAGATAGGCGGCGAGGGTCCAGGGGGCGCCGGCGAAGCCGATCAGCGCCTCGCGGCGCCGTCGCAGGGCCTCGGAAAGGCGCGCCACCGTCTCGTAGACCGGCTGGAGGTGACGGTCGAAAGCATCGGGGTCGAAGACCGGCAGGGAGTCCTCCGGTCCGAGGCGCCGGACCCGCGGCCCCTCGCCCTCGACGAAGCGCACGTCGAGTCCGAGGGCATGGGGAACCACCAGGATGTCCGAGAACAGGATGGCCGCATCCAGCGGAAAGCGCCGCAGGGGCTGCAACGTCACCTCGACGGCGAGCTCCGGCGTGTAGCAGAGGGCGAGGAAGTCGGGGACGCGCGCCCGCACCGCCCGATATTCCGGCAGATAGCGTCCGGCCTGACGCATGAGCCACACCGGCGGCGGATCGCGCCGTCGTCCGGCCAGCACCATGAGCAGGGGTTTTCCGTGATCCGGCATCCACCACACCCCGTTCCGAATCTCGTGAAGAAAGGTGGTGGTTGCGGTTTGGCGCGGGGAGCGCCGGAATTCAACGCACGTCCCCCGTCTTCTCCCCGTCCGCGACACCGGGGAGAGACATGGGGAGGGAACCGTGGATATCCCTTGAAAAGCCTCGCGGTGTGCGCGAGTCTCCGCGGTCGTGCGGATCCCCGCGACGCGATCGGAACGGTGTGGATCGATGGAGCCGTCGGCGCTTTCCGCCGATCCCCGGCGGGATCGGGACGAGGCGGTGGACGGATACGGGACGGGTGCCTCCCCCGCCACACGGCCGGCTGCCGGTGACGTCGATCCCACGCTTTTCCGCCGGGCCATCCCCCAGACCGGAATCCGACCCGTGCGCCTCCACGTCCATCTCGTCTCCGATTCCACCGGCGAGACGGTCACCACCGTCACCCGGGCCGCCCTCGCCCAGTTCGACGACGTCGAGCCCGTGGAGCACGTCTGGTTCTTCGTGCGCACGGGCGAGCAGCTCGACCGTCTGCTGCGCATCATCGAGGCGCTGCCCGGCCTCGTGGTCTACACGCTGGTGGAGCCGGAGGCGCGCTATCGGCTGGAGGAGCACTGTCGCCGGCTGGGCATTCCGGCGGTGCCGGTGCTGGATCCGGTGATGAACGCGCTGACGGCGCTGGTGGGGGCGGCCGGGCGGCCGCGGGTGGGCCGCCAGCACGCCCTCGACCGCGGCTATTTCGCCCGCATCGAGGCCATGAACTTCGCCATGCGCCACGACGACGGCCAGCACGTCGACGAGCTGGAGGAGGCGGACGTGGTGCTGGTGGGGGTCTCGCGCACCAGCAAGACGCCCACCTGCATCTATCTCGCCCAGCGCGGGGTGAAGGCGGCCAACGTGCCGGTGGTGCTGGCCACCTCCCAGACGAGGGTGGTGGAGCGCCTGCGCAACCCCCTGGTGGTGGGCCTCACCATCCGGCCGGAGGCGCTGGTGGAGATTCGCCGCACGCGCCAGCGCACCCTCGGTCTCGATCCGGACGGCGGCGGCCGTTACGGTCGCGACTATGTGGATCCGGAGGCGGTGCGGCGGGAGATCGTGGAGGCCCGGCGGCTGTTCGCGCGGATGGGCTGGCCCGAGATCGACGTCACCCGTCGCTCGGTGGAGGAGACCGCCGCCGCCGTCTATCAGCTCCTCCAGGTGCGGCGGCAGCCGGAACTGGGCGCCCTCGGCGTGCCGGTGCCCGGCCCGGTGGCCCCGCCCAGGGATTGACCGTCCGTGATCCCGGCGCGTCCCGAGCGGCGCCGCCGACGCCGTCGCCTCTGGGCATGGGCGATGGCCACCGCCGTGGCTCTCGCCGCCCTGGTGCTGGCGGCCTACGGCGGCTATCGGGCCGGTCTCGCCGAGGGTGTGGCCGAGCGCGACCGCCTGCTGAGCGAGCGCCAGCGTGCCCAGGAGACGGTGCGGATCCTCGAGGAGCGGCTGGCACGGACCGAGGCGCGGCTGGACGAGCTGCGACTCGCCTATCGCGAGCTGCAGGCGGCCTATCGCCGCAAGGCCATCGAGGGCGAGCTGGAGGAACTGCTGGGGCTGGTGCGGCGACGCCTCGCCGACGGCGTGCCGCTCGCCCGCCTGCGCTTTCTCATCGAACGCGCGACGCCGGAGGAGCGCTGCGACGAGCGGGTGGAGGCGGGGCGGGTCTACGTGCGGGTGCCGCTGGCGCGGGGCGTGCGCTTCGGCCTCACCCTGGCCGGCGGCCGTCTCGCCCTGGACGTCTCGGGCCGGCCCGCCCGCGACGCGGAGGGACGGCCGGAGGCCTGGTTCGATCCGGCCGCGCCGGTGCGGGTCGTCTTCGTGCGCCTCGACGGAGCGCGCGAGGAGATCGAGGGAATGCTGCCGCTGGCGCACCGGCTGGTGGCGGGCGGCGACGAGTACCGGATCGTGCTCCAGGCGGACGCCCGTCGTGGCTGGCTCCGGGTGGCGGTGCAGCGCTGCGACTATCCGTGAGTTCTCCGCTCCCGTGGCCTCGTGCCGGCTTGCGGCGGTGGCGGCCGACGCCCAGCTCCCGGAAGAGGAGGCGTCGTACGGCGGAGAAGGACCATGCGCGAGAGCGTGGGCATCATCCTCGCGGCCTGGGTGCTGGCGGCACCGATGGCGGCCGTGGCGGAGGCGACGGAGCCGGTGGATCGGCTCGCGACGGCGCTGGAGGAGACCTGGCGCACCAATCCCGATCTCGAGGCGGCCCGCGCGCGGCTGCGGGCGGTGGCGGAAGGCGTGCCGCAGGCCCTCGCCGGCTTCCGGCCGCGGCTGTTCGTGAACGGCAGCGTCGACGCCACCACCGGCCGCTCGAAGTCGGAGACCGGCGTCGAGACCGACCTCGACAACGGCGGTGCCAGTGCCGCTCTCTCCCTTCGCCAGAATCTCTATGCCGGCGGCGGGACCACCGCGGCGGTGCGGGCGGCGGAGGCGACGCTGGAGGCCGAGCGCTTCCGTCTCGTCGACACGACCCAGAACGTCTTCCTCGCCGCCGTCGAGGCCTATGTGGCGGTCTGGCGCGACCGCCACGTGCTGCGCCTCGCGCGACGCAACCGGGACCGGCTGGTGCGCCACCTCGAGGCCACCCGCGATCGCTTCCGCGTGGGGGAGGTGACCCGCACCGACGTGGCCCAGGCGGAGGCCCGTCTGGAGCAGGCGAAGGCGGAAGTGGAGCGGGCGCGGGCGGACGTGGCGGCCGCGGAGGCGCGCTTTCTGCGCACCGTCGGCCGCCCGGCGGCCGAGGCGCTGGCGGAACCGGCCGAACCCGCGGATCTCCCGGCGAAGCTCGACGATGCCCTCGCCCGCACCGACGGTCATCCCCTGATCCGGGCCGCCGCGGCCGATCTGCGGGCGGCGGCGGCCGGCGTCGATGCGGCCTTCGCCGTATTGCTGCCCAGCCTCGACGCCGAGGCGACCCTCGCCTACGCCGACGATCCGAGTTCGCTGGTGGACTGGCAGCGCAGCGCCACCGTCCGCCTTTCCGTGACCGTACCCCTCTTCCAGGGCGGCGGCGAATACGCGCGGGTGCGCGAGGCCCGGCGCAGTCGGGAGGCGGCCCGGCGGGCGCTGGACTCGGTGCGGCGGGAGGTCCAGCGACGCGCCCGCACCGCTTGGGAGCGGCTGCGGGCGGCGCGCGCGGCGACGCGCGCCTTCGAGGCCCAGGTGGCCGCCAACCGGGTGGCGCTGGAGGGCGTGCAGCAGGAGGCGATGGTCGGGGCGCGGACGGTGCTGGACGTGCTGGACGCCGAACAGGAGCTGTTCCAGTCCGAGGTCAATCTGGTGCGCGCCCGCGGCGACCGCATCCTCGCCGGCTACGAGCTGCTCGCCGCCCTCGGCGAGCTCCGGCCCGGGCGCCTGGGTCTCGCCGGGACCGTGCCCGATCCGACCGACTATGCGCGACGGGTGCGCGGCCGCCTCTTCGGCCTCGACTGACCGTCTCCGGGCGCGACGGAAAACGCATCGTCGTTAAGGGGGCATTTACCTCCGGTGGCTAGGGTCGGCGCTGCAGATCCGCGGATCCGCGCGGGACCCAGCACCGGAGGTCGTGGACGTGCAGCAGCAGTCGCGCCGATTCTCGTGGAGGCTTCTCTTGGGCGGAGTGGCGATGGCCGCCCTCGCGGGTGCCGGCCCGGTGAGGGCGGCGACCGAGACCGCCACCGTCTCGGTGCGGGTGGAGGTGGTGTCCACCTGCACCATCAGCGATGCCGAACTGGATTTCGGGACCTACGTGGCCGGCCAGAGCAATCCGCTCGACGCCACCGCCACGCTGCGGGTGACGGACTGCCCGGTGGGCAGCGTGCGGGTGGAGCTGGACGGCGGCGGCAGCGGCAACGTCAAGAACCGTCGCCTGAGCGACGGCAGGGGCAACACCCTCGCCTATCAGATCTACACGGATCCGGGGATGAGACAGATCGCCGGCACCGGCCGCAACGGACGATCGCTCTCCCTCGGCAACGACAACAGCGCGCGCCTCACCCTCTATGCCCGCATTCCCGGCGGACAGGTGGTGCCGGAGGGGACCTACACGGACACCGTGCAGGTGACCATGAGTTTCTGACATGACACACCGGGCCCGTCCCACCGGTCGCGGGGACCGGATCGACGACGGGCGGGATCCGGGCGGGAGCACGGGCTTCGAGCCTTTCACGCGAGAGCCCGGCCGGAGGTGCCTCGGGCCGGGGGGCGCCGTTCGGCGGGCGGTCGGAGCGGCGCGGGACGGCTCCCATGCGGAGCGTCGTGGTGGAGCGTCGTACAGGTCCCCGGCGCCGCGGAGCTCCGCCGCCGCAGCACCCGCCACCGCCGGCCGGCCGGCGCGTCCGTCGGGATCGCGCACGTCCCGGAGCGGCATCGGATCCCCCGACGCCGGTCTCCGCCCATGGTCGTCGTGCGTCGGAGCGGAATGGACGCGTGGGGACCGTCTCCGGGTCCCGGTCCGGTGCCGGCGATCCGGCTCCGGGAGAGAACCCGGGCGAGTCGGGATCCCTCGGACACGGGCAGGAGGGTGACGGAACGGGCGTCCGGTGGAATCGGACGGAGATCCTCGGGCGTGGGGCGAAAGCCCCTTCCGGGCATGCCCACGGCGGCCGTGCGGACGGCGAAACGCGCCGGGCACCGGGACGTGCCGTCCGGCGTGGTCCCCGGCCATCCGACGGTCCCGTCGCCGCGGAATGCCGCTTTTCCCGGGCGCGCGGCGAGGGGGCGGCCCGCAGGTCGTCCCTCCTTCGATCATGGTCGATGCGGGTTTTCCCGGGATGCGGGGCGTTCCGACCATCAGGTCCGGACCGCCACGCCGCGCGACCAGGAACCGGGCGAAGGTGCCCTCCCGTCGGGACGCGCCACCCGTGCCGTTCACCCGCTCCGGCTCCCCTGGCGAGCATGGCACGGGACACGGTTCTCTCCCGGCCCGGTCGGGGAAGCGGGACCCCCGCGGGGAGCGCGCTGCGATCCGGCGCCGGCCCGTCGCCGCGGAACGGCTCCCGTCCTCACGAGAGGAGCCCGATGTCCACCAGCACGATGTCCACCATGCAGCGGGCGAGGAAATAGAGATAGACCAGCAGCGTGTCGATCCCCGGATGGGCGAGCACCACGCCGAGGGCGGCGGTGTGGCGGATCAGACAGCGCAGGAACAGGATCCAGAAGAAGGCCACGAGCGGCAGCAGGCCGTCGCCGACGGAACGGGGGGTGATGCGACGGACCACGAGCAGGACGGGGTCGGTCACGCGGCGGAAGAAGCGCCAGATGTAGTTGTCCCAGTCGGCCGGCACGAAGAGGGACAGCAGGAAGCGTCCCAGCATGGTGTAGCCGACCGCGGCCAGGACGTAGTTGACCAGGTGGAACAGCCAGTTCTCGGCCAGCCAGGCCATCGTCGCCTCCGTGAATGCGGCTGGAGCGGAACGTCGCCGCGTCTTGCGCTGGAACCGCCCGTTCCGGGCGTGGGATCGTCGCCGCGGTCCGTCCCGTTCCGAGGAAGAGAGCCTTCGGAAGGAAGCGGACGTGATCGTCGGGTGGCCGCGGCCAGGGGATTCCCGGAGGCACGAAGGGGCGGGGCCGTGGCCCCGCCCCCACGGGCCGCGGGGATCTCGCCGTCAGCTCTCGCGCCGGGCCTCCTCCATCAGCACCGGACCTCTGGGGATGCGGAGCTGTTCGACGAACTCCTGGATCTCGCGCGGCGGCGGCGTGGTCGCCTTGCTCACCACCCAGGTGAGGACGAAGGCGACGGGCATGCCGAAGATGGCCGCCGAGATGTTGCGGATGCCGAACCAGGGCTCCATGGCGCCGGTGTTGGTCATGACGATGTAGAACAACGTCACGCCGTAGCCGCCGAGCATGCCGACGATGGCCCCCGGCGTGTTGGCGTTCTTCCACAGCACGCCGAGAACCAGCGCCGGGAACAGGCCGGCCGCCGCCAGCGAGAACGCCCAGGCCACGTATTTGAGGATGTGGGCCGGCGCGGTGATGGTGAGATAGGCCGCCAGCGCCGCCACCACGAACAGCAGCACCCGCGCCACCACCAGCCGACGGGCGGTGGTCGCCGTCGGATCGATCATCTTGTAGTAGATGTCGTGGCTCAGGGCATTGGCCATGGCCAGCAGCAGACCGTCGGCGGTGGAGAGGGCCGCGGCGAGACCGCCCGCCGCCACCAGACCGGCGATCACGTAGGGTAGACCGGCCACCTCCGGCATGGAGATCACCACCACGTCGCGGTTGATGGAGAAGACCGTGGGGTCGAAGGTGAGGGTGGTGACACCGGCCTGCCGGCAGGCGTCGAAGACGGTCTGGGGATCGGCGGCGGACACACCGCAGATCTTCACCAGATCGATGCGTCCGTAGAGGAAGACCCAGGCGGGCAACTGCTGGACCGCCTCCAGGGTCTCGACGCTCTTACCGATGACGTTCTGGAAGATCTCCAGCTTGGCGAAGGCGGCATAGGCCGGGGCCGTGAAATAGAGCAGGAAGATGAAGAACAGAGCCCATCCGACCGACGTGCGCGCCTCGCGCACCGACGGTGTGGTGAAGAAACGCATGATCACGTGCGGAAGCGAGGCCGTGCCGACCATGAGGCACAGGATCAGGGCAAAGAAATTGACGGCGTCGTAGTTGACCCAGGGCTGGACGTGAGGCTTGTCGATGCCGAACTGCTGTTCCAGTTCGGTGATCTGCTGCAGCACCTGGCCATACATGATCTGCGGGATCGGCACGCCGGTCTTCTGGGCCGACAGGATGATCACCGGGATCAGGTAGGCGATGATCAGCACGATGTACTGGGCCACCTGCGTCCAGGTGACGGCCCGCATCCCGCCCAGCATGGAGCAGACCAGGATGCCGACGAGACCGACGAAGATGCCGTAGTTGACCGGGATGTCCAGCAACCGCGAGGCGATCACGCCGGTGCCCTTGAGCTGGCCCATGAGGTAGACCAGCGAGCAGGTGAAGAGGATGACCACGCCGATGAGGCGGGCGAAATTGCCGCCGTAGCGGGCGGCGAGGAAGTCGGGCACCGTGTAGGCGCCGAACTTGCGCAGATAGGGCGCGATCAGCGTCGCCACCAGCACGTAGCCGCCGGTCCAGCCCAGCACGAAGGCGAGGCCGTCGTAGCCGAGCAGATAGAGCGAACCCGCCATGCCGATGAAGGAGGCGGCGCTCATCCAGTCGGCCGCGGTGGCCATGCCGTTGTAGACCGCCGGCACCCGCCGTCCGGCGACGTAGTACTCGGAGATCTGGGTCGTGCGGCTGATGATGCCGATACCGGCGTAGACCGCCAGGGTCAGGAACACGAAGAGATAGCCGATGATGCGGTCCGGCACGCCCAGCCATTCGAGAATGGCCAGGAAGATGACGAAGCCGATGAAGCCACCGGTATAGGTGCCGTAGATCCGGCCGAGATTGGCGATGAAGGCGTCACGTTGTTGCTGCATGGCCTTCCTCCCTCAGTCCTCGGCCACGCCGAATTCCTGATCGATCCGGTTCTGGCGATGGGCATACCAGAAAATGATCAGGACGAAGGCGATGAGCGATCCCTGAGCGGCCATGTAGAAGCCCAGGGGAAAGCCGAGGAAGGTGATGCCGTTCAGCACCGGCGCGAAGAGGTGTACCACGTAACCGAAGACGAACCACAGGATCAGCGTGGTGACGAGGAGATTGCGCGTCTTGCGCCAATACTCCTCCATCTGAGCAGGTGACGCCATCCCTTCTCTCCCCTCCGTGATCGTGCCTCCGTGGTGTCGGACTCGCCGACAGCTCCGGTCTGCACCATCTGGAAGGTCGAGTCGCCGCCCGTGCGACAATCCGCGTCACCGGCCGGAGGGTGGATCGGGGATGCTGCAGGATCTGCTGCGCCGTCTGCTGGGGCCGCCGAGAACAGCGATCCGCCGGCTCGGCGAGCTGGGCGAGTTCATGGGCCAGCAGGCGGCCTTCGTCTCGCAGAAGGCCACCGTCGACTATCTCCGTGCCCGTGCCGGCCTCGCCTGGACCCAGCTCTTCCGGGAACGGGATTTCCGGCGGTCCCTCGACTACTGTCGCTGGGAGGCCTATGCGGCGGTGCTGCAGGACGTGGCCGAACTGGCCCAGATCTTCCTGCGCCGCGAGGGAGCACCGGAGGCGCCGCTGCCCGGGGTGCTCGCCGATCTGGTGGAGCTGGCGCTGGGTGCCTATCCGGTGCCGGAACATCGCGACGATTGGGTGGACGTGGTGGCGGACACGCGCCGACGGCTGGAGGCGGCACTGCGGGCGCCGCCGCGGCCGGTCCGGCTGGTGGGCTACGACTCGGCGCGGAAGATCTTCCCCATCATGCCCATCCACACCAATCTCGCCCGATACGACCGGGAGGTGGTGGAGAACAACATCCGCTTCCTGCTGGTGGGGGTCTACACCGAACTGGAACGGCGAGCGGTGGTGCCGGAGCTGCTGGAGCCGCTCCGCGCCGCCGCCGGCCTCGCCGCGACCGAGGGGATGGAGGAGGAGACATGAGACCGATCCGCCGGCAGCCCTGGCAGCTTCCCGAGACGGATGTCACGCCGGAGGCGGCGTGGCGCGATCGCCGGCGCTTCCTGCGCGAGGGCGGGGCCGTCCTCGGCATGCCGCTCCTCTTCGGCCTCTTCGGCCGCGAGCCGCCGCCCCCCGAGCCGCCGATCCTGCCCGGGCGCTATCCGGCCCCGCGCGATCCCCGTTTCGTCCCCGAACGACCGCCGACGCCGGAAGATCTCTTCCTTTCCTACAACAACTTCTACGAATTCGGCACCGGCAAGGACATCCGCGGGACCGCCCAGGCGCTGCGCCTGCGGCCGTGGACGGTGCGCATCGACGGGCTGGTGGAGCGGGAGCTCGAACTGGAGGTGGAGGACCTGCTCCGTCGCATGCCCTTCGAGGAGCGCATCTACCGGTTCCGCTGCGTGGAGGCCTGGTCGGCGGTGGTACCGTGGACCGGTTTTCCGCTGCGACGGCTGGTGGAGCTGGCGCGGCCGCGGGCGGGCGCGCGCTATCTGCGGGTGGAGAGCTTCCTCGATCCGGAGGTGGCACCGGGCCAGAAGCAGCCCTGGTATCCCTGGCCCTACGTGGAGGGGCTGACGCTGGCCGAGGCCACCCACGAGCTCGCCTTCGTCGCCACCGGCGCCTACGGGCGTCCGCTGGAACGCCAGAACGGCGCGCCCCTCAGGCTGGTGCTGCCGTGGAAATACGGCTTCAAGTCGGCCAAGTCCCTCGTCCGCTTCACCTTCACCGACCGCCGTCCGCGTACCTTCTGGTCGCGGGTGGTTCCGCACGAGTACGGCTTCTGGGCCAACGTCAATCCCGAGGTTCCCCACCCGCGCTGGTCGCAGCGCACCGAACGGCCGCTGGGCAGCGACGAACGGATCCCCACGCGTCCGTTCAACGGCTACGGCGAATGGGTGGCCCACCTCTACCGCGGCCTCGAGGGGGAGCGGCTGTTCATGTGAGTCTCAGCCAGCGGGCGCCGCCTCGGGGATGCGGTCCGCCGGCACCAGATCGCGGGTGAGCGCCCGCAGTTCCTCCTCGTCGAGAGTCTCCTGCTCCAGCAGGCGCCGGGCAGTGCGCTCCAGCACCGTACGGTTGGTCTCGAGGATGTGCAGGGCCCGGCCGAAGCCACGCTCGACGATGCGGCGGACCGCCTCGTCGATCTCCCGCGCCGTCTCCTCGCTGTAGCGCCGCTCGGCCGGCAGGGTCCCCGGTGCCGGCTGCAGGAAGGGGTTCCGCTCCACGTCGTAGGCCACGAAGCCGAGGCGTTCGTCCATGCCGTAGCGGGTGACCATGGCGCGGGCGATGTCGGTGGCCTTCACCAGATCGTCGGCAGCGCCGGTGGAGAGATGGCCGAAGACCAGCTTCTCCGCCGCCCGTCCCCCCAGCAGCACGGTGATGCGGTTCTCCAGCTCCTCCCGGGTCAGGAGATAACGGTCCTCGGTAGGGCGCTGGATGGTGTAGCCGAGGGCGCCGATGCCGCGGGGCACGATGGAGACCTTGTGCACCGGCTCGCCCCCCGGCAGCGCCATGGCCACCAGCGCGTGGCCGCTCTCGTGATAGGCCACCACCTCCCGTTCGCGCGGGTCGAGGACCCGGCTCTTCTTCTCGAGGCCGGCGACGATCCGCTCCAGCGCCCGGGTGAAGTCGTCCATGGTCACCGCCTCGGCCCTGCGGCGGGTGGCGAGCAGTGCCGCCTCGTTGACCAGATTGGCGAGATCGGCGCCGGAGAAGCCGGTGGTCATGGCCGCCACCTTCTCGAGGTCCACGTCCGGTGCGAGCCGGATGCGGCGCGCGTGCAGGCGCAGGATCTGCAGGCGGCCGTCGCGGTCCGGACGGTCCACCAGCACCTGCCGGTCGAAGCGGCCGGCCCTCAGCAGGGCCGGATCGAGGATCTCCGGCCGGTTGGTGGCGGCCAGCACCACGATGCCCTCGCGCGGGTCGAAGCCGTCCATCTCGGCGAGGAGCTGGTTCAGGGTCTGCTCCCGCTCCTCGTTGCCGCCCAGGGCCGGACCGGCGATGCGGGCGCGGCCCAGCGCGTCCAGCTCGTCGATGAAGATGATGCAGGGGGCGTGCTTGCGGGCCTGATCGAAGAGGTCGCGCACGCGGGCGGCGCCCACGCCCACGAACAGCTCCACGAACTCCGAACCGGTGATGGAGAAGAAGGGCACCCCGGCCTCGCCGGCCACCGCCCGCGCCAGCAGGGTCTTGCCGGTGCCCGGCGGGCCCACCAGCAGCACCCCCTTGGGGATGCGCGCGCCGAGGCGGCCGTATTCGGCCGGGTTCTTCAGGAACTCGACGATCTCCCGCAGCTCCTCCTTGGCCTCCTCCACGTCCGCCACGTCGGCGAAGGTCACGCCCGTGTCCCGCTCCATGTACACCTTGGCCTTGGAGCGGCCGATGGACATGAGTCCGCCCATGCCCTGACGCTCCACCAGACGGCGGAAGACGAAGGCCCAGATGGCGAAGAAGAGGACGATGGGGACGATCCAGGAGAGCAGCTCACGGATCCAGGTGGGTTCGACGGTGCCGGTCACCTCCACGCCATAGCGGGCGAAGCGCTCGGCCACGGCGGGATCGAGGCGAGGGGTGGCGACCCGCAGCTTGCCGTCCACCGGTTCGGCGAACACGCCGACGACGTAGTCCTCCCCCACCACCACGCGGGCGATGCGGCCGCGCTCCAGATATTCCTGGAAGCGGGTGAAGGAGACCACCTCGGTGGTCCGGCTGGCGTGCCACCATTCCTGGAAGAGGAGCAGCAGCAGGATGGCGGCGATGACGTACCAGAGGTGGAACTGGAAACGCCGGTCGTCGAGCCTCTTCACCGCACCTCTCCCCGCGCGGCGGCCCCGTCCTCCCGGATATGGTACGCGTCACCGTCCGGCCGAAGACCGTCGGCTTCCAGCAGTGCGCGCAGCTCGTAGAGGAGTTCCAGGGCCTCGCGCGGACTGAGGGCGTCGGGATCGACGGCGGCGAGGCGGCGCTCCACCGCCGAGGGCTCGCGCCGCGCGCTCTCCACCACCGTCATGGCGGCGAAGAGGGGGAGCTGATCGGCCAGTTCCTCCACCGCTCCACGGGCGGCGCCCGCCTCCAGCCGCCGCAGCACCTGGCGGGCACGGGCCACCACCGGGCCGGGCAGGCCGGCGAGACGGGCCACGTGGATGCCGTAGGAGCGGTCGGCGGCGCCCGGCACCACCTGATGGAGGAACACCACCTCCCCCTTCCACTCCCGCACCGCCACGGTGTGGGCGGCGAGATCGGGCAGGCGGTCCACCAGCGCCGTCAGCTCGTGGTAGTGGGTGGCGAAGAGGGCGCGGCAACGCACCACGTCGTGGAGATACTCCACCACCGCCCAGGCGATGGAGAGCCCGTCGAAGGTGGCGGTGCCGCGGCCGATCTCGTCCAGCACCACGAGGCTCCGCGGCGTGGCGCGGTGGAGGATGGTGGCGGTCTCCAGCATCTCCACCATGAAGGTGGAGCGGCCACGGGCCAGTTCGTCGCTGGCGCCCACCCGCGAGAACAGCCGGTCCACGAGTCCGATCTCCGCCTCCTCGGCGGGCACGAAGCTGCCGGCCTGGGCCAGCACCACCAAAAGCGCGTTCTGGCGCAGGAAGGTGCTCTTGCCGGCCATGTTGGGACCGGTGAGCAGCCACAGCCGCCGGCCCTCCTCGAGGATGCAGTCGTTGGCGACGAAGGGGCGGTGCTCCCGGGCCAGCGCCCGTTCCACCACCGGATGGCGGCCGCCGCGGATGCGCAGCACCGGCGCCTCCACCAGCTTCGGCCGCACCCAGCGTTCGGCGGCGGCGAGCTCGGCGAGGCCGGCCGCCACGTCGATCTCGGCGAGGGCGCGGGCGATGGCCGCCACCGCCCCCCCGCGCTCCAGCACCGCCCGCCGCAGCTCCTCGAAGAGGGCGAGCTCGCGGGCGAGGGCCCGTTCCGCTGCCCGCGCGAGCCGTCCCTCCAGCTCCGCCAGCTCCGCCGTCACGTAGCGGGTGGCATTGGCCATGCTCTGGCGCTGGACGAAGCCCTCCGGCACCCGGGCGCGGTGGGTGGCGGTGACCTCCACGTAGTAGCCCAGCAGGTGATTGTGACGGATCTTGAGGGAGGGGATGCCGGTCTCCTGCCGGTAGCGGGCCTCGAGGGCGGCGATGGCGCGGCGGCCGTGGTCCCGGAGCTCCACCAGTCCGGCCAGCTCGGGGTCCGCCTCCGGACGCACGAAGCCGCCGTCGCGCGCCTGCAGCGGCGGCGAGTCCACCAGGGTCGCCACCAGCCGCCGGCCGAGGTCCGCACCGGCATCGAGACCCTCGGCGAGACGCGCGAGCGGCGCGGGGCCGTCCGCCAGCAGGGCGGCGATCTCCGCCGCCACCCCGAGGCCGCGTCCCACCGCCAGCAGATCGCGCGGTCCCCCGCGGCCGGCCGCGAGCCGCCCCAGCGCCCGCTCCAGATCCGGCAGGCGGGCGAGGCGTTCGCGCACCCCGCGGCGGCGGACGTCGTCGGTGACGAAGGCCTCCACCCGGTCGAGACGGGCGTGGATCTCGGCCGGCTCGCGCGAGGGGGCGGCGAGGCGTTCGGCCAGCAGGCGGCCGCCGGCGCCGGTGACGGTGCGGTCCACCGCCGCCAGCAGACTGCCCTCGCGATCGCCGCCGAGGCTGCGGGTGATCTCCAGATTGCGGCGGGTGGCGGGGTCGATCTCGAGGACGGTGCCGACGGTGAGCCGCCGCGGACGGGCGAGACGCGGCAGCAGCCCTTTCTGGGTGAGGTCGAGATAGTGGACGAGCGCCGCGGCCGCCGCCAGCTCGGCCGGGCCGAAGTCGCCGAAGGGCTCCGGTGTCTCCACGCCGAACAGGGCACGGAGCCGCCGCACGCCCTCGCGCGGATCGAAACGGTCGTCGTCGAGGGGGGTGACGGCACCGGCCCAGGGGGCGAGGCCGGCCCGCAGGCCCTCGTCGGCCCACAGCCCCTCCGGTACCAGCAGTTCCGCCGGCTCGATGCGGGCCAGTGCCGCCTCCAGGTCCGCGATCTCCACCGGCTCGGTCAGGAAGTCGCCGGTGGAGACGTCGACGCGGGCGAGTCCGAAGCGGCCGCGCACGCGGGCGAGGGCGAGGAGATAGTTGTGGCGGCGCGCGTCCAGCAGTCCCTCCTCGTAGAGGGTGCCGGGGGTGACGATGCGCACCACGTCGCGGCGGACGATGGCCTTGCTGCCGCGTTTGCGGGCCTCCGCCGGATCCTCGAGCTGTTCGCAGACGGCCACCCGGAAACCGGCGCGGATCAGCCGCTGGAGATAGCTCTCGGCGCTGTGGACGGGAACGCCGGCCATGGGGATGTCCTGCCCCCGCCAGCGTCCCCGGCGGGTGAGGGCGATGTCGAGGGTGCGGGCGGCGATCTCGGCGTCCTCGAAGAAGAGCTCGTAGAAGTCGCCCATGCGGAAGAAGAGCAGCGTGCCCGGATGCGCCTCCTTGAGGCGCAGGTACTGGGCGATCATGGGCGTCTCGCCGCCCGTCTCCCGATCGCCGCTCCCGCCGCGCCGTGTGGACCGCCTTGCCACCGCTCCTCCCGTCCGGTCGGACCGCGACCGCTTCCGACCGCGGCCCTCATATCGGATCGCCGCGGCCGATGTCAGCGGTCTCCCCGCACCGCCGGACGGTCAGTCGGCGAGCTCGCGCAGATCGATGATCCGCTTCGCCTTGCCCATGGAGCGCTCGATGCGGCCGGGCTCCGTCACCACCACCCGGGCGCTCACGCCGATGCGGTTCTTGATGTGGGACCGGAGCTCGCGGGCGGCCGCCTCGCGCGCCGCCTCGTCGGCGGCGTCCGGACGCGCCTCCACCATGACGGTGAGCTGGTCGAGCGGTCCCTCCCGCCGCACCTCCAGCACGTAGTGGAGGGACAGGCGGGCGTCCTCCTTCAGCAGCTCCTCGATCTGCGAGGGGAAGACGTTGACGCCGCGGATGATGAGCATGTCGTCGGTGCGGCCGCGGATCTTCTCCATCCGTCGCATGCTGCGGGCGGTGCCCGGCAGCAGGCGGGTGAGGTCGCGGGTGCGGTAGCGGACGACGGGGAAGGCCTCCTTGGTCAAGGAGGTGAAGACCAGCTCGCCGAACTCGCCCTCGGGCAGCACCTCGCCGGTGGCCGGGTCGATGATCTCCGGATAGAAATGGTCCTCCCAGATGTGGAGACCGTCCTTGGTCTCGATGCACTCCTGGGCGACGCCGGGGCCGATCACCTCCGACAGGCCGTAGATGTCCACGGCGTCCATGTCGAAGCGCTCCTCGATCTCCCGGCGCATGGCCTCGGTCCAGGGCTCGGCGCCGAAGATGCCCACCTCCAGCGAGCACCGGCGCGGATCCAGCCCCTGGCGCTCGAACTCGTCGGCGATGGCCAGCATGTAGGAGGGGGTGACGGCGATCACCGCGGGGCCGAAGTCCTGGATCAGCATCACCTGGCGCTCGGTCATGCCGCCGGACATGGGTACCACCGTCATGCCCAGCCGCTCGGCGCCGTAGTGGAGGCCGAGGCCGCCGGTGAAGAGGCCGTAGCCGTACGAGACGTGGATGATGTCGCCGGGACGGCCGCCGGCGGCGCGGATGGAACGCGCCACCACCTCGGCCCACACCTCAAGGTCGTTTCGGGTGTAGCCCACCACCGTGGGCTTGCCAGTGGTGCCGGAGGAGGCGTGGATACGGACGACCTGCTCGCGCGGGACCGCGAACATGCCGAAGGGATAGTTGGCGCGCAGATCGTCCTTGGTGGTGAAGGGGAATTTGGCGAGATCCTCGAGGCTCTCGAGGTCGTCGGGGTGCACGCCCGCCTCGTCGAACTTGCGACGATAGAAGGGCACCTTCTCGTAGGCATGGCGCAGGGACCACCTCAGACGCGAGAGCTGGAGGGCACGGATCTCGTCGACGCTCGCGATCTCGATGGGGTCCAGCTCGCTGCGCTCGGGGATGCGGGTCTTGTGGCGCACGGTCATGGGGCACTCCCTCCTCCGGCTCGGGGTCCGTCGGTGGCGGTCTCGGCGAGTTCGTCGGCGAAGGGCAGCTCCGCCACCACCTTGCCGCGGGTGGTGTAGCTGTTGCCGCGGAAGACGGCCACCGTGGTGCCGTCGGCGCGGGTGACGGTGACGTCGTAGACGCCGGTGCGGCCGGCGCGGTGCACCTCGCGGGCCTCCGCCACCAGCAGGTCGCCCACCCGGGCGGGGGCGGTGAAGGTGATGTGGCAGGCGAGCGCCACCGTCACCCGGTTGGTCCAGTTGCAGGCGAAGGCGAAGGCGGAATCGGCGAGGGTGAAGATGTGGCCGCCGTGGCAGATGGCGTGGCCGTTGGCCATGTCCGCGCGCACCCGCATGGCGAGGCGGGCATAGCCGCGGCGCACCTCCACCAGTTCCATGCCCAGGGCCCGCGAGGCGGGGTCGTTGTCGTACATGCCGCGCGCCACCCGCGCGGCGAAGGCGTCCATGTCCATGGTGGCTCCCGATGTCCCGGACGGATGTCCTCAGCGGCCGACGAAGCGGGGCGGGCGCTTCTCCACGAAGGCCCGCACCCCCTCACGATAGTCCTCGCTGCGACCGGCCTCCCGCTGGAGATCGCGCTCGAGGTCGAGCTGGGCGTCCAGCGTGTTGGACCAGGTGGCGGCGAAGGCGCGCTTGATCAGGGCGAAGCCGCGGGTCGGCCCGGCGGCGAGACGGTCGGCGAGGGCCCGCGCCTCCTCCATCAGCCGCGCGTCGTCCACCACCTTCCAGATCATGCCCCAGGCCTCGGCCTGCTCCGCCGTCACCTTCTCGCCCAGGAGCGCCAGCGCGCGGGCGCGGGCCTCGCCCACCAGCCGCGGCAGCAGCCAAGTGCCTCCGGAGTCCGGAACCAGCCCGATGCGGGCGAAGGCCTGGATGAAGCTGGCCGAGCGGGCCGCCAGCACGATGTCGCAGGCGAGGGCGATGTTGGCGCCGGCACCGGCGGCCACGCCGTTGACGGCGCACACCACGGGTCTCTCCAGGGTGCGGAGGCGGCGGACCAGCGGATTGTACCAGTGCTCCAGGGTGGCGCCGAGATCGGGCGGTGACTCGCCGTCGGCCACCGTGCGCTCGGAGAGGTCCTGCCCGGCGCAGAAGGCGCGGCCGGCGCCCGTGAGCAACACCGCCCGCACCGTCGCGTCCGCCGCCACCCCTGCCAGCGCCCGGGCCAGGGCCTCGTGCATCTCCGCGTTGAAGGCGTTGAGCCTGTCCGGGCGGTTGAGGGTGAGCTCCACGACGCCGCCGCGCCGGGCCACCAGCACCGTCTCGCTCATCTCTTCGACGTCCTCCCGTTCGCACCCGCAGCATAGACCGCCCCCGGGGCTTTTGGTAGAGCCGCCGCGGACCCGGAACCCGCGAGTACGGAAGGGGGCAGGCATCGTGAGCGCGAGCGAGGGCATGTACGCACGACACCGGGAGACGCTGGAGCGGGCGATGGAGGCGGTGCGCCGCCGCGTCCACCACGCCGTCTTTCCCGAGAGTCCGAGCCGGAGGGTCTACGGCGAGGAGGCGCCGGCGGCGGGCCAGCGGGCCTTCGAGGGGCGGCTGGGCAGGCCCTTCGAACTGGACCAGCCCACCACCGGCGGCCGCGTGGGAGCCGAGGAGAGCCCCTGGGGGCCGGAACTCGCCATCACCTATCCCGAGCCCGAGCTGGACGCCATGATCGCGGCGGCCGCGCGGGCCCTGCCCGCCTGGCGGGACGCCGGGCCCGAGGCGCGGGCGGGGGTGTGCATGGAGATCCTCGCCCGTCTCAACGCCCGTTCCTTCGAGATGGCCCATGCCGTGATGCACACCACCGGCCAGGGCTTCGCCATGGCCTTCCAGGCGGGCGGTCCCCACGCCCAGGACCGGGGGGTGGAGGCGGTGGCCTACGCCCTCGACCTCCAGCGGCGGGTGCCGCGGCGGGCGGTGTGGTCGAGGGCCACCGGCCGTGACCGGATCGAGACCTTCGAGAAGGAATACGTGATCGTCCCCCACGGGCTGGGGCTGGTGGTGGGCTGTTCCACCTTCCCCACCTGGAACGGCTATCCCTCCCTCTTCGCCGACCTCGCCACCGGCAATCCGGTGCTGGTCAAGCCCCATCCGCGGGTGATCCTGCCGCTGGCCATCACCGTCCAGGTGGCGCGGGAGGTGTTGCGCGAGGCCGGCTTCGATCCGGCGCTGGTGCAGCTGGTGGTGGACACGCCGGAGCGGCCGCTGGCGAAGGTGCTGGCGGTACGACCGGAGATCCGCCTGATCGACTTCACCGGCTCCACCGCCTTCGGCGACTGGCTGGAGCGCAACGCCCCCCAGGCCCGCGTCTTCACCGAGAAGGCGGGCGTCAACTGCGTGATCCTCCACTCCACCGACGACTACCGCGGCATGCTGGCCAATCTGGCCTTCTCGCTGTCGCTGTATTCGGGCCAGATGTGCACCACGCCCCAGAACGTCTTCGTGCCGGCGGGCGGCATCGACACCGACCGGGGGCGCAAGGGCTTCGAGGAGGTGGCGGCGGATCTGGTCGCGGCCATCGACCGTCTCCTGGCCGATCCCGCCCGTGCCGGCGAGATCCTGGGCTGCATCCAGAACCCGGCCACCCTGGAGCGTATCGCGCGGGTCGAGGAGGCGGCGGGTGCCGACGTGCTGCGGCCCTCGACCCCCCTCGAACACCCGAAGTTCCCGCGGGCGCGGATCCGCACGCCGCTGGTGGTGCGGGCGCGCAGCGGCGAGATGGACCGTTACGGGGAGGAGCTGTTCGGTCCCATCTCCTTCGTGGTGGAGGCGGACGACGTGGACGACGCCATCGCCCGCGTCGATCACCTGCTCGCCACCCGCGGTGCCCTCACGCTGCTGGCCCATGCCACCGACGCGGCGGTGATGGCGCGCATCGAGGCGATGGCGCTGGCGCGTGGCGTGGCGCTGTCGGAGAACCTCACCGGCGGCGTCTACGTGAACCAGTCCGCGGCCTTCAGCGACTACCACGCCACCGGCGTCAATCCGGCCGCCAACGCCACGCTGGTGGACGAGGACTTCGTGGCCTCGCGCTACCATATCGTCCAGCGGAGACGACCGTGCCGCGAAGGCGGGGGAGGTGGATCGTGAGCGAGCCGGTGCTGCTGCGCGAGGATCGCGGCGACGGCGTGGTGCGCCTCGTCCTCAACCGGCCCCGCGCCTACAACAGCCTGTCGCGGGAGTTGCTGGAGCGGCTGGAGGCCGCGCTCCACGAGCTGGAGGCCGAACCGAAGGCGCGGGTGATCGTGCTCACCGGTGCCGGTGGCCGGGCCTTCTCGAGCGGCCACGACCTCAAGGAGATGGGCGCGGACCGCACCTACGAGGGCCTGCGGTCGCTGTTCGAACTGTGCTCGCGGGTGATGGTGGCCGTCACCCGCATCGGCCTGCCGGTGATCGCGCGGGTGGAGGGCATCGCCACCGCCGCCGGCTGCCAGCTGGTGGCGGCGTGCGATCTGGCGGTGGCCAGCGAGGACGCGCGCTTCGCCACCTCGGGAATCAAGTACGGCCTCTTCTGCTCCACGCCCATGGTGGCGCTCTCGCGCAACGTGCCGCGCAAGGCCGCCATGGAGATGCTGATGACCGGCGACTTCGTCGACGCCGCCACCGCGCTGCGGCTGGGGCTCGTCAACCGGGTGGTGCCGCGGGCAGAGCTGGACCGGGCGGTGGACGAACTGTGCGCGCGTCTTCTCGACAAGCCGCGCGAGGTGCTGGCCCTCGGCAAGAAGGCGTTCTACCGTCAGCTCGAGATGCCGCTCGAGGACGCCTACGCCTTCACCACCGAGGTGATCGTGCAGAACGCCCTCGGGCGCGCGTTCGAGGAAGGCCTGCGCGCCTTCCTGGAGAAGCGTCCGCCCCGCTGGCCGGAGGCGGCCGAATAGGGCGGGATGGACGGAAGGAGGGAAAGCACCGTCCGACTCGCGGGAACCGAGACGCTGCGGGAGAGTTCGTCATGCGCCTTCGCTTCGCGACCGTTCTCCTGGTGCCCGCCTTCCTCGCCGCCTGCGCGGCGGGGCCGGCCCTGGATCCCAACCGTCCCAAGCAGACCGCCGGCACCGTGCTGGGCGGCATCGGCGGTGCCGTCGCCGGCTACTACATCGGCAAGGCCGCCGGCGGTCAGAGCGAGGCGGCGGTGGGTGCGGTGCTGGGCGGCCTGCTGGGTGCCGCTCTCGGCGGCGAGATCGGCCGCACCCTCGACGAGATGGACCGCCTGAAGATGGAACAGGCCACCCGCACCTCCCTCGACGAGGGACGGCGGATCGAATGGTACAACGAGGAGAGCGGCCATGGCGGCTATGTGGAGCCCATCCGCACCGGCCGCGACGATCGGGGCCGCCTCTGCCGCGAGTACCGTCACGTGGTGGAGATCGACGGCCGCCAGGAGATCATCCGCGGCATGGCCTGCCGCAATCCCGACGGGACCTGGGAGCCGGTGAACTCCTGATCGGGCCGGCCGTCGCCCCGGGACCCCCGGCCGGGTTCTTCCGGAGCCGGCCGCGGGACCCTCGGCGGTGCCGCCTCCGTTCCCCGCGAGGGTTGCACCCGACGTCACCGTGGCGAAGAATCCGGCGCATCCGATCCGCGGTCGGTCGAAGGAGAGATCGCGGTGGCGCGCGGGTGCCGACCTCGACCCGGGGAGGGAGGGATGTGGCGATGGTCCGGGCGGGCGGAGGAGAGCGGCGGACGAGGTGACGGTGGCGGGAGACGCGGCCGCATCGGCCTCGCCCTGGCGGCCATGGTGCTGCTCGCCGCCACCTCCGGCCGTGCCTTCGTCCTGAGACCGCCGGAGGGAGACTTCCGCGGACCGCGGGATCCTCTGCGGCTGGAGCTGCCGCGGGACATTCCGCGGGCGCGGCTGGCGCGCCTCGCCGTCGAGCTGGACGGCATCGACATCACCGGCATGCTGCGGTTCGAGGGCGGCCTTCTGGTCTTCCGCCCGCCCACGCCGCTGCGGCCGGGACGGCATCGGCTGCGGGTGGTGGAGTACCGCCCGGACGGGCGCATCGTCGAGGTGGCGGGCTTTCCCTTCGAGGTGCGGAAGACCCGGGCGTTCCGCGAGATGGACGCGCGGCTGCGGGCGGGGCTGGAGCTGGCCCGCGAGCTGGGGGCGAGCCCCTCCGCCGCCTCGGATCCGAAGACGGTGGCGACGGGGGCGTTGGCCCCCGGAGTGCGCGTCGCCGACGGCGATTGGCGGGCCTCGGCCGGCGCCCGGCTCACCCTCACCAGCCGCCGCCTGCGCCCGGGCCGGCGGTTCGATCTGGCCGAGTATCGACTCGACTGGAGCCGGCGACGGGTGGGACTCGCCCTCGGCCATCTGCGCCCCCTCGAAGACGGTCTCGCGAGTCGCGGCTTCACCGGCCGCGGTCTCGTGGCCACCCTCGCCCGCGGCGATCCCCTCGGTCTCGAGGCCGGCGTCTTCCTCGTGCGCAGCGAGACGGTCACCGGCTTCGAGGAATTCCTCGGTTTCGACGACCGCGACCATCGGGTGTCGGGCGGATACCTCCGGCTGCATCCGCTGGAAGATCCCGGAGCGCTGGTGCTGGGGCTCGTGGTGCACCACGGCCGCGGGCCCACCGGCGGTGCCGGGGCGGCGGGCGGCATGCCGGGCAGCGAGGGAACGGTGGTGGCGGCCTCGGCCTCCGGCCGCCTCGCGGACGGGCTCGTCACCTGGGCGGCGGAGGCGGCGCGGAGCCGCTGGGATGCCGACGGCCCCCGCGGACTCGTGAACAGCCGCGACGACGACGCGCTGCGCCTCGCCGTCTCCCTCGCCGGCACCGTCGGCGGACCCGGCGACGGGACGGAGGACGACGGGGAGGGCTGGGACTGGCGCCTCGAGGGCATCTTCACCCACGCGGGTCCCCTCTACACCAGCCTGCTCGGCACCACCGCCGCCAGGGGCCGGCGGGGCTTCGCCCTCGGCGCCGGGCTGAGTCGGGGCGATCTCGCCGCCCGGATCTCCTGGCAGCGGACACGGGACGTCACCGGCGGGGGACCGGCACTGCCCGAACACCGCCGTGACCGCTGGCATCTGCGGCTGGACCACGGCTTCGAGGAACCGACCCTCGCCGGTCTCGAGCGCATCGGCCTGCGGGCCACCCTCGCCCGCACCCGGCCGGTGCGGCGGCTGGCCGGCATCGCCGTCACGGACACCTTCACCTCCGGCCTCACCCTCGCCCTCGGCGGCACTCTCGCGGGAACCGCCTACGATCTCACCCTCGAGGAGACCCGCAGCGACGATCGCGGTCCCGCCGATGCGGATGCCGTCGAGCGGCGACTCGAGCTGGAACTGGAGCGCGCCTTCCTGGACGATCGGCTGACCCTGACGCCGCGGACGGCGCTGGGCTGGACCCGCGAGGAGAGGAGCGGCGA
This sequence comes from Alphaproteobacteria bacterium, assembly GCA_026982705.1. Classification (GTDB taxonomy): domain Bacteria; phylum Pseudomonadota; class Alphaproteobacteria; order Geminicoccales; family Geminicoccaceae; genus HRBIN39. Next base: position 102,964 of record JALSGP010000033.1, read on the forward strand.
CGAGGCCTGGGAGCAGGAACTGGAACTGGGCGTGGCCCTGCGGCCGCTGTGGGGCGGACGGCACGCCCTGGAGCTCACCCTCTACTGGACCCGCAGCCGTGACGACGCCGGGCCCGACGAGACCATCGTCCGCGGCCTCGAGGGCGCCCTCACCCTGGAGCTGATCCGGGGGAGGGGGCGGGATCCCGGTCTCGCCCTGGTGCTCAGCGGCGCCGTCGAGGAGGCGCGCGACGACGTCACCGGCGACGAGTCCGACTCCTGGCGGCTCGCGGCCACCCTGACCGCGAGCTGGAGTCCGTCCTACTGAGCGGAGGGGGACGCATGTGGATCCCGCGTCGGGCACTCCTTCTCCTCGCGCTGATGGCGGGCATCGCCCCGCCCGCGGGAGCGGCGGTCACGCCCGCCACCCTCCGCCTTCCCCTCGGCGAGACCGCCCGCGCCACCGTCACCTGGCGACCGGCCGGGCCCTTCGCCGCCGGCGAGGGCGTCGCTTCCGACGCGGGACGTTTCCGCGTGCTGCGGGCCGGCAACTGCACCGACCTGCTGCGCACCGTGACCCGGACCCTGCGGGGCACCGCCGACGGTCGGGGACGGGTGCGTCTGCGCGAGCGGCTCCGGGTCGATGCCGCCCTCGGCCTCGCCGCCCGCCGGGCCGGGGGCACGGGCCTCTGCTACGAGCGCACCTTCCGGGGTGCCGTCTCGCAGGCCCGGGTCACGGAGACCCTGATCCTGCCGCTCGTGGGCGGGCTCGGCGCCGATCTCGTCCTCACCCTCCTGCGCCTCCGCTTCGACGACGGTGCCCTCGCCCGGCTGGTGAGTCGGGGGGAGCGTCTCGGCATCCGCGCCGAGATCCACTACCGCGGCGAGGGCCGGCTGCGGGCGGTGTGGGAGATCGCGACTCCCGATGCCGGGCACGGCGTCGGCGGCTTCCGCCGCATCGGCTTCCTGCAGCGGCGGCTGGTGGGGGACGGCACGCTGGTGGTGGAGGGACCACGCCTGCCCACCGAGCGCACCGGCCTTCATCTGGTGCGGCTGCGCCTCCTGGAGCCGGAGCTGGACGCGCCCGGGCTGCAGCTCCGCTATTTCGTGCGGCTGCCGACGCCCGGGACCGCACCGCCGGCGCCGCTCGCGGTGACCGGTCCGGCGGACGGGGCGGTGCTCACGGAAGGGTTCCGCTTCGGCTGGCGGCGGGTCGCGGGGGCCCGGGCGTTCCGGCTCGAGTTCTTCGCGCCCGGCGACGATCCCGACCGCGATCCGCCCCGCACCGGCCTGCTGCTGCCGGCGGATGCCGAGGGGAGCGCGCTCTCGCCGCTGGTGCGCGCCCGTCTCGCCGACCGGCCCCGCTGGCGCTGGCGGGTGGTGGCCTTCGACGCCGAGGGGAGGGTGGTGGCGGCGAGCCCGCTGCGGACCCTCGGGACCGAGTGAGCCGCCCTGCGGCGGCGACGTCGCCCCGCTCTTGCGGGACGCGTGCCGATGGGCTTGATGGGAGGCGGTGCGGCGTCGGGGAGTGGGGCATGGCGCGGTCGGCGGCACGGGAGGCGGAGGCGGCCTGGCGCGAGGTGGTGCGGCGCACCCTCTCCGGCTTCGATCCGGAGAAGGCGGCCGCCCGCACCGACGACGGGTTCGTCGTCCCGCCGGTCCATTTCCGCCATCACGCGCCCTGGACCGAGGGGATGCCGGGCTCCGGCGCCTGGCTGCGCGGCGCGCGGGCGGCGGGCACCCTCCCCCGCGGCTGGGCGGTGGTGCAGGCGGTGCGGGAGCCCGTGCCGGAAGAGGCGCGGGCGGCCCTGCGCGAGGAACTCGCGGGCGGCGGTGACGGGGTGTGGCTGCACCTGGACCGGAGCGTGGACGCGGAGGCCACCCCCACGGGCGTGGTGTGGACGTCCGCCGCCGACGTGGCCCGCACCCTCGGCGATCCCGCCGATCTCCGGGGATCGCTCTTCGTCGAGGCCGGCTGGCGGGCGAGCGAGGCGGCGGCGCGCCTCCTCGCCTGGCGGGGCGCGAACCGGAATCCCCGGTTCCATTTCGGTGCCGATCCCCTGGCCGCCCGGGCGCGCGGGGAGCCGGTGGACCCGGAGGCGGAATACGATCGCCTCGCCGGTCTCGTCACCCGGATCGAGACCGCCGGCAGCGGGGACCGGGTGCTGGTGGCGGACGGCACCGTCGCCCACGACGCCGGCGCCTCCACGGCGGAGATGCTGGCGCTGACGGTGGCGGCGGTGGCCGAACACCTGCGGGCGTTGGCCACCCGCGGCGTGGCGGTGGCCACGGTGCTGGCCCGCACCGGCCTGCGGGTGGCGGTGGACGCCGACGTCTTCGAGGCCGCCGCCGCCCTGCGCGCGGCCCGCCGACTGTGGCGCAGCCTCGCCGCGGCGGCGGGGGCCGGCGAGGTGCGCCCCCACCTGCACGCGGTGGCGGCCCGCCGCATGTACACCCGCTACGATCCCTGGACCAACCTGCTGCGGGGGACCGCCGCCACCCTCGCCGCCGCCGTGGGCGGCGCCGACGCCCTCACCGTCTGGCCCCTCGACCACGCCCTCGGCCTGCCCGATCCCCAAGCCCGCCGCATCGCCCGCAACACCCAGCTGGTGGCGAAGCTGGAGGCGCGGCTGCACCGGGTGATCGACGCCGCCGGTGGCAGTCCCTGGGTCAAGCGTCTCGCCGATCTCCTCGCCCGACGCGCCTGGGAGCTCTTCCGGGAGATCGAGGGGCGGGGCGGTCTCGCGGCGGCCCTCGCCGACGGCTGGCTGGCCGGGCGCATCGCCGCCACCGCGGCGGCGCGCGAGGCGCGGATCCGCCGCCGCCGGCAGGTGATCGTGGGGGTGAGCGACTTCGCCGATCCCGGGGAACGCCGCCCGCGGATCCGCCGGCCCGATCCCGGCGCCGTCACCGCCCGGCGCCGGACGGCGGCGGAAGGGGCGCGGGCGCTCCCCCGCGACTTCGCGGCCCTGGAGGCGAGGGTGGAAGCGGGCGCCACCTTCCGGCCCGACGCCGAGGCCCCGGCGGCGGTCCTGCCGCCGCGGCCGCTGGCCGCGCCCTTCGAGCGGCTGCGGGATCTGGCCGAGGCGCGGCGAGCCCGCGGCGAGAGCCTGCCCCGTGTCGCCGTCTTCGGCCTCGGCCGGCCGCGCGACTATGTGGATCGCGCCGGCTTCGCGCGCCATCTCTTCGCCGCCGGCGGTTTCCCGGGGGAGGAGATCGCGCCCGTGCACGCACCGGAGGAGGCGGCGGCGCGTCTCGTCGAGGGCGGCTTCGCCCTCGCCGTGCTGACCGGGGCCGACGCGCGTCTCGCCGACGGGGCCGCGGCCTTCGCCGAGCGGCTGCGCGCGGCCGGGGCGCGACGGGTGTTCGCGGTGAGCGGGGCGGCGGTGGCGGGGGTGGACGCCACCCTCGCCCGCGACATGGACGCGGCGGCCTTCCTCGCCGAGCTGTGGACGCTGTTCGGGGAGCGGCTGGGATGAGCGGGCGTCTCGATTTCGCGCGGGCGCCGCTGCTGCCGGCGGAGGCGGCGGAGGAGGTGGAGGCCTGGCGGGCGGCGGTGGCGGCCGAGACGGGGGCCGGGCCGGAGGCACTGGCCACCCCCACCCCCGAGGGGATCGAACTGGCGCCGCTCCATGTGGAGCGGGACCTCAAGGGCCTCGATTTCGTGGACACGGCACCGGGTCTGCCGCCCTATGTGCGCGGTCCCTATCCCACCATGTACGTGACGCGGCCGTGGACGATCCGGCAATATGCCGGCTTCTCCACCGCCGAGGAGAGCAACGCCTTCTACCGGCGGGCGCTGGCGGCGGGCCAGCAGGGGCTGTCGGTGGCCTTCGACCTCGCCACCCATCGCGGCTACGACAGCGACCATCCCCGGGCCATGGCCGACGTGGGCATGGCGGGGGTGGCCATCGACTCCATCCTCGACATGGAGCGGCTCTTCGCCGGCATCCCACTGGATCGGGTGAGCGTGTCCATGACCATGAACGGGGCCGTGCTCCCGGTCATGGCCCTCTACATCGTGGCGGCCGAGCGGCAGGGGGTGTCGCCGGAGAAGCTCACCGGCACCATCCAGAACGACATCCTCAAGGAGTTCATGGTCCGCAACACCTTCATCTTCCCGCCGCGGCCGTCCATGCGCGTCGTCGCCGACATCTTCGCCTATTGCGCCCGCCACATGCCCAGGTTCAACGTCATCAGCGTCTCCGGCTACCACATGCAGGAGGCGGGGGCGACGGCGGATCTGGAACTGGCCTACACGCTGGCCGACGGGATCGAATACGTGCGCACCGGCGTCCGCGCGGGTCTCGACGTGGATTCCTTCGCGCCGCGCATCTCCTTCTTCTTCGCCATCGGGATGGACTACTTCATGGAGGTGGCGAAGCTGCGGGCGGCGCGGCTGCTGTGGTACGAGCTCATGGGCGAGTTCGCGCCGAAGGATCCGCGCTCGCGCATCCTCCGCACCCACTGCCAGACCTCGGGCTGGTCCCTCACCGCCCGCGACGTGTTCAACAATGTGGTGCGCACCTGTCTCGAGGCCTTCGCCGCCACCCACGGCGGCACCCAGTCGCTCCACACCAACGCCTACGACGAGGCGCTGGCGCTGCCCTCGCCCTTCTCCGCCCGCATCGCCCGCAACACCCAGCTCTTCCTCCAGCACGAGACGGGCATCCGCCGCACCGTCGATCCCTGGGGCGGCAGTGCCTTCGTGGAGCGGCTGACCCATGCGCTGGCGGAGCGGGCCCGGGCCCACATCCGCGAGATCGAGGCGCTGGGCGGGATGCTGGCGGCCATCGAGCAGGGGCTGCCCAAGCTGCGCATCGAGGAGGCGGCGGCCCGCACCCAGGCCCGCATCGACTCCGGCCGCCAGCCCATCGTCGGCGTCAACGTCTTCGTGCCGGAGGAACGGGAAGAGGTGGAGGTGCTGCGCATCGACAACCGCGAGGTGCTGCGGCGCCAGCTGGAGCGGCTGCGGAAGCTGCGGGCGGAGCGCGACGGGGCGGCGGTGGAGGCGGCCCTGGCGGCGCTCTCGCGGTCGGCCGAGACCGGCGAGGGCAATCTGCTGGAGCGGACGGTGGCGGCGGCGCGGGTGGGCGCCACCGTGGGCGAGATGACGGCGGCGCTGGAGCGGGTGTGGGGCCGGCACGTGCCGGAGATCCGGGCGGTGAGCGGCGTCTATCTGCGGGAGGTGCGGGAGGTGTCCGGCGTGGAGCGGGCGCGGGCGCTGGTCCGCGCCTTCGCGGCGGCGGAGGGGCGGCGGCCGCGCATCCTCGTCGCCAAGCTGGGCCAGGACGGCCACGACCGCGGCCAGAAGGTGATCGCCACCGCCTTCGCCGATCTCGGCTTCGACGTGGACATCGGGCCGCTGTTCCAGACGCCGGAGGAGGTGGCGCGGCAGGCGGTGGACAACGACGTCCACATCGTCGGCGTCTCCACCCTGGCCGGGGCCCACGGCACGCTGGTGCCGCGGCTCGTGGAGGAGCTGCGCCGGCGCGGGCGCGCCGACATCCTGGTGGTGGTGGGGGGCGTGATCCCGCCGCAGGACCACGAGGTGCTGCGCGCGGCGGGGGTGGCCGCCATCTTCCCGCCGGGGACGGTGATCGCCGAGGCGGCCATCGAGCTCCTGCAGCGTCTCTCCCGCGAGCTGGGCATCAGCCTGCGGGCGGCGGAGTAGCGGCATCGCCGTCCGAGGGGTCGAGGGCGCGGAGCGCCGCCGCCAGCGCCGCCGGGTCGCGGAGGGGCGGATCGCAGCGGTGCCCGCGGCAGACGACGGCGGCGGGGCCGTCCGGAGCGGTGACGGAAAGGGGGGCGGCGGCTCCCCGTTTCACGTGAAACAGGTGATGGCCCGGCGGGGCGAGGCGGTCCGCCACCGCCCGGAGGGCGGCCGCGGCATCCGGATCGTCCCCCTCCCACAGGGTCACCTCCACCGGCGCCCACAGGGCGAGGCCGGCGGTGAGCAGCGCCGCATGGGCGAGGGGCTGGCGGGCGGCATCGCCGCCGTGGGCGTGGAGGATCTCCTCCGCCCGCACGCGATACGTCTCGTCGCCGGTGAAACGGGCCAGCATCAGGGCCGCTTCGGCGAGGGTGGCGAGCGGGGCCGGTCCCGCGCCGTCGCGGGCGTTGCGCGGCGGTACCGGCGGCCCGTCGGCGTCCGCCGCCACCAGCCGCCAGCCGTCGCCGTCGCGAAAGCGCGCCTCGGCGACGGCGAACCAGCGGCGGGCGCGGGCGAGGGGCGCGGGATCGCCCGTCGCCTCGTGCAAGCGCACTGCGGCGCGGATCATCTGGGCATAGTCGCCGAGGAGATCGTGGGGAGTGCGACGGTCGTCGCGGACGGCGTGGTGGAGACGGCCGTCCTCGTCGAGGGCCGCCACCACCGCGGCGAAGACCTGCCCGGCGAGGGCGATCCAGTCGGGCCGGGCGAGGCGACGGCCGGCCGCCACCAGGGCGGCGACGGCGAGACCGTTCCAGTCGGCGAGCACCTTGTCGTCGCGGGCCGGTCGCGGCCGCCGCGCCCGCGCCCGCAGCAGCCGGCGGCGCAGGTCGGCGAGACGGGCCTCCTCCGCCTCGCGCCGCAGATCGGGATCGTGGAGACGGTGGAGGACGTTGCGGCCCTCGAAATTGCCACCGCGGGTCACCCCATGGGCCTCGGCGAAGAGGGCGGCATCCTCCGCCCCCAGCTCCGCCTCGATCTCGGCGAGGGTCCAGACGTAGAAGCGCCCCTCCTCGCCCTCGCTGTCGGCGTCCAGACTGGCGGCGAAACCGCCCCCCTCGGTCCGCATCTCCCGCACCAGCCAGTCCACCAGCTCCGCCGCCCGCACGGCGAAGAGACGGCGGCCGGTGAGGGCGGCGGCCTCCGCCAGCAGCTCCAGCAGCTGGGCGTTGTCGTCCAGCATCTTCTCGAAGTGGGGCACGAGCCAGGCGGCATCGACGGCATAGCGGTGGAAGCCGCCGCCGAGATGGTCCCAGATGCCGCCCTGACACATGCGCGTCAGGGTGTGGAGCAGGCGCCGGCGCAGGGGGCGCAGGGGGCGGTGCCAGGTGGCGTGCCACAGGAGGCGCAGCACCGGGGCCTGCGGGAACTTGGGGGCACGGCCGAGGCCGCCGTGGACCGGGTCGAACTCGTGGAAGGCGGTCTCCGCCGCCGCCCACACCGCATCCGGGCCGAGGGTGCCGGGCGCGGGGCGCTCGAGGCGGCGGAGGGCCTGCACGAGTGCGTCGCGCTGGGCGAGGAGGGTGTCGCGCCGTGTCCGCCACAGCTCCGCCACCCGCGCCAGCACCTCGCGGAAGCCGGGGCGGCCGTAGCGGGGCTCCGGCGGGAAATAGGTCCCGCCCCAGAGGGGTTCGCCCTCGGGGGTGAGGAAGAGGGTGAGGGGCCAGCCGCCGGGCTCGCCCATCAGCGCCAGCGCCTGCTGGTAGACGGCGTCCACGTCCGGCCGCTCCTCGCGGTCCACCTTCACCGCCACGAAGTCGCGATTGAGCCGTTCCACCACGTCCGGATCGCGGAAGCTCTCGCGGGCCATCACGTGACACCAGTGGCAGGCGGCATAGCCCACCGACAGCAGCACCGGCACGTCCCGCCGGCGCGCCTCGGCGAAGGCCTCCGGGCACCAGGGCCACCAGTCCACGGGATCGTCGGCGTGCTGGCGCAGATAGGGACTGGTGGCATCGCGCAGGCGTTCGGCCACGGCCCGTCTCCCGTCTTGCCGGCCCCCCGGCGGGGGGCCATTGTGGTGGTCGGGACGGTGAGTATGGCACCGATGAAGATCCACATCGAGATCGACTGCACGCCGGAGGAGGCGCGCCGCTTCTTCGGCCTGCCCGACGTGGAGCCGGTCCAGCGGCGGGTCATGGAGGCGCTGGAGAAGCGGCTGGGCGAGGCGGTGGAACGGGCCGATCCGGCGGCGCTGCTGCAGCAGTGGCTGCCGCTCGGTCTGCGCGGGCTGGAGCAGTGGCAGAGCTTCTGGGCCCGTTTCGCGGAGGCGGCGACGGCGGCGGGCGGGACCGGGCCGGCCGGGACGGGGACGGGTCCGCGCAGCCACGGGACGTGAGCGCGCCCGGCCCGCGCGCCGCCACCATCTTCGCACCGGCGACGGCGGCGGCGCCCGCCGCCATCGGGGTGGTGCGTCTCTCCGGTCCCGCCACTGCCGCCGCCCTCAGGGCGGTGGCCGGCGATCCGTTGCCGCCCCCACGGCGGGCGGTGCTGCGCCGCCTCCGCCATCCCCGCACGGGGGAGGTGCTGGACCGCGGGCTGGTGCTGTGGCTCCCGGGTCCCCGCACCTACACCGGCGAGGACATGGCGGAACTGCATCATCACGGCGGCGTGGCGGTGCGGGCGGCGCTGCTGGAGGCGCTGGAGACGCTGGAGGGGCTGCGGCCGGCCGAGCCGGGCGAGTTCACCCGCCGCGCCTTCCTCGCCGGCCGCATGGACCTGACCGAGGCGGAGGCGGTGGCGGATCTGGTGGAGGCCACCACCGCGGCCCAGCGGCGGCTGGCGCTGCGCGGCCTCGAGGGGGAGCTGGGGCGGAGGCTCGAGGCGTGGCGCGGTGCGTTGCTGGACCTGCTGGCGCGGGTCGAGGCGGTGATCGACTTCGGCGCCGAGGAGGCGGACGTGCCGGCGGATCCGCCGGCGGAAGTGGCGGAGACCGCCGGCCGGCTGGCCGGGGAGATGCGGCGGCTGCTGGCGGGGGCGGTGGCGGCGGAGCGACTGGCCCGCGGCATCCAGGTGGCGGTGACGGGGCCCCCCAACGTGGGCAAGTCGAGTCTGGTCAACCGGCTCGCCCGCCGCGAGGTGGCCATCGTCACGCCGATCCCCGGCACCACCCGCGACGTGCTGGAGGTGGCGCTGGACCTGGGCGGGCTGCCGGTGACCTTGCTGGACACCGCCGGCCTGCGCGAGACGGCGGATCCGGTGGAGGCGGAGGGGGTACGGCGGGCACGGGCGCGGGCGGCGGCGGCGGATCTGGAGCTGCGGCTGGTGGCGGCGACGGAGCCGGGGCCGGAGCCGGCGGCGGAGCCGCGGGTGGTGCCGGTGGTCACCAAGGTGGATCTGGCGCCGCCGCCGGCCTGGCGGGTGCCCTTCGTGGCGGTGTCGGCGGTGACGGGCGAGGGGCTGGAGAGGCTGGTGGCGGCGCTGCGGGCGCGGGCGGCGGCGCTGGTGGCGGGGGCCGAGGAGGCGCCCATGACGCGGGCGCGTCAGCGGGAGGCGCTGGCGGAGGCCGCGGCGGCGCTGGAGCGGATCCGGAGCGGCGCGGCGACGGAGACGGTGCTGGTGGCGGAGGAGCTGCGGATCGCCGCGCGGGCGCTGGGACGCATCACCGGGCGGGTGGAGGTGGAGGAGGTGCTGGACCGCGTCTTCGCCCGCTTCTGCATCGGCAAGTAGCGGCCCGTTTCACGTGAAACGCTCAGCACCGGCCGGACCGTCGCGCCCGGTCGAGCCCGTCCAGCACCGCCCCCAGCAGCAGGGCGGCCGAACAGGCGCCGGCGTCCATGTGATCGAGGGTGCGCGGCCCTCGATCGGCGGCCGGCGGCCACTTGGCCTCGCGGTAGCGGGTCTGGTGCATGGCGTGTCCCGCCGCCGCCAGCAGCAGGCCCGAGAGACGGTCGAGGTCGCGTTCGCCGGCGTACCAGCCGAGGGCGCGATGGACGGCATCCAGCACGTCCACGAGGCTCTTGCCGCCGGGGGGTACCGCCCCCTCGCGGTTCAGGGCCGCCAGCCCCGCCTCCACCGCCGGCAGCAGATCGCCGGGCCGCTCCGGTGCCGCCGGCAGGGCCGTCGCCATGCCGGCCAGGAAGACGCCGTAGAGGCGCACGGCGGTGCCGGCGTCGAGCGCCCGCAGCCGTGCGCCGAGACGGGCCACCGCCTCCGGCAACGGCAGGGCGGTCAGCTCCACGGCCTCGGCCCTGAGCAGACGCGCCGCCTCCGCCATGTTGCGGCCGTGGTCACCGTCGGCGAGGGCCTGGTCCAGTCCGTCCAGCTCGGCCCGCCGTCCCTCCAGCGTCTCCGCCGCCGTCTCCAGGATGTCGCGCAGTGCAGCGAGCGCGGCCATCGGCGCATCCCCGCGTGTCGTCCCATTCCCTCCTAGCGGCGACACGGGGCGGAACGGAACCCCCTTGCGACCCCGCGACGCCTCAGGCCTCCACCGGCGCGTCCGCGGGCCGCGGGGCGGCGGCCCCGACCGCAGGCGGCCGGCGACGGCCGAAGTCGGCCTGGATCCCCAGCAGCGCCGGCACGATCAGCAGCACCAGCACGGTGTTGACGGCAAGGCCGAAGACCAGGGTGATGGCCATGGGAATGAGGAACTGGGCCTGGTAGCTGGTCTCGAACAGCAGCGGGACCAGTCCGCCCACCGTGGTCAGGGAGGTGAGCAGCACCGCCCGCAGACGCGAGACGGTCCCGTCGACGATGGCCTCGAAGATCTCGCGCCCTTCGGCCACGAGTTCGTCCACGGTGCTGACCAGGATGATGCTGTCGTTCACCAGCACGCCGGCGAGGCCGAGCAGGGCGATGAGGCTCAGGATGGTGAGATCGTACCCCATCACCAGATGACCCAGCACGGCACCCAAGAGGCCGAAGGGGATCACCGCCATCACCGCGAAGGGGCGGGTGAAGCTGCCGAACACCCAGGCCAGCACCACATAGATGAGGCCGAGGGCGATCAGGGCGCCCAGCCGCATGTCGGCGAGGGTGTCGCGCCGCTCCTCGGCGCGGCCGGCGAAGCGCCAGGCGAGGCCATGGCGGGCGGCGAGTTCGTCCAGACGCGGCGCGAGCGCCTCCTGCACCTGATCGAGGCGGATGGTGGCCTCGTCCAGCTCGGCGGTGACGGCCACCTCGCGGGCGCCGTCGACGCGGCGGATGATGGCGACGCCCGGACGTTCCTCGATGCGGGCCACCACCCCGAGCGGCACCTCGCTGCCGTCGGGGCCCAGCAGGGGGAAGGCGGCGAGATCGAGATCCCGCAGGGCCGCCCGATCGAGCCGCACCACCACCTCCACCTCCTCGTCGCCGCGCGGGAAGCGGAGGGCGATGCGTCCTTCCAGCGCGTCGCGGAGCTGGCGGCCGATCTCGGCCGCCGTCCAGCCGAGACTGCGGCCGTAGGCCGTGGGGCGCACCAGGAGTTCCGGCTTGCCCGGCTCCAGATCGTCCACTACCTGGGAGACGCCGGGGAGCGCCGCCAACATGGCCTTGACCTCCTCGGCGGCGCGGTCGAGTTCGGCGACGCTCTCGCCGCCGCGGAGGCGGATGTCCACCTCGCGCCCGGGCGGTCCCCCCGCCACCTCGAGGATCTCCAGGGTCTCGAGGCCGACGATGGGCGGCACCGCCCGCGTCCAGGCCTCGGTGATGGCGCCGGTACGCAGCGGGCGACGGTCGGAGGGCGCGAGTTCCACCTCCAGCCCGCCCACATGGTCGCCCCGCACCTGCAGCACGCCGGCCTCGTTGCGGGGGCGGGTGCCGATGCGGGTGAAGACCATGCGCACCACCTGGTCGGGATCGGCGCCGAGGTCGCGGATGGCGCGATAGAGGGCCCGTTCCACCGTGGCGAGGGCGCGCTCCGTCTCGGCCCGGGACATGCCCGGCACCATCACCAGCGACACGCGGATGCGGTCGCTCTCGGGGCCCTTGAAGAAGACGAAGGGGACGTGGCGGCCCAGCATCAGGCCGAAGACCAGCAGCAGACCGGCGAGGGCGGCGGCGAGGGTGGTCCAGCGCCAGCGCACGGCCAGCACCACGAGGCGGCGGAAGGGACCGTCCCGCAGGCGGGCGAAGGCGCGGTCGAAGCCGTCGCGGAAGCGGGGCAGCAGGCGCGGCCGGTGGAAGCTGTGGCGGAGATGGGCGGGCAGCACCAGTAGGCACTCCACCAGGCTCGCCACCAGCACCGCCGTCACCACGATGGGGATCTCGCGGATGATGGTGCCGATGATGTCGCCGATCACCATCAGCGGCAGGAAGGCGGCGATGGTGGTGAGGGTGGCGCTGGCCACCGGTGCCAGCATGCGGCGGGCGGCGAGTTCGGCGGCAAAGAGGGGGCGGTAGCCGCGCTCGCGCAGGGCCACGCCGTGCTCGCCCACCACGATGGCATCGTCCACCACGATGCCGATGGCGAGGATCATGGCGAAGAGGCTCACCATGTTGATGGTGCGGCCGGTGAGCCACAGCACGGCGAGCATGGCGCCGAAGCTCACGGGAATGCCCACCGCCACCCAGAAGGCCACCCGCACGTCCAGGAACAGGAACAGGATCAGGAGCACCAGCAGGAAGCCGGTGGCGCCGTTCTCCAGCAGCAGGCGGATGCGGTCGCGGATGAGATCCGCCATCACGTTGTAGACCTCGAGCCGCAGGCTCGGCGGCAGTTCGGCGCGGATGCGATCGAGCTCGCGGGCGAGGATGTCCTGCACCTCGAGGGCGTCGGCGGTGGTGGCGCGCTCCACGTGCAGTTCCACCGCCCGGAAGCCGCGGCGGCGCCCCTCCGGCTGGTCCTCGTCGAACCCGTCGCGCACGCGGGCGATCTCGCCGAGGGTGAGGCGGCGGCCGTCGGGGGCGACGGTGACGACGAGGTCGGCCAGTTCGGCGGCGGTCCGGGCGCGGGCCATCACCCGCGGTGTGACGGTGGCGCCGTTCTCCAGATCGCCCGCCGGGATCTCGAGGGAGCGGGCGGCGATGGTGCGGGCGAGGTCGGCGACGGGGGTCCCGAGGCCGTGGAGGGTGGCGGGATCCAGCTCCACGAGGACGCGATCGTCGCGCACGCCGAAGAGGGTCACGCGGTCGATGCCGGCCGCCAGCAGCCGGTCGCGGATGCGCTCGGCATAGGCTTCCAGCGCTGCCTCGGGGAAGGGGCCCGAGAGCACCAGGCGGGCGATGGTGTCGTAGCGGACCACCCGCCGCACGCGCGGTTCCTCGGCCTCCTCCGGCAGGGTGGTGATCTGGGCCACCGCCTGCTCCACCTCCGCCTGGGCCTTCTGCATGTCGGCGCCCTGGACATATTCGAGGGTGACGACGCCGCTGCCCTCGCGGGCGGTGGCGATCACCCGGTCGACGCCGTCGAGGAAACGCACCTGCGGCTCGATGGCCTGGAGGATGTTCTTCTCCACGTCCTCGGCACTGGCCCCCGGCCAGGCCACGCTCACCACCACCACGTCGATGCCGAAGTCGGGGAAGAACTGCTTGCGGAGCTGGCCGAGGGAGACCAGGCCCGCGACGATCATGAGGATCATGAGCAGATTGGCGGCGGTGGGATGACGGGTGAAGAGGGCGACGAGCCCGCCTCCGGAGGCGGGCGGCGGGTGCGGACTCATGCGCCGGCCTCCCCGCCGACGGTCACCCGGACGCCGGGGCCGGCCTCGGGCAGGCGGGTGACCAAGACCCGATCTCCGGGGGCCAGATCGCCCCGCACCACCACCCGCGCGCCCTCGCGGGCCAGCACCTCCACCCGCCGCGGCATCAGCCGTCCCTCCTCGATCACATAGACGGTATCCTCCTCGTAGAGGGCCTCCCGCGGCAGGCGGATCGCCCCGGAATGGCGACGATCCGGGATCTCCACGGTGACGAAGACGCCGGGGCGCAGGGGCACGCCATCCGGCGGCGGGTCGAGGGCGACGGCGAGGGCGATGCCGCCGGTACGGGGATCGATGCGACCCAGCACCCGGTCGATGCGGCCGGTGAAGACCAGCTCGCGCTCGCCCAGCCGCCAGCGGGCCCGGACCGTCCGTCCCTCGAGCCCGTCGGCGAGCAGTCGGCCGAACTCGGCCTCGGTGACCGAGACCCTTAGCTCGAAGGCGGCCGTGGGATAGAGGATCCCCACCGCCGTGCGCGGGGCGAGCTCGCGGCCCACCGCCGCCTCCACCCGGTCGAGGATGCCGGCCTCGGGGGCGCGCAGCACCGTGTCGGCGAGATCGCGTTCGGCACGGGCGATGGCGGCGTCGAGGGCGGCCAGGGCCGCCTCGCGGGCGGTGCGCCGATGTTCGAGGAGGGCGATGGTCCGTTCGATCCGGGTCACCGCCTCGCGTTCGGCGAGCAGCCGCCGTTCGGCCTCGTCGCGGGCGCGGGGCGAGGCCACCTTGCGGGCCACCAGGCGCCGCTGGCGCTCGAACTCGCGCTCGGCCACCGCCACCCGGCGCCGGGCCAGTTCCAGGAGCCGGCGCTGGGCGGCCAGATCGGCGTCGAGCTCGGCGAGCTGGGCTTCCTGCTGGCGACGCTGGGCGCGGAGTTCGGCGAGCCGGCGCTCGAAGGGGAAGGGATCGAGGCGCAGCAGCTCCTCGCCGGCGGCGACCCGTGCCCCCGCCACCAGTTTCGGCGAGACGGCGACGACCCGACCGCCCACCGCCGTCGCCAGCGTCACGGTGCGGGCCACCTCGATGCGGCCGAAATGGCGGATGGTGGGGCGCACCGGACCGGGGGTCACCGTCACCGCCCGCACCGTCCACACCCGTTCGCGCGGGCGCGCCGCCTCCACCTCCGGGCGCAGCATCACCAGCGTCACCGCCCCGGCGATGCCGGCCGCCAGCACCAGCAGGGGAAGCAGCGCGCGTGCGACGCGCCCGCGGCGTTGTCCGGACATGCCGGTTCGGCCCCGTTCCGCTTGTTCGTCCCCGTGTGGGAGCTAAGTTAAGCGGGCCATGCCCGGAAGGAAGGCGAGCGGGGAGCCGCGGAGGCCGGCGATGTGTCGCGATCCGTCGCCGGTGGCGGTGATCCGCGAGGCGCTCGAACGCTTCCGCAGCCGGCGGCCGCTGCGCACCGGATCCTTTCTCGTCACCCTCTGGGGCGATGCGGTGGAACCGCGCGGCGGTGCGCTGTGGCTCGCGAGTCTCATCCGCATCGCCGCCCTCTTCGGCCTCGGCGAACGGCTGGTGCGGACCACCGCCACCCGTCTCGCCGCCGAGGGCTGGCTGGCCCGCGAGCTCCACGGCCGCCGCAGTCTCTACCGGACCGGACCCGAGGGACGGGCGTGGATCCGCACCGCCGCCCGCCGCATCTACGCCGTCCAGGGCGCGCCGCGGCCCTTCGACTGGCACCTGGTGGTGCTGCCGGAGGGCGTGCCCGAGGGGGTGCGGCGGGCGCTGCGCTGGCTCGGCTGCGGCCGTCTCTCGGGCGATGTCTACGTCCATCCGGCGCCGGAGCGGGAGCGACTGCTCGCGGTGCTGGCGGCCGATCCCCGGGCGGCCGGGGCGCTGGTGCTGCGCGACCCGCGCCCGCGGGCGGATCCCGCCGTACTGCGCGAGCTGGGTCGTCGGGCCTGGCGGCTCGAGGAGCTGGAGGCGGGCTACCGCGACTTCCTCCGCCGTTTCGCACCCTGGCGGGCGCTGGATCCGGCCGGGCTCTCCCCCGAGGATGCGCTGCGGGCGCGGCTGCTGCTGGTCCACGACTATCGCCGGCTGGTGCTGGCGGATCCGCTGATGCCGGCGGATCTGCTGCCGGCGGACTGGCCCGGTCTCGCCGCCTGCCGGCTGTGCCGGGATCTCTATGCGCGGCTGCTGGAGCCCTCGGAACGGGCGCTGGATACGCGGGCACCGGAGACCCGCGGCCACGCCGCCCAGGCCCGGGCGTGGCTGCGGGCGCGTTTCGGCGGACCGGTGGAGGCGGCGGCCGCCGTCGCCTGATCAGCGCCGGTCCAGGAGGTGGAGGAAGGAGCCGGCCACGCGGCCCACCCGGCAGCCGGCCGGGCCGAGATCCCGGCCGCGGGCGTCCCGTACCGCGGCGAAGAGGGGTTCGCCGTCGCGATGGACCTCGCGGGCGAAGTGGAACTCGTGGGCGGCGTAGAGGGTCCCGGCAGCCCCCAGCGGCAGGTCGGCGGCGAGACGCGGCTCGCGGTAGCCGAGGTGGAGCCGCGGGCGGGCGAAGCTGGTGGCCACCGGCAGCAGGCCCGCCATCAGATAGGAGATGCCGGCGCGGTCGGTGAGGTGCCGCCCCAGCACCATGTAGCCGCCGCACTCGCCGTAGACGAAGGCGCCGTGCGCGGCGGCGCGGCGGAGACCGTCGAGGAAGCGGCGGCTGTGGGCGAGGCGTTCGGCGTGCAGTTCCGGATAGCCGCCGGGCAGATAGACGGCGTCGACGCCGAGGCCCGGCGCCTCGTCGGCCAGCGGCGAGAAGAAGCTCAGATGGGCGCCGGCCCGCCGCCAGGCGGCCAGCACGCTCTCGTAGACGAAGGCGAAGGCCTCGTCACGGGCGATGGCGATGTGCTGGCCCAGCGGTGGAACGGGCACCGGCGGCGGGCCGAGGGCGGCGATGGCGGCGGGGCGAGCGAGGCGCTCGATGCGATCGAGGTCGAGCCGGGCCTCCACCAGATCGGCGGCGCGGGCGGCGGCCTCGGGAAGACGTGGCTGTTCGGCGGCCTGGACGAGACCGAGATGGCGCTCCGGCAGTTCGAGGCCCGCCTCCCGCGGCAGCCAGCCCAGGACCGGCAGCGAGGTGCGCGCCGCCACCGCCTCGCGCAGCAGTGCGAAATGGCTCTCCCCGGCGACCCGGTTGAAGACCACCCCCACCACGTCCACGTCGTCGCGGTGACGCAGGAAGCCCTCGACGAGGGCGGCGGCGGACTGGCCCAGCTTCTGCGCCTCCACCACCAGCAGCACCGGCAGGTCCAGCATGGCCACCAGATCGGCGGTGGAGCCGCGGCCGTCGGGAGCGCCGTCGAAGAGGCCCATCACCCCCTCGCCCACCAGCAGATCGGCCGCCCGGCCCGCCTCCTCGTAGAGGCCCACCAGCGTCTCCAGCCGCATGGCCCAGGTGTCGAGATTGAGGCAGGCGCGGCCGGTGACGCGGGCGTGGAAGGCGGGATCGATGTAGTCCGGCCCCACCTTGAAGGAACCGACGCGGCGACCGCGCCGGCGCAGGGCCTCGAGCAGGCCCAGGGTGAGGATGGTCTTGCCGGATCCCGAGGCGGCCGCCGCCACCACGATGGCCGGTGGGCTCATGGGCTCCGCCGCTGGCGCTCACCCCCGCGCCCTGCCACGAACCGGCGACGGTGTCGAGGGGGCGCGAGGGGATCGGCGCCCCGCCCTTCCGGCGACCGGCGCGGGCTGGTAGAAGGCGCCCGGCCCGACCAACCAGCCCGGCGGAGCGCGCGTCGTGATCCCCCGTTACAGCCGGCCGCGGATGGCGGCCCTCTTCTCGCCCGAGGCCAAGCTGGCGTTGTGGCTCGACGTGGAGCTGGCGGTGGCGGAGGCCATGGCCGATCTCGGCCTGGTGCCGCGGGAGGTGGTCTCGCGGCTGCTGGCCACCTGCGCCGAACGGCGCGAGCGCATCGTCGATCCGCAGCGGGTGGAGGAGATCGAGACCACCACCCGCCACGACGTGATCGCCTTCCTCACCCACCTGGAGGAGGTGTGCGGCGAGGACGCCCGCATCCTCCATCTCGGCATGACCTCCTCGGACCTGCTGGACACGGCCCTCGCCATCCAGCTCGCCCGGGCCATCGACCAGCTCCTCGCCGACGTGGACGAGGTGATGGCGGCGCTGGCACGGCGCGCCCACGAACACCGACGCACCGTCTGCATCGGCCGCAGTCACGGCGTCCACGCCGAGCCCACCACCTTCGGGCTCAAGCTCGCCGGCCACTACGCCGAGTTCGCCCGCAACCGGCGGCGGCTGGAGGCGGCGCGGGCGGAGGTGGCGGTGTGCAAGATCTCCGGTGCCGTCGGCACCTACGCCAACATCGACCCGCGGGTGGAGGCGGCGGTGGCGCGCCGCTTCGGGCTGGTGCCGGAGACGGTGGCGACCCAGGTGGTGCCGCGCGACCGCCACGCCGCCCTCCACGCCGCCCTCGCCCTGCTGGCAGCGGCCATCGAGCGGCTGGCGGTGGAGATCCGCCACCTCCAGCGCACCGAGGTGCGGGAGGTGGAGGAGCCCTTCGCGCCCGGACAGAAGGGCAGCTCCGCCATGCCCCACAAGCGCAACCCCGTGCTCGCCGAGAATCTCACCGGCCTCGCCCGCATGATCCGGGCGGCGGTGACGCCGGCGCTGGAGAACGTGGTGCTGTGGCACGAGCGGGACATCTCCCACAGCTCGGTGGAGCGGGTGCTGCTGCCGGACGCGATGATCCTCGCCGACTTCGCCCTCGCCCGGCTGGCGGCGCTGGTGGACGGGCTGGTGGTCTATCCGGAGCGGATGCGGCGCAATCTGGAACTCACCCACGGGCTGATCTTCTCCCAGCGGGTGCTGCTGGCGCTGACGGAGAGCGGTCTGCCGCGCCAGCGGGCCTACGAGCTGGTGCAGAAGCACGCCATGCGGGCGTGGCAGGAGGAGCGGCCGCTGCGGGAACTCCTGGAGCGCGACGCCGAGATCGTCGCCCGGCTGGGACGCGAGCGGCTGGCAGCGCTCTTCGACCTCGGCCCCCATCTGCGTCACGTGGACACCATCTTCGCCCGGGTCTTCGGGTCGGAGGTCGATGCCTAGGCCCGCGGCCCTGCTGGCGGTCCTGCTGCCGCTGCTGGCGGCGGCGCCGGCCGGCGCCGGCGTGCGGCTGGTGGCGGAGCGCGACGGCCGACGGCTGGAGGCGGTGTTCGCGGGGCCCGCGGCGCGGGAGGTCACCATCCGCTACGAGGGGCGCACCTTCGTGGTCCCGGTGGGTGACGGCGAGAGCGGGTCGACGGCGGACGAGGACGGCTGGCAGGTGGAGTCCTGGCACCGGGGGCCGCGGGTCGCCGGCTGGACCAGCCGCTATCATGTGGTGCGGCGGGACGGCCGCATCTGCGCCGAGGTGCTGGCGAGCCGCTGGCTCGGGCGGGCGCTGGCACCGGTCCTGGTGGCGCTCGCGCGCCTCGGCGCCCGGCGGCCGGACCTCGCCGTCATCGCTCTCGACGGCTGCGGGCGGCTGCCCCTCGCGGTGGCGGGGCGCGCCGGCTTCCCGCTCATGGTGAGCGACGGGCGGCGCGCGCGGTTCGTGGTGCGGGAGCTGCGCTTCGGCTGGCCGGTCGGGGACGGGGCGACGGGCGTGCGGGAGGAGCGGTGAGCGCGATCCGGACGGTGTGCGTGTTCTGCGGGTCCCGGCGGGGACGGCGTGCCGCCTATGCCGACGCGGCGGCGGAGGTGGGGCGGGCGCTGGCCCGGGCGGGGCTGCGCATCGTCTACGGTGGTGGCGAGGTGGGCCTCATGGGCGTGGTGGCGGAGGCGGCCCTCGCCGCCGGCGGCGAGGTGGTGGGGGTGATCCCCGAGCGGCTGATGGCGCGGGAGGTGGCCAAGGCCGGCCTCACCCACCTGCAGGTCACCCGCACCATGTTCGAGCGCAAGGCGCGCATGATCGGCGCTGCCGACGCCTTCCTGGTGCTGCCCGGCGGTTTCGGGACGCTGGACGAGCTCCTGGAGGTGGTGACCCTGCGCCAGCTCGGGTACCACGACCGGCCGGTGGTGCTGCTGGACGTGGAGGGATACTTCGGACCGCTGCTCGTGACCTTCACCCGTCTGGTGGAGGAGGGCTTCGCGGATGCCGCCTGCCTCGGCCTGTGGCGGGTGGCGCGGGACGTGGGCGAGGCGCTGGCGCTGCTGGTGCGGCCCGCGCCGGACGTGGCCGGCCGCTGATCAGGCGGAGCCGGCCGGCGGCGCGCCCTCGTCACCGGAGGTGCCGGCGGCCTGCGGCTCGCCCTGCCCGCGGGCGAGGCGGGCGCGGTAGAGCTGGACGAAGTCGATGGGGTCCAGCATCAGGGGTGGGAAGCCGCCGTCGCGGGTGAGATCGGCCACGATACGCCGGGCGAAGGGGAAGATCAGCCGCGGGCATTCCACCATCAGCAGCGGCTGCAGGCTCTCCCGGGGGACGTTGGCGATCTCGAACAGGCCGGCGTAGGCGAGATCGAGGAGGAAGAGGGCCTGGTCCCGGACCTTCGCCTCGATCTCGAGGCGGAGGGTGATCTCGTGGCGGTTGTCGCCGCGGGCCTCGCCCTGCACGTCCACCCGGATCTGGATGTTGGGCTGGGTGCGGGCCTCCTGCAGGCGCTGGGGGCCGCCGGGATTCTCGAAGGAGAGATCCTTGACGTACTGGGCCAGGATGAGGAAGCGCGGCTGGGGGGTCTGGCCGGCCGCGGGCCGACCCGTGGCGGCCGCACCGTCGGTGGGGTTCTCGCTCACGCGGGCGTCTCCGTCTCGACGAACCGCCGCCAGTCCAAGCGCACGATCTCGGCGTTGTCCAGTGGCCGCCCGGTGAGCACCCGGAGAAACCCCCAGTGGGAGATCACGGCCAGCGGCCGCGGCCCGCGGTCCGTGGCGAGACGCCGGCGCAGGGCCTCGATGCGACGGGCGACGGCGGCATCGCTCTCCACCCGCGTCGACCACCAGACCTCGGCGAGCCCGTCCAGCGGCAGATCGGGCCATTCCCGCCGCAGGCGGGAAGCCGGCGTGCCGATGTCGCAGGTGAAGGCGAAGCGCTCGCGCACCAGCGGCTCCACCGCCACGGGCACCGCCAGCCGCGCGGCGACGATGCGGGCGGTCTCCAGCGCGCGCCGGTAGGGGCTCGTGAGGACGCGGGCGATGCCGCAGGCGGCGAGGCGTTCGGCCAGCTCCTCCGCCTGGCGGCGGCCGCGTGCGGTGAGAGGGGGGTCGGGGAGGCCGGGATCGATGCGGGTGCGGGAAAAGCGCGCGTTCCACTCGGATTCGGCGTGGCGGGCGAAGAGGATCACCGTCCCTCTCCCGGATCCCGCGGCCGGCCGTCGCCTTCGAGGGGTTCGAAGCGGACCTCGATCACGCGCCCTCCTTCCGCGGCCGGCGTCGCCAGCCGCGCCTCGAGGCGGCGTAGCAGCAGCCGGTGGAGGCGGACGCGGACCGCCGGCACCAGCAGGGCGAAGCCGAGGAGATCGGTGAGGAAGCCCGGGGTGAGGAGGAGGGCGCCGGCGACGAGGAGGCAGGCGCCGTGGAAGGCCTCGGGGACCGGCATCCGTCCGGCGTCGAGGGCGCGGCGGATGGCGTCCAGGACCGCACGTCCCTGGCTCCGTACCAGGAGACCGCCCAGCACGGCGGTGGCGAGACAGAGGGCGAGAGTGGAAAGCGCGCCGATGCGCGCGCCCACCTCGATGAGGAGGGCCAGTTCCCCGAGCGGGACCAGCACGAAGAGGAGGACGAAGAGGAGCGGCACGGACACCGGCGCGATCCCCGGACGGTCCCGTGGGGAGATGGCGCGCCGGCGTCCGTGCGCAAGCGCCGCCGCTCAGACGGCCGGCGGCAGCTCCCGGCTCCCGCCCCCCTCCCGGGTGCGTTCGGCCGCGCGCAACAGCCGGTCGAGGGCGGCGAGATAGGCCTTGGCCGCCGCCACGATGGTGTCGGTGTCGGAGGCGTGCCCGTGGAAGACGCGATGGTCGCGGGCGAGGCGCACCGTCACCGCGGCCTGGGCGTCGGTGCCGCCGGTGATGGCGTGGATCTGGAAGAGGCGGAGTTCCGCCTCGTGGGGCACGGCCTCGCGGATGGCGCGGAAGGCGGCGTCCACCGGCCCGTCACCGGTGGCCTCGGCGCGCCGTACGGCGCCGTCGACGGCGAGGGCCACTTCCGCCCGGGGCGTGCACTCGGTTCCGCATTCCACCCGCAGGGACTCGAGGCGCACCCGCTGGTCCAGGTCCTGGATCTCCTGGTCCACGAGGGCCACGATGTCCTCGTCGTAGACCTGCTTCTTGCGGTCGGCCAGGTCCTTGAAGCGGCGGAAGGCCTCTTCGAGGGCGTTGTCGCCCAGGTGGTAGCCGAGCTCCTCCAGCTTGCGGCGGAAGGCGTGACGGCCCGAGTGTTTGCCCAGCACCAGACTGGAGCGGGCGAGGCCCACGTCCTCGGGGCGCATGATCTCGTAGGTCTGCGCGTGCTTGAGGACGCCATCCTGGTGGATGCCGCTCTCGTGGGCGAAGGCGTTGGCGCCGACGATGGCCTTGTTGGGCTGGACGGTGAAGCCGGTGACGGCCGAGACCAGCCGCGAGGCGGCCATGATCTTGGTGGTGTCGATGTTGGTGCGGAAGGGGAGGAGATCGGCGCGGGTGCGGATGGCCATGACGATCTCCTCCAGCGCCGCATTGCCGGCCCGTTCGCCGATGCCGTTGACGGTGCACTCCACCTGGCGGGCGCCCGCCTCGATGGCCCGCAGGCTGTTGGCCACGGCGAGACCGAGATCGTTGTGGCAGTGGACCGAGATCACGGCCCGGTCGATGTTGGGCACGTGGTCGCGGATGTAGCGGATCAGATCGGCGAACTCCTCGGGATGGGCATAGCCGACGGTGTCGGGGATGTTGACGGTGGTGGCACCGGCGGCGATGGCGGTCTCGATGCAGCGACAGAGGAAGTCGCGGTCGCTGCGCGAGGCGTCCTCGCCCGACCATTCCACGTCGTCGGTCCAGCGACGGGCCCGCCGCACGCTGTCCCGCACCCGCTCCAGCACCTCCTCCGGGGTCATCTGGAGCTTGTACTTCATGTGGAGGGGGCTGGTAGCGATGAAGGTGTGGATGCGCCCGCGCTCGGCCGGACGCAGGGCCTCGCCGGCCCGGTCGATGTCGGCGGCGGTGGCGCGGGCGAGGCCGCAGACGACGCTGCGCTTGACCCTCTTCGCGATCTCGTGGACGGCGCGGAAGTCGCCCTCGGAGGCGATGGGAAAGCCGGCCTCGATGACGTCCACGCCCATCTCCTCGAGGATCTCGGCCACCCGCAGCTTCTCCTCCACCGTCATGGAGGCGCCGGGGGATTGTTCGCCGTCGCGGAGGGTGGTGTCGAAGATGAGGACGGTCTCGCGTTCGAAGGTGGATTCCTTTGCGGTCATGGCGTCGGGGTCCTCGTGGTGGGACGGGAGCGACCTGCGGGAGTGCGACACGGACCCTGCGGGGCACGTGCCGGGCTTCGCCCTGAGCGCGCCGGAACCGGCGGGCTCAGGGCCGGCTAAGTCGAAGCAGGTGCAGGGAGAGGATGCACACCGACGCCGCACCGTTCGGGGTGCGACCCACCACGGGGACTTCGATCGGACGCGCGGCGTGCATGACGATCTCGAGACACCCTGGACGGTCCGGCCCCGACGGCCGCACCGCGGTGGAATATGCGCCGGCCGTCCGCCCCTGTAAACCCCGGTCGTGGTTTCCCCTCAGAAGGCATAGCCGCCGGTGGCGAGACCCAGGAGTTCCCGGAGGCGACGTTCGAGGCCGAGGGTGCGGGCGAAGGTCTCGAGGGTCTCGCGGTCACGCCGGTGGGCGATCGTCAGCTCCCGCAGCGCCCAGGGCCGCAGATCCTCGGCCAGTCCTTCCCACAGCACCAGGGCGAGGCGAGCCCGGCTGGGCGCGAGCGGGGGGACGTAGCGGCCGGTGCGGTAGGACATGGCGAGGGCCACCACCGCCCGCTCGGGCCGGGCGGCGTAGAGGTGGGCGTAGGCGAGTTCGTGCCAGGCATAGGGATCGACGGGTTCGCGGGAAAGGCCGCGGACGAAGGCGGCGACGGCCTCCTCCAGTTCCGCCCGCGCCTCCGGGAGATCGCCCCGTTCGTTGGCGAGGAGGGCGCGACGGAGATGGAGATAGCCGAGATCGATGCGGGCGCGGGGCAGGTCGAGCCAGGCGAGGGCCGTCTCGCGGGACCGTCGGACGCGTTCCAGCCCGGCTTCCGTCAGCATCTCGCCCCGACGCAGCTTGTCGAGGCCGGGATTGCCGACGGTCATGGCGAGATGCGCACCGAGGCGCGGCACCGCCAGGAGCAGCAGCAGCAGCGCCGGCAGGGCCGGCCAGAGGGAAGCGAAGGAGCGGCTCCGACGAGCCGCTCCCCCGCTTCCGGAAGGTGACGAGGATGTGGTGTCCGGCATGCCTCAGGGGCTGGCGGGCCGCTCCGGCGAGGAGGTGGGCGCCGCACCCGCCGCCGGCAGACCGAAACCGAAGGCGAGCGCCCGCGCCGCCGGTCCGACACCGCCGGGCGCCGCACCGCCGCCGGGCAGGCCGCCGGGTGCCGCGCCGAGCCCGCTCTCCTGAGCGATCTGGCCGACATTGCCACCGAAACCGGCCGCGGCATCGGCGAAGCCGCCGGAGAGGTTGGGATCGCCGCTGGCGGCGGCGTTGGCGAAGAGCTCGCGCAGATAGGCCTCGTCGCCGGTTCCGGCACCGATGGCGGCGTTGGCCGCGGTCCGCGCCGCCTGCTGCGGATCGATGCCGGCCATGGCCGCCGCCTGGGTGGCACCCTGGACCGCGGCGAAGGCGAGATCCGCCAGCTGATCGCCCGGCAGACCCAGGGCCTGCAGGGTTCCCATGATCTCGCCCATGACCACGTCGAGGGGCCGGAAGGCGGCCAGTTCGGCCTGGACGATGGCCTGCACCTGGTTCTGCACCGCGTTGGGACCGGTCTGGGCCGCCTGCTGCAGCGCCTGTTCCTGCTGCGGAGTCAACGCCAATGCCGGCGCCCCGGTGACGAGGAGACCGATCGCCGCCACACCCAACCATCGCCGCCAGCTACGCATGTCCGTCTCCCATCTCGCCGAATTGCCCTCACCTTCCTCTATCACGGTGCACCCGGGTGGGCAAGTCGCTTCCCCGCGTACCGGGTTGTCGCCCACGGGCGGGCCGGGGTGGTGGACGGATCCTGTGTCGTGGAGGCCACACCCGGGGATCAACCGTCGCCCCGCACCCGCACCACCAGCCGACCGCGCACCCGCCCCGCGAGGAAGTCGGGGGCGCGACGCGGTGCCTCCTCCAGTGGGATCTCGGTGGTGATGCGGTCGAGGAGATCGGGATCGAGGTCGCGGGCGAGCCGCTGCCAGGCGGCGAGACGCTCCTCGCGCGGGCTGTACACGGAGTCGATGCCGTGGAGCCTCACGCCCCGGAGGATGAAGGGGAAGACGGTGGTGTGCAGTTCGGCGCCGCCGGCGAGGCCGCAGGCCGCCACCGTCCCGCGGTAGGCCGTGGCCTTCAGGAGATTGGCGAGGACGGTGCCGCCCACCGTGTCGATCCCGCCGGCCCAGCGCTGGGAAGCGAGGGGGGCCTCGTCGGGCTCGGCGAGGGTCGCCCGGTCCAACACCTCCATCGCCCCGAGGCCGCGCAGCCACGCCTCCGCCTCGCGCTTGCCGGTGACCGCCGCCACCCGGTAGCCGGCGCGGGCCAGCAGGGCGGTGGCGATGGAGCCGACGCCGCCGGTGGCGCCGGTCACCACCACCTCCCCCTTCTCCGGCGTCACGCCGGTCGCCTCCAGGGCCATGACGCAAAGGGCCGCGGTGAAGCCGGCGGTGCCGATGGCCATGGCGCGCCTGAGGGTGAGGCCCTCCGGGAGCGGCACCAGCCAGTCGCCGGAAACGCGGGCGAGCTCGGCGAGGCCACCCCAGTGGCGCTCCCCCACGCCCCAGCCCGTCAGGATCACGGGGTCGCCGGGGCGGAAGCGGGGATCGGCGGACTCGCGCACGGTGCCGGCGAAGTCGATGCCGGGGACGAAGGGAAAGCGGCGGATGATCTTGCCGGCGCCGGTGATGGCGAGGGCGTCCTTGTAGTTGAGGGTGGACCAGTGCACCTCCACCAGCACCTCGCCCTCGGGCAGACGGTCGACGGGAATGTCCTCGAAGCGCCAGACGGTGCGGCCGTCCTCGCGATCCACCACCAGCGCGCGGAAGGTCTCGCTCATGGCTCGCTGCCTCCTCCGTCTCGTGCGGCGTCCGCCGCCACGGGCCTCATAGGCGGCGGACCGGAGCCGGTCCAGTCCGCCGCCGGGGGTTGCGGCGGATCGCCGGATGGGTGATAGGGCGGAGGGAGCGGACCGGTCGGGGGAGGACGGGATTGCGGAGGCGACATCACGACATGGGCGGACTGCCCGCCGGGCCCGTCGAACGGCACGAGCACGAGCCGCTGCCGTGGGAGAAGAAGGTGGACGCCATCCTGCGGCTGCTGGTGGGCAAGGGGGTGATGACTCTGGACGAGCTGCGTCGCGGCATCGAGGAACTGGGGCCCGGCGCCTACGACGAACTCTCCTACTTCGAGCGCTGGATCTCCTCCATCGCCAACGTGCTGCTGGAGAAGGGCGTGGTGACGCCGCGCGAGCTGGGCGAGGCGATGGAGCGGGTGCGGGCGCGACGGGCGGCGGCGGAGGCGCTGCGATGACGGCACCGCGTTTCGGGCCCGGGGACCGGGTGCGGGTCAAGCGATGGGATCCGCCGGGTCACGTCCGCACGCCCTTCTACGTGCGCGGCCACGTGGGCGAGGTGGTGACGGTGGTCGGTCCCATGCCCGATCCCGAGCAGATGGCCTACGGCCGCACCGATGCCCCGCCGGTGGTGGTCTACCGGGTCCGCTTCCGCCGGCGGGAGCTGTGGCCTGAGGACGCCGACCCGCACGAGGACACGGTGGTGGTGGACCTGGGCGAGACCTGGCTGGAGCCCGCCGGAACGGGAGAGGAGGCGCGCGCGGCATGAGGGGACACGATCATCGACCGAAACAGCCGGATCTCGAGGATCTGCCCTATACCTGGCACATGGCGCTGACCGATGCCCTGGCCGATCTGCTGATGGCCAAGGGGATCTTCGGCGCCGACGAGCTGCGGGCGACGCTGGAGACCATCGACCAGGCGACGCCGGCCCAGGGGACGCGGCTGGTGGCGCGGGCGTGGGTGGATCCGGCCTTCCGGGCGCGACTCCTGGAGGACGTCAACGCGGCGGCGGCCGAGCTCGGGATCGACGCGGGCGCCATCCCCATCAGGGCGGTGGCCGACACGCCCGAGGTCCACAACGTGGTGGTGTGCACCCTCTGCTCCTGCTATCCGCGCTTCCTGCTGGGGCCGCCGCCGGACTGGTACAAGCAGCGGGCCTATCGCTCCCGGGTGGTCCGCGAGCCGCGGGCGGTGCTGGCCGAGTTCGGCTTGGTGCTGCCGGACGAAATCCGCATCGAAGTCCACGACAGTACTGCCGAGCTCCGTTACATGGTTTTACCGATGCGGCCCGAGGGCACGGCGCACATGGACGAGGAGGCCCTGGCGGCGCTGGTGACCCGCGACTGCCTCATCGGCACCGCCCTGCCGCGGGCGCCGCAGCGGGCGTGATCCCTTGCATCGAGGCTCCCCGGGCCCCCATATGGCGGCGAGATCGATGGTATCGTGGCAACACTCGTAGGACGTCAAATCGCGCGAGACTGGATCCTCTCCACCGATGGTTTTCAACCGACGTTCTTTATGATACGGCGTCGGTGAGCCCGGTCGGAGCCATGGGAGTAAGGGACATGACGCTGGAGGAGCTCATCAACGCGGTCGCCCGCGAGACGGGCATGACCAAGGCGAACGCCAACAAGGCGGTGCACGCGGTGCTGCATGCGGTGCAGGATGCGCTGAGCCGGGGAGAACGGGTGGCCATCGCCGGCTTCGGCGTCTTCGAGGTGGCCCAGCGTGCCGCCCGCAAGGGCCGCAATCCCCGCACGGGCGAGACCATCGACATCCCGCCCACCAAGGCGGTCCGCTTCCGCCCCGGCAAGACGCTGCGCGAGGCGGTCAACCGCTAGATCCGTCGGGACGGCGACATCCCGCTCACGCCCCGGCGTGCCGCGGTGCGCCGGGGCGTCCCCTTTCCAGCGCGAGGGTGGCGGCCACCAGATCCGCCACCGCCGTGCCCACCGACTTGAAGACGGTGATCTCGTCGGCGCGTCGCCGTCCCGGGACGCGGCCGGCGCAGAGGTCGGAGAGGTCGCCGGCGAGGGCTCCGGCCGTGAAGGCACCCTCCTTGATGGCACGGAGCAGATCGCCGGCCTCGGCGAGGGCGCCCTCGCGCGTGTCCACGAACACCCGCGCCCGCGCCAGCAGGGCCGCGTCGCTCTCGCGCATGGCCGGCGTGAAGGCCCCCACCAGGTCCACGTGGGTACCGGGCCGCACCCGATCCCCCTCCACCAGCGGTTCGGTGCTGCGGGTGGCGCAGGTGACGACGTCGGCCTCGGCGAGGGCGGTGTGGCGGTCCTCCACCACGCGCACCGAGGCGAAATCGGCGGCGAGCGCGCGGGCGAGACGTTCGGCCCGCGGCCGGCTGCGGTTCCAGACGAGGCAGTGCCGCAGGGGGCGCACGGCGGCGTGGGCGCGGGCGAGATGGGGCGCGAGGGCGCCGGCGCCGAAGACGGCGAGGGTGTGGCTGTCGGGTCGGGCCAGATGGCGGGCGGCGAGGGCCGAGATGGCGGCGGTACGACGCAGGGTGAGGGCGGTGCCGTCGAGGACCGCCCGCGGCGTGCCGGTGGGACCGTCGAAGAGGAGGTAGAGGCCCTGGACCACCGGCAGGCCGAGGGCCTCGTTGCCGGGGGCGACGTGGACCAGTTTGACGCCGGTCTCGTGACCCGGTCGCCAGGCGGGCATCAGCAGCAGCACCGCCGGCTCGCGGCCGGGCCGGGGGACCTCGTGGTGGTGGCGCGGCGGCGCCCGCAGACCTTCCGCGAAGGCATCGGCCAGGGCGTCGGCGAGACGGTCGTAGGGCAGGGCGGCATGGACGGCGGCGCCGTCGAGCCAGTGAAGCCTCATGCCCCTCAGACGGAGGCGGGCAGGGCCGCCGGACCGCCGGCCGCCGGCGCGCTCCCGCCGCCTTCCCGGGCGGCCACGGCCGCCTGGAGGCGCCGCAGCCGGGCCTCCGCCGCCGCCTCCTCGCGGGCCCGGGCCTCCTGCTCGTAGCGCCGGAGACGCCGGCGCAGCTCGCGGTTCTCCCACAGCAGCCACAGCAGACGGCCGCCCAGGACCGCCACCGCCAGCAGCGCGCCGAGGCCGAGACCCACCAGCAGCACCCCGTAGACCGGCAGATCCAGCACCACCGGCGTCGGCCAGAAGGACACCGGCACCGGCGTGCGGTTGGCGACGGAGAAGGTCACCACCGCCACGAAGACGGCGAGGGCGAGGAGTGCGCGCAGGACACGCATCATGGGTCATTCCCCTCCGGCCGGCACGGCGTTGAGGCGCTCGCGGAGGTCCTTGCCCGGCTTGAAGCGGGGCACCCGCCGGGGCGGCACCTCCACCACCCGGCCGGTGCGGGGATTGCGCCCGCGGCGGCCCCGGCGCAGGTGGACGGTGAAGGCGCCGAAACCGCGCAGCTCCACCCGCTGGCCGCGCTCGAGAGCGGCGGCGATGGTCTCGAACACCGTGTCGACCATCCGTTCGATGTCGCGCTTGTAGAGATGGGGATGGGCGGCCGCAAGCCGCCGCAGGAGCTCCGAGCGCGTCATGGTGTCCCTCTCTCCGGGCCGCTCCCGCCCACGGCAGGGCTGGCAGAAAGGGGGCGGCCGGTCAAGCGGGCGCGGGGCGATCAGACCGTCACCGCCTCGCGTACGCCGTCGATCACGTACTGGGCGGCCAGGGCCCCCAGCAGCAGGCCGAGGATGCGGGAGAGGACGGCCACCGGCTCGCCCCCCACGAGTCCGTGGAGATGCTGGGCGAGGCGGAAGGCGAGCCAGGTGAGGGCGAGGACCAGGAGCAGCGCCGCCAGGACGGCGAGGCGGCCGCCGGTGACGGCGGCATAGCGTTCGCCCACCAGGATGGCGCTGGTCATGGCGGCCGGACCCGCCACCAGCGGGATGGCGAGGGGGAACACCGCCACCTCCTCGGCCCGCCGGCGCCCGGCGGCACCCTCGCGGCGCTCGCGCCGGCGCTCGAAGACCATCTCCAAGGCCACCAGGAAGAGGAAGATGCCGCCGGCGATGCGGAAGGCGGGGATGGAGATGCCCAGCACCCTAAGCGTCGCCTCGCCGGCGAGGGCGAAGAGCAGCAGCACCACCGTCGCCACCAGCAGGGCCCGGTCGACGGTGCGACGGCGCTCCCCCGGGGGCATGGCGGCGGTGAGGGCCACGCAGAGGGGCACGAGGCCCAGGGGGTCGATGGTGACGAAGAAGGCCACCAGCGCCGTGGTGAAGGCGTCGAGCATAGAGACGGTCCCGCGGTCGTCACCGCCGGCCCGGGCGTTCCTCCGCCGGAAGCCCACCGGCGCCGGACGGGCCGGTGCGCCCCGGGCCCCGCCCTCAGCTGGCGGCGCTGTCGGCCTTGCGCTCGGCGTAGATGAGCAGCGGCTTGGCGCGCCCCTCCACCACCTCGCGGTTGACCACCACCTCCTCGACGCCCGTCATGGAGGGCAGCTCGAACATGGTCTCGAGGAGGATGTTCTCCATGATGGACCGCAGCCCGCGGGCACCGGTCTTGCGCTCGATGGCCTTGTCGGCGATGGCGTGGAGGGCGTCCTCGGTGAAGGTGAGCTTCACGCCCTCCATCTCGAACAGCTTCTGGTACTGCTTGACCAGGGCGTTCTTGGGTTCCTTGAGGATGCGGACCAGGGCCGTGTGGTCCAGATCCTCGAGGGTGGCGATCACCGGCAGGCGTCCCACGAATTCGGGGATGAGGCCGTAGCGCAGGAGGTCCTCGGGCTCCACCTCCTTGAGGAGCTCGCCGGTCCGCCGGTCGTCCGGACTCTCCACCTCCGCGCCGAAGCCCATGGAACGCCTGCGGGTGCGCTGGGCGATGATCTTCTCGAGGCCGGCGAAGGCGCCGCCGCAGATGAAGAGGATGTTGGTGGTGTCCACCTGCAGGAATTCCTGCTGGGGGTGCTTGCGTCCGCCCTGGGGCGGCACCGAGGCCACCGTGCCCTCGACGATCTTGAGCAGCGCCTGCTGGACTCCTTCGCCGGAGACGTCGCGGGTGATGGAGGGATTCTCGGACTTGCGGCTGATCTTGTCGATCTCGTCGATGTAGACGATGCCGCGCTGGGCGCGCTCGACGTTGTAGTCGGCCGCCTGCAGCAGTCGGAGGATGATGTTCTCCACGTCCTCGCCCACATAGCCGGCCTCGGTGAGGGTGGTGGCGTCGGCCATGGTGAAGGGCACGTCGAGGATGCGGGCGAGGGTCTGGGCCAGCAGCGTCTTGCCCGAGCCGGTGGGGCCGATGAGGAGGATGTTGGACTTGGCCAGCTCCACGTCACCGGTCCGGCCGCCGTGGGCGAGGCGCTTGTAGTGATTGTGGACCGCCACCGAGAGCACGCGCTTGGCGTGCTCCTGGCCGATCACATAGTCGTCGAGGACGGCCTTGATCTCCGCCGGGGTGGGGACGCCGGACTTGCTCTTCGCGACGGACGCCTTGCTGTTCTCCTCGTGGATGATGTCCATGCACAGCTCGACGCACTCGTCGCAGATGAACACGGTGGGCCCGGCGATGAGTTTCCGCACCTCGTGCTGGCTCTTGCCGCAGAAGGAGCAGTAGAGGGTGCCCTTGTTCTCGGTGATCTTGCTCATCGCCGCGTCCGATCCCGTTCACCTCGGCAAGCCTATCCGGCTTCGGGCGGCCGGGCAAGCGCCGCGTGGACGCCGAAGCCCGCCGCCGCTCCCATACCTAGGGCGGGGCGGGAGAGGTGCAAGCGGTGGAGGGCGCGGCGGGCGGATCGCGCGTCGGTGGAAACGGGGTCAGCCCTCCTGCGGCTTGCCCGGCCGCTTCTCGATCACGTGGTCGACGATGCCGAACTCGCGCGCTTCCTCGGCGCTCATGAAGGTGTCCCGCTCCATCTTGGCCTCCACCTCCTCGAGCGGGCGGCCGGTGTGCTTCACGTAGATCTGATTGAGGCGACGCTTGAGGTTGAGGATCTCGCGGGCGTGGATCTCGATGTCGGTGGCCTGTCCCTGGAAGCCGCCCGAGGGCTGGTGGGTCATGATGCGGGCATGGGGCAGCGCGTAGCGCTTGCCGGGGGCGCCCGCGGCCAGCAGCAGCGAGCCCATGCTGGCCGCCTGGCCGATGCAGATGGTCACCACGTCCGGGCGGATGTACTGCATGGTATCGTAGATGGCGAGCCCGGAGGTGACGATGCCGCCCGGGGAATTGATGTAGAGACTGATGTCCTTGTCCGGGTTCTCCGCCTCCAGGAACAGGAGCTGGGCGGTGACGAGACTGGCCATGTGGTCGTCGATGGGTCCCGTCAGGAAGATGATCCGCTCCTTGAGCATGCGCGAATAGATGTCGTACGCACGCTCACCCCGCGGAGTCTGTTCGACGACGATGGGAACCAGTTGGGCATGGGGGCGCATGGTCACGCGGTCGTGCTCCTCGCTCGCGTTCATCCGCCTTCGCCGGTGCGGCCGGGCGCGGCGGCCCCGCCCTCGCCCTCCCGACGGGCCTCCGCCTCGGCGCCCGCACCGGTGGCAGCCGCGGTCTCCTCCGCCACCGCCGCCGCGCCGCCGGGCTCCTCCTCGTCCTCCTCGCGGAAGAGCTCCTCGGGCGTGACCGTCTCCTCGCGCACCCGGGCCAGTTCGAAGATCAGGTCCACCACCTTGTCCTCGAAGATGGGGGCGCGGAGCTGCTCGAGGGCGGGCGGGTTGCGGCGGAAGAACTCCAGCACCTCGCGCTCGCGGCCGGGATAGCGCTGGGCCTCGCGCATCATGGCCTGCTGCAGCTCCTGGCCCGTCACCTCGACGCCGTGCCGGCGGCCGATCTCGGCCAGGATCAGGCCGAGACGCACCCGCCGTTCGGCGATGGCCCGGTATTCCGCCTCCATCTCCTCGCGGCTGCGGCCGAGCTTCTCGAAATCGGTGCCGCTCTGCTGCATCTCGCGTTCGAGCTGTTCCCAGATGGTGCGGAACTCCAGGTCCACCATCCCCTGCGGCACCTCGAAGCGCACGTGTTCCGCGAGCCAGTCGAGGAGCTGGCGCTTCATCCGCTCCCGTGCCCGCCGGCGGAACTCCTCCCGGAGGCGCTCGCGCACCGCCTTCTCCAGCTCCACGAGATTCTCGTATCCGTAGGTCTTCGCCAGCTGGTCGTCGATGGCCGGCTCCCGCGGCGCGGCCACCTCCTCGACGGTGCCCTCGAACACCACGGTGCGACCGCGCAGTTCCTCGCGGGGATGGTCCTCCGGCACCACCACCTCGGCGCGGAAGGCCTCGCCGGCGCGCCGGCCCACCAGCGCCTCCTCGAAGCCGGGCAAGAGCCGCCCCTCGCCCAGCACCACCTGGACCTTCTCGCCGGAGCCGCCCTCGAAGGGCTCGCCGCCCACGGTCCCGGTGAAGGTGATGGTGACCCGATCCCCCGTCTCGGCCGGCCGGTCCACCGGCTCGAAGGTGCGGCGGGCGGCCGCCAGATTGCGGAGGCTTCCCTGGACGCGTTCCTCGTCGGGTTCGGCCACGTGGCGCACCAGCTCGATCTCGCCGAGCGCCACCTCGGGCACCTCGGGCAGCACCTCCAGATCGACGCGGAGTTCGAGGTCCCGTCCCTCCTCGAAGGCGGTGATCTCCACCCTGGGTCGCAGCGCCGGGCGCAGTTCGTGTTCCTCCACCACCCGCCGGGCGCTTTCCTCCACGGCCTTCTGGACCACCTCGCCGAGGACGGCCTGGCCGTAACGGGCGCGCAGCAGCCTGAGGGGCACCCGGCCGGGGCGGAAGCCGGGGATGCGGGCGGTGCGGCGGATCTCCTCGAGGCGGCGGGTGATCTCCGCCTCGATCTCGTCGGCCCCGTACGTCACCCGGAACTCCCGCCGGAGGCCCTCGGCGGCGACCTGTGTGATGTCCATCGTCGTCTCGCTCTCGTGTTCCGCGGCTCCGATGCTGGTGCGGGCGGCGAGACTCGAACTCGCACGGCTTGCGCCACGGGAACCTAAATCCCGCGTGTCTACCGGTTCCACCACGCCCGCCCGCGGCCGACGCTATAGCGCGACAGCGAAGTCCGCGCCAAGCGGTCCGCCCGCGCGAATCATGGAACGCGGCGGTTCTCCCGCAAGACCGCGCCGGCGAGATAGAGCGACCCGCACACGAGGACCAGCCCCGGCCCCGCGGGCGGAAGTGCCGCCAGGGCCGCGGCCACGTCGGGAAAGGCGCGCGCCGGTGTCCCCCGCGCCCGCCAGCGGGCCGCCGCGGCATGGGGATCGTGGCCGCGGTGGTCGTCCGGCACCGGCACGAAGGCGAGGCCGCGCACACGGGTGGCCAGCGGCGCGAGGAAGCCGTCCAGGTCCTTGGCGGCGAGCATGCCCACCACGAGATGGACCGGCCGGCCGGCGGCGATGCCGTCCAGCGAGCGGGCGAGTGCCTCCCCCGCATCGGGATTGTGGCCGCCGTCCAGCCACAGCTCGAAGCCCCGGGGCAGGCGGGCGACCAGGGGGCCCTCCGTGAGCCGCTGCAGCCGCGCCGGCCAGTGCACCCGCCGGAGACCGGCGGCGAGGGCGGCGGTGTCGATGCCGGGGAAGTCGCGGGCGAGGCGGCGGGCCGCCGCCACCGCGAGGCCGGCGTTGTCGATCTGGTGGACGCCGGCCAGCGCCGGCCGCGGCAGCAGCAGCGCGCCGTCCCCGTCGCGGAAGCGGAGGCCGTCCGCCGTCTCCGTCACCTCGAAGTCGCGGCCCATGAGGGAGAGGGGCGCCCCGAGGAGAGAGGCCCGGTGTTCCAGCACCTCCACCGCCTCGGCGAAGCGTTGGCGCCCCACCAGCACCGGCACGTCCGGCCGCAGGATCCCCGCCTTCTCGAAGGCGATCTCGCGCACGGTGCGGCCCAGGTGCCGTTCGTGGTCGCGGCCGATGGGCGCGATCAGCACGAGGCGCGGCCGCGGCACCACGTTGGTGGCGTCCAGCCGGCCGCCCAGTCCCGTCTCCAGCAGCACCACGTCCGCCGGGGTCTCGGCGAAGGCGAGGAGGGCGGCGGCGGTGGTGATCTCGAAGAAGGTGACGGGCCGTCCCGCATTGGCCCGTTCGCAGCGCGCGAGGAGATCGGCGAGGCGGGCGGGTGCGATCGGTCGGCCGGCCAGCAGGATGCGTTCGCGGAATTCCACGAGGTGGGGCGAGACGTAGCGGTGGACCACCAGTCCCGCCGCCTCGAGGACGGCGTGGAGGATGGCGAGGGTGCTGCCCTTGCCGTTGGTGCCGGCGATGTGGACCACCGGTGGCAGCCGGCGCTCGGGATGGCCGAGGGCGGCGAGGAGCCGCCACATGCGATCCAGCGAGAGATCGATGGTGCGGGGATGGAGCGCCTGCAGCCGCGCCAGCAGCAGCGCGCAGCCGGCGTCAGTCATCGGCGGCCTCGTCCAGGGCCTCGAGGTCCTGTTCCGGTGCCGGCGGCGGCAGCGCCGCCGGACCCTCGTCCCCCGCCGTCGGCTCCGCCGCTGCGGCGGCGCGCGGGCGCATCAGCAGGTCCAGCACCCGCGCCAGGGTGGCGGGCAGTTCGAAGCGATGCACCACCATGTCCACCATGCCGTGCTCGCGCAGATATTCGGCGGTCTGGAAGCCGTCGGGCAGGCGCTCGCGGATGGTCTGCTCGATCACCCGCCGGCCGGCGAAACCGATGAGCGCCCCCGGCTCGGCGATGTGGACGTCGCCCAGCATGGCGAAGGAGGCGGTGACGCCGCCGGTGGTGGGATCGGTGAGGACCACCACGTAGGGAAGCCCCGCCTCCTTCACCTCCTGCACGGCGGCGGTGGTGCGGGCCATCTGCACCAGCGAGAACATGCCCTCCTGCATGCGGGCGCCGCCGGAGGCGGTGAACACCACGAAGGCGGCACGGCGACGGACCGCCTCACGGGCGGCGGTGACGATGGCCTCGCCCACCGCCCGGCCCATGGAACCGCCCATGAAGGCGAAGTCCATCACCGCCACCACCACCGGCAGACCGGCCAGCTCCCCCGCCGCCGCCGCGACGGCGTCGTGGGTCCCGCAGCGGCTCTGGGCGTCCCTCAGGCGGTCGGTGTAGCGCTTGAGGTCACGGAAGCGCAGTGGATCCACCGCCACCCGCGGCAGCTCCAGCACTTCCCACGTCTCGCCGAACAGCTCGCGGAAGCGGAAGTCGGCGCCCACGCGGAAGTGGTGGTCGCAGTGGGGGCACACCCGCCGATTGGCGTCGAGGTCGCGGTGGAAGATCATACGCTCGCAGGCCGGGCACGGGTGCCAGAGATTCTCCGGCACCTCCACGCGGCGCCGCTCCACCAGCGCCCTGAGACGCGGGCGGACGTAGTTGGTGAGCCAGTTCATCCCCTGCGTACCTCCCGGATCGCGGCGGCCAGTGCCCGCACCCGGCCGAGGACCGCCGCCTCCAGACCGGCGCGCGGGCGTCCCCGTCCGTCGAGATGTTCCGCCACCGTCCGCACCAGTGCCGAACCCACCACCACCCCGTCGGCGATGCGGGCGAGGGCCGCCGCCTGCGCCGGCTCGCGGATGCCGAAGCCGACGGCGAGGGGCAGGTCGGTGTGGCGGCGGATCTCCGCCAGCGCCGTCTCCACCTCGCCGAGATCGGGCGCGCGCGAGCCGGTGATGCCGGTGATGGAGACATAGTAGAGGAAGCCCGAGGCCCCCTCCAGCACCCGCGCGAGCCGCCCGCCGCGGGTGGTGGGGGTGAGCAGGCGCACGAGGTGCAGCCCTGCCGCCTCGGCCGGCACCCGGAGCTCGGCGTCCTCCTCCGGCGGCAGGTCCACCACGATGAGCCCGTCCACGCCGGCGACCCGGGCGTCGGCGGCGAAGCGCTCCGGACCGTAGCGGTGAATGGGGTTGTAGTAGCCCATGAGCACCAGCGGGGTGGACGTGTCGCGACGACGGAAGTCGGCCACCGCCGCCAGCACGTCGGCGAGGCGGGTGCCGGCGGCGAGGGCCCGGCCGTAGCCCTCCTCGATGGTGGGCCCGTCGGCCATGGGATCGGAGAAGGGCATGCCCACCTCGAGGAGATCGGCCCCCGCTTCGGGCAGTCCCGCCAGCAGGCGCCCGAAGGTGGCCATGTCGGGATCGCCCGCCACCAGGAAGGTGACGAGACCGGCCCGGCCCTCCGCGCGCAGGGCGGCGAAACGCCGTCGGATGCGGTCGCTCAAGGCTCCACTCCCGTGACCCGGGCGACGGTGTCGAGGTCCTTGTCGCCGCGGCCGGAGAGATTGACCACCACGAGGGCCTCGCGCGGCAGGCGCGGGGCCAGGTCCAGCACGTGGGCGAGGGCGTGGGCGCTCTCGAGGGCGGGGAGGATGCCCTCCGTGCGACCCAGCACCTCGAAGGCGCGCAGGGCCTCCCGGTCGGTGGCGGTGACCACCTGGATGCGGCCCAGATCCCTGAGCCAGGCGTGCTCCGGGCCGATGCCGGGATAGTCGAGGCCGGCGGAGATGGAATGGGGTTCGCGCACCTGGCCGTCCTCGTCCTGGAGGAGATAGGAGCGGGAGCCGTGGAGGACGCCGGGCGCACCGCCGGTGAGGGCGGCGGCGTGGCGGCCGGTCTCCAGCCCCTCGCCGGCGGCCTCCACCGCCACCAGCCGCACCTCCGGTTCGTCCAGGAAGGGGTGGAAGAGGCCCATGGCGTTGGAGCCGCCGCCGACACAGGCCACCAGCACGTCCGGCAGCCGTCCCTCGCGCGCCAGGATCTGCTCGCGGGTCTCCTCGCCGATGACGCACTGGAGATCGCGCACCATGGCGGGATAGGGGTGGGGGCCGGCCACCGAACCGATGAGGTAGAAGGTGTCGCGGACGTTGGTGACCCAGTCCCGGAGCGCCTCGTTCATGGCATCCTTGAGGGTGCGCGCGCCGGTCCGCACCGGCCGCACCTGGGCGCCCAGGAGCCTCATGCGGAACACGTTGGGCCGCTGGCGTGCCATGTCGCGCTCGCCCATGTAGATGACGCATTCCATGCCGAAGCGGGCGGCGACGGTGGCGGTGGCCACGCCGTGCTGGCCCGCCCCGGTCTCGGCGATGACGCGGCGCTTGCCCATGCGCCGGGCCAGCAGGATCTGGCCGAGGCAGTTGTTGATCTTGTGGGAACCGGTGTGGTTGAGGTCCTCGCGCTTGAGGTAGATGCGGGCGCCCCCGAGCTCGGCCGTGAGGCGCTCGGCGGGATAGAGGGGCGAGGGGCGGCCGGCGTAGTCGGCGAGCAGGGCCCGGTACTCGGCCCAGAAGGCGGGATCGGCGCGCGCCTCCCGCCACGCCCGTTCCAGGTCCAGCACCAGCGGCATCAGCGTCTCGGCCACGTAGCGGCCGCCGTAGATGCCGAAGTGGCCGCGCTCGTCCGGCCCGGTGCGGTAGGAGTTGGGGCGTGGCGTCGCGGTCATGGTCCGGCTTCCGTGGACCCGCGGGGCATGTGGTCGGGATCGAGCCCACGGGCAAGGGCGAGGAGGGCGCGGATCCGCTCCGGATCCTTGATCCCGGGCGCGCGCTCGACGCCCGAGGAGACGTCCACGCGCCGCGCGCCGGAAACCCGCACCGCCCGGGCCAGATTGCCGGCGTGCAGACCGCCGGCGAGCAGCCAGGGCAGGCCCGGATCGAAGCCGGCGAGGATCCGCCAGTCGAAGGCGACGGCGTTGCCGCCGGGAAGGCGGGCGCCCCGCGGCGGGCGGGCATCGAACAGGAGGAGGTCGGCCGCTCCGCGATAGGCGTGGGCGGCGGCGAGGTCCTCCGCCGTCGCCACCTGCAGCGCCTTGATCACCGGGAGGCCGAAGCGGGCTCGCAGCGCCCGCACCCGCGCCGGCGGTTCGCGACCGTGGAGCTGGAGGAGGTCGAGGGGGGCGGCGTCCAGCACGCGGGCGATCTCCTCGTCGGCGGGATCGACGAAGACGCCGACGGTGGCGGGACCCGCCGGCACCCGCCCCCGCAGCGCGCGGAAGGAGTCCGGCGTCAGATGGCGGGGCGAGGGCGGATAGAAGACGAAGCCGAGCCAGCGGGCGCCGCCGGCCACGGCGGCCTCCACCGCCGCCGCGTCGGTGAGTCCGCAGATCTTGACCGCGATTCCGCTCACGCCGCCTCCAGCTCGGCGAGGAGGGCGCGGGCGGCGGCGGGCGGATCGGCGGCGCGGGTGACGGGTCGGCCCACCACCAGCAGATCGGCGCCGGCGGCCCGGGCGGCGGCGGCGGTGGCGGTGCGCTTCTGATCGTCGGCGGAGGCCGCGGGGCGGATGCCCGGGACCACCAGGAGCGGCGCCGGACCGAAGCGGGCGCGCAGCATGGCGACCTCCCGCGGCGAACAGACGAGACCGTCGACGCCGGCCTCGAGGGCGAGGGCAGCGAGGCGCGCCACCTGTGCCGCCGGGGGATCGCCGATGCCGACGGCATGGAGGTCGGCGGCATCCAGGCTGGTCAGGACGGTGACGGCCAGGAGACGGAGATCCGGGCGGGTCCGGTCCCGGGCCGCCACCGCCTCCGCCAGCATGGCCGGCCCGCCGGCGGCGTGGAGGGTGGTGAGGGCGACGGGGAGATCGGCGATGGCGGCCACCGTGCGGGCCACGGTGGCGGGGATGTCGTGGAGCTTGAGGTCGAGGAAGAGGCCGCGCGCGGGCCCGGCGAGGGCGCGGACCAGCTCGGGACCGCCGCGGGTGAACAGTTCGAGGCCGATCTTGAAGCCGCCGGCGAGGGGGGCGAGGCGGCGGGCGAGATCGAGGGCCCGCGCCGGCTCGGCGAGGTCGAGGGCGATGCAGAGGGGATTGGCGAAGGATGCGGCCACCGGCGGCGTCCGTCCGTCGCGGCGCTATCTAGCCGTCCCGCCGCGCCCCGGCAACGCGGCCGGGGCCGGCGGCCGCCGGCGGGGACGCGAGCGCCCGCCGTTCCGCGGCGGATCCGCCCGGCCCGGTTCGCGCGGGGACCGCGTGGCGTGTCCGGGGGCGGGGACGCGGGCGATCCGCGGGCCGGGACGGCACCGGGCGCGCGCTCCGGCCGCCGTCCGTGATCCGGGTGGCGGATGCGATGGTGGACGGGCGTTTCCGGAAGTGGCGCGATTCCTCGCGGCCGTGTGCATTCTCTGGTGCTGCCGAGAGGACTCGAACCTCCGACCCCGTCCTTACCAAGGACGTGCTCTACCGACTGAGCTACGGCAGCGTCTCGACGGAACCCCGCCGACACGCCATATCGGCGCCGGTTCCGCGACCTATGTAGCGGTCATGACGCAGGAGACAAGCCACCCCGCACCCCGCCTCACGCCCGGAACCGCCCGCGCCCGCGCCCGCGCCGAGCGCGAGGCCCGCCTCGCCGCCGCCATGCGCGAGAACCTGAGGCGCCGCAAGGCCCAGCAGCGGGCGCGCCGGGCCGTGGCCGAGCGCGCCTCGCGGCCGGATCCGGGGGAGACGGGCCGGTGAACACCGCGCCGGCCCGCCCGCTGGTGCTGGTGGTGGCCTGTGCGCTGGTGGACGGGGACGGTCGCGTCCTCGTCACCCGCCGGCCGCCGGGCCGGCCCATGGCCGGGCTCTGGGAGTTCCCGGGCGGCAAGCCGGAGCCGGGCGAGACGCCCGAGGCGGCGCTGATCCGGGAGCTGGAGGAGGAGCTGGGCATCCGCACCCACGCCCGCTGCCTCGCCCCCTTCACCTTCGCCTCCCACGCCTATCCCGACTTCCACCTGCTCATGCCTCTCTATGTCTGCCGCGTCTTCGACGGCATCCCGCGGCCACGGGAGGGGCAGGAGCTGCGTTGGGTGCGCCCGCGGGAGCTCACCCGTCTTCCCATGCCGGCGGCCGACCGGCCGCTGGTGGCCATGCTGCGCGATCTCCTGGGCTGAGGGCGGGTGCGGCAGCGGGCGCGTTGAGCGCGCCGGCGGGAGGGGCTAGGCTCGTGGCGGTGCCGCAGTCACGGGGACCCCGCCCCATGCGCAACGCCATCGCCACCCTCTTCGGCGGATCCGGCTTCATCGGCCGCTACGTGGTCCAGCGGCTGGCCGCCCGCGGTGTGCGCATCAAGGTGGTGACGCGCGATCCCCACACCGCCCTCCACCTCAAGCCCCTGGGGGAGGTGGGACAGATCGTGCCGGTGGCCTGGCCACGGGAGATCACCGCCGAGGCGTTGACCCCGCTGGTGGCGGGTTCCCGCCTGGTGGTGAACTTCGTGGGCATCCTCCACGAGCGCCGGCGCGGCGACTTCCGCCGGGTCCACGAGGAGCTGGCCGGGGCGGTGGCGGCAGCCGCCCGTGCGGCCGGAGTGGCGCGGCTGGTCCACATTTCCGCCCTCGGTGCCGATCCCGCCTCGCCCTCCGCCTACGCCCGCACCAAGGCGCTGGGGGAGGTGCGGGTGCGGGACGCCTTCCCCGGCGCCACCATCCTGAGGCCGAGCGTGGTCTTCGGCCCGGAGGACCGCTTCTTCAACCGCTTCGCCGCCATGAGCCAGATCTCGCCGGTGCTGCCGGTGGTGGGGCCGGAGACCCGCTTCCAGCCGGTCTACGTGGGCGACGTGGCCGATGCGGTGGTGGCGGCCCTCGCGGGAGAGGAGGCGGTGGAGGGACCGTTCGAGCTGGGCGGGCCGCGGGTCTACACCTTCGCCGAACTGCTGCGCTACGTGCTGGCGGTGACCGGACGCCGGCGGCTGCTGCTGCCCGTCCCCTTCGGCCTCGCCGAGGTGCTCGCCGGCTTCCTGGAGTGGCTGCCGGAGCCGCCGCTCACCCGCGACCAGGTGCGGCTGCTGCGGCGCGACAACGTGGTCTCCGGCACCTGCCCCGGGCTGGACGCGCTCGGGGTGGCGGCGACGCCGGTGGAGGTGGTGGTGCCGCGCTATCTCGCCGCCTTCCGGCGGGGCGGGGTGCGGCTGCGGACGGTGTGAGGGCGATGGCGGAGGGATCGGCTCTGCTCGCGCGAGTCCGCGCCCGGGCCGAGGCGGCCTTCGAGGAATCGGTCCGCCGTCTCGTCGACTTCCTGCGGATCCCCTCGGTGGGGACCGATCCCGCCCGTGCCGCCGACACCCGGCGGGCGGCCGAATGGCTCGCCCGCGAGCTGGCCGGACTGGGCCTCGCCGTGGAACTGGCCGAGACCGGCGGCCATCCGGTGGTGCTGGCGCGCGGTGGCCCGGACCGCGGACCGCGGGTGCTCTACTACGGCCACTACGACGTCCAGCCGCCGGATCCGGTGGAGGCCTGGAGCGGCGATCCCTTCAACCCGCGCATCGTCGACGGCCCCCACGGCCCGCGCGTCGTCGCCCGCGGCGCCTCCGACGACAAGGGCCAGCTCATGACCATCGTCGAGGCGCTGCGGGCCTGGATGGCGGAGACGGGCGGCCTGCCGGTGCCGGTGACGCTGATGGTGGAGGGCGAGGAGGAGAGCGGCAGTGCCCATCTGCCGGCCTTCGTGCGGGCCCGCCGCGAGGCGCTCGCGGCCGACGTGGCGGTGATCTCCGACACCGCCATGATGGATCCCGACACGCCGGCCATCACCGCCTCGCTGCGCGGCATCGTCTATGTGGAACTGCGCCTCCGCGGGCCCGCCCGCGACCTCCACTCCGGTCTCTACGGCGGCGTCGCCCCCAATCCCCTCCACGCCCTCGCCGCCTTCCTCGCGGGGCTCCACGACGCGCGCGGCCGGGTCACCCTCCCCGGCTTCTACGACCGGGTGCGGCCGCCGGATCCGGCCCTGCGCGAGGCCTGGGCCCGGCTGCCCTTCGACGAGGCGGCCTTCTTCCGCGAGGGCGGTTTCGAGGTGCCGGTGGGCGAGGAGGGCCACGACACGCTCGCACGGCTGTGGGCCCGTCCCTGCCTCGACGTCAACGGCATCGCGGGCGGCTATGTGGGCGAGGGGGCGAAGACGGTGATCCCGGCCGAGGCGCGGGCCAAGTTCAGCTGCCGGCTGGTGCCGGACCAGCGGGCGGACGAGGTCTTCGCCGCCATCGAACGGGCCTGCCGCGAACGGCTGCCCGCATGGGCGCGCTTCGAGCTCCTGGATCTGGGGCGGGGCGATCCGCTGGCGGTGGATCCGGAATCGCCCGCGTTCGCGGTGGCCCGCGAGGCGCTGGCGGCGGTCTTCGGCCGCGCGCCCGTCGCCATCGGCTGCGGCGGCTCCATTCCGGTCGCGGGCGTGCTGGCCGCGGAGCTCGGGCTGGTGCCGCTGCTGGTGGGCTTCGGACTCGAGGACGATCGCGTGCACGCCCCGGACGAGAAGTTCGAGCTCGTGAACTTCCGCCGGGGCATCCTCACCCACGTGCACATGCTGGCGGGCTTCGCCACCCGCGGCGGCTCGGGATCCGGGGAGATGCCGGCGACCGGGCGGCGTCAGCCGGCATCGGCGACGCGGGCCGCCAGGGCGCGCCGCTCCAGCACGAAACCCTCCACCACCTGACCGCGTCCCCCGACGGTGCCGAGGCTGCGGCCGTCCACCAGCAGTTCCACGGCCCCGCCGTCGCCCGTCCACAGCCGGAGACCCGGCCGGTCCGGGACCTCCAGTTCCTGACCCGCCTCGAGCGTGCGGGTGTCGGTGAAGCTGCCGTCCTCGGTATAGAGCTGCACCCAGGTGGTGGCGCGGGCCCGCAGCACCACCCGCCGGGGCAGCACCACGTCGGCGGGCGTCGCCGGCGCCGCCTCCTCCACCAGCGTCTGCGGCAGCTCGGCGGCGGTGGCGCTGGCGGCGCTGCCCTCGCCGGTGGTGGCGGCCACCACGATGGCGGCCATGTCGTCGGGGCCGAGACGGGCGAGCACGGTGGGGGCGCCGTCCTCGGCGGCGAGGCGGACCAGCCGGGGCGAGGGCGTCTCGCGGGCCGGGCGGTCGTCCCCGCCCTCCATCAGCCGGTCGGTGGCCCGCGCCACCTCGCCCGGCACCTCGCCCACCCGCGTCAGCAGTTCCGGTCCCAGCGCCCGGAAGGCGTACCAGCCCCAGTAGCCGGCGCCCACCGCCAGCACCAGGGCGGTGGCGGCCAGCGCCGTCGGCCGGTGGCGCTCCACGAAGGGGCGGCGTACCTCCGGCACGGGGGGCGGCTCGTCGGCGGCGAGCCGCTCGCGCACGCGGCGCACCACCTCGGGCCCGTCGAAGCCGAGATAGTCGGCATAGGCGCGCAGGAATCCGAAGGCATAGGCGCGCCCGGGAAAGACGGCATAGTCGCCGCTCTCGAGGGCCTGCAGATAGGCCGGCTTGATCCGGAGCGTCCCGGCCACGTCGTGCAGGTCCTCGCCGGCCTCGATGCGCGCCTCGCGGAGCGCGGCACCGATGCGGGCGAGATAGTCGCGGGCCTCCGAGGTCAAGGCACCCAACTCCGGTTGCGCACGCGTGTCCATGGGGATTCCCCCTGTACCGATGTGGTCGTGTCCGGGCGGTTCCACTCGAGGCGGTTCCCCCTTACCACGAAGGACACGGGGCCGTCGAGACGAGCGCGGCGGAATCTCACGTGACGGTCGAGGCTTGGGGCAGGCCGGGCGGCAATACGATGCCGTGGTCCGCGGCATAGCCCGAGAGGGCCTCCCGCAGGCTGCGCACCGGCCAGTCGAGGGCGCGGTCGAGGAAGGCGGCGAGCCGGCCCACGTCGAGGCTGCGCACCATGGCCTTGACCGGCAGCACCTCCGGCGGCGAGACGGAGAGCGAGCGCACCCCCACGCCCACCAGCGCCATGGCCTCCAGCGGCCGGCTCGCCATCTCGCCGCACACCGACAGCGCGACTCCGGCCGCCCGGCAGCGCTCCGCCAGATCGCGGAAGAAGCGCAGCGCCGCCGGTGCCAGCACGTCGTAGCGGTCGGCCAGGGCCGCGTCGGTGCGGTCCACGGCGAAGAGGAACTGCACCAGATCGTTGCTGCCCACCGAGACGAAGTCCACCTGCGGCAGCAGCCGGTCGAGCTGCCAGAACAGCGCCGGCACCTCGAACAT
Source organism: Alphaproteobacteria bacterium (assembly GCA_026982705.1). Lineage (GTDB taxonomy): Bacteria > Pseudomonadota > Alphaproteobacteria > Geminicoccales > Geminicoccaceae > HRBIN39. The sequence goes on from JALSGP010000033.1 coordinate 147,273, forward strand.
GACCCCCACCTCGACGGCGCGCGGCAGGGGGAGGCCGGCCGCGCGCCGCGCCGCCAGCACCCGCTCCAGGAGCGCCCGGGCCCGGACGAACTCCTCCACCTCCGTCACCACCGGGAACATGAGGCGCAGGCGGCGGTCGGCCGCCGCCTCCACCAGCGCGGCCAGCTGGGTGTGCAGCACCCGCGGCCGGTGGAGGGTGAGGCGGAGGCCGCGCCAGCCGAGGGCGGGATTGTCGGAATCGGGTATGCGGAAGTACGGCAGGCGCTTGTCGCCGCCCACGTCGAGGGTGCGGAAGGTGACGGGTCGCGCGCCGGCGTGTTCCAGCACGCGTCGGTAGAAGCCCGCCTGGGTGGCGCGGTCGGGCCAGCGCTCGCGGTCGAGGAACAGCATCTCGGTGCGGAAGAGGCCGCAGCCCTCGGCGCCGAAGGTGTCCATGTGGGCCACGTCCACGAGGAAGGCGGCGTTCATCTCCACCCGCACCCGCACCCCGTCGCGGCTCAGGGCCGGCAGCGTCCGCAGCCCCTCCAGCGCCCGCACCCGTTCCTCGCGCAGGCGGGCGGCGCGGGCGAAGGCCTCCAGCACCTCCTCGCCCGGACGCACGAAGCACTGGGCATGATCGGCGTCCACCGCCACGAGATCGCCCGGCTCGATCTGGACCATGGCCCCGCGGCACTGGCCGAGGGTGGGGATGCCGAAGGCGCGGGCGACGATCACCACATGGGCGGTGGGTGAACCCTCCTCCAGCACGATGGCGCGGATGCGGGCGCGATCGAACTGGAGGAGTTCGGCCACGGTGAGCTGGCGGGCGACGATCACCGAGTCCGGCGGCAGGCGCTGGGCCTCGGCGACCGGATCGCGGCCGGAGAGGTGGAGGAGCAGGCGTTCGGCCAGCTCGTCCAGATCCACCAACCGCTCGCGCAGATAGGGGTCGCTGGCGCGGCCGAGGCGCAGCCGGGTCTCGTCCTGGACGCGCCGCACCGCCGCCTCGGCGGTGAGGCCGGTGGCGATGGCCTCCTCGATGCGCCGCCGCCAGCCGGTGTCCTCGAGGAACATGCGGTAGAGCTCCACCACCTCCCGTTCCTCGCCCGGGCCGAACTCGTGACGGGCCAGGGCCCGGTCGAGGGAGCGGCGCAGCTCGGCCAGCGCCCGGTGGAGCCGCTCGCGCTCCCGGGCGGGGTCGTCGGCGAGGATGCGGGTGACGTCGATGCGCGGCGCGTGCATCCACGCCCGGCCGACGCCGACGCCGGCCACCAGCCGCACCCCCTCGAGCCGCAGCGATTCCACGGACCGCCCGGCCACGTCGGCGTAGCGCGAACGGTCGAGGATGTCGCTGGAGGCCAGCATCTCCGCCAGCACCGAGGCGACGATCTGGAGCGCCTCCACCTCGTCCTCGGCATAGTGGCGGCGGGTCCGGTTCTGGACGGTGAGCACGCCGATGACACGTCCGCCCCGCACCACCGGCACGCCGAGGAAGGAGTGGTAGACCTCCTCACCCGTCTCCGGCCGGTAGACGAAGCGGGGATGGCTCTGGGCGTCGCTGGTGGCGATCACCGATCCCTCGGCGGCGATGGTGCCCACCAGCCCCTCGCCCACGGCGAGACGGGTGACGTGGACCGCCTGGGGCCGGAGACCGTGGGTGGCGAACAGCTCGAGCACGTCGCCGGCGCGCAGGATGTAGAGGGAGCAGACCTCGGCCACCAGATTGGACGCGATCACCTCGACGATGCGGTCGAGGCGGGTCTGGGGCGGCAGCGGCTGGGCCACCAGCTCGACGATGCGGCGCAGCAGCCGCCGCGCCGGCGACGGCTCGCCTATGCCGTGGCGCCGGATCTCCTCGGCTCCCGGTCGGCCTCGGGCCGCAGCACTCACGCCCCGCCGTCCCCTTTCCCGATCTCAGCCCGGCCAGCGCCGGGCGAGCGCGCGTTCCGCCTGTTCGGCGAGTTCCGCGAGAATCGATTCGACCGGCTCGATCTTCTTCACCATACCCACGCTCTGACCCGCCATCAACGAGCCGGTCTCCACGTCGCCCTCCACCACCGCCCGCCGGAGCGCGCCGGCCCAATAGTGTTCGATGGCCAGCGCCGCCTCCTCGTAGCTGGTCTCGCCGGCGCGGTAGCGGGCGATCACCTCCTGCTGGAAGCGGACGAAGCGGCGGGTTCCCTCGTTCTGCAGGGCCCGCACCGGCACCACCCGGAACTCCGGATCCACCTGCACGGAGGGGACGGCATCGCGGGCGCCGGCCCGCAGATAGGCGCGCTTGGTCCGGGGATGGACGATGCTCTCCTCGGCACAAACGAAGCGGGTGCCCATCTGCACGCCGGCGGCGCCCATGGCCATGAAGGCGGCGATCATCTCGCCGTGGCCGATGCCGCCGGCCACGAACACCGGCACCCCGTCGAGATGGGGGAGGATCTCCTGGGCCAGCACCGCGGTGGAGACGGGGCCGATGTGGCCGCCGGCCTCCGATCCCTCCACCACGAGGGCGTCGACGCCGCCGCGGACCAGCTTGCGGGCGACGGCGAGGGCCGGGGCGAAGGCCATCACCCGCACCCCCGCCGCCCGCAGCCGCGCCACCGCCTCGCGGGGCGGCAGGCCGCCGGCCAGCACCACGTGCCCCACCTCCTCGGCGATGCACACCTCCACCAGCCGGTCGAGCTCGGGATGGACGACGATGAGGTTGACGCCGAAGGGTCGGTCGGTGAGCAGGCGGGTGGCGCGGATCTCCTCGGCGAGGCGCTCGGAGTCCATGGCACCGCAGGCCAGCACGCCGAAGCCGCCGGCGTTGGAGATGGCGGAGACCAGCCGGCGCTCGGAGACCCAGGTCATGGCGCCGCCGAGGAAGGGCAGCTCGCTGCCGAGGAAGGTGCGGGCGCGACCGGAGAGGGCCTTGAGGCGCGGGAAATCGTCGGCGCGCAGCATGGTCAGGCGCGGTCGAGGCCGTAGGCGGCGTGGAGGGCGCGCAGGGCCAGCTCGGCGTACTCCTCGGCGATCAGCACCGAGATCTTGATCTCGGAGGTGGAGATGGCCTGGATGTTGATGCCCCGCTCGGCCAGGGTGCGGAACATGCGGTGGGCGACGCCGGCGTGGCTGCGCATGCCCACGCCCACCACCGACACCTTGACCACGTCGGGATCGGCGGCCACCCGTTCGAAGCCCACCTCCCCGCGGATGCGCTCCAGGATCTCCACCGTGCGCGGCAGATCCGCCCGCGAGACGGTGAAGGTGATGTTGGCGTGGCGGCCGTCGCGGGAGACGGACTGCACGATCATGTCCACGTTGATGTGGGCGTCGGCGAGGGGTCCGAAGAGGGCGGCGGCGATGCCCGGCCGGTCCTCCACCCGCAGCACCGACACCTTGGCCTCGTCGCGGCTGTAGGTGACGCCGCTCACGATCTGCGATTCCATGATCTCGTCCTCGTCCACCACGAGCGTTCCGGGCACGTCCTCGAAGCTGGAGAGCACCTGCAGGCGCACGCGGTAGCGCATGGCCAGCGCCACCGACCGGGTCTGCAGCACCTTGGCCCCCAGCGAGGCCATCTCCAGCATCTCCTCGTAGGTGATACGCTCGAGCTTGCGGGCCTTGGGCACCACCCGCGGATCGCTGGTGTAGACGCCGTCCACGTCGGTGAAGATGTCGCAGCGGTCGGCGCCGAGGGCGGCGGCCACCGCCACCGCCGAGGTGTCCGAGCCGCCGCGGCCGAGGGTGGTCACCCGCCCGTCCGGCCCCAGTCCCTGGAAGCCCGCCACCACCGGCACCACGCCCGCCTCGAGACAGGCGCGGAGCGGCGCCGGGTCGATCTCGACGATGCGGGCCTTGCCGTGGGCGCCGTCGGTGCGGATGCCGGCCTGCCAGCCGAGGAAGCTGCGGGCGGGGACGCCGAGCCGCTGGAGGGCGATGGCGAGGAGGCCGACGGTCACCTGCTCGCCGCTCGCCACCACCGTGTCGTACTCGGCCCGGTCGTAGTGGACCGGCTCGATGCCGGTGACCCACTCCACCAGCCGGTTGGTGGTGCCGGCCATGGCGGAGACCACCACACAGACCCGTTCGCCGGCGCGCACGTGCCGTGCCACGCGCCCGGCCACGTGGCGGATGCGGTCGAGATTGGCGACGGAGGTGCCGCCGAACTTCTGGACCACCAGAGTCACGGGAGACGTCCCTCGCGCCGGGAAGGATCCGCTGCGGCCCCGAGGCCGCGCCCCAGATAGGCCCGTGCCCGGGGTCCGGCAACCGCCACCGCCGGCCCGCCCGCGGATTGCCGGAAGAGGATTAGGAATGTAGTCTTATGACGGTCCGCCCGGGGAGCCGTCCATGCTGTTCGTCACCAACCATCCCGTCCTCACGGGGCCGGAGACGCCGGAGGGCCGGAGCCTGCGCTTCCATCCCGAGGATCGCGAGCCGCGGGCCTCGCTGGTCTACGGCGAACGTCTCGGACCCGGCCGCTACCGCGAGATCGGCGCCGAGCGCCTGTTCGCCCGCCTCGCCGCCGGGGACGCCCGCCACATCCTGCTCTACGTCCACGGCTTCTCCAACCCGCCGGAGGAGCGGGTCTTCCCCACCGCCCGCCACCTCGAGCGACGGCTGCGCGAGCTGGGAGCGGCGGTGACGGTGGTGCCGCTGATCTGGCCCTGCGGCATCCGCCTCGGCTATCTGCGCGACTATTTCGCCGATCAGGATTCCGCCGACATGAGCGGCTTCGCCTTCGCCCGCCTGCTGGGCCGCTTCCTCGACTGGCGCGAGGGACAGTCGCGTCCGTGTCTGCGCCATCTGGAGGTGCTGGCCCATTCCATGGGCAACCGGGTGCTGCGCGCCGCCCTCGTCCGCTTCGTCGAACGGCACGGGGCGGTGCCCGCCGTCTTCCGCAACGTCTTCATGATGGCCGCCGACGTGGCCAACGAGACGCTGGAGCCGGGCCGTGCCGGCCACACCATCACCCGCGCCGCCCGCAACGTGCTGGTCTACTATGCACCGGACGACTTCGCGCTGCGCACCAGCAAGCTGGTCAATCTCGCCAACCGGGTGGTGAGCCGGCGCCTCGGCCACACCGGTCCGGAGAGTCTCGAGCGCACTCCCCGCAACGTGGTCGCCATCGACTGCGATCTCGTCAACGACGAGAGCGATCCCCTCGGCCACACCTATTTCCTCGACGACGGCGAGGGCCGGCCGGGCGCCGTGCTCCACCATCTCGCCTTCGTCCTGCGCACCGGCACCGCCGCCCGCCGGCCGGGGTTGCGCCATCTGCGGCTGCTGCCGCCCTACCGGCGCCGGCGCGGGGCGGAGCCCTCCCCCTCCAGCACCGCCAGCAGCCGCGCGAGCGCCGTCTCCAGCCGCTCGGGGGCGATGGCGAAGCAGAGCCGCACGTGGGCGGCGTTGCCCTCGCCGAAGCCGTAGCCGGCGGCGATCCCCACCCGCGCCTCGGCCAGCACCCGCCGGCAGAAGGCGAGGCCGTCGTCGAGGCCCTCGATCCGGGGAAAGGCATAGAAGGCCCCCTCCGGCCGCAGCAGCCGCACCCGCGGATGGGCGCCCAGGACCGCCATGACCCGGTCGCGGTTGCGGGCGCAGCGGGCGACGAAGTCGCGCACGAAGGCCTCGCCCTCGGGTTCCTCGAGGGCGGCGAGGGCACCCCACTGGGCGAAGACGGTGGCGCCGGTGTTGTCGCACTCGGCCAGCACCGCCAGCGGCTCCACCAGCCGCCGCGGTGCCACCATCCAGCCGATGCGCCAGCCGGTCATGGCCCAGGCCTTGGAGAAGCCGTTGAGGACGAAGACCGGCTCGTCCTCCTCCACCAGCGGCAGCACCGAGGGCGCCACCCCGCCCGGATCGTCCAGCACGTGCCGATGGTAGACCTCGTCGGAGATCAGGCCGAGGCCGTGACGACGGCAGAGGGCCACCAGCGCCGCCAGCTCTTCCCGGCTGGCGATCCAGCCGGTGGGATTGGAGGGCGAGTTGACGTAGACGGCGCGGGTGCGGGGACCGATGGCCGCCGCCACCCGGTCGAGATCCAGCCACCACCGATCCGGCCCCTCTTCCAGGCGCACCTCCCGCACCGCCGCCCCGCACACCCGCGCCACGTTGCGGATGTTGGGCCAGTAGGGTCCGATCAGCAGGATCTCGCGTCCGGGCGCCAGCAGGCACTGGCCGGCGACGGTCACCGTGAGCATGGTGGAACCGGGCACGTGGATGCGGTCCGGATGGACCGCGATCCCGTACAGTCGTTCCAGATAGCGGCGGATGGCCTCGCGCAGGGGCACGATGCCGCGAGGGTGGGCGTAGAAGGTGCGCCCCGCCTCGAGGGCCCGCACGGCGGCCCGGCGCACGAACTCCGGGGTCACCAGATCGCTCTCGCCGAACCACAGCGGGATCACCTCCGGATCCTCCAGCGCCGTGGCGGCGATCTTCATGATGCCCGAGAGCTCCAGCGCGCGGATCTCGTCCCGGATCGGATCCGACGACACCACCACCTCCCCGCTCGAAGTCACCCGTGGGACGGGCTGACACCGCTCCCGCCCCGTGCTAGGGCCGATCGCGGGGAAAATCGAGGGGAGGGAAGGGCATGTTCCGGCCGTTCGCGAGATTCGCACTGTCCGTCGCACTGGCCCTCGGCCTCGCCGCCGGTCCGGCCGCCGCCGAGATCCGCATCACCTACAAGTCCGCCAAGACCGGCACCTCCTACTATCAGATGGCGGTGCAGCTGGCCGAGGCGGTGCGGGCGGCCACCGGCGGGGCGGTGGTGGTCACCGTGGAGGAGAGCCAGGGCTCGGTCCAGAACGTGAAGGAGGCGGCGATCCGCCCCGGCAACTACGTCTTCACGAGCCCGCCGGGGCTGATCCGGCGCGCGGTGGAGGGCGAGAAGCCCTTCGCGCCGCGCGACCCCGCCTTCGCCGAGATCCGCGCCCTCTTCCCGATCCCGGCGCTCACCATGCATTTCGTGGTGCGGGCCGACCGCGGCGTCGACGACTTCGCCGATCTCGCCGGCCGTCGCATCCTCATCGGCAAGGGGAGTTTCGGCGCACGCGAGGCGAGGCGGCTGCTGGAGCTCTTCGGCGTCGCCGGCGTGGAGCTGGTGGAGGCGGAGCTCTCCAACGCCGTGCCGGCGCTCCGCGACGGCAGCATCGACGGCTTCGTCACCGCCGGCTCCTGGCCGGCGCCCAACGTGATCGAGGCGGCCGCCGCCGTGGGGGTGCGGGTCCTTTCCATGAGCGACGCGCAGGTGGCGAGGACGGGCCGCGCCCGCACGGTGATCCCGGCCGGCACCTATCCGGGCCAGAGCGAACCGGTGGTGACCACCTCGCTGCCGGTGGGAGCCTACACCACCACCCGCATGGACGCGGAGGCCGCCTATCGCCTCACCCGCGCCTACTGGGAGGGCAAGGACCGGATGGCCGAAACGGCGCCCTGGTGGCGGAGCGTGACGACGGCCGATCTCGCCACCCTCGGCGCCCCGCTCCATCCCGGTGCCCGCCGCTGGTACGAGGAGGCGGGGGTGGAGCTGCCGGCGGCGCTGCGCTGACGGCGGACGGTGGCACCACGGGCGCTGCGGGCGGCCCGGATCGTCGCGGCGCTGACGCTGGTCGGCTTCCACCTGTGGCTGGCCTTCGCGCCGCTGGTCTCGAACCTGCTGAGCCGGCCGCTGCACATGGCGCTGCTGCTGCCGTGGCTGTTCGTCTTCGCCCCGGCGCGCCATCCCGCGGCCCGCGCGGTGGGCTGGCTGCTGGGCGCCGCCGGCCTCGCCCTCGCCCTCGGGATCGTCGCCGTCCGCGAGGCCCTCGACGAACAGTACGGCATCCTCCAGGGGCCGTTCCAGCTCGCCGCCGCCGGGGTGCTGATCCTGTGCGTGCTGGAGATGGCGCGGCGGGCGGTGGGGCCGGCGCTGCCGCTGGTGGCGGTGGCGGCCCTCGCCTACGGGCTCTTCGGCCAGCATCTGCCGGGCCGTTTCGGTCATCCCGGCATCCCCCTCGAGAGCTTCCTCGGGGCCCTCACCATCGCCGAGGCCGGGCTCTGGGGTCCGCTCACCGGCATCTCCGCCACCATCGTCGCCCTCTACGTGCTGCTGGGGGCGCTGCTGTCGGCGGGCGAGGCCGCGCGTGCCTTCATCGGCCTCGCGCTGACGGTTGCGGGACGATGGCGCGCCGGCGCCGCCAAGGTGGCGGTGGTGGCCTCCGCCCTCTTCGGTTCCCTTTCCGGCTCGGCCAGCGCCAATGTCGCCTCCACCGGGGCCGTCACCCTCCCCATGATGGTGCGTCTCGGCTATCCGCGGCCGCTGGCGGCGGCGGTGGAGGCGGTGGCCTCCACCGGCGGCCAGATCATGCCGCCGCTCATGGGCGCCGGGGCCTTCGTCATGGCCGAGCTGCTGCGCCTGCCCTATCCGCGCGTCATGGAGGCGGCGCTGCTGCCAGCACTCCTGTTCTTCCTCGCCTGCTGGCTGGCCCTCGACGCCCTCGCCCGCCACGCCCGGCTGGAACGGGTGGACCCCCGCGATCTGCCGCCGGCGACGGAGCTCCTCCGCACGCTCCCCTTCTTCCTGCTGCCGCTGGCCCTGCTGCTGTGGATGCTGCTCGTCGAACGGGTCACGCCCGGGCGGGCGGCGGTCTGGACCGCACTGCTCGCGGCCCTGCTGCTGCTCACCGACCGCCGCCTCGCCCTCGATCCGCGGGCCGCCCTCGGCCGCCTCGAGCGGGCGGTGGTGGACGCCGCCCGCCAGACCGCCACCATCGGCTCGGTGATCCTCTGCGCCGGTCTGGTGGTGGGCGCCCTCAATCTCACCGGCCTCGGCGTCAAGGTCACCGGCGCCATCCTCGATCTCTCCGGCGGCCGACTGCCCGCGGCCCTCGCCCTCACCGCCCTCGCCTGTCTCCTCCTCGGCATGGAGGTGCCCACCACCGCCGCCTACGTGGTGGCGGTGGCCGTGGCGGGGCCGGCGCTGCAGGAGCTGGGCCTGCCGGCGCTGGTGGTGCACATGTTCGTCTTCTGGTACGCGTTGCTCTCCACCATCACCCCACCCGTCTGTGGCACCGTCTTCATCGCCGCCGGCATGGTGGGGGCACCCTGGCTGACCGCCGCCCGCCACGCCCTGGTGCTGGGCGGCGGCCTCTATCTGGTCCCGGTGGCCTTCGTGCGCACGCCGGCGCTGCTCGCGCCCCTCGACGATCCCTGGGGGGCCCTCCTCGGCTTCGCCCGCATCGCCCTCGCCCTCGCCCTTCTGGCGCGGGGTGCCGCCGATCTCGGCCACGCCCCCCTCCGCGCCCTGCCGGCGGCCGCGGCCGGCCTCCTCCTGCTCCTGCTGCCGCTGCCCTGAGGCGCTGGACATCGCCCGCCGGCGGGGGCATCTCGCGGCCGGCACGGTGCGGGGACGGACCATGAGCGGCTTCGATCGGGTGCTGCGCGGCGGCACCGTCGTCACGGCGACGGGGGTGCGGGAGGCGGACGTGGCCATCCGCGGGGAGCGGATCGCCGCCCTCGGCCGCGATCTGCCGCCGGGACGGGAGGAGGTGGACGTGCGCGGCCGCATCCTCACGCCGGGCGGCGTCGATCCCCACTGCCACATCGAGCAGCTCGCCGCCACCGGTCTCTACAATGCCGACACCTTCGAGACCGCCACCCGCGCCGCCCTCGCCGGCGGCACCACGACGGTGATCCCCTTCGCCGCCCAGCACCGCGGCATGTCCCTGCGGGAGGTGGTGGAGGACTACCACGCCCGCGCCGCCCGCGGCGCCATGGCCGACTACGCCTTCCACATGATCGTCACCGATCCGCGGCCGGAGGTGCTGGAGGAGGAGCTGCCGCCGCTGGTGCGCGCCGGCCATGCCTCCCTCAAGGTGTTCATGACCTACGACCGGCTGCGGGTGGACGACGAACAGCTGCTGGACGTGCTGGCCGCCGCCCGCGCCCACGGCTGCCTCGTGTGCGTGCACGCCGAGAACCACGGCATGATCTCCTGGATGCGGAAGCGGCTGGTGGCGCGCGGCTATCTGGCGCCGAAATACCACGGGGTGAGCCACCCGCGGGCGGCCGAGGCCGAGGCCATCCAGCGGCTGGCGGTGATGAGCGCCTTCCTCGACCAGCCGGTGATGGTCTTCCACATCTCCACCCGCGAGGGGCTGCGCGCCTTCGCCCGCGCCCGCGCCGACGGCGTCAAGATCTTCGGCGAGACCTGCACCCAGTACCTGCTGCTGGACGCCCGCGACCTCGACCGGCCGGGGGTGGAGGGGGCGAAGTGGATCTGCAGTCCGCCCCTGCGCGGTCCGGAGGATCGCAAGGCCCTGTGGGACGCCCTCGCCACCGGCCTCCTCGACTGCGTCTCCTCCGACCACGCCCCCTACCGCATGGACGAGACGGGCAAGCTCGCCCGCGGACCGAACCCCGGCTTCCACGAGATCGCGAACGGCCTGCCCGGCATCGAGCTCAGACTGCCGCTCCTCTTCGACGCCGCCCTCGAGGGCCGCCACATCGATCTGCCCGCCTTCGTTCGGCTCACCGCCACCGCGCCCGCCCGCATCTACCATCTCCCCGCCAAGGGCGATCTCACGCCGGGCGCGGACGCCGACATCGTGGTGTGGGATCCCGAGGTCACTTGGGAGATCCCGGAGGGCCCCCGGTTCGACGACGCCGGCTACACCCCCTACGCGGGCCGGCGGCTGCGCGGCCGCATCCGCACCGTCTACCGCCGGGGGGAGCCGGTGGTGGTGGAGGGCGAGGTCAGGGCCGCCCCGGGCAGCGGCCGGTTCCTGCCGCGGACCGGCGGCGAGGCGGCGCGGCCGCTGGGCCGGCCCGCTCCCGAGTTCGACCCCGCCCGCAACTTCGGTGCCGAGCTCCTCTGAGCGGGCCGGGCACGTCCGGGTCCTCACGCCCCGGTGAGCCTCGTCGACAGCGACGGCCCCTCCCGCCATATTCGGGAACGGTGATCGACGGTCGGGAGGATCCATGGGCGTGCGCGCGATGTTCCGGCGACGGTGCCTGGCGATGCTGGGAGCGGCACTGCTGCTGGCGGCGGGGCCGCTGTGGGCCGCCGGCGACGGAGAGCCGCCGCGGGCGGAAGCGGGGCGTCCCGCGCCCGACGTCACCTTCACCACCCTCGACGGTCGGACCCTGCGTCTCTCGGACTTCCGCGGCCGGCCGGTGATGCTGTGGTTCATCACCACCTGGTGTCCCTCCTGTACCGCCTCGGCACGGGAACTCGACCGGCGCATCGAGGAGCTGGACGAGACCGACCTCGCGATCGTGGTGCTGAAGCTCTACGAGAATCTGGGCTACGAGGGGCCGCCCCTCGCGCGTTTCGTGGAGGACAACGCACCAGGTCTGCGCGATCACCCGCGGGTCGTCTGGGGCGAGGCGGATTTCGAGACGAGCCGCATCTACGATCCCCAGGCCATCACGGATCTCTACTGGCTGATCGACCGTGACGGGATCCTCTGGGGATCGGAACGGGCACCCGCCGCCACGTTCACCACCATCCTGGATTTCGCGGAGATGCAGTAGGGATGTACGAGATCGCCGATCGATACCGGATCGTCTTCCGCGGCGTGTTCCACGAGAGGCGATATCGCAGGCTCGCGCTCGTCCTTTTCGTGCTGCTGGCGGCGTTCTATCTGTCGGTGTTGCCGGCCACCTTCACCGGTGGATATGTGGGCTGGGTCAGTCTCCGCTTCCTGACGCCCACCCTCGCCTTCTTCGCGCTGGCGCTGGCGGCGGCCGCCGCCCTCACCTTCACCCTCGCCGTCCACGGCTTCCGCACCGCGGCCGGGGCCGGCGCCCGGGGGACCGGCGTCCTCGGCGGTGTGCTGGCGATCCTGCCGAGCATGCTGTGCTGCACGCCGGTGATCCCGACGCTGCTGGCCCTGCTCGGCGCCACCACCCCCACCCTCTTCACCCTGAGCGGTCGCATCCAGGGTTTCTTCGCCACCTGGGAGATCCCGCTGCTCGCCGCGGCCCTGCTGCTCCTGCTGGGGGCGCTGCACCGCACCGTGCTGCGTCTCTCGGGGAGCTGCGCCAGGCGCCCGGCCCTCCGGGCGCACGGCGTCTGACCGCTCATCCGGCGGCGGGTTCGGGGGCGGCCGGCACCGGCGCGGCGGCGCGAGCGGGAAAGCGGATGCGCGCGATCAACCCCGGCGCCGCATCGTCCAGCTCGAGCTCGGCACCGTGCAGATGGGCGACCGCTTCCACCAGTGACAGACCGAGACCGTTGCCCGGGGTGGAGCGGTCGGGGTCCAGCCGGACGAAGCGCTTGCGGGCGCGCTCGCGCTGGTCGGGCGGAATGCCCGGACCGTTGTCCACCACCTCCACCACCGGCGGCGGGCCGCGCCGCACCCTGAGCTCCACCCGCCCGCCCTCGGGCGTGTACTTGACGGCGTTGTCCACGAGATTGGCCACCGCCTGGGCCAGCAACTGGCGGTGTCCCGAGACGCAGGCGGGCGATTCCAGGCTCTGGACCAGCCGGATGGCGCGTTCCTCGGCGAGGGGTTCGTAGAGCTCGGCCACGTCGGCGGCGACGGCGGCGAGGTCCACCGGCTCCAGCTCCGCCTCCAGCGTGCCGGATTCGGCGCGGGCGATGGCCAGCAGCGCGTCGAAGGTGGCGATCAGCCCCTCGATGTCGCGCATGGCCTCCTCCAGCACCTCGCGGGCCTTGCCCACGTCCAGCTCGCCCATGAGGGCCAGTTCGATGCGCGCGTGGAGACGGGTCAGCGGCGTGCGCAGATCGTGGGCCACGTTGTCCGTCACCTCGCGCATCGCCCGCACCAGCTCCTCGATGCGATCCAGCATGGCGTTGAGATTGCGGGCCAGTTCGTCGAACTCGTCGTCGCTGCCCTCGGTGCGGATGCGCCGGGACAGGTCCCCCGCCATGATGCGCTCGGTGGCGCGATTGATTCCCTCGAGGCGGGCGAGTGTCCAGCGCGAGAGGGCGAAGCCGCCCAGCACGCCGATCACGAGGATGAGACCGCCGCCCAGCATGATGGCGTTGGCCAGCATGTGCTGGACGCCGATGCGGTCGGAGACGTCGCGTCCCACCAGCAGCCGCCAGCGGCCGGCCACCAGGAAGCGGCGGGCCAGGGCCTCGCGGCGCAGGACCTCGCCGTCGCGGCCACGGCGCTCGAAGGTGAAGCGGATGGTCCCGTCCTCGTTCTCCTCCCCCTGCGGCCAGCGGTCGAGATTGCCGGCGATCCAGCGCCCGTCGGCGTCGATCAGCAGATAGAGGCTGGCGCGGTCGCGGGCCGCCTCGGCACGGCGGCGGATGACCTCGGTGAGGCCGCGGATGCCGCGCTGGCGGAACTGCTCCTCGAGGCCGGTGATCTCGGCGGCGATGGTCTCGCGGGTCTGGCGCTCCATGAAGCCCACCGCCGATTCGTAGACGAAGGCGAGGAGCGCCAGGGCCGAGATGCCGAACACCCCGAGATAGGCGAGGGTGAGCCTAAAGGTCGCCGTGCGGAGAAGTCTTCCGAGGATCACGCAGCGAGTACCCCGCCCCGCGGATGGTCTGGATCAGGGGCACCTCGAATCCCCTGTCGATCTTCTGCCTGAGGCGGCTGATGTGGACGTCGATGACGTTGGTCTGGGGATCGAAGCGATAGTCCCACACCTTCTCCAGCAGCATGGTGCGGGTCATCACCTGCTCGGCGTGGCGCATCAGCACCTCGAGCAGCTTGAACTCCCGCGGCTGCAGCTCGATGGTGCGCCCCGCCCGCGTCACCTTGCGGGTGAGCAGGTCCATCTCGAGATCGGCATAGCGCAGCACCGTCTCCCGCGCCTCCGCCGCCGGCGCCATCCGCCGTCGCGCCAGCACCTCGAGGCGCGCCAGCAGTTCGGCGAAGGCGTATGGCTTGACCAGATAGTCGTCGCCGCCGGCGCGCAGACCCTTGACCCGGTCGTCCACCTGGCCGAGGGCGGAGAGGAACAGCACCGGCGTGGTGTTGCCGGTGGCGCGCAGGGTCTGGACGAGGGCGAGGCCGTCGAGACCCGGCAGCAGCCGGTCCACCACCAGCACGTCGTAGTCGCCGGTCTGGGCCATGAGCAGTCCGTCGCGGCCGTCGTGGGCCACGTCCACCACATGCCCGGCCTCGCGCAGGCCCTTGGCCATGTACGAGGCGGCCTCGCGGTCGTCCTCGATCACCAGCACCCGCATGGCAGCCCGTGAGATAGGGCGGCGGGGAGCCGGCGGGAGGGGCGGGATCCCCCGGCTCCCCGACGCGCTCACTCCTGCTCCAGCGGCAGCGCCACGAAGCGCGGCTGCTCGCCCCGGAACACCCTCAGCAGCACCGCCCTGCGCCCGGCCTTCTCGGCCGCCCGCACCGCCGCCCGGAGATCGGCGACGCTGCGCACCGGCCGGCCGCCGGCATCGGCGATCACGTCACCCGGCTGCAGTCCCTTCTCCGCCGCCGGGCCCTCCGGATCCACCTCGAGGATCACGAGCCCCTCCACCCCTTCGGGAATCCGGAAGCGGGCCCTGAGTTCCGCGTCGAGGACGGCCACCCGCAGACCGAGAGCGGCGGTGCCGGCCGTCCGCTCCTCCGGCGGGGCCTCCGCCCGCTCCACCTCCGCCGGCATCTCGCCCAGCTCCACCCTCAGGGTGCGGCGTTCGCCGTCGCGGACGACGTCGATGCGCGCCACGTGGCCGGGGCCGGCACGGGCCACCTTCTTGGCGAGATCGCGGGGATCCTCCACCGGCGCGCCGTCGAAGCCCACCACCACGTCGCCCGGCCGGATGCCGGCCTCGGCGGCGGGCGTGTCCGGCTCCACCCGGCTGACCAGCGCCCCGCGCGCCTCCTCGAGGCCGAGGGCCCGGGCGATGTCCTCGTCCACCGGCTGGATCAGCACTCCCAGCCAGCCGCGCTCCACCTTCCCCTTCTCGATGAGCTGGGCCACCACCTCCTTCGCGAGATTGGCGGCGATGGCGAAGCCGATGCCCACATTGCCGCCGGTGGGCGAGAAGATCATGGAATTGACCCCGATCACCTCGCCGTCGAGGTTGAAGGTGGGACCGCCGGAATTGCCCCGGTTGATGGGGGCGTCGATCTGGATGAAGTCGTCGTAGGGCCCGACGCCCAGCTCGCGCTTGGTGGCGGAGACGATGCCCGCCGTCACCGTCCCGCCGAGCCCGAAGGGATTGCCCACGGCGACGATCTTGTCGCCGACCCGCACCCGGTCGCTGTCCCCGAACTCCACGTAGGGGAAGGGGCCGTCGCTCTCGAGCTTGAGGACGGCGAGATCCGTCTTCTCGTCCAGTCCCACCACCTCGGCGGCGAGCTTGGTGCCGTCGTCGAGGGTGACGGTGATGCGCTCGGCCTCCCGTGCCACGTGCGCGTTGGTGACCACGTGGCCCACCTCGTCGATGATGAAGCCGGAGCCCACCGCCTCCAGCCGCCGTTCCGGCGGCCGCGGCCCCGGCGGCCGGCCGAAGGGATCGAAATCCGGTCCGAAGAAGCGCCGGAAGAAACGGCGCAGCTCCGGCGGGATCGGCATCTCCTCCGGCCCCTCCGCCATCTGCTGGCGACGCTCCACCTCCACGTACACCACCGCCGGCACCACCGCCTCCACCAGATCGGCGTAGCTGCGCTCGAAGTCGGCGCCGGCGCGCACCGCCTCCAGCCGTTCGGCCACCAGATTGCGTCCGGCCCACACGCCGGCGCCCGCCGCCGTGCCGAGGGCCAGGACCAGGACCCCGATCCGCACCGCTCTCCGGGCGGTGCAGGGGAAACCTCCCCGGATCTCCAGCATGGTCTCTCCCCGCTCGTCCGTTGCGACCCGCGTCGTGGTGGCGGATCCGACTGACCGCCGCCTTGTCGCGGGGTGAAACATCGGTCATGGACGGCGCGAACGCAACGGACCCCCCACGGTGCGCATCGCCCTTTTCCGGCCTCCACCGGCGACGGAACGCGTCACGTTGCTGGCAGCGGTGGACGGGGCGGCGGCGGTGGCGGCCGCCGACCGTGCCCGGCTGCTGCTGCTGCCGGCCGGCGTGTGGCCGCCGCGGGGTGGCGAGAGCGCCGACGGCCCCTTCGCCGAGGGGCTCGCCACCGTCGCCGCCCGGCATCGCCTAGCGCTGATCGCCGGACTGGTGGAGGAGGCCTTCGGGCACCGCTTCGATTCCGCCCTCGTCTTCGGCGCCGACGGCCGTGCCCGCGGCCACTACCGCCGGGTCCACCTGGCGGCGGAGGGGGAGCGCTTCGCCGCCGGCCGCTGGGGCCTGGTGGCGCCGCTGGAATGCGGCCCCACCGCGGTGGTGATGGGGGCGGATCTGTGGGTGCCGGAATACATCCGCGCGCTGGTGCTGACGGGGGCGCGGCTGGTGGTGGGCTTGGACCGCGCCGCCGCGGCGGCGACGGCCGTGCTGGCCGCGGCCCGCGCGCTGGAGAACGGCGTACCCCTGGTCTGGGCCGCCGTGAGCGGCCCCGCGGGTCTGTGGAGACCGGACGGCACGCACGTCTCCGTCGAGGAGGCCCCGGGGACCGTCCGCCTCGTCACGGTGACGGGGACCACCCCGGCCCTCCGTCCCGTCCGCCGCCATCCCCGGCTCTACCGGCCGGTGTGCGGGGAGGAGGACCGGGACTGATCGGCACTCACGAAGGGGACGCGGTCCCGTCCCCGCGTCCCGCTTCCGGCACCGCCGTGCCGACGGGTGGCAGCAGCGCCAGCACCCAGCACGGCGGACAGGTCCAGAACAGCCAGGGTGCGGCCGCGAGCGAGGTCACCAGCCACGCCCGCGGCGCCGGCCAGGGCCCCGCCATCACGCCGCCTTCACCTCGATGCGGCGCACCGGCTGCTGCGCCGTCTCGGGCTTGGGCAGGGTGATGCGCAGGACACCACGGTCGAAGACCGCCTCGGCCCTGTCCGGATCCACCTCCGCCGGCAGGCGGATGGTGCGCTCGAAGCGGCCGAAGCGGCGCTCGATCAGGTGCCGGTTCTCGCCCCTCTCCTCGTGCTCGTCTCGCTTCTCGCCGCGGATCACCAGCAGGTCACCGCGCACCTCCACCTGGACGTCCTTCGGATCGACGCCCGGCAGCTCCACGGTGACGCGGCAGGCCTTCTCGTCCTCCGTCACGTCCACCTCGGGCAGCAGCGTCGCCGTGCCCGCGGCTCCGAACACCGTGGGCCAGGTGCGGGTGAACTCGTCGAACAGCCGGTCGATCTCGCGGCGGATGGCGACGAAGGGATCCTCCCACGCCTCGCGGTTGGCGGGCGTGAGGGTGCGGAAGGGAACGGGCACACGACCCAGCATGGCTCGTCCTCCTTCGATGGCTCGACACCTCGGTACCCGTGGTCACCTCGGCATCGTCCGCGGTCGAGGTGCGCTCAGGCGGCCTGCACCTCGACCCGGCCGGTCTCCGTCGCGGCGGTGTCCGCGTCCTTCTCCCCGCCGCACGGCTCGCTGCGGCTCTCCACCGCCTGCGCCTCCAGCGTCCGCTCGCCCCGGATGGGGATGCGCCGCGGCTTCAGGGCCTCGGGGATCTCGCGGACCAGCTCGATCACCAGGAGCCCGTTCTCGAGGCGCGCCTCCACCACCCGCACATGGTCGGCGAGCTGGAAGCGCCGTTCGAAGGCACGGCCGGCGATGCCACGGTGGAGATACTCCACCTTCGGCTCCTCCTGCCGCCTGCCGCGCACCACGAGGAGGTTGGGCTCGGTCACCACCTCCAGGTCCTCGGGCCGGAAACCGGCCACCGCCATCACGATGCGGTAGCGGTCCTCGCCGTGCTTCTCGATGTTGTAGGGCGGATAGGAGCTTCCCTCGTCCACCTGCAGCGCCTGATCCAGAAGCCGCCACAGATGGTCGAAGCCGACGGTGGACCGCATCAGCGGTGCGAAGTCCAGTGCGGGCATGACGGGTCCTCCTTCGAGCGACTCCCACACGGGCGGTCCCATGGCGGCGACCGCCGATCATGATGAAGGAAGCGGAGGGCGACGCTTCAAGAGGGGGCGGGCCGCGGCCAGCACCCCGAGCCCGGCGGCGAAGGCCGCGGCCTGGGCGGCGAAGGCGGTGGCCGGACCGCCCTCCGTCGCCGTCGCGAGGGCGCCCGCCACCAGTGCCGGCACCACCGTGTGCAGCACTCCCAGCACCGAGCTCGCCGCTCCGGCGATGCGGGCGTGGGGCTGCATGGCGAGGGCCAGCCCGTTGGCGGTGAGGGTGCTGAAGGCGAAGAGGGCGAGGCCGAAGAGGGGGAGGGTGGTGGCGACGGAGGCGAGGCCCAGGAGCGTGAGGGCGAGACCGCCGCCGCTCGCGAGGAGCCCCAGCCCCAGCGCCGCCGGCACCAGCCGCGCCAGCGACCGGTGGCGCACCAGCCGGGCGTTCACCAGATTGCCCGCCACCGAGAAGAGGGCGACACCGGCGAAGGCCAGACCGAACCCGCCCGGCCCGAGGCCGAAGCCCTCCATGAACACCACCGGTGCCTCGCTCAGATAGACCAGGAGCACGGTGAAGGCGCAGATGACCACGAGCCCGTAGACGCGCGAGCGGGGATGGCCCAGCACCGCCCGCCAGGCGGCGAGCCAGCGGCGCGGGGCCAGGGCCGTCGGATCGGGCGCGGGCAGCGTCTCCGGCAGCCAGCGATGGACGGCGAGGGCGGTGGCGGTGCCGTAGGCGGCGAGGAACAGGAAGATGGCCCGCCAGCCGCCGAGGGCCAGCAGCAGCGCGCCGAGACCGGGGGCGACGATGGGGGCGGTGACGAAGACCGCCATCACCAGCGACATCACCCCGGCCATGCGCGGGCCCTCGAACAGATCCCGCACCACCGCCCGCGCCAGCACCGGCGCGGCCGCCGCCACCGCGCCCTGCAGCGTCCGCAGGACCAGCAGTCCCGGCAGCGAGCCGGCGGCGGCACAGGCGAGGCTGGTGGCAACGAAGGCGGCGAGACCGGCGAGCAGCACCGGCCGGCGCCCGAAGCGGTCGGCCAGCGAACCCACCAGCAGTTGCCCCGCGCCGAAGCCCGCGAAGAACAGGCCCACGGTGAGCTGGGCGAGGTCCACCGACCCGCCGAGATCGGCGGCCAGCGCCGGCACCGCCGGCAGCACGATGTCGGTGGTCATGGCGGAGATGCTCATGATCGCCGCCAGCAGCGGCACGAAGCCGGCCGGCGCGGCGGCCGGACGGTTCCCCGTGCGGACCGGAGCGGCGGAATCGGCCGGGGTCAAGCGGGACTCCCACGGGCGGACCGCCTCCGGCTTAGGCGAGGGATGTCGGCGCTGTCGAGCGCGGGCGGCGCACGGCCGCCCCGCGCCCGTGGCGGTTGACAGCGCTCCGCCGCCGCCACAGCTTCGCCATCGCGCAGATCCACGCCGGATCGAGGATTTCCGCCATGAACGAGCACCGCGGCGCCACGGCCGAGGAGGTGCGGCGGGACGGAGCCGGAGGGGCCCGCCCCGTGTCCGTGACCCTGCCCGACGGGCGCATCCTCACCTTCGACCGTCCGCCCACCGGCTTCGAGATCGCCCGGGCCGTCGGCCGGCGGCTCGCCCGCGACGCGGTGGCGCTGGAGGTGGACGGGGAGATCCGCGATCTGGCGCGGCCGGTGGAGCGCGACGCCCGGGTGCGGATCGTCACCCTCGACGATCCGGAGGCGCTGGAGATCATCCGCCACGACGCCGCCCACGTGATGGCGGAGGCGGTGCAGGAACTCTATCCCGGCACCCAGGTGACCATCGGTCCGCCCATCGAGACCGGCTTCTACTACGACTTCGCCCGTGACGAACCCTTCACGCCGGAGGATCTGGCGCGGATCGAGCGGCGCATGGCGGAGATCGTGCGCGAGGATCGCCCCTTCGTGCGCGAGGAGGTGTCGAGGGAGGAGGCACGGCGGCGCTTCGCCGAACTGGGGGAGACCTACAAGCTGGAGATCCTCGAGCAGATCCCGGAGGATGAGCCCGTCACCATCTACCACCAGGGCGACTGGTTCGATCTCTGCCGCGGGCCCCACGGTCCCTCCACCGGCAAGATCGGCGCCTTCAAGCTGCTCAAGGTGGCGGGCGCCTACTGGCGCGGCGATCCGCGCAATCCGCAGCTCCAGCGCATCTACGGCACCGCCTTCCCGAAGAAGGAGCAGCTCGAGCGCTATCTGAAGCAGCTTGAGGAGGCCGAGAAGCGCGACCACCGCCGACTCGGCCGGGAGATGGACCTGTTCCACTTCCAGGAGGAGGCGCCGGGCTCCGCCTTCTGGCATTCCAGGGGCTGGACCCTGTGGCGGGTGATCGAGGACTACATGCGGCGTCAGCTCGAACGGCACGGGTACATCGAGGTGAAGACGCCGCAGCTCCTCGACCGCAGCCTGTGGGAGCGGTCCGGCCACTGGGACAAGTTCCGCGACAACATGTTCACGCTCGAATACGAGAACCGGGCCTTCGCCATCAAGCCCATGAACTGCCCGGGGCACGTGCAGATCTTCAACACGCGTCTGCGCAGCTATCGCGAGCTGCCGCTGCGCATGGCCGAGTTCGGCTCCTGTCACCGCAAGGAACCCTCGGGCGCCCTCCACGGTCTCATGCGGGTGCGCGCCTTCACCCAGGACGACGCCCACATCTTCTGCACCCCCGAACAGATCGCCGACGAGACCGCCGCCTTCTGCGATCTGCTGCGTCGGGTCTACCGCGACTTCGGCTTCGAGGAGGTGCACATCAAATTCGCCGACCGGCCGGCGGTGCGCGCCGGCGACGACGCCGTGTGGGACCAGGCCGAGGCGGCGCTGTGGCGGGCGGTGCGCGAGACCGGCCTCGAGGTCGCCCTCAACCCGGGCGAGGGGGCCTTCTACGGTCCCAAGCTCGAATTCGTGCTCAAGGACGCCATCGGCCGCGACTGGCAGTGCGGCACCCTGCAGGTGGACTTCGTGCTGCCGGAGCGGCTGGACGCCTCCTACGTGGGCCCGGACGGCGCCAAACACCGGCCGGTGATGCTGCACCGGGCCATCCTCGGCAGTTTCGAGCGCTTCATCGGCGTGCTGCTGGAGCACTACGCCGGTCGGCTGCCGCTGTGGCTGGCGCCGGTGCAGGTGGTGGTGGCGACCATCACCAACGACGCGGACTCCTACGCCGGCGAGGTGGCGGCGAAGCTGCGCGCGGCCGGCCTGCGGGTCGAACTCGACCTGCGTCCGGACAAGATCTCCTACAAGGTCCGTGAGCACAGCCTCGCCAAGGTGCCGGTGATCCTGGCGGTGGGCCGCCGCGAGGTGGAGGCGCGGAGCGTCGCGCTGCGCCGCCTGGGCGAGAGGGGCCAACGGACCCTCACGCTGGATGCGGCGGTGGAGGCCCTGGTCGCCGAGGCCACGCCACCGGACCTGCGGGCGGAGGCGCGCGGCGCATCCGGGTGAGGCCCGGCGGTCACGGTGGCGTGAGAGGAGAGCCTCCCGCCCTTGCGTCCCGTGCCGGTCGAAGGGATATAAGACTGGGTCGTGTTCCGATGGGAGAGTGGACCGTGCGCTGGGCCCGGGTGGTCGTGACCCTGGCAGGACTGGCGGCGGCGTGGCCGGGTCACGCGGCGGCGGTCGACATGGTCGCCGGTGACTATGTCTATCTCGCCACCGGTCCCGCGCCGGCGAGCGTGGACGAGCCGGGCCTGGTGTTCGCCTTCACGCCGCGCAGCCGCGTCTGGCTCACGCTCGGCTCCGACCGCGCCCTGCGGCGCAGCACGGATCGGCTCGCCCTCGCCACGCCGCGGCCCGGGGCCGCGGGCGCCCCGGGCGAGACGCGTCACGGCCTCGTGGTGGGCGGGGCCTTCGCCACCGGCGGTGTCGTCGTCGGCGCCTTCTACGCCCGCCCCGAGGTGGGCGGGGTGCCGGGGGATCTGGTGGGTGCCGGGCTGCGCATGGGCCCGCTGGTGGCGCGCCTCGGCGTCGTCCATCCCGATCCCGCCGCCGGCGAAGCCGGCGACATCCTCCTCTTCGGCACCGAGCTCGCCGCCACCTCGTGGCTCGCCCTCGAGAGCGACTTCGCCCTCGGCCTCGGCGAGGCCGACCGCTCCATGGCGGCGGGACGGATCGGCATCCGCGTCGACTTCTGACCTTTCCCGGCCGCACGCGGCACGCCACATCCGCTCCGGCCGAGAGGAGCGGATCATGGGCGTGCTGTTCTGTTTCGGCTGCGGCTACGTGGCCTCGCATCTGGCCCGGCGGCTGCGGGCGCGGGGATGGAATGTGCGCGGGACCGTGCGCGATCCCGCCCGTCTCGCCGCCCTGCGCGAGGCCGGCATCGAGGGCTGGGTGTTCCGCCGCGACCGTCCCCTCGCCGATCCCGCCCGCGCCCTCGCCGGCGTCACCCATGTGCTCCATTCCATTCCGCCGGACGAGGCCGGCGATCCCGTGCTCGATGTCCACGGCGATCATCTGCGGCGCCTCGCGACGCTGCGCTGGGTGGGCTGGCTCGGCACCACCGCCGTCTATGGGGATCGCGGCGGCGCGTGGGTGGACGAGGAGGACGAGCCCCGTCCCACCCTGGCCCGGGCGCGGCGGCGGCTCGCGGCGGAGCGGGCCTGGCTCGCGAGCGGCCTTCCCGTCCATGTCTTTCGCCTCGCCGGCATCTACGGCCCCGGTCGCAATCCGCTCCGCAATCTCCTGGACGGGCGGGCCCATCGCATCGTCAAGCCCGGCCAGGTCTTCGGCCGCATCCACGTGGAGGATCTGGTGCGGGTGCTGGAGGCCAGCATGGCCCGCCCCCATCCGGGCCGCGTCTACAACGTGGCCGACGACGAGCCGGCACCGCCGCAGGACGTGGTGGCCTTCGCGGCGGCCCTGCTGGGGGTCGAGCCGCCGCCGGAGATCCCCTTCGAAGAGGCGGAGCTCTCGCCGGCGGCCCGCGCCTTCTACGCCGACTGCCGACGCGTGCGCAACGACCGCATCAAGCGGGAGTTGGGCGTGGTGCTGCGCTATCCCACCTATCGTGAGGGACTGCGGGCGCTGCTCGCGGTGGAGCGGGCGGCCGGCGCCGGCGGCGGCTCCACCGAGAGCCCCAGCCGCGCCAACACGTAGAGCAGCGCCAGCGCCGGCAGCGCCGCGAGGGCGGAGCCGGCGAAGAAGGCCTCCCAGCCGAGGGCGTCCACGAAGAAGCCGGAGCTCGGCACGATCACGAACTTGCCGAAGAGCTGCATGAAGGAGGTCAGCAGCGCGTACTGCACCGCCGTGTAGTGGACGTTGCAGAGGGAGGACAGATAGGCGACGAACACCGCCGTGCCGAGCCCACCCGAGAGGTTCTCGATCAGGATCACCAGGTGGAAGAGCGCCAGCATCAGCGTCCCGAAGCCGGCCTCGTCGAGGCCCAGCGCGGCGGCGCCCAGGGCGTGGGCGCGGGCCAGCAGCAGGAAGGCCAGGTTGGAGGCCGCCATCACCACCACCGCCAGCGCCATGGAACGTATGAGACCGAGGCGGTAGACCACGGCACCGCCCACGAGTCCGCCGAGGAGCGTCATCCACAGGCCGAAGGTCTTGGACACCCAGGCGATCTGGGCCTTGGTGAAGCCCATCTCGATGTAGAAGGGATTGGCCATGAGGGTGAGCAGCACGTCGCTGGCCTTGAACACCGAGATCAGCGCCAGCACCAGGACCGCCGCCGCCACGCCGTGGCGGGCGAAGAAGTCGTAGAAGGGCTCCACCACCGCCCGCCTCACCCACAGATGGAGACGCGATTCCCGCTCCACCGGCGTGAGACCGAAGACGGCGACGAAGCTCCGCGAGAAATAGGGCACGCCGTAGGCCCAGACGGCCACCAGGAAGCGGATCCAGAAGCCCGCCACCAACAGCCAGATCGGGGCGGTGAACGCGGCGGGATCGAAGCCGGTCCCGCCCAGCAGCAGGGCGGTGCCGTCGGCCAGGAGGAACAGCGCGCCGAGGAACAGCCAGGCATAGGGCTTCGCCAGCACCAGCGGGGCCTCGGCCAGGAGGTGGGCGAGGACCGCCAGCACCGACCAGGCCATGGCCACCAGTGCCCAGTTGCGCAGCAGGCGGGGCGCGTCCTCGACCCGGCGCAGCAGGGCGAGGGCGGTGGCGATCCCCAGGGCCACCACCGCGCCGTCGAGGATCGCCACCGGAGTCCACAGGCGCGATCGCGGGCCGAGGTCGTAGAGAAGGGTGAAGAGCCAGGAGAGGGGTTCCACCAGCAGCAGCCAGCCCACCACCAGCAGCGGGACGAGGCCGAGGGCGGTCCCGCGGTCGCCCCGCACCGCCCGTTCCCGGCCCAGCCGGTCGGGATCCCCGGGACCGGCCGCCGCCACCCCGGGCCCCTCCTCGGCGGGCTCGCGCACCAGCAGCACCGTGCCCACACCCACCAGCACCAGGAGCGCCATGGCGGTATAGGCGGTGGACCAGCCGAAGGCGTCGGCCACCAGCAGCGCCCCGGCCGTCGCCACCCACATGCCGATGCGATAGCCCAGCACCACCACGCCGGCACCGGCGCCCAGCTCCTCACGGGGCAGGATCTCGATGCGGTAGGCGTCGATGGCGATGTCCTGGGTGGCGGAACAGAAGGCCACCAGCAGGGCGCAGACGGCGGTGGCGGCGAGGCCGGTGGCGGGATCGGTCCGGCCCAGGGCGAAGATGGAGGCGATGAGGCCGATCTGGGCGGCGAGGATCCAGCCGCGGCGGCGGCCGAGCAGGGTGGTGAGGGGCGGCAGCGGCAGGCGGTCCACCAGCGGCGCCCAGGCGAACTTGAAGGTGTAGGGGGCGAAGACGTAGGCGAAGAGACCGATGGCGCTCTTGGAGGTGCCCACCTCGGCGAGCCAGGTGGAGAGGGTGGTGGCCACCAGCATGATGGGGAGGCCGCTGGAGAAGCCGAGGGCGAGGATGGCGATCACCCGCGGATCGCGATAGACCCGCCACGCTTCCCGCCAGCCCGCCACGCGCGCCGCCACCGAGGCCATGGTCCGCTCCCGCCCGACGGTTCCCGTCCGGTGGTACGACGGATCGCACCGGATGCGAAGGGGGCGGCCGCCGCCGCCCCCCGATCGCCGGACCGGCTCCTTCGCGCCGGTACCATCAGAAGAACCGCTCGGGCACGGTGATGATGTCGCCCGGCTGGATGGGCGTGTTGCCCGGCACCACCACCGGCGGCGCGTCGGCCCCGCCGCGCTGGAGCAGGATGCCGTTCTGCTTGGCGCGGAAGGTGAAGCCGCCGGCCTTGGCGACGGCGTTGAGGACCGTCATGCCCGGTTCGTAGGGGTACTGTCCGGGCTCTTTGACCTCGCCGAGGATGTAGAAGGGGCGATAGTTGAGGATCTCGACGCTGATCTTGGGATTGACGAGATAGCCGTCGCCGTAGCGGCGCTCCAGCTCGTCCTCCAGTTCGCGGGCGGTGAGCCCCTCGGCCCTGACCTCGCCGATGAGCGGCAACGACAGGTAGCCGTTGCCGTCCACCTCGAATTCGCCGGACAGATCCTCGTGGCGGAAGACGGTGATCTTGACCTTGTCGCCGGTACCGAGCCGGTAGGGTTCCTCCTTCAGTTTCACCGCCTTGCCCGTCACCGGATCCACCGGCACCGGCGCGATCTCCGGTGCGCTGGTACAGCCGGCCAGGCCTCCCAGCGCCGTACCCGCGATCACCGTCGCCCCCAGTCGCAGGATTCCACGCCGTTTCATCGACCGTCCCCCCTCGCGTCGCTCCGGTCAACCGGCTGAATACACGCCCTTTTCCGCCTCGACCGGCCTCACCTAAGCGAAGGGGGCGGACGGGACAAGCCCGGCCGCCCCGTTACCGGAAGCATGGTCCCGTTCAGCGCTGCAGGCGGATGCCACCGCGCACGACGTGACGATCGTACTCGGCGTTGTTGTCGTCGGAGGAGCGGGTCTGGAAGTTGTAGCTCACGCCCACCGCCAGCCAGCGGTTGACGGTGTAGTTGACGCCCGCCCCCAGGGAGATGGTGTCGTCGGAGCGGGCCGTGTCCTCGAAGTCGTCGCGCATGTAGCTGGCCGAACCCACGAGTTCCACGTTGCGGCGGAGCTGGTGGCTCACCGACACCGACACCTGCTTGCGGAAGCGGGCCGAGGCGGTGTTGCCGCCGAAGGTGACCGTGGTCTCCTGGAGATCGGCCAGCGCGCCGATGGCGACGGTGGTGAGCGGCGTCGGCGTCCAGGTCAGATTGACGACCGCGTTGAAGCCGGTGGTGGAGTCGAGGGCATTGTCGTCGGGGTCGTGGTGGGCGATGCCGACGGCCGCCTCGCCGATCAGCAGACGGCTCATCTCCACCTCGACGCCGACACGGGCCGCCCACGCCTTGCTCTCGCGGTCGACACCGTTGTCGTCCGGCGTCTGATCGTAGTCGGTGATCCGGTATTCACCCTCGCCGAAGACGCCGATGGCCGGCGAGACGCGCACGCCGCCGCGGAGGCTGAAGGCGTAGCGGTTGTGGTCGCGGTCGTCGTTGTTGAAGCCCGGCACGTCCTCGTAGTCGTTGCGCGAGACGGTGATGCCCGGCTGGACGAAGAAGCGGTTGAACTCGTGCCGGTAGGTGAGGCTGCCGACCAGGTTCAGATACTTGGTGACGTCGGAATTGTTGCCGGGGGTCCGATCGGGCGCGGCGGCGTCCTCGTGCAGCCGGGCGGCGCGCAGACCGATCCGGAGCGCCTGCATGCGGGAGATGTCGACCCGCCCCAGCACGCTGGCGCCGAAGTCGAGATAGTTCTGGGAGGTCTCGTCGAGATAGAAACCACCCTCGGCGAAGATCAGCGCCTCCAGCGCGTGGCGCGACCAGGTGGAGCGGGCCTCGAGTTCCGGCCGCACCACGAAGGCGAGGTCACTGTTCTCATGGTTGGGCTCGGCGTAGACGTTGCTGTCGAACTGGGCGCTCGCGTTCAGCCGCGGATAGAGCAGGAAGGCCCCGGCGCGCATGCCGAGGGGCTCCAGCGGACCGGCTTCCTGTGCCATGGCGGCCAGCGGCGTCACCAGGACGCCCGAGGCGAGGAGAGCGGATGCCAGGGATCTGCGCACGGCGACACCTCCGACGGTTGAGCTATGGTCCCACAGGCGGGCTCGACGGACCGCGACCCGCATGGCGCCACCCCTTGAGTAGAACCGCGAGGTGGACGATGGCAAGCATCGTGACCACCGTCACGCGATGGAGACACCGGGCGCGCATGCGGTTCCCGCACGCTTGTCGCAGCCGTGCAACACTCCCAGCTAGGAGGACGGCAGCGACGGAGGCTCGGCGTGTTCTCGCGCTGGTTCCGACGGCCGGAGGCGGTCGGGACGGCCGCGGTCGAACGGCCACGGGTGGACGGCCGCCCCGCCCGGGTGCCGGCCGGCGTGCGCGTCTACGCCATCGGCGACGTCCACGGTCGGCTCGATCTCTACCGGGAGCTCGAGGAACGGATCCTCGAGGACCTCGCCCGCGACCGGCGTCTGGTGGATCCGGTGGTGGTCCATCTCGGCGACTATGTCGATCGCGGTCTCCACAGCCGCCAGCTCCTCGATCACATCCTTCACCAGAGCCGCCTCGCCGACTGTCCGCGAGTGTTCCTGCGCGGCAACCACGATCTCTGGATGCGTCTGTTCGTGGGCGGCGAGCTGGCGGTGGGCGCGGACTGGCTCGGCTGGGGCGGCGATGCCACCGTCGCCAGCTACGGCGTTCCGCCCCGGCCCGATCTCCCGGAGGAGGAGCGGATCGCGGAGCTGCAGCGCCGCTTCGCCGAGCGGGTCCCCCCGGCCCATCTCCGCTTCCTCGATGCCCTCGAGGATGCCTTCGTGCTGGGAGACTATTTCTTCTGTCACGCCGGCGTCCGGCCGGGGGTGCCGCTCGCCGAGCAGAGCCCGGAGGACCTGCTGTGGATCCGCGAACCCTTCCTGAGCTGGCGCGGGGATCCGGGCAAGGTGATCGTCCACGGCCACACGGTGAGCGAACAGCCGGTGGTACGGCGCAACCGCATCGGCATCGACACCGGCGCCTACATCACCAACCGCCTCACCGCGCTGGTGCTGGAGGGGGAGGAATTCCGTTTCCTCACCGCCGGCGGTTGACGGGGCCTCAGTCGAGAAGGCGCCCCAGCAGGATCGCCGCCAGCACCGCGAGGCCCACTTCGCGGTGGAAGCGGAAGTGGCGCAAACAGGAGACACGGTCGTCGAGATCGACGGTCCGCACGTGCCACACGAGCAGCCCCGCCGGCACCCCCAGGGCGGCGAGATGGGCGATCCCGAGACCGGCGGCGAGGCCGGCGGCGGCCAGCAGGAGCAGCATCGCCGCGTAGAAGCCGGCGATCCAGCGGCGGCTCGCGGCGCCCAGCCAGAGGGCGGTGGAACGGACGCCCACCCGCCGGTCGTCCTCGCGGTCCTGGTGGGCGTAGACGGTGTCGTAGCCCAGCGTCCAGAAGACGCCGGCCAGGTAGAGGAGCAGGGCCGGGAGCTCGAGGGTGCCGCGCGCCGCCGCCCAGCCCACCAGCGCCCCCCAGTTGAAGGTGACGCCCAGCACCGCCTGCGGCCACCAGGTCACCCGCTTGGCCAGCGGATAGAGCAGGATCAGCGGCACGCTCGCCAGCGCCACCCATCGCGCCGTCGGCGGCAGCGCCAGCAGCACCGCGAGGCCCACCGCCGACTGGAGGAGGAAGAAGACCACCGCCTGCCGGGGGCGCAGGCGGCCGGCGGCGAGGGGGCGGTCGCGGGTGCGCGCCACCTGCCGGTCGATGTCGCGGTCCCACAGGTCGTTCACGGTACATCCCGCCCCGCGCATGGCCACGGCCCCCACGGTGAAGAGGGCGGCATGCAGGAGGCGGGTGGCGGGGTCGCCGCCGGGCGCCAGCGCCAGGCCCCACCAGCAGGGCAGCAGCAGGAGCCAGGTGCCGATGGGCCGGTCCCAGCGCGCCAGCAGGGCGTAGTCCCGCAGCCGCGGCGGCAGGTGCCGGATCCAGCCGAGCTGCTGATCGGCGACGAACGGTTGCCCGGACACGAGCGGAGGTCTACCCGTGGAGGCGGACGAGACCACGGAGATCATGCGCGCGCCGCGGCTCCATGTCGAGGATCTGGACCCGGGACGGGGGCGGGTCGTGTTGTCGCGTCCGCGCGCCCACTATCTCGGCACCGTCCTGCGGCTGGGCGTCGGCGATCCCGTCCGGGTCTTCTCCGCCGCGACCGGTGAGTTCGCCGCCCGGATCCACGCCCTCGACCGCCGGCAGGCGGTGCTGGAGCTGGGGGAACGGCTGCGGGCGCCGGCTCCGGTGCGTGGGCCGGAGCTCTGGTTCGCGCCCATCCGTCGTACCCGGCTGGAGTGGCTGGTGGAGAAGGCCACCGAACTCGGTGCGGTGCGGCTGGTGCCGGTGCTCACCCGTCGCACGGTGGTGACGCTGCGCCGGCCCGAGCGTCTCGCCGCCATCGCCGAGGAGGCGGCGGAACAGTGCGAGCGGCTGGACGTGCCGGAGGTGGCGGCACCGCGCCCGCTGTGCGCGGCGCTGGCCGAGCGGCCCGCCGGCCGGCCGCTGCTGTTCGCGGAGGAGCGGAGCGCCGCGCCGCCGCTGGCCCGGGTGCTGGCGGATCTCGCCACGGACGAGGTGACGGTGCTGGTCGGCCCCGAGGGGGGCTTCGCGCCGGAGGAGCGGGAGGCGCTCGGCGCGCGGGCGGACGTCCGTCCCGTCTCCCTCGGCCCTGCCATCCTGCGCAGTGAGACGGCGGCGATCTGCGCCCTCGCCGGCATCCGTCTGCTGACGGAGGGGGAGGTGCTCCCATGACGCCGGACCCCCGGATCGCGACGCCACCTCCGCTGCCGTTCCATCCCGACTATCGCCGGGTGGCCGACGAGCTGCACAGCCGGCCGGCCCCGCGCATCACCGCGCCCGTCACCATCTCCCATCTGGCGCTGAGCACCGATGCCGGCGGCTTCGAGCGGGCGCTGGAGCGGGTGGCCGAGCTGTGCCGCGACTACGGGGCGCCGCCGCCCTTCCGCGAGCACTTCCACAGCGTCGACCTCGGCCGGCTGGAGATCCGGTTCGAGCGCCACACCGAGTTCTACACCCTCACCGCCGTCCGTCCCGGCCGGGGGCTCCGTCCCTTCGAGGACCGGGCCCTCGACCTGCTGCCGGAGGAATGGGTGGCGGCGCTGCCCGGCGAGGTGACGGCGGCCTGCCATCTGGTGCTGGAACGGCGCGAGCCGCCACCGCCCGCCGAGATCGACGCCCTCTTCGAGGGCGCGCGGGTGCGGGCCAGCCGGGTGATGGACGGGGCGGCGGTGGTGTGGACCGACTGGCGTCCCCACGGCGACGGCTTCTGCCGCTTCTACGCGGTGGACACCGGCATGGACCGCTTCCGCGCCGGCCGCTTCGTCCAGCGCATCCTCGAGCTCGACACCTATCGCATGATGGCGCTGGTGGGGTTGCCGGTGGCGCGACGGGTGGCCCCCACCCTGCTGGAGGTGGAGCGGGGGCTCATGGAGGTGACCCGCGAGATCGCCACCGTGCGCGGGCTCGACGGGGAACGGGAACTGCTGGCCCGGCTCTTCGCCCTCGCCGCCACCAGCGCCCGCCTCGTCGCCGAGACCGCCTTCCGCTTCGGGGCCACCCGGGCCTACGCCCAGCTCGTGGCCGACCGTCTCGCCGAGCTGCGCGAGGAGCGCTTCGATCCCTATCAGCCCCTGGGCCAGTTCCTGCTGCGCCGCTTCGAGCCGGCGGTGCGCACCTGCGAGTCCGTGGCCGAACGCATGCAGACCGCCAACGACCGCGTGGCGCGGGCGGCCAATCTGGTGCGCACCCGCGTCGACGTGGAGATCCAGGAACAGAACCAGAAGCTGCTCGCCTCCATGGAGCGGCGGGCGGCGCTGCAGCTGCGGCTGCAGGAGACCGTCGAGGGGCTGTCGGTGGTGGTGCTGAGCTATTATGCCCTGGGGCTGCTGGGCTATGTGGTGAAGGCGCTGCCGCTTTCCGCCGACATCCGCAAGACGGTGCTGGGAGTGGCGGTGCCGCTGGTGGTGGGCGCGGTGTGGCTGGGCATCCAGCGCTTCCGCCGGCGGGTGCTGGGTCGACACGGAGGAGCGTGAGCGATGGAGGAGGACGACGTCCGCCGGTCCCCCGGCCGCGTGGTGGGCGCCTCGCTGGAGGGGCTCTCCGTGGCGGAGCTGGAGAGCTATCTGGCCGAGCTGCGCGCCGAGATCGCCCGCGTGGAGGCGGAGCTCGCCCGCCGCCGCGCCGTGCGCGGGGCCGCCGAGGCCCTCTTCGGTCCGCCGCCGGATGCCGCCGGCACGCGATGACCATCCGCTTCTGTCCCCGCTGCGGCGGGGAGGTGATCTACCGGGTGCCGGCCGGCGACGAGCGGCCGCGGGCGGTGTGCACCGCCTGCGGGCGCATCCACTACGAGAACCCGCGGGTGGTGGTGGGGTCCGTCTGTCTCTGGCGGGGACGGGTCCTGCTGTGCCGGCGCGCCATCGAGCCGCGGGCGGGACTGTGGACCATCCCCGCCGGCTATCTGGAGCTGGGCGAGACGGTGGAGGAGGGCGCGGTGCGCGAGGCGCGGGAGGAGGCGTGTGTCACCATTCGTCCGCGCCATCTGCTGGCCGTCTACAGTCTGCCGCGGATCGGCCAGGTGCAGATGATGTTCCTGGCCGAGGTGGTGGCGGGCGAGCCGGCGCCGGGTCACGAGACGCTGGAGGTGGGGCTGTTCGACTTCGCCACCATTCCCTGGGCGGAGCTGGCCTTTCCCACCGTGACGCGGATCCTGCGGCGGGCGCGGGCGGTGTGCGAGGAGGGTGCCGCGCCGGTGCCGGTGCTGGAGACGGAGCGCGGCGGCGTGGGCGATCCCCTCAGCCCTCCCGCGGCGTCACCTCCTCGAGGATCGTCCTGAGACGGGCATAGACCCAGGGGTTGCCGGCCACCAGCGTGCCGCGCGCGAACGGATCCTCGTCCCCCTCGAGCCGGCCCACGAGACCACCGGCTTCCCGCACCAGCAGGATGCCGGCGGCCATGTCCCAGGGTTTGAGCCCGAACTCCCAGAAGCCGTCCTGTCGGCCGGCGGCCACATAGGCGAGATCGAGGGACGCGGTGCCCATGCGCCGGATCCCGGCCACTTCGTCGGCCACCCGGTTCATCTGGGCGGTGAAGTGGCGCCGGCCCTCCCAGTCGCGCACCGGCAGCCCGCAGGCGACGAGCGCCGTGCCCATGTCCCGCCGCGCCGACACCCGGATGCGGCGATCGTTGAGGAAGGCGCCGCCCCCCTTCTCGGCGGTGAACATCTCGTTCTTGACGGGATCGAAGACGACGCCGGCGAGGATCTCGCGGCCGCGCACCAGGGCGATGGAGATGGCCCAGTGGGGCAGGCCGTGGAGGAAGTTGGTGGTGCCGTCCAGGGGATCCACCACCCACAGGAACTCCCCGTCCTCGCCGGCATGGCGGCCGCTCTCCTCCATCAGCAGCCCCCAGCGCGGCCGCGCACGGCGCAGCTCCTCGTAGAGGATCCGCTCGGCCCGCCGGTCCGCCGCCGAGACGAAGTCGCCCGGCCCCTTCACCGAGACCTGGA
Source organism: Alphaproteobacteria bacterium (assembly GCA_026982705.1). Classification (GTDB taxonomy): domain Bacteria; phylum Pseudomonadota; class Alphaproteobacteria; order Geminicoccales; family Geminicoccaceae; genus HRBIN39. The sequence goes on from JALSGP010000033.1 coordinate 179,646, forward strand.
GCTGCTCCACCTCGCCGAAGTCGCGCACCAGCGTGCGGGCGGCACGGATGGCCGCCCGGACCATGATCTCGAGATTGGCGGAACGACGCGGCACGGCGGCCTCCCCCGGGGTCTCAGGCGCGGGCGCGACCGACGTAGGAGAGATCGCGGGTATCCACGATCACCTTCTCGCCGACGCCCACGTGGGGCGGCACCATGATGCGCAGACCGTTGTCCAGCACCGCCGGCTTGTAGGAGGCGGCGGCCGTCTGCCCCTTCACCACCGGCTCGGCCTCCACCACCTCGCACACCACCGTGTCCGGCAGTTCCACGTCCACCGGCCGGCCCTCGTGCATCAGCAGCCGCACCACCACGCCCTCGCGCAGGAACACCGCCCGTTCCCCGAGGGACTCGCGGGGCAGCGAGATCTGGTCGAAGGTCTCCTGGTTCATGAAGTGGAGCATCTCGCCGTCGTCGTAGAGGAACTGGAAGGGGACTTCCTCCAGACGCACCCGCTCCACCGGCTCCACCGCACGGAAGCGCTCGTTGAGCTTGGTGCCGTCGACCAGCGCCTTGAGCTCCACCTGCTGGTAGGCGGGGCCCTTGCCGGGTTTGACGTGCTCGGTCTTCACCACGCGCCACAGCCGGCCCTTGTGCTCGATCACCATGCCGGGGCGCAGATCGTTCGCCGTGACCTTCATCCTCGTCGTCCGTCGGGTGGGAAGGGGACATGCCGTCGCCGCGCCGATCCCCCGTCGGCCGCGGAGGCGATTCGCACCGGTGGGAGGGCGGAATGCGACCCGACCGCCGCACGGACCGCGCGGCCACCGCCCACATAGTCCGCCCCGGGCGCCCCCGCAACCGGCGCGCGACGCCGCGGTCCCTCGGCCCCTCGACAGGGGGGCGGGGCGGGCTACTCTCGCCGGCGGAACCAGCGGAAGGGCGTCCATGAGCGAGGCCGCCACCGCCTCCCGCGCGGACGGCGCCGCCGGCAGCGGACCGCGACGGCTCCTGATCGTCGACGCCCCGGGCTATGTCTACCGGGCCTTCTTCGCCCTGCCGCCCATGACCCGCCCGGACGGCACCCCGGTCAACGCCGTCTACGGGTTCGCCAACATGATGCTCAGGCTCATGGAGCGCTATCCCGACGACGACATCGTCGTGGTGTTCGACGCCGGTGGCCCCACCTTCCGGGAGAAGATCTACGAGGACTACAAGGCCCAGCGCGAGCCGCCGCCGGCGGAGATGGAGGTCCAGTTCCCGCTGGTGCGACGGGCGGCCGAGGCCTTCGACCTGCCGGTGCTGGAGGTGCCGGGCGTCGAGGCCGACGACGTCATCGCCACCCTCGTCCGCATGGCGCGCGAGGCCGGGCGCGAGGTGATCGTCGTGTCGGCCGACAAGGACCTGATGCAGCTGGTGGGCCCGGGGGTGGTGATGTGGCATCCCATCCGCGAAGCCTTCATCGGCCCCGAGGAAGTGCGGGCGCGCTTCGGCGTCGGACCCGAGCACGTGCGCGACGTGCTGGCGCTCGCGGGCGATCCCACCGACAACGTTCCGGGGGTGCGCGGCATCGGCGTCAAGACGGCGGCCCAGCTGGTCCGGGAGTTCGGCTCCCTCGAGGACATCCTCGCCAACGTCCACCGCATCCGCCAGCCCAAGCGGCGCCGCACCCTCGAGGAGCAGGCCCATCTCGCCCGCCTCTCCTGGGAACTGGTGGGGCTCGACGACCGAGTGCCGCTGCCGGTGACCCTCGACGATCTCCGCCGCCGGCCGCGGGATCCGAAGAAGCTGCTGGACTTCTTCCGCGAGAACGCCTTCCGTTCGCTGATCGTGCGCCTCGAGGAGGTGGCCGAGATGGCGGCCGCCGAGCGGGCGGCGGCACGGAGCGGGCCGCGCTTCGCGGCCGTGCGCGACGAGGAGACGCTCCGGCGCATCCTCGCCGAGGCCCACGCCCGCGGGCGGCTCGCCCTCGATCTCGAGACGGACTCGCTGCGCATCGAACGCGCCCGCATCGTCGGCGTGGGCCTCGCGGTGGAGGAGGAGACGGGCTGGTACGTGCCGGTGGACCATCGCGACGAGGCCGGCCAGCGGGTGGCGGACCAGCTCCCGCTGGAGACGGTGCTGCGGCATCTGGCGCCGGTGCTGGGGGATGCCGCCGTCCTCAAGATCGGCCACAATCTCAAGTTCGATCTCGCCATCCTCGAACGCCACGGCCTCACGGTGACCCCGGTGGCCGACACCATGCTCGTCTCCTACGCGGTGGCCGGCACCGCCCACGGCCACGGGCTCGACGAACTGGCCAAGCGGTATCTCGACTACGACACGGTGAGCTACGCCGAACTGTGCGGCACCGGCCGGCGGCAGATCACCTTCGACCGGGTCCCGGTGGGGAAGGCGGTCCGCTACGGGGCGGAGGACGCCGAGGTCACCCTGCGTCTCCATCACGCCCTCGGCCGTCTGATGCTCGACGAGCGGGTGGCGCGCGTCTACGAGACCCTCGACCGGCCGCTGGTGCCCATCGTCGCCCGCATGGAACGCACCGGCATCCGCATCGACCGGGCGCGGCTGCGCGAACTCTCCCGCACCTTCGGCGCCCGCATGCGGGAACTGGAGGAGAGGGCGCGGGAGCTCGCCGGCGCGCCGTTCAATCTCGGATCGCCCAAGCAAATCGGCGAGGTGCTGGCCCGGGAGCTCGCCGGCATCGGCGCCCGCCGCACCGCCACCGGCGGCTTCTCCACCGGCGCCGACGTACTGGAGGAGCTGGCGGCGGAGGGGGTGGAGCTCGCGCGCGTCGTGCTGGAGTGGCGCCAGCTCCAGAAACTGGTGCGCACCTACTGCGACGCGCTCTTGGAACAGGTGGATCCCGCCACCGGCCGGGTCCACACCTCCTTCAACCTCGCCGCCACCTCCACCGGCCGGCTGAGCTCCAGCGACCCCAATCTCCAGAACATCCCCGTCCGCACCGAGGAGGGGCGGATGATCCGCGCCGCCTTCGTCGCCGACGAGGGCCATCTGCTGCTGTCGGCCGACTATTCGCAGATCGAGCTCCGGGTGGTGGCCCATCTCGCCGACGTGGCCGGGCTCAGGGAGGCCTTCGCCCGCGGTCTCGACGTCCATTCGGCGGCGGCCGCGGCCATGTTCGGCGTGCCGGTGGAGAGGGTGGACCACGAATATCGCCGTGCCGCCAAGGTGATCAACTACGGCATCGTCTACGGCATCGGCCCCCAGGGCCTGGCCCAGCGGCTGGGGGTGCCGGTGGCGCGGGCGCGCCGGTACATCGACGCCTATTTCGCCCGCTATCCCGAGCTCAGGGCCTACATGGAGCGGGTGGTGGAGGCGGCCCGTCAGAAGGGCTGGGTGCAGACCCTCTACGGACGCCGCTGTTTCGTGGCCGACATCAATCACCGGGTGCCGTCGCGCCGCAACGCCGCCGAACGGCAGGCCATCAACGCGCCGGTCCAGGGCACCGCCGCCGACATCATGAAGCGGGCCATGATCCGCCTCGACCGGCGACTGGCGCGCGAGGGGCTCGGGGCGCGCCTGCTGCTGCAGGTGCACGACGAACTGGTGTTGGAGGTGCCGGAGGCGGAGGTGGAACGCACCGCCGAGGTGGTCCGGGCGGTGATGGCCGACGCCGCCCCCCAGCTCTCGGTGCCGCTGGAGGTGGAGGTGGGCTTCGGCCGCAACTGGGACGAGGCCCACTGAGCGGCGGGGACGGTCCGCTCACGCGAACCAGATCAGCGTCACCAGCACGAAGACCGGCAGCAGGAAGGCACCGGACCACAGCATGTAGCCGAAGAAGCTGGGCATGGGCGTGCCCTGCTCCTCGGCGATGGCCCGCACCATGAAATTGGGGGCATTGCCGATGTAGGTGTTGGCGCCCATGAAGACCGCCCCGGCCGAGATGGCCAGCAGGGTGCGCTGGAGCTCGCCGGTGAGCACCGCGGGATCGCCGCCGGCCGCGTTGAAGAACACGAGATAGGTGGGCGCGTTGTCGAGGAAGCTGGAGAGGATCCCCGTCACCCAGAAGTACATGGCGTCGTTCGGCGTGCCGTCGGGGCGGGTGACCAGCGCCACCACGGGCGCCAGCACGCCCTCGGTGCCGGCCTTGAGCATGGCGATGACGGGGATGATGGTGACGAAGATGCCGGCGAAGAGCTTGGCCACCTCCTGGATGGGGAACCAGGTGAAGTCGTTGGCCTCCCGCACCTCCGGCGGCGTGGTGATCCAGGAGAGGCCGGCGAAGGCGAGCAGCAGCAGATCGCGCACCAGGTTCTGCAGCTCCACCTCCACGTGGTAGATCTCGAAGGTGATGCCCGGTCGCCAGACGCCGCTCAGCAGCACCGCGCCGACGATGCCGGCGAGGAAGAAGAAATTGTGCCAGCCCTCGATGTGGATGGGCTCGTCCACTTCCCGCGGTGGCGGCTTCTCCTCGTGGCGGACGTACCACAGGTCCAGCAGCCAGAAGACCAGCAGCAGGATCCCCGCCACGAAGAGCATGGGCAGGAACATGTGGACCGTCGGCCAGAAGAAGGGCACGCCCTTGAGGAAGCCCAGGAACAGCGGCGGATCGCCCAGCGGGGTGAGGGAACCGCCGATGTTGGCCACGAGGAAGATGAAGAAGACGACCACGTGGGCGCGGTGACGGCGCCAGGCGTTGGCCCGCAGCAGGGTGCGGATCAGGGCCATGGCGGCGCCGGTGGTGCCCATCCAGCTCGCCAGCATCGTGCCGAGGGCGAGGAGGCCGGTGTTGAAGGCGGGCGTGCCCACCACCGAACCGGCCACGCGGATGCCGCCGGTGACGGTGAAGAGGGAGAACAGCAGGATGATGAAGGGGATGTACTCGAGCAGCGCCGTGTGGAGCAGCTCGTAGAGGGTGAAGCCGAAGCCGTGAGCGGCGGTCATGGGCACCAGGATGGCGAGGGCCCAGAACAGGCTCACCTTGCCGAAGTGGTGGTGCCAGAAGACCGGGGCCACCAGCGGGAAGACGGCGATGGACAGCAGGATGCCGGCGAAGGGGATGGCCCACCAGAGGGAGAGTGTGCCGCCATCGAGGGCGAAACCCTCCACCGCCGCCGTCGCCGTCACCGGCCAGACCGTGAGGGCGAAACCCACCACCGAGGCGAGCGCTCCGCCCGCCCACCAGGACATGCGCTCCACCGACCGGATCCTTCGCCGAGCCCGTCCCGCTTGTAGAGGGGCGCGGCCGGCCTGTGAAGGGCGGGACGGGAGCGGCGGGTGTCCGGCCACCGGTGGTTGCCCGATGCCGATGCGGCCTCTAAACGCCGGTCGAGCCCGCGGAGCGGAGAAGCGCCGAGGATGCGGACCCTGGGCGATCGGCTGGCACGGCCGCTGCTGGTGATCCTCCTGGTCTGGGCGCCCCTGCCCTACGGCAGCTTCCTGCCCTGGGCCTGGCACCTGCTGGCGGTGCTGGCCGGCCTCGGGCTGCTGGCGGTGGTGCTGGATCGCGGTCGTCCCCTGCCCTGGCCGTGGGAGCTCCGGATCGCCGCCGCCGCCTTCCTCGCCGCCGTGGGCTGGGGACTGGTCCAGGGCACCCCGCTCCCCCTCCTCGCGGACCTCGCCCATCCCGTCTGGCGCGACGTGGCGGCGAGCGGGCTCGAGGCGGCGCCGACGGTGGCGGTCTCGCCCGAGGGCAGCCGCGACAATGCCGTGCGCCTTCTGGCCTACGGGGCCGTCTTCCTCCTCGCCTTCCACCAGGCCCGCGAGGGGGCGCGGGCCCGCGACCTCTTCCGCCTTCTCTTCGTCGTGATCGCCCTCGAGGCGGCCTATGGTCTTCTCAATCATTTCGCCGGCTGGAAGACGGTGCTGTGGGAAGAGGGGCCCAAGGCCTATGCCGGCTACGTGACGGGGACCTTCATCAACCGCAACACCTTCGCCACCTACACCGGTCTCGGTGTGCTGCTGGGGCTGGCGCTGCTGTTCGAGCGCGTGATGCGGGCGGGCTCCCTCACCGACCTCCGCCGGCGGCTGGTCACCCTCGGCGAGGAGATCCTGGGGCGGCGCGGGCCGCTGCTGGTGGGGCTGCTGCTGGTCTTCACCGCCCATCTGCTGACGGGCTCGCGCGGCGGTTTCCTGTCGCTGGCGGTGGCCTTCCTGGTGTTCGTGGGCGGAGCCCTCGCCGCCGCCCGCCCGCGTCCCCTCGCCGCCGCGGCCGCCCTCGCCGCCCTCGCCCTCTTCGTGGGCGGGGTGCTGTGGCTCGCCGGCGACGTCACCTTCGCTCGCCTGATGCAGGCGGATACCGTCGACAATCCCCGGACCGTCATGTATGCGCGGGCGCTGGAGATGATCGCCGACCGGCCGTGGACCGGCCACGGCCTCGGCGGCTGGGCCGCCACCTTCCAGCTCTACCGCGACGCGCGCATTCCCGGCTACTGGGACCGCGCCCACGACACCTATCTGGAGCACGCCGTCGAGCTCGGTCTGCCCGCCACCCTGCTGCTCTATCTGGGCCCGCTGCTGGTGTTCCTCCGCACCTGGCGCGGCCTGCGCACGCGCCGGCGCAACCGCATCTTTCCGCTGGTGGGGGTGAGTGCCGCCGTGCTGGTGGCGGTCCACGCGCTCGTGGACTTCTCCCTCCAGATCCCCGGCATGGCGGTGACCTATGCGGCGCTCGCGGGCATCGCCTATGCGCAGTCGCTGCCCCGTCACCTGCGCCGTCCCGAACCCGCGACGGGAGGACGCCGCCGGCCGCAGCCGGAGGAGTCCTCCCGGAAGGCCGTGTCCGGTGCGGCGCCGCCGCGGACGCCGGTGTCGGCCTGAGGGACCGCGCCGGGCCTTGACCGCGGGCGGGGCGATCCGCACCCTCGCCGACGGTCGTGTCCGCGGCGAGGAAAGGGGAGGTCCCCATGGCCCGGCTGATCGAGTACGAGGAGGCTCCGCCCGAGGTGCGGGCCGTCTTCGACGACATCAAGCGCACCCGCGGTGTCCCCGACGTCAACAATTTCTGGAAGGCGCTGGCGGTGGATCCGCCGCTGCTGCGCGCCACCTGGGAGCGGCTCAAGGCGGTGATGGCGCCGGGCGCCCTCGATCCCCTCACCAAGGAACTGATCTATCTCGCGGTGAGCATCGCCCACGGCTGCACCTACTGCATCGCCAGCCACACCGCCGCCGCCCGCGCCCGCGGCATGGACGCGCGCATGTACGGCGAGCTGCTGGCGGTGGTGGCCATGGCCGCCCAGACCAACCGTCTCGCCCAAGCCCTCGGGGTGCCGGTGGATCCCGCCTTCGAGGCCTGAACCGCGGGCGTCCCCCCGGCCCGGGCCGTCCGCTTGTCCCTCGCGTGCACGGCGCTTACTTCCGGCGCGGCGGAAGGAGGTCTCGCCCATGCGCGTGCTGGTGGTGGGCTCGGGCGGGCGCGAGCACGCCCTCTGCTGGGCGCTCGCCGCCTCGCCCCTCTTCGACGAGGTGATCTGCGCACCCGGCAACGACGGGATCGCCCGCGAGGCGGAGTGCGTGCCGGTGCCGGTCCACGATCTCGACGGTCTCGTGGACCTCGCCCGCCGCCGGGCGGTGGACCTGGTGGTGGTGGGGCCCGAGGCGCCGCTGGTGGCGGGGCTGGTGGACCGACTGGAGGCCGCGGGCATCCCCGCCCTCGGGCCCACCGCCGCCGCCGCCCGGCTGGAGGGGTCCAAGGCCTTCGCCAAGGAGATCTGTCGTCGGGCCGGCATCCCCACCGCCGAGGCCCGGGTGTTCCGGGCCGCGGAGGCGGAGGCCGCCCGCGCCTGGATCCGCCGCCACGGGGCGCCGGTGGTGGTCAAGGCCGACGGCCTCGCCGCCGGCAAGGGGGTGGTGGTGGCGGAGACGGTGGCGGAGGCGCTGGAGGCGCTGGAGGCCGCCTTCGGCGGGGCCTTCGGCGAGGCGGGGCGCACCGTGCTCGTGGAGGAGTATCTGGCCGGCGAGGAGGCGAGCCTGTTCGCCGTCACCGACGGGACCACCGTCCGCGAGCTCGGCACCGCCCAGGACCACAAGCGCGCCTTCGACGGCGACCGCGGCCCCAACACCGGCGGCATGGGTGCCTATTCGCCCACCCCCGTCCTCGACGCGGACCGCACCGCCGAGGCGATGGCGCGGATCGTCGAGCCGGCGGTGCGGGCGCTCGCCGAGGCGGGCACGCCCTACCGCGGGATCCTCTACGCCGGCCTCATGCTCACCGAGGCGGGACCGAGGCTGCTGGAATTCAACGTCCGCTTCGGCGATCCCGAGGCCCAGGTGGTGCTGCCGCGGCTCATGAGCGATTTCGGCGAGATCGCCCTGGCCGCGGCCGAGGGCGGCCTCGCCCACGTGGGGGTGCGCTTCGGTCCCGAACACGCCCTCACCGTGGTGCTGGCGAGCCGCGGCTATCCCGGCGATCATCCGAAGGGCACCGAGATCCGCGGGCTCGAGCGGCTGGAGGGGCGGGAGGGGGTGCTGGTCTTCCACGCCGCCACCCGCCGCGAGGGGGACCGCTGGCTCGCCGTCGGCGGCCGGGTGCTCGATGTCACCGGCCTCGGCGCCACCCTCGAGGAGGCGTGCCGACGGGCCTACGAGGCCGTGGATCTCCTCGACTGGCCCGAGGGCTTCTGCCGCCGCGACATCGGCTGGCGGGCCCTCGGCCGCACATCCTGAACCGTCGCCGTCCTTCCACGGGAGCAAGGAGAGAGGTCCATGCCGTCCCACACCGTCCTGCCCGTCGACCGTCTCTGGCGCCCGGCCCGCGGTCCCGCCGCCGCCCTGCGCGCCCTCGTGCTGGCCGTGACGGGAAGCCTTCTGCTCTGGGCCTCCGCGAAGATCCAGGTGCCCTTCTGGCCGGTGCCCATGACCCTCCAGACGGCGGCCGTCTTCCTCCTGGGCTTCGCCTGCGGCTCCCGCCTCGCCCTCGCCACCGTCGCCCTCTATCTGGCCGAGGGCGCGGCCGGTCTTCCCGTCTTCGCCGGCACACCGGAAAAGGGCCTGGGGCTGCCCTACATGTTGGGTCCGACGGGCGGCTATCTCGTGGGCTTCCTCGCCGCCGCCTGGATCGCCGGACGCGCCGCCGAGCGCGGTGTCGGTATCGTCGGCGCCCTCGCGGCCATGCTGCTGGGCTCCCTCGCCATCTACGGGGCCGGCCTCGCCTGGCTCGCGGGCTTCGTGGGGGCGGAGGCGGCGATCCGGCTCGGTCTGCTGCCCTTCCTGCCGGGCGATCTGGTGAAGATCGGGCTGGTGGCCGCCCTGCGCGAGCTCCTGCGGCGGCCGCGGCCCGCGGATGTCGTCGACGGAGAGCGGTGACCACGCGCCTTCTCGGGACCACCGAGGCCGACCTCGCCGAGGCGGCGGAGATCCTCCGCGCCGGTGGTCTCGTCGCCTTTCCCACCGAGACGGTCTACGGTCTCGGGGCTCTGGCCGACGACGGGACGGCGGCCCGGCGCATCTTCGCCGCTAAGGCCCGGCCCGCCCGCAATCCCCTCATCGTCCATCTGGGCGAGCCGGAGGCGGCCGCGGCCTTCGCCGTGTTCGACGCCCGCGCCCGGGCCCTGGCCCGCGCCTTCTGGCCGGGACCGCTCACCCTGGTGCTGCGGCTGCGCCCGGAGGCCGCCATCGCCCCGGCGGTGACGGCGGGACTGGCCACGGTGGCGGTGCGGGTGCCGGCCCATCCCGTGGCCCGTGCCCTGCTGCTGCGGGTGGCGCGACCGGTGGCCGCCCCCAGCGCCAACCGTTCCGGCCGGCCCAGCCCCACCACCGCCGCCCACGTGCTGGCCGATCTCGCCGGCCGCATCGAGGCGGTGGTGGACGCCGGTCCCTGTCCCGTCGGGGTCGAGAGCACGGTGGTGGACCTGTCGGAGCCGGCGCGGGCGCTGCTGCTGCGTCCGGGCGGCCTGCCGCGGGAGACGATCGAAAAGGTGATCGGACCGGTGGTGGACCCGCGCGGGCACGAGCCGCCCCGTTCTCCCGGTCTGGTCGGCCGCCACTATGCCCCGAGCAAGCCGCTGCGGCTCGATGCGCGCACGGTGGCCCCGGACGAGGGGCTGCTCGCCTTCGGCCGCGACCTGCCGGAGGGGGCGCGGGTGGTGCGCAATCTCTCGCCCGGGGGCGATCTCGCCGAGGCCGCCCGCAATCTCTTCCGCATGCTGCGGGAGCTGGACGCGAGCGACGTGCGGGCCATCGCCGTGATGCCCATACCGGGCGAGGGACTGGGCGAGGCCATCCGCGACCGCCTGCGGCGGGCCGCCCTCGACGCCGGTGCCGGTGACACCTGAGACCCGGATCCGCGCCATCGCTCCGCATCCCGCTTCCGCTGGACGCCCTCCGCCCTAGGTGAGCGGGGGAAGGACCCGACGAGCCGTCCCGCCGTGGCCCCCACCTCCGGCCTCGCCGCCCTGCTGCTGGTGATCCTCGCGGCCCTCGCCTGCGTGGCCGCCAGCGTACGGCTCGGCTTCGGGCCGGTGCTGGGCTATCTCGCCGCCGGCGTGCTGGTGGGCCCGGCGGTGCTGGGACTGCTCCACGCCACTCCGCTGGTGGACGCCCTCGCCGAATTCGGCGTCGTCTTCCTGCTCTTCGCCGTGGGACTGGAGCTGCCGCTGCCCCGGATCCGGAGCATCGGCACGCGTCCCCTCGCCCTCGGATTGCTGCAGATCGGCACCACCGTCCTCCTCCTCTTCGGGATGGCGCTGCTGCTGGGCCTCGCCGCCGTGCCCGCCCTCGTGCTCGCCATGGCGCTGGCCCTCTCCTCCACCGCCGTGGTGGTGCGCTTCCTCGCCGACCGCGGGCTGCTGTCGAGCCGTCTCGGCCGCACCGCCTTCGCCGTGCTGATCCTCCAGGACCTGGCGGTGGCGCCCATGCTGGTGGCGGTGCTGGCGCTGGCCGGACGCGACGAGGCCGGGCTCGCCGCGCTGCGCACCCTGCTGGCCGGCGGCCTCGTGAGTGCCCTCGCCCTCGCCTTCGCCCGCCGGCCGCTGGAGACCGCCTACGGCCACATCGCCCGCCTCGGCCTCGACGAGCTGATGGTGGGCCTGTCGCTGCTGATCGCCCTCGGCTTCGCGCTGGCGGCGGAGGTGGCCGGGCTGTCGCTGGCCTTCGGCGGGCTGCTGGCCGGCATGGTGCTGGCCGAGAGCGGCTATCGCCACAAGGTGGCGGCCGACATCCGGGCCTTCCGCGGTCTGCTGGTGGGCCTGTTCTTCCTGAGCGTGGGCCTGCGGCTCGATCTGACGGCGGCCCTCGCCGTCTGGCCCCGGGTGCTGGCCCTCGCCGTCGGACTCTATCTCGTCAAGGGCGCCCTGGTGGCGGCGCTGGCCCGACCCTTCGGCTTCGATCTCCGCCGGGCGCTGGCCCTCGGCGCGCTGCTGGGACAGGGCGGCGAGTTCGCCTTCGTGCTGCTGGCCACCGCCGGTGCCCACGGTCTGCTGCCGGCGGGGCTGGCCGAGCCCGTGACCCTCGCCGTCGCCCTCGGCATGGCCCTCACCCCGCTCCTCGCCGGCTGGGCGCTGCGACGCCTCGCGGCGGTGCCGGAACCGCCGCCGCGGGCCGTCACCACCGCCGAGGCACCGGCGCTCGCGGGCCACGTGGTGGTGGCCGGTGCCGGCAGCGTCGGGCGTCAGGTGGCGGAGTGTCTGCAGCAGGCGGGGGTGCCGGTGCTGGGCCTCGATCTGGATCCCCGCCGGGTGGAGGCGGCACGCCGGCGCGGCCTGCCCTTCTACTACGGCGACGTCACCCAGCCCGACGTGCTGGACGACGTGGGTCTGGCCGGGGCGCGGGCCCTGGTGCTGGCCCTCGACGGTCCGGCCCGGACCCGCCGGGTGATGGCCTTCGTCCGCTATCTCTTCCCGGAGAAACCGGTGCTGGTGCGGGCCCACCTGGAGGAGGAGGTGGCGGGCTATCTCGATCTCGGGGCCACGGTGGTGGTGCCGGAGGTGGTGGAGACCGGGCGCCATCTGGCCACGGCGGTGGTGCGTCTGCTGCCCGAGGCGGTGGTGCGCACGCCGCACGCACTGGAAGGGGCCGGCCCGTGCGACGGGCCCGCGCCCGCCCGCACCACCCCTGACGCCGCCGATCCGAAGGCGTGAAGCCCGTCGTCCCGCTCCGCGACCCGGGGGCGGCGCTTGTGCGACGCACACGCCTGGGGCAGAGAGGGACGCGGTCGCCGCGGGGAGGTGGGTGATGAGCGCGTACCGGCCGCCGGTGGAGGAGATGCTCTTCGTCCAGCGCCACGTCGCCGGGCTCGATGCGGTGCTGGCGCTCGAGGCCTTCGCCGGGATGGACGTGGAGCTGGTGCGCCAGGTGCTGGAGGAGGCGGGCCGCTTCGCCGTCCGGGAACTGCTGCCCCTCGCGCCGGTGGCCGACACCCGTCCCGCCCGCCTCGAGGGGGAGCGGGTGGTGACGCCGCCCGGCTTCCCCGAGGCCTACCGCCGCTTCGTGGAGGGCGGCTGGAACGGGCTCGCGTTCCCGCCGGAATGGGGCGGTCAGGGGCTGCCCTGGCTGGTGGACGCGGCGGTGGCGGAGATCTGGAACGCCGCCAACACCACCTTCGAGCTGTGCCCCCTCCTCACCCAGGCGGGCATCGAGGCGCTGCTCGCCCACGGGGGTGAGGAGCAGAAGCGGCTGTACCTGCCGAAGCTGGTCCCGGGCACGTGGACCGCCGCCATGTGCCTCACGGAGCCCCACGCCGGCTCCGACGTGGGGGCGCTGCGCACCCGCGCCGAACCCGACGGCGACCGCTTCCGCATCTTCGGCCAGAAGATCTTCATCACCTTCGGCGAGCACGACATGGCGGAGAACATCGTCCATTTCGTGCTCGCCCGCCTGCCCGGCGCGCCCGAGGGCACCCGCGGCATCTCCCTGTTCCTGGTGCCCAAGTGTCTGCCCGACGCCGACGGCCGCCCCGGCGCGCGCAACGACATGCGCTGCGTGAAACTGGAGCACAAGCTGGGCATCCACGGCAGCCCCACCTGCGTCATGGTCTACGGCGAACGGGAGGGGGCCGTCGGCTTTCTCGTCGGTCGCCCCCACGAGGGCATGCGCTGCATGTTCACCATGATGAACAACGCCCGCATCGCCGTGGGCATCGAGGGGCTGGGGCTGGCCGAGGCCGCCTTCCAGCGCGCCCTCGCCTATGCTCACGAGCGGGTGCAGGGCGTGCGGGGCGGAAGGCGGGTTCCCATCGTCGAGCATCCGGACGTGCGGCGCATGCTGCTCTCCATGCGCGCCCGCATCGCCGCCATGCGCGCCCTCTGCTATCTCGCCAAGGCCGCCACCGATCTCCAGCACCACCATCCGGACGCGGAGGTGCGGCGGGCGGCCGCCGGCCGCGTCGCCCTGCTGACGCCGCTGGTCAAGGCCTGGTGCACCGACCAGGCGGTGGACATCTGCTCCACCGCCCTCCAGGTGCACGGCGGCGCCGGCTTCATCGAGGAGACGGGCATCGCCCGGTTCTACCGCGACGTGCGCATCACCCCCATCTACGAGGGCACCAACGGCATCCAGGCCCGCGATCTGGTGGGCCGCAAGCTCACCGTCGAGGACGGGACGCTGCCCTGGCGGCTGTTCGGAGAACTCCGCGACGAGCTGGACAGCCTCCGCCGCGGGACGACGGCGGAGATGGCACCGGCGCTCGAGGACGCCCTCGGCCGTCTGGAGCGGACGACGCGGGCGCTGCAGGCCGCCGGGGCCGATGCCCGCGAGGCGGTGGCCGTACCCTATCTCCACGCCTTCGCCGCCACCCTCGGCGCCTTCCTTCTGGCCCGCGGCGCGCGGGCGGCGCACCGCGATCCGGCCGGGCGCCACTGGCCGCAGCTCGCCCGCTGGTTCGTGCGCCGCGAGCTGCCGGCGGCGCTGGCCGGCCTCGACGATCCCGAAGCGGTGCTCGAACTGCTGGATCCCGCACCCCTCACGAGCGCCTGAGTCCGGCGCCGCGGACCCGCCCGCTCCCGCCTCACCGAACCCTCGGCGGATGACCGGAGGACGGGCGACGGGAGCCACTCCCGTCGCCATCCGGTGATGGGAACGGAGACCGTGGCGTTGCGACCTCCGGCCGCGCGTCGCCGCATGGCGGGACCCGTCCCACCTCCCGGTGCCCCTCGCGCATCCCCATATGCGGGAAGGAGACGGACGGGAGGCAGGGAGATGACGGAGCGCGTGATCGCCACCGCACGGGTGCGGGAGGTGGCCGGCCTGTTCCACGACTGGGCGGGGCTGGAGGCGGCCGTCCACGAGCTCGAGGGCGCCGGCTTCGACCGCGCCCGGATCAACATGATCACCTCCAAGGCCGAGGCCGAGCGGCGGCTGGGGCGGCCGATCCGCGACATCCGCGAGGTGGAGGAATCGCCCCGGGCACCCACGGACGCGCCGCTCACCGACGAGGACCGGGAGATGGTGGAGGTGGACCTCGCCGGCATCCTCGCCGCGGTGGGCAGTTTCGTGGCGCTGGGGCCCATCGTCGCCACGGGTGGCGGCCTCGCCGCCGCCATCGCCGCGGCCCTGGCCGGCGGGGCGGTGGGCGGTGGCATCGGCGGTCTGCTCGCGCGCTGGGTGGAGCGGCGCTGGGCCGAGCGGGTGGAACAGCTCCTGGAAGCCGGAGGGCTGGTGCTGCTGGTGGCGGTGCGCGATCCCGCCGAGGAGACGAAGGCGCGGGAGATCCTGACCCGCGCCGGCGCCCAGGAGGTCCACGTCCACGAGGTGGAACGGGTGTGGACGGAGGCGGACCTGCCCTTCGCCAAGGTCCAGCCCGATCCCTTCCTCACCCGCTGAGCGGCCTCACACCCGCAGATCGAGGCGTTCGCCCCGGCGTGGCTCGCCCGGTGGCCGCGGCCGGCGGCGGCGCTCGCGGACACCCTCGGGGCACGGCCGCGGCGGGGCATAGGGCCGGAACGGACCCGGCCGGGCCCGCCGCTCGGGGCGGCGGGCGCGACCGTCCGGTCCGAGGATCTCCGTCACCGGCACCACCCGCACCTCGGGCTCCATGGTCCCGCTCGATGGTCAACCCTTTCTTTACCCTGAGCGGTCGGAGCCGTCGCGACCAGCGGGATCGACCCCGGCGAGCCTCGGGGTATGTCCGGCCCGCCAGAGGCGGGCCGCCAGCCGGTGCATGTTGCCGCCGAGGATGGCGGCGAGATCCGCCTCGCCATAGCCGCGGCGCCGCAGCTCGCGGGCGATGGCGGGGATCCGCTCCGGCGGCGCGATGCGGATGCCGCGGATGCCGTCGCCGTAGCCGAAGGCGGGCGGCCACCAGTCGGCCGGATCGTAGGCGAGGTCCGGACGGAAGGCGGTGGGGCGGTCGTCGAGCCCGTCCGCCGGATACTCGAAGTCCAGCGACAGGCCCACGTGGGCCGGGCCGACCAGCTCCACCACATGGTCGATGCAGTCGGCGATGGCGGCGGCGGAGGCGGCGGGGTCCGGCAGGAAGCGGCCGACGCCGGTGACGCAGAAGACGCCGCCGCTCTCCGCGCACAGGCGGATGCGTTCGTCCTCCACGTTGCGGGGATCGTCCCGCAGGGCGCGGGGGTTGGCGTGGCTGAAGACCACCGGCCCCAGGGCGAGGTCGAGGATGTCGAGGCTGGTGCGCCGGCCGGTGTGGGAGAGATCCATGAACAGTCCCGCCTCGTGGACGGCCCGCACCACCGCCCGCCCCGTCGCCGTGAGGGGCACGTCGGCCCCGTAGCAGCCGCCGCCCAGCTCGTTGTCGCGATTGTAGGCGAGGTGGATCTGGCGGACGCCGAGATCGCGGAACAGGAACACCATGTCCGGGCGGCCGGCCAGCACCCGCCCGCCCTCGAGGTCGAAGGCGACGGCCAGCTTCCCCTCGCGCACCGCCCGCGTGACGTCCGCCGCCGTTTCCGCCGCCAGGAACAGATCGGGCCGGGCCGCGAGCTGGCGGCGGAAGCTCGCCAGCACCTGCAGGATCTGCTCCGGCGGGTTGAGGTCCATCCCCACGTTGACGGAGACGAAGCGGCAGCCGGCGGCGCGGTGACGGGCGAGGGCGGCGAGGTCGAAATCCGGATGCAGCGGCACGCAACTGTGGGCGTCCCACACCGGCGGCAGCGGCGGACTCCCCTCTCCGGCGCTCATCGCCCGGACCCGTCCTCGCACAGCCGCCGCAGCTCCCGGGCCACCGCCGCGGCTCCTTGGGCCAGCAGCACCACGTCGCTCGCCGCCATCACGAAGCGGTAGCCGCGGGCCAGCAGGGTCGCCGCATCGGCGTCGGGCCGCACGATGGTTCCGAGGGGCTTGCCGGAATCCCGCACCGCCTCCTCGACGGTGCGGATCAGCTCGCGCACCTCGGGACGGGCGGGATCGCCGGGATGGCCGAGACTGCCGGCCAGATCCATGGGCCCCACGAACAGGAGGTCCACCTCCCCGAGGGCGGCGATGGCCGCGGCCTCGGCCGCCGCCGTCGCCGTCTCGATCTGCACCGCCACCAGCACCTCGTCGTTCGCCCGGGCGAAGCGGTCCGGATGGAGGCCGTAGCCGCTCGCCCGGATCACCGGCCAGGCGTAGCCGCGAACGCCGCGCGGCGGATAGCGGCAGAAGGCGGCGACCCGCTCGGCCTCGCGGGCGTCGGCCACCAGCGGGATCAGCACCGCCTCTGCACCGGCATCCAGCACCCGGCCGATGGTGAAGGGATCCTTGCCCGGCACCCGCACCATGGCGGTGGCGGACGTGGTCTGGACGGCGCGGATCATGTGGACCAGCCGGTCGAGGTCGCCGTGACCGTGTTCGAGATCGATGAGCACCACGTCGAAGCCGGCGCGGGCGGCGATCTCCGCCGCCACCGGGCTGCCCGACTGCACCCACATCCCGCTCACCGCCCCGCCGGCGGCGAGCCGCGCCTTCATGGCGTTGGGCCGCAGCATCTCCCGTCTCCTCCCCCGCTCCCGCGCCAGTGTGGCCCGACGACGGCGGGGCGTCGAGGGGGATGGCGCTTGCCGGCACGGACGGCGGCCGCCACATGGCGGGCGGTGCCGCAGCGGGAGAGGCCGTGCCGCTCTTCGCCATTCCCTTCCCCGCCTTCGATCCGGTGGCCGTCGAACTGGGGCCGCTGGTGATCCGCTGGTACGCGCTGGCCTATCTGGCCGGTCTGCTGCTGGGCTGGTGGCTGGCCCGGCGGCTGGTGCGCCGGCCCGGCTGGTCGCTGTCGCCGGCGTTCGTGGACGACTTCCTCTTCCACGCCACCATCGGCGTGGTGGTGGGCGGGCGCCTCGGCTACGTGCTGTTCTACAATCTGCCCCACTATCTGGAACGGCCGCTCGAGATCGTGGCCGTCTGGAAGGGCGGCATGTCCTTCCACGGCGGTCTCCTGGGCGTGATGGCGGCGGCCCTGTGGGCGGCGCGCAAGTGGCGGGTGCCTCCCCTCGAGGTGTTCGATCTGGTGGCGGCGGTGGCGCCCCTCGGCCTGTTCTTCGGACGCGTCGCCAATTTCGTGAACGGCGAGCTGTGGGGGCGGCCCACCGACGTGCCCTGGGCGGTGATCTTCCCGGCCGCCGGCGACGTGCCGCGCCATCCGAGCCAGCTCTACGAGGCCGCCCTCGAGGGGTTGGTGCTGTTCGCCGTGATGCAGGCGCTGGCATGGCGGATCGACGAGTCCCGGCGTCGTGGCCTGCTCGCCGGCGTCTTCCTGCTGGGCTACGGGCTCGCCCGCATCACCGTGGAGTTCTTCCGCGAGCCCGATCCCCAGCTCGGCTATCTCCTGGGCGTCGTCACCATGGGGCAGATCCTCTCGCTGCCGCTGGTGGCGGCGGGGGCCTGGCTGCTGTGGCGGGTTCGGGAGCGCCGGAGTTGAGCCGTCCGCTCGCCCATCTGCTGCGCGAGCTGATCCGTCTCCACGGGCCGCTGGACGTGGCCCGCTTCATGGCCCTCTGCGCCGCCCATCGCGACGGCTACTACGAGCGGGCCGAGACCATCGGGGCCGCCGGCGATTTCGTCACGGCGCCGGAGATCTCCCAGGTCTTCGGCGAGCTGGTGGGGCTGGCGCTGGCCGCCCACTGGCGGGCCCTGGGATGCCCCCGGCCGGTGCGGCTCGTGGACTACGGCCCCGGCCGCGGCACGCTGCTGGTCGATCTGTGGCGGGCGGCGGGCACCGTCCCCGGCTTCCGCGAGGCGGTGGTGGAGGTGGTGACGGTGGAGCGCAGCCGTCGTCTCGCCGCCCTCCAGCGGGAGCGGCTGGCGACGCTGCCGCTCCGGCCGGTGCGGGATCCGGAGGAGGTGCCGGACGATCTCCCCCTCTTCGCCGTCGCCAACGAGTTCTTCGACGCCCTGCCCGTCCGCCAGTTCGTGGTGACGGAGGCGGGCGTGCGCGAGCGGCTGGTGACCTTCGACGAGACACGCGGTCGTTTCGTCTTCACCCTCGGGCGGGCGGTCCCGCGCGAGGCGCTGCGGCTGCCGGCGGCGGTGCGGGAGGGGGTGGTGGAGGTCTCGCCGGCGCGGGAGGCGGTGGCGGCGGGGCTCGCCGCCCGCCTCGCCGCCGGCGGCGGACTCGCTCTCGTGATCGACTACGGCGAGAAGGGCGGCGACTTCGGCGACAGTCTCCAGGCGGTGTCCCGCCACCGGCGGGTGGATCCGCTGGCCACGCCGGGCGAGGCCGACATTTCCTCCCTCGTGGACTTCGCCGCCCTCGCCCGCGCCGCCGAGGAGGCCGGCGCCCGCGCCTTCGGGCCGCTGCCGCAGGGGGCCTGGCTGCTGCGGCTCGGGGTGCGCGCGCGCCTCGCCCGGTTGGTGGCGGCGGCCCCCGGACGGCGGGCGGAGCTGGAGGCGGGTGTGGCGCGGCTGGTGGATCCCGCCGCCATGGGCGAGCGCTTCAAGGTCCTCGCCCTCGGCGCGCCCGGTGATCCGCCGCCGCCCGGCTTCGGCGGGGACGAGCGATGGTCGAGCGGCTGACGGCGGACGTGCTGCGGGCGGTGGGGGTGCGCCACGGCTTCTTCGGCCGCCGCGGCGGCGTCAGCACCGGCCCCTTCGCCAGCCTCAACGTGGGTCCGCGCTCGGGCGACGATCCGGCGCGGGTGCGGGAGAACCGGGCCCGCGTCGCCCGCGTCCTCGGCGTGGCGCCGGAGCGGCTGCTCACCGCCCGGCAGGTGCACGGCCGGACGGTGGCGGTGGTGGATCGGCCCTTCCCGCCGGACCGCGCGCCGGAGGCCGACGCGCTGGTGGTGGAACGGCCGGATCTCGCCATCGGCGTCACCACCGCCGACTGCGCCCCGCTCCTGATCGTGGACCCCTTCGGGCCGCGGGCGGCGGCGGTGCATGCCGGCTGGCGGGGCCTCGCCGCGGGGGTGATCGAGGCGGCGGTGGAAGCGCTGGTGCGACGCGGCAGCCGGGTGCGGGAGCTGCGGGCGGCGGTGGGCCCCTGCATCGGCGTCGCCTCCTACGAGGTGGGCCCGGACGTCCATGCGGCGGTCTGCGGCCACGATCCGGCCCTCGCCGCCCATTTCCGCCCCGGCCAGATGTCCGGGCGCTGGTGGTTCGATCTCGCCGGGGCGGCGGCGGCGGTGCTGCGCGCCTGCGGCCTCGAGGCGGGACGGGTGGAGGTGCTGGGGCGCGATACCTGCGCCGAGGCCGAACGCTTCTTCAGCCATCGCCGCAGCCGGCTGCGGGGTGAGCGACGCTTCGGCCTCCAGCTCTCGGCGCTGGTGCTGTCACTCCCCGACCTGGAGGAAGAGACCGCGGCGGCGGGCGCTCTCCACCAGCCGGGCGAAGACGAGACCGGCGACGGCGAGCCATAGGACGTCGAGGGCGAAGGCCAGGACCAGCTCGCGGCCGGCGAAGCGCGCCTCCAGCACCAGCGCGCGCATCCCCTCGAAGACGTGGGCCGGCGGCAGGGCGGCGCCGATCCACTGCAGCGGCGCCGGCAGCACTGCGAGCGGGTAGAAGACGGCCGCCACCGGCTGGATCAGGAACACCAGTGCCCAGGCCAGCCCCTCGGCGCCGAGGCCGAGCCGCAGCACCAGAGCCGCCACCACCAGCCCGAGCGCCCAGCCGAACAGCAGATTGCCCCCGAAGAACAGCACCAGCGCCGGCCCCAGCACGGCGGTGACGTCGAAGCCGTGGATGGGGATCGCCAGCGTCGCCGCACCGCCCACGCCGATGAGGGTCCGCACCAGACTCATGGCGAAGAGGGAGAGGACCAGTTCGAAGGGCCGCAGCGGGCTCACGAAGAGATGCCCGAGATTGCGCGCCCACATCTCCTCGAGGAAGGCCAGGGACACGCCGAGCTGGCCGCGGAAGAAGGTGTCCCACAGCAGCACGGCGGCGAGGAAGGCGAGGCCGGCGCGGGCGAGGGGCGAGCCGCCGGCCTCCGCCAGATAGAGGGTGATGAAGCCCCAGAGGGTGATCTGGACGGTGGGCCAGTAGACCAGCTCCAGCGCCCGCGGCCAGGAGCTGGTGAGCAGATACCAGTGGCGCAGGATCATGGCGGCCACCCGGCCGAGGGAGGCGCGCACGCCCCGCACCTCAGGCCGGGGCACGGCGGGCCTCCCGGTCGCGGGCGATGGCGAGGAAGACGCCCTCCATGTCCCGCACCCCGTAGCGACGCGCCAGCTCCGCCGGCCGCCCGCGGGCCACGAGGCGGCCCGCCCGCAGGATCAGCACCTCGTGGCACAGCCGCTCCACCTCGGCCATGTCGTGGGAGGCCATCAGCACGCTGGCGCCGGTGCGGGCCGCCCAGGCGGCGAGGTGGGCGCGCAGCCGGTCGGCGCTGTCCGGGTCGAGGGAGGCGGTGGGCTCGTCCAGCACCAGCAGGTCCGGTTCGTTGATCAGCGCCTTGGCGAGGGCGAGGCGGGTCTTCTGGCCGGCCGAGAGACGGTGGGTGCGGCGGTCGAGGAACTCCCCGAGGTCGAGCTCTTCGGCGAGGGCGCGGATGCGCGCCGCCGGATCGCGCACGCCGTAGAGGCGGGCGTACACGGCGAGGTTCTGGCGGACGGTCAGGCGTCCCGGCAGGTCCACGTAGGGGCTGGAGAAGTTGAGGCGGTGCAGCACCCGGTAGCGCGCGCGGGGCATGGGGTGGCCGAAGACCCGCACCTCGCCGGTGGAGGGTACCAGCAGCCCCAGGATCATGGCGATGGTGGTGGTCTTGCCGGCGCCGTTGGTGCCGAGCAGCCCCACCACGCGCCCGCGGGGCACGGTGAAGTCGAGGTCGCGCACCACCCAGCGGCCGTCGTAGCACTTGCCGAGGCTGCGGACGCGGATGGCCGGCTCAGCGTCCATCGAGGAGCCCGTGCTCGGCATAGTAGCGGGCGGCACCGGGATGGAGCGGCACGGTCATCGAATCGAGGGCGGTCTCCGGACGGATGTCGGCCGCCCGCGGATGACCACGGGCCAGCAGCTCGCGGGAGGAGGGGTGGAAGAGGGCCCGCAGCAGTCCGTAGGCCAGCTCCTCGCCGAAGTCGTCGCGCACCAGCCAGAGGGCGCCGACGCCGAGGGTGCGCACCTCCGGCCGCCCGGGATAGGCGTCGGCGGGAATGCGGTCGGCGACGAAGAAGGGCCAGCGTTCCAGCAGCGTCGCCACCGGCGGGTCGTCCACCGGCACCAGCACCGCCCGCAGCGCCGTCACCGCCTCCACCACGCTGGGCGTGGGATGGCCGGCCACCACGAAGAAGCCGTCGAGGGCGCCGTCCCGCATGCGGGCCAGGGCCTCCACCGGCTTGACGTAGTGGGCCTCGAAGTCCCTCTCGTCGAGGCCGTAGGCGGCGAGCACCAGCCGCACGTCCACGAGGGTCCCCGATCCCTCCTCGTCCACGGCGATGCGCTTGCCCGGCAGGTCGTAGACGGAGCGGATGCCCGAATCCGGCCGCACGCAGAGGTGGAGGGTCTCGTTGTAGAGCTTGGCGAGGCCCCTCAGGCGCCGGCGCGGACGGTCGGCGAAGGGGGGCAGGCCCGCGCGGGCGAAGTGGGCGGTGTCGGCCTGGACGAAGCCGCTCTCCACCGTCCCGGCCTCGATCATCTCGATGTTGGCGACGGAGCCGTGGGAGGAGACCACCACCGCCACCAGCCCCGGCACGCCGCAGCTCCCGCCGCGGGCACACGGCCGGGCCCCCTCCGGCGCGCTCACCACCGCCGCCACCAGACTGCCCACCACGTAGTAGGTCCCGGCGATACCGCCGGTGGCGATGCGGAGGATGCGCTCGGCCCGCGCGGAGCCGGAGCCTCCGGCGAGGCCCGCCGCGGCCAGCGCCAGGAGCAGCGTGCGACGGTCGACTGCGGCCATGGTCCTAGTCCGCCACCCGGATGCCCTGTCCCACGATGCGCTTGACCACCTCGCCGTCGAGGATGCGTTCGTAGAGGAGACGCAGCCGCTCGCCCTCGCGCCAGCGGCGGTAGCGCTGGAGCTCGAAGCGTCCGTCCTCGAGGATCTGGAAGGAATAGACGAAGAGCCCCCGCGGTCCCGCCACCGCCCAGCGCAGCGGGCGCCCCTCCACCGGCGCCTCGTCGCGCGGCCGCTCGCGGAAGGGATCGAAGCGCGGGGCCTCCACGTAGTAGCGGCCGCTCCGCGCCGGCACGAAGGCGACGGCGCTCTCCCGCCACACCACGCCGGGACGATCGCGGCGGCCCGCCACCAGCGTCACGCTGGTCCAGCGGATGCGGAAGCCGCGGCGGGCGAAGGGGCGGATCACCACGTCCAGCTCCCGCTCCTCCACCACCTGGCCGGCGGCGTCGAGGACGGTGGCGTAGCCCACCCAGGTGCCGAAGAGGTCCCGCGGGACGGCGGCACGGACGGCGGGGGCGGAGGCCACCAGGACCAGCAGCAGGAACGCGGCCGCCCGTCTCACCGCACCAGCCTCCCGGCGAGGCGCACGGTCTCCCGGTCGTGGGCGAGGATGCGGAGGTCGTAGTCGAGACCCTCGGCGGCCGGTGTCAGGGCGAGACGGTCGAGGCGGAAGCCGCCGTCGGGGGCGATGGCGAGACGGTAGAGGACGAGCGTGACCCCACCGGCCGCGGCCCGCGCCCAGAACAGCGGCGCCCCCTCCAGGGGTTCGCCGCGGCGGCGGGCGAACAGCCAGTCCAGCATGCCGGTGGGGGAACTGGCGGCCCAGACGCCGGGCCGGCCGGTGGGGACGCACTCCAGGTCCCAGCGTCCACCGTCGGTGAAGCGGACCGTCACCAGAAAGCGGTCTCCGTCCTCCGGCTGGAGTCGGAACTCCGCCACCGGACCGCCGCCGGCATCGCGCCAGCGACCCGCCAGTTCGCCCGGGGACACGGCGCGCAGGGGATCCGCCGCGAGGGCGGCGAGAAGGGCGAAGAGCCACGCCAGGCGTCGCACGATCGCCACGGGAGTCTCGCCTCGGGATCGCGACGAGCTTACACCCCTTCCCGGGGAGCGCAACCGGAGGGGCCCATGCGCATCGGCGTCCCGAGAGAGATCAAGGTGCAGGAGCATCGCGTCGGGCTCACGCCCACCAGCGTGCGGGAGCTGGTCCACCACGGCCACGAGGTGGTGGTGGAGCGTGGCTGCGGCGAGGGCATCGGCTGCGACGACGAGGCCTACCGGCGGGCCGGTGCGGTGGTGGTGGACGAGGCCGCGGAGGTGTGGTCGCGGGCGGAGCTGGTGGTGAAGGTGAAGGAGCCGCTGCCCGAGGAACACCGTTTCCTGCGTCCGGATCTGGTGCTGTTCACCTATCTGCACCTCGCCGCCGACCGTCGCCTCACGGAGGCGCTGCTGGCCTCGGGCTGCGTGGCCATCGCCTACGAGACGGTGCGGGACGACGCCGGCCGCCTGCCCCTGCTGGCTCCCATGAGCGAGGTGGCGGGGCGCATGAGCGTGCAGGTGGGCGCCCACTATCTGGAGAAGGAACAGGGCGGGCGCGGCATCCTGCTGGGCGGCGTGCCCGGCGTGGAGGCGGCCAAGGTGGTGGTGCTGGGCGGCGGGACCGCCGGCACCAACGCGGTGCGGGTGGCCATGGGCATGGAGGCGCGGGTCTACGTGCTGGACCGCGCGTTGCCGCGGCTCTACGAGCTCGATCTCCAGTTCGGTCCCATGCTGAACACCATCTATTCCACGGTGGAGGCGGTGGAGACCCACGTGGTGGACGCCGATCTGGTGATCGGGGCGGTGCTGGTGCCGGGGGCCGCCGCCCCCCGCCTCGTCACCCGCGAGATGCTGCGGGCCATGCGCCCGGGATCGGTGTTCGTGGACGTCTCCATCGACCAGGGCGGCACGGCCGAGACCTCGCGGCCCACCACCCACGACGATCCGGTGTACGTGGAGGAGGGCGTGATCCACTACTGCGTCACCAACATGCCGGGAGCGGTGCCGCGCACCTCCACCTACGCCCTCAACAACGCCACCCTCCCCTACGTGCTGCGGCTGGCCGATCTCGGCTGGCGGTGGGCGCTTTCGGCGGATCCGGGTTTCGCCGAGGGCCTCAACGTGGCGGCGGGCGAGCTGGTCCATCCGGCGGTGGCGGCGAGCGTCGGCCTCCCGGCGACGCCCCGGGCGCGGGTGCTGGGATCCGGGGACGGGACTTGAAGCCGCCGGCCGCGGCCGCAACATGGAACGTCCGGTCCCGCCGCACGGGCCCGTCGGCATGAGGCGTTCCCTCTACGACATCCTCGGGGTCTCCCGCCACGCCTCCGATGCGGAGATCCGCGACGCCTACCGGCGCCTCGCCAAGCGCTGGCATCCCGACTTCAATCCGGGCGATCCGGAGGCGGAACGGCGCTTCAAGGAGATCTCCGCCGCCTACGAGATCCTGGGCGATCCCGAGCGACGGCGCCGCTACGATCGCGGCGAGATCGACGAGGAAGGGCGCGAGCGCGCCTTCGCCCACGGCTTCGGCGGCTTCCGCGGCGGGCGGGGGACGGCCGGCGGCGGCTTCGGCTTCGAGGGTGGCTTCCCGGGCTTCGAGGAGCTCGTCGAGGAGATCCTGGGCGGGCGCCGCCGGCGGGGCGGCTTCGGCTTCGGTGGGCGCGGCTTCGCCCGCGGTCCCGATCTCGAGACCCGCATCGCCCTCGACTTCGTGGACGCCATGCGCGGCGGCCGCCGGCGGCTGCGTCTCTCCGACGGCCGCACCGTGGAGATCGACATCCCCCCGGGGACCGAGGACGGCACGGTGCTGCGTCTCGCCGGCCTCGGAGGCGCCGGTCCCGGCGGCCGCGGCGATCTCCACGTGCGCATCGAGGTGCGGCCGGACCCGCGCTTCGCGCGGCATGGCCGCGACATCCACAGCGAGGTGACGGTGCCGCTGGAGGTGGCGGTGCTGGGCGGCAAGGTGCGGGTGCCCACCCTCGACGGCGAGGTGCGCGTGACGGTGCCGCCGGGCACCGGCTCCGGACGGGTGCTGCGGCTGCGCGGCCGCGGGGTCCCGGACCGCCGCGGCGGTCGCGGCGACCATCTGGTGCGGGTGCTGGTGGGCCTGCCGGAGCCCATGGATCCGGAGCTGCGCCGTGCCCTCGAGGCCTGGGCGCGCCGGCGCGGCCGCGTGGAGGTCTGAGCCTCAACCCACCGCCGTCGCCTCGATCTCCACCCGTGCGTCCGGCTCCACCAGCCGCGTCACCTCCACCACCGCCATGGGCGGGAAGTGGCGTCCCATCACCGCCCGGTAGACGCGGCCCAGCTCGGGCAGGGAGGCCCGGTACTCGTCCATGTCCACCACGTACCAGGTGAGGCGGACCAGGTGCTCCGGTCCCATGGCCGCCTCCCGCAGCACCGCCAGCACGTTGGCCAGCGCCTGGCGGGTCTGGCTCACGAGATCGGGGCCGGCGAAGCGTCCCTCCGCGTCCCAGCCGATCTGACCGGCGACGAAGACGAGGCGCCCGCGGGCCTCGATGCCGTGGCTGTAGCCCCGCGGGCGCGGCCAGCCGGCCGGCTGGAGGATCCGCCTCACGCCTCCGCCTCCGTCCGGGCCAGCTCGCGCAGGCGGAAGCGCTGGAGCTTGCCGGTCTGGGTCCTGGGCAGCGCCTCCAGGAAGCGGATGCGGCGGGGATACTTGTAGGGGGCGATGGTGCGCTTGACGTGGTCCTGCAGCGCGCGCACGAGGTCCTCCGAGGGCGCGTGGCCCGGCGCGAGGACCACGTAGGCGGCCACCACCTGGCCACGGTCGGGGTCGGGTGCGCCCACCACCCCGCACTCCGCCACGGCGGGATGGGTCAGCAGCGCCGCCTCCACCTCCGGCCCGGCGATGTTGTAGCCGGCGGAGACGATGATGTCGTCGGAGCGGGCGACATAGGCGAAACGTCCCTCGGCGTCGCGGACATAGGTGTCGCCGGTGACGTTCCAGCCCCGCCGCACGTACTCGCGCTGGCGGGGGTCGTCGAGATAGCGGCAGCCGGTGGGCCCCTTCACCACCAGCCGGCCCGGCACGCCCGGCGGGCAGGGGCGGAAGTCGTCGTCCACCACCTCGGCCACATAGCCGGGGACCGGTCGGCCGGTGACGCCGGGGCGCGCCTCCTCCGGCGGCGCCGAGATGAAGATGTGGAGCATCTCGGTGGAGCCGATGCCGTCGACGATGGTGAGACCGGTGCGCGCGCGCCAGGCCTCGAAGGTGGCGGCGGGCAGGGTCTCGCCGGCGGAGACGCACAGGCGCAGCCGCCAGTCCGGCACCCGCGTCATGTCCCGGAGCATGGCCCGGTAGGCGGTGGGGGCGGTGAACAGCACCGTCGCGCCGCTGGTCTCGAGGAAGGCCGGCAGCCGTTCCGGCGGCAGTGCCTCGGCCATCACCGAGGCGGCACCGAAGGCCAGCGGGAACAGCAGCATGCCGCCGAGACCATAGGTGAAGCCGAGGGGCGGGGTGCCGGTGAAACGGTCCTCCGGCGTGGGCGCCAGCACGTGGCGGGCGTAGGTGTCGCAGACGGCCAGCAGGTCGCGGTGGAAGTGGACG
Source organism: Alphaproteobacteria bacterium (assembly GCA_026982705.1). Classification (GTDB taxonomy): domain Bacteria; phylum Pseudomonadota; class Alphaproteobacteria; order Geminicoccales; family Geminicoccaceae; genus HRBIN39. The sequence continues at coordinate 206,393 of JALSGP010000033.1, forward strand.
CAGCCCTTGGGCTGGCCGGTGGTGCCGGAGGTGAAGGCGACGATGGCCGGATCGTCGGCGGCGGTGTCCACGGGCCGGAAGTCGTCGGCGACGGCCGCCATCCGCCGTTCCAGCCCGCCGTCGCCCCAGGTGAGGATGTGGGCGGGGCGACCGGTGGCCTCGCGGCAGGCGGCGAGCTCCTCCAGGAGGCGGACGTCGCAGAGGGCGTGGTCGACGGCCGCCCTCTCCACGATCTTGGCGAGTTCGAGCCGGCGCAGGAGCGGCATGGTGGTGACGGCGATGCCGCCGGCGGCCAGCACGGCCAGCCAGGCCACCGCCAGCATCGGCCCGTTGTAGCCCCGCAGCAGCACCCGATGGCCCGGCACCAGTCCGAGGTCGTCCGCCAGCACGCGGGCGAGGCGATGGACCCGCTCCCGCACCTCGCCGTAGGTGAGCATGCGCTCGCCGTCGCCGAGGCAGGGGCGCGCCCAGCCGCCCGCGGCCGCGCCCCGCCGGAGCAGTTCCGAGGCGGCGTTGAGCCGCGGCGGATAGCGCACCTCGGGGACGGTGAAGAGCAGCTCGGGCCAGTCCTCCGGCGGCGGCAGCCGGTCGCGCACGAAGGTGTCCACGTGGCCGGTGGCGTTCACGACGATCCCTCCCCTCCGTCGATCCTCTCCTCCTCGCGCAGGAGGGCGCGTCCGATCACGAGGCGCTGGATCTCGGACGCACCCTCGTAGATGCGGAGCGCCCGGATCTCGCGGTAGAGCCGCTCCGGCGGGCTGCCCCGCACCACACCGAGCCCGCCCCAGAGCTGGACGGCGAGGTCCACCACCCGCTGGGCGGCCTCGGTGGCGTAGAGCTTGGCCATGCTGGACTCGCGGGCGCCGCCGCGGCCGACGTCCAGCGCCCAGGCGGCGCGGTGGACCAGCAGCGCCGCCGCCTCCAGCTCCGTGGCGGCGTCGGCCAGGAGCGCCCGCGCCAGCGGCAGGTCGCCGAGCCGGCGGCCGAAGAGGATCCGGGTACGCGCCCGTGCCCGCGCCACCGCCAGCGCCCGGCGGGCGAGGCCCACCGCCGCCGCGCCGACGCTGGGCCGGAAGCGCTCGAGGGTGGCCATGGCGAGGCGGAAGCCGGCGCCGGGAGGCGCGAGGCGGCGGTCGCGGGGGATGCGGCAGTCGTCGAAACGCAGACGGGCGAGGGGATGGGGGGCGAGGATGGCGAGGCGCTCGACCACCCGGAAGCCGGGATCGTCCGGGAACACCAGGAAGGCGGCGATGCCGGCGGCGCCCGGCTCGTGCCCCTCGCGGGCGAAGACCACGTAGAAGTCGGCGAGCCCGCCGTTGCTGATGAGGGTCTTCTCGCCGGAGAGCCGGAAGCCGCTCCCGTCGTCCACCGCCCGGGCGGCGAGGGCGGCGGCATCCGAGCCGGCGTCGGGTTCGGTGAGGGCGAAGGCGGCGACGGCGCGACCGGCCCGCACCTCGGCCAGGAGCCGGGCCTCCCGCACGCCTCCGGCCAGGGCCAGCGGCAGGCCGCCCAGTCCCTGCAGCGCCAGGACGAAGTCGGCGAGAGCGGAGGCCTCGGCGAGGCGCTCGCGGGCGAGGCACAGCGCCCGCACGTCGAGCCGGCCCGAGGCGTCGGCCACCGCCGCCTCCAGCAGCCCCGCGTCGCCGAGGGCGGTCACCAGCGCCCGGCAGCGGGCATCCAGCGCCCCGTGATCGTCGGCCGCCGGCTCGTCGGCGAGGGTCGCCGCCTCGGCCCGACACCAGTGGTCCAGCCGCCGCCACAGCGTCCGGTGCCGGTCCTCGAAGAAGGGCCAGGCGAGATGCTCCGCCACCTCAGTCGCCCTCGAACACGGGCCGGCGCCGCGCCACGAAGGCCTCGTAGGCCCGGCGGAAGTCGCGGGTGGCCATGCAGAGGGCCTGGGCCTGGGCCTCCGCCTCCACCGCTTCCTCGATGGCCATGGCCCACTCCTGGTGGAGCTGGGTCTTGGTGATGCCGTGGGCGAAGGTGGGCCCGGCCGCGAGCTCGCGGGCGAAGGTCAGGGCCTCCTCGTGGAGCCGTTCGCGCGGCACGATGCGGTTGTAGAAGCCCCAGCGCTCGCCCTCCTCCGCGGTCATCACCCGGCCGGTGTAGAGGAGTTCGGCGGCCCGGCCCTGGCCGATCACCCGCGGCAGCAGGGCGCAGGCGCCCATGTCGCAGCCGGCGAGCCCCACCCGCACGAAGAGGAAGGCGGTGCGGGCCTCGGGGGTGGCGAAGCGGATGTCGGAGGCGAGGGCGAGGATGGCACCGGCGCCGACGCAGACGCCGTCCACGGCGGCGACGATGGGCTGGGGACAGCGGCGCATGGCCACCACCACGTCGCCGGTGAGACGGGTGAAGGCCAGCAGCCCCTTCATGTCGCGCTGCACCAAGGGGCCGATGATGTCGTGGACGTCGCCGCCGGAGCAGAAATCGTCGCCGGTGCCGCGCAGCACCACCACCTTGACGGCATCCTCGGTGCGCAGGGCCCGGAACAGGTCGCGCAGCTCGGCGTAGCTGCCGAAGGTGAGGGGGTTCTTGCGCTCGGGCCGGTCGAGGCGGACCACCAGCACCGGTCCCTCGCGCGCGAGGCGGATCTCCCGCGGGGCGAAGGGATCAGGCGACATGGCGGGCATCCTCCACCGCCCGCGCGCGCCCGGCGAGGCGGTCCAACAGCGCCGTCAGCGCCTCGTGCCCCTCGGCATCCAGCGGGGCCAGCAGCTCGTCCACCCAGCCGGCATGGGCGCGCGCCATCTCGTGGAAGCGCTCGAGACCGCGGGCGGTGAGGCGCACCCGCTGGAGGCGGCGATCGCCGGGGTCGGCCTCGCGGACGGCGAGGCCGTCCTCCACCAGCCGCCGCACCAGACCCGTCACATTGCCGTTGGTGACCATGAGGCGCTCGGAGAGCTGGCTCATGGTGAGGCCGCGCGGCTCGCGCTCGAGCTGGGCCATGAGGTCGAAGCGGGCCAGCGAACAGCCGAAGCGGCGGCGCAGGCGGCGGGCCAGCTCGCGCTCGATGCGGGTGGTGGTGCCGAGGAGCCGGAGCCAGAGCCTGAGCCGCCGGGCGGTCTCCGGGGGATGGTCGAGGCGGGCCGTGCCGCGGGGGGTGGTCATGGATGCCGTCTCCGCCGTCGGGGCCGTTTAGAACTGAAATAACCGTCCCGTCCTGGGGCGGCAAGGGCATCGTCGGGCGGCTTGACTCCGGATGGGGGAAAGGCAATCTTGCGGTCTGAAAGCGGACCGTTCCGGTCCCAATTTGGAAGGGATCCACGTCCGGTGATCCGCCTGAGCAGGTTGTGCGACTACGGCGTCGCCATGCTGACCCATCTGGCCGGGCAGGAGGGGCGGCAGGCGAGCGCCGCCGAGATCGCCGAGGCCACCGGCGTGCCGCCGGCCACCGCCGCCAAGATCCTCAAGGCGCTGGTCAGAGCCGGCATCCTCGCCTCGCACCGCGGGGTGCTGGGCGGCTACGGTCTGGCGCGGCCGGCGGCGGTCATCACGGTGGCGGAGATCATCGAGGCCCTCGACGGGCCCATCGCCCTCACCGCCTGCATCGAGGAGGGAGCCGGCGACTGCGGCCTCGAGGCGCTGTGCCCGGCCCGCGCCAACTGGCAGCGGGTCAACGAGGCGATCCGCCGGGCCCTCTCCGAGATCACCTTGGCCGACATGGCCGGCACGGTGCCCGCCGCCTTCCTCACGCCGGAGGAACGGGCGGCGATGTCGCCGGCACGCTGAACGTCCACTGCGGGGACACGACCATGTCCGACGCCGTCGAGACCGTCAGGGAACTCACCGAACGGGACTACGAATGGGGCTTCGTCACCCCGGTGGAGGAGGAGACCGTCCCGCCGGGGCTGGACGAGGACGTGATCCGGCTGATCTCCCGCAAGAAGGAGGAGCCGGCGTGGCTCACCGAATGGCGGCTGGAGGCCTTCCGCCGCTGGCGGCGGATGGAGGAGCCGCGCTGGGCGCGGGTCCACTATCCTCCCATCGACTATCAGGCCATCTCCTACTTCGCGGCGCCGAAGCAGAAGGAGCGCCCCAAGTCCCTCGACGACATCGATCCGGAGATCCGCCGCACCTACGAGAAGCTGGGCATTCCCATCCGCGAGCAGGAGATCCTCGCGGGGGTGGCGGTGGACTACGTGTTCGACAGCGTGTCGGTGGCCACCACCTTCAAGAAGAAGCTCGAGGAGCTGGGTATCATCTTCTGTTCCATCTCCGAGGCGGTGCGCGACCATCCCGAGCTGGTCCGCAGGTATCTGGGTTCGGTGGTGCCACCCGGCGACAATTTCTACGCCGCCCTCAACTCGGCGGTGTTCAGCGACGGCAGTTTCGTCTACGTGCCGCCGGGCGTGCGCTGTCCGATGGAGCTGTCCACCTACTTCCGCATCAACGCCGCCGGCACCGGCCAGTTCGAGCGCACCCTCATCATCGCCGACCGCGGCAGCTATGTGAGCTATCTCGAGGGGTGCACCGCCCCCATGCGGGACGAGAACCAGCTGCACGCGGCGGTGGTGGAGCTGATCGCCCTCGACGAGGCGGAGATCAAGTACTCCACCGTGCAGAACTGGTATCCGGGCGACCGTGAGGGGCGCGGGGGGATCTACAACTTCGTCACCAAGCGCGGCCTGTGCAAGGGTGTACGGTCGAAGATTTCCTGGACGCAGGTGGAGACGGGTTCGGCCATCACCTGGAAGTATCCCTCCTGCGTCCTGCAGGGTGACGAGTCCGTGGGCGAGTTCTACTCCGTCGCCCTGACCAACAACTTCCAGCAGGCCGACACCGGGACCAAGATGATCCACATCGGCCGGCACACCCGCTCGCGCATCGTCTCCAAGGGCATCGCCGCCGGCCGTTCCCAGAACACCTATCGCGGTCTCGTGCGCATCCTCCGCGGCGCCGAGGGGGCGCGCAACCACACCCAGTGCGACAGCCTGCTGATCGGCGACCGCTGCGGCGCCCACACCGTCCCCTACATCGAGGTGAAGAACCCCAGCGCCCGCGTGGAGCACGAGGCCACCACCAGCAAGCTCAGCGAGGCGCAGCTCTTCTACTGCCGTGCCCGCGGCATCCCGCTGGAGGACGCGGTGGCGCTGGTGGTCAACGGCTTCTGTCGCGAAGTGATGGACGAGCTGCCCATGGAGTTCGCCGTGGAGGCCCGCAAGCTCCTCGGCATCTCCCTCGAGGGCAGCGTCGGCTGAACCGGGAGATTCACCGCCCATGGCCATGCTCGAGATCGAGAACCTCCACGTCACCGCCGACGGCAAGGAGATCGTCCGCGGGCTCGACCTCGCCGTGCCGGCGGGGGAGGTGCACGCCATCATGGGGCCCAACGGTTCCGGCAAGAGCACCCTCGCCTATGTGCTGGCGGGCCGCGAGGACTACGAGGTGACGGAGGGACGGGTGCGCTTCCTCGGCCGCGACCTGCTCGCCATGGAACCGGAGGAGCGGGCGGCGGCGGGCCTGTTCCTCGCCATGCAGTATCCGGTGGAGATCCCCGGCGTCTCCAACACCTACTTCCTCCGCCAGGCCGTGAACGCGCTGCGCAAGGCCCGCGGCGAGCCGGAGATGAAGCCGGCCGAGTTCATGAAGCGCCTGCGGGAGGCGGCGCGCACCGTCGGCATCCGCGAGGAGCTGCTGCGCCGCGACCTCAACGCCGACTTCTCCGGCGGCGAGAAGAAGCGCAACGAGATCCTCCAGCTGCTGGTGCTGGAGCCCGCCTTCGCCATCCTCGACGAAACGGACTCCGGCCTCGACATCGACGCCCTCAAGGCGGTGGCGAGGGCCGTCAACGGGCTGCGCGGGCCGGAGCGGGGCTTCCTCGTCATCACCCACTACCAGCGTCTCCTGGAGTTCATCGTGCCGGACCGGGTGCACGTGATGGTGGAGGGGCGCATCGTCCGCTCCGGCGGCAAGGAGCTGGCCCGGGAGCTGGAGGAGCGGGGCTACGAACCCTTCCTGCGCGAGGCGGCGTGAGATGGTGGCGGCACGACACCGGGCGCCGGCGACAGCGCTGGTGCGACTCGGCGAGACGCGGCTCGCGCACGCGGACGCGGGCGCCCTCGCCGGGGTGCGACGGGAGGCCTGGCGCCGCTTTCTGGAGACCGGCATCCCCACCACGCGGGTGGAGGACTGGAAATACGCGCGCATCGACGCCCTGCTGGCGCGGCCTTTCGCCGCGCCCGGCCCGGCGGAGCCGGCTGCCGGCACGCTGGCGGCGGCCTTCGCCGGCGGTCCCCGCGCGCGCCGGCTGATCCTCGCCAACGGTCGGGTGCTGGCGGGGCCGAGTCACGTGGGCGGACTGCCGCCGGGGATGCGGGTGCTGTCCCTGGCCGAGGCCATCGCCCGCTTCCCCGAGCGGGTGGCGGAGGTCCTCGCCGAGGTGCCGGACCCCGGCCCCTTCACCGATCTCAACACCGCGCTGGCCGAGGACGGCGCCTGGATCGAGCTCGAGGAGGGGGTGCGCCCCGAGGTCCCGCTGCAGCTCCTGTTCGTGGCGGTGGGCGAACCCTCGGCGGTGATGGCCCATCCGCGGGTGGTGGTGCGGCTGGGCGCGGGCGCGCGGCTGCACCTGATCGAGAGCCACCTGGCCGAGGGCGCGGGCCACGTGCTCACCAACCTCGTCCTCCAGGTGCGGCTGGACGAGGGGGCGGAGCTGGTCCACGAGAAGTTGCAGGCGGCGGAGGGCGGCCACGCCCTGCTCGCCCGCACCTCCGTGCGGCTCGCCACCGGCGCGCGACTGCGGGATCGGGTGGCGACGGTGGGCGGCGACTTCGTGCGCAACGAGCTGGACGTGCGGCTGGAAGGAGAGGGCGGTGAGGCGCTGATGGCCGGCCTCTATCTGCCGCGCGACCGCGAGCAGGTGGACACGCTGGTGCGGGTCCACCACCACGCCCCCCGCTGTCACTCCGACCAGTTCTACAAGGGCGTGGTGGAGGATCGGGCGCGGGCCGCCTTCGCCGGCCGCATCACCGTCCATCCGGGGGCGCAGGACACCGACGCCTATCAGCAGAACCGCAATCTGCTGCTGTCGGACGAGGCGGAGGTGGACGCCAAGCCGGAGCTCGAGATCTTCGCCGACGAGGTGCGCTGCAGCCACGGCGCCACCGTGGGCGGTCTCGACGAGGCGGCCCTGTTCTACCTGCGCACCCGCGGCATCGGGCGGGCGGCGGCGGAGGCGCTGCTCACCTACGCCTTCGCCGGCGAGGTGGTGACGCGCTTCGACGATCCCGAGCTGGCGGCGCAGCTCCGGCGGGCGATCCTGGCCCGGGTGCCGGGCGGTGGGATGCTGGATCCGGAAGGGCTGGTGGCATGAACGAGCTGGCCGCGGCGACGGCGGAGAGCCTGGACGTGGAGGCGGTGCGGGCCCAGTTCCCCATCCTTGCCCGCACCGTGAACGGACGCCCGCTGCTGTTCCTCGACAGCGCCGCCTCCAGCCAGAAGCCGCGGCGGGTGGTGGAGGAACTGCGGCGCTTCTACTACGAGGACTATGCCAACATCCACCGCGGCGTGTACGAGCTGAGCCAGCGCGCCTCCCAGCTCCACGACCAGGCGCGGCGGGCGGTGCAGCGCTTCCTGGGCGCCCGCGACTGGCGGGAGATCGTCTTCGTCCGCTCCACCACCGAGGCCATCAATCTGGTGGCGTGGAGCTTCCTGAGACCGCGCCTGCGGCCGGGAGACGAGATCCTCGTCACCGAGATGGAGCACCACGCCAACATCGTCCCCTGGCAGATCGTGGCCGGCGAGCGCGACGCGCGGGTGGTGGTGGTGCCCGTCACCGACGCGGGGGAGCTGGACCTGGACGCCCTGCGGCGGATGCTGGGGCCGCGCACGCGGCTTCTGGCCGTCACCTGGGTCTCCAACGTGCTGGGGACGGTCAATCCGGTGGCGGAGATCGCGGCCCTCGCGCGGGCGCGGGGGGTGCCGGTGCTGGTGGACGCGGCCCAGGCGGCCCCGCATCTGCCGGTGGACGTGGCGGCGCTGGGCTGCGACTTCCTCGCCTTTTCCGCGCACAAGATGTACGGCCCCACCGGCGTCGGCGTGCTGTGGGCCAGGCTCGAACATCTGGAGGCCATGCCGCCGTGGCAGGGCGGCGGCGACATGATCGACCGGGTGTCCTTCGCCGGCACCACCTTCGCCGATCCGCCCTTCCGCTTCGAGGCGGGGACTCCCGACATCGCCGGCATCGTCGCCCTGCGCGAGGCGGTGGCCTTCGTGGAGGCACTGGGCCGCGCCCGCATCGCCGCCTACGAGGCGGCGCTGGTGGCGCGGCTGGAGGCGCGGCTCGGGGAGATTCCCGGCGTGCGGGTGCTGGGGCGGCCGGCGCGACGGGCGAGCGCCGTGGCCTTCACCGTGGACGGCGTGCACCACCAGGATCTGGGCACCATGCTCGATCTCGAGGGGGTCTGCATCCGCACCGGCCACCATTGCGCCATGCCCCTGCACGCCCGCTTCGGGCTCGCCGGCAGCGCCCGTGCGTCGGTGGCCGTCTACAACACCCGCGAGGAGATCGAACGCTTCGCCGACATCCTCGCGCGCACCATCGCGCTGCTCCGCGGCTGAGGGAGGACGACGTCATGACGGAACGCGACGGCATCGAACGGGCGGCGGCCTTCCTCGAGCGGGAGCCGTCGCCGGCGGAGACGGAGGACGGTGGACCCGGGGCGGCCTCACCGGAAGCGACGCCGCGGGAAGAGACGACGGAGACGGGCGAGGGCGCGCCCGGGGAGGTGCCCCCCGATCGCCTCGCCCGGGTGCAGGCCCTCGGCGAAAGGGTGATCGAGGTGCTGCGCACCGTCCACGATCCGGAGATCCCCGTCAACATCTTCGACATGGGCCTCGTCTACCGGATCGACGTGGAGGACGACGACACCGTCGTCATCGACATGACCCTCACCACGCCCCACTGTCCGGTGGCGGAGACGCTGCCCGTGGAGGTGGAGCGGAAGGTCTCCGAGATCGAGGGCGTGAAGGGCTGCCGGGTCAACATCGTGTGGGATCCGCCCTGGCATCCGGGGATGATGAGCGAGGAGGCGCGGCTGGAGCTGGGCTTCCTCTACTGAGGCGCCGCCGGCGGATCCGGCCACCCGACCCGCGCTCAGGTGACCCAGGCGAGGCGCAGCAGATTGGTGGCGCCGGGCGTGCCGAAGGGGACGCCGGCGGTGATCACGATGGGGCTGCCGGGCTCGGCGACGCCGGTGGTGCGGGCCCAGTGGCGGGCCTTCTCCACCATGTCGTCCACGTCGTGGGCATCCTCCGTCACCACCGAATGGACACCCCAGACCAGGGTGAGCCGCCGGGCGGTGGCGAGGCGGGTGACGAGGCCGAGGACGGGATGCTCCGGCCGCTCGCGGGCGGCCCGCAGCGCCGTGGCGCCGGAGGTGGTGTAGGTGACGATGCAGGCGGCGTTCATCACCCGCGCCACCTCGCGGGCGGCCATGGTGATGGCGTCGGCGGGCTGGGGTTCGACGCGGGCGCGGTAGGCGTCGAGATAGGCGCGGTAGAGCTCGTCCCGCTCCACCTCGTAGATGATGCGGCGCATCATGCGGACCGTCTCCACCGGATGGACGCCGCTGGCCGTCTCCGCCGACAGCATCACCGCATCGGCGCCGTCGTAGACGGCGTTGGCCACGTCCGAGGCCTCGGCGCGGGTGGGGACGGGGGTGGCGCGCATGCTCTCCAGCATCTGGGTCGCCACCACCACCGGCTTGCCGGCGTCGCGGGCGCGGCGGACGATGCGCTTCTGCAGGCCCGGCACCTTCTCCGGCGGCAGCTCCACGCCGAGATCGCCGCGGGCGATCATGACGGCATCGGCGAGATCGACGATCTCGCCCAGCCGCTCCACGGCGGCCGGCTTCTCGATCTTGGCGAGGATGCCGGCGCGGCCCATCACCAGCTTGCGGAGCTGGGCCACGTCATCCGGCCGCTGGACGAAGGAGAGGGCGATCCAGTCGACGCCGAGGTCCAGCGCGAAGGCGAGATCGCGCATGTCCTTCTCGGTGAGGGCCGGGATCGGCAGCACCACGCCCGGCACGTTGACGCCCTTGTGGTCGGCGAGCTCGCCGCCCACCTCCACCCGCGTCTCCAGCACCTCCCCCCGCACCGCCTCGATGCGCAGACGGATGCGGCCGTCGTCGAGGAGCACTTCGCCGCCGGGCCGGACGGCGGCGAAGATCTCGGGGTGGGGAAGCTGGACCCGCTCGCAATCCCCCGGCGCCGGGTCGAGATCGAGGCGGAAGGAAGCCCCCGCCTCGAGCCGCACCGGCCCGGTGCGGAAGCGGCCGATGCGGAGCTTGGGACCCTGCAGGTCGACGAGGACGCCGACGGGACGGCCGATCTCGGCCTCCAGTTCGCGGACCCGGGCGTGGCGGCGGGCGTGGTCCTCGTGGGTGCCATGGCTCATGTTGAGCCGGACCACGTCGACCCCGGCCTCGAGGAGGGCGCGGAGGACGGCGATGTCGTCGGTGGCGGGTCCCAGCGTGGCGACGATCTTGGTGCGACGCACCTGGGGCATGACGGCGGTCGTCTCCGGGCGGCGGCCGGCGCCCTGTTAGCGTGCCATGTCCGGCCTGTCAGCGCCGGCCCACCGCGGCCCGACGCCGCGCGATGTCGGCGGTATCCAGGAAGTCACGGATGCCCGCCACCACCTCGGCGAACATGGCGGCGGTGAGGGTGCCGGTCTGGATGTTGTAGCGGGAGCAGTGATAGCTGGCGACGAGACGCGGCCCGCCGTCCGGCAGGTCGTGGACGGCGCCGTGGCGGAAGGGGAAGGCGCGGGGCGAGAGGCCGAGGACGCGCATCACGGAATCGTGGGCGATGCGGCCGAGGAGCAGGACCACCACCGGCCGCGGCGGCGCCTCGAGCTCGGGGGCGAGGAAGCGTCGGCAGGTGCGGATCTCGGCGGCGGTGGGACGGTTCTGCGGCGGTACGCAACGGACGGCGTTGGTGATGCGGCAGTCCACGAGCTCGAGCCCGTCGTCGGGCCGGGCGGCGTAGGTGCCGCGGGCGAAGCCGAAGCGCAGCAGGGTAGGATAGAGGATCTCGCCGGCGTAGTCGCCGGTGAAGGGGCGGCCGGTGCGGTTGGCGCCGGCGAGGCCGGGCGCGAGGCCCACCACCAGCAGCCGGGCGGCGGGATCGCCGAAGCTGGGCACCGGCGCGTTCCACCAGTCGGGATGACGGGCCCGCGTCGCCGCCCGGAAGGCGGCGAGGCGCGGGCACAGGTCGCAGTCGCGCGGCGGTGTCGGTCGCGGATCCGCGGACTCAGTCGCGCCGCTCGCCCTCACCGGTGGTCTCTTCCTCCCGTTCCCCGGCCGGCAGGCGGTGGAGCTCCTGGGCGGAGTCCTGACGCGCCTGCGGCTGGCGCTCGATATACGGGCGCAGATCGGCGAGGTCGAGGAAGAAGTCGGCCTGACGGCGGAGCTCGTCGGCGATGAAGGGCGGCTGGGTGCGGATGGTGCTGATGACGGTCACCCGGACGCCGCGGCGCTGGAGGGCCTCGACGAGGCGGCGGAAGTCGCCGTCGCCGGAGACGAGGACGGCGTGCTGGATGTGGGGAGCGAGTTCCATGGCGTCGACGGCGATGTCGACGTCCATGTTGCCCTTGTACTTGCGCCGTCCGATGCCGCCATACTCCTTGAGCGGCTTGGTGACCATGGTGTAGCCGTTGTATTCCAGCCAGTCGACCAGCGGTCGGATGGGGGAGTATTCCTGCTCGTCCAGCAGGGCCGTATAGTAATATGCTCGGAGAAGGCGGCAATTGGTAGAGAAATTTCTCAGGAGTTTGCGGTAATCGATGTCGAAACCGAGGGCGCGTGCCACCTGATAGAGGTTGGCGCCGTCGATGAACAAGGCCACGCGTTCGTAGGGCTCGCAGTAGTGGAGGTATTCACCGTTCACCGGCCACACTCCTGTCTCGGGGTTGCCCCACGGCCCACCGCCAATTTAGCATGATGCGATGCAAGGCAACCCCAATGGCGTGACGATCGTGTGAAATTCGTCCCGACACGGGTCGTCCGATCGCCGCCGGACGGCGCTGGCCCTATCAGAGATGGCGTTCCACCACAAGGTTCATCCGGGAGTGCTGATGGAGGGTATAACGGCGGCAGACGTATCATGATATGCCTTCGCCGCACCCCGTCTCCCGGCGCGGCGGTCTTGGCGGACTGCTCTACCTAAGGTAGAGAACCGAACGGTCCGGAAGGAAGATGCGTGCGCGTGCCGTCGGCCACCACCCTCGACACCCGTCCCCTCGTCCACCGGCTGGCCCGGCTCCTCGCCCGCACCCTCGACCTCCTCTATCCTCCGCGCTGCGCCGGCTGCGGCGCCGAGGTGGCCGCCGGCGGACGCCTCTGTCCCGACTGCTGGGACGGTGTCCGCTTCCTCGCCGGGCCCCTCTGTCGCCGCTGCGGTCTGCCCCTGCCCGCCGGCGACGGCGATGCGGTCTGCGCCGCCTGTCTCGCGGATCCCCCCGTCACCGACCGCCGCCTGGCCGCGGTCGCTTACGGCGGCACCGCCCGGCGCCTGATCCTCGCCCTCAAGCACGGCGAGCGCACCGATCTCGCCCCGCTGCTGGCCGGCTGGATGCTGCGGGCCGGCGGCGCGCTGCTGGCCGCCTGCGACCTGCTGGTGCCGGTGCCGCTCCACCGCCGCCGCCTGGTCCTGCGCGGCTTCAACCAGGCGGTGCTGCTGGCCCGTCCCCTCGCCCGCGCCGCCGGGAGGCCGCTCTTGCTCGACGCGCTGGTGCGCCGGCGGCCCACCCCCTCCCAGCAGGGGCTCTCCGCCCGGGCCCGTCGCGCCAATGTCACCGCCGCCGCCTTCGCCGTCCCGCCCCGCCGGCGGGCGGCCCTGCGGGGACGGGCGGTGCTGCTGGTGGACGACGTCTGCACCACCGGTGCCACCCTCGATGCCTGCGCCCGGGTCCTGCGGGCGGCCGGTGCGGCACGGGTGGATGCCCTCGTGCTCGCCCGCACCGTCACGGACTCGGATCGCTGAGCCGGTTCCTATATTGTCGGGCGGGGCCGCCGCGATGGCCGTCGAGAGGTGGGATCGTGTCGCGCGTCGTCGTCTACACCACGCCCTTCTGTCCCCACTGCCGGCGGGCCGTGCGCCTGCTTCGCCGCAAGGGCGTGCCCTTCGCGGAGATCGACGTCGCCTTCCGGCCCGCCCGCCGGGCCGAGATGGAGGCGCGTTCGGGCCGGCGCACGGTGCCCCAGATCTTCGTCGGCGACCGCCATCTCGGCGGCTGCGACGAGCTCCACGCCCTCGAGGCGACGGGCGAGCTCGACCGCATCCTCGCCGAGGCCGGCATCGGGAGGATGGCCTCGTGATCCGCTACACCCTCGCCTGTGCCGCCGGTCACGAGTTCGAGGCCTGGTTCCGCGACAGCGCCGCCTACGAGGAACAGGCGCGGGCCGGCCGTCTCGAATGTCCCCTCTGCGGCGACCGTGACATCCGCAAGGCGCCCATGGCGCCCGCCGTCCACGGCGGCCGCGACGGTGGCGAGGGGCTGCCCGCCCCTTCCGAACGCCGCCGCGCGCATCTGGCCCGGGTGCTGCACGCCGTGCGGGCCCTCCAGCGCTACGTGGAGACCCATTTCGAGGACGTGGGCGAGCGCTTTCCCGAGGAGGCCCGCCGCATCCACCGGGGCGAGGCCGAGGCGCGCGGCATCTACGGTCGCGCCAGCCGCGAGGAGGTGCGGGAGCTGCGGGAAGAGGGCATCGAGGTGCTGCCGCTGCCGCGGCTGCCGGAGCCCGACGCCTGAGTCCGCGGACGCCGGCGGTCGCTAGCCCTCTCTCCGGTCCTTCCCGCCGTCGGTAGCGAAGGCGTCGAGAGTGGCGTGGACGGCGTTGCGGCGCGGGCGCCAGAGGCCGCGGCGGATCGCCTCGGCGAAGCGGGCGAGGATCTCGCGGAAGGCGTCGGGATTGCTCCGCTCCAGGAAGGTCCGCACCTCCGCGTCCTCCACATAGGCGCGGAAGAGGGCGTCGAAGTGGTGCTCGCCCACGCAGCGGGTGGTGGCGGCGAAGGCGAAGAGATAGTCGACGGTGGCGGCGATCTCGAAGGCGCCCTTGTAGCCGTGGCGCATCATGCCGCGGATCCAGCGGGGGTTGGCCGCCCGCGCCCGCACCACCCGGCCGATCTCCTCCTGGAGCCGCCGCACCCGCGGCCGCTCGGGATCGGCATGGTCGCCGAAGAGCACCAGCGGCTCCGTGCCGGCGAGCTCGCCCACGGCGGCCGTGAGCCCGCCCAGGAACTGATAGTAGTCGTCGGAGTCCAGGAGGTCGTGCTCGCGGTTGTCCTGGTTGTGGACCACCGCCTCCACGGCCGCCAGGCGGCGTTCCAGCAGGGCCCGCGCCGCCCGCCCGTGGGTGCCGCGGCCGTAGGCGAAGCCGCTCCAGGCCAGATAGACCCCGGCGAGCTCGCGCCGATCGACCCACGCGCCGGTGTCGATGGGGACCTGGAGACCGGCCCCGTAGGCCCCCGGCTTCGAGCCGAAGATCCGGAGGGTGGCGAGGCGGCGGGCGGTGGCGGCATCGAGGCCCCGGGCCGCGAGCTCCGCCTCCTCGGCGCGGGCGGCGGCGGCCAGGGGATTGACCTCCGGCGGCTCGTCCAGCGCCGCCACACGGCGGACGGCGTCGTCCAGGAGCTCGATCTGGGCGGGGAAGGCGTCGCGGAAGAAGCCGGAGACCCGCAGCACCACGTCCACCCGCGGCCGGCCCAACACCGAGGCCGGCAGCACCTCCACCCCCAGCACGCGGCCGCTCCCCTCCTCCCACACCGGCCGGCAGCCCAGAAGCGCCAGCGCCTCGGCGATGTCCTCGCCGCCGGTGCGCATGTTGGCGGTCCCCCAGGCGGAGAGGGCGATGCGCCGGGGCCAGTCGCCCGTGGTCTGGAAGACGTGTTCGACCAGCTCCTCCGCCGCCCGCCGGCCGAGGGCGAAGGCCGCGGGGGTCGGCACCGTCCGCGGATCCACCGAGAAGAAGTTGCGGCCGGTGGGCAGCACCTCCACCCGCCCGCGGGTGGGCGCCCCGCTCGGCCCCGGCGGCACCCGCCGGCCGGCGAGGCCGGCGAGCAGACCCGCCTTCTCGGCCGGCCCGCAGGCGTCGAGACGGGGGGCCAGCTCCTCCCGCACCCGCGCCAGCACCGCCCGCGTGCGGGTCCATCCGACCTCGGGCCGCCGCCGTCCCGCCACCAGCTCGAGGGCGAGCCGCTCCAGTCGCTCGAGGGTGTCGCCGACGCTGCGCCAGGGGGCGTCGTCCAGGGCCGCCAGCGCCGGCGGGCGGGAACCGGTCCAGGGCGCGGCGGGCTCGGCGGCGAAGGGATCCGGGGCGAGCTCCAGGTCCCGGGCCAGCGCCCTGGGCAGCGCCGCATCGCCCCCCTCGCCGCGGCCGCGCGGCGCCCGCACCAGCGCCGCCAGCAGCTCCGCCCGCACCTCGCCGGCGGGCGAGCGGCCGAGGACGTGGAGACCGGTACGGATCTGGAGTTCCCCCAGCTCGCAGAGATGGTTGTCGATGGCGCGCAGCCGCGCCTCCTCGGGAAGGCCGTCGAGGGCGAGATCGCGGTCCAGCCCGAGCGCCCGGCTGCGGTCCAGGATCTCCTCCCGCAGCGGGGCGAGCCTGCGCGGATCGAGCCCCTGGGCCTGGGCGTACTCGTCCACGAGGCGGGCGAGCTCGGCCAGCTCGCCGTAGAGACCGGCGCGGCCGAGGGGCGGCGTCAGATGGTCCACCACGACCGCCGCCGTCCGCCGCTTGGCCTGGCTGCCCTCGCCGGGATCGTTGACGATGAAGGGGTAGAGGTGGGGAACCGGCGGCAACAGGGCGGCCGGGAAGCAGGACTCCGACAGGGCCGCGGCCTTGCCCGGCAGCCATTCGAGATTGCCGTGCTTGCCCAGGTGCACCACCGCCTGGGCGCCGAACTCCTCCAGCAGCCAGAAGTAGAAGGCGAGATAGGCGTGGGGCGGTGGCAGATCGGGGTCGTGATAGGTCTCCCGGGGATCGCGCTCGTAGCCGCGCGCCGGCTGGATCGCCACCACCACCCGTCCCAGCGGCAGCACCGGCAGGGGAAAGGCGCCGTCCAAGAGGCGCGGATCCGCCTCCGGCTCGCCCCAGCGCGCGGTGACCGCCCGCCGCACCGCCTCCGGCAGGCGGGCGAAATGCGCGCGGTAGCGGGCGAGGGGCAGTGCCACCCGCACCACCCGCGGCCGTCGGTGGAGCGCGTTGGTGGGCCCCTCGCGCAGGCGCGCCATCAGGGCATCCCCGTCGGGCGGGAGGTCCACGACCCGATAGCCGGCCTCGGCCAGCCAGCGCAGGACGGCGACGGCGCTCGCCGGCACGTCCAGTCCCACGCCGTTGGCGAGGCGACCGTCGCGGGCGGGATAGTTGGCCAGCACCAGCGCCACCCGCCGTTCGGCCGGCGGCGTGCGCCGCAGGCGCACCCAGTTGCGGGCGAGGGTGCAGGCGGCGGCCACGCCCCCGGGGTCCGGCACCCAGCGGGTCACCGCCAGGCCCGTCTCGGGATCGCGCCGCGCCGTCTCCTTGAAGGCGACGGGGCGGGTGGCGATGCGCCCGTCCACCTCCGGCAGCACCAGCTGCATGGCGAGATCGCGCGGTCCCAGCCCGCGCGGGTCCTCCGCCCAGGTCGCCCGCGGCGTGCGGGGTGCGAGGAGCTGGAGCACCGGCGCGTCGCAGCCGGCGAGGGCCGCCCCGGGCGTGCCGTCGAAGCCGCCGGCGGCGAAGGCGGTGAGGTTGAGCACCACCTCCGGCCGCACCCGGGCGAGGAAGCCGGGGAGCGCCGCCGTCGCCGCCCCGTCGCGCAGGCTCGCGAGGAAGACCGGAAGCGGCGTGAGGCCCAGC
The DNA here is from genome assembly GCA_026982705.1 of Alphaproteobacteria bacterium. Taxonomy (GTDB): domain Bacteria; phylum Pseudomonadota; class Alphaproteobacteria; order Geminicoccales; family Geminicoccaceae; genus HRBIN39. Next base: position 223,237 of record JALSGP010000033.1, read on the forward strand.
CGGTCCAGCTCCCCGGCGAGGGCCGCCACGGCGGCGAGATCCCCCGCCTGCACCAGCGCCCGGTAGAAGAGGAGGAGGGCCGGCGGCCGTCCCGCCGCCACCCGCGCCGCCAGCGCCTCCAGGGACACGATCCCCTCCCGCGGGCACCAGCCGCCGAGGCGTGGCAGGGGGCGGATCGGCGGCACCGTCACCGCCCGGCCGAGATGGCGGGCGAGCCGGCGCAGCAGGGCGCGGGCATTGTCCACGCCGCCGGCGTCGAAGGCGGCGAGGAGTTCGGCGCGGAGCGCCGCCGGCACGGTGGAGAGGCGGGCGAGCTCCGGATCGTCGCCCCCCTCGCCCGGCAGGAGCGCGAGCTGGAAGCGGCCCTCGCCGGCGGCCGCGGCGAGGCGTTCGACGCCGTAGCGCCAGTAACCGATGCCGCCCAGCAGCCGAACCACCACCAGGCGCGAGGCGGCGAGCGTCTTCTCCAGCAGCAGGTCGACGGAATAGGGGTGGCCCAGCCGGGTCCAGTTGGCGAGGCGCAGGGTCCAGCACCGGGCCGGATCGCCGGCGTGGGCGGCGGCGAGGGCGGCGAGGTCGCTGTCGGCGGCGGACAGCACGACGATGTCGGCCGGCGGCAGGTCGAGGTCGACCGCCTCCTCCACGTCGGCCGCCCCCGCCTCGAGGGTGCTCAGCAGGTGCACGGCGGGATCCACCTCGGGGCGCCCCCTCCATAGCGCCGCCGGCGGCGGCGGGGGAGGGGGCGCGGGGCTTGAAAGCCCCGGGGCCCTTCGCTAAGTCAGGGCCGCGACACGGTGCGGCCGTGGCGGAATTGGTAGACGCGCCAGCTTGAGGGGCTGGTGGGGGCAACCCCGTGGAAGTTCGAGTCTTCTCGGCCGCACCAATTTTCTTTTCCCGTGTCGGCCAGCCACGTGAGCACACCGGGTCGCGGGCGCGCGGATCCGGGATCGGGCGTCACGCACCCGGCGTCGGGGAGGTGGTGCGATGACCGGCGGATCCGATCGACTGCGCGAGGAGGCGCTCGACTATCACGAGCGGCCGAACCCCGGCAAGCTCGCCGTGGTGCCCACCAAGCCCCTCGCCACCCAGCGCGATCTCTCCCTCGCCTATTCGCCGGGGGTGGCCGCCGCCTGCGAGGCCATCGCCGCCGATCCCGCCGCCGCCGCCCGCTACACCGTGCGCGGCAATCTGGTGGCGGTGATCACCGACGGCAGCGCCGTGCTCGGCCTCGGCCGCATCGGCCCCCTCGCCGCCAAACCGGTGATGGAGGGCAAGGCGGTCCTCTTCAAGAAGTTCGCCGACATCGACGCCTTCGACATCGAGGTGGCGGCGCGGGATCCCGATCATTTCGTCGAGGTGGTGGCGGCGCTGGAGCCCACCTTCGGCGCCGTCAACCTCGAGGACATCCGCGCCCCGCAGTGCTTCGAGATCGAACGCCGACTGCAGGAGCGGATGAACATTCCCGTCTTTCACGACGACCAGCACGGCACCGCCATCATCGTCGCCGCCGCCCTCCTCAATGCCCTGCTGCTGGTGGAGAAGGAACTGGATCGCGTCCGTCTCGTGACCGCCGGCGCCGGCGCGGCCGCCCTCGCCACCCTCGATCTCCTGGAGAAGCTGGGCCTGCGCCGGGAGAACGTGATCGTCACCGACATCGCCGGAGTGGTCCACGAGGGGCGCCGGGAGGAGATGGATCCGTGGAAGGCCCGCTGGGCGCGCCCCACGGCCCTCCGCACCCTCGAGGAGGCCATCGCCGGCGCCGACGTCTTCCTCGGTCTCTCGGCTCCGCGGGTGCTGCGGCCGGAGTGGGTGGCGCGGATGGCCGAGCGTCCCATCGTCTTCGCCCTCGCCAATCCGGTGCCGGAGATCCTGCCCGAGGAGGCGAAGGCGGTGCGGCCGGACGCCATCGTCGCCACCGGCCGCAGCGACTATCCCAACCAGGTCAACAACGTCCTCTGTTTCCCCTTCCTCTTCCGCGGCGCCCTCGACGTGGGCGCCACCCGCATCGACGACGCCATGAAGAAGGCGGCGGTGGAGGCCCTGGCCCGCCTCGCCCGCACCGTCACCCCCGACGTGGTGGCCATGGCCTACGGCCTCGAGAGCCTCTCCTTCGGCCCCGACTATCTCATTCCCAAGCCCTTCGATCCGCGCCTGATGGTGGAGATCCCGCCGGCGGTGGCGAAGGCGGCCATGGACTCCGGCGTCGCCACCCGTCCCATCGCCGATCTCGAGGCCTATCGCCGCGAGCTGGAACGGAAGGTCTATCGCTCCGGTTTCCTCATGAAGCCCGTCTTCGAGCGGGTGAAGGCGGAGCCGCAGCGGGTCTGCTTCGCCGACGGCGAGGAGGAGCGGGTGCTGCGGGCGGTGCAGGTGGTGGTGGAGGAGGGGCTGGCCCGCCCCATCCTGATCGGCCGTCCCGAGGTGGTGCGCACGCGCATCGAGCGCTACGGCCTCACCGTCCGTCCGGGCGAGCACTTCGAGCTGGTCAACCCCGACTACGATCCCCGCTACCGGGAATACGTGGACTTCTACTTCGCGCGCATGGGCCGGCGCGGGGTCACACCCCAGCTCGCCCGCGAGATCGTGCGCACCCGCCGCACGGTGATCGGCGCCATCATGGTGGCCCGCGGCGAGGCCGACGCCCTGATCGCCGGGCCGGTGGGGGTCTTCGAGAGCCACCTGCGCCACATCACCGGCGTGCTGGGGCTGGATCCGGGCCTGCACGAGGCCGCCACCGTCCACGCCCTGGTGCTGCCGGACGGCGTGCTGTTCCTCGCCGACACCTATGTCACCTACGAGCCGGACGCCGAGCGGCTGGCCGAGATCGCCCTCGCCGCCGCCGAGGTGGTGCGCCGCTTCGGCCTCGTTCCCAAGGTGGCGCTGGTCTCCCACAGCAATTTCGGCAGCCGCGACACGCCCAGTTCGCTCCGGGTCCGCGAGGCCCTGGCGCGGATCCGGGCGCGGGCGCCGGAGCTGGAGGTGGACGGCGAGATGCACGCCGACGCCGCCCTCTCGCAGGAGATCCGCGACCGCATCCTGCCCGGCTCCACCCTCCGCGGGCGCGCCAATCTGCTGGTGATGCCGGGACTGGACGCCGCCAATGTGGCCTTCAATCTGGCCAAGGTGGTGACGGGGGCGGTGGCGGTGGGCCCGATCCTGGTGGGGCCGGCACGGCCCGCCCACGTGGTCACCGCCTCGGTGACCACCCGCGGCATCGTCAACATGACGGCCATCGCCGCGCTGGATGCCATCCTGCGCCGCCAGCGGGAACGGGGTGACGGATGACGGAGCCGGCCGAGGTCCGCGAGACCCCGCCGCGCGAGCGCATCGGTCTCGACGAGGCGCTGGTGGCCGAGGTGCGGGAGGCGCTGGAGCGGGGGGACACTGCCCTCGCCACCGCCCTCGCCCGCACCCTCCACCCCTCCGATCTCGCCGATCTGCTGCAGCTCCTCGAGCCGGACCAGCGCCTGCGGCTGTTGCGGGCGCTGGGACCCGACGTGGATCCGGACACCTTCGCCTATCTCGACGAGACGGTGCGCGAGGAGCTGCTGGAGCGCCTCGGGCCGGAGTGGAGCGGCCGCATCGTCGCCGGACTGGACGTGGACGATGCGGTGGACGTGCTGGAGGATCTGGACCGGGCCGAGCGCGAGGCCATCCTCCGCCGCCTGCCCTTCCACGAGCGCATCGCCGTCGAGGAACAGCTCCGCTTCCCCGAGGACTCCGCCGGCCGGCTCATGCAGCGCGACTTCGTCGCGGTGCCGGAGTACTGGCTGGTGGGCCAGACCATCGACTATCTGCGCGCCACGCCGGGGCTGCCGGACGACTTCTACGACATCTTCATCGTCGATCCGCGCATGCGGCCGGTGGGCGGCGTGCCGGTGAGCCGGGTGCTGCGGAGCCGCCGCCAGGTGGCCATGCGCGATCTCAAGCTCAAGGAGCTCCATCTCATCCCCGCTACCATGGACCAGGAGGAGGTGGCCTTCCTGTTCCGCCAGTACGGGCTGGTCTCGGCGCCGGTGGTGGACGGGGAGGGACGCATCATCGGCGTCGTCACCGTCGACGACGTGGTGGACGTGATCGAGGAGGAGGCGGAGGAGGACATCCTGGCGCTGGGCGGCGTCAGCGAGACCGACGTCTTCGTGCCGCCGGCGGAGACGGTGCGCCGCCGCGCCCCCTGGCTGTTCGTCAATCTCCTCACCGCCGTGGTCGCCTCGGCGGTGATCGCCCTCTTCGAGGACACCATCGCGCGGGTGGTCTCCCTCGCCGTGCTGATGCCCATCGTCGCCAGCATGGGCGGCAACGCCGGCACCCAGACGCTGACGGTGGCGGTCCGGGCGCTGGCCACCCGCGAGCTCTCGCCGGCCAACGCCTCGCGGGTGATCGTCAAGGAGCTGCTGGCGGGGGCCATGAACGGGCTGCTGTTCCTGGCGGTGGGCGCGGGACTGGCGCTGGCGTGGTTCGGCGATCCCGCGCTGGCCGCCGTCTTCGGCCTCGCCATGCTGGTCAATCTGGTGGCGGCGGCCCTCTCGGGGGTGGCGATCCCGCTCCTGCTCCACCGCCTCGGCCTCGATCCGGCGGTCTCCTCCTCGGTGTTCCTCACCACCGTCACCGACGTGGTGGGCTTCTTCGCCTTCCTCGGACTCGCGAAGCTGGTGCTGCTGGACTAGAAGGGGGCCGCAGCGGGGAGGAGCGGCGTGAGCTTCTGGAACTTCCACACCCCTTCCATGTCCTTCGACATCGGCGAGACCGCCGAGGCCATCCGCGAGACGGTGCGCCGTTTCGCCGAGGCGGAGATCGCGCCGCGGGCCGACGCCATCGACCGGGAGGACCGCTTCCCGCGGGAACTGTGGCCGAAGCTGGGGGCGCTCGGGGTGCTGGGCGTCACCGTGGAGGAGGAATACGGCGGCGCCGGCCTCGGCTATCTCGAACATCTGGTGGCCATGGAGGAGATCAGCCGTGCCTCCGGCGCCATCGGCCTCTCCTACGGCGCCCATTCCAACCTCTGCGTGAACCAGATCCGTCTCAACGGCACGGAGGCGCAGAAGCGGCGCTATCTGCCGAAGCTGATCTCGGGCGAGTGGGTGGGAGCGCTGGCCATGAGCGAGCCCGGCGCCGGCTCCGACGTGGTCTCCATGACCACCCGCGCCGAACGCCGCGGCGACCGCTGGCTCCTCCACGGACGCAAGATGTGGATCACCAACGGCTCCGAGGCCGACGTGGTGGTGGTCTACGCCAAGACCACGCCCGAGGCGGGTTCGCGGGGCATCACCGCCTTCCTCGTCGAACGGGGCTTCCCCGGCTTCGCCGTGGGCCAGAAGCTGGACAAGCTGGGCATGCGCGGCTCGCCCACCTGCGAACTGCTGTTCGACGGCTGTGAGGTGCCGGCGGAGAACGTGCTGGGCGAGGTGGACCGGGGCGTGCGCGTGCTCATGCGTGGTCTCGACTACGAACGGCTGGTACTGGCGGGCGGTCCCCTCGGCATCATGACCGCCTGCCTCGACACCGTGCTGCCCTATGTCCACGAACGGCACCAGTTCGGGCAGCCCATCGGCACCTTCGAGCTGATGCAGGGTAAGATCGCCGACATGTACACCCGCTGGAACGCGGCCCGTGCCTACGCCTACATGTGCGCCAAGGCGGCGGACTCGGGCCGGCTCACCCGTCGCGACGCGGCGGCCTGTCTGCTGTTCGCCTCGGAGAGCGCGGTGCGGGTGGCGCTGGAGGCGATCCAGGCCCTCGGGGGCAACGGCTACGTCAACGACTATCCCACGGGGCGCTTCCTGCGGGATGCCAAGCTCTACGACATCGGCGCCGGCACCAACGAGATCCGCCGCATGCTCGTCGGTCGGGAGCTGTTCGAGATCACGCGCTGAAGCGGAGACGGGACACGATGAACGGCAAGCGCCCGATCGAGTTCTACTTCGAGTTCGCGAGCCCCTACGGCTATCTCGCCAGTACCCAGATCGACGACATCGCCGCCCGCTACGGACGCGAGGTGGTGTGGAAGCCCATCATGCTCGGCGCGGCACTGAAGCTCACCGGTTCGAAGCCCCTCGCCACGGTGCCGCTCAAGAAGGACTACTTCCTGCGCGACATCCAGCGCTTCGCCCGCCTGCTCGACGTGCCGCTGCGGCTGCCGCCGGTGATGCCCATGAACTCGCTGGCCGCCAGCCGCGCCTTCTGGTGGATCCACGACACCCGCGGCCACTGCCACGCCCGCAAGTTCGCCCGCGCCCTCTTCCGCGCCCACTGGGTTGAGGGCCGCGACATGTCCGCGCCCGAACAGGTGGCCGAGGTGGCGGCCGAACTCGGCCACGCGCGTGAGGAGCTGATCGCGGCGGTCCAGGATCCGCGGATCAAGGCCCGGCTCCGGGAGGAGACGGACCGCTCCATCGCCCGGGGCGTCTTCGGCTCCCCCTTCGTCTTCGTGGACGACGAACCCTTCTGGGGCGCCGATCGTCTCGACCAGGTGGAACGCTGGCTCGCCACCGGCGGCTGGTGAGATGAGCGTCCTCGAGAGCCGCATCGACCGGCGCGATCCCGTCTTCCGCCGCCGCTACGCCCACCATCGCCGTCTCGCCGAGGAGCTGCGCGGACTCCTCGCCCGCATCGCCCGCGGCGGACCCGAGCGCGCCCGGGCGCGCCATCTCGCCCGTGGCAAGCTGCTGCCGCGCGAACGGATCGAGGCGCTGATCGACCCCGGCAGTCCCTTCCTCGAACTGTCGCCCCTCGCCGGTCTCGACCTCTACGAGGAGGAGGTCCCTGCGGGCGGGCTGATCACCGGCATCGGCCGGGTGTGCGGGCGCGAATGCGTGATCGTCGCCAACGACGCGACGGTGAAGGGCGGCACCTACTACCCGATCACCGTCAAGAAGCACGTGCGCGCCCAGGAGATCGCCCGCGCCAACCGGCTGCCCTGCATCTATCTGGTGGACTCCGGCGGCGCCAATCTGCCGCATCAGGACGAGGTGTTCCCCGACCGCGAGCATTTCGGCCGCATCTTCTACAACCAGGCCACCATGTCCGCCGAGGGCATCCCCCAGATCGCGGTGGTGATGGGCTCGTGCACCGCCGGCGGCGCCTATGTGCCGGCCATGGCCGACGAGACCGTCATCGTCCGCGATCAGGGCACCATCTTCCTGGGCGGACCGCCGCTGGTGCGGGCGGCCACGGGCGAGGTGGTGACGGCGGAGGAACTCGGCGGCGGCGACGTCCACACCCGCGTCTCCGGCGTCGCCGACCATCTGGCGGAGGACGACCGCCATGCCCTCGAACTGTGCCGGCGCATCGTCGCCGATCTGCCGCCGCCCGCGCGGGCGGTGCTGGACGTGGTGGAGCCGGAAGAACCCCTCTATCCCGCCGACGATCTCTACGGCATCCTTCCCGAGGATCTGCGCGAACCCCTCGCCATCCGCGAGGTGATCGCCCGCCTCGTGGACGGCTCGGTGTTCCACGAGTTCAAGGCCCGCTACGGCACCACCCTGGTCTGCGGCTTCGCCCGCATCTGGGGCTATCCCGTGGGCATCCTCGCCAACGACGGCGTGCTCTTCTCCGAGTCCGCCCGCAAGGGGGCGCATTTCGTGGAGCTCTGCTGCCAGCGCCGCATCCCCCTCCTCTTCCTCCAGAACATCACCGGCTTCATGGTGGGGAAGAAATACGAGCACGGCGGCATCGCCCGCGACGGCGCCAAGCTGGTGACGGCGGTGGCCTGCGCGCGGGTGCCCAAGTTCACCGTCCTCGTCGGCGGCAGCTTCGGCGCCGGCAACTACGCCATGTGCGGCCGCGCCTACGAGCCGCGCTTCCTGTGGATGTGGCCGAATGCCCGCATCTCGGTGATGGGGGGCGAGCAGGCGGCGAGTGTCCTGGCGCGGATCCGCCGCGACGCGCTGGAGGGGCGGGGCGAGAGCTGGAGCGCCGAGGAGGAGGAGGCCTTCAAGGCACCCATCCGCGAGCGCTACGAGCGCCAGGGCCATCCCTACTACGCCAGCGCCCGGCTGTGGGACGACGGGGTGCTGGATCCGGTGGACACCCGTCGCACCCTGGCGCTGGCCCTCGCCGCCGCCCTCAACGCGCCCATTCCCGAGACCCGTTTCGGCATCTTCCGGATGTAGCGTCATGAGTCACACCCGCCTCGAGCGCGACGGGCCCCTCGCCGTCCTCACCCTCGACCGGCCGGAGCGTCACAACGCCTTCGACGACGCGCTGGTGGCCGAGCTCACCGGGCGTTTCGAGGCGCTGGCGGCGGATCGCGGGGTGCGCTGTCTCGTGCTCACGGGCGCCGGACGCAGCTTCTCCGCCGGGGCCGATCTCGCCTGGATGCGGCGGGCGGCCGACCACGGCTTCGAGGAGAACGTAGAGGACGCGCGGCGGCTGGAGCGCATGCTGCGCACCCTCGACGAGCTGCCGATGCCGACGGTGGCGATGGTGGACGGTGCGGCCATCGGCGGCGGCGTCGGGCTGGTGTGCGCCTGCGACCTGGCGGTGGCGTCCGACCGGGCCTTCTTCCAGCTCTCCGAGGTGCGCCTCGGACTGCTGCCGGCGGTGATCGCGCCCTTCGTCGTGCGGGCGATGGGAGAACGTGCCGCCCGCCGCTACATGCTCACCGCCGAGCGCATCGGCGCCGAGGAGGCGCGACGCCTCGGCCTGGTCCACGAGGTGGTGGAGGCGGGGGCGCTGGAGCGTAGGGTGCGGGCGCTGGTGGCGGAGATCCTGGCCGGCGGTCCCGAGGCCCAGGCGGAGGTGAAGCGGCTGCTGCGCACCATCCGTCGCCTCGACGGCTCGCTGCTGGCCGAGGCCACGGCCCGCGCCATCGCCGAGCGGCGGGCCAGCGCCGAGGGGCGCGAGGGCATCGCCGCCTTCCTGGAGAAGCGGCGGCCGGCCTGGCGCGGGGAGGCGTGAGCCGTGTTCCGCCGGCTGCTGGTGGCCAACCGCGGCGAGATCGCCTGCCGCATCCTCCGCGCCTGCCGCCGCCTCGGCATCGAGACGGTGGCGGTCCACTCCGAGGCGGACCGCGACGCCCTCCACGTCCACCTCGCGGATCTCGCCGTGCCCATCGGTCCCGCCCCGGCCCGCGACAGCTATCTGCGCGGCGACCACATCCTCGAGGCGGCGCGCCGGACCGGTGCCGAGGCGATCCATCCCGGCTACGGTTTCCTCGCCGAGAACGCCGCCTTCGCCCGGGCGGTGCGGGAGGCCGGGCTGGTCTTCGTGGGGCCGTCGCCGGAGACGATGGAGGTGCTGGGGGACAAGGAGCGGGCCAAGCGCCTCGCCCGCGAGGCCGGCGTGCCCACCGTGCCCGGCGTCGAGGGACCGCCGGAGGTGCTGCGGCGGGCGGCAGGCGAACTGGAGCCGCCCCTCCTGGTCAAGGCGGCGGCGGGCGGCGGCGGCCGCGGCATGCGGCGGGTCGAGCGGCCGGAGGAGCTTGCGGCGGCACTGGCGGCGGCGGCGCGGGAGGCGGAATCGGCCTTCGGCGACGGCCGCCTCCTCGTCGAGCGCTGGATCGCGCGGCCGCGTCACGTGGAGGTCCAGGTCTTCGGCGACCGTCACGGTCGGGTGGTGCATCTGTTCGAGCGCGACTGCACCCTCCAGCGCCGTCACCAGAAGATCCTGGAGGAGGCGCCAGCCCCGGCCCTCGACGGGGCGGTGCGTCGCGCCCTCCACGAGGCGGCACTCCGCCTCGCCCGCGCCGCCGGCTACGCCAACGCCGGCACCGTCGAGTTCCTGGTGGAGCCGGACGGCCGCTTCTGGTTCATCGAGGCCAACACCCGCCTGCAGGTGGAGCATCCGGTGACGGAGGAGGTGACCGGGCTCGATCTCGTGGAATGGCAACTGCGGGTGGCCGCCGGCGAGCCGCTGCCCCGCCGCCAGGAGGACATCGCGCTCGAGGGCCACGCCATCGAGGCGCGGCTGTGTGCCGAGGACCCGGCCCGCGGCTTCCTCCCCTCCACCGGCCGCCTCGCCGTCCTCGAGCTCGACGGTTCGGTGCGGATCGAGAGCGGCGTGCGGGCGGGCGACGAGATCACCGCCCACTACGATTCGATGATCGCCAAGCTCGTCGCCCACGGACCGGACCGCGAGACGGCCCGCCGGCGGCTGTGGACGGCGCTCCGGCGCAGCCGGATCCGCGGCATCGCCACCAACCGCCAGCTTTTGGTGCGCCTGCTCGCGGCGGAGGCCTTCCGCAGCGTCGCCGTCCACACCCGCTGGCTGGACGAGACGCTGATGGATCACGTGCGCGCGGCGGACCCGGAGGCGCTGGCGCCGTGGGCGGTCTTCGCCGCCCTCGCCCACCGTCTCGCGACGCCAGAAGTCCCGCCCTGGTGCGAGCCCCCGAGTCCCTGGAACCTCCGCGACGGCTTCCGCCCCGGTCTCCCCGCCCGCCAGAGTTTCGTCTTCGAACGGACCGGCCGACCGCTGGCGCTGGCCGCCACCGCCACGGCGGAAGGCGTCTGGCGGGTGTGGGCGCAGGACCGGCCCGGGGAGGTCCTCGCCGAGGGCCGGCCGCGGTGGGAGGCGGGGAACGTCGTCACGGTGGAGGGCCGCGATGGGACCGTCCGCCGCCTGCCGGCCTGGGTGGATGCCGAGGGGGTGGAGGTGGACGTGGACGGCGAGCGCCTCGTCCTGCCCTGGCTCGCCGCCCACGCGCGATCCGGAGAGGAGGAAGCGCGGGAGCATCTGGTGACGGCCCCGCTGCCCGGCCGGGTGGTACGGGTCATGGTGGAGGCCGGCGCCACGGTCCGCCGCGGCGAGACGGTGGTGGTGCTGGAGGCCATGAAGATGGAACAGCGTCTGAGCGCCCCCCGCGACGGCCGCATCGCCGCCGTGCGGGTCCGGGCGGGCGAACAGGTGCAGGAGGGACAGGTGCTGGTGGAACTCGCCGCCGCGGCCGGGGAGACGGAGACGTGAGGGAGGATCCGCTGGCGGGGCTGCCGGATTCGGTGGAGATCGTGGAGGTGGGCCCGCGCGACGGGCTCCAGAACGAGCGGGCGTCCCTGCCGGTGGAGGCGCGGGTGGAACTGGTGCGGCGGCTTGCGGCCGCCGGCCTCCGCCGCATCGAGGCGGGGGCCTTCGTCTCGCCGAAATGGGTGCCACAGATGGCGGCCTCCGACGAGCTGTTCCGGCGTCTCGCCGGCCTGCCGGAACTCGCGGGGGTGCGGCTTTCGGCACTGGTGCCCAACGCCCGCGGTCTCGAGCGGGCCCGCGAGGCGGGGGTGACGGAGATCGCCGTCTTCGGCGCCGCCTCCGAGACCTTCTCCCACCGCAATCTCAACGCCTCCATCGCCGAGTCGCTGGCGCGCTTCCGCGAGCTGGTGGCGGCGGCCCGCGATCTGGGCCTGCGGGTGCGCGGCTACGTCTCCTGCATCGCCGGCTGCCCCTACGAGGGGGACGTGCCCACGGCCCGCGTGGTGGAGGTGGCGGGCGCCCTGTACGATATGGGCTGCGCCGAGATCGCGCTGGGGGACACCATCGGCACGGGCACGCCCCGCCACATCGCGCGGGTGGTGCGGGCCTGCGCCGGTCGGGTGCCGGTGGCCCGTCTCGCCCTCCACCTCCACGACACCTACGGTCAGGCCCTCGCCAACGCCCTCGCCGGACTCGAATGCGGCGTGCGCGTCCTCGATGCCGCCGTGGGCGGTCTCGGCGGCTGTCCCTATGCGCCGGGCGCCTCCGGCAATCTCGCCACCGAGGATCTGGTCTACATGCTGGAGGGCTCGGGGGTGCGCACCGGCGTCGACCTCGACGCGTTGGTGGAGACCGCCCGCTGGATCTGCGGACGGGTGGGTCGGACGCCCACCGCCCGCGTCACCCTCGCCCGCACCGCCGCCTGCGCCCGTTAACCGGATCTTGGCATCCCGGTGCCATCCTCGCCGGCGGCGCGGCCGGGAGAACGCCCGTGCGGGGAACGCGCAGGGACGTGCTGAGGCTGACGGTGGCGGCGGCGGTCGGGATGCCCACCGCCCGCGTCTGGTGCTACCGTACGCTGGCCGACATCACCTGCTATCCGCGCCCCGATCCCGAGCATCCGGATCTGCTGGTCGGGACCGATCCGCCGCCGGTGCGACGGCGGGCCGCGCCGGCGCGACCGCCCGGGCCGCGGGGACCCATGCGCCTTCCGGGCGAACGTGATACGAAATCGGATTGAAACCCGATCGATTCTGTATCATATTCCGGCCGTCGGCCGACGGGGCCACGTGGGGAGGGTCTCCATGTACACGCAGGGTCTCGATCTGGTATCCGGGGGCGGGAAGCCCGAAGCGCCCAAGAGCGAGGAGGAGGCGCGGCTCGAGGCGGAGTTCCAGAAGAAGATCGACGCCGAGATCCGCATCGAGCCCACCGACTGGATGCCGGAGGGCTATCGCCGCACGCTGATCCGGCAGATCAGCCAGCACGCCCATTCGGAGATCGTGGGCATGCTGCCGGAGGGCAACTGGGTGACGCGGGCGCCGACGCTGCGGCGCAAGGCCATTCTGCTGGCCAAGATCCAGGACGAGGCAGGGCACGGCCTGTATCTCTATTCCGCCTGCGAGACGCTCGGCGTCGACCGTCACGAGCTCTACGAGCAACTCCTCGCCGGCAAGGCGAAGTATTCGTCCATCTTCAACTATCCCACCCTCACCTGGGCGGACATCGGCATCATCGGCTGGCTGGTGGACGGCGCCGCCATCATGAACCAGGTGCCGCTCCAGCGCTGTTCCTACGGCCCCTACGCGCGGGCCATGATCCGCATCTGCAAGGAGGAGAGCTTCCACCAGCGCCAGGGCTACGAGCTGTGCATGGCGCTGGCCGAGGGCAGTCCGGAACAGCGGCGCATGCTGCAGGACGCCCTCGACCGGTGGTGGTGGCCGATCCTGATGATGTTCGGTCCGCCGGACAAGGACTCCTGGCACACCGCCCAGAGCATGAAGTGGAAGATCAAGCGCTTCACCAACGACGAGCTGCGGCAGAAGTTCGTCGATGCCGTGGTGCCCCAGGCCGAGCGGCTCGGGCTCCGGATCCCGGATCCCCATCTCAGGTGGAACCCCGAGCGGGGTCACTACGATTTCGGCGAGGTGCCGTGGGACGAGTTCTGGCGGGTGATCAAGGGCGACGGGCCCTGCAACCGTCAGCGTCTCGAACAGCGCCGGCGGGCCTGGGAGGAAGGCCGCTGGGTGCGCGAGGCGGCGCTGGCCCACGCCGAGAAGCGCCGGCGCCGGCAGTCGGAAGCCGCCTGAGTCGGGGAGGCATGCCATGAAGGGATGGCCGCTCTACGAGGTCTTCATCCGTCCGCGCAACGGCGTCGCCCACCGCCACGTGGGCAGCCTGCACGCCCCCGATCCCGAGATGGCCCTGGAGCTCGCCCGCGATCTCTACTGCCGGCGGGGCGAGGGCAGCAGCATCTGGGTGGTGCCGGCCTCCGCCATCACCGCCTCGAGACCGGAGGACAAGGACTTCCTGTTCGAGCCCCTCGAGAAGGAATACCGGCACCCGAGCCACTATCGGATCCCGCCCGACGTCAAGAACATGTGAGGGGAGGGGGCCATGGAGGTGCGCGACGCGCTGTTCGAATACGTCCTCCGCCTCGGCGACAACGCCCTGATCCTGGGCCAGCGGCTGTCGGAGCTGGTGGGCCGGGCGCCGGAGCTCGAGGAGGAGATGGCGCTGGTCAACATCGCCCTCGACTACATCGGCCAGGCGCGCATGCTGCTCACCTATGCCGGCGAGATCGAGGGCAAGGGCCGCGACGAGGACCAGCTCGCCTATCTGCGCGACGTCCTCGACTTCCGCAACGTGCTGCTGGTGGAACAGCCCAACGGCGACTTCGCGCACACCATCGCTCGACTGTTCCTGATCAGCGCCTTCAACGAGCAGCTCTACGGCCGGCTGGTGCGCTCGCGGGATGGCCGGCTCGCCGAGATCGCCGAGAAGGCCCTCAAGGAGGTGCGCTACCATGTCCGCCACAGCGGCGAATGGGTGATCCGCCTCGGCGACGGCACCGAGGAGAGCCACCGGCGTATGCAGAAGGCGCTGGACGATCTCTGGATGTACACCGGCGAGCTGTTCACGCCGGACGAGATCGACCGGGTGATGGCGGAGGAGGGCATCGGTCCCGATCTGCCGGCCCTGAAGCCGCTCTGGGACGAGCGGGTGGACGCGGTGCTGCGGGAGGCCGGACTCGAGCGGCCGGCGGACGGGTGGATGCCCACCGGCGGCAAGGACGGCCGCATGCACAGCGAGCATCTCGGCCATCTCCTCGCCGAGATGCAGTTCCTCCAGCGGGCCTATCCGGGCCTGAGATGGTAGTCGGGGAGACGGCGCCGTGAGCGTCGAGGTGCGCGATCCGGAGCTCGATCGCATCCGCGAGGTGCTGGCCGGGGTGGAGGATCCGGAAATCCCGCAGCTCTCGGTGGTGGACCTCGGGATCGTGCGGGAGGTGCGGCGCGGCGAGGACGGCACGCCGGTGGTGCGGATCACGCCCACCTACAGCGGCTGTCCCGCCACCGCCCTCATCGAGGCCGAGATCCGGCGCGCCCTCGACGCCGCGGGCTTCGCCGGCGCCCGCATCGAGACGGTGCTCCATCCGCCCTGGACCACCGACTGGATCACCGAGACGGGGCGGCGCAAGCTGCGGGAGGCGGGCATCGCTCCGCCGGCGCCGGGCGAACGGCGCGGCGCCCTCTTCGGGCGGGCGCCGGAGGTGGCCTGTCCGCGCTGCGGTTCCACCGACACCGAACGGATCTCCGAGTTCGGCTCCACCCCCTGCAAGGCCCTCTGGCGCTGCCGCATCTGCCGCGAGCCCTTCGAATACTTCAAGTGCCTGTGAGATCCCACCGGGTGCGCGACCGCCACCGCGACGGCGGCGTGCCGGAACCGCGGCGGCCCCTCACCCACCGGAAGGGCCTTCAGTAGCCGCCCCCCATCATGCCGGGGCCGCCCATGCCGCCGCTCATGACCGCCATCATCCCGATGCCGAAGAACACGCCCAGCAGGCTGACGATCACCCAGACGAGATTGAAGATGCCCGAGATCATGAAGAAGGTCTTGAGCTTGCCGAGGGCGCGCTCGAAGGCCTCGCGACGGCCGCTGCCGAGCTGGACCTCCTCCACCGCGCCCGCCGCCTGGTAGAGGACCACGCCGGCCCAGATGGGCAGCCAGGCCACCAGGATTCCCCAGATGGTGAGAATCGTCACCACACCGCCCAGGATCAGCATGACGGCCAGGAACTTCATCCAGCCCTTGGCCTGGTAGAGGGGGATCGCCAGATCCTTGACGATCCGGGCCTCGCCGTCGGTTTCGGTCATCCGCCTGCCCTCGGCTCACGGGTTCCGTCCCTTCCTATGGCCCGACCGGCGGGGGCGAGGCAAAGCGCCAGCGGCCATCTCCGCCACGCTCCGGTGCGGCGTGGCCGGCGGATCACGCCGGCCACGTCCGGGAACCGCCGTCGGGGCTGGTGACCGGCGCGATGCCGGGTGCGGTGCCTCGCTCGCCCCCCGTCCATACCTTGCCCACGGGCGGGGTCCCATAACGGAAGCCTTCCGCCGGCAGGCCCCGCCGTCCCGGACGAGGCCGGTGGCCAGCGTGTCCGCCGTGCGGCGGATCGGCCTCCGGCCCGGATCGAAGATCGCATGGTCGGATCTCCGGACAGCGCCCTCCGATGGCCGCCGGTGGCGGACATCGTGATCCCCCTTCCCTGGGGGCGGAGGCGATCCCTCTGACGGGGGCGAACCATGCCGGATCCCGTCGTGGGATCGCCGGAGGGCACCGGAGGTCCGCGCATGGCGGACGGGGAGGCGGATTCAGTGGATCTCCTCGGCGCGACGGAAGGCCTCGGCCAGCGCCTCGAGGGTGAGGGCGCCGCTGCGGGCGGCCTCCAGGATCGGCCGCTCCCTCCGCAGGCAGAGCTCGATGGCGTCGGGCAGGTCCTCCAGCAGCGCAACCGGGATCACCACCGCCCCGTGCCGGTCGGCGTGGATCACGTCGCCGTGGCGGACGGCCATGCCGTGGACGTTCACGTCGATGCCGAAGTCCACCACGTGGACGTGGGCGTGGCTCGGCCCCACCGAACCGGCGAGGAGCTGGAACTCGGGATCCAGGGCGTCGAGATCGCGCACGGATCCGTCGGTGACGGCACCCATGCAGCCCAGCGCCCGGTGGACGGCACTGTTCACCTCGCCCCAGAAGGCGCCGAAGCCCGGGGTCGGATCGAGATCCTGGACCACCACCACCGTCGGGCCGGGCGCTTCCGCCACATAGGCGTAGTAGTCGAGCCGGCGGCGACGGCGCGCCTCCGGCGACAGGCCCGAGGGCTGGACGGCGCGGATGGTGGCGGTGCGGGCGAAGCCGCAGACGGCTCCCAGCGCCGGCTGGGCGCAGACGAAGGGGCGGGTGGTGAAGCCGTGGCCGCGGCGGGAGGGATCCAGCACCTCCAGCGCATTGCAGACGGTGGGAGTGTCGAAGGCGCGCAGATGTTCCAGAAGACGCGGGTCGACGGTCACGGCGCTTCTCCCAGCGTGGTCCGCACCAGCTCCGCATCGACGCCCAGTTCGCGCGCCAGGGCGGCGAGACGGGCCCCGAGCGGGCGTGCCAGCGGGATGCCGTGGGCCCGTCTGCGGGCGGCGGTCTCCCGCTCGGGATCGCCGGGCACGCGCGTGCCCGTCACCGGGTCCACCGGCCGCGCCGCCCGCACCCAGTCGAGGAAGGCGCGCACCTCGGCGAGGAAGGCCGCACCGTCGCCGAGCCGGGCGGGATCGACGAAGATGGAGAGCATGCCGTTGTGGATGCGGTCGCGCGGCCGGACGTTGGTCCCGGAACCGGTGAGGGCTCCCGCCAGCAGCTCGCAGGCCAGCGCCAGCCCCGAGCCCTTGTGTTCGCCGAAGGGGCGGAGCGCCCCGCGCCCGCGGGTGGGATCCGGGAAGGGATGCCGGCGCTCGCCGTAGAGGGCCCGGGGATCGCCCGTCGGCCGCCCCTCGGCGTCCACCAGCGCATCCTCCCGCACCGGCCGGTCGGACTCCAGCGCCACCAGCAGCTTGCCCTCCGCCACCACCGAGGTGGCGAAATCCAGCACGAAGGGGCGGTCGTCGCCGCTGGGGATGCCGATGGCCAGCGGATTGGTGGACACCCGCCGTTCGCGGGCGCCGAAGGGGGCGACCAGCCGCGAACCGGCCACGTTGACGAAATGGATGGAAACGAGGCCGGCGGCGACGGCCTGTTCGGCATAGCGGCCGATGCGGCCGAGATGGCCGGCACGGCGCAGGGCCACCAGCGCCACGCCATGGCGGCGGGCGCGGGCGATGCCCATCTCGGTGGCGCGCCGCCCCTGCATCTGGCCGAAGCCGAAGCCGCCGTCCACCACCAGGAAGGCGGCGCCGTCCACCACTACCTCCGGCGGCCGTCCCGGGATCAGCCAGCCCCGCCGCACCCAGTCCACATAGCGGGGAAGGCGCACCACGCCGTGGCTGGCGTGACCCTGGAGATCGGCCTCCACGAGATGGTCCGCCACCTCCCGGGCCTCCTCCGGCGGACATCCCAGCCGCTCCAGCATGGCGGCGGCGAGGGTCGTGAGCGCTTCCGCCGCGACCGACACGGGCCACCTCCCCCTCTCCCTTCCTTCTCCCATAGCCGGCGCCGGCCTGCGGCGCAAACGGGAGGTGCCGTCGCGCTTGACGGCCGCCGGCGGACGGGGCTCACTCGTCGGGGAGCGTGCGGGGAGGCCGATCGTGTCCGGATTCGCGCCCAACGACCTCGAGGCCTTCTGGCTGCCCTTCACCCCCAACCGCGAGTTCCGCAGGGCGCCGCGGCTGCTGGTGGGGGCGGAAGGGGTCTGGTACCGGACCGCCGACGGCCGCCGGGTGCTGGACGCGGCCGCCGGCCTCTGGTGCTGCAACGCCGGCCACGGCCATCCCCGCATCGTCGAGGCCATCCGCCGGCGTGCCGGCGTGCTGGACTACGCCCCGCCCTTCCAGTTCGCCCATCCCGACGCCTTCACCCTCGCCGCCCGCCTGCGCGATCTGTTCCCGGGCGATCTCGACCACGCCTTCTTCTGCAACTCCGGCTCCGAGGCGGTGGACACCGCCCTCAAGATCGCCCTCGCCTATCACCGCGCCCGCGGCGAGGGCCAGCGGGTGCGCCTGATCGGGCGCGCGCGGGGCTATCACGGGGTCGGTTTCGGCGGCCTCTCGGTGGGCGGCATCGGCGCCAACCGGCGCCTCTTCGGGCCGCTGCTGCCGGGGGTCGACCATCTCCCCCACACCCTGCTGGAGGCCAACCGTTTCGCCCGCGGCCGTCCGCCGCGGGGCGCCGAGCTGGCGGACGCGCTGGAGGATCTGTTGGAGCGGCACGGATCGGAGACGGTGGCGGCGGTGATCGTGGAACCGGTGGCCGGGTCCATCGGCGTCTATCCGCCACCGGTGGGCTATCTGGAGCGGCTGCGGGAGATCACCGCCCGCCACGGCATCCTGCTGATCTTCGACGAGGTGATCACCGCCTTCGGCCGGCTGGGCGCCGGCTCGGCGGCCGAGGCCCTGGGCGTGCGGCCGGACATGATCACCCTCGCCAAGGGGCTCACCTCCGGCACCGTGCCCATGGGCGGCGTGATGGTGCGGCGGGAGATCCACCGGGTGCTGGTGGAGGAGAGCCCGGCGCCGGAGTGGGGCATCGAGCTGCCCCACGGCTACACCTATTCCGCCCACCCCTTGGCCACGGCGGCGGCCCTCGCCACCCTCGACGTCTATCGCGACGAGGATCTCTTCGCCCGCGCGGCGGCGCTGGCCCCCGTCTTCGAGGAACGTCTCCACGCCCTGCGGGACGCACTCCACGTCCGCGACATCCGCAATCTCGGTCTCATGGGCGCCGTCGAGCTGGAGCCACGGCCGGGCGCTCCCGGCGCGCGCGGCTTCGACGCCATGCGGCGGGCCTTCTTCGGCCACGATCTCCTGATCCGCGTCACCGGTGACACCATCGCCCTGTCGCCGCCGCTGGTGACGGGCGAGGCGGAGCTGGAGCTGCTGTTCGCGCGGCTGGAGGCGGTGCTGCGGGAGCTGGACTGATCAGGGCTCGGACGGCGGCCCGGGGCGGCAGGGCGGCTCCTCGAAGGGGATGAGGAAGACGGCGGTGGCCATGGCGACGCCGCCGAAGGTGACGGCGAAGCCGGCCAGCAGCAGCGCCAGCGCCACCAGCCGGTGCTCGGACCCGGAGATCAGCGTGCCGAGACCGGCCACGTCCAGCACCAGCAGCAGGCCCAGCAGGTTCCAGCCGACGGCGATGCCGACGAGGGCGTGGCGGACGAGGAAGCGGACGAGGCGCCAGTCCCGACCGGCGGACACGCGGCGGCGCTCCGACGTGGCTCCGGCGGGAAGGATGGATCCGGCGGCGCCCGCGGTCGAGGGGTGCATCGCGCGCAGGGGAGGGTCCGGCCGGCGACACTGGTCGGGCCCGGGGGCGCGGTCTAGAACCCCGGCGGAACGCAGGGGGAGGCCGCCCGTGCGCGACTTCCAGCTTCCCGGACGCTCCACCGTCTACGCCACCGGCGGCATGGCCGCCACCTCCCATCCCCTCGCCACCCTCGCGGCTCTGGAGATCATGCGCCGCGGCGGCAATGCGGTGGACGGGGCCATCGCCGCCTGTGCGGTCCAGTGCGTGGTGGAGCCCCAGTCCACGGGCATCGGCGGCGACTGTTTCGCCCTCCATGCCCCTCCGTCCGGCGGTGTCTTCGCCCTCGCCGGGGCCGGCTGGGCGCCGGCGGCGGCGGACGTGGAACGCCTGCGCGGCCTTGGTCTCGCCACCATCGAGGCCACGAGTCCCCACGCCGTCACCGTGCCCGGGGCGGTCGCCGCCTGGGAGGCGCTGCAGCGGGCCCACGGTCGGCTCGATCTCGGCGCCGTGCTGGAGCCGGCCATCCGCTATGCCCGCGACGGTTTTCCCGTCCATCCCCGGGTCGCCTTCGACTGGCGGCGGGCCGAGGGGCGGCTTCGCGCCAGCGAGGCGGCCCGCAGCGCCTATCTGCCCGGCGACCGGGCGCCGGAGCCGGGTCGCGTGTTGCGGCTGCCGCGGCTCGCCCGCACCCTCGAGGTGCTGGCCCGCGAGGGCGCCGAGGCCTTCTACCGCGGTGCGCTCGCCGCCGCCATGGTGACGAGCCTCCGGGAGCTGGGCGGGCTCCACGAGGAGGCGGATTTCGCCGAATACGCGCCGGAGTGGGTGGAGCCCATCCACACCACCTACCGGGACGTGCGGGTCTACGAATGCCCGCCGCCGGGGCAGGGCATCACCGCCCTCCTCATGCTCCACATCCTCGAGGGCTTCGATCTCGCCGCCCTCGATCCCCATGGCGCCGACCGCTTCCATCTCGAGGCCGAGGCCACCCGGCTCGCCTTCCGCGACCGCGACGCCCTCCTGGCCGATCCGCGACGGGTGCCGGTGCCGGTGGAGGAGATGCTCTCCAGGGCCTATGCGGCGCGGCTCAGGCGGCTCGTCCGGCCCGACCGGGCCCTCGCCGATCTGCCGCCGCCGCTGCTGCGGGGCGTGGGCAACACCGTCTATGTGAGCGTGGTGGACGGCGATCTCGGCGCCTGTTCCTTCATCAATTCCCTCTACGACAGCTTCGGCTCGGGCCTTCTCTGCCCCCGCACCGGCGTGCTGTTCCACTGCCGCGGCCGCTCCTTCCGCCTCGATCCCGACCATCCCAACGCCATCGGCCCGCGCAAGCGGCCCATGCACACCATCATCCCCGGCCTCGCCTTCCGCGACGGCGAGCTCTGGGCCTGCTTCGGCGTCATGGGCGCCGACTACCAGCCCGTGGGCCACGTCCACCTCCTCACCAATCTGGTGGACTGGGGGATGGACCCCCAGGCGGCGCTGGACTCGCCGCGGGTGATGGCCTGGCCGCGGGAACTCTCGGTGGAGCGGGGGGTGCGGCCGGAGGTGCGGGCCGAACTCGCCCGCCGCGGCCATCGGGTGGTGGAGACGGAGGTCCCCCACGGCGGCGGCCAGTGCATCCTCGTGGACCGTCGCCGGGGCGTGCTGGTGGGCGGCTCCGACCCGCGCAAGGACGGGCTGGCGCTGGGCTTCTGAGGGATGCCCTTGCGCCCTCGCGCGCTGCGCGTAGGATCGCCCCGGTCGTTAACCATGAGTTCAGAAAGGTCGGCCATGATGGACCCCGGGACCCTTCGGGGAGAACCGCGGCGGTGACCGTCCCGGGCGTGCGCGTTCCACGGCGCCTCGCCGCCGCCGTGGCGCTGGCGGTGGGCGTGGCGGCCCTCACCCTCGCCACGACGCTGGTCCTGGGTCTGCGCGCGGAGGTGCGGCGGCTGGAAGCACGTCTCGCCGAGCGCGAGCGGACGACGTTGGCGCTGCGGCGGGAGCTCGCGGAGGTGCGTGAGCGGCTCGCGGCCGAGACGGGGGCACGGCGGGCGCTCGGGGCCGAACGGGACCGGCTCCGGGCGGCGCTGGCCGGAGCCCGGCGCGATGTGGAACGGCTGGAGACGGCCCTCGCCCGCGCCGAGACGGAGCGGCGGCGGCTCGCCGCCCGCCTGGCCGAGGCGATGCGGGAGGGCGAGCGGCTGCTGGCGAAGTTGGCGTCCGTGCGCGAGGCCCGTGTCGCCGCCGAGCGGCAGTTGCGGGGCCTGCGCTGGCGGGTGCGGCGGGCCGAGCGGCGGGTGGCGGAGCTGGAGGCGGAGCGGCGGCGGACGGCGGCGGCGCTGGCGGCGTGGCTCGGCCGGCGGCGGGAGGCGCTGGCGCGGCTGTTCGAGCGCGCCGGCCTCGATCCCGCGGACTTCGCCGAGCCGGGCGACGGACGGGGCGGGCCCCTGCTGCCACCGAGGTCGGAGCCCGGGTCGGAGGCGGATGTGGAGGCCCTGCTGGGACTGCTGGCCCACACCGAGGACCTGCTGCGGCGGCTGCCCGTCACCATGCCCGTCGCCGGCGCGAGGCTCACCAGCCGTTTCGGCAACCGGCGCGATCCCCTCCGGGCTGTCCGGGCCTTCCATGCCGGCCTCGACTTCGCGGCCCCGCGCGGGACCCGGGTGCGGGCGCCGGCGGCGGGGGTGGTGCGCTTCGCCGGGCGGCGCGGCGCCTTCGGACGGCTGGTGGAGATCGACCACGGCGGCGGGCTCGTCACCCGCTTCGCCCATCTCTCGCGGATCCTGGTGCGCCGGGGGGCGCGGGTGCGGCGGGGCGAACCCGTGGGCGTGGTGGGCAGCAGCGGCCGCAGCACCGGCCCGCATCTCCACTACGAGGTGCGGGTGGACGGGCGGGCGGTGGATCCGCTGACCTTCCTCGACGCCGGCCGTGAACTGCTGGCGCAACCTTGAGTGCTTCTACAAGTATGCTAGCTTTTCAAGGGGCTCTTCGTATCTAGTAAGCAAATATTCTATCGGATCCTCTATACCAACAATTGCTCTCATATCGAATCCGCTGGGAAGGATCAGGCCCATCTCTCTTCTCAATTTTTTCAGATCGGATTTAGGGATTATACTTGTCCAGCTTCTGAACCCGATTATACATTGCTTCTTCATGTGCCCCTGCCGTACGAGTATCTTGACTCTGTTGCCCTTTAGAGGAGAAAACACGCACTCATCGAAAATGTGCTGTAACCTGGTTTTCAATTGGTTGTATGTTATGCTTCGATAATTCTCATCAATTTCGCGCTTGTGCCTTCGAAGAAAATTTGCTATGATTTCGATCTCGTCATGATAGTTCTTGAACTTGCTTTTCTTTCTTCAGGATGGGCTGCTTTGCAAGCGATGTTCAACGAGATCAACGACCAGGCGATGAACCACCTGTCTTGATACTTTGAGAGCCAATTTGTATTTGTGCATATGATAAAGAAGAGCCAACAAGGCTGTTCTTTTATTTGCGTCTATGAACGGATGATTCCGGGAAAGTCTTAAGAAAAGAGTTGAAATTACATAGAATCTTTGGCTGGAAGGCGCGATTCCTTTCATGGAGTATTCAATGTTGATCTGTCTGAAACATGATGAAAGAAAAAACATTAATATCCTTTATCACGATACCTGCGTAATGGAGTTTTCTCTTGGCACAGAACTCGGCAATTTTACAGTGAATTTCCATGATCTCTTCTGGCGATGCCAGTTTGTTTCGCCCATGATATGACCAGTTTGAAAGACTTGCAATTTCATTTTTCCAGAAATTGCATGCTGTAGCAATGTTTTTCTGTAGAGTGTTGTCTTGCATCGCCATCGGGCCCACAGGGTTCCTTGACAAAAGGGCTGGTGCGACTGGTGGTCGAAGTCAGGCTTCCCATGGGATCACTGCCTTCCCGTCATGTCCGGCAGTGGCTTCGCGAGCATCGAGTGCGCGCAGTCCATGTCTTGGGACGCATTCGTCGAACCACCCCGGCCCGCAGGAGACCGGGGCGGCCGGGGCGGGCGGCTCATTCCCGCGCGAACAGGTCGACCGCATAGCTCTCCACCGGCGGGACCTCCTCAAGGAGGCCGTGTTCGGCGAGAAAGGCGGCGAAGCGCGCATAGCGTCCCACGTCCAGCGCCGCTGGCCGCAGGGCGAAGCGGGGGAGGGTGTCGCGCCAGGCCCGCCGGTTGAGCTCGTCGTCCAGCTCGCGGCCGCTGCGGCGGAACACGTCCCACGCCTCTTCGGGATGGTTCACCAGCCACAGCGTCGCCTTCTCCACCGCGCGCAGGAAGGCGCGCAGACGCGGATCGTCCAGCCGGTCGCGGCGGGCCACGTAGATCAGTTCGTCATAGGCCGGCACCCCCTCTTCCTCGGGATAGAAGGCGCGTCCCCGGGCGCCCTCGAGGGCGAGCTGGTTGAGCTCGAAGTTGCGGAAGGCGCCGATCACCGCGTCCACCCGCCCCGACAGCAGCGCCGGCGTCAGATTGAAGTTGACGTTGACGAGCTCCACCTCGGTGAGGGAAAGGCCGGCGCCGGCCAGCATGGCGCCCAGCAGCGCGTCCTCGAAGCCGCTCACCGAGAAGCCGATGCGGCGTCCGCGCAGGTCCGCGAGGCTCTTCACCGGACCGTCGGCGAGCACCACCAGCGCGTTGAGGGGCGTGGCCACCAGCGTGCCGATGCGCGCCAGCGGCAGCCCTTCCTGGACCTGGAGGTGGAGCTGCGGCTGGTAGGAGACGGCGAGATCGGCGCGGCCGGCCGCCACCAGCTTGGGCGGATCGTTGGGATCGGCCGGCGGGATCAGCTCCACCTCCAGCCCCTCGGCGGCGAAGAAGCCCTTCTCGCGGGCGACGATCAGCGGGCCGTGGTCGGGATTGACGAACCAGTCGAGGACGAGGGTGAGCCGCTCCGCCGCCGCGGCCGGGACGGCGAGGAGGGCGAGGAGGAGGGTGAGGACGGTTCGACGCATGGTGCACTCCCTCAGCCGGTCGGGGTCAGGGTTTCCTTCTGCCAGTAAACGATGCGCGCCGTGATCCGGTCGACGGCGCGGTAGAGGGCGAGGGCCAGGACGGCCAGCAGGAAGAGGGCGGCGAACACCAGATCCACCTGCAGGCGGGCGTTGGCGTGGAGCATGAGGAAGCCGAGCCCGCGGCTGGCGCCCACCCATTCGCCGATGACGGCGCCGATGGGGGCCACCGCCGCCGCCACCCTGAGGCCGCCGACGAGTGCCGGCAGCGCCGCCGGCACCCGCAGCTCCCGCAGCACCGCGAGCGGCCGCGCGTTCATCACCCGCGCCAGCTCCAGCCAGGCGGGATCGGTGCGGCGCAATCCCTCGAAGAAGGCGGCGGTGACGGGGAAGAAGATGATCAGCACCGCCATGGCCACCTTCGACGCCATGCCGTAGCCCAGCCACAGCACCAGCAGCGGGGCCAGGGCGAAGACGGGAATGGCCTGGCTCGCCACCAGCACCGGCTCCAGCCAGCGCCGCAGCGGGCGGAAGGCGGCGAGGCCCGCCGCCGCCGCCACGCCGAGCAGGGTACCCAGTAGCAGCCCCAGCAGGATCTCGCCGAGGGTGACGAGGCCGTGGGCCGCCAGCAGGTCGGCGTCGCGGAGGAGACGGCGGGCCACGTCCAGCGGCGCCGGCAGGATGTAGCGGGGCACGCCGGTGGCCCACACCAGCGTCTGCCACAGGGCCAGCAGGCCGGCGAGGGTCAGGAGGGGGCGGAGGACGCGCACGGCACCTCCTCCCCGCGGGTGACCGAGGCCACCAGCTCGCGCAGCAGCACCGCCTCCCGTTCCAGCAGCTCGCGCGAGGCGGGATCGCGCGGCGGCTCCCCCGCCGGCACCGGCACCTCCCGCAGCCGGGCCGGGCGGCCGCCCAGCACCAGCACCCGGTGGGCGAGGCGCAGCGCCTCCCGCGGGCTGTGGGTGACCAGCAGCACCGTGCGGTCCCGCAGCAGCGCCGCCGCCAGATCCTGCAGGCGGTGGCGGGTGACGGCGTCCAGTGCCGAGAAGGGCTCGTCCATCAGCACCACCGGCCGGTCCTCCATCAGCGTCCGGGCCAGCGCCACCCGTTGGCGCATGCCGCCGGAGAGCGCCGCCGGCAGGTCGTCGCCGCGGCCGGCGAGCCCCACCCGCGCCAGGAGGTCCTCCGCCCGGGCCACCAGCGCCGCACCGCGCCGCCGGCGTTGGCCACGGAGACGGAAGCCCAGCAGCACGTTCTCACGGACGGTGAGCCAGGGCAGCAGCAGGTCCTGCTGCGCCATGAGGGCGAGACGGCCGTCCATGGGCCGGCCGTCGTCGGTGACCACGAGGCCGCCCGGCACGAGCCCGGCCAGCAGCCGCAACAGCGTGGTCTTGCCCACCCCGGAGGGGCCCAGGAGACAGGTCCAGCGGCCGGCCTCGAGGTGGAGACGCAGGTTCTCGAACAGCAGCCGGCCGCCCAGCACCAGCCGCGGCACGCCGAGGGTGACGGCGGGCGGACGCTCAGCCACCGGTGCGCGCCTCCAGGAAGCCGGTCACCGACACCCGCGGCCAGTCGCCCAGTTCCGCCAGCATGGCGCGGTAAGAGTCGACGATGCGGGCGGCGATCCCGCCGGCGGCCGCGAGTTCCGCCAGCACCTCGGGGGCGCGGGTCCGGGCGCCGGCGATCACCTCGTCGGGAAAGCGCCGCAGCACCACGCCGTGGCGCTCCACCAGCGCCCGCAGGGCCGCCGCGTTGCGGCGTTCGCTCTCGGCCAGGGCGTAGGCGTTCTCGGCCCGGCAGGCCTCCGTCACCACCGCCCTCAGCTCCCCGTCCAGCGCCTCCCAGGCGGCGCGCGAGACGATGGCCTCGCCGGTGCCGTTCGGCTCGTGCAGACCGGGCCAGTAGTAGTATTTCGCCACCTTGTGGAAGCCGAGGGCGAGATCGCTCGCGGGACCCGCGAACTCGGCGGCGTCGATGGCACCACTCTGCAGCGCCGGCAGGATCTCGCCCGGCGGCAGCGACACCTGGACGATGCCGAAGGCGGCGTAGAGACGGCCACCGAGACCGGGCATGCGCCAGCGCAGTCCCCTGAGGTCCGCGGCCGCGCGGATCTCGTGGCGGAACCAGCCACCCATGGACATGCCGGTGTTGCCGGCCATGAAGGGGATCACGCCGAAATCGGCATAGAGCTCCCGCCACAGCTCCCCGCCGCCGCCGTGCTCGATCCAGGCCATGTGCTCGAGGGGGGTGAGGCCCATGGGCGCGGCGGTGAAGAGGGCCGCCACCGGGGCCTTGCCGGTCCAGAAGAGGGCGGCGCTGTGCCCCATCTCGGCCACGCCGCGGCCCACCGCGTCCAGCACCTCGAAGGCCGGCACCAGCTCGCCGGCGGCGAAGAGTTCCACGGTGAGACGACCGCCGGAGAGGGCGGTGATACGTTCGGCCAGACGACGGGCGGTGACGCCGGGCCCGGGCAGGTCGCGCGGCCAGCTGGTCACCATCCGCCAGCGGTGGTGGCGTTCGGCACGGACGACGGAGGGCGCGGCCAGCGGGGCGGCGGCCGCGGCGGCGAGCAGACGGCGGCGTCGGGTCACGGCTTCCACTCCTCGAGACGGGGCCAGAGGTGCCAGAAGTGATGGACGGGGCCGTGGCCGTGGCCGATTCCGAGTTCACCGGCATGGCGCAGGGCGCCGGTGAGATAGCGTTTGGCGAGATCCACCGCCTCCGGCAGCGGCCGGCCACGAGCGAGCCAGGCGGCGATCGCCGAGGAGAGGGTGCAGCCGGTGCCGTGGGTGTTGCGCGTCGCCACCCTCTCGCCCTCGAGCCAGTGCAGCTCGCCGCCGTAGAGCAGCAGGTCCGGGCTCTCCGCATCGCCGAGATGGCCGCCCTTGAGCAGCACGTTGCGCGCGCCCAGGCCCTGCAGCCGCGCCGCCACACGCCCCATGGCCCGGCGCTCGGTGACCGGTTCCTCGCCCAGCAGCACCGCCGCCTCGGGCAGGTTCGGGGTGATCAGATCGGCGAGCGGCAGCAGGTGCCGGCGCAGTGCCTCCACCGCCTCCGCGCGCAGCAGCCGGTCGCCGCTCTTGGCCACCATCACCGGATCGAGCACGATCCAGCGCGGCCGCCAGTGGCGCAGGCGCTCGGCCACCGCCTCGATGATCGGCACGTGCGAGAGCATGCCGATCTTCACCGCGTCGATGCGGATGTCCTCGAACACGGCGTCGATCTGGCGGGCGACGAACGCCGCCGGCACGTCGTGGATCGCCGTCACCTGCCGGGTGTTCTGCGCGGTGAGCGCGGTGAGTACCGAGGCGCCGTAGACGCCGAGCGCCGAGAAGGTCTTGAGGTCGGCCTGGATGCCGGCACCACCGCCGGAATCCGAACCGGCAATGGTGAGGGCCGTGGGCACGCTCATGGCGAGGTCCTCCGGGCTTCGAGGGCGGAATCGACCGCGGCGCGCAGGCGGCGGGCCGCCGCCTCCACGTCCTCGGCCATGAAGATGGCGGAGATCACCGCCACGCCGTCGGCACCCGCGCGGATCACCTCGGCGGCGTTGGCGGCGGTGATGCCGGCGATGCCCACCACCGGAAAGCCGGGCGCACGGGCGCGCAGGCGGGCGATCAGCCGTGCGAGCCCCTCCGGGCCCAGCGGAGGATCCCCGGGATCCTTGGTGGCGGTGGGATGGACGGGGCCGAGGCCGGCGTAGTCGGCGACGGCGGGATCGATGGCGTCCACCTCCTGCGGACGGTGGGCGGTGACGCCGATCACCGCCCGCGGCCCCAGCAGACGACGGGCATCCTCCGGCGCCATGTCCTCGCGACCGAGATGGACGCCGGCGGCCCCGGCGGCCAGCGCCACGTCCACCCGGTCGTCGACGACGAGGGGCACGCCCAGCGGCGTGAGCCGGGCCAGGAGTGTCCGCGCCAGCGCCACCGCCCGCCGGGTGTTCCGACCCTTGTCGCGGAGCTGGAGGAGGGTGGCGCCGCCGCGAGCCGCCGCCTCGGCGAGGGCCACGGGATCGCACCCGCCCGTCCGGTCCGGGTCGAGGATGGCGTAGAGGCGGAGATCGAGGGCGGGTCTCATCGCGGATCGCTCCCCTCGCGGAGGGTGGCGGGGTCGAGGTCGGCGAGGGCGTCCAACAGGTGGACCGCCAGGGTGCCGGGACCGGCGGCGCGCGCGTCCGCCACCTCCGCCGCCACGGCGAAGACCAGCAGCGCCGCCGCGATGGCGAGAAAGGCGTCGGCCTCGACGGCGAGGAAGGCGCCGGCCAGTGCCGAGAGGGCGCAGCCGGTGGCGGTGATCCGGTCCAGCCGCGGCGTGCCGCGGGCGATCGCCACGCGCCGGTGGCCGTCGGTGACGAGATCGACGGGACCGGTGACGGCCAGCACGGTGCGGAGGCGGCGCGCCCCGGCGGCGATCTCCGCCGGCCCGCGGCCGGCCAAATGGGCCGCCTCCCTCCGGTTGAGGCGGACGGCGGCGGGGCTGCGGGCGAGGAGGGTGCGGGCCAGGCGGCCGCGCGCGCCGGCCATTTCCAGCTTCACCGGGTCCAGCAGCCACGGCAGACGTCGCGCCTCCGCCACCGCCGTCGCGAGATCCACGGCGATCTCGCGGTCGTGCTCGAGCATGCCGAGATTGACCACCAGCGCGTCGGCGGCGGCGAGGAAGTCGGGGAGATCGCGCGGGCGCGCCGTCATGGAGGGTTCGGCGCCGACGGCGGCGAGGGTGTCGGCGGAGCGGCGGGCGGCGACGGGGCTCGTGAGCACGTGCACCCGCGGTCCGCGGGCGCGCACCCGCTCCAGCAGCTCGCCGGCACGACGGGGAAGCTCGCGGTCGCTCTCAGTCCCGCCCATGACCGTCCCCCGGAGCGCGGCCGGTCGGGGGACGATGCGGGCACCGCGGTGTCGGCATCTCAATTCCCTCCGCCGGTACGAACCGGATCAGGTTCGACGGGTTGCCGCGAGGCTACGCGGCTCTCAGCGCCTTCCCGGCGCACCCCGTTGAGATCCCGACGGCCATATGGAACGGCGCCGGGACGGGGACAAGGGCCCGGGTGCGACGGCGGGCACCGTGGAACGGGGGCGGAGCGGCCTCGACGCGTCGCCGGCGGGAGGCTAGAAGGTGGCCGGTCGTGCACGCGGGGCACGGGGGAGCGCATCGATGGCCAAGGACATCGGACATTTCATCGGCGGCCGGCACGTGGCGGGTGAGAGCGGCCGCTTCGGTCCCATCCACGATCCGGCGACGGGAGAACGGACGGGCCGGGTGGCCTTCGCCACCGCCGCGGAGGTGGACCGGGCGGTGCAGGCGGCGAAGAAGGCGCAGCCGGCCTGGGCGGCGCTGCCGATCATCCGCCGCACGCGCGTCATGTTCCGCTACAAGGAACTGATCGAGAAGCACATGGACGAGCTCGCGCGCCTGATCACCGAGGAACATGGCAAGACCCTCGAGGACTCGAAGGGCTCGATCATCCGCGGCCTCGAGGTGGTGGAGTTCGCCTGCGGCGCGCCGCACCTGCTCAAGGGCGAATTCAGCCTGAACGTCGGCACCGGCGTGGACCTCGTCTCCCAGCGCCATCCGCTGGGCGTGTGCGCGGGCATCACGCCCTTCAACTTCCCGGCCATGATCCCGCTCTGGATGGCGCCGCTGGCGCTGGTCACGGGGAACGGCTTCGTGCTCAAGCCGTCGGAGAAGGATCCCTCCTGCCCCATGCGGCTGGCCGAACTGGCGATCGAGGCGGGCGTGCCCGAGGGGCTGTTCAACGTGGTCAACGGCGACAAGGAGGCGGTGGACGCGATCCTCGCCCATCCGGACATCGCGGCGGTCTCCTTCGTCGGCTCGACGCCGGTGGCCGAGTACGTGTGGAAGACCGGCACGGCGCACGGCAAGCGGGTGCAGGCGCTGGGCGGCGCCAAGAACCACATGGTGATCATGCCCGACGCCGACCTCGACCAGGCGGTCGACGCCCTCTACGGTGCGGCCTACGGCTCGGCGGGCGAGCGCTGCATGGCGATCTCGGTGGCGGTGCCCATCGGCGACGAGGTGGCCGACCGGCTGATCGAGAAGCTGGCGCCCAAGGTGCGGCAGATCCGCATCGGCCCGGGTACCGAGCCCGGCGTGGAGATGGGGCCACTGGTGACGCGGGAGCACCTGGAGCGGGTGCGCCGCTACATCGACCTCGGCGTGGAGGAGGGCGCGGAGCTGGTGGTGGACGGCCGCGACTTCCGCATGCAGGGCTACGAGAACGGCTTCTTCATCGGCGGCTCCCTGTTCGACCGGGTCACGCCGGACATGCGGATCTACCGGGACGAGATCTTCGGCCCGGTGCTGTCGGTGGTGCGCATGCCGACGCTCGAGAAGGCGGTGGAGATCATCAACGCGCACGAGTACGGCAATGGCGTGGCGATCTTCACCCGCGACGGCGGGGTGGCGCGTGAGTTCGCCAATGCGGTGCGGATCGGCATGGTGGGGATCAACGTGCCGATTCCGGTGCCGGTGGCCTATCACAGCTTCGGCGGCTGGAAGCGCTCGCTGTTCGGCGACCACCACACCCACGGCATGGAGGGGATCCGCTTCTACACGCGGCTCAAGGCGATCACCGCCCGCTGGCCGGAGAAGCCCCAGGGGCCGGAGTGGAGCATCCCGACATTGGGGTGAGGCTCCCTGCCAGTATAACTTCTTTGCTATGTGCAAGTTGACCGATCCCGCCACTTCTTCAGATTCAAATAATAAGAACACTCTCAAAAGATAAACGCAATTTTTTCAATCACAATACGCCATCAGCTGATAGGGCCTTTAATAGCAAGAGCTCTTTCAATCCAACCGACAATACTTTCTCGGCCCTCTCTGTCAATTTCAGATGAAACTCGAACCAAATCTCTCCATGTTTGCTCTCTGTTCAATGCAAAAGACATTGCTAGAAAATTCACAGACTCATGGCAATCATAGATTGCGCACGCCTCTTCCAATCTAGACCGAACTTCTCCATTTTCTGCCCTCCACATCCCAGATAATTTCGTTATAGCCTCGTCAGTACGCAGTATGTTAATAACATACTTCTCTGGGGAAGTATTACCTGGCAATTTGTAGATTGCATCTTTAACGAAATTTTCATCATAATATTCTTTCAACTCGTCGAGATATCTCTGTAAATACTTATCCTCGACATCCCCATCAAAAACTGCTAGGCATTTTTCTGCCTTATTCAACTTTCTATGCCATATAAGAGCTTTCGGTATCTCACTATGTGAACCAATAGACGTAATACGAATGCGCTTTCGCAATTCTGCTGGAAGGTACGCTTTGAGAAATTCCTCCGCTGCATCATCTTCACAGTATATCTCAACCTCAGGTTTTTGTACGTTGGACAATCTCGCCATTGCGTAGCGTGCAGTAGGTTCATAAATAACTCTATGATCTTCCCCAAGTTTTTCGATGTAAACTCGCGAGATTCTTGGAAGAGCATCAAACACTACATCAGAATGAGTAGAGATAATAATTTGAAGTGATTTTCTCCTGGCAATTTCAACGAAATGCTTACATAACTTTTTCAACGCATTTTGATGAATTCCGACTTCAATTTCCTCGATAGCAATTAGGCTTCCTTTATATGCTTTATCTAACATCCACAAAATCTGTAGAACGGCGTCCTCTCCTGTTCCCATATTGAAACTTGAATATGTGTGACCACTAACTGTTTCACATGAGCGCAAATGATAACGAGATTTTTTATGCAAAAGGGTACTGCTATAATTAGACCCTAGAATGTCGCAAAATCGTTGTAGCATATCATCAGTAAGCAAAGAGGTGGGATCTGTATCGATACGTGCCTTAAAAAGGTTTTTCAAAGTTCTAACCTCAAATGCTGGTATACATCTCGACAACCCAAAATAATCAACAGGTCTCTTAGGGCGCTTATCATAATTCATCCATTTCTTTTTTCCCTTCTTTATGGAAAGCTTCCAGTCTTCGATCTCGGAGCCGCGGCTACGTTTGCCACGGTAATCCCATTGAATTGAGACGCCTGTAACATCTGGATCGACCGGCCCGCGATAGAAGAAATCCCGAAAGGTATAATATGACGTACCTTCCGAGTCGGGCTTGCGAAGCGCGTTAAAGGGAGCATAGCCCAATATGCTATGAAATGCGAGCACAGACAGTGCGAGAATAGTACTCTTTCCGGAGCCGTTTGGCCCCGCAATCGCAGTTATTGGATATCTGAATTCGATATCGAGGTTTCTTATCCCACGTAAACCAGCATCGGTGCTATTTCCCGAGGAAGAAATGTGAATAGCTCGAAGCGTTGGATAAGGATATTGTCCGTGTTGCCAGCGCCGCAACAAATTACGCTCGTCGTCGGTTAGACTTACGCCGGGCATCTAGGATATCTCCATAATACAAGAAGGACAACTATTTAGAAAAATGTATGAAATTGTGCATTGGAAGTGAAACGTTCTGTTTCACCCCCTCCACCGCCTCCTTCGCCTTCTCACCCCGTGGGCCGCCGCCCTGGGCGAAGTCGGGACGGCCGCCACCACCGCGACCGCCCAGCACCTCCACCGCCCGGCGCACCAGCTCGCGGGCATCCAGCCGGTCGGTGAGATCCTTCGCGACCGCCACCACCACCGACGCCTTGCCCTCGTTGACCGACACCAGCGTCACCACGCCCGGGCCGATCCTCTGCAGCAGCTGGTCGGCCGCCGCGCGCAGCTCCTTCGGCGGCACGCCCTCCAGCACCCGGCCCACGAAGCGGATGCCGGCCACCTCCTCCACCTCCGGTGCGGCGGCCGCCCCGCCGAGCGCCAGCCTGCGCTTGAGCTCCGAGATCTCGCGCTCCAGCCGCCGGCGCTCCTCGAGCAGCTGGTCGAGGCGGGCCGGGAGCTGCTCCGCCGGCACCCTGAGAGTGTAGGACACGCCCTCCAGCAGCGTCTCGCGCTCCCGTGCCCGGCGCACCGCCGCCTCGCCGGTGAGGGCCTCGATGCGCCGGATGCCCGAGGCCACGGCGGCCTCGGCCACCAGCCGCACATAGCCGATGTCGCCGGTGCGCGCCACATGGGTGCCGCCGCACAGCTCGACGGAATACGGAGCGCCGTCCTCGGGCCGCTCGCCCATGGCCACCACCCGCACCTCGTCGCCGTACTTCTCGCCGAAGAGGGCCATGGCGCCCGACTGCAGCGCCTCCTCGAGACCCATGATCCGCACCCGCACCTCGCCGTTCTGGCGGACCATGGCGTTGACCTCGTCCTCGATGGCGGCGAGCTCGTCGGCCGAGACCGCCCTGGTGTGGGCGAAGTCGAAGCGCAGCCGGTCGGGAGCCACCAGCGAGCCCTTCTGCACCACATGGGTGCCGAGATGCCGTCTGAGGGCCGCGTGCAGCAGATGGGTGGCGGAATGGGCGCGCCGGAGCGCGTCGCGACGATCCACGTCGATGGCGAGCTCGGCCACCTCCCCCACCCGGATCTCGCCGGTCTCCACCACGCCGATGTGGACGTGGAGATCGGGCAGCGGCTTCTGCGTGTCCTCCACCCGCACCCGCGCCTCGCCCACGCGGATGGTGCCGGTGTCGCCGATCTGACCACCGGCCTCGCCGTAGAAGGGGGTCTGGTTGACCACGATCTCGACGCGCTCGCCGGCCCGCGCCCGCTCCACCCGGCGCTCGTCGCGGACGATGGCGAGGATGCGCGCCTCGGCGGTGGGGCTCACATAGCCCACGAACTCGGTGGGGCCGTGCTCCTCGCGGACCTCGAACCAGATGCGCTCCACCGCCCGGGCGCCGGAGCCCTTCCACGCCCGCCGCGCCGCCTCGCGCTGGCGGGCCATGCAGCGCTCGAAGCCCTCGACGTCGACGCCGCGCCCCTCGCCGCGGAGGATGTCCTGGGTGAGATCGAGGGGAAAGCCATAGGTGTCGTAGAGACGGAAGGCCACCTCGCCCGGCAGCGGCGCCCCCGCCGGCAGCTTCGCCAGCTCCTCCTCCAGGATGCGCAGCCCCCGTTCCAGCGTGCGGCGGAAGTTGGTCTCCTCCAGCCGCAGCACCTCGCGGATCAGCGACTCGGCCCGTACCAGCTCGGGATAGGCGGTGCCCATCTCCTCCACGAGGACCGGCAGCAGCCGCCACATGAGCGGCTCGCTGGCGCCCAGGAAGTGGGCGTGGCGCATGCCCCGGCGCATGATCCGCCGGAGCACGTAGCCGCGCCCCTCGTTGGCCGGCATCACGCCGTCGGCGACGAGGAAGGCGGCGGCGCGCAGATGGTCCGCCACCACCTTGTGGGAGGGGCGGAAACGGCCCTCGAAGGGCTTGCCGGTGAGCTCCACCGAGCGCCGGATGATCTTCTGGAACAGGTCGATCTCGTAGTTGTCGTGCACCCCCTGCAGCACCGCGGCGATACGCTCGAGGCCCATGCCGGTGTCGATGGAGGGCTTCGGCAGCGGCACCCGGCGGCCGTCCGGGAGCTGCTCGTACTGCATGAACACCAGGTTCCAGATCTCGATGAAACGGTCGCCCTCCGCTTCGGCGCTGCCGGGCGGACCTCCGGGCACCTCCGGCCCGTGGTCCCAGAAGATCTCCGAACAGGGGCCGCAGGGGCCGGTGTCGCCCATCATCCAGAAATTGTCGGAACCGGCGATGCGGATGATCCGCTCCTCCGGGAGGCCGGCGATCCTCTTCCAGAGCTCGAACGCCTCGTCGTCCTCCACGTAGACGGTCACCAGCAGCCGGTCCTCCGGCAGTCCGAACTCCCTGGTGACCAGCTTCCAGGCGAGTTCGATCGCCCCCTCCTTGAAATAGTCTCCGAATGAGAAATTGCCGAGCATCTCGAAGAAGGTGTGGTGCCGCGCGGTGTAGCCCACGTTTTCCAGATCGTTGTGCTTGCCGCCCGCGCGGACGCACTTCTGGGCGGTGGCGGCGCGCCGGTAGGGCCGCGTCTCCACGCCGGTGAAGACGTTCTTGAACTGGACCATGCCGGCATTGGTGAACAGCAGCGTCGGGTCGTTGTGGGGCACGAGGGGACTCGAGGGCACGATCTCATGGTCGTGCCGGCGGAAATAGTCGAGGAACAGGCTGCGGATCTCGTTGGTGGTCGGCATGGTCCGTCCGTGGGCTGGG
Organism: Alphaproteobacteria bacterium; assembly: GCA_026982705.1. Lineage (GTDB taxonomy): Bacteria > Pseudomonadota > Alphaproteobacteria > Geminicoccales > Geminicoccaceae > HRBIN39. The sequence goes on from JALSGP010000033.1 coordinate 258,633, forward strand.
GCGGTGGCGTCAGTCGAGGACCGGCTCCTCGGCGGCGAGGTCGTAGCCGGGCGTACTGGCGACGATGCCGGCGTTCTCCCGGAGCCGGCGCTCGATCTCGCCGGCGATCTCGGGATGGGCCTCGAGGAAGGCCTTGGCGTTCTCGCGGCCCTGGCCGATGCGCTGGCCGTCGAAGGCGTACCAGGAACCGGACTTCTCGACGATGCCGGCCTTGACGCCGAGGTCGAGCAGCTCGCCGGCCTTGGAGATGCCCTTGCCGTAGACGATGTCGAACTCGACCTGGCGGAAGGGCGGCGCGACCTTGTTCTTGACCACCCTGACCCGGGTCTGGTTGCCGATCACCCGGTCGCGGTCCTTGATCTGGCCGATGCGGCGCACGTCCAGCCGCACCGAGGCGTAGAACTTGAGGGCGTTGCCGCCGGTGGTGGTCTCGGGGTTGCCGAAGGGCACCCCGATCTTGGAGCGGATCTGGTTGGTGAAGATCACCAGCGTCCGCGAGCGGCTGATGGAGGCGGTGAGCTTGCGCAGCGCCTGGCTCATGAGCCGCGCCTGCAGGCCCACGTGGGCGTCCCCCATCTCCCCCTCGAGCTCGGCCTTGGGCACCAGCGCCGCCACGCTGTCCACCACGATCACGTCGACGGCACCGCTGCGCACCAGCGTGTCGGTGATCTCCAGCGCCTGTTCGCCGGTGTCGGGCTGGCTGATGAGGAGATTGTCCAGATCCACCCCGAGCGCCGCCGCATAGGTGGGATCCAGCGCGTGCTCGGCGTCGACGAAGGCGCACACGCCGCCTTCCCGCTGGGCCTCGGCGATCACGTGGAGGGCGAGGGTGGTCTTGCCCGAACTCTCGGGGCCGAAGATCTCGACCACGCGCCCGCGCGGCAGGCCGCCCACGCCGAGGGCGATGTCGAGCCCCAGCGAGCCCGTGGAGATGGTCTCGATCTCGATCTTCTGGTCGCTGCGGCCGAGCCGCATCACCGAGCCCTTGCCGAACGCCCGTTCGATCTGGGCGATGGCGGCCTCGAGGGCGCGCTGGCGCTCGTCCGTCTCGCGCTGTCGGGTTGCCGCGTCCGCCATGGAGAACTCGCTTCCGTCCGGGGGTTGTCGCTGCCGCTAAATATAGTGCGGAGGAAGGGCGGGAAACCGTGGGTCCTACAGCAGACCGGCGGCGCGGAAGCTGGTGTGGCGCCCCCTCCCCACCACCACATGGTCGTGGACCGTCACGCCCACCGCCGCCAGCGCCTCCACCACCCGCCGGGTCATGGCCACGTCGGCCTCGGAGGGGGTGGGGTCCCCGCTCGGATGGTTGTGGACCAGGATCACCGCCGAGGCGCCCAGCTCCAGCGCCCGCTTCGCCACCTCCCGCGGGTAGAGGGGCGTGTGGTCGACGGTGCCCCGCCCCTGCACCTCGTCGGCGATGAGCCGGTTCTTGCGGTCGAGGAACAGCACCCGGAACTGTTCGCGCGGCTCGTGGGCCAGCGTCCCCTCCAGATAGCGCAGCAGGGCCGACCAGCTCGAGATCACCTCCCGCTCCCGCACCGCCTCCGCCAGCACCCGCTTGTGCAGCTCGTAGACGGCCTTGAGCAGCACCCGGGTGAACAGCAGGTCGTCCTCGCGCACCTGCCGCGCCGCGCCCTCGCCCGCGGCGGTGGGATCGAGACCGAAGCATTCGCGATAGCGCGCGGGATCCGCCGCCAGCACCGCCCCCAGCGAGCCGAAGCGCGCCAGCATGTCCTTGGCGATGGGCTTGGTGTCGCGCCGCCAGACGGAGAAGAACAGGAGCAGCTCCAGGAGCTCGTAGTCGGCCAGCGCCTCCCCGGAGGCCCGCAGGAAGCGTTCGCGGAGCCGCCGGCGATGGCCGTGATAGTGGGGACGTCCCCGGCCCTCCGGCCGCGCCGCCTCCCCGTCCGCGGCGAAGTTGGCGGGACGTTCGGCGAGGCCACCGGCCTCCGCGAGGGTCTCCAGACGCCCGGCGAGCCTCGTCAGGGCCTCCCCGTCCAGCCGCCAGACCCGTGCGGCGGCATCCCAGCGGCCGCCCGCCTCCCGCAGCAGATGGCGCAGCGGATAGGTCCCGCCCCGCAGCACGAAGCCGCCGTCGGCCGGCTCCACGGCGAGGCCGAAGCGGGCGAGACGATCGACGGCCGCGGGAGAGGGGGTGTCCATGCCCCCGGATTAAACCACCGGTATCGTTCTGTCGAGTATGATCTCGCGAAAGTTGACATGGCAGCACCACGCCTCCACCTGCACGCCGGCCGCCCGTGCCCGCGCCAGGGCCGCGGCATAATCGGGATCCACGTCGGCGGCGGCGGTGAAGCGGTCCACGTCACCGCGCTGGGCCACGAACAGCAGCAGCGTCGCCGCACCACGGGCGGCGAGATCGGTCAGCACCTCCAGATGGCGGCGGCCGCGGGCGGTGGGGGCGTCGGGAAAGGCGGCGAGGCCGCCGCCGCGGTGCCAGGTGACCCCCTTCACCTCGATCCACAGCGGGTCGCCGTCGGCGCGCTCCACCAGGAAGTCGAGGCGGGTGCCGGCGCCGGCGCGGGGCTCGGGGCGGACGCGGCGCACCGCGCCCACCGCGAGCCGTCCCGCTTCCAGCCCCTCCCGCACCAGCCGGTTGGGATTGCGGCTGTCCACCGCCACCGGCCGCCCGTCCTGGAGGATGAGCCGCACCGTCCAGGCGAGGCGCCGGTGGGGCGCCGGATCGTGGGAGAGGAACACGCGGGCGCCGGGGACGGCGAGACCGGGCAGGCGGCCGGGATCGGCGATGTGGGCGGTGACGGCGGTGCCGTCCGCGAGCTCGACATCGGCGAGAAAGCGCCTATAGCGTCGCAGCAGGATGCCTTCGTGCAGGGGGCGGGGAAGACGCACCGTTCGCTCCTCGGGACGGCGACATGATGGAGAGGGCAGGGCTCCCGCGCACCGCCGCGGTCATCGTCATCGGCAACGAGATCCTCTCGGGCCGCACCCGCGACGCCAATCTCCCCCATCTCGCGCGGGAGCTGGCCGCCCTCGGCATCCGGCTGCGCGAGGCGCGGGTGGTGCCCGACGAGATCGACGCCATCGCCGAGGCCGTCAACACCTGCCGGCGCCGTTACGATCTGGTGTTCACCACCGGCGGCATCGGCCCCACCCACGACGACGTCACCGCCCGCGCCGTCGCCCGCGCCTTCGGCCGCCGGCTGGTCCGCGATCCCGAAGCGGAGCGGCGGCTTCGGACCTGGTACGGTGCGGAACGGCTCAACCCCGCCCGCCTCAAGATGGCCGAGGTGCCGGAGGGGGCCGAGCTCGTGGACAATCCGGTGAGCGCCGCGCCCGGCTTCCGCGTGGACAACGTCTACGTGCTGGCCGGCATTCCCGAGGTGGCGCGGGCCATGTTCGAGACCCTGCGATCCGGCCTCGTCGGCGGGCCGCCCCTCGCCGCGCGCACCCTCCTGGTCCTGGCCCCGGAGGGCGAGGTGGCCGTGGTGCTGGCGGAGGTGCAGCGCACCTTTCCCGATCTCGAGATCGGCAGCTATCCCTTCTACCGGCAGGGCCGCGTGGGCACCCACGCCGTCTTCCGCGGCGCCGATCCCGTCCGGCTGGAAGCCGCGCGCACCCGCCTCGCCGAGCGGCTCGCGGCGCGGGGTATCGAGACGGTGCGGATGGAGGAGGACGGAGGGTGAGGCCGGAGGACGGCGCCTGGCCGGGGGCCATGTACCCGCCCACCCTCGACGACATCGCCACCGTCGCCCGCGAGCTGCTGCGGGAGCTGCCGGAGCCCTTCCGCCGGCTGGTGGCGGTGGTGCCGGTGAAGGTGGAGGACTGGCCCGACGAGGCCACGCTGGATTCCCTGGAGATCGAGGATCCGCTGGAGCTCACCGGTCTCTATCGCGGCGTGCCGGTGGGCGAGCGCCATGCCCTCGCCCTGCCGCCCGAGGAACCGGAGATGATCCACCTCTACCGCATGCCCATCCTCCACGAATGGTGCGAGCGGGGCTGCAGTCTCGAGGAGGTGGTCTTCGACGTGCTCATGCACGAGATCGGCCATCATTTCGGCATGAGCGAGGAGGAGGTGCTGGCGCTGGAGGCGGAGGTCCGCCGTCAGCGCGCTTCCGGGCCTTGAGCCCCGCTGCGGCGCCCCGTTCGGATCTGGCCGGCGAAGGGGTCCGGGCGCAGGCGCCAGCGGCCGGCGTCGTCGCGGCAGGCGAAGCCCGTGAGGGTGGGATGACCCGCCGCCTCCACGCGGAACCGGCGGCACCAGCGGCCGTCGCGTCGACGGTAGGTCCGCAGCACCACGATGCGGCCGGGGACGGCGTGGCGCACCGTCACCGGCTCGCCGCTGCGCCGGGTCTCCAGCGTCCACTGGAGGGTGCGGGCCCAGGCGGGTTGCCGCAGCAGCCGGGTCAGGGAAAGGGACGGGGCCGGATCCGGGCGGCCGCCGGGGGAGGGCGCACAACCCAGCAGTCCCGCGATCACCACCACGGCGGAGCACAGCCTCCTCCCGGTCCGATCCACCGTCACGATCTCCAGCGCAGCCTCAGGATGATCTCCTCCTCCTCTTCCGGGATCGGCTCGTAGAGATCGCTCGGATCGCCGCCCTCGTCGAGGCCGGGGACCGCGTCCGCCGATCCCCCGCCGTGCCGGTCCCCGTCGTCGAAGCGGTCGGAACCGTCCGGACCCTCGTCGCCGCCGTCGTCGTCCCCGCCTCCGGAATCGTCGTCCGGCCCATCCTCGCCGTCGGACGGGACTCCGTCCCCGTCGGGTGCGGGGCTCCCTTCCGGGCCCCCGGCATCGCCGTCGTCGGCGGAATCACCGTCATCGGCGTCCGCGGATCCACCGGAACCACCGTCGTCCGGGGTTCCGCCGGCCCCGCCATCGGCGTCGTCGTCGGAAGACGGATCGTCGTCGGACGGGCCGTCGCCGGAACCGTCCGACGCACTCCCGTCGTCTTCGCCCTCGGCGGAACCGTCGGGCCCGTCGTCGCTCCCGTCGTCCGCGGAGCCGTCGTCCTCCTCACCGGAGGGACCCTCCTCGTCGGAGGCCCCGTCCTCTTCCCCGCCAGCGGTGTCGTCGTCTCCGTCGTCCGGGTTCCCGTCGTCGTCCCCGTCGTCATCGTCGGTTCCGGAGCCCGCACCGTCGTCGGAGGCCTCGGTGCCGTCGGACCCGCTGCCGGAGGGGGCGTCGTCCCCGTCGGAAGTGGCGTCCTCGTCCCCGTCGTCTCCTCCGTCGTCCGAATCCGACGCATCATCGTCGGAATCGTCGTCCTCGTCCCGATCGTCGTCCCGGTCGTCGTCCCGATCCTCGTCGGACTCGTCCACGTCCTCGTCGGCCCAGGCGACGCCGCCCGCGGCCGGCCACGGGGAGATCGTCGCCGGTGCCACGAGCCAGCCGAGGGCGAGCAGCGACACGCCCAGCAGCCGGCGCCCGACCTCCCGGATCCTCTCGTGCGTGCGTTCCATCGAAGGCATCCTCCCCCGGATCGATGTCCCGCCGCTTCCCCCCGTGGCACGGCAACCTTGCCGTAACCTTGCACGCGACACACGAGCGAGGCAATCGCCCCATACGCGGATATGCTCTTCCCTGCCGTCCCGTTCCGTGCCACAGCGGGGGTGGTGCGGGAAGGGGCGATCCGTCGTGTCCGCCGAGGTCCCATCCGCCGCCCGTGAAGGGGTGCTGGCCGAGCTGGAGACCCGTTTCGGCCCGCGTGCCTCGCGCAATCCCACGGTGCGGGCCCAGCACGGTCGTGGCGAGGCGTGGCATCCGGCCATGCCGCCGGAGCTGGTGATCTGGCCCGAGAGCACCGCCGAGGTGGCCGAAGTGCTGGCCCGCTGCCACGAAGCGCGCGTTCCGGTCGTGCCCTTCGGGGCCGGCACCTCCCTCGAGGGTCACGTGCTGGCCCCCGAGGGCGGCGTCTGTCTCGATCTCTCCCGCATGGACCGCATCCTCGCCGTCCAGGTGGAGGACATGGACGCGGTGGTGCAGCCCGGCGTCACCCGCCGCCGGCTGGAGGAGCATCTGCGCGACAGCGGCCTGTTCTTCCCGGTGGATCCCGGGGCCGATGCCACGCTCGGCGGCATGGCGGCGACCCGCGCCACCGGCACCACCACCGTCCGCTACGGCGGCATGCGGGAGAACGTGCTGGCGCTGGAGGTGGTGCTGCCGGGCGGGCGGGTGCTGCGCACCGGCACCCGCGCGCGCAAGTCGGCGGCCGGCTACGACCTCACCCGCCTGTTCCTGGGCTCGGAGGGCACCCTCGGCGTCATCACCGAACTCACCCTGAGGCTGTGGCCGCGGCCGGAGCGGACGGCCGCCGCGGTCTGCGCCTTTCCCTCGGTGGAGGCGGCGGTGGACGCGGTGGTGGAGACGGTGGCCACGGGCATCCCGGTGGCCCGCATCGAACTCCTGGACGAGCTGCAGATGCGGGCCTGCATCGACTTCGCCCGTCTCGACGATCTCGCCCCGGTACCGACCCTGTTCTACGAGTTCCACGGCAGCGAGGCCTCGGTGCGGGAGCAGGCGGAGCTCGCCGGCGAGATCGCCCGCGCCCACGGCGGCACCGCCTTCCGCTGGGCGACGCGGCCGGAGGAGATGCGGCGGCTGTGGCGGGCCCGTCACGACGCCTTCTACGCCGCCAAGGCGCTCCGTCCCGGCGCCGAGCCCTGGGTCACCGACGTGTGCGTGCCGGTCTCGCGGCTGCCGGAACAGATCCGGGCCGCCCGCGCCGATCTGCACCAGCTCGGCATGCCCGCCACCATCCTCGGCCACGTGGGCGACGGCAATTTTCACGTGATCCTGCTGGTGGATCCGCGGGCGGAGGAGGAGTGGGCGCGGGTGCGCGCCTTCAACGCGCGGCTGGTGGAACGGGCGCTGGCCGCCGAGGGGACCTGCACCGGCGAGCACGGCGTGGGGCTCGGCAAGAAGGTGTGGCTCGCCCGCGAGCTGGGACCGGAGGCGGTGGCGGCCATGCGCGCCCTCAAACGCGCCCTCGATCCCCACGGCATCATGAACCCGGGGAAGATCGTGGATCCGGACGGGGCCGCCTAGCGGCGGCACCACCTTCGCGGTCGGTTCCGGGAGCCCGCGGCGGCCGCGATCACGCCGCCGGCGCCGGCGCCGTCTCCGTCTCCTCCGCCGCCAGATCGTCGAGGATGGGGCAGTCCGGCCGGTCCTCGCCGTGGCACTTCTCGGCGAGATGTTCGAGCGCCCGCTTCATCGCCTCCAGCTCGCGGATGCGGCGTTCGATCTCGCGGATGCGGGCCAGCGCCAGCCGCTTGACCTCCGCCGCCGAGCGGCCGGGGTCGAGATAGAGGGCCAGCAGTTCCCGGCAGTCCGCCACCGAGAAGCCGAGGGCGCGGGCGCGCTGGACGAAGCGCAGCAGGTGGACGTCCCGCTCGCTGTAGTCACGATACCCGTTCGCCCGCCGCCCGCTCGGCACCACCAGGCCGATCTCCTCGTAGTAGCGCAGCGTCTTCGCGGGCAGCCCCGCGCGCTTCGCCGCCTCGCCGATGTTCATGGCTCTCCTCCTCCACGATGTCCGGAACCCAGCGCCGCAGCAGCAGGGCGTTGGTGACCACGCTCACGCTCGAGAAGGCCATGGCGAAGGCCGCCACCGCCGGATCCAGCAGCCCCGCCGCGGCGACGGGGATGCCGGTGACGTTGTAGGCGAAGGCCCAGAAGAGGTTCTGGCGGATCTTGCGGCGGGTGCGGCGGGCGATGTCGAGGGCCGCCGGCACCAGCACCGGCCGCGGCCGCATCAGGGTGATGCCGGCCGTCTCCATGGCCACGTCGGTGCCCGAGCCCATGGCGATGCCCACCTCCGCCGCCGCCAGCGCCGGCGCGTCGTTGACCCCGTCGCCCACCATGGCGACGGTGCGTCCCTCCCGCTGCAGTTCCACGACCCGCGCCGCCTTCTCCTCCGGCGGCACCGGAGCGAGCACCCGGTCGATGCCCAGCCGCGCCGCCACCGCCTCGGCGGTGGTCCGGTTGTCGCCGGACATCATCACCACCAGGAGCCCGCGGGCGCGCAGGCGCAGCACCGCCTCCGCCGCATCCGGCCGTACCCGGTCGGCGAGGGCCACGAGGCCGATCACCGCACCGTCGGCCACCACCCAGGTGACGGTCGTCCCCTCCCGCTCCAGCGCCGCCGCGCGTGCCTCCACGACCGGATCCACGGTGATGCCGGAGGTGGCGAAGCCGGGGCGGCCGACGCGCACCGGCGTCCCCTCCACCACCGCCTCGATGCCGCGGCCGGGCACCGCCCGGAAGCGCTCGGGCGCCGGCAGGTCGAGACCGCGGGCCTCGGCCTCCCGCACCATCGCCCGGCCTAGGGGATGCTCGCTGCGGCGCTGGGCGGCGGCGGCGAGCCGCAGCACCTCCCCTTCGTCGCGGCCGAAGCCCACCACCGCCACCACGTCGGGCCGCCCCTCGGTGAGGGTGCCGGTCTTGTCGAAGACCACCGTGTCGACGGCGTGGGCCCGCTCCAGCGTCTCGATGTCCTTGACGAGGATGCCGGCGCGGGCGGCGGCGCCGGTACCGGCCACCAGCGCCGCCGGCGTGGCGAGGCCGAGGGCGCAGGGACAGGCGATCACCAGCACCGAGACGGCCGCCACCAGCGCCTGTTCGAAGCCGCCGCCGGCCACCAGCCAGCCGGTGAAGGTGAGAAGGGCGATGCCCACCACCACCGGCACGAAGACGGCCGCCACCCGGTCCACCAGCTTCTGGATGGGGGCCTTGCCGGCCTGGGCCTGGGCCACCAGCCGGGCGATGCGGGCGAGGGTGGTGTCGCGGCCCACACGGGTGGCACGGATCTCCACGTAGCCGCTGCCGTTGACGGCGCCGGCGATCACCGTGTCGCCCGCGCCGCGGGCCACCGGCAGGCTCTCGCCGGTGACCAGGGATTCGTCGAACTCGCTCTCGCCGGCGAGGACGACGCCGTCCACCGGCACCCGCTCGCCCGGATGGATCAGCACCAGGTCGCCGACCCGCACCTCCTCCACCGGCACTTCCACCTCGGTGCCGTCGCGCCGCACCCGGGCCCGCTCCGGCCGCAGCTCCATGAGCCGGCGGATGGCCTCGGCGGCGCTGCGCTTGGCCCGCTCCTCCAGCCACTTGCCGATGCGGGTGACGGCGACGATGGCGGCCGAGGCCTCGAAGTAGAGCCGTCCGGCGGCGGCCGCGCCCAGATCCCACACCAGCCACAGACTGTAGGCGTAGGCGGCGGTGGTGCCGAGGGCGATCAGGAGATCCATGTTGCCGCTGCCGGCCCGGAGCGCCTTCCAGGCGCCGCGGTAGAAGCGCCAGCCGGCGACGAACTGGACGGGCGTGGCCAGCACCAGCTCCGCGAGGGGCGCGAGATGGAAGGGCCAGCCCACCAGCCGCGCCACCATCTGCGCCACCAGCGGCAGGGTGAGGAGCACGGCCCCGAGGGTGAGGAACGCCTCGGAGCGGCGTGCACCTTCGCCGGCCTCCGCCTCCCGTCGCGTCTCCTCGCGCAGATGGGCCTCGTAGCCGGCGCGACGCACCGCCGCGATCAGATCGGCGACCTCGACGGCGCCGGGGACCACCGCCACCTCGGCCAGGGCGAGGGCGAGATTGACGCGGGCCTCCAGCACGCCCGGCACCGCCGCGAGCGCCCGTTCGATGCGGCGCACGCAGGCGGCGCAGCTCATGCCCTCGACGGCGAGGGTCACGGTCTCGCGGGGCACGCCGTAGCCGGTGCGTTCCACCGCCTCCACGAGGCGGCCCACCGGAACGCCCCCATCCGCCTCCACCCGCGCCCGCTCGAGGGCGAGGTCCACCTCCGCCCGACGCACGCCCTCCACCCCTTCCAGCGCCCGGCGGATGCGCGCGGCGCAGGCGGCACAGCTCATGCCCTCCACCGGGAAGGCGATCTCCCGCACGGTCTCGCGGGTCTCCGTCGCCGTCTCGTGCATGGCACTCCCCCGTGGGTCGCCGTCGGGGGAACATCTGGACCTTCCGGGAACGGGAAGGTCAAGGGGCGGCGGGTGCACCGGCGCGCAGCCCGGGATCGCGGGCCACCAGCCGCAGGAACACCTCCTCGAGATCGGGCTCGCGGGTGCGCAGGTCGAGAATGCGGAAGCCGGCCTCCCGCACCGCCTCCAGCAGCGCATCCACACGGGTGCGGCCACGCGAGTACCGCACCCCGAGCTCGCCGGTGGCGAGGCGGCGGAAGCCGAGACGCACGAGCGCGGGAGGCAGGTCCGCCGGCGGGGGGTCCACCCGCAGGGTCAGTTCCTTCTCGTCGAGACGGTGGAGGAGACGTTCCGTCCGATCACAGGCCACCACCCGCCCGCGGTCGACGATGGCGATGGTGTCGCACAGTTCCTCCGCCTCCTCCAGATAGTGGGTGGTGAGCACCACCGTGGTGCCCCGGGCGTTGAGCTCCTTCATGTAGCGCCAGAGCTGGCGGCGCAGCTCCACGTCGACGCCGGCGGTGGGCTCGTCGAGGATCACCACCGGCGGGTCGTGGACCAGCGCCTTGGCCACCAGCAGCCGCCGCCGCATGCCGCCGGAGAGGGTGCGGGCGTAGGCGTCGGCGACGTCGGCCAGATCCAGGGCGGCGAGCAGCTCGTCGGTGCGGCGGCGGGGCTTCGGCACGCCGTAGAGGCCCGCCTGGTACTCCAGCGTCTCGCGCGGCGTGAAGAAGGCGTCGATGTTGAGCTCCTGCGGCACCACCCCGATCAGCCGGCGGGCGAGGCGCGGGCGGGCGTCGATGTCGACGCCGAGGATGCGGCAGCGGCCGGCGGTCTTGGTCACCAGCCCGGCGAGGATGTTGATGGTGGTGGACTTGCCGGCGCCGTTGGGGCCCAGCAGGCCGAAGAAGCCGCCGCGGGGGACGGTGAGGTCGATGCCCGCCAGCGCCTCCTTGTCCGGTCGGCCGCCCTGGCCGCGGTAGACCTTGCGTAGGCCGCGGATCTCGATGGCCGCGACCGCTTCGGGACTCGACGCTGCGGGGGCGTCCGGCCTATCCATGCCCCGGCCCTCACCATCGGGAGACACGGCTTCCATGTCGGTTGCGGCGACGGCGGGTAAAGGGATCGAGGAGCATTACATCCTCGACGGCGAGGAGGTGGTGATCGTCGACCGGATGGAGGTGCGCTGCGACGGTGGCGGCGGCGTGCTCGGCCATCCGGTGGAGTTCATCACCCTCGAGAAGGGCGGCGAGGCGGTGTGCAAGTACTGCGACCGCCACTTCTACCACGTCGCCCATCCGCGGGTGGAGGAGATCCGCGCGCGGGGCGAGCCCTTCGCGGGCTGAGACGCGACGGGGACGGGGAGGGGGTCTCATGGACATCGGCCGGTGGATCGAACGCCACGCCGCCTTCCAGCCGGAGCGCCCCGCCATCCGCTTCGCGGAGCGGGTCCTCACCTATGCGGATCTGGACCGGCGGGTGCGGGCGGTGGCGCGGGCCCTGAAGCACGCCCTCGGCGTCGGCCGCGGCGACCGCGTCGCCTGGCTCGGCTACAACCATCCCGACATGCTGGTCCTGCTGTTCGCCGCCGCCCGTCTCGGCGCCATGCTGGTGCCCCTCAACTGGCGGCTGGCGCCGGCCGAACACCTGTGGATCCTCCGCCATGCCGGCGCGGAGCTGCTGATCTGCGGGCCCGGACACGAGCTGCGCGGGTGCGATCTCGCCGCCCGGCTCCCGCGGCTGCGGACGGTGACGGTGGCGCCGGCGGAGGACCTGCCCCATCTGGACGCGCTCGCCGCCGTCGAGGGCGACGACCGCAACCCCCACGTGGACCTCTCGACGCCGCTCCTGGTGGTCTACACCTCCGGCACCACCGGCCGCCCCAAGGGCGCGGTGCTCACCCAGGAGGCCCTCTTCTGGAACGCCCTCAACGCCGTCCACATGCACGATCTCGGTGCGGACGACCGGGTGCTGACGGTGTTGCCCATGTTCCACGTGGGCGGCCTCAACATCCAGACCACTCCGGCCCTCTACGTGGGCGCGGAGGTGGTGCTGCTGGAGCGTTTCGACGCCACCCGCACCCTCGCCGCCATCGCCGCCGCCCGTCCGACCCTGACCGTGCTGGTGCCCGCCACCATGCAGGCACTGGTGGATCATCCGCTGTGGTCGTCCACCGATCTCTCCAGCCTGCGCATGATCGCCTGCGGCTCGCAGGTGGTGCCGCGTCATTTGCTGGACGCCTTCAACCGCCGCGGCGTGCCGGCGGCCCAGGTCTACGGCTCCACCGAGACCGGACCCATCGCCGTCTACCAGCGGGCCGACGACGCCCTCGCCCGGCCCGGCTCCACCGGCAAGCCGGGGCTCCATGTGGAGATGCGGCTGGTGGACGAACGGGGGCGCGACGTGCCGCCGGGCGAGCCGGGCGAGGTGCTGATCCGCGGTCCCAACGTCATGTACGAATACTGGGCCGACGAGGCGGCCACCCGTGAGGCCTTCCTCGACGGCTGGTTCCGCACCGGCGACGTGGGCCGGCTCGACGGACACGGTGATCTCTGGATCGTCGACCGCAAGAAGGACGTGGTGATCTCCGGCGGCGAGAACATCTATCCGGCGGAGCTGGAGGCGGTGTTGCAGAGCGATCCCCGCATCCGCGACGCCGTGGTGGTGGGGCGTCCCGATCCGCGCTGGGGCGAGATCCCGGTGGCGGTGGTGGTGCGGGCCGATGCCGGTCTCGACGAGGCGGCGGTGCTGGCCCTCTTCGAGGGCCGCCTCGCCCGCTTCAAGCATCCGCGCGCGGTGGTCTTCATGGACGAGCTGCCCCGCAACGCCATGGGCAAGGTGCTGCGCTACCGCGTGCGCGACTGGATCGCCCGCGGCTGTGGGCCCTGCGGTCCGTTCACCGATCCTCAACCTTCCGCGCGCAGGATGACCGGGGCCGCCGGGGGGCCGGAGTGACCGCCGTCCGCGACATCCCACGCGAGGAGAAGGTGGTGGACCGTCCCGAGGGGACGGTCGCGTCCGCCGCATCCCCACCGTCGCCGCCGCCGGCCGCGGTGCGGCGGGGACGGCTCCGGCTGCGGCAGGCGCTGTCGCTCCTCCTGGGCGTGGGGCTCCTCGCCTTCTCCGTGGAGGTGCTGGCCGGCTGGGCCCGCCACGTGACCCTCGACGATCTGCTGGCGGCGCTGGCCGCCATCGGTCCCGTGCGGGTGGGGCTCGCGGTCCTGTTCACCGCCCTCAGCTTCGTGGCGCTGGTGGGCTACGAATACCACGCGGTGCGCTACACCCGCCGGCGTCTGGCGTTGCCGGTGGTCGCCCTCTACTCCTTCATCACCCAGGGGATCGCCCACGCCACCGGCTTCGCCATCTTCGTGGGCGCCACCGTCCGCTACAAGCTCTACGGCGCCCGCGGCTTCGGTCTGCTGGACGTGGTCACCGTCCAGGTCTACTTCTCCACCACCTTCGGCCTCGCCCTGGTGACGCTGGTGGGCCTCGGCCTCGCCCTCGATCCCGAACCGCTGGCGCGGGCGGTGGGCACCGGCACCTGGCCGTGGCGCGTGGTGGGCGGTCTGCTCATCGCCGGCGTGGCCGTAGTGGTGTTCCTGAGCGCGGTCCTGCACCGCCGGGTGCGGATCCTCGGCCATCTGGTGGACCTGCCCTCCCTCGGCACCAGCCTTTTCCTGCTGGCCCTCGGCGTGGGCGATCTGCTGGGCGTGGCGGCGACGCTCCACGTGCTGCTGCCCGGCGTGCTGGGACTCCACTTCTTCGAGACCCTCGCCATCTTCGTCGCCGCCCTCGGCCTCGGTCTCCTCTCCCACGTGCCCGGCAGTCTCGGCGTCTTCGAGGGGGCGGTGATGCTGCTGGTGGATCCGGCACCGGAGCTGGCGGCGGCGGTGCTGGGGGCGCTGGTGGCCTTCCGCGCCATCTACTACATGCTGCCGCTGATGCTGGCGCTCTTGGCCTTCGGCGGGGTGGAACTGGTGCGGCTGTGGCGGCGGCCGGCGCTGGCGCCGCCCGAGGCGGGCGGTGAGGGGATGGCCGCTAGGCGTCCAGGAGCTTGCCCGGATTGAGGATGCCGTTGGGATCGAGGGCCCGCTTGAGCCGCCGCATGGCCGCCACGTCGGCCGCACCGCGCACCAGATGGAGCCATGGCTTCTTGACGGTGCCGATGCCGTGTTCGGCCGAGATGGTGCCGTCGAAGGCGCCCACCGTCTCGTAGACCACCGCCTCCACCGCCCGCTTGTCCACCCCTTCGGGCAGACCCGTCACCACGTGGATGTTGCCGTCGCCGAGGTGGCCGAAATAGACGGCGGTGATGCCGGGAAAGCGGCGCGGCAGCTCCCGGCGCAGCGCGTCCACGAAGGGCCGGGTGCGCTCGGGGACGAGGCCGAGATCGAAGTTCACGTGGCGGTCGCGGCCGAAGAGGAGGGGGAACTCCGCCACCGCGTCGCGCACCGCCCAGAAGGCGCGGACGTCCGCCTCGGAGCGGGCGACGGCGGCATCCTCCAGCAGCCCCTCCTCCACCATCTCCTCCAGGAGCCGCTGGAAGCGCGGCGGATCGCCCTCCGGGTCGAAGCCCTGGGCCTCCAGCAGCACGTACATGCCGTGACGGCCCGCGAGCGGCGGACGCAGGTGGGCCACCCGCGCCATCATCAGATCGTAGTACTCGGGCCACATGGCCTCGAAGGCGGTGAGCAGCCCGCCCAACCGCGCCCGCGCCCGTCGCAGCAGGGTCACCACCGCGTCGAAGTCCACGAGACCGCAGAAGGCGGCCATGGTGGTGCGGGGTTCCGGCTGGAGACGCAGGACCGCCCGGGTGACGAGGCCGAGGATCCCCTCCGAGCCCACGAACAGCCGCTCGAGATCGACGCCGGCGTTGTTCTTGAGCAGGCGGTCGAGGCGCCCCACGCGGGTGCCGTCGGCCAGCACCGCCTCGAGGCCGAGGCAGTTCTCCCGCGCCATGCCGAAGCGGATCACCCGGTTGCCGCCGGCGTTGGTGGCGAGCACGCCGCCCACCTGGCAGGAGCCGCGGGCGCCCAGGTCCACGGGCAGGAACATCCCGGCCTCGCGCGCCGCCTCCTGGGCCCGTTCCAGCACCACGCCCGCCTCCACCACCATGGTGGCGCCGGCGGGATCCACGTCCAGCACCCGGTTCAGCCGCTCCAGCGACAGCACCACCGCGCCCTCGCTGGGCCGCGCGCCTCCGGCGAGACCGGTGCGGCCGCCCTGCGGCACCACCGGCTGCAGGTGACGGTGGCAGACGGCGAGGGCCACCGCCACCTCCTCGACGCTGCGGGGACGGACCACCGCCTTCGGCACCACCGGCTCGAGGCCGGCCCAGTCGTTGTGATAGCGCGGATCCGACTCCTCCCCCGGAATCACCGCCCCGGCGCCCAGGGCGTCCCGGAGTTCGCGCAGCACCGGATCCCTCACGGCTCCGCCTCCCCGGTTCCATCCTCCTCCTCGAGGCCCCAGCGGCGCACCGCCTCGGCCAGGGCCGCCCGGACCCGCGCCGGCGCCGTGCCGCCGTAGCTGGTCCGGCTCGCCACCGCCCGCTCCACCGTCAGCACCGCGAGCGCACCGGCATCCAGCCGCGGGTCCACCGCCCGCAGCTCCTCGGCCGACAGTTCGTGGAGCTCGACGCCCCGTTCCTCCGCCCGGCGCACCACCCGGGCGGCGATGCCGTGGGCCTCGCGGAAGGACACGCCCTTCTCCCGCACCAGCCAGTCGGCGAGATCGGTGGCGAGGGTGTGGCCGACGGTGGCGGCGGCCCGCATGCGCTCCGGCCGCACCTCCATCCCCCGCAGCATCTCGCGGACGGCGGCGAGGCACAGTTCGAGGCCGTCGGCGGCATCGAACACCCCCTCCTTGTCCTCCTGCATGTCCTTGGAATAGGCGAGGGGAAGGCCCTTCAGCACCACCAGCAGCCGCTGGAGATCGCCGAAGATGCGCCCGCTCTTGGCCCGCACCAGCTCGGCCGCGTCCGGATTGCGCTTCTGGGGCATGATGGAGCTGCCGGAGGTGAAGGCCTCCGGCAGGCGCACGAAGCCGAACTGGGGCGTGGACCAGATCACCAGCTCCTCGCCCAGCCGCGAGAGATGGACGGCGGTGATGGCGGCGGCGGCCAGATAGTCGAGGGCGAAGTCGCGGTCCGAGACGGAATCCACGGAATTGGCGGTGGGGCGGGCGAAGCCCAGCAGCCGCGCCGTCATGAAGCGGTCGACGGGAAAGGAGGTGCCGGCGAGGGCGGCGGCCCCCAGCGGGCATTCGTCCATGCGTCGCCGCGCGTCGCGGAAGCGGCTGCGGTCGCGCCCGAACATCTCCACATAGGCCAGGAGATGGTGGGCGAGGGTGACGGGCTGGGCCGCCTGCAGATGGGTGAAGCCGGGCATCACGGTGGTCACGTGCTCGCGCGCCCGCGCCACCAGCACCCGCTGCAGCGCCCGCAGCAGCCCGTCGGCACGACGGCAGGCGCGCACGACCCAGAGGCGCAGGTCGGTGGCCACCTGGTCGTTGCGGGAGCGGGCGGTGTGGAGGCGGCGCCCCGGTTCGCCCACCAGTTCGGTGAGCCGGGCCTCGATGTTGAGATGGATGTCCTCGAGGGCCCGGGAGAAGGGGAAGCGCCCCTCCTCGATCTCGCGGGCGATGCGATCGAGGCCGGCGAGGATGGCGTCCCGGTCGGCCGCGGAGATGATGCCGCAGGCGGCGAGCATGCGCGCGTGGGCCCGCGAGCCCTCGATGTCCTCCCGCCACAGGCGGCGGTCGAAGTCGATGGAGGCGTTGATCCGTTCCATGAGGGGAGCGGCGTCCTCGGCGAAATGACCGCCCCAGAGTTCCCGGGCGGTGCGGGTGCCGCTATGGTCCTCGCGGTCGCTCACCGGAGATCTCCCATGCTGCGCCTGGTGGCCCTGCTCCTCGCCTTCACGGTCCCGCTGGGGACGGCGTCGGCGGCGCTGGCGCCGAAGCCGCCCGAGGCACGGGCGCCGGTGCCCGAATTGCCGATGACGGACCTCGACGGCAAGCCGCTGCGCCTCGCGGATCTGCGCGGGCGGGTGGTGGTGCTCAACGTCTGGGCCACCTGGTGCCTGCCCTGCCGCGAGGAGATGCCGTCGCTGGACCGGCTGCAGGAGGCCTTTTCCGACCGGCCGGTGGTGGTGCTGGCCCTGTCGGTGGATCGGGGCGGCAACGAGAAGGTGGTGGCCTTCCTGGAGGAGATCGGGGTGCGGCACCTCACCGTCGCCCGCGATCCGAAGATGCGCAGCACCCGCATCCTCGGCATCCCCGGTCTGCCGGCGACGCTGGTGATCGACCGGCAGGGGCGCGAGGTGCTGCGCCGCTTCGGTCTCTATCGCTGGGACGGGGAGGACGTGCGGACCCTGATCGAGGACCTCCTGGCCGAGTCCGCCGGCACCTGAGCCCGTCCGGGGATCCGCGCCCTCCGTCCCCGCGGTTGACAGGGCGAGGGGGGCGGGTATGTCCGGCCGCGGATGGCGCAACCCCGCCCGCTTCCGGAAGGTCGCATGCCCACCATCGCCGTCTTCCCCGGTCAGGGGGCCCAGGAGCCCGGCATGGGCCGGGCGCTGGCGGAGGCCTTTCCCGCCGCCCGCCGGGTGTTCGAGGAAGTGGACGAGGCGCTGGGCGAGTCCCTCTCCCGTCTCGTCTTCGAGGGACCGGCCGAGACCCTCACCCTCACCCGCAACGCTCAGCCGGCGCTGATGGCGACTTCCCTCGCCGCCGTCCGCGCCGTGGAGTCGCTGCTGGGCCGCGCCCTCACGACGGCGGTGGACTATGTGGCCGGCCATTCGCTGGGCGAGTACTCGGCCCTGGCGGCGGCCGGCGCCCTGTCGGTGGCGGATGCGGCGCGGCTGCTGCGCCTGCGCGGCGAGGCCATGCAGGCGGCGGTGCCGGTGGGCACCGGTGCCATGGCCGCCATCCTCGGTCTCGCCACCGAGGCGGTGGCGGCGGTGGCGGCGGAGGCGGCCCGCGACGGCGAGGTGTGCGAGCTCGCCAACGACAATGCCGAGGGTCAGGCGGTGGTCTCCGGGCATCGCACGGCGGTGCTGCGGGCGGTGGAGCTGGCCCGCGCCCGCGGCGCCCGCCGCGCCGTGCTGCTGGAGGTGAGCGCCCCCTTCCACTGCCGGCTGATGGCGCCCGCCGCCGAGCGGCTGGCGGCGGCCCTCGACGGGGTGGCGCTGCGCGAGCCCGCCGTCCCGCTCGTGGCCAACGTCACCGCCGGGCCGGTGCGGGAGACGGCGCGGATCCGCGAGCTGCTGTGCCGGCAGGTGACGGCGCGGGTGCGCTGGCGCGAGACCATGGCCTTCGCGCGGGCGGCCGGGGTGGACCGGCTGGTGGAGTTCGGCGCCGGGCGGGTGCTCACCGGCCTCGCCCGCCGGGCCCTGCGGGGGGCGGATCTGTTCAACGTGCGCGAGCCGGCCGAGGCCGAAGCGGTGGCGGCGGCCCTCGCCGACGGCGGGGAGGGGAGATGATGTTCGATCTCTCGGGCCTGCGGGCGGTGGTGACCGGGGCCTCCGGCGGCATCGGCGGCGGCATCGCCCGGGCCCTGCACGCCGCCGGCTGTGCGGTGGTCCTCTCCGGCCGGCGGGCGGAGGCGCTGGAGGCGCTCGCCCGCGAGCTGGGCGAGCGGGTTGCGGTGTCGGTGGGCGACCTCACCGATCCCGCCTATGCCGGCCGACTGGTGGCCGTCGCCGAGGAAGAGGCCGGCGGGCTCGACATTCTGGTCAACAACGCCGGCGTCACCCGCGACCAGCTCACCCTGCGCATGAAGGACGAGGACTGGCAGGCGGTGCTGGACACCAACCTCACCGCCGCCTTCCGCCTCGCCCGGGCGGCGCTCAGGGGCATGATGCGGCGCCGCTTCGGCCGCATCGTCAACATCGGCTCGGTGGTGGGCAGCACCGGCAATCCCGGCCAGGTCAACTACTGCGCCGCCAAGGCCGGCCTCGTCGGCCTCACCAAGGCACTGGCGCAGGAGGTGGCGGGCCGCGGCATCACCGTCAACTGCGTCGCGCCCGGCTTCATCGCCACCGCCATGACCGACGCTCTCGACGAGCGGCAGCGCGCCCGCATCGTCGAGCGCATTCCCACCGGTCGTCTCGGCACGCCCGAGGACGTGGCGGCGGCGGTGGTGTATCTGGCCAGCCGCGAGGCGGGCTACGTCACCGGCCACGTCCTCCACGTCAACGGCGGCCTCGCCATGCCGGCGGGCTGAGCCGTGTCCGGGCGCCCCCGCCGCCGCAATGCCGAGGTGCTGGCCGGGCTCCTCGACTGGCGTGGACGGCGGGTGCTGGACGCGGGCTGCGGGCGCGGCGCGCTGCTGGCTTGGCTGGTGCGCCGCGGCGCCCGGCCGGTGGGCCTCGATCCCGATGCCGAAGCCCTGCGCGCGGCCCGCGCGCGCCTTCCCGAGGTGCCGCTCGTGGCCGGGCGCGGGGAGGCGCTGCCGCTGGCGGGCGGCCGCTTCGATCTGGTGGTGTGGTTCAACGCCCTCCACCATGTGCCGGTCGTGGCCATGGCCAGGGCCCTCACGGAGTCCCTGCGGGTGCTGGCCGAGGGCGGCCGGCTGCTGGTGGTGGAGCCGCTGGCCGAGGGGCCCTGGTTCGAGGTGATGCGACCGCTCGAGGACGAGAGCGACGTGCGGGCGGCCGCCGCCGGGGCGGTGGACGCGCTGGTGGCGGTGCGGCGGGCGCGGCGGCTGCGGCGCGAGGAATGGTGCGATCCCGCCCGTCTCGACGGGTTCGCGGAACTGCGGCGGCGTCTGCTCGCCGCCGATCCCGCCCGCGCCGCCCGCATCGCCGGGGTGGAGGCGGAGCTGGCGCGGCGCTTCGCCGAGCGGGCGGAGCCGCAGCCGGACGGCGGCTTCGTCCTCGCCCAGCCCATGCGGCTGGACCTGCTGGCGCCCGTGTGAGGCCCCGGTGCTGGAGCGGCTGGCCCGGCACGGCGCACCCGCCCTCGCCGCCGGCATCTTCCTGGGGCTGGCGCTGCCGGAGCTGGCGGCGGCGCTGCGGCCGCTGCTGGTGCCGGCCATCGCCGTCTCCTTCGTGGTGGCGCTGGCGCGGGTGGATCCGGGCCGGCTGCGCGCCCTCGCCCGCACGCCGCGCACCACCTTGCCACTGCTGTCGTGGCTGCTGCTGGGGGCACCGGCGCTGGTGATGTTCGTGACGGAACGGCCGGAGGTGCCGCCGGCCCTCGGCGACGCCCTGCTGCTCCACGCCGCCGCCCCGCCGGTGATGGCCTCGAGCGCGCTGGCGCTGCTGCTGGGGCTGGAGGTGGAGCTGGCCGTCCTCGCCACCACCGCCGCCACCCTGCTGGCGCCCCTCACCCTGGCGCTGGTGGTGCACGCCGCCGGCATCGAGGTGGCCGTCGCCGCCCCGGAGCTGGCGCTCCGCCTCGCCCTCCTGCTCGCCGTCTGCGGGCTGCTCGGCGCCTGGCTGCGCCGCCGCCTCGGGCCCCTCGGCCTGCTCGCCCACGCCCGCCGGCTGGACGGGGCGGCGGTGGCGGGGCTGCTGGTCTTCGCCGTCGCCGTCATGGACGGCGTGCGCGGTCGCCTCGCCGCCGATCCCGGCGCCTTCCTCGGTCTCCTCGCCGCCGCCTTCGCCCTCAATCTGGGGCTGCAGCTCGCGGGCGCCCTCCTCTTCGCCCACCACGGCCGGCGCACCGCCCTCACGGTGGGGCTGCTCTCCGGCAACACCAATCTGGGCCTGGTGATGGCCGGTCTCGCCGACGTGGCGCCGCCGACCCTCGCCCTCTACGTGGCGCTGGCCCAGTTCCCCGTCTATCTGCTGCCGGCGCTGCTCCTGCCCCTCTGTCGCCGGCTGCTGGACGACGGCGACGGATGACCGGCCGGCGGCTCCGTGCTAGGGAGGATGCGGACCGTCGTCCGGGGGGAGGGGCCGTGCACGTCGTCGAGGCCAACGGGGCGCGGATCCCGGCGCTGGGACTCGGCACCTGGGAGCTGCGCGGCGCCGTCGCCATCCGCATCGTCGAGACGGCACTGGCGGCGGGTTACCGCCACATCGACACCGCCCAGATGTACGGCAACGAGCGGGAGGTGGGCATCGCCCTGCGGGCGAGCGGTCTGCCCCGCGAGGAGGTGTTCCTGGTCACCAAGGTCTGGCCCGACCGTTTCCGCCGCGGCGATCTGGAGCGGTCGGTGGCGGAGAGTCTGGAACGCCTCGGCACCGATTACGTGGACCTGGTGCTGCTGCACTGGCCCAGCCGCGAGGTCCCGCTGGCCGAGACGGTGGCGGCGCTGGTGGCGGTGCGCGCGCGCGGCCTCGCCCGCCACATCGGCGTCAGCAATTTCACCGTGGCGCTGCTCGAGGAGGCGGTGCGGCTGGCGGCGCCGGTGCCGCTGGTCACCGACCAGGTGGAATACCACCCCTTCCTCGCCCAGGGGCGGGTGCTGGCCGCCTGCCGCCGCCACGGCATGGCGCTCACCGCCTACTGTCCGCTGGCGCGCGGGCGGGTCCTCCGCAACCCGGTGCTGCAGCGCATCGGCCGCCACTATGGCAAGAGCCCGGCCCAGGTGGCGCTGCGCTGGCTGGTCCAGCAGGAGGGCGTGGTGGCCATCCCCCGCTCCTCGCGGCCGGAACACGTGCGGCGCAATTTCGAGATCTGGGACTTCCACCTCACCGAGGCCGAGATGGCGGAGATCGCCGCCCTCGCGAGTCCCTCGGGCCGCATCGTCGATCTGCCCGACCTCGCGCCGGCGTGGGACGAGGGCTAGATGCCGTCCCGGTCCGCGCCCCCGGCATCCAGGGCCGCGGCGAAGGCAGCGTAGCGGGCGAAGGGGGAACGGCCGGGCAGCTCGGCGGCGCGGCCCCGCAGGCGACGCAGACCCGAGCGGCCGAACTCCTCCCGCACCATCGCCTCGAGCCAGGCCTCCGCCTGACGCGCGCGGCGGCGGACGAGCTCGCCCGAGCGGAGGAGGGCGGCGAAGCCGTCCTCCACCGCCGCGAGCAGGGTGTCGAGCCCCTCGCCACTCCGGGCCGAGACCGCCAGCACCGGCAGCTCCGACCCCAGCGCCCCGCGGCGGACGGCGAGCTCCAGCTCGCGCCGCGTGCGCTCGGCCACCGCGCCCAGATCCGCCTTGGTCACCGCCACCAGATCCGGGATCTCGAGGATGCCGGCCTTGAGGAACTGGAGGAGGTCGCCGGCGGCCGGCTGCATCGCCAGCAGCACCAGATCGGCGAGATCGGCGATGTCGGTCTCGCTCTGGCCCACGCCCACCGTCTCCACCAGCACCCGGTCGAAGAGGGCGCGCAGGAGGGTGACCACCGGCGGGCACAGGTCGGCGAGACCGCCCAGCCGCGCGCGGGCGGCCAGCGAGCGCACGAAGAGGCCGCTGTCCTCCGGGTCGAGGTCGAGGCGGGTGCGGTCGCCCAGGAGCGCGCCGCCGGAGCGGCGGGAGGAGGGGTCCACCGCCACCACCGCCACGGTGAGCCCCCGTGCCCGCCAACGGCGGACCAGCGCCCCCACCAGCGTCGACTTGCCCACGCCGGGCGGACCGGTGAGCCCCAGCACCCGCGCCCGCGGGGCCGCGAAGGCCTCCTCCAGGAGGGCCAGCGTCGCGGGAGCGAGGGGATCGGTCTCGACGGCGGCGAGCGCCCGCGCCAGCGCCGCCTTGCCGCCGGCCCTCACACGGTCGAGGGCTGGGGGCGACATGTGCCGCGCCGCTCCAGCACCGCCCGGGCGGCGGCGAGGCGGGCGATGGGCACCCGATAGGGCGAGCAGGAGACGTAGTCGAGGCCCACCTCCTCGCAGAAGGCGATGGAGGCGGGATCGCCGCCGTGTTCGCCGCAGATGCCCAGCTTGAGGTCGGGCCGGGTGGCGCGGCCGCGTTCGGCGGCGATGCGCACCAGCTCGCCCACCCCCTCCCGGTCCAGGCTCTGGAAGGGATCGCGCTCGAAGATGCCGGCCTTGCGGTAGGCGTCGATGAACTTGCCGGCGTCGTCCCGCGAGAGCCCCAGGGTCATCTGGGTGAGATCGTTGGTGCCGAAGCTGAAGAAGGCGGCGTGTTCGGCGATGGCGTCGGCCCGCAGCGCCGCCCGCGGCAGCTCGATCATGGTACCCACGAGATAGTCCAGGGTCTCGCCGGTTTCCTCCGCCACCGCCCGCGCCACCGCGTCGATGCGCGCCCGGATCAGCTCCAGCTCTCGGGCGGTGGCCACCAGCGGGATCATCACCTCCGGCACCACCGTCTCGCCGGTGCGGCGCCGGACCTCCACGGCGGCCTCGAAGATGGCCCGCGCCTGCATCTCGTAGATCTCGGGATAGACGATGCCGAGGCGGCAGCCGCGCAGACCCAGCATGGGGTTGGCCTCCTCGAGCTCGGCCGCCCGCCGTGCCAGCACCCTGGGCTCGATGCCGGCGGCCCGCGCCACCTCGGCCAGCTCCTCCTCGCGGCGGGGCAGGAACTCGTGCAGGGGCGGATCGAGGAGGCGGATGGTGACGGGCTTGCCGGCCATGATCTCGAACAGCTCGACGAAGTCGCCCCGCTGCATGGGGAGGATTCTGGCCAGCGCCCGCCGCCGTCCCTCGGCGTCCCGCGCGAGGATCATCTCGCGCATGGCGACGATGCGCTCCTCCTGGAAAAACATGTGCTCGGTGCGGCAGAGGCCGATGCCCTCGGCACCGAAGCGCACCGCCGTCCGCGCGTCCGCCGGCGTCTCGGCATTGGTGCGCACCCGCATCCGCCGCACCCCGTCGGCCCAGGCCATGAGGGTGGCGAACTCGCCCGAGAGCTCCGGCTCGACGGTGGGGATCCGCCCCAGCATCACCTCGCCGGTGGAGCCGTCGATGGTGACCACGTCACCCGCCCGGACCTCCACCCCGTCGGCGAGGAAGCGGCCCTCCTCGGCCCGCACGGTGATGTCGGAGGCGCCGCACACGCAGGGCTTGCCCATGCCGCGGGCCACCACGGCGGCGTGGCTGGTCATGCCACCGCGGGCGGTGAGGATGCCGCGGGCCGCGTGCATGCCGTGGATGTCCTCGGGCGAGGTCTCGACGCGCACCAGGATCACCTCCTCGCCCGCCTGGCCGAGACGCTCGGCGTCGTCCGCGCTGAACACCACCTTGCCCGAGACCGCGCCCGGCGAGGCCGGCAGACCCTTGGCGATCACCCGCCGTTCGGCGGTGGGGTCGAGGGTGGGGTGGAGGAGCTGGTCGAGGGAGGCGGGATCCACCCGCAGGATGGCCTCCTCGCGGGAGATCAGTCCCTCCTCGGCCATGTCCACGGCGATCCTGAGGGCCGCCTTCGCCGTGCGCTTGCCGTTGCGGGTCTGCAGCAGATAGAGCCTCTTCCGCTCCACCGTGAATTCGATGTCCTGCATGTCGCGGTAGTGGCGCTCCAGCCGTGCGAAGACCTCGCACAGTTCGGCGAAGGTCTCCGGCATCACCGCCTCCATGCTGGTGCCGGGCCGGCCGCTCTCCCGTGCCATCTTCTCGGTGAGGGGCTGGGGCGTGCGGATGCCCGCCACCACGTCCTCGCCCTGGGCGTTGACCAGGAACTCGCCGTAGTACTCCCTTTCGCCGGTGGAGGGATTGCGGGTGAAGGCCACGCCGGTGGCGCAGTCGTCGCCCATGTTGCCGAAGACCATGGACTGGACGTTGACGGCGGTGCCCATGGCGTCGTCGATCTCGTGCAGGCGCCGGTAGGTGATGGCCCGCTGGTTCATCCACGAGCCGAAGACAGCGCCGATGGCGCCCCAGAGCTGGGCGCGCGGGTCCTGGGGGAAGGGCGCCCCCGTCTCCTTCTCGACGATGCGCTTGTAGCGCGCCACCAGCTCGCGCAGGGCCTCCGCGTCCAGCTCGGTGTCGAAACGCGCGCCGCGGGCCTGCTTGAGGGCCTCCAGCGTCTCCTCGAAGCGGTAGTGCTCGACCCTGAGCACCACGTCGCCGTACATCTGGATGAAGCGGCGGTAGGAGTCCCAGGCGAAGCGGGGATTGCCGGTGGCGGCGGCCAGCCCCTCCACCGTGGCGTCGTTGAGGCCGAGGTTGAGCACCGTGTCCATCATGCCCGGCATGGACACCGGCGCGCCCGAGCGCACCGAGACCAGGAGCGGGTTCGCGGGATCGCCGAAGCGGCGCCCGCGGGTCTCCTCCAGCCAGCGGAGGGCGGCGTCCACCTGATCGGCGAGGTCGTCGGGATAGGTGCGGTCGTGGGCGTAGAAGTACGCGCAGACCTCGGTGGTGATGGTGAAACCGGGCGGGACCGGCAGTCCGAGGCTCGCCATCTCGGCGAGATTGGCGCCCTTGCCGCCCAAGAGATCGCGCATGCCGGCGTGGCCCTCGGCCCCGCCGCCGCCGAACCGGTAGACCCACTTGCGACTCATCGACACCCCTCCGTCATGCCGTCGTCGTCTCGCGGTCCTCGATGCGCGAGAAGTCGGCGATCCGCTCGAACACCCGACGCAGCCGGTCGAGGAGCAGGAGACGGTTGGCGCGCAGGTCCGGCTCGTCGACGTTGACGCGCACCCGGTCGAAGAAGGCGTCCACCACGGGCCGTGTGGCCGCCAGCGCCCGCATGGCGCCCGCGAAGTCCTCCGCCGCGAGGGCGCGGGCGATCTCCGCCTCGGCCCGGACCAGCGCCGCGTGGAGCGCGCGCTCCTCCGGCGCCCGCAGCAGGGCGGGATCGGGCTCGCCGGCGTACTCCCGACGGTCCTTCCGGGACTCGATGGCGACGATGTTGCGGGCACGGCGATAGGCCGTGAGCAGATCGCGCCCGTCGGCGCCGGCGAGGAAGCGGTCCAGCGCCTCCACCCGCCGGAGCAGACGGGCGAGATCGTCGTCGGGGACGATGGCGAAGACCGCCTGCACCCGGTCGTGGCGCACGCCCCGCTCCCGCAGGTGCGCCACCAGCCGGTCGGCGAAGAAGCGCAGCATCTCGCCGGTGAAGGCCTCGCGGTCGAGGGCGGCGAAGCGGCGGCCGTAGAGGTCGAGGGCGGTGGCGAAGACCTCCGCCAGCGGCAGCCTGAGGTCGTTCTCCAGCACCAGCCGGATCACGCCCAGCGCCGCCCGCCGCAGCGCGAAGGGGTCCTTGGAGCCGGTGGGGCGGATGCCGGCGGCGAAGAAGCCGGCCAGGGTGTCGATGCGGTCGGCGAGGGCCAGCGCCACCGCCACCGGCGCCCGCGGACAGTCGTCCTCCGGTCCCTTCGGCCGGTAGTGCCAGGCGATGGCCTCGGCCACCCGCGCGTCCTCGCCCTGGTGACGGGCGTAGTAGCCGCCCATGACGCCCTGCAGCTCCGGGAACTCGGCCACCATGCCCGTCACGAGATCGGCCTTGCAGAGACGGGCGGCACGGGCGGAGAGGACGGGATCGGCGCCGGGGACGTGGCGGGCGAGGGCCGGGGTGAGCGATTCGAGGCGCGCCACCTTCTCCGCGAGGGTGCCGAGCTGCTGGTGGAAGACCACCTTCTCCAGCATGGGCAGGCGATCCTCCAGCGGCACCCGGCGGTCGTTCTCCCAGAAGAAGCGCGCGTCCCACAGCCGCGCCCGCAGCACCCGCTCGTTGCCGGCCACCACCGCGGCGCCGCCGTCGCGGGTCTCGGTGTCGGCCACCACCAGGAAGCGCGGCGCGAGGCGTCCCTCCGCGTCCTCCAGTGCCAGATAGCGCTGGTGGGTGCGCATGGAGGTGACCAGCACCTCCGGCGGCAGGTCCATGAAGGCGGGATCGATGCGGCCCAGGAGCACCACCGGCCATTCCACGAGGCCGGCGAGCTCGGCGAGGAGGGCCGGATCCTCCCGCAGCCGCAGCCCCTCCCCGGCGGCGAGGCGGCGGGCCTCGGCGAGGATGCGGGCGGCCCGCGCCTCCGGCTCCAGCAGCACCTTCGCCGCCTCCAGCCCCCGCCGGTAGTCGGCGAAGTCGCGCACGGCGAAGCCGCCGGGGGCCATGAAGCGGTGGCCGCGGGTGCGATCGCCGCTCTCCACCGGTCCGAATCGGAAGCGCACCGGCCGGCCGTCGAACAGGCAGAGGATGCCGTGGAGCGGCCGCACCCAGCGCACCCGGTACGTCCCCCAGCGCATGGACCTGGGCCAGGGAAAGCGGGCGAGGCGTTCGGGCAGGTGCTGGGCCAGCAGCTCGGCGGTGGGGCGGCCGCGACGCTCGATCACCGCCACGAGATGGCGGCCCCGGCGGGGATCCTCCCGCTCCTCCAGGCGGAAGTCCTGTCCCTCGAGGCTGCGCAAAAAGCCTCGACGGGCCCGCTCCGGCGCGTCCACCCGCGGGCCGCGCCGCTCCGTCACCCGGTCCGGCTGGCGGGTGGCGAGATCCTCCACCACCGCCACCAGCCGTCGCGGCGTCGCGAAGGTGCGGATGGCGCCGTGGTCCAGCTCCTGTTCGGCGAACAGCGCCTCCAGCAGGCGGGCGAGATCGCGCCGGGCCCCCGCCTGCAGGGCCGCGGGGATCTCCTCGGAATAGAGCTCCAGCAGGAGTTCAGCCATCGGCCGCCGTCCCCCGGCCGCGGGCGGCGAGCCAGGCCTCGGCGCAGGCCCGCGCCAGCGCCCGCACACGGGCGATGTAGGCCTGGCGCTCGGCCACGCCGATCACCCCGCGGGCATCCAGCAGGTTGAAGATGTGGCTCGCCTTGAGGCACTGGTCGTAGGCCGGCAGCGGCAGACCGAACTCGAGGATGTGCCGACACTCGCGCTCGGCGTCCTCGAAGTGACGGAACAGCATGTCCGTGTCCGCCACCTCGAAGTTGTACTTCGAGTACTCCCGTTCGTTCTGGAGGAAGACGTCGCCGTAGGTGGTTCCCCGACCGTTCCAGTCCAGCTCGAAGACGTTCTCCACGCCCTGCACGTACATGGCCAGCCGTTCGAGACCGTAGGTGATCTCGCCGGTGACCGGGTCGCAGTCGATGCCGCCCACCTGCTGGAAGTAGGTGAACTGGGTCACCTCCATGCCGTCGCACCAGACCTCCCAGCCGAGGCCCCAGGCGCCGAGGGTGGGGCTCTCCCAGTCGTCCTCCACGAAGCGCAGGTCGTGGAGCGTCGGGTCGATGCCGAGGGCCTGGAGGCTCCGCAGATAGACCTCCTGGATGTCGTCCGGCGAGGGCTTCAGCACCACCTGGAACTGATAATAGTGTTGCAGGCGGTTGGGGTTCTCGCCGTAGCGGCCGTCGGTGGGCCGGCGCGAGGGCTGGACGTAGGCCGCCTTCCAGGGCTCGGGGCCGAGGGCGCGCAGCGTGGTGGCGGGATGGAAGGTGCCGGCGCCCACCTCCATGTCGTAGGGCTGGAGCAGCACGCAGCCGTAGTCGGCCCAGAACTGCTGGAGTCGCAGCACGAGCTCCTGGAAGGAGCGGGGCGGTTCCTTCGGCGGGGACATGGCGATCGCCGGGGGACCCTCGGTCTTGTTGCGGCGCCGAAAGCGTAGTGTCCGGCCGGATCGGGGTCAACCGCCGGGTCCTCGCCGGTGCATCCCCGGACGGGGCTTGCCGGCCGGTCCCGGCGGGCGCAGATGGGGACGGGGACGGCGCACGAGACGCGCATGCCGCGCACCGATCCCGACGACCATGTGCTGCTGACCCCGGCCGCCGCGGCGGCGGTGGACCGCACCGCCATGGCCGACGGGATCGCCGGCCACGTGCTCATGGAGAACGCCGGCCGTGCCGTGTTCCGCGAGATCCTGAGGCGCTTCCCGCCGCGGCCGGTGGCGGTGCTGTGCGGTCCCGGCAACAATGGCGGCGACGGCTGGGTGGTGGCGCGGCGCCTGCGGGAAGCGGGCTGGCCGGTGCGGGTGCTCGCCCTGGTGCCGAGAGAGCGTCTCGCGGGCGACGCCGCCCGCGCCGCCGCCCGCTACGACGGCCCGGTGGCGCCCCTCGCCCCGGAGGGGCTGGCCGGGGCCGGGCTGGTGGTGGACGCCCTCTTCGGTGCCGGCCTCTCCCGCGATCTCGAGGGCCCCGCCCGGGCGGTGGTGGAGACGGCGACGGCGGCCGGCCTGCCGGTGGTGGCGGTGGACGTCCCCTCCGGGGTCGACGGCGCCACCGGCGCGGTCCGCGGGGCGGCACCCCGCTGCGGGCTCACCGTCACCTTCGTGCGGGCCAAGCCCGGCCATCTGCTGCTGCCCGGCCGGCTGTACGTGGGCGAGCTGGTGGTGGCGGACATCGGGATCACCGACGATCACGTCCGCGCCCACGACGAGGGGCTGCGCCGCCTGCACCCCGCCCTCTTCCGCCATCTCCTGCGCCCGCGCACGCCCCTCGACCACAAGTACCGCTTCGGCCACGCGGTGGTGGTGGGCGGGCCGCCGCACGCCACCGGCGCCACCCGCATGGCGGCGGAGGCGGCACTGCGGGCCGGCTGCGGACTGGTCACCGTCGCCTGCACGCCCGAGGCGCTTCCGGTCTACGCCGCCCGTCACACGGCGGTGATGACGCGGCCGTGGCGCCACGGGGCGGAGCTGGACGCGCTGCTGGCCGACCGCCGGGTGACGGCGCTGCTGTTCGGGCCGGCCGCCGGCGTCGACGACGGGACCCGCGCGCTGGTCCCGCGGCTGCTGGCCCACGGCCGCCCCACCGTCCTGGACGCCGACGCCCTCACCGTCTTTCGCGACGATCCCGCGGCCCTCTTCGACCGGCTCGGGCCCCACTGCGTGCTCACGCCCCACGACGGCGAATACGCCCGCCTGTTCCCCTTCCGCGGCGACCGCCTGTCGCGGGCGCGGCGGGCGGCGGAGACGGCGGGGGCGGTGGTGCTGCTCAAGGGAGGCGACACGGTGGTGGCGGCGCCGGACGGCCGCGCCGCCGTCATGGCCGACGCCCCGGCGGAACTGGCGACCGCCGGCAGCGGCGACGTGCTGGCGGGGATCCTCGTGGGCCTGCTGGCGCGGGGGCTGCCCGCCTTCGAGGCGGCCTGTGCGGCGGTGTGGCTGCACGCGGCGGCGGCGTGGCGGGCGGGAGGGCCGCTCACCGCCGAGACCCTGCTGGAGACCCTGCTGGCGGCCCGGGCCGAACTGGAACGGGAGGATGCCTGTCGGGCGGGCCTCCCGGAAGGAACGGCCGCCTCGTGCGTCGACGGGGAGGAGCCGGCGCGCTCGCTTCCGCGGTGACGCGTACAAGCTTGCATTCCGGCTTTACGCGGACGCGCGGACCGCCTACACAGGTGGAGAGCCGTCGCTGCCGGCTTCGGTCGAACCCGTCCCGTGGAGGAGCCGCGTCCCATGTTCAGTCGCAAGCGCGAGCCCGAGAAGTCCACCGCCCAGACCCGCACGCCGGCGGCGGAGGGCAGGGTGCCGGAGCAGGAGCTGGAGCTGCCGCGGCGCAGCGAGCCCGTCCGGCCCGCCGAGCGCGGCACGCCGGTGCCGCCGGAGGGCAAGCGGCTGATCGTGGGCCGCGGCATCAGCCTCTCCGGCGAGATCACCGCCTGCGACCGGCTGGTGGTGGAGGGCAGCGTCCAGGTCACCCTCAACCAGACCCGCGCCATCGAGATCACCGAGAGCGGCCGCTTCATGAACGGCAAGGCCGAGGTGGAGGAGGCGGAGATCAGCGGCGTCTACGAGGGCGAGCTCACCGTCCGCAACCGGCTGCTGATCCGCTCCACCGGCCGGGTCACCGGCAAGATCCGCTACGGCGAACTGGAGATCGAACGGGGCGGTCGCATCTCCGGCGAGGTGGAGGTGCTGGAGGGCGCACGCCCGCAGAGCGGTGGCGGTGCCGGCGGCAGCGCGGCCCGGCCGGTGGCCGGTGGTGCCGGCCCCGAGGCCAAGGCCTCCTGAACGGCCGCGGATCCGGAGAGGGTCGGGAGGTGTCGCGGATCCCGCATCTCCGATCCCTCGCGGCGGTGGCCTGGGTGGTGCCGGTCCTGGCCGGCTGCCTCGCCCCGACGCCGACGGCCCTCCGCGCGACGGCGACGGTCGAAGAGCCGGCGTCCGCCGGCGGTGCGGCGGTGACGAGGCCGGTGATCGCGCGTCCCCGGCCGTTGCCGCCGCGCGTCCGTCTCACGGGCGCGCCGGCCCCCTATCTGCGCGCGCTCCTGGGCGAGCCGAGCCTGCGCCGCAGCGAGCCGCCGGCGGAATACTGGCGCTACAGCTTCCCCCGCTGCACCCTCGACCTCTTCCTCTATGCCGACACCCCCTTCGCCGAGCCGAAGGTGGTCTATTGGGAGCTGCGTTCGCCCTGGCCGGGGGCGGGGTTCGACGGCTGCGCCGACATGCGCGCCCGCTTCGACCGGCCGGCCCCGGCGTCGCCGGCCGCCCCGGAGATCTGATCCTCGCCGCCGCCCGGCGGACGCCCCAGCAGCGCCGCCAGGTCCACCCGGCCGCTGCCGCGCGGTCGCGGCTTCGGTTGGCCCGGGTGCGGCTTCCAGCCGGTGAGGAAGAGGAGCTCGAAGCTCGCCACCACCCGGCCGTCGGCGTCGGCGAAGGCCTCGCGGTAGCGGGCGAGGGCCGCCGCCAGCACGTCGCGGCGGAGGGGACGGCGCGCCCGCAGCACGCCGGTGAGGCCGGCCGCCCGCAGGTCCAGGAGCAGCCGCCAGGGATCGGCGTAGCGCACGCGGATGCGGTCGCGGTCGGCCACCGCCAGGGCGAGTCCCAGCCGCTGCAGCAGCGCCGCCGCCTCCAGCAGATCGGCGAAGGGGGCGACGCGGAGGGCGGCCCCGCCGCGGAGGGCGAGCTCCGCCTCCACGAACGCGGTCCTGAGCTCCACCAGGGTCTCGCCACCCCAGAAGGCGGCCAGCAGCAGCCCGTCCGGCACCAGCGCCCGTACCATCTGGGCGAGCGCCCCCGGCACGTCGTCCACCAGCGCCAGCCCCGGTCCCGCCAGCACCAGGTCGAAGGTCGCCGCCGCCACCGGCAGCCATGCCTCGTCCGCCACCGCCACCCGGGCCGCGTCGGGGGCGAGGCGGGCGGGCGCGGGATCGAGATGGAGCAGCAGGGCCGCCGGACCGAGGCGGCGGCGGAGGGCCCGGGCGAGGTCGGGACCGCCGCCCACCACCAGGGCGCGGCGGAAGGTGCGGCGGACGTCGTCCAGGCGGTCCAGGAGGCGCGCCGCCGCCTCGGCCTCGAGGAAGAAGTCGCCGCCGGCGCGGGCGGCGCGTTCGCGACGGAGACGGATGCGGGGGCGGTCGAAGAGTTGGGGTGGCGGGGACACGCGACGGCTCCGACGGTGCGGCGCGGCGCCCCTTGCGCGACGGCCGTTCCCGGCGCCATCTTGGATGCGTGCCCGGGGAGACAAGACCGTGTCGGAAGCCGCGGCGCGACGCATCGCGCTCAGGGACCGCATCCTCGAGGCGGCGTTGCTGCACGCCCCGTTCGACGGCTGGACCGATCGCGTGCTGGAGCATGCCGCCCGCGACGCCGGCGTGGATCCCGCCACCGCCCGCCGCCTCTTCCCGCGGGGCGGCGACGGGCTGCTGGAGTGGCTGGACGACTGGGCCGACCGGCGGATGCTGGCGGCGGTGGCGGAGGAGGATCTGGCGGCGCTGCCGCTGCACCGGCGCATCGCCCGCCTGCTGTGGGCCCGCTTCACCGTCCTGGCCCCCCATCGCGAGGCCCTGCGGCGGGCGGTGGTGGCCAAGGGTCTGCCCCACAATCTGCCCGGCGGACTGCAGGCGCTGTGGCGCACGGTGGACCGCATCTGGAAGGCGGCGGGCGTGCGCGAGGCCGAGGACCGCGGGTTCTCCCGCTACACCCGTCGGGCGCTGCTGGCGGCGGTGCTGGTGACCACCTTCTTCTACTGGCTCGAGGACGAATCCGACGACTCCATCGCCACCCGCGCCTTCCTCGACCGCCGGCTCCGCGACGTGCTGGTGCTGGGCCGCACCGTGGGCCGCCTCGCCGACTTCCTGCCGGCCCCCTTCCGCCGGCGCCCCGGCGCGGCCGGAACGGGTCCGTCGTAGTGCGCTGCAGCAGCCGATTCCTCCCCTCTTGATCGGGAATCGCGGCCGGCGCATGCTGCGCCGCGTCCCGAGGGAGAGGCGGAGCGGCGATGACGGAGCACGGCTATTTCATCGAGGACCTCGAGCCCGGCATGTCGGCCACCTTCGGCAAGACCATCACCGATGCCGACATCCTCATGTTCGCCGGGGTCTCGGGCGACACCAATCCGGTCCATCTCAACGAGGAATTCGCCGGCGACACCCCCTTCAAGGGCCGCATCGCCCACGGACTGCTCACGGCGAGTCTCATCTCCACCGCCATCGGCACCAAGCTGCCGGGGCCGGGCTGCATCTACGTGAGCCAGAGCCTGCGCTTCCGGGCGCCGGTGCGGGCCGGCGACACGGTGACCGCCCGCGTCACCGTCCTCGAGGTGGAGCGGGAGCGGCGGCGGGTGCGCATGGAGACGATCTGCCTCGTCGGCGGCCGGGTGGTGCTGGACGGCGAGGCGGTGATCATGGTGCCGAGTCGCGCCGAGCGCTGATCCGCCGCCTTGCGGTCGCCGCCGGGCCCCGCCATTTCCGCACCGGGCCATCGCAGCACGGAGGGAGCGACCATGGCGGTGACCGCACCGGTGTGTGATTTCGGCGAGAAGGCCAAGCCGTTCCGCCTGCTCGGCGTCGACGGGAAGTGGCACACCCTCGACGAGCTCCGGGGCGAGCGCGGGACGCTGATCGTCTTCATGTGCAACCACTGTCCCTACGTGAAGGCGATCATCGACCGGCTGATCCGCGACGCCCGCGAGCTGCGCGAACACCGCGTCGCCACCATCGCCATCAATCCCAACGACGCCGAGCGCTATCCCGAGGACAGTTTCGAGAACATGAAGCGCTGGGCGGAGGAGAAGGATTTCCCCTTCCCCTATCTCCGCGACGAGACGCAGGAGGTGGCCCGCGCCTACGGCGCCGTCTGCACGCCCGACTTCTTCGGCTACAACGCCGATCTGGAGCTGCAGTACCGCGGCCGGCTCGACTCCTCCGGCCGCCAGCCGGCGCCGCCGGACGCCCGCCGCGAGCTGTTCGAGGCCATGGTGCAGATCGCCCGCACCGGCCGCGGGCCCAGGGAGCAGATCCCGTCCATGGGCTGTTCCATCAAGTGGCGCGAGGCCGCCTGAACCGTGGCCTTCCGCGATCTGCGCGACTTCCTCGCCCATCTCGAGGCGCGGGGGCGCCTGGCCCGCATCCGCGAGCCGGTGGATCCCGCCCTCGAGATCACCGAGATCCATCGCCGGGTCCTCGCCCGCGGGGGCCCGGCGCTGCTCTTCGAGCGGGTGGCGGGCCACGACATCCCGGTGGTCACCAATCTCTTCGGTACGGTGGAGCGCGTGGCCTGGGGCATGGGGCGGGAACCGGAGGAGCTGCGCGAGTTCGGCCGCCTGCTCGCCTTCCTGCGCCAGCCGCAGCCGCCGCGCAGCCTGCGGGAGGCGCTGGGGCTGGCGCCGGTGCTGAAGACCGCCCTCGCCGCCCGCCCCCGCGTCGTCGCGCGGGCGCCGTGCCAGGAGGTGGTGCTGCGCGGCGGGGAGATCGACCTCGGCCGCCTGCCGATCCAGACCTGCTGGCCGGGCGAGCCGGCACCGCTCATCACCTGGGCGCTGGTGGTGACCCGCGGCCCCGGCGAGGGCGGCGAGGACGACGTCAATCTCGGCATCTACCGCATGCAGGTGGTGGGGCGCGACCGCACACTTATGCGCTGGCTCCGCCACCGCGGCGGCGCCCAGCACTGGCGGCGCTGGCGCGAGCACCGGCGCGAGCCGATGCCGGCGGCGGCGGTGATCGGCGCCGATCCGGCGGTGATGCTGGCGGCCGTCACGCCGGTGCCGGACGATCTCTCCGAGTACCGTTTCGCCGGCCTGCTGCGGGGCGAGCGGGTGGAGCTGGTCCGGGGCGTCACCGTGCCGCTGGAGGTGCCGGCCTCGGCCGAGATCGTCCTCGAGGGGCAGGTGATGCTGGACGAGTTCGGCGAGGAGGGGCCCTACGGCGACCACACCGGCTACTACAACGCCGTCGAGCGCTTTCCGGTCTTCCGCATCTCCGCCGTCACCATGCGGCGCGATCCCCTCTATCTCACCACCTACACCGGCCGGCCGCCGGACGAGCCCTCGGTGCTGGGCGAGGCGCTGAACGAGATCTTCATCCCCATCCTCCAGCAGCAGTTCCCCGAGATCGTGGACTTCTGGCTGCCACCGGAGGGCTGTTCCTACCGGGTGGCGGTGGTGTCCATCCGCAAGGCCTATCCCGGCCACGCCCGCCGTATCATGATGGCGGTGTGGTCCTATCTGCGGCAGTTCCTCTACACCAAGTTCGTCATCGTGGTGGACGACGACATCGACTGCCGCGACTGGAAGGACGTGGTCTGGGCCATCTCCACGCGGGTGGATCCGGCCCGCGATCTCCTCGTGATCGACCACACCCCCATCGACTATCTCGACTTCGCCTCACCCGAGCCGGGCCTCGGCGGCAAGCTCGGCATCGACGCCACCACCAAATGGCCGCCGGAGACCCGCCGCGAATGGGGACGGCCCATCGTGATGGATCCCGAGATCGTCCGCCGCGTCGACGCGAAGTGGGCGCGGCTGGGGCTCGAGGCGCTGCTGGCGGAGACGCCGCCGCGGGCCGGGCGCTAGACGGCGAAGCTGTGGCCACAGCCGCAGGAGGCGGTGGCGTTGGGATTGTGGACGCGGAAATAGGCGCCGGTCAGGTCCTCCACGAAGTCCAGCTCGGCGCCCACCAGGAACAGCAGCGCCATGCCGTCCACCGCCACCCGCACGCCGTCGCGCTCCACGAAGACGTCGTCGGCCTGCGGGGTGTCGTCGAGATCGAAGCGATAGCGGAAGCCCGAACAGCCACCGCCCTCCACCGACAGGCGCAGGAACACCCCCCTCCGTCCGTCGGCGGCGTAGATCTCGCGCAGCCGGCGCACGGCCCGCTCGCTCAGCCTCACCGGCGCATCCCGCACCTCGGCGCTCATGGCCCGGTTCCTTCCGTCCGCGATGGAATGTAAGGGATCGGGTGCCATTTTCCAAACGATCCCGGAAGTCCGCCATGCGCCGAGCCTGTGCCAGCGATCCCGCCCGCTCCCGCGGCCGCGCCTCGGGAGCGCCGGAGCACGCCTTCCGCAGCGCCTTCCAGCGCGACCGCGACCGTATCGTCCACTCCGGCGCCTTCCGGCGGCTGCAGTACAAGACCCAGGTCTTCGTCGCCTTCGAGGGCGACCACTACCGCACCCGCCTCACCCACACCCTGGAGGTGGCGCAGATCGCCCGCACCGCCGCCCGCGTCCTCGGCCTCGACGAGGATCTGGCCGAGGCGGTGGCCCTCGCCCACGACCTCGGTCATCCCCCCTTCGGCCATGCCGGCGAACGCGCGCTCGACGAGGCGCTCGGGGACTTCGGCGGCTTCGACCACAACCTCCAGACCTTCCGCCTCGTCACCCGTCTGGAGCGGCGCTATGCCGCCTTCGACGGGCTCGATCTGACGGCCGAGACGCTGGAGGGCATCGTCAAGCACCACGGACCGCTGACGCCGGAAGGCGTGCCGGCGCCGGTGCGCGAACATCCCCTGTTCGAGCGGATGGACCCCTTCGCCCGCTGCCACGCCGAGGGGCAGCTCGCCGCGCTCTGCGACGATCTCGCCTACTGCAGCCACGACATCGACGACGGCGTGCGGGCCGGCTTCCTGCGCCCGGAGGAGCTCCTGGAGGTGCCGGTGGTGGGCCGCGCGGCGCGGGCGGTGCGCGACGCGTACGGGACCCTTTCCCGCGAGCGCTTCGCCCACGAGACGGTGCGGCGGACCATCGACTTCCTGGTGGGCGATCTGGTGGCCGAGACGGAACGGCGGCTGGCGCGCTGGCGGCCGGCCGACGCCGATGCGGTGCGCCGGCTCGACGAGCCGGTGGTGGCCTTCTCGCCGGCGACGGCGCGCGATCTCGAGGCGCTGCGCCGCTTCTTGCACGAACGGGTGTACCGGCACTACAGGGTGTGCCGCGCCGCCCACCGCGCGCGCCGGATCGTTCGCGAACTGTTCGGGACCCTCCACGCCCATCCCGAATGCCTGCCCGACGACTGGCGCCGGCGGGCGGGGGCGGCGGGGTCGCAGGAGACGGCGGCGGTGGTGCGCGACTACATCGCCGGCATGACCGACCGCTACGCGGCACGCGAACACGAACGCATCTGCAGCACGCGCTGGGACCGTCCATGAACCTCTACGAGACCATGCTGGAGCGGGTGCGCGCGGCCCTCGCGCGGCTCGCCGAACGGGGCGAGCTCCCCGCCGACCTCGATCTCTCGGCCGTCACCGTGGAGCCGCCGCGCGATCCCGCCCACGGCCAGATGGCCACCAACGCCGCCCTGGTGCTGGCCCGCCGTGCCCGCCGGCGGCCGCTCGAGATCGCCGAACGTCTCGCCGCCGAGCTCTCCGCCCTCCCCGAGGTGGCGGCGGCGCGGGCGGCCCCGCCCGGCTTCGTCAATCTGGTCCTCCACGACCGGGTCTGGCGCGAGCAGATCCGCACCGTGCTGGAGCTGGGCCACGACTACGGACGCTGCGATCTCGGCCGCGGCGAGCGGGTCGACGTGGAATACTGTTCCGCCAATCCCACGGGTCCCCTCCACGTGGGCCACGGCCGCGGCACGGTGGTGGGCGACGCGCTGGCCAATCTCCTCGCCTTCACCGGCTGGCGGGTGACGCGCGAGTACTACGTCAACGACGGCGGCGGCCAGATCGAGGCCCTCGCCCGCTCCGTGTACCACCGCTACCGGGAGCTCCTGGGCGACGATCCGGGTCCTCTGCCGGAGGGGCTCTATCCGCTGGAGGAGCTGGTGCCGGTGGCACGCCGCATCGTGGCCGAGGACGGCGACCGCTGGCTGGGCCGGCCCGAGTCCGAATGGCTGGATCGCTTCGGCCGTGTCGCCGTGGAGGCGATGATGGCGCGCATCCGCGAGGATCTGGAGCGGCTCGGCGTGCGCCACGACGTCTTCGTCTCCGAACGGGCGCTGATCGAGGCCGGGCGCATCGAGGAGGTGGTGGCGGCGCTGGAGGCGCGGGGGCTGGTCTACACGGGGACCTTGCCGCCGCCCAAGGGGCGGCCGGTGGAGGACTGGGAGCCCGCGCCGCAGCTCCTGTTCCGCGCCAGCGCCTTCGGCGACGACATCGACCGGCCGCTCCGGCGTTCCAACGGCGCCTGGACCTATTTCGCCGCGGACATGGCCTACCACTACGACAAGTTCCGCCGCGGCCACACCGTCCTGATCGACGTCTGGGGTGCCGACCACGGCGGCTACGTCAGGCGCATGGAGGCGGCGGTGGCGGCCCTCACGGAGGGGCGGGCGCGGCTCGAGGTGCTGCTGTGTCAGATCGTGCATCTCCACGAGCGCGGCGAGCCGGTGCGGATGTCGAAGCGCGCCGGCAACATCGTGTGGCTGCGCGACGTGGTGGAGCGGGTGGGACGCGACGTCTTCCGCTTCATGATGCTCACCCGCAAGAACGACGCCCCTCTCGACTTCGACCTCGAGAAGGCGGTGGAGCAGAGCCGCGACAACCCCGTCTTCTACGTCCAGTATGCCCACGCCCGCATCTGTTCGGTCTTCCGCCACGCCCAGCAGGCGGGCATCCCCGTCGATCTCGACACGCTGCGGGCGGCGGAGCTGGAGCGGCTGCGGGATCCGGACGAGCTGGCGCTGGTGCGGCGGATGGCGGACTGGCCGCGGGTGGTGGCGGGGGCGGCCCGGGCGCGGGAGCCGCACCGCATCGCTTTCTACTTGCACGAGCTGGCCGGTTCGTTCCATTCTCTGTGGACGAGGGGCAAGGAGGACGCGACGCTGCGCTTCCTCGTGGCGGACGACCCGGCCGTCACCCGGGCGCGGCTCGCCATGCTGGCGGCGGTGCGCGTCGTGATCGCCTGCGGGCTCGGGATCATGGGGGTGGAACCCGTGGAGGAGCTCCACTGACCGGTGCGATCCCCCAGTCGAGGAGAGCGCGCATTGCAGGCCTCGTCCCCCACCTCGCCCGCCGGCACCGACGCGGCGCCGGTCGCACGTGCGCCGCGTCCGCTGGCCCGGGTGCTCGCCGCCCTGGTGGTGGCGGCGGCCTTTCTCGTCTTCGCCGCGGTGATCTGGTACGCCTATCGCGAGGGCCGGGCGCTGCTGGCGTCGGAGCCGCCGCTGGTGACCGCGCCGCCCGGTCCCTACCGGGTGGAACCGGAGGAGCGCGGCGGCATGCCCGTGGTCAACGAGTCGGCGCCCATCACCACCGTGCTGGAGGGAGCGCGGGAGGAGCCGCCCGTCACCCTGGTGCCGCCGCCGGTGACGCGGGTGGCGGTGCCGGAACCGGAGCCGGCCGCCCGCGGCGATGCCGGGGCCGCCGGGGACGGCGCCGCCCGGGCGCTGGCCGCGGCCGAGCGCATCCGCCCGGCCGCCGGGCTCGAACCGGAGCGCCGCGAGACGGTGGCGCCCTCCAGCGGCGCCGAGCCGGTGCTGCTGATCCCGCCGCCGCTGCGCGAGAAGGGGCCCGGTGCGACACCGGCGAAGGGGAGCGGGGACGACCGTCCGGCGGCGACGCCGTCCCTCGCGCCCGCGGCCCCGGCGCCCGCTCCTACCGCGGTCTCGGCGCCGACGTCCGCACCGGCACCGCCGCCGGCGGAGGCCCGTGCGCCCGCCGCCGCCCCGCCGGCCGCATCGCCGCGGGAGCCGGTGGAAGCCGCCAGCGCGGACGGGGCGCCGGCCTCGCGGCCATCCCCCGTGGCCACGGAGGAAACGCCCGCGGCCGCCGGCTCTTCGACCGCGCCGACGACGGCCGACGAGGCCGGGAAGACCGGGAAGGCGGACGCCTCGGCCGGGACGGCGACGGAGTCCCGGCCGCAGGCCGCAGCCGCGCGGTTCTGGCGGGTGCAGCTCGGCGCCTATGCCAGCCGCGGGGCGGCCCTCGCCGCCTGGAAGCGGGCGCGGGGGCGCTTCGCCTCGGTGATCGGCGACGCGGAGCCGGTGCTGGTGCCCGTCACCGTGCGCGGGCGCGCGCTCTACCGCCTCCAGTTCGGACGTTTCGCCGAGCGCACGGCGGCGCGACGGGCCTGTGCCGCCATCCGCGGGGCCGGCGGCGACTGTCTCGTGGCCGGACCGGTGCGGGCGAGGTGAGGGCGTGCGGGCGGCGGTGGTGGGGATCCGGGGCATCGCGCCGAGCGAGAGCGAGCGCGCCCTCTTCGCCCGCCTGCCGCCCGCCGGCGTGATCCTCTTCCGCCGCAATCTGGACGGACCCGAGACGCTCGCGGCGCTGGTGGCCGAACTCCGGGCCCTGCTGCCGGAGGCCCTGCTGTTCGTAGACCAGGAGGGCGGCCGGGTGCAGCGGCTGGGCCCGCCGCTGGCCCCGGCCCTGCCGCCGCCCGGACTGCTGGGCGAGCTCCACGCCCGTGACCCCGCCGCCGCGCTCGAGGCCGCCGGTCTCCACGCCGCCGCCATCGCCGCCACGGTGGTGGCGGCCGGTCTCGACGTCACCTGTGCGCCGGTGCTGGACGTGGCCACGACGGAGACCACCGACGCCATCGGCGACCGCGCCCTCGCCGACGATCCGGCGACGGTGGCGCGGCTGGGGCGGCTCGTGGTGCGCACCCTCGCCCTCTTCGGCGTGGGCGCGGTGGTCAAGCACTTCCCCGGCCACGGCCGCGCCACCGCCGACAGTCACCGCACCCTGCCGGTGGTGGCGGCCGAGCGGGACGCGCTGACCGCCCGCGATCTCGTACCCTTCCGCGCGTGTCGGGACGCCCCCTTCGCCATGACCGCCCACGTCCTCTACCCGGCGCTGGATCCCGAGCGGCCGGCGAGCCTGTCGCCCGCCGCCCACCGGCTGCTGCGCGAGGAGGTGGGTTTCCGGGGCGTGGTGCTGAGCGACGATCTGGCCATGGGAGCCCTCACCGGACCGCCGGAGGTGCGGGTGCGGGCGGCGCGGGCGGCCGGCTGTGATCTCGTGCTGTGGTGCGACGGGGATCCGGTAGCGACGCGGGCGGTGCTGGAGGCGGCGGGCGAGGCGGACGCACGGGTGGTCCGCCGGCTCGCCCGTCTGCGGGCCGGTTTGACCCGGAGACGGCGGCCGCTACCTGCAGCCGCGATGGCGGCGGAACTGGCACGGCGGCTCGCCCCCCACCATGGCTGAGACCCTCCTCGATCTCCTGCGTCTGCTCTCGGTGTGGGCGCTGCCGGTGCTCCTCGCCGTCACCCTCCACGAGGCGGCCCACGGCTACGTCGCCCGCTTGCTGGGCGACGACACGGCGGCGCGGCTCGGGCGGGTCTCCCTCAATCCCCTGCGCCACGTGGATCCCTTCGGCACCGTGCTGCTGCCGGGCTTCCTGCTGCTGGTGGGCGCCCCCTTCGTCTTCGGCTGGGCGAAGCCGGTGCCGGTGGCCTTCCATCGCCTGCGGGACCCGCGCTCCGGCATGGTGCTGGTGGCGCTGGCGGGACCGGCGTGCAATCTCGCCCAGGCCGTCCTCGCCGCCCTCGCCATGCATCTGACGGTGCGCCTGCCCGAACCCTGGCTGTCCTGGACCGGCGAGAACCTGGCCAATGCCGTCGTCGTCAACGTGGTGCTGGCCACCTTCAACATGCTGCCGCTGCCGCCCCTGGACGGGGGACGGGTGGTCACCGGCCTGCTGCCGCCCCGCCTCGCCTGGCGCTTCGGCCGCATCGAGCGCTACGGTCTCCTGATCCTGCTGGTGCTGATCTTCCTCGTGCCCATGATCGCGCGCGAACTCGGACATCCCTTCAACCCGCTGGCGCTGGTGCTGCTGCCGGCGGTGGAATGGCTCTACGATCTGGTGCTGCGGGTGACGGGATGGTGAGCGGCGGCGACGAGGAGGTGCTGGTGGTGGAGGTGGCGGGCTTCTCCGGCCCCCTCGACCTGCTGCTGGACCTCGCCCGTCGCCAGCGGGTGGATCTCGCCCGCATCGACATGGTGGAGCTGGCGGACCGGTATCTCGCCTGGCTGGAGGGGGCGCGGCGCCGCCGGCTGGCGCTGGCCGCCGAATATCTCGTGACCGCCGCCTGGCTGCTCTACCTCAAGAGCCGGCTGCTGCTGCCGGCGGCGGCGGTGGACGCGGAGGCCGAGGCGGAGGCCGTCGGTCTGCGGCGGCGCCTCGCCGCCCTCGATGCCGCCCGCCGCGCCGCCGACTGGCTCCGGGACCGTCCCTGGCTCGGGCGCGAACGCCACCCGCGCGGTCGGCCCGAACGCCTGCCGATGCGGCGCACGGGACCGCTCAGGGTGGACCTGGCGGAGCTGGTGCGGGCCTGGTTCGCCCTCGCCGCCCGGGCCGAGCGGGCGCGGGTGGTGACGCTGGTGCCGCGACGGCCCCTGTCGGCGGAGGAGGCCCTGAGCTGGCTGGCCCGCCGGCTCACCGGTCACGACTGGCGCGACCTGCGCGCCTTCCTGCCACCGGTGGCGGAGGATCCGCTGGCACGGCGGGCGGCGCTGGCGGCG
Source organism: Alphaproteobacteria bacterium (assembly GCA_026982705.1). Classification (GTDB taxonomy): domain Bacteria; phylum Pseudomonadota; class Alphaproteobacteria; order Geminicoccales; family Geminicoccaceae; genus HRBIN39. The sequence goes on from JALSGP010000033.1 coordinate 300,878, forward strand.
ACGCTGGTGGCGGGACTGGAACTCGCCCGTCGCGGCGAGATCGAGCTGCGCCAGCCGCGGCCCTTCGGTCCGGTGCTGGTGCGCAGGCGGCGGAGAGGAGAGCGGCCATGAGCGGGGAGGAGGCGGAGCGGCTGGTGGAGGCACTGCTGTTCGCCAGCGCCGAGCCGCTCACCGAGGCGCGCATCCAGGAGGTGCTGGGGGCGCGGGGCGAGGCGCGGGCGGTGCTGGCACGGCTGCGGACGCGCTATGCCGGGCGCGGCGTGGTGCTGGAGGAGAGCGCCGCCGGCTGGGCCTTCCGGACCGCGCCCGATCTCGCCCCCGCCCTCGCCCGGCTCGACCCCAGGCCGCGGCGGCTCTCCCGGGCCGCCCTCGAAACCCTCGCCGTCATCGCCTATAAACAGCCCGTCACGCGTGCGGAGATCGAGGCCGTGCGCGGCGTGGCGGTCTCCCGCGGCGTGCTGGACCAGCTCCTGGAGCACGGGCTCGTGGCACCCCGCGGGCACCGGGAAGTGCCGGGACGGCCGGTGCTGTGGGGGACCACGCCGAAGTTCCTGGACTTCTTCGGCCTCGCCTCGCTGGACGATCTGCCGCGCCTCGACGAGTTCGGGGACGGGCTGTTCGCGGCGCGCGGGGGTGGAACGGAGGACCCGTCGGGTGCGTGAGGAAACGGCGCCGGCCGTCGTCGAGGAGATCCGCGCCGGGGAGGCGGCGGCGGAGCCGCCCGGCCTCGAGGTGCGGGAGCTGTCCCACGCCTACGACACGCGGCGGGTGGTGGAGCGGGTCTCCCTCACCGTGCGGCCGGGGGAAGTGCACTGTCTCGTGGGCCCCTCCGGCTGCGGCAAGACCACCACCCTCCGCCTCGTCGCCGGCCTCGAGCCGGTGCGGGAGGGGGAGATCCGCATCCGCGGACGGCTGGTGGCGGCGCCCGGCTTCGCCGTCCCGCCGGAGCGGCGGCGGGTGGGGCTCATGTTCCAGGACTTCGCCCTCTTTCCCCATCTCACCGTCGCCGAGAACGTGGCCTTCGGTCTGCGCCGGCTGGACCGCCGCCGCCGCGAGGCGCGGGTGCGCGAGCTGCTGGCCCGCGTCCACCTGCGGGGCTACGAGGACCGCTATCCCCACATGCTCTCCGGTGGCGAGCAGCAACGGGTGGCGCTGGTGCGGGCGCTCGCCCCCGAGCCGGACCTGATGCTGTTGGACGAGGCCTTCTCGGCGCTGGATGCGGGGCTGCGGGCCCAGGTGCGGGAGGAGACCCTCGCCATCCTGCGGGAGACCGGGACCGCCACCCTGCTGGTGACCCACGACGCCGAGGAGGCCATCCGCGCCGCCGACGTGATCCACGCCATGCTGGACGGGCGCATCGTCCAGAGCGGCACGCCCGCCCGGCTCTACGCCGCTCCGGCCCATCCCTTCGTCGCCGGCTTCTTCGGCCCGGTCAACCGCTTCCGCGGCCGGGTGCGCGGCGGCCGCGCCGCCACCCCCATCGGCGAGGTGCCCGCGCCCGGTCTCGCCGAGGGCGGCGAGGTGACGGTGGTGATCCGCCCCGAGGGCATCCGCATCGGCCCCCCCTCGGGTGCCGGCGTGCGCGCCCGCATCGTCGCCCGCAAGGACCTGGGTCCGGTCCACCTGGTGTGGCTGGGACTGCCGGACGGCAGTCAGGTCAGGGTGCGGGAGACCGGGCCCGTCGACTTCGCCGAGGGCAGCGAGGTGGCCGTCACCCTGGATCCGGCGCACGTCTTCGTCTTCCCGGCCACCCTGCGCTGAGGGTGCGGCGCCGCGCAGGCGTTTCGGCCGCCGTGCGGGCGAGGAAGGCGCGGACGATGGCGGGAACGTCGCTCTCCAGCCGATAGACGGGATCCGGTCCGGGATCGCGCAGCACCTCCGCCAGCACCCCTTCCAGCGCCTCCGGCGCGGCGCAGACGCGGATGGGATGGCGGCGGGCGAGCCGTTCCAGCAGGGCGCGCTGGTCGTTGGCGGGATTGCGGCGGCGGGTGGGGCCGCGGCGGGGGACGGCGACGATGCGGCAGCCGGCGCGCATGGCGTCGCCCAGGAGTCCCATGCCGCCGTGGGTGACCACCAGCGGCCGCCGGGCGAGCCGCGCCCGCAGCTCCGCCTCCGGGAGAAAGCGCACCCAGTCCAGGTGACGCGGACGGAAACGGCCGCCGCCGATCTGGGCGAGGCCCCGGAGACCGAGCCGCACCGCCGCCCGGTCGGCCGCCACGACCAGCTCGTCGAAGCCCCAGAAGGCGGTTCCGGTGAGGACCAGCAGCTCCCGTCTCACAGCAGCGGTCCCGAGGCCAGCACGGCGCGGCGGTAGTGGCGGGCCTGCTCCGGCCACTGGACCACGAAGAGATCGGCGAAGGGATGGACCAGCCGGCCGGTGAGGGAGGGGCCGGTGGTGGCGCCGCTCTCGACGAACACCACGCGGGCCCCGAACAGCTTCGCGATCAGCAGGATGGGGAGCGCCACGTCGGCGCCGGTGGAGATCACCAGCTCCGGCCGCTCGCGCAGGACCACCACCAGGGCCTGCAGGGCGTTCAGGAGGGTGCGCGCCACCGAGCGTCGCGGGTGCACCAGCCGGTAGGTGCGGCGGGCGGCCGGATCGGGCGGCCGGTCGCTGGCGAAGGTGACGTCGAAGCGGTCGAGGAAACGGATGCCGGCCAGCGCCCGGTCGAGCTCGGCCTTGTGCCCACCCGGCGAATAGGCGAGGCAGGTGCGCCGGTGTTCCACCCACGTCACGTCCGCCTCGCTCACGCCCCCTCCATCCGGCGGCGGCCGGCGAAGTGCCGGCGGATGCGGCCGTCGCGATCCACCACCAGCCGCCAGGGATCGCGGGGATCGAGCCGGGCCAGATCCTCCACCCGGTCCTCGAGATAGAGGTCGAGGGGGATGGCCCGCAGGAACGCCCGCGCCCGCAGCGCCAGCGCCAGGAGATCGGCCCGCAGCCGCGCCGCGGCCCGTGGCGGATAGACCAGCCGCACGTCGATGTCGGAATGCGGCCCCGCGCCTTCCGCCCGCCGCACCAGCGAGCCGGTGATCACCGCCTCGCGCAGCCACGATGCGGCCCGCAGCCGCGCTTCCAGCGCGCGGCGGAAGGCCACCACCGCCGCCGGATCCCGGTGCCATCCGGGCAGATAGCGCATCACCACCCAGAACTGGCCGTTCAGGGTCCACTGCAGGGTGTGGGCGAGGAGGAGGGCGAGGAGGAGGCCGCCGCCGGTGCCCGCGGCCGGGACCAGCGCAGGCCACAGCAGGAGCACCAGCGACGCCTCGGCCGCGAGCCGCGCCCGCCGCTCGCGCCGCCCCATGCCGCGCAGACCCTGGCACAGCCAGTTGACGGCCAGCACCGTCAGCGGATTCTGCACCAGCGGCGAGCGGGCGAGCCGCGGCGGCAGGGGAAAGGGCTTGGGCTTGGCCAGCATGGCGGTGGCCGCTTGTGCCGTCCGCATTCTACCTGTAGTTTATCGGCTGTCGAGATGCCTTCCTCATGGGGGATCCGTGGTCCGCACCCTCGCCCCGGCGCTCTACCTGGCGGTCTGGGGCTTCGTCTTCCTGTCGGCGGCGACGGCCGAGGCCCTGGGGCTCGCCCGCCTGCGGGTGGTGGTCTTCTCGGCGCTGATGGGCGCGCTCCTGCTGCTGGCGCTGGCGGGGCGGCCGCGCCTTTCCGCCCGCGGCCGCGGGATGGCGGTGGCGCTGCTGGCCCTCTACTGGGTGATGGTCACCCTCCATCCCGGAGTCCCCTTCGATCCCCTCGACCACAAGATCCTGCCGGTGCTGGCGGTGCTGCTGCTGGCCCCGGAGCTGGCGCGTCTCCTCGCCGGCGTGGTCCGGCCGCGGCGGCTCCTGGTGCTGCTCGCCGGCTATTTCCTGGCGAGCGCCGTCCTGCTGGCGGTGAAAGGCGGCGATGCCTTCGCCCGCGGGGCCGGCGGGGTGGTGCGGGTGGACGTGAGCGGCTCCATGATCGTCCATGCCGCCCTCGCCGCCGTCTTCCTCCCGGTGGCGCTGACGGCGCTGGTCCACGAGGCGCGGGCGCTGCGGCGGGCCCTCCTGCTGGGGGTGGTCGCCCTCGCCCTGGTGATGTTGTTCCTCACGGCCACCCGCACCGCCCTCCTCACCCTGCTGCTCTTCGCGCTCCTCGACCTGGCGGCGGGGCCGTGGCGCGGGCGGGCGGTGCGGCTCGCCCTCGCCGCGGGTGCCGGCGCCGTCGTCTTCACCCTCTTCACCCTCTTCGTGAACGATGCGCTGTGGCTGCGGCTGGTGGGCGCGGGGCCGGGCGACTGGACCTCGGGCCGCGCCGCCGCCCTCGCCCACTGGACGGCGCTGGCCTTCGACCATCCCCTCGGCCTCGGCATCGGTGCGGTACGGCGCCTGTTCGCCGAGGGCCGGCCGATGCTGGACGGGGCGCGGCCACTGGAATGGCCCCACGACGAGTTCGTCCGCTTCTGGGTGGAGGGCGGGCTCTTCGGGCTCGCCTTCGCCCTGCTGCTGGTGGGCGGGCTCGTGGTGCGGGCGGTGGCGGCCGCCCGCGAGGCCCCGGATCCCCTCGACCGGGCCCTGCTGCTGGCGCTGGCGGCCGATCTCCTCGCCCAGAGCCTCCTCCAGAACTACTTCAACAACGTCTATCAGGCGACGGCGGGCGTCCTCACCCTGGTGGTGCTGGCCGGTCGGGTGCGGTGCGGTGCGGAGAGCGGCGACGCGCCGGCGCCGGTGGCCGCGGGCGGGACGGCGGTCGCGACGGGGGTGCGATGAACGGGGAGCCGGAGACGGGAGAGGTGCGCGGCGGGCGGGTGCGGGAGGCGGTGGCCGTCTTCGACGCGGTGGCCGACTACGAGGCGGCCCTGCACGCGCTGCTGGAGGCCGGCTTCGCGCCGGAGGAGATCCAGATGCTGGCCGGTTTCGAGACGGTGGAGAAGAAGCTGGGCCACCGCTACCGGCGGGTGGAGGAGCTCGAGGACGTGCCGGAGGCCCCCCGCACCGCCTTCGTCCACCTGGAGGATCTGGAGGCGGGCGAGCGGGCGGTGGCGGCGAGTCTCACCGTGCTGCCGACGCTGCTGGCGGGCGGACTGGTGGTGGCCTCCAGCGGTCCCCTCGCCGCCCTGCTGGCGGGCGCCGCCATGGCCGGCGGGATGCTCGCCACCCTCCTCGCCGAGTGGCTGGGCGAGCACCGGGCCCGCGAGCTGGTGGAGCAGCTCCGCCACGGCGGCATCCTCCTGTGGGTGCGCGTGGACACGCCCGAGAAGGAGCGGCGGGCGCTGGAGATCCTCCACCGCCACGGCGGCCGCGACGTGCACGTGCACGAGATCCCGCGGCCGGCCTAGCCGGCTTCCGCCGGCGGCACCTCGCCCGCCGCCACCGCCCGCCATTCCTCGCGCACGGCGGGATCGGACTCGCGGCCGAGCCGGCGTGCCGCCTCGCCGCGGGCGGCGGCGGGGTCGAGCCGCGCCAGCGCCCACGCCGCCGCCCCCCGCACCAGCGGGAGCGGATCGTCCAGCCGGGCCCGGACCGCGCCCAGGAGACGCGACGCCCCGCTGTTGCCGGCGGCGATCAGCACGTTGCGGAGGAAGCGGGCGTGGCCGATGCGGCGGATGGGCGAGCCGCGGGTGAGGGCGCGGAAGCCCGCTTCGTCCAGCGCCGCGAGTTCGGCGAGATCCGGCGCTACCAGCTCCGGCCGCGCGCGCAGCTTCGCTTCGCGGGTCGCGCGCGCGAACTTGTTCCAGGGACAGACGGCGAGACAGTCGTCGCAGCCGTAGATGCGGTTGCCGAGACGCGGCCGCAGCGGTCGCGGGATCGGCCCCCGGTGCTCGATGGTGAGGTAGGAGATGCAGCGGGTGGGATCGAGACGGTAGGGGGCGGTGATGGCGCCGGTGGGGCACGCCCGGAGACAGCGCCGGCAGGAGCCGCAGTGATCCGTCTCCGGCGGGTCCGGCGGCAGTTCGAGGGTGGTGAGGATCTCGCCCAGGAACAGCCAGGACCCGAAGCGGCGGGAGACCAGATTGGTGTGCTTGCCGGGCCAGCCGAGCCCGGCCCGGTGGGCGAGAGGCTTTTCCAAAAGCGGGGCGGTGTCCACGAAGACCTTGACGGCGGCCCCGGTGCGCCGGTGCAGCCACTGGGCGAGCTGCTTGAGGCGCCCCTTGAGGACGTCGTGGTAGTCGCGGTTGCGGGCGTAGACGGAGACATAGCCGCGGCCGCGCAGCCCCAGTTCCGGGAGCGGGTCCCCTTCCGGCCCGTAGTCGAGGCCGACGCAGATGGACGTGCGCGCCTCGGGCCAGAGGCCACGTGGATCCTCCCGCCGTTCGGGCGCACGCACCAGCCAGTCCATGTCGCCGGCGAGCCCCGCCGCCGCGAAGGCGCGGAACTCCCGCCGCACCCGCGCCGGCAGCGCCGCCGGCGCGAAGCCGACCGCCGCGAACCCCAGCGCCCGCGCCCGCCGGCGGATCTCCTCGCGCAGCGCCTCCGGCCTCCCGCTCATCCCCACGGCCCCGGCCGACGGGATGCACGCGGCCGGCCCACCAGCGCCGCCACCAGCAGGCCGGCGGCGAAGCCACCCAGATGCGCCCACCAGGCGACGCCGCCCTCGCCGCCCGCGGTGATCGCCCCCAGGACCTGCACCACGAGCCACACGCCGATGAGGACCGAGGCCGGCAGCCACAGGGTGAAGAGGAAGGCGACGGGGATCACCACCAGCACCCGCGCCCGCGGGAACCACAGCAGATAGGCGGCGAGGACGCCGGAGATGGCGCCGCTCGCCCCCACCATCGGCACCTCGGAGGCGGGATCGAGGCCGAGGTGCAGCAGGCCCGCCGCCACACCGCTGCCCAGATAGAAGGCGAGGAAGGGGAGCGGCCCCAGCCGGTCCTCGACGTTGTTGCCGAAGATCCAGAGATAGAGCATGTTGCCGGCGAGGTGGACGAGGCCGCCGTGGACGAACTGGTAGGTGAGGAGGGTGAGGGGCGCCGGCACCAGCACCAGCTCCGGCGCCAGCTCCGCGCGACCGCCGAGCACCGCCGGCACCACGCCGAGGCCTAGCACCAGCTCCTCGAAGCCGTGGGCGAGCTGCCCCAGATAGACCAGCACGCAGACGACGATCAGCGTCACCGTCACCACCGGCCGCCGGCGGGTGGGGTTGCGGTCGGCGACGGGGATCACGGCGCCCCCGCCCGGTCCGCCGGCGCGCGGGCCAGCGCCTCCTCCAGCCACGCCCAGGCCTCGCGTTCGGCGGGACCGGCCGTCTTCTCCACCAGCACCCGGAGTCGCCGGAAGGCCGCCTCCACCTCCCCCCGCGGCAGGAGATGCAGGCGCGAGATCAGGATCGCCCCCTCCAGCACGGCGTGCCGGGCGCGGTTGAGGCCGAGGAAGGGGCGGTGGGAGGCGAAGTGGACCTCGCGGGCGAGGAAGCGCGGGCGCAGCGGGTCCGGCTCCACCGCCACGACCTCCACCTCGGAATGGGCGAGGGCCGCCTCGAGGCGGAAGCCCGGGATCCGTTCCGCCGGCACCACCGACCAGTCGCGACGGCGACCGGTGACGCAGCCGGCGAAGATGCGGACGTCGTCCACATAGTTGACGGTGGCGAAGGGGCGGGCCTCCAGATGGTCGAGGGTGCGCGAGGGGCGGAAGGGCGCCAGCACCAGATGGGGCGGGCGTTCGATCACGCCGAGGGGGGCCGGGTGCGGCCGGCCCGCCGCATCCAGCGTCACCACCACGCTCTCGCGCACGAGACTCACGCGTCCTCTCCCCGCCGCCGCAGCGTCGCGCCGGGCGGGGCGAAGTGGGTGTCCGGTGCTTCCTCCCGGTCCACCGCCACCCCCCAGTCCAGCGGCTCGTCCTGCACGTAGCGCTTGCCGAGGCGGAAGGCGATCTCGGCCCGTGCCAGCTCCACGCCGAGATAGAAGGCGTGGGCCCCGTCCGTCTCGACGCCGAGATGGGGGAAGAGGGCGAAGGGATCGCGCGCCACCCGGTGGGCGTCGCGGTTGTAGACGTGGATGCCGTCGGCGGCCACCTGGATGCGCCAGTTGCGATCCCGCACCGCCCGCGCCTCGGCGGCGATCTCCTCCGGCGCCAGCGGCCACGGCCGGCGATCGCGCAGGCACAGCAGGCCCGGATGGATGCCCTGGGGCAGACTTCCCTCGAGGCGTGCCCGGTGGAGGATGCGACGGGCGAGATCGGCCTCCTCCACCGCCCGGCGGCAGTGGGGGCTGACCGAGACCACCAGCACCTGGCGGATCCCCAGTTCCGAGCAGATGCCCATGAGGGTCATGGTGATGCCGGGAGTGTCGGCATCCGTGAGCTCGGTGAGATTGCCGATCCCCATGAGCATCTCCACTTCCGGCCGCCGGCGCCGCAGCTCCACGTAGCGGGCGAGGGAGGCGGCGAAGCCCATGTGGATGGGGTCCAGCACCGGATCGGCGAGGAAGGGGCGGCCCGCCGCCGCCAGCCGGTCCACCGCCCGCAGCAGCCCGTCGAGATCGCCCGGGCGGGCCGGGATCAGCACCGGCACCGCCTCCGTCTCGAAGGCGAGGTCCAGCGTCTCCTCGGTGAGGCTCAGCAGATAGTGGGCGCCGGCCTGGGCCCCGCGGCGGAGCTCCGCCACGTCGCCGGAATCGACGCTCACGGTGAAGCCCTCCGCCCGCAGCGCCGCCACCGCCTCCTCGAGATGGGGGAAGGCCGTGCCGGGCAGGCCGCCGAGATCGATCACGTCGGCGCCCCGCCGGCGCAGCGCGCGGGCGCGGTCGAGGATGGCCGCCACCGACAGCCGCGGCGCCTCCACGATCTCGGCGAAGATCCGGATGTCGTGGGCGGAGAGGTCGGGAGGACCGCCGGGACGGCCCAGCCATTCCGGCAGGTCGACGAGATCGTCGGGGCCGCGGAGGAAGGGGATGCCGAAGGTGCGGGCGAGCCGGTCGAGATCGCCGCGGAAGCGGCCGGGCAACACCGCCCGGGCGGCACCGTCCACCGCACCCAGGCGGCGTTCCACGATCTCGGTGGTCATCAGCGCCGCCACCTTGACGCCGAGCTGGCGGATCTCCCAGTCGAAGGGAAGCGGGCCCATGCCCTCCAGCACCCGCCGGAGCCGCGGTTCGGCGAGCCGGCCGGTCAGGAACAGTACCTTCTCCCGGGTCATGCCACCGCCGCGCGCGTTCCTCCGTGCACAGGTAGCGGACGGTGCCGCCGCGACCAGTCGCGACGGGGACCGTTGGCGGGAGGGTTGCGGATCGCGGGGATTTGCGTAGAATTGTCCCGACAAGAGGCGCAAGCCCACACGCAGGTCCGATCTCGCACGGAGGCGCAGGGCGCCTCCCTTTTTTCCTCCCGCCGCTTTTCGCGTCTCCCGCCGCGTGTCATTCTGGGGGCGGTCGCAAGCGGGACCACGCCATGAAGCGCTACCGCCGCATCCTCTATCTCGTGGAGGGCGAGCCCGTGCGGGATTCCGCCCTCCAGCGGGTCCTCGATCTCGCCGCCGCCTTCGAGGGGCGGATCACATTGGCCCGCCTCGCCGGGCGCGGGGACGACCACGCGGACCTGGAGGGCCGGCTGCGCGGCTTTCTGGCGGGACTGGAGACACCGGTGCCGGTGACGCCGGCGGTCCTGCCGGCGGATCCGGAGGACCTGCTCGCGGCCATCGCGGCGGAGGCCTGGGACCTGGTGGCCAAGAAGGCCCAGCCGGACGACTCCCTCACGCGCTATCTCTTCGGCACGCTGGACACCACCCTGGTGGAGCGGGTGGCGGCGCCGGTGCTGATCGAGAAGCCCACACCCCACGAGCGCTTCGCGCGGATCCTCGCGGCCGTCGATCTCACCGACGAACGCGCCCTCGAGACCCTCATCCTCGACCACGCCGTCTCCATCGCGCGGATGGAGCGGGCGCGGGTGGTGGTCTGTCACGTCTGGCACCTCGAGGGCGAGGAGGGCATGCGGGGGCGCGCCTTCACCGACCGCGCCCGCCGCGCCATCGAACGGATGAAGGAGGAGGAGACCCGCCGGCGGCGGTCGGTGCTGGAGACCCTGCTCGCCCCCTTCACCGAGTTCGGCGTCGAGATCGCGCTGGAGGTGCACGAGGGCCCGCCGGCGCTCACCATCGTGGAGACGGCGGAGCGGCACGGGATCGACCTTGTGGTGATGGGCACCCACGTCCACTCCCATCTCGAGGGACTCGCCCTCGGCAGCACCGCCGAGGCGGTGCTGCGTCGCATCCGCTGCGCCCTGCTGGCCGTCAAGCCGCCCGACTTCGCCGTCCGCCGCTGAACCGGCCGGCGGGATCTCAGAAGGTGACGCGGCCGCCGACGGCGAGGATGTCGATGGCGTTGTCGTAGCGGGCGGTGAGATTGCCGCGGAAGGTGTTGCCGGCGCCGGCGGTGGTCAGGCGCACGCGCGAGCTCTCCACCCAGATGTGGGTGTAGCCGACATCGAGGGTGAAGCCCGCGGCCGGCTGCCAGCTCAGTCCCACCGTCAGCCACCAGCGGTCGTCGCCGGGGATCCGGGGCGTGCGGAAACGGGTGCGGATGGGCGTCTGGTCGTGGGCGATCCCGGTGCGCAGCACGAGGCCGTCCACGGGACGCCAGCTGGCCCCGAGGGCGAAGAACCAGGAATCCTGCCAGCGTTCGTCGGTGACGCTGTCGGCCTCGGCCGGATTGTCGAAGCGCACCCGCAGCTCGTCGAAGACGCTCCAGCGGGTGAGCTGGGCCTCGGCCATGAGCGCCAGCTCGGGCGTGAGTTCGTGGTAGAGGCCGAAGGAGATCTGGTCGGGCAGGGTGAGACGGGCCTCGCCGCGGGTGTCCACGAAGCGGCCGGTGGCGGCCGAGAGGGTGGCGCCGATGCCGGCGCCGTCCAGCGTGAAGTCCACGTCGCCCCGGAGATTGTGCTGCACCCGCGAACGGTAGCCGAGGCCGACGCGTGTCCCCGCCCACGGCTCCATGAGGATCCCGGCCACCACGCCCACGCCGAGGGAGTCCCCCTCGAGTTCCACCCGACCGTCCTGGGCACCGGGGACGGCGCCCGGGATGCCCAGCACCGCGCCGATGGTGCCGAAGTCCACGGCGTTGGTGAGGCGCGCCTCGGCGTACTGGATCTGCAGACCGAGGCCCACGGCGAGGCGGGAATCCGGCCGCAGCGCCAGCATCGGCGTGACGGTGACGGTGCGCAGTTCCGAGTCGAGGGCGTGATAGCGTCCCACCCAGTCGCGCGGATAGCGGGTGGCGAGGCCGAAGGGGGCGTTGACGGCGAGACCGAGGGTGAGGGCGGGATCCACCTGCCAGCTCGCGTAGAGGGCCGGGAGCAGGACGTCCTCGGCCACGTCGCCGCGGTGGGTGCGACCGGTGATGGGCGTGCCCAGGACGGTGCCGGCGGCGGCGGTCTCGAGTTCGGCCCGGGGGACGATCCAGCTCACCGCCGCCGCGGTGCGGATGCCGGGCTGACGGGCGAGGGCGGCCGGATTGAAGAAGCTGTAGCTGGGGTCCTCCGCCGCCGCGGTGGCGCCGGCGAAGGCGTTGCCGAGCGCCGCCGTCGACTGTTCCTTGATGGCGAAACCCGCCCCCCGCACCTCCGCCGCGCCCAGCAGGACCACACCCGCCAGCAGCCATGCCGAGAGCCGCACGCCGTGCCGCATGCCCCGTTCCCTCCGCTCGACCGCGAGTTGTCCACGGGAGACGGCTTAGCACCATGCCCGCAAGGGCACCAGTGCGGGGCGGCCACAGGCGGGGGTGCGGCGCTAACGGTCCGTTAAGGAAAGGTGGTTAGGAAGGGGAGGGCAACGGAGCGGAGCGCGGCCATGGCGGACGAGGCGAAGCGGGAAGAGGAGGCCGGCAAGGGCGGAGGCAAGCTCAAGCTCCTGATCTTCGCTCTGGTGGGATTGCTGGTCCTGGGCGGTGGCGGTGCCGGCGTGGCCTGGTTCCTCGGCGTCTTCGGCGGCGGGGACGGCGGCGAGGGGGCGGTGGCCGCCGAGGCCGAGAAGGAGGGCGGCGGGGAAGCGACCGCCGAGGCCGAGAAGAAGAGCGGCGGTGAGCGCGAGGGCGAGCGGCAGGGAGAGGAGCCGGGCGCCGGAGAGGCGGGCGAGGGCGTCTATTTCGTCGATCTGCCGGACATCCTCGTGAACCTCCGCTCCAGCGGCCGCCGCATGCGCTACCTCAAGCTCAAGGTGGTGCTGGAGGTGAAGGATCCGGAGACGGCCGGGGCGGTCCGCGGGCTCACCCCGCGGGTGATGGACGGCATCCAGCTCTATCTGCGCTCGCTCACGGTGGAGGACGTGCGCGGGGCGCTGGGCATGGAGAAGCTCAAGGAGGAGATGCTGGCCCGCATCAACCGGGCGATCCGCCCCCACCGGGTGGAGGACGTCCTGTTCAAGGAGATGCTGGTCCAGTGAGCGGGTGCGGGACGTCGAGCCGCGGAGGAAGGCGGTGAGCGAGGAACCCGAACGCCGGTCCGAGGAGGCGCCCCCCGACCAGGAGGCCATGGCGGCCGAATGGGCGAAGATGGCGGGGATCGACGCCGAGGCGGAGGAGGATGGCGGCGGGGATCCGGTCGGCGATCTCGATTCCGAATGGGCCGAGCTCATCCGCAGCGACGCCCTCGCCCAGGACGAGTCCCCCGGCGAGCCGCCGCCCGTGCCGGCGGAGGAACAGCTCCTGAGTCAGGAGGAGATCGATCTCCTCCTCGGCACCGGTGAGACCCAGCGCGAGCGCGGCAACTCCGTCCTCGACCTCCTGGTCAATCCGAAGGAGGTCACCTACGAACGTCTGCCGATGCTCGAGGTGGTCTTCGACCGTCTCGAGCGGATCATGACCACGAGCCTGCGCAATTTCACCTCCGAAAACGTCGATATCAATCTCGAAAACATCACGGCTCAGCGCTTCGCCGACTACCTTCGCTCGATTCCCCTGCCGGCCATGATCGCCATATTCAAGGCCATCGAGTGGGACAATTTCGCCCTGCTCACCATCGACAGCCCGCTCATCTATTCGGTCATCGACATCCTCCTCGGTGGACGCCGCGGCACCTCGCCCATGCGCATCGAGGGCCGCCCCTACACCACCATCGAGATGCGGCTGGTGGAGAAGCTGGCGCGGGCGGTGCTGAGGGATCTGGAGGTGGCCTTCCAACCCATCGTCGAGGTCCACTTCCAGTTCGAGCGCATGGAGACCAACCCCCGCTTCGCCGCCATCGTGCGCCCCGACAACGCCTGCGTGGTGTTCAACATGCGCATCCATCTGGAGGATCGCGGCGGTACCATGGAATTCCTCTTCCCCTACGCCACGCTGGAACCGGCGCGGGACGTGCTGCTGCAGATGTTCCTGGGCGAGAAGTTCGGCCGCGATTCCATCTGGGAGAGCCATCTCAGTCGCGAGATCCGCGAGGCGGAGGTGGAGCTCGCCGCCGTCATCGAGGAGCTCACCATGCCGCTGCGCGAGACCCTCGCCTTCCGGGTGGGGACCCATCTGCCCCTCACCGTCGGCCCCGATTCGGACGTCGTCCTCCGCTGCGGAGACGTGCCGTTGTTCCGGGCCAAGGCGGGGCGCCGCCACAATCGGGTGGCGGTGCGCATCGAGGACCGCATCGGCGAGGAGGAGCGGTGATGGATCCCGCGTGGGTGGCGGCGCTGGTGGCCGTCTTCAGCCTCGTCAACGCCGTCTGGAGCGCGCTGCTGTGGCGACGGTTGCGGCGACTCGCCGCCGACGGAGCCGGGCTCGAGGAGGCGGCACGGCGCCTCGAGGCGGCGGTGACGGCCGGCCGCGAGATGCTGACCCGCCTGCGCGAGGAACTGGTGGCCGGGGAACGGGCGCTGGAACGGCGGACCGAGGCGGCCCGGCGCCGGGCGGAGGAGCTGGGCCGGCTGTGCGAGGCGGCCCGCCGGCTGGAACGCCGGCTGGCGGAGGGACTGCCCCTCGCCGCCGCACCGGCGGCGGGGGCCGACGGCGGCGGGACGCCGCCCCGCCCCTCCGCCCGTGACGGCGCGACCGCCGTCGGGGACGGGGACGGTTCGCCGGCGGCCGGTTTCGGCGAGACGAGGGATGTGGCCGGAGCCGGAGGCGGGATGCGTGCGGGTGCCGCCGGGACCGCGAGGCGGGCCGCGGCGGCGGAGGTGAGGCCGACGGTCTCCGCCGCCGGCGAGACACCGGATCCGGTGGCGCTGCGGGCCATCCTCGAGGCGCTGGCATGAGGGTACCGACGACGTTCCCGGGCCGGATCCCGCATCGCCCGCCGTCGTCTTCCCGGTGGCCGGGGCGGATCGGTGCCGCGATCGGTCGGCTGTGGCGACGAGGGTCGTGCGGCCCGCGGTGCGATCGGCCACGGGCCGGATGGTGGACGGCGGCCCGCAGGGCCCTGCCGGAGGAGACCCGGGGCCCACGGCCCACGGGTCGGGGACGTCCCGGGCTGGTGCCGGCCGCCACGGCGCTGGCCTCGCTCCTCGCCTTCGTCCTGGCCCTGGCCGGGGCCTTCCGGGGCGGCGGGGATCCGGCGATGGATGGGGGCCCTGTCGCCGTGGCCGTGGCCGCGGAGGAGGAGGGTGGGGCGCCGGCGGCGGCGAGGACGGCGCCCTCCGGCGAGGGGCACGGTGCCGCCGGAGAGGGCCCGGCGGAACCGGGCGGCGGTGCCCCGACCTCCCGCGCGGGCGGCGCCGGCGTCTTCGACGAGGCCCGGGTGGTGCGGGAGCTGCGTGCCTTCCGCGAACAGCTGGCGCGGCGGGCGCGGCTGGTGGCGGCCGACCGCGAGGCGGCCCTCGCCCTCCTCGAGAAGGTGGAGACGCGTATCGAGGCCCTCGATGCGCGCATCCGCCGGCTGGAGGCGCTGCGGGACGAACTGCGGCGGCTCGTCGGGACCCTCGACGAGCGGGAGGAACGGCGCCTCGCCCGTCTCGTCAAGATCTACGAGGGCATGAAGCCCAAGAAGGCGGCGGCCATCTTCGACCGGCTCGAGATGGAGACGCTGCTGCCCATCGCCGCCCGCATGCGGCCGGCCCGTCTCGCCCTGGTGCTGCAGGCCATGGATCCGGAGCGCGCCCGCGAGCTCACCCGCCGTCTCTCCGAGAGTCCGGCCCGCCCGGATCTGTCGGTGCTGGGGCCGGCGCGGAAGGCGGAGGGCGGGAATCCGGGCGGCCCGGGCTGAGGCCGGCCCCGGGGCGGGGGCCGGGATGGGCCATCCGATGCCCCGGTGCGCCGGCCGACGGCGCCCCCGGCTCTCCTCGGGCGGAGGGTGGCCGTCACGGGCGCGGACGGGGATCCGCCCTTCCGGGTCCCGGATCGCGCCGGTGGGGGGATCCGCGGGTCGCGCGTGCCCTCTCCTCGGGATCACGCGCCGAGAGCCTGCCGCGTGGGGCGCTTTTCTCCGCTCCTCTGTCCCGGGATCGCGCCATCGGGGGCGTGACGGGACGGGGGCGTCATCAGGCCCTCACGTCCCGCCGCCGGCATGCGCCCCCATCCCCGCGCGGACGCCGGCGCGTTCGCCAAGCACCGCGGCACCACCGTTCACCCCCACCCCCGCGCGCGGACGACGGGCAGCGCGGCGAGCGCGGGAGAGGGCGAGAGCGTTTCGCCCCGGTGCACGCGGACGACGGTGACCGGCAGGCTGTCCGGGCGTGTCGTCGAGGGTTCCACCCGGTGCACCTGGACGACGGTGCCGCTTCCCGGCGTTTCGAGAGGCGGGCGCGGTTCCACCCGGGTGCACGCGGACGGCGGCGGTCTCCGGCTTCCCCAGGACGATCATGGTCCTTTCCACTCCCGTGCGCGCGGCGGGCGGCGCCACCACGCGGCATGGGGTGGACGGATCCCGCGACGGCGTGCGCGGATCCCGGCTCTGCCTCCGGGCGCACGGGCGACGGGGCACGGGGGAACGTCCCCGCGCCGCGACCCGGGTTCCGCCTCCGTGCGGGTGGGCGACGGCGCAGGTCCCGCCGTGGCCGGGGCGCGGGAGATTCCGCCTCCGTGGGCGCGGGCCAGGGCACCCGGAGCCCGCCGTCCGGCAGAGTGACCGGGTTTTCCCGCCCCGCGTGCGGGCGAGGGGTGCGCCGGCATCCGCGGGGGCGGCGACCGCCGGCGGCCGCCGGGATGCCGGGAGCGCGGCGTCGCGCCGGGGGATGGGTGACGCAGGGAACGGCCGGTGCCGCGGACGGTGTGCTCGCGAGGGAGGCGGAAGCCCGCGGCCGGAAGGCCGACGGCGTCCGGGACGGCCGGGAAAGCCGCCGCCGTCTCCGTTCCCCGTCCGCCCGGCCGGGTCGGGGCCGGAGGTGCCGGGCGCGGGGCGTGGCGACGATCCGGAGGCGACGGAGGACGGAGGCCGGGGCGCGACGGTGCGGCGGCCTGAGGTTCGCCGCGGGGCATCCCGTGACCGCCGGAGGACCGGCACCGTCACGACCCCGGACCCTTCCATCCCCGTCGCGAGCGGGATGCCCGCGGCCGGAGCGGGTTCCGCCGGCCGCCGGCGGTCCGTCCGCGGGGTGCCGGGGGTATCCACCGGTACGCGGCCTTGCGCTCGCCGAAAAGGCGCGTATGACCTCGGAAGGCGGGCGCGGGCCCGCCGCGAGACCAGACCATCCAGGGGAGAAGGATCATGCGCCGTCTGTCCATGTGGTTCGCCGGCGCGGCGGTCGCGGCCCTGGCCGTCGGTTCGGCGTCGGCCGAGGTTCCCATCGCCACCGTCGGCCCGATGACCGGCCAGTACGCGAAATTCGGCGAACAGATGAAGCGCGGTGCCGAGATGGCCGTGGCCGACATCAACGCGGCGGGCGGCACCCTCGGCCAGCCGCTGTCGCTCGAGATCGGCGACGATGCCTGCGATCCCAAGCAGGCGGTGGCGGTGGCCAACCAGCTGGTCAACAAGGGCATCGTCTTCGTGGCCGGCCACTTCTGCTCCGGCTCGTCCATCCCCGCGTCGGACGTCTACACGGAGGAGGGCGTGCTCATGATCTCGCCGGCCTCCACCAATCCCAAGCTCACCGATCGCGGCCTGCCCAACGTCTTCCGCGTCTGTGGCCGCGACGACCAGCAGGGGCAGGTGGCCGCCGACTTCGTGGTGGACAACAAGGTGGGCGAGCGGATCGCCATCCTCCACGACAAGACCGCCTACGGCAAGGGCCTCGCCGACGAGTTCCGGAAGCGGCTCCACGAGCGCGGCATGAAGGAGGTGCTCTACGAGGCCATCACCGCTGGCGAGAAGGACTTCTCCGCCCTCATCACCAAGCTCAAGGACCTGGACGTGGATCTCATCTATCTCGGCGGCTATCACACCGAGGCCGGCCTCATCGTGCGACAGGCCCGCGAGCAGGGACTGCAGGCACGGCTGATGTCGGGTGACGCCCTCGTCACCGACGAGTTCTGGCAGATCACCGGTGCTGCCGGCGAGGGCACCCTCATGACCTTCAGCCCCGATCCGCGCAAGAATCCGGCCGCCAAGGAGGTGGTGCAGCGCTTCCTCGATCAGGGCTACGATCCCGAGGGCTACACCCTCTACACCTACGCCGCCATCCAGGTGTTCGACCAGGCGGCGGAGAAGGCCGGCTCCACCGAGCTGGACAAGATCCTGCCGGTCCTGCACTCGATGGAGTTCGACACGGTGATCGGAAAGATCAAGTTCGACCAGAAGGGCGACGTGCTGGGAAGCAACTACGTCGTCTACATCTGGACCGACGGAAAGTACATGGAATACAGCGAGTACCAGCAGATGAAGAACTGATTCGTCCGGTTCCCGTTGGCGGGACGCGGGCCGGGGCGCGAGCCCCGGCCCTTCGCATTCGACATCGCCGTGTCGGACGGGGCCTTCATCCCGCCAGCAGCGTCGCCACCGCCGCCAGCACGGCGATGGTGACCAGGCTCGCGATCAGCACGAACAGCGCCTCGTTTCGCACCGTGGGATCCGTCGTCTGCGGCCGCGCCGAAGTTGGGCCCGTGTCCCGCGGCGAACACGGGGACGGGATGCCGCATCCCGGGCTTCCGTCCGTCAGCGGGAAGTCCGCGCGGCTGCGGCGTTTTCGCGCACCACGAGAAGCAGGCCCGCGCCCACCACCACCAGCGCACCGAGGAGCGCCGCCGCATCCGGCCACTCGCCGAACAGCGCCCAGCCCACGGCCACGGCCAGGGGCAGCCGCACGTAGTCCAGCGGCGCGAGGGCGCTGGCCTCGGCCAGCCGGTAGGCGCGCAGGAAGGCGATCTGGGTGAGGGTGCCGGCGAGCCCCATGGCCCCCATGAGCGCCAGCTCCGCCGCCGTCGGCGCGCGCCAGACGAGGGCGGCGGGGCCCGCCAGCAGCAGCGTGCCGAGGGCGCCGAGCCAGGCCAGCATCACCGCCGGCCGGTCCCGTTGGGCGATGCGGCGCAGCAGCACCCCCACCCCGGCGGCGCAGGCGGCCCCGAAGAGGGCCACCGCGGCGCCGGGGGCGAGGCCGCTCACCGTCGGTCGCAGCATCACCAGCACGCCGGCGAAGCCGGCCAGGGTGGCGGCGAGACGGGTGGGGCCGAGCCGCTCGCCCAGGAACCAGGCCGCCAGCACCACCAGGAACAGCGGGCGCGTATAGCCGTAGGCGGTGGCCTCCGCCAGCGGCAGCCGCGCCACCGCATAGAAGGCGGAGGCCATGGCGGTGGTCCCCAGCAGCCCCCGCCACAGGTGCAGCCGCCAGTGGGGCGTGACCCACAGCCGCGGCCCTTCCCGCAGGACCAGCGGCGCGACGGTCAACAGGCCGAAGACGGCGCGGGCGAAGGCCACCTCCAGCGGATGCAGGCGCTGGCCCAGGGTCTTCGCCAGGACCCCCATGGCCACGAAGGAGCCGGCGGCGAGCAGCATCCAGCCCGCCGCCCGCAGCGGCGCCCTCACGACGCCGCTCCCGCGGGCCGCCGTCCGCCCACCACCAGCAGTCCGCCGGCCACGATCAGCCCCGCGCCCGCCCAGGTCCACGCCTCCGTCCGCTCGCCGAACAGCAGCCAGGCGAAGAGCGCCACCAGCGGCAGCCGCAGATAGTCGAGGGGGGCGACGGTCCCGGCATCCGCCGCCTCCAGCGCCCGGGTCATGCCGTAGTGGCCGAGGCTGCCGGCGGCACCCAGCAGCGCCAGCAGCGCCAGTTCCGCCGCCGTCGGCGTGCGCCAGACCGGCAGCGCCAAAAGCAGCGAGGCGGGGGTGGTGAAGAGCACCATCCAGGTCACCACCGCCGCCGGCGTCTCGGTCAGGGTGAGGCGCTTGACCAGCACGGTGCTGGCCCCCCACACGAGGGCCGTGGCCAGCGCCAGCGGTGCCACCGGGTCCAGCACCGCGAGGCCCGGGCGCAGGATCACCAGCGTGCCGGCGAAGGCCACCGCCAGCGCCAGGAAGCGCCGTCCGCTCGCGGGCTCGCCCAGGAGCGGGATCGCCAGCAGGCTCGCGAAGACGGGGGCGGTGAAGCTGAGGGCGGTCGCCTCCACCAGGGGCATGTGGGCGAGAGTGGTGAACCAGCCCAACATGGCGGTGAGGGCCAGGACGCCGCGCAGCAGATGGAGGCCGGGCCTTCGGGTGGCGAGGGCGCGGCGCCCCTCGCGCGCGAGCCACGGCAGCATCACGGCGAGGCCGAAGAGATTGCGGAAGAAGGCGATCTCGAGCACCGGCAGGCTCGCCGACGCCCGCCGCACCAGATTGATCATGAGCGCGAAGCTGGCGGCGGCCACCACCATCCACAGGACGCCGGCCCACACCCGCTCGCGCGATCCATGCCCGTCGCCTTTGGCCCGTTCCGTCATCGCCTGCCCCGCCCGCGGGCGAGGCTAGGCGTCCGGCCGTGGGGCGACCAGCCGCGCGCACACATGGCCGCCATGCACGGAGGGCGTTCCCGGTAGCGACGGAGGAGGGCGGGAGCTGGAGCGGGTGATGGGAATCGAACCCACGACACGCAGCTTGGGAAGCTGCTGCTCTACCACTGAGCTACACCCGCCCGCACCCCGTTAGTTTGCGCCGCCCCCGGCGGCCGTCAAGGGGCGCGGGCCGTCAGCGTCCGGCGGGCCGCCGCGGGAAGGCGCAGATGGCATCGGAGCTCACCGGACCCGACCAGGGGAGCGCCGGCCCCACCTCGATGGTGCCCATCATGCCCCGGTCGCCGTGTTCGGCCACGTGGCAGTGGTAGACCGTCCGTCCCGTCTCCCGCACGAAGGGGATGTCCAGCTCCACCACCTCGCCCGGACGCAGATCGACGGTATCCAGCCGGCAGTCGAAGGGCCAGGGGCGGCCGTTGCGGGCCACCGGCCGGAAGAACCAGGTGTGCAGGTGGAAGGAGTGGTCCATGGTGCCCATGTTGACCACCCGCCAGCGCTCCACCGTTCCCGCCCGCGCCCGGATGTCCACCCGCCCGTGACGATAGCGCCGGCCGTCGAGGGTGAACATGGCGAGGGTGAGGGTGCGGCGACGCACCGGCGGGGCCGGCGGGGACAGCGGTCCCGCGAGCGTTCGCGGCAGCGGCACGTCCGGCACGTGGAGAGGCGGCGGCAGAAGCCGCAGGACGAAGGGATTGCGCAGCCGCGGCGTCGGCACGCCCCGGTGGCGTGGACGGGCCACCAGGGTCACCGCCGCATCCCGCGGCATACGGATCAGCAGGTCCGCCCGCTGGGCGGCCGCCAGCTCCAGCTCGTCCACCTCCACCGGCGCCGGCAGCAGATGGCCGTCGAGGGCGGCGATCACGAGGGGGCGGCCGTCGGCGCGGGCGAGACGCAGGGTGCGCGCATTGGCGGCGTTGACCAGCCGCAGCCGCACCAGCCGGGCCCGCGCCCGCCACACCGGCGCCACCAGGCCGTCCGCGAGCAGCCACGGGCCCTCCTTGCCGGTGTGCCAGTCCCGCGGCTCGTGGGGGGCCGGGCGGTCGCCGGCGAGTTCCAGATCGCGCAGCACCACCAGCCGGTCGTCGGCCCGGGCCAGTTCGGAATCGGGATCGCGCTCGTGGGGGCCCCGCACCAGGATGCCGCCGGCGAGCCCCCGCCACATCTGGGTGGCGATGAGGCCGTGGCGATGGGGATGGTACCAGTAGGTCCCGGCCTCCCCCACCGGCGCCGTCCACTCGTAGACGAAGCGCTCGCCCGGCGGGATCTCGAGGAAGACGTTGTCGGCGCGCCCCCCCGGCGGGATGCGGAGGCCGTGGAAGTGGAGATTGGTGGGCTCCGGCAGGCGGTTGGTGAAGACGAGGCGGAGCGTCTCTCCCTCCTCCAGCACCAGCGGCGGTCCGGGCAGCCGTCCGTCGTAGAGCCACAGTTCCACCTCGCGGCCCAGCAGCCGCCGCCGGACCGGCCGCGCCTCCAGCGCCCGCACCACCAGCCCCGGCTCTCCCGCGGACCGTCGCGGCGACAGGACCGCGCCCGCCCCCGCCGCGAGCCCGGCCGCCAGCAGCTCACGCCGGCGCATCGCCGTCCTCCTCCCGGCGCCGTGGCCGCCGGTGATCCTCGTAGAGACACAGCCGGTGGTCGGCCAGCACCCGGATCACCCGGCACTCGCGGGCCTGGCCGCCGCGGCACGCCTCCACCATGCGCACCAGCTCCTCCCGCAGCGCTTCGAGCCGGCGGATGCGGCTCTCCACCTCGGCGAGTCGCGCGCGGGCGATGGCGTCCGCCTCCTCGCAGGGCGCATCCGGCCGGTCCACCAGCCGCAGCAGACTGCGCACCGCATCCAGCGAGAAGCCCAGCTCACGGGCGTGGCGGATGAAGGCGAGGCGTTCCAGATGGCGCCGGTCGTAGCGGCGCTGCCCGCCCTCGGTCCGCGGAGGCGGCGGCAGCAGACCGATCCGCTCGTACCAGCGGATGGTCTGGGCGTTGGTCCCGGTCCGCCGTGCCAGCTCGCCGATGCCGTAACGCACCCCGGCCCCTTGAAGCTGCAGTCGCTGCAGGTGCCATCTAGGACGCCCGAACGCCCCGACCAGCGAGACGGCCATGGACGGAGCCCCCACCAGCGGATCGCCCCACCGTCCCGAGACCCACGCCTGCGGGTGCTGCGGCGGCGGCGCGGCCGCGGCATCGCCGCCGCGGTCCGAGGGGGCCGGCGTGCGACTGCGGCTGCGGGTGCGCGGGCTCGACTGCGCCGAGGAGGTGCGGCTGCTGGAGCGGACGGTGGGACCCGTGGTGGGCGGGCGCGAGCATCTCGCCTTCGACGTGCTGCACGGGCGGATGATGGTGCTGGACACCGCCCCCGCCGTGGAGGCGGAGGCGATCCTGCGGGCGGTGCGGGAGGCCGGCCTCGAGGCGGAGGTGGACCGCGGGCAGCAGGGCGGCGGGGACCGGGATCTGCGCCGGCGCACTCTGCTCACGGCGGCGAGCGGTGGCCTCTGGCTCGCCGGCATCCTCCTCCATCTCGCCACCGTCGGCTTCTTCGAGACCCTGGATCTCCTCGCCGGCCACGACGGCGACCGCCTGCCGCCGGCGGAGATCGCCGCCTTCGCCCTCGCCGTGGGCACCGGTCTGGTGCTGCTCGTGCCGCGGGCGTGGGCGGCGCTCCGGGCGCGGCGGCCCGACATGTACCTGCTGGTCACCGTGGCCGCCCTCGGTGCGGTGGCCCTCGGCGAGTGGTTCGAGGCGGCGGCGGTGGTGTTCCTCTTCGCCCTCTCGCTGCTGCTGGAGCGCTGGAGCGTGGCGCGGGCACGGCGCGCCATCGCCGCCCTGCTCGACCTCGCCCCGCCCGTCGCCCGCCTCGTCGGGCCCGACGGGACGCGGGAGGTGCCGGCGGCGACGGTGGAACCCGGCGCCCGGATCCGGGTGCTGGCCGGCGAGCGCATTCCGCTGGACGGGGTGGTGCGGGCCGGACGCTCCGCCGTCGACCAGGCCCCCATCACCGGCGAGAGCGTGCCGGTGGAGAAGGGGCCGGGCGACGAGGTCTACGCAGGGACCATCCTGGTGGAGGGCATCCTCGAGATCGAGACCACCCGTCCCGCCACCGACACGGTGCTCGCCCGCATCGTCCGGATGGTGGAGGAGGCGCGGGCCCGCCGCACCCGCAGCGAACGGTGGGTGGACCGTTTCGCCCGCGTCTACACGCCGGCGGTGATGACGGCGGCGCTGCTGCTGTTCCTCGTGCCGGTGCTGATGGGCGCGCCGGCGGAGGTCTGGCTCTACCGGGCGCTGGTGCTGCTGGTGGTGGCCTGTCCCTGTGCGCTGGTCATCTCCACCCCGGTCTCGGTGGTCTCGGCGCTGGCCGCCGCCGCCCGCCACGGCGTCCTGGTCAAGGGCGGCAGCCACCTGGAGACCGCCGCCCGCCTCGGCGCCGTCGCCTTCGACAAGACCGGCACCCTCACCCTCGGCCGTCCCCGGCTGGTGGCCGTGGAAGCGGCTCCGGACGCGGATCCCGACGAGGTGCTGCGGCTCGCCGCCGCCCTCGAGGCGCGGAGCGTCCATCCCCTGGCCCGGGCGGTGGTGGCGGGGGCCCGCGCGCGCGGTCTCGCCTGGCCGGAGCCGGCACGGGTGGTCACCGTTCCCGGCCGCGGTCTCGTGGGCGAGCTGGAGGGCGAGACCCTGTGGCTGGGCTCGCCCCGCTTCGCCGCCGAACGCGGGGCCGATCTCGGCGACCTCGCCACCGCCCTCGCCCGTCTCGAGGAGGAGGGGCGCAGCGTGGTGGTGGTGGGGCGCGGGGCGCGCGTGCTGGGTCTGCTCGCCCTCTTCGACGTGCCGCGTCCCGAGGCGCGCGCCGCCCTCGCGGAGCTCCGTCGCCTCGGGATCCGATCGCTGGTGCTGCTCACCGGCGATCACCGCCGCACCGCCGAGGCCATGGCCCGCGAAGTCGGTCTCGACGAGGTGCGGGCCGAGCTCCTGCCCGAGGACAAGGTGGCGGCGGTGCGCGGCCTCGCCCGCGACCGCGCGCCGGTGGCCATGGTGGGCGACGGTGTCAACGACGCGCCGGCCATGGCCGAGGCCCAGCTCGCCGTGGCCATGGGGGCCATCGGGACCGATGTGGCCATCGAGACCGCCGATGTGGCGCTCATGACCGATCGCCTCGACCGGCTTCCCTGGCTCGTGGCCCACGGCCGCCGCATGCTCGCCACCATCCGCGCCAACGTCGCCTTCGCCCTCGCCGTCAAGGCCCTGTTCGTGGGGCTGGCGCTCGGGGGCTACGCGGTGCTGTGGCTGGCGGTGGCGGCGGACGTGGGGGCGACCCTGGTGGTGGTGGCCTGGGCCCTGCGGCTGCTGGCCGTGGGCGCCCCGGCGGAGGATCGCGTCCATCCAGGAACCGTGCCCGCACCGGCGTGAGGGGCTGCGACCAGGTTTCGCAGTTGTCCCGGTGGGAGGAATGGAGACTCTTGCGGAGGTGCAGTGGAGGAGGTGGCGGTGAGCGAGGCACGGCGGCGAGGCATCCGGCGCACCGTCCTGCTGCTGATGGTGCCGCTGTCGGTGATGGTGGGACTGGTGGTCTACGCACCCACCCTCTACCAGCTCTTCTGCGCCATCACCGGCTACGGCGGCACCGTCCAGGTGGCGCCCGAGGCGCGGGCCGCGGTGGATCCGGCCCGCGAGCGCGAGTCGCTGCCGGAGATCACCGTCTATCTGGACGCCAACATCTCCCGGGATCTGCCCTGGCGGTTCCGCCCGCTCCGGAGCAAGGTGAAGGTCCGGCTCGGCGAACCGGTGGTGGTCTTCTACGAGGCGGTGAACCTCTCCGACCGCCCCACCGTCGGCCAGGCCGTGTTCAACGTCACCCCGTTCAAGGCGGCGCCCTATTTCTTCAAGACGGAGTGCTTCTGCTTCACGGAAGAGCGGCTCGATCCCGGTGAGCGGGCCGAGATGCCGGTGCAGTTCTTCGTGGACGAGTCGCTCCTCGACGATGCCGACGCCCGCGAGGTGCGCCAGATCACCCTCTCCTACACCTTCTATCCCCAGGACGCCGATGCCGAGATGCTCGCCCGGGCCCGCGACCTGGCCGAGGGCTCCAGGATCCTGGCCGAGCAGATCCGCCGCGGCGAGGTGCGCAACTTCCGCAACGACGCCCCGCGGCGCTGAGGGCTCTCAGTACCAGAAACCATAGCGGCGGAAGCGGGGCGGGCCGAAGACCGGCGGCAGACCGTCGGGCAGCCGCGGCCGCTCCGGAAGGTCCCAGCCGGACAGCGGAGACGGCCCCGCCCGCGCCAGGTCCAGCAGGCGGCGGATGCGCTCCTCCGTCGGCGGATGGGTGCGCAGCAGCGAGGGCTCGGGGATGCGGCGGCCCGGGAACAGGATCTCCTCCCAGAAGCGGCCCTGATGGCGCTCCAGTTTCTCCAGCGCCGCGGCCAGCGCCAGCGGATCGCCGGTGAGCCCCGCCGCGTCCAGATCGGCGTCGAACTCGCGGGCGCGGGAGAGGGCGAGCTGGAGCAGCGCCATCAGCGTCGGCGCGAACACCATCACCAGCACCTCGACCCACGGATAGACGGCCCGGCCCGTGAGATGGAGGGGCAGATTGACCAGCAGCAGCAGCTGGCCGAACCAGGACAGGAGACTCACGAAGCGGCTCATGGCATCCGCCAGCTGCATGAGCCACAGGTCCCGGTTGCGGATGTGGCTCACTTCGTGGGCCAGCACGCCCGTGAGCTCGCGCAGGGTGAGGGTGCGGAGGATGCCGTCGGTCACCGCCACCGCCGCCCGCTCCGGGGTGCCCACGGCGAAGGCGTTGAGGATCGGACTCGGCACCCACCACAGCGCCGGCGGCCGCGGCAGTTCCGCCCGCCGCGCCAGCTCCGCCACCACCGCGTGCAGCTCCGGGGCCTCGGCGGGCCGCAGCGGCCGCGCGCCGTACATCCGCATCACCCATTCGGGCGGAACGGTGGGGCTCAGCAGGAAGGCGAGGAGACCGCCCGCCACCGTCCACCACGCCCCCTCCGGCCCCCACAGCGCCCGGCCGGTCACCGCCAGCACGAAGGCCATGCCCAGGAGCAGCAGCAGCGAGTGGACGAGATTGCGGAGCTTGTGGCGCCGACGCACCTCCGCGCTCACCCGCACCACGGGCGGTGGCAGCATCACCCCTTGTCCCGGCCGTCCGCTTTCCGAGAATAGCGGGGGAGTCCGCGGAAGGGAGGGGTGGCCGTGACCACGCGCGCGGTGCTGGAACGGATGCGGGTGGTGGAGGGCGACATCACCGCCCTCGACGTGGACGCGGTGGTGAACGCCGCCAACGAGCGCCTCGCCCCGGGCGGCGGCGTGTGTGGCGCCATCCACCGCGCCGCCGGGCCCGAACTGGCGCGGGCGTGCCGGGAGGTGGCACCCTGTCCCACCGGCGACGCCCGCATCACGCCGGGCTTCCGCCTCCGCGCCCGCCACGTGATCCACGCCGTGGGCCCGGTGTGGCGGGGCGGCGAACGGGGCGAGGACGGGCTCCTCGCCTCCGCCTACCGGCGGGCGCTGGAGCTGGCCCGGGATCACGGGCTCGCCACCGTGGCCTTCCCCGCCATCTCCACCGGCGTCTACGGCTTCCCGATCCCGCGGGCGGCCCGCATCGCCGTGGGCACGGTGGCCGACTTCCTCGCGCGCCATCCTCGCCCGCGCGAGGTGATCTTCTGCTGTTTCGGCGAGGAGACCGCCCGCGCCCACCGCGAGGCCCTGGCCGCACTCGCGCGGGAGGCGGAGTGAGGGGGTGGATCATATCCGGGGACGTCTCGTGCTTCTCACGCTTGACGCGCTGCCACCGACGCCTCACTGTGGCATGCGACCTATCATGGTGATAGGTGGTCCGGGAGCGCCGGATGCCGGAGCCCTGGTCCCCTGCCGAGGCCAGGTGGCGGATCAGCGCCTATGCGCGTGACGAGTGGTGCGACATTTTCCTCACTCGGCATGCCGAGGAGCGTCTGGAGGAACGTGGCCTCACCATGGGTGACGTGCTCCACGTCCTGCGCAACGGTCACGTGTACGACGAGGCCGAACCCGCGACCCAGGCGGGTCTCCATCGCTACCGGGTGGAGAGCGAGACTCCGAATTCCGGAGGGCGTCGCGTTCGGGTCGTGGTGGTCCCGGCGCCGGGCCGGCCGGCGCTGAAGATCGTCACCGTCATGTGGATCGACGAATGAGGGATCGGGCCATGACCGCGCGCTATCACTACACCGCCTGCGGTCTCGACAATGTCTACATCGAGGGTGTCGAGATCGTGCGCGACGACCATGGCGAGGAGGTGGTGAAGATCCCCCGCATCGGGGTGCTCCACCGTCTCATCGCCAAGGCGCTGATCGACAAGCGCGGTCCCCTCGACGGCCGTGAGCTGCGCTTCCTGCGGACCGAGATGGGGATGACCCAGGCGGGTCTCGCCGAGATCCTCCATGTGGATGCCCAGACCGTGGGCCGTTGGGAACGGGGCGAGACCCCCGTCCAGGCCACCGCCGACACCCTCGTGCGCAAGCTCGCCGCGGAACGGCTGGACATCGATCCGCGGGTGCCGGTCGAGGAACTCGCGCGTCGTTATGCCGTCGGCGTCACCGAGATCGAAGTGCGCATCACCGTCCGCGACGGGCGCTACGATCTCGCCGCCTGAAGACACCCCGCAGGACACGGCCGGGGCGCGCTTGACGGACCGCCGATGCGACCCCTAATGCTCCCCGGGGGCCGGGTGACCGGCAGGAGCTGCGTACGGGAAGGATCATGAGCGACATCGTCGAAGTCAGCGACGCCACCTTCGAGAAGGAGGTGCTGCAGGCCGACCGGCCGGTGCTGGTGGACTTCTGGGCCGAGTGGTGCGGGCCGTGCAAGATGATCGCCCCCTATCTCGAACAGCTCGCCCGCGAGAAGGGCGATCGCATCAAGGTGGTGAAGGTCAACATCGACGAGAATCCCCTCACCCCCACCAAGTACGGCGTCCGTGGCATCCCCACCCTGATGATCTTCGCCGGCGGCGAGCTCAAGGCCACCAAGGTGGGCGCCATGCCCAAGACCCGGCTCGACCAGTGGGTCGAGGAGACGCTGGCCGAGGCGGCGTGAGACCCGGACGGCGGGACCCCGGTCCCGCCGTCGCCGCGTCATGACCCCTTCCGACCGATTCCGCCGCGAACATCCGCTGGTCGAACAGGTCGAGGTGCTGGTCCCCGACCTGCTCGGCATCGCCCGCGGCAAGCGCCTCGCCGTCGACCATCTGAACGGCCTGCTCGAAGGCCGTCACGCCATGTCCACCACCGTCCTCAGCGTCGACGTGCGGGGCGAGAACGTGGACGATTCGCCCTTCGTGGAAGCGGAGGGGGACGCCGACCGGCCGCTGCGCGCCGATCCCGCCACCCTGCGGCCGGCGCCCTGGCGGCCGGACCGGGCGCTGGTGCTGGCGAGCTTCACCGAGGCCGACGGCAGCCCCTTCTGGGGGGACACCCGGCACACCCTCGCCGCCCTCCGCGACCGGTTGCGGGCGCGGGGGCTCGAGGTGGTGGCGGCCTTCGAGTTCGAGTTCTACCTGCTGGCCGACGGGGAGGACCCGCCGCGCCCGCTGGCCTCCTCCCGCCGCCCCGCGGCCGGCGAGGCCCCGGAGGTCTACGACCTCGACCGCCTCGCCGAGGTGGACGAGTTCCTGGACACCCTCGCCACCTACGCCGCCACCCTCGGTCTCGAACTGGAGGCGGTGAGCGCCGAATACGCGCCCGCCCAGTTCGAGGTGAACCTGCGCCACCGGGCCGACGCCCTGCGGGCGGCCGACGAGGCCTTCCTCTTCCGCATCGCCGTGCGCCGCGCCGCCGCGCGGGTGGGCCTGCGCGCCACCTTCATGGCCAAGCCCTTCGCCGACCGCTCCGGCTCCGGCCTGCACGTCCACCTGAGTCTCCGCGACGGCGAGGGGCGCAATCTGTTCGGCGAGACGCCGGAGGGCGAACACTGGCTGCGGCGGGCGGTGGGGGGCCTCCTCGCCGCCATGCCCGAGTCCATGGCCATCTTCGCTCCCAACGCCAACAGCTACCGGCGCTTGGTGCCCGGATCCTACGCCCCGGTCCGGGCGACCTGGGGGCACAACAACCGGACGGTGGCCGTGCGAATCCCCGCCGCACCGCCGGCCGCCCGCCGCCTCGAACACCGCACCGCCGGCGCCGATGCCCACCCCCATCTGGTGCTGGCCGCCATCCTCGCCGCGCTCCTGGACGGTCTCGATGCCGGGCACGACCCGGGGCCGCCCGCCCGCGGCAATGCCTACGACCGCGGCCCGCCGCTGCCGCTGGACTGGGGCGCCGCCCTCGAACGCTTCGCCACCGGACCGGCCCTCACCCGTCATCTCGACCACCGTCTCCTGGACCTCTACCGACGGGTCCGGCGTTGCGAGTACGAGCGCTACCGCCGCCGGGTCCCCGATCTGGACCATGCCTGGTACCTGCCGGTCTACTGAGCGGTGGCCGCGTTGACCCCTTGCGGGCGCGGCGCTAGATGGGACCGGGTACGAAAGGCGAACATTCGCCGGGAGACGGATGATCGTCGAGCTCAACGCGCGCTCGCGGGAGATCTTCCGCCGGATCGTCGACACCTATGTCGAGACCGGCGAACCCGTGGGCTCGCGGACCATCGCCAAGCAGATGGGCCACGCCCTCTCCCCCGCCACCGTGCGCAACGTGATGGCGGATCTGGAGGAGATGGGGCTCCTCTATTCGCCCCACACCTCCGCCGGTCGCGTGCCCACCGACTTCGGCCTGCGTCTCTACGTGGACGGGCTGTTGCAACTGGGCGAGCTGGGCGAGGAGGAGCGCCGCGCCATCGAGACCCACTGCGCCGCCACCGGCCGTTCCGTGGAGCAGGTGCTGGAACAGGCCTCCGCCACCCTCGCCGGTCTCTCGCGGCACGCCGGCATCGTGGTGGCGCCCAAGCTGGACCGGCCCTTCCGGCACGTGGAGTTCGTGCCGCTGGCGCCGGGACGGGCGCTGGTGGTGGTGGTCACCGACAACGGGCTGGTGGAGAACCGGGTCATCGAGGTGCCCCTCGGCATGTCGCCCTCGGCCCTGGTGGAGGCCGGCAACTATCTCTCCGCCCGCCTCGCCGGCCGCACCTTCGCCGAGGCCTTCGAGACCATCCGCCGCGAGATCGAGGAGCAGCGCACCGAACTGGACGCCCTCGCCCGCCAGGTGGTGGAGGCCGGCCTCGCCACCTGGGCGCGGGACGGTGACGAGGGGGTGCTGATCGTCAAGGGCCAGGCCCAGTTGCTCGCCGACGTGGAGACCCTGGCCCAGCTCGAGCGCATCCGCGCCCTCCTGGAGACCCTGGAACGCAAGCGCGGTCTCTTGAAGCTGCTGGAGCAGACCCAACATGCGGACGGGGTGCAGATCTTCATCGGCGCCGAGACGGAACTCTTCGGCCTCTCCGGCTGCTCGATGATCGTCGCCCCCTATCGCGCCCGCGCCGGCGAGGGGGAACCGCAGGTGGTGGGCGCGATCGGCGTGATCGGACCGACGCGCATGAACTACGCGCGGATCATCCCGCTGGTGGACTACACCGCCCGCGTCGTGAGCCGCATCCTCGGGGTCGACGGAACGGAAGAGAGCGGACGATGAGCGAGGAACGCGAACGGACCACCACCGAGACCGGCACGGAGGCGGCGGAGGCCAGGGAAGCCGCGCCGGCAGCGGAAACCGGGGCGGGCGAGGAGGATCCGCTCGCCGTCGCCCGGCGCCTCGAACAGGAGCTGGCGGAGCTGCGCGACCGCCATCTGCGCGCGCTCGCCGATCTCGACAACATTCACAGGCGCCACGTGCGCGAACTCAACGAGGTGCGCAAGAAGGCGCTGGCCGATTTCGCCACCGACCTGCTGGAAGTGGCCGACAATCTGCGCCGTGCCCTCGAATCGGTGCCGCGGTCCGAACTCGGGGAAAGCGAACTGCTCACCAGTCTGCTCACCGGCGTCGAGCTGGTCGAGCGCCAGCTCCTGCAGGTCTTCGAGAAGTACGGCATCCGCCGCATCGAGCCCACGCCGGGCGAGCCCTTCCGCCACGAGCTGCACGAGGCGGTCTACGAGGTGGAGACGCCCGACCATCGTCCCGGCGTCGTGGCCGAGGTGATGCAGGTGGGCTACCGGATGGGCGAGCGTCTGCTGCGACCGGCCCGCGTGGGCATCGCCAGGCCGCCGGCTCCGGTCGCGGCCGGGACGGCGGAGGCGCCGGCCGGAGGCGGTGGCGAGGAGGGCGGCGGCGGCGAGGCGCCCGGGAGCCGCGTCGACACCACCGCCTGAGCCGGTCGTCGGGACGGATCCGCGCGCCCGCCCCGCGGCGGGCGTGCCGTCGTCGAGAGGGGAGAGATGCGGGGCGAGGTGCGCAAGGTGGTGCTCGCCTATTCCGGCGGGCTCGACACGTCGGTGATCCTGCGCTGGCTGCAGGAGACCTACGGCTGCGAGGTGGTGACCTTCACCGCCGATCTCGGCCAGGGGGAGGAGCTGGAGCCGGCCCGCCGCCGGGCGGAGATGCTGGGCGTCCGGGACATCCGCATCGAGGACCTGCGCGAGACGTTCGTGCGGGACTATGTGATGCCCATGTTCCGCGCCAACGCCCTCTACGAGGGCAGCTATCTCCTCGGCACCTCCATCGCCCGCCCCCTCATCGCCAAGCGGCTCGTGGAGATCGCCCGCGAGACCGGTGCCGATGCCGTCGCCCACGGCGCCACCGGCAAGGGCAACGATCAGGTGCGCTTCGAGCTCACCTGCTACGCCCTCGATCCCGACATCCGCGTCATCGCGCCCTGGCGGGAGTGGGACCTCACCTCGCGCGAGAAGCTCGTCGCCTACGCCGAGGCGCACCAGATCCCGATCCCGCGCGGCAAGCGCGGCGAGCCCCCCTATTCCACCGACGCCAATCTCCTGCACATCTCCTACGAGGGCCGGGCCCTCGAGGATCCGTGGGTGGAGCCCGAAGAGGAGATGTTCACCCGCACCGTCGACCCGCGCCGCGCTCCGGACGAGCCCGAATACGTGGAGATCACCTTCGAGCGCGGCGATCCGGTGGCCGTCGACGGCGAACGCCTGTCGCCGGCGGCGCTCCTCGCGCGGCTCAACGAGATCGCCGGGCGGCACGGCGTCGGCCGGGTGGACATCGTCGAGAACCGCTACGTGGGCATGAAGTCGCGCGGCGTCTACGAGACCCCCGGCGGCACCGTCTGGTATGTGGCCCACCGCGCCATCGAGAGCCTCACCCTCGACCGCGGCGCCATGCACCTCAAGGACGAGCTGATGCCGCGCTACGCCGAGCTGGTTTACAACGGCTACTGGTTCTCGCCGGAGCGGGAGATGCTGCAGGCGCTGGTCGACCGCAGCCAGGAGTGCGTGACCGGCACCGTGCGGCTCAAGCTCTACAAGGGCTCGGTGCAGGTGGTGGGACGTCGGAGCCCGGTGAGCCTCTACCGCCGCGATCTCGCCACCTTCGAGGAGGACCGGGTCTACGACCAGCGGGACGCGGAAGGCTTCATCAAGCTCAACGCGCTGAGACTGCGGGTCCGTGCCCTCGCCCAGAAGGACTGCCGCGAAGGCCCGTGATCCCCGGCGGGACGACATCCCGGCGGCACCGCCGCCCGCCGATGCGGCGGCGATGATCGCGCGCGTGCTCTATCGCGATCCCCTGGTCCTGGTGCTCGACAAGCCCGCCGGCATGCCGGTGCATCCCGGACCGGGTGGCGGCCTCACCGTGGAACACTATGCCGACGCCCTCCGCTTCGGCCTCCGCCACCGCCCCCGGCTCGCCCACCGGCTGGACCGGGACACCTCCGGCTGTCTGGTGCTCGGCCGCCATCCCAAGGCGCTGCGGAAACTGGGGCGTCTGTTCCGGAGCGGGCGGGTGGAGAAGGTCTACTGGGCGGTGGTGCACGGCCGGCCGCCGGCCGCGGCCGGGGTGGTGGACGCCCCCCTCGCCAAGGTGACGCGCGCGCGGCGGAGCTGGTGGATGCGGGTGGATCCGGAGGGACGCCCCGCCGTCACCGAATACCGGCTGCTGGCCGGCGACGGTACCACCAGCTGGCTGGAGCTGCGCCCGCGCACCGGCCGCACCCATCAGCTGCGGGTGCATCTGGCGCACATCGGCTGCCCGATCCTGGGCGATCCGGTCTACGGTCGCGAGGACGACCGGCAGGGGCCGATGATGCTGCACGCCCGCCGCATCGTCCTTCCCCTCTATCCCTCCCGTCCGCCGCTGGTGATCGAGGCACCGCCACCGGCGCACATGCGCCCGTACCTCGAACGGCTGGCGGCGGCGAGCGATGCGGAGACGGTAGCCCGGCTTGGGGTCGAGCTGGAGCATCCGGCCCCGACCTCCGCCCGAGGATAGCGGTGGCGGCCTTCCCGTCCGACGGGGATGCCCCACCGACAGGCCTGCCGGTGCTGGACCGACACCGTGGGAGGCGCTAGAGGAGGGGGAACGAAACGGGTACGTCCGCTCCGGAGCCGTCCATGGACCCGAGCCTGCCGCTCCTCGCCATCGTCTTCCTCCTCGGCACCACCCTCGGATCGCTGGCGGTGTGGCTGCTGCGCCTGCGTCCGCTGGAGCTGGCACTGGCGGAGGCGCGTGTCCGCACCGAGGCCGCCGAGACGCGGGCGGCCGCCGTCGAGTCCGCCCACGCGGAGCTGCAGGGACGGGCCGACGGACTGCAGGAGCGACTGCGGAGCCTGGAAGCGGAAAAGCGTGGCCTCGAGGAGCGACTTTCCGCCGAGCGCACGGCCCATGCGGCACGGCTCGAGGAACTGCGACGGGCGGCGGTGGCGCTCGAAGAGAAGTTCGGAGAGCTCGCCTCGCGGGTCCTGGACCGCAACAGCCGGCAGTTCCTGCGCCTCGTTTCCGAACGGTTCGATCAGCACCGGAGGGAGGCGGTGCAGGACCTGGAGACGCGCCAGCGGGCCATCGCCGAGCTGCTGCGGCCGCTCCGGGAGAGCCTCGAGCGGTTCGAGAGCCGGGTGGGCGAGCTGGAAAAGGCCCGCGAAGGCGCCTATCGGGCCCTGGAACGGCAGGTGCAGCTCCTGGCCGAGAGCCAGGAGAGACTCCGCGTCGAGACCGGCCGTCTGGTGCAGGCACTGCGCCGGCCGCAGGTGCGCGGACGGTGGGGCGAGTTCCAGCTGCGCAACGTGGTGGAGCTCGCCGGCATGAGCGAACACGTGGACTATGTCACCCAGACCGTCACCGAGGACCGGCTGCGCCCGGACGCCGTGATCCGTCTGCCGGGGGGCAAGAGCGTGGTGGTGGACGTGAAGACTCCCCTCGACGCCTATCTGCGAGCCGTGGAGGCGGAGGACGAGGAGACGCGCGAACACGAACTGCGGCAGCATGCCCGCCAGATCCGCGGCCACGTCCAGAAGCTCGCCCGCAAGGAGTACTGGCAGGGCGTGGTGGACGCTCCGGATTTCGTCGTGCTCTTCGTCCCCGGCGATCCCTTCTACGCCGCCGCCCTGCAGCGGGATCCGGAGCTGTTCGAATATGCGCTCGAGCGGAAGGTGCTCATCACCACCCCCTCCACCTTCGTCGCCCTCATGAAGGCCATCGCCTACGGCTGGCAGCAGGAGAAGATCGCCGAGGGCGCCGCCCGCATCGCCGAGACCGCCCGCGAGCTCCACCAGCGCATCCGCATCTTCCTCGGCCACGTGGAACGGCTGGGCAAGGCGCTGGGCTCGGCGGTGGACCACTACAACAAGGCCGTGGGCTCCCTGGAGAGCCGGGTGCTGCCGCAGGCGCGGCGCTTCGAGACCCTCGGCGCGGCGCCGGCCGACCGTCCGCTCCCCGAGGCGCGGCCCGTGGAGCTCGCGCCCCGCGCGCTCGCCGCCGCCGCGGACGGTGACGCGGACGGCCCCTCGCGCTAGATCGCGGACGGGCGGGCCGGAGGAGGGGCATGGGCGTTCGTGGCATCGCGTGCGGGCTCGTCGTCGCCGCGGCGCTGTCGATGGCCGCCGGGACCGCGGCCCAGGAGATGCCGGCAGACACGGACGAGGCGGCGACCCCCGCCGGGCCGGCGATGGCGCCGGAGGACGTGGATGCCCTCGTCGCCCGCATGCGGGAGAAGCTGGAGCGCATGCGCCGCATGGCGGCCGAGCGGGACGAGGCGCTGGCGCGGCTGCGCGAGCAGGTGGAGAAGGCCACGGAACTCCTCGGCACCTCCCGCGAGACCACCCGGAGCCTGCGGGCGAAGACCCGGGAGCTGTCGGTGCGTCTCGAGGAGCTGGGCGAGGAGCGCGCCCGGCTCGAGAGCGCCATGAGCGAGCGGGAGCGGCTGCTGGCGGCGTTGGAGAGCCGGGTGGCGGCCCTCACCGACCTCCTGGGGCTCGAACGCCCGGACCGGGAACGGCTCGGGGACGGCCTCGGGGCCGTCCGTGAGCGGCTCGCTGCCGTACTGGCGGAACGGGATCGGCTCGTCGCCCGGGTCCGCGAGCTGGAGGGGGCCCTCGCCGCCCGGGAGGAGGCGCTGGCCGCGGCGCGGGAGGAAGGCGAGGCGACCCGCCGCAGGCTCGAGGAGGACCTCGCGTCGCTGCGCGCGGAGCGTGAGCGTCTCGCCGCCGAGATCGCACGGCTCAGGGAGAGCCTCGGTGCGCGCGAGAGCGAGATCCGTCGCCTCACCGAGGAGGTGGCCCGGCTCAACCGCTACACCCGCAATCTGGTGGCGGCGCTGGCCGAGAGCGAACAGCGGTTCGACGAGGTGGAGCGGCTGGTGGCCCGTCAGAAGGGCGAGATCGCCCTGCTCTCCGCCCGCCTCAACGAGGCCCTCGCCCGCAAGGTGGAGGAGCTGCAGCGCTACCGCTCGGAGTTCTTCGGCCGGCTGCGGGAGGTGCTGGGGAACCATCCGGACGTCCGCATCGTCGGCGACCGCTTCGTCCTGCAGGCGGAGATCCTCTTCCCCTCGGGCTCGGCCGAACTGGAACCGGAAGGTCGGCGCCGGCTCGAACGCATCGCCGAGACCCTGAAGGAGATCGCCGCCGACATCCCGCCCGACATCGACTGGGTACTGCGGGTGGACGGTCACACCGACCGGCGTCCGCTGCGCCCCGATTCGCCCTTCCGCGACAACTGGGAACTCTCCACCGAGCGTGCCAACACGGTGGTGCGATTCCTGGTGGCCCACGGCATTCCGCCGGAGCATCTGGCTGCCGCCGGCTTCGGCGAGTTCCGCCCCATCGATCCGCGCGACACGGAGGAAGCCTATCGGCGCAACCGCCGCATCGAGTTCAAGCTGACCGCGCGCTGAGGGACGCGACCGGGAGGGAGCAGGGGATGCACGAGGCGGGCGACCCGTCCGATCCGAAGGGCTACTACCGGGCCCTCGGTCTGGAGCCGGGCGCCTCCATGGCCGCCGTCCGCGCCGCCTGGCGACGGCTGGCGCGCGAGCACCACCCGGATGCCGGCGGCGACGAAGGCCGTTTCCACCACCTCCTCGAGGCCTACGAAACGCTGTCGGATCCCATGCGCCGCATGGCCTATGATCGCGATGCCACGGGGAACGGCGAGGTCGGGCCGGGACCGTCGCATCGTCCGTCGTCCCCGCCGCCCCACGGCCATCTCCGCCGGGCGCGCCGCGAACGGAGGTGGGCCCTGCTCCTCGGTCTCGGCGGACTGGCCGTGGTGGGGATCGTGGCCGTCGTCACCTTCCGGCCCGCCCTCGAGGCCCGCCTCGCCGCCCTCTTCGCCCCACCGGTGGCGGGTGATGCGGAGCCCGTCGCGACGGCGGTGCCGACCGGCGGGCGCACCGCGCCGCGGGCGGAGACGGATCCCGCGGAGGCATCCCCGCGGTCACGATCGAGGGTGGCCGCGCCGCCGGTGCCGGCGGCGGCGAGGGCGCCGACCCGCCGTCCTCTCTACGAGGCCACACTGCGCTTCGAGCCCGGCCGCTGGCGGCTCGCCGATCTCGATCCCGCCCGTCGCGAGGCCGCCTTCGAGGGGCTCGCCGCCGCCCTCGCGCCCGTTGCCGGCGAGCGCTGGTGGGTGGAGGTGGAGGCCTCCAGTCCGCGCGCCGTCCGCGACGGCCGGGCCGCCGTGGACGACTGGGAGCTGGCCCTGTTGCGTCTCGCGGCGGTGCTGGAGGAACTGACGCGACGACGGGTGCCGGCGGAGCGGCTGGGGGCCGGCTTCCGGGCCGGCGCCACGGCCGATCTCGGCGGGCTCGGCACGGTGCGCCTGCGCCTCTACTGCTGCCGCGACGCCCGCGCCAGCGCCGCGGGGTCGAGGGTGGAGACGGCCACCGGTGCCTCCACCCCGCGCAGCCGGTAGGCCCCGAGGGGGCGGGCCAGCGCGCCGGCGCGCCGGCAGCCGCGCACGAAGCGGTCCGACAGCAGGATGCGGGTGCCGAGGCGCTTGGCCAGTTCCTCCAGCCGCTCGGCGATGGCCACGTCGGAGCCGAAGACGGTGAAGTCGAGACGGCTGCGGGTGCCGATGTTGCCCCACAGCACCCGGCCGGCGTGGACCGCCACCACCGCGTCGGCCACCGGGAGACCGCGGGCCCGCCGGGCGTCCATGGTGCGGTCGAAGGCGGCCAGCGCCGCCACCGCCGCGTCGAAGGCCCAGCCGCAGGCATCCGGGGAATCGGCGAAGCTCCAGACGGCGAGCAGGCCGTCGCCCATGAACTTGAGGATCTCGCCCCGATGGCGGGCGATGGCCTCGCCCACCGCGTCGAAGGCCGCATTGGCCAGCGCCAGCAGCTCCTCCAGCGGCAGCCGCTGGGCGAGGGCGGTGAAGCCGCGCAGATCGAAGATCCAGAGCGCCGCCTCGATGGTCTCGCCGGCGCCGCGGGCGATCTCGCCGGCGAGGATGCGCTCGCCCGCCCGCGCCCCCACGTAGGTGGCCAGCAGATTGCGGGCGATCCGTCGCTGGAGCCGGATCTCCACCGCCATCGCCAAGAGCGGCAGGATGTCGGCGAGATCCGCGAGTTGGGCGTCCGTGAAGCCGTCTGCCACGCGGGTGGCGAAGGTGGCGGCGTGGCGGCGTCCGTCGGTGAAGGTGAGGGCGAAGCCCACATAGTCGGTGAACCCCTCTTCCGCCAGCGCGCGCAGCACCGCGAAGTCCACCGTCTCGCGGTCGAGGCGGAAGCGGATGCGCTCGGCGTCCCCCTCCACCAGCGGCCGGATCGGGCTGTGGCGATATTCGTCGGTCTCGAACACGCCGCGCTCGTGGAAGACGATCTCGGCGTCGCGGCGTCCGTGTCGCCAGCGGAGGGTGGCGCCGGCGAGCTGGGGATGGAGGGTGTGGAGGTGGAGGGTGGCCCGGGCCACCGGGACTCCGTCCTCGCCCAGGAGCGCGCAGGTGCGGGCGAAGACGTGGTCGATGAAGCGCTCGCGGACGCTCTCGCGGGCGAGCCAGGCGAGGGCGGCCCCCCGGCGTCGCGGCCAGGGGCCACGGGATTGCGGCCCGTTCACGGCCGCTCCGACCGCGCGCCGCACTCGGCCACCAGCGTGCCCAGCCGCCGGGTGGTCTCGTGCAGGCGCACGGCCAGCTCGCGCATGATGCCGAGGGCGATCTCCGGGAACTGGCGGACGGTGGCGAGAAAGGTGTCACGGTCGATGCGCAGGGTCTCGAGGGGCGTCTCCGCCACCACCGTGGCGGTGCGGGGCACGCCGCAGAGGATGGCGATCTCGCCCACCACGTCGTTGGGGCCGAGGGTGGCCACCTCCACCGGCCCCTCCGCGCCCTCGTGCACCACCCGCGCCCGTCCCTCGAGGATCACATAGGCGGCATCGCCCGGCTCCCCCTGCCGGCACACCGTCTCGCCCGGCTCGAAGTGCACCCGCTCGCTGGCGAAGGCGAGCAGCTTGAGACGCTGGGGATCCACGTCGCGGAACAGCGGCAGCTGCCGCAGACATCGGAGATCGCGCTGGATGGTCACGGTCCGGTCTCCCGTTCGAGGGCCCCGTCGGCGGCGACACCCTCGGCCGCCGCCGGCCCCGCCATCCGCCGCACCCGGCCCGCCTCCAGCTCGATCCGCCACGGAAAGCGGTGGAGCTGATCCGGATCCGGCTGGATCCACACCAGCGTCCGGTCGCGGAACGCCTCCAGCAGCGCCGCGGTGAGGGCCACGGCGTCGTGGGGATCGAGGGGGGCGGTGACGTGGTGGAGGACGAGCATGCGCGGCCGCTTCATCACCTCGCGGGCGACGGCGAGCTTCTGGCGCTGGGCCTCGCCGAGGCGCTGGCCGCCGATGCCGCAGGGATGATCGAGCCCCACGTCCACCACCGCCCGTTCCAGATCCAGCTCGCCCAACACCTCCCGCACCAGCTCGCCCACCGCCTGGGCGGCGCGCGGATAGCCGTGGCGCACCTTGCCGAACACCAGGTTCTCCTCGATGGTCAGGGCATCGTTGTAACGCTCCGGATCGAAGAAGGCGATGCGCCCCTCCAGCTCCGGCGGCAGGTGCCGGCGCAGCCACCGGCGCGCCTCCACCAGCCGCCGCTGCAGCTCCGGCGTGAGGAGTCCCAGACGGTGGCGGGCCGGGATCAGATGGAGGGCCAGCGACAGCAGCCGCACCCGGTCCGCCTCGTCGGCCGCCGCCGGGTTCGCGGGATCGACCCGGCCCAGCAGCATGCGCAGCTCCGGCAACTGTTCGGGCGCCACGAAGGAGAGGCGGGCGAAGAACTCGTCCTCGGGCGGCAGTTCGGCGAACAGCTCCACCACCGTCTCCGCCAGCCGCAGCCCCACCCCGAGCAGCTCCCCGAGGAGTCCGGTGGCGGTCAGCACCCGCTGCACGTAGGGATGTTCGGCGAGCCGGTCGAAGGCGAGATCCTCGTCCACCGGCGTGCCGAAGAGCAGGTTCTCGGCGACGGTGGCGTTGGCGTTGTAGCGGTCGACGGCGAAGGGCTCCACCACCCGGCGCGATTCCGGCAGGGCCGCGAGGCGGGCGAGGACGCGCCGCCGCGCCTCCAGCAGCCGGCGGGCCAGTTCGGGACGCTCGCCGGCACGGATGCGGCCGGCGAGCCCGAAGCGGTAGACGTCCTCGTAGAGGCCCACGAGGCGCAACACCTCCACCATGCGGGCGAGACGGTCCTCCGGCGAGGTGAAGCCGCCCTGCTCGTCGTCGATCCAGTCGGCCGCGGGATCGTGGGGCGGATTGCCGGAAAGACGCGCCTCGCGGCGGCGCCGCGCCCGCTCCGGATCGCCTCCGTCCGCCTCGCGGGGGCGGTGGCGCAGTCCGTAGAGGAGATTGTCCCGCACCGTCCCCTCGAAGATCCAGTTGTGGGGGCCGGCATAGCCGATGCGGCGCCCCAGCACCGATTCCGGCAGCCGGTGGAGATCGACCCCGTCCGCCCGCACCCGCCCACTCTCCGGCACCAACAGCCCCGCCAGCACCAGTCCGAAGGCGCGCCGGCCACTGCCCGGCGGTCCCACCACCGCCACCCGTGCCGGCAGCGGCAGGCGGAAGGTGAGGCCGTCCAGCACCCGCTCCCCTTCCTCGCACCACACCACCGAGACGGCCTGCAGCTCGCGGGCGAAGGCGGGCGCGTCCGGCGGCGGATCGGCGTCGAGACGCGCGCGCGGCAGCAGCCGCGGGGCGGTGAACTGGGCGACCACCTGTTCGTACTTGATCCTGACGTCGTGGGTGAGCTGATAGTACTGGAGCAGTTCCTTCCAGGGAGAGATCATGTCCTTGTGGGCGTTGAGCACCGCCACCAGCGCGCCGAGGGTGAGATCGCCCTGGATGACGAGGTAGCCGCCGATGGAAAAGAACAGGAACGGGCCCAGATGGCCCATGAAGTTGTTCAGGAACTTGATCAGGTATTTGGTCCTGTAGATGTCGAAGCGGATGAAGAACACCTCGCCGAGCTCGTGGCCGAAGCGCGCGCGCTCGTAAAGGCTGGTGTCGTCGGCGTGGACGTGGAGGATGCCGGAGGCGGTCTCGCCGATGCGCTGGGCATTGCGCCGCACCTGGCGCACCCGCCGCACCGCCAGCGCGTTGAGCCGGCGCTGCAGACGGGGGATCACCAGGATCTGGATCGGATAGAGGGAGACGGCGGCGAGGGCCAGCTTCCAGTCCTGGAGGAAGACGAACAGCAGGATGGTGAGGAGGGTGCCGCCCTGGAAGGCGGGGACGGTGAAGGCGGCCGCCACGTAGCCGCCGAGGGGCTCCACCTCGGCGTTGATCATCTGGACCAGCTCGCCGGTGCCAATGCGGCGGAAATGGGGCAGCGGGAAGCGCAACATGTGCTCGTAGAGCATGAAGCGGAGCCGTCGCAGCATGCGTTCCGCCACCACGCCGGAATAGACGTTGAGGACGTATTTGAGCGCCCCGCCGATCACCACCAGGGCGAGGAAGCTGCCGCAGAGGGCAAAGAGATAGCCGGTGCGGTCCAGTTCCACGCCGAAGAATTCGAACACGAAGCGGTCGCCGCCCAGGGCCTCGTTGACGATCGTCTTGGGGAGTTCCAGGGAGGCGTAGAGGACGGGCAGCGACAGGGCGGTGAGCGCCAGGATCACCAGCTGCTGGCGCCAGCTGTACTTCCAGACGAAGCGGAAGATGCTCGGTTCCATGGGCTCCGCACGCGGCCGGCCGCCCGGTCGGGGCGGATGCCGGTCAGGCTAGGCCCTCGCCCCGGCGTTGAAAAGGGTGCTCGCGGTGCCGTGGGACATGGCCGGCGGCGTTGTCGGCCGCGGCGGTCGGGCATAGATAGGGAGGGCGCGGGGCGTAGCGCAGTCTGGTAGCGCATCTGCTTTGGGTGCAGAGGGTCGGCGGTTCGAATCCGCCCGCCCCGACCAGGAGGGTCCGGGACCCGCACGCCCCGTCTCCTCGCCGAAGGCGGTCGTCGTCCCGGATGCCGCCGGGCACGGCGCCACCACCGGGACGATCCCCTCGGTGACGGGCAACGGCGCGTGCCGCCGCGCCTCCGGGAGCCGGCGGATGGCCGCGGGCGGGAAGCCGGGGGCCGCAGGCGCCGGTGGCGTATGGGCGCTTCCGGACACGCCTCGCCGGATCCGGCCGCGGCGCGCTCCCGTGGGGACGTGGCCCGAAGCCCCGGGCGACGCGGTGGCAGAGCTCGCGCGACGAGGCCGATCCGACGACGAAGCTCGGGGATGGCCATGGCCCTCCCCTCTTCGGACGAGAGGGCCGGCGCGAGAGGGCCCGAGCGCGATGGAAGGACATCCCTTTCGTCGCAAGGGACCCCGCCCTCGTCGGCATCGATGGTCCGCTCGGCGGCTCCGGCGGGCGACCGGCATCGGAGCCGGGGGACCTCCGGGTCCACCGGTGGCCGGGGCGGCGACGGGATCCG
Source organism: Alphaproteobacteria bacterium (assembly GCA_026982705.1). Classification (GTDB taxonomy): domain Bacteria; phylum Pseudomonadota; class Alphaproteobacteria; order Geminicoccales; family Geminicoccaceae; genus HRBIN39. The sequence goes on from JALSGP010000033.1 coordinate 342,881, forward strand.
GGATTGACGAGCCGGCACCGATCGCCGCGCGCGGGCGTCGACGGAACGGTCTCTCACGGGGGCATGGTGCCCAGGGACGGATTCGAACCGCCGACACAGGGATTTTCAGTCCCTTGCTCTACCAACTGAGCTACCTGGGCATGGCGGGCAGGCGAGTTATAGGTGGCCCCCCCGGCGCTGTCCAGATCCGCGCCCGGCCTTGACGTGGGCGGCGCTCCGCCCAAGATCGGGGGCGCTCGCGGCGGGCGTAGCTCAGCAGGTCAGAGCACCAGGTTGTGGTCCTGGGGGTCATGGGTTCGAATCCCATCGCTCGCCCCAACCTCCCCATCGGATCACGCGGGGCGGGACCGTCGGGAGACGGGTCCCGGGATCGCGCCTTGCCCGTTCCCTCCGCCGCCGCCACATGAGGAGTCCGGATCGCGCGGGAGAGGTGCCGTGCGCGCGGCGGAAGTCCTCGATTCCGTGGACCTGCTGGAGGCCCTGGCCGACGGGGCGGCGGTGGCGCGGCCGGAGGCGGGCCGTCCCTTCGAGCTGGTGGCGGATTTCGCGCCGGCGGGCGACCAGCCCCGGGCCATCGCCGAACTGGTAGCGGGACTGGAGCGCGGCGAGCGCGACCAGGTGCTGCTGGGGGTCACGGGCTCGGGCAAGACCTTCACCATGGCCCACGTGATCGCCCGGGTGCAGCGGCCGACGCTGATCCTCGCCCCCAACAAGGTCCTCGCCGCGCAGCTCTACAGCGAGATGAAAACCTTCTTCCCGAACAACGCGGTGGAGTACTTCGTCAGCTACTACGACTACTATCAGCCCGAAGCCTACGTCCCGCGCACCGACACCTACATCGAGAAGACCGCCAGCATCAACGACCAGATCGACCGCATGCGCCACGCCGCCACCCGGGCGCTGCTGGAGCGCGACGACGTGATCATCGTCGCCAGCGTCTCCTGCATCTACGGCATCGGCTCGCCCGAGGTGTACGCCCGCATGAGCCTCACCCTCCGCCGCGGCCAGCGGGTGGACCGCCAGCGGCTGCTGCGGGCGCTGGTGGAACTGCAGTATCAGCGCAACGACTTCGACTTCGCGCGCGGACGCTTCCGGGTCCGCGGCGACGTGATCGAGGTGTTCCCCGCCCATCTCGAGGACCGGGCCTGGCGGATCTCCCTCTTCGGCGACGAGGTGGAGGCGCTGGACGAGTTCGATCCCCTCACCGGCCGGCGCACGGCCCGCCTCGACCAGATCCGGCTCTATCCGAGCTCCCACTACGTGACGCCGCGGCCCACCCTGCAGCAGGCGGTGGAGGGCATCAAGGCGGAGCTGGCGGAACGGGTGGCCTGGTTCCGCGCTCGCGGCCGCGAGCTGGAGGCGGAGCGGCTGGAGCAGCGCACCCTCGCCGATCTCGAGATGATCCTCACCACCGGCTCCTGTCCGGGGATCGAGAACTACTCCCGCTATCTCACCGGCCGCGCGCCGGGCGAGCCGCCGCCGACCCTCTTCGAGTATCTGCCGGAGAACGCCATCCTCTTCGTCGACGAGAGCCACGTCACCGTGCCGCAGTTGCGCGGCATGTTCCGCGGCGACTACCGCCGCAAGAGCACCCTCGCCGAATACGGCTTCCGCCTGCCCTCCTGCGTCGACAACCGGCCGCTGAAGTTCGAGGAATGGGACGCCATGCGGCCGCAGACCGTCTTCGTCTCGGCCACGCCGGGGCCGTGGGAGCTGGAGCGCACCGGCGGGGTGTTCGTGGAACAGGTGATCCGCCCCACCGGGCTCGTGGATCCCGAGGTGATCGTGCGGCCGGTGGAGGGGCAGGTAGACGATCTGCTGGCCGAGTGCCGCGCCTGTGCCGCCCGCGGTCTGCGGGTGCTGGTGACCGTGCTCACCAAGCGCATGGCCGAGGATCTGGCCGAGTACCTCCACGAGAACGGCATCCGGGTGCGCTACATGCACTCGGACATCGACACCATCGAGCGGGTGGAGATCATCCGCGATCTCAGGATGGGGCGCTTCGACGTGCTGGTGGGCATCAATCTGCTGCGCGAGGGGCTGGACATTCCCGAGTGCGGCCTCGTCGCCATCCTCGACGCCGACAAGGAGGGCTATCTGCGCTCGGAGACGGCCCTGATCCAGACCATCGGCCGGGCGGCGCGCAACGTGGAGGGGCGTGCCATCCTCTATGCCGACACCATGACCCGCTCCCTCGAGGCCGCCATCCGCGAGACCCGCCGGCGCAGGCAGAAGCAGCTCGCCTGGAACGCCGAACACGGGATCACGCCCCAGAGCGTGAAGCGGCGGATCGAGGACATCCTCGAGCATCCGGCGGAGCGGGACTATGTCACCGTGCCGCTGGGGCCCGGGGCGCCGTCGCCGCTCGCGGGCGTCGATCTCGAGGCCCGCATCCGCGAGCTCGAGAAGCGGATGAAGACCTATGCCGCCGAGCTGGAGTTCGAGAAGGCGGCGGAGGTCCGCGACGAGATCCGCCGCCTCGAGGCGCAGCTCCTGGGGACGATGCCGCCGGTGCGCCCCGCACCGGGGCCGATGCCGCAGCCGAAGAACCCGCGGGAGAGGAAGAAGCGCGAGGCGAAGAAACGCGTCCGCGCCCGCCGCCGTCGCGGCGTCTGATGGGGTGTGGACGTCGCCTCGCGCCGAGGCGCGCGGGCCGGTAGCGGGATCGACCGCGGCGGAACCTTGCCGGTCGGGGCGACGCGCGCCACAGTTCCGCCGCCATGACCACCACGCGACGGCGCCCGAAGCTGCACGAGCGGATGGAGGCGCTCCGGCTCGACCGGCGCGAGCGGGAGCCGGAACGTCGCTGCGCCTGGCCCGGCTGTGCGGAGGCGGGACGCTATCCGGCGCCGCGCTCGCGGGAGAACCTCCGCGACTACATCTGGTTCTGTCTCGCTCACGTCCGCGAGTACAATGCCCGCTGGGACTATTTCGCCGGCATGAGCGCGGCCGAGATCGAGGCCCACCGTCACGCCGACTTCACCTGGCACCGGCCGAGCTGGCGCTTCGGCACGGCGCCCGGGGCGAATCCCTTCCGCCTCCGGTTCGAGGACGTCCACCGCATCTTCGCCGACATGCGGCGGGCGCGGGCGGAGCGGGTGGCGAGAGGGGGCGACGGCCGGTTGGCGCGGGCCATGGCGGTGCTGGGCCTCGAGCCCGGCTTCGACCTCGCCACCCTCAAGAAACGCTACAAGGAGCTGGTCAAGGCCCACCATCCCGATCTCCGCGGCGGCGACCGGCGGGCGGAGGAGCGGTTGAAGTCCATCAACGAGGCCTATAGTTATCTCCGCTCCCATCTCGGGCTCGTGCGCGGCCCCCGCGGCTGACGGGCGCGGGATGGCTTCAGCCTGCGGGAAGGGCACGTGACCACCTTCGTCCACGACGAGCACGACTACACCCTGGGGCTGCCGCCGGAGCCGGACCGGCCGGTGGACGTGCGGGCCACCTTCGGCATCGACGCCGACATGGAGGTGCGTGGCTTCTCCCGCCGCACCGACTATGTGCCGGATCTCGATCCCACCTATCGGTTCGACCGGGATACCACCCTCGCCATCCTGGCGGGCTTCCGGTACAATCGGCGGGTGCTGATCCAGGGCTACCACGGCACCGGCAAGTCCACCCACATCGAGCAGGTGGCGGCACGCCTCAACTGGCCCTGCATCCGCGTCAATCTCGACAGCCACATCAGCCGCATCGACCTCGTGGGCAAGGACGCCATCGTCCTGCGCGACGGCAAGCAGGTGACGGAATATCGGGAGGGGATCCTGCCCTGGTCGGTGCAGCGGCCGGTGGCGCTGGTGTTCGACGAGTACGACGCCGGCCGGCCGGACGTGATGTTCGTGATCCAGCGGGTGCTGGAGGCGCAGGGACGCATGACCCTCCTGGACCAGAACCGGGTCATCCGCCCCCATCCCAGCTTCCGCCTCTTCGCCACCGCCAACACCGTGGGGCTGGGCGACACCAGCGGTCTCTACCACGGCATCCAGCAGATCAACCAGGCGCAGATGGACCGCTGGAGCATCGTGGTCCAGCTCAACTATCTGCCCCACGAGGCCGAGTGCGGCATCGTGCTCGCCAAGGTGCCGGAATACGACACGCCGGAGGGGCGGCGCATCGTCTCGCGCATGGTGGACGTGGCGGAGCTCACGCGCCGCGGCTTCACCAGCGGCGATCTGTCGACGGTGATGTCGCCGCGCACGGTCATCACCTGGGCGGAGAACGCCCGCATCTTCGGGGACGTGGGCCTCGCCTTCCGCCTCACCTTCCTCAACCGGTGCGACGAGGCGGAGCGCCACATCGTGGCGGAGTACTATCAGCGCTGCTTCGGCGAGGACCTGCCGGAATCGGCGGCGCTGGCCGTCGTGGCCTGAGATGCGCCCGCGCAACATCGGCGCCCCCACCGCCGAGGAGAGGGAGGCGCGCGCCCGCGAACGGACGCTGGAGCGCCTGGAGCGGGCACTGGGAGCGACGCTCCGGGCCCTCTCCGGCCGCGGCGACGCCCAGTTGCTGCTGCGTCGCGGTCCCGCCCGCCGCGAGGGGGAGGGCGGGCCCACCGTCCACGTGCCGCCGCCGCGGGGCGATCTGCCGCCGCCGGAGGTGGCGCGGGTGCGCGGCGAGGCGGACCGGGCGGCGCTGCGGCTGCGCTTCCACGATCCGGAGCTGCACCGGCGGCTGCGGCCGCGGGGGGAAGTGGCGGCCCATCTCTTCGAGAGCCTCGAACAGGTCCGTCTCGAGGCGCTGGGCAGTCGGCGCTGGGCCGGGGTGCGCCGCAATCTCGAAGGGCTCCACCGCCTGCGCCAGGGGCCGCCCCTCGTGGAGGGGCGCGACGCGCCGCTGGCCGAGATCGTCGATCTCTACGTGCGCGAGCGGCTTTTGGGCTTCGCGCCGTCGCCGATGCAGCGGCTGCAGCTGGATGGCTGGCGCGGGTGGCTGGACCGCGAGCTCGGCCCCCGCCTCGCCGGGCTCGCCGAGCTCGCCGCGGACCAGGCGGCCTTCGCGCGGCGCGTCCACGACATCCTGCGCCATCTGGGGCTCGAGACGGATGTCGAGGAGCCGCCCGCCGAGGCGCGCGGCGAGGAGGCGCCGGATCCCGGAGCATCTCCCCGGCAGACGGGTGGCGAGCAGCCGCAGGGGGGTGCGCCCGACGAGGCCGGACCGGAGGCGCGCGAGCGCGGCGAGCGCGAGCCCGTGCCACCGGAGATGCGCGGCGAGGAGAGCGCGGAGGCGGAGTCGGCCCGTGCCGGCACCCACGCGCCCGGCGGCAGCGAGGACGAGGAGGGGCGGAGCCGTCCGCGGCACCCGCGCTGGCTGCCGCCGGGGGGCGAGGCGCTCGCCTATCGCGTCTTCACCACCGAGTTCGACGAGGAGGTGGCGGCGGAGGAGCTGTGCGGGCCCAGCGAGCTCGCCCGGCTGCGCGCCCAGCTCGATGCCTATCTCGCCCGCTACGAGGGGATGATCGGCCGCATGGCCAACCGCCTGCAGCGGCGGCTCATGGCCCAGCAGCAGCGGGCGTGGGAGTTCGACCTGGAGGAGGGGATCCTCGACACCGCCCGTCTCGCGCGGGTGGTGGTCAATCCCGCGACGCCCCTCTCCTTCAAGCGCGAGAGGGAGACGGAGTTCCGCGACACGGTGGTGACGCTGCTCATCGACAATTCCGGCTCCATGCGCGGCCGGCCCATCACCGTGGCGGCCATGAGTGCCGAGATCCTCGCCCGCACCCTGGAGCGCTGCGGGGTCCGGGTGGAGATCCTCGGCTTCACCACCCGCGCCTGGAAGGGCGGGCGGTCCAGGGAGAAGTGGCTGGCCGCCGGCAAGCCGCCCCGTCCCGGCCGCCTCAACGACCTGCTGCACATCGTCTACAAGGCGGCCGACGCGCCCTGGCGGCGGGCGCGGCGCTCGCTGGGGCTGATGCTGCGGGAGGGGCTGCTCAAGGAGAACATCGACGGCGAGGCCATCCTCTGGGCCCACCACCGGCTGCTGCGGCGGCCGGAGCAGCGTCGCATCCTGATGGTGATCTCCGACGGCGCGCCGGTGGACGACAGCACCCTCTCCGCCAATCCCGGCAACTATCTCGACCGGCACTTGCGGGAGGTGATCGCCTGGATCGAGGGCCGTTCGGAGGTGGAGCTGCTGGCCATCGGCATCGGCCACGACGTCACACGATACTACCGCCGCGCCGTCACCATCTCCGATCCGGAGCAGCTGGGCGGGGTGCTGCTGGGCCAGCTCATGGACCTGTTCGCCCCGCCGCGGCGTCGCGGCGGCCGTGGCCGGACGGCCGCGAGACTCCGGCCCGGATCGGCGGGGACCGCCGGCCGGGGGCGCTGAGGGCGCCGGTCCCTTCGCCGTCTTCCCGCGACGCGGCGGCATCGGATTCGGGGACTTCCGTCACCGCGATCCCCTGATCGTGCACGTCCTCCCGGCCACCGGGGCGGGGCCGGCGACGAGGGGGCGCGTCCGGCAGGTGCGCGAACGGAGGGCCGCCGGGGCCGCGGCCCCCGCGCCGGAGGGTGGCGGATCCGCCGTGTCCGTCCGGACGGAGGAAAGGCGGCCCTTCGCAGCGCGCAGCGGGATCCGGTGACCGTCTTCCGGCGCCTGCGGGCGGCCGGCGCGCCGGGGAACCGTCCATCCCGCGGCCGGGTCTCGAGATTTTCTCCACCGGAATGGATGGCCGGAGTGCCACGCGCCGGGCGGTCCACATTTCTGAACGATCCTTTCTTCGTCGGGACAGATGCTCAGAGCGGACGGAATCCGGTGATCCAGCCGGGCGATCCACCAGTCTCGATTCCCTCGACATCGGGGCCTGTGGCGAGAGG
>JALSGP010000034.1 GCA_026982705.1 Alphaproteobacteria bacterium
TCGGTGGCGAACCAGACCTCACCGGTACGGGCGGACACCGAGTTCGCCCACCCGTCACGCACCCAGTCGGGTCGCCATCGGCGGTCGGCGTTGTCGGCGATCCTCACCCTCGCACCCTCGGAGGCGGGACCCGACGCCGCCGCGTAGGTCCAGGTCCATGCGGAGCCGTCGGAGGCCGCCGCCCGAGGCATGGCGGCCTCGTTGCGGTACACGGCGATCCCCGGCCCGAGGGGGAGCGGGGCCAGATCCACCTGGTTGGCCAGAGCCTCGGTGAAGGGCGTGTCGCCCAGGACCACGATCCAGCGGATGGCGAAGGGCGCCAACGCCGCCCCCGGCCGCACCCCTTCGGCGAGGACCACCTCGGCGAGGGTCTCGTCGAGGGCTCGGTCACCGGCCCGCTCGGTGGGAAGCCACGCCTCGTCGAGACGCGGGCCCTCTCCGTCGACCAGGCGGTAGACGAACCCGTCCCCTTCCCTCACCGCTCCGGGCAGCACCTCACCGGAGGCGACCAGCAGCACACGATCCGGCCCGCTCGGCGGGGCGAGCGCCGTCGCGAAGGCGAGGCGGTCGGACCAGACGTCGGAGGGGAGATAGACCCGCCCGGCGGGGATCGCCGTCGCGACCGGTGCCAGTGCGGCGAGGGCCGCCGCCGCCGCCACCACCTGGACCGGGCGCCGCCAACCGCCGACCAGCCCCCCACCGAAGGCGCCTGCCACCACCATCGCCGCCCCCAGGGAGGCGACGAGCACCGCGGCGGCGGCGACCTCGGTCCCCGTGCCGGGGACCCGGTCCCCCACCAGGGCGAAACCGACGAGCAGGGCACCCCAACCGGCCAGGTCGCCGCCCTGCCCTCCTCGGATCACCGCCAGGACGGCGGCGACGGCCAGCACGGCGAGCCAGAGGGGCGAGACCAGAGCGAGATCGGCGGGTCCACCGCCGCCGAGGAGCACCGAGGGGCCGACACCGAGGAGGTACACCGCGACGAACACCGTCCCCGCCATCACCGGGATGAGGCTCCGCCCCAACGCAGCCCACCGTCGACGTCCCGCCACCACCCCGGCCAAGGCGACGACCACCGGCACCGTCGTCGCCAAGGGCACGAGGGCGGCGGCCGGCGCCATCGCCAGCACCATCACCGAGACTCGACGGAGCCGGCTCCGCCAGCCCGTCGGCCACGAACGGAAGACGGCGTCGAGCGCCCAGGGCAGCCCGCTCATCCCCACGACTGCGGGCCAGTAGGCGGCCTCCCCGGCAGCGGCGACGAAGGGGCCGAGCACGGCGACGACCGCGCCCGCGTACCGCGCCGCGGGGCCGATCCCGAACCGTCCCAGCAGACGCGCCGTCCCGAACATCCCGAGGAGCATCGCCCCGGCGGTGAGCACCGCCTCGGCGCCGTCCCAGCCCGCCAGCAGGAACTTGGCGAGGGCGGCCAGTGCCGCCGCCGGGTGGATCGGCTCCGGGCTCCC
>JALSGP010000035.1 GCA_026982705.1 Alphaproteobacteria bacterium
CCCAGATCGCCTGCACCATCGGCGGCAACGTGGCCGAGAACGCCGGCGGCATCCACTGCCTGAAGTACGGTCTGACGGTCCACAACGTGGTCGCCTTGCGCTGTCTGACCGTGGACGGGGAGTCCCTCACCCTGGGGGGTGCCGGCCTTGACGGCCCCGGTTACGACCTCTTGGCCCTGGTGCACGGTTCCGAAGGGCTGCTGGCGGTGGTGACGGAAGTCACCGTGCGTCTCCTGCCGCGGCCGGCCGCCACCCGGACTCTGCTGGCGGCGTTCGCCGCGGTGGCGGCGGCGGCCGAGGCGGTGGCGGCGGTGATCGAGGCCGGCCTGATCCCGGCGGCCATGGAGATGATGGACCGGCCTGCTATCGTCGCGGTGGAGGACTATCTCCGGGTGGGCTATCCCCGCGAAGCGGCGGCCTTGGTCATCTGCGAGCTGGATGGTCCGGCGGCCCAGGTGGAAGCCGAGGCGGAAACCGCCCGCGCCGTGTTCGAGCGTCACGGCGCTTTCCAGGTTCGGGTGGCCCGGGACGAGGCCGAGCGGGCCCGCTTCTGGCGAGGGCGCAAGTCCGCCTTTCCCGCCATCGGCCGCATCACCCCCGACTATTACTGCATGGACGGCACCATTCCCCGCCACCGGGTGGCCGAGGTGCTGGTGGAGATCGCCCGTCTGGCGGACCGCCACGGCCTGCGGGTGGCCAACGTGTTCCACGCCGGCGATGGCAACCTCCATCCCCTCATCCTATACGATGCCGCCGCCGGCGAGCTGGCGCGGGTCGAGCGCCTGGGCCGGGAGATCCTCGAACTGTGCGTCCGGGTCGGGGGTAGCATCACCGGCGAGCACGGCGTCGGGGTAGAGAAGCTCGATGCCATGTGCCACCAGTTCGGCAAGGGGGAATTGCGCCTGTTCCACGCCGTCAAGCGGGTCTTCGATCCCGAAGGACTGCTCAATCCCGGCAAGGCCGTGCCCACCCTGGCCCGCTGTGCCGAACTGGGCGGGATGCATGTCCATCACGGCCGTCTGCCCCATCCACAACTGGAGCGTTACTGACATGGATCGGACCGAAGCCCTGCAAGCCCGGGTGCTCGACGCCTACCACACCGGTACCCCGCTGCGCATCGTCGGCGGCGGCAGCAAGACCTTCTACGGCCGCACCGTCCATGGGGAGCCGCTGGCGGTGGGGGGACACCGCGGCATCGTCAATTACCAGCCCAGCGAACTGGTGGTGACCGCGCGCGCCGGCACCCCCCTGGCGGAGCTGGAGGCCGTCCTGGCGGCGGAAGGGCAGATGCTCGGTTTCGAGCCGCCCCATTTCGGCCCGGCGACCGTGGGCGGGGCGGTGGCGGCGGGTCTGTCCGGGCCTCGCCGGCCGTTCGCCGGGGCGGTGCGGGACTTCGTCCTCGGGGTCAAGCTGCTCACCGGCCGCGGCGAGGTGCTGTCCTTCGGCGGCCGGGTGATGAAGAACG
>JALSGP010000036.1 GCA_026982705.1 Alphaproteobacteria bacterium
CGTTCTTCATCACCCGGCCGCCGAAGGACAGCACCTCGCCGCGGCCGGTGAGCAGCTTGACCCCGAGGACGAAGTCCCGCACCGCCCCGGCGAACGGCCGGCGAGGCCCGGACAGACCCGCCGCCACTGCCCCGCCCACGGTCGCCGGGCCGAAATGGGGCGGCTCGAAACCGAGCATCTGACCCTCCGCCGCCAGCGCAGCTTCCAACTCCACCAAGGGAGTGCCGGCGCGTGCGGTCACCACCAGCTCGCCGGGCTGGTAGTCGAGAATGCCGCGATGTTCCCCCAGCGCCAACGGCTCTCCTTCGACCGCGCGGCCGTAGAAGGTCTTGCTGCCGCCGCCGACGAGGCGCAGCGGGCTGCCGGTGCGGTAGGCGTCGAGCACCCGGGCTTGCAGGGCTTCGGTCCGATCCATGTCAGTAACGCTCCAGTTGTGGATGGGGCAGACGGCCACGGTGGACGTGCATCCCGCCCAGCTCGGCGCAGCGGGCCAGGGTGGGCACGGCCTTGCCGGGATTGAGCAATCCCTCGGGATCGAAGACCCGCTTGACGGCGTGGAACAGGCGCAATTCCCCCTTGCCGAACTGGTGGCACATGGCATCGAGCTTCTCCACCCCGACGCCGTGCTCGCCGGTGATGCTACCCCCGACCCGGACGCACAGTTCGAGGATCTCCCGGCCCAGGCGCTCGACCCGTTCCAGCTCCCCGGCGGCGGCATCGTATAGGATGAGGGGATGGAGGTTGCCGTCGCCGGCGTGGAACACGTTGGCCACCCGCAGGCCGTGGCGGTCCGCCAGACGGGCGATCTCCACCAGCACCTCGGCCACCCGGTGGCGGGGAATGGTGCCGTCCATACAGTAATAGTCGGGGGTGATGCGGCCGATGGCGGGAAAGGCGGACTTGCGCCCTTGCCAGAAGCGGGCCCGCTCGGCCTCGTCCCGGGCCACCCGAACCTGGAAGGCACCGTGGCGCTCGAACACGGCGCGGGCGGTTTCCGCCTCGGCTTCCACCTGGGCCGCTGGACCATCCAGCTCGCAGATGACCAAGGCCGCCGCTTCGCGGGGATAGCCCACCCGGAGATAGTCCTCCACCGCGACGATGGCAGGCCGATCCATCATCTCCATGGCCGCCGGGATCAGGCCGGCCTCGATCACCGCCGCCACCGCCTCGGCCGCCGCCGACACCTCGGCGAACGCCGCCAGCAGAGTCCGGGTGGCGGCGGGCCGGGGCAGGAGGCGCACGGTGACTTCCGTCACCACCGCCAGCAGCCCTTCGGAACCGTGCACCAGGGCCAAGAGGTCGTAACCGGGGCCGTCAAGGCCGGCACCCCCCAGGGTCAGGGACTCCCCGTCCACGGTCAGACAGCGCAAGGCGACCACGTTGTGGACCGTCAGACCGTACTTCAGGCAGTGGATGCCGCCGGCGTTCTCGGCCACGTTGCCGCCGATGGTGCAGGCGATCTGGG
>JALSGP010000037.1 GCA_026982705.1 Alphaproteobacteria bacterium
ATTCCTTCTGGGCGCTGGTGGAGGCGAACGAACTGGAAGCGCTGCTCGCCACCCTCGGACGGCGGCGGGCGGAGGGCACGCTCGACCGGCTGGTCACCGATCTCGACCGCGCCCGCCCGGAAGTGGGCCAGTGCGTGTTCGTGGGTGCGGTGCGCCGGTAGGGCGCACGGGGGAGCGGGAGTCCGCCCGGCGCCGCAGCCAGAAACTCTGGCCCGAACGGGCGACGAGGGACGATCCGCCGAGGGCGGCGAGGGCGGTGCGGAAGCGAGGACTCAGCCGACTCAGGGCGTGGAGCGGCAGATACACCTCGAAACGGTCCCCGCCGTGCAGGAACGCCTCGAGCACGTACTGTTCGTTCCAGAAGCGCTTTTCCTCGACGATCCACGCCTTCGGATAGTCGAAGGGCGTGAAGATGTCGTGGAAATGGACCAGGGTGCCGGGGGCGGTCCGGGGAAGGGCGAAGCGGAACACCCAGTCCACGTCGCTGCCCCATTTCAGCACGTGTGAGGTGTCGAAGAAGAGGACCTCCGCCTCCCGGATCAGATCGTCACCGACGGTGACCGTCACGTCCCCCACCACGGGTTCGAACCGCACCTCCCGAGGGACGTGTCCGCCCGAGCGGTCCACCAGATCGACGCTGACGAAACGCGGAGGGGAGCCCCCCTCGCGCGCATTGCGGGCGAGGGCGGCGAGGGCGACGCGCGTGCTCTGCCCCTGCCCCACCTCCAGGACCATCCGGGGAGCGTGTTCCCGGAGGAGTGCGTAGAGGAAGAGGGCATCGACGGGAGGGAAGAGGGAATTGTCGGGATCGTAACCGCAGGTCTCCAGCGCAGCGAGGAACTCTTCGCCCCACCGCGCCACGAGGGCGAGGGCACGGGCCTCGCTTCCGTCCAGTGCGAGGGCGGCGAGCGGGAACCGCCAGGGATCGTCGCGGTGGCGGCGGGCCACCATCCGGGTGTTGGGAACCGGATCGTAGAAGTGATCGGCGGTGAGATGGTAGCCGAACAACCGCTCCACCGGGGCGAACAGGAAACGGACGGCCAGCCACCGCCGCAGAAGGCCCGGTTCCGCCCGGACCGCGCGCAGGAACCTGCGGGCGCGGGACAGGAAATGGGAAAGGGTCATGCCCGTCTCTTCCATCGATCCGTTCGGCCGGCCGCGGCACCGCATCCCCGCCGATCCGGCCGGAGGATGGGCGCGCGTGCAAGGCGCTTCCGCGCCGGTCGGCACGAACGTATGCCTCCGGGGGATCCCTCGATCCGGCGCGGGCGAACGGCGTGAGGATCCGTCATCCCCGGTAGCCGAACAGGCGCGGCAGGGCCAGCACCAGCTCCGGCACCAGGATGGCCGCCGCCAGCACCGCGATCAGGGCGAGGAGGAAGGGCCAGAGCTCGCGGATCGTCGCCCGCAGGGGGATGC
>JALSGP010000038.1 GCA_026982705.1 Alphaproteobacteria bacterium
GTCTGGACGAAGTCGAAGGCGATCTTCTGGGCCTGGAAGAAGGTCTCGAGATTGGCCTTCTGGAGCGCGAAGAGCGCGTCGAGATCGAAGCGGGGCAGACCGGGAACGGTGCTCCGCGCCTGGGTCTGCTGCTGGGTCTTGGTGGTCATGGTCTCCTCCGTCGGCTGGCGGGTCTCGGGTCCAGCCGAGATGTAGCCCCTCTTGCTGCGATGCACAAGAGCGGATTTGTGCATTGCACAAGGAACGTGTTCCCAGGATCAGCCGCCGAGCAGCGCGCCCACCCGCGCGAGACTCGCCGGCGCCGCGATCCCGTAGCGCTCCAGCAGCGGCGTCAGCAGCCGCGTCACTTCCGTCCGCCCCAGCTCGTCCATGAGGGCACAGGGCGGCCGCGCGAACTTCAGCGCCTCGCGGGCGCCGAGATCGATGGCCTCGGGCGTGGCCACCCCCTCGTCCAGTTCCTGCAGCACCGGCAGGAAGGTGGCCGCCCGCAGCCGCTCGCCCAGCAGCCGTGCCCGCGCCTCCGGGATCTCTCCGGCCTCGCCGATGGCGAAGGCGCGATCGGCCTCCCCGTGTTCCACGAGGCTCCGGGCCGGCGCGTAGAAGGGGCCCAGCGGCTCCAGATGGCGCACCGCGTGGAGATTGATGCGCGGTTTGATGATGTTCATCACGAAGAAGGGACCGGCGGCGGCGCCCACCGCCCGCTTCGCCACCGCGTCGATCTCGGCGGTGGTGCCGAGACCCTCGTCCAGCAGCCGGCAGGCCTCGTTGGTGTAGGGGCAGAAGTAGCGGTTGACGGCGAAGCCGCGCGAATCGCGGCAGCGGATGGCGAGCTTGCCCGTCTCGGCGACGAAGGCCAGCGCCTCCTCCACCACCGCCTCGGCGGTGGCCTCGCCCTGCACCACCTCCACCACCGGGTTCACCTGGGCCGGGCTGAAGTAGTGCAGGCCCAGGAAGCGCGCCGGCCGTCGCACGTGGCGCTGCAGCTCGGAGACCCGCAGACAGCTGGTGTTGGTGGCGATGCGGGTCTCGGGGGCCACCACCTCCGACAGTTCCGCGAACACCCGCGCCTTGAGATCGAAGTCCTCGAAGACCGCCTCGATCACCAGATCGCAGCCGCGCACGTCGGCGAGCCGCGCGCCGGTGCGGATCCGTGCCGTCGCCGCCTCCGCCGCCTCCGGCGTCATGCGCCCTTTCTCCGCCGCCCGCGCGAAGAAGCGCCGCGCCGTCTCGAGGGCGCGCGCCAGCGCCGCCTCCGATACGTCGTGGAGGATCACCTCGCGGCCGTGAGCGGCGAGATTGACGGCGATGCCGGAACCCATGGTGCCGGCGCCCAGGATGCCCACGCGCGGATGGATCATGACGACTCCTCCCCCGTCTCCTGCCGGGCGCGGTTTCCCGCAGTGCACCCGTCCTGTCAACGGCGGCGCGGCCGCGCTTTCGCGATGCGGGAGCCGGCGGTGCGGGTGGCTCTTGAGCGCCCTCGCGGAATCCGCGAAACTCCCGGTGCCACGGCACCGGTCGGAGACGGGGGACGAGGGAGGAGACCCATGTGGCTGGCACCGCTGCTGCGCCGCTTCGTGGAGGTCGGGACCCTCGAGGTGATCGACGCCGCCGGTCGCCGCCAGCGTTTCGCCGGCCGCGAGCCGGGGCCCGAGGTGACCGTCCGCCTCGCCGACCGGGCCCTCGAACGGCGGTTGCTGTGGGATCCCGATCTCGCCCTCGGCGAGGGCTACATGGACGGCCGCCTCGTGATCGAGCGCGGCTCCCTCTACGATCTCCTGGATCTGGTCACCGCCAACTACGCCCGCGCCCGCCGCCGCGGTCTCCTCGCCCTCCTGCACCGGCTGGAGACGGCCCTGCGGCGGCTCCACCAGATCAATCCCGCCGGCCGCGCCCGCCGCAACGTGGCCCACCACTACGACCTCTCGGACGAGCTCTACGCCCTCTTCCTCGATTCCGACCGGCAGTACTCCTGCGCCTATTTCGCCCACTCCGACATGGATCTGGAGGAGGCCCAGCGGGCCAAGAAGCGCCACATCGCCGCCAAGCTGCTGCTGCGACCGGGGCTGCGGGTGCTGGACATCGGCTGCGGCTGGGGCGGGCTCGCCCTCGAGCTCGCCCGCACCTTCGACGTGGAGGTGACCGGCCTCACCCTCTCCACCGAACAGCTCGAGGTGGCGCGGGCACGCGCCCGCCGCGAGGGGCTCGAGGGGCGGGTGCGCTTCCTCCTCGAGGACTACCGCCACCACCGCGGGCGGTACGATCGGATCGTTTCCGTCGGCATGTTCGAGCACGTGGGGGTGAACCACTACGGCGCCTTCTTCGACAGGATCGTGGAGCTGCTCGCGGAGGACGGCGTGGCCCTGCTCCATTCCATCGGCCGCATGGGCGGACCCGGGGCCACCAGCCGCTTCATCCGCCGCTACATCTTCCCCGGCGGCTACATCCCCGCGCTGTCAGAGGTGCTGCCGGTGGTGGAATCGCGGGGGCTCTGGGTCACCGATCTCGAGATCCTGCGCCTCCACTACGCCGAAACCCTCCGCGCCTGGCGGGCGCGGTTCCTCGCGCGGCGGGAGCGGGTGCGGGAGATCTACGACGAGCGCTTCTGCCGGATGTGGGAGTTCTATCTGGTGGGCTCGGAGATGTTCTTCCGGCGTCTCGACGGCATGGTGTTCCAGATGCAGCTCGCCCGCCGCCGCGACGCCGTCCCCCTCACCCGCGACTACATGTTCGAGGCCGAGCGCGCCCTCGCCGCTCCGGCCGTGCGGGCGGCGGAATAGCCCGTGGGCGCACCGGTACCCCTCGCCTGTCTGCGCTTCGGGCGTGGCCCGGCGCTGGTCTTCCTCCACGGTCTCTTCGGCAGCGGCCGCAACTGGCGGGGCTTCGCCCGCCCCTTCGCCGACCGCTGGACCTGTCTCCTGCCGGATCTGCGCGCGCACGGCGACTCGCCCCACGCCCGGCCCGTCGACTATCCGGCCATGGCCGGCGACGTGGCGGCGCTGCTCGAGCGTGAGGGCTTCGCCGAGGCCGTCCTCGTGGGCCATTCCATGGGCGGCAAGACGGCGATGATGCTGGCGCTGAGCCGGCCCTGGCTGGTCCGACGTCTGATCGTCCTCGACATCGCTCCCGTCCGCTACGCCGATCACGACCACCGGCCGCTGATCCGGGCGCTGCGCGCCCTCGATCTCGCCCGCGTCCGCCACCGGCGCGACGCCGATCGGGCGCTGGCGGCGGCGGTGCCGGATCCGGCGCTCCGCGCCTTCCTCCTCCAGAATCTGGTGCTGGACGACCGCGGCGCCCGCTGGCGGCTCGATCTCGCCGCCCTCGAGGACCACATGCCCGATCTCCTCGACTTCCCCGTGCCCGCCGGGGCGGCGCCCTATCCCGGGCCCACCCTCTTCGTCCGCGGCGACCGTTCCGACTACGTGCGGGACGCGCACCGGCCCGCCATCGCCCGCCTGTTCCCCCGCGCCCGCGTTGCCACCCTCGCCGGTGCCGGCCACTGGCTCCACGTCACCCATCCCCGCGAGCTCGCCGCGACCCTCGCCGTCTTCCTCGGGGAGTCCGCCCGAGCCCGTGTCCGCGGGCCGTCCGGTACGGCGCCGCCGCGCAGCCGGGGGCGTTAACCGGATGTTGGGATTCGTGGGGCAGGATGGCGGGGACCGGGACCCGAGGCTGGAGTGTGCCCATGGCCTTTCTCGACACCCTCCGCATGCCCGACGGCACGCTGGTGGACCTGTTCCTCGATCCCACGCCGCGCGAGTGGCGCGAGCTGGAGGCCGGCATCGATCCGGTGGACGGCGTGCGCGCCGCCGTGGTGGGCGAGCATCTGGTGGCGTGGACGCCGCCGGTGCTGCACGAGGAGCTGCGGGAGGAGCTGGCCCGCCTCCTGCCGGGGGCGCGGGACGGCGGCATCCCGGTACGGGTAGCGCCGGCCCTCGGCATGGTGACGGTCACCACGAGCCTCCCCGCCGGCGAGGCGGTGCGGCGTCGCCGCGAACTGGTGCTGGCGGTGCGCCGGGTACCGGCGCTGCGCCGGCGGCTGGGGCCCCGGCTCAAGGTGATGGTGACCACCGCCCTGGAGCACGCCGCCTGAGCGTCTCCCGGCGCGCCGGACGGTGGCGGGTGGTGGGGCCACGGACCGGCAGCCGGCGGCCGCTGTCGCGGCGTCGGGGACATGGCGGTGGCGAGCGGTGCCGGGGGATCGTGAGGGTGAGCCCGGCCGGCGGGGACGGTGGGACTGTCGGCCGGACGGCGGCGTCTTCCGGCCCGCGGGCGCCATCCCTATGTACCGCCCGGACGGATTGGCCTATGCCGGAGCGGCGAGCTTGGGAGAGACCTCCATGGCGGAGCGCGACGGGCACGCGGTGGAACGCGCCTGGGCCGAGGCCCTCCACGGCGACCGCGATGCCTTCAACCGGGTGGTGGACCCGCTGGTGCCGGAGCTGATCGAGGCGGCGCGGGCCGAGCTGCGCGTGCTCGTGGCCGAGGGCGAGCTGCCGGAGGATCTCGCCTCGCCCGAGGAGGTGGTGGGGGAGGTGCTGCTGCGGGCGTGGCGGAACCGCCGCCGACGCCCGCCCCGCGTCTCCCTCCGGGCTTGGCTCCTCGCCATCCTCTATCGGGTCCTCGACGAGCGGGTGCACGCCGAGCGCCGCCGCCGGCGGCTGGCGGAGGCGGCCCGCGACATGCATCCCGAGGTGCCGCCGCTGGAGGACGAGGAGACCTTCTGGCAGTGGTTCCAGCCGGAGGACCTGCCGCTGGCCGAGCCCGCCATGCCCGAGCCGGTCCCCGATCCCGAGACCGTCGCCGCCACCCTCGAGACCCGTCCGCGGGTGCTGGCGCCCGCCGCCCGTCGCGCCCTCCTGATGCATCGCCGTCACCGGCTGGACGTGCGCGAGATCGCCGCCGTCCTGCGCCGTCCGGTGGGCGAGACCCGCGAGCTGGTCCGCGAGGCGGCCCGCCGCATCCGCGCGGCCGGTGACGGTGAGGGTGGCGGATCGTCCTGAAGGACCGGGAGCAGCGGGCGTGTTTCCCCTTGGCAGTGCCGTCGCCACCCGCTACCCGCCGGTGGTGGTGTGGTCCCTGATCCTCGTCAACGCCGCGGCCTTCCTCTATCAGCTCGCCCTGCCGCCGGCGGCGCTGGAGGTCTTCCTGCGCGAATGGGCGCTGGTGCCGCGACGCTATTTCGACCCCGCCTGGGCGCTGGCCCACGGTCTCGATCCGTACGACTACACGCCCTTCCTCACCAACATGTTCCTCCACGGCGGATGGTTCCACATCCTTTCCAACATGTGGACCCTGTGGATCTTCGGTCCCGCCGTCGAGGACCGCATGGGTCCGGGGCGGTTCCTGGTCTTCTACCTGCTCTGCGGCATCGGCGCGAGCGTCGCCCACGCCCTCGTCAACGCCGCCTCGCCGGTCCCGGCCCTCGGCGCGTCGGGCGCCATCTCCGGCGTGATCGGCGCCTACATGCGCTTGTTCCCCCTCTCCCGGCTGATCGTGATGATCCCGATCCTCTTCGTCCCCTTCTTCTTCGAGATGCCGGCGGCCCTCTTCGCCCTGATCTGGTTCCTCACCCAGGTGGTGCAGGGCGTGGGTGCGGTGCTGGCGCCCGCCCTCGGCGGCGGTGTCGCCTGGTGGGCGCACATCGGCGGCTTCGTCGTGGGCTTCCTCCTGGTCCCCTGGATCCATCCCGCCCACCGCCTGCGCTTCCACCGTGACGAGGGCCGGCTGGGCTTCCGACCGGACGGCAGAAGGATCCGCATGCCATGAGCATCTTCGACCTCTTCTGGCTCTTCTTCATCCTCTCCGCCCTCCAGCCGGTGCTGCAGCAGCGGATGCTGGAGGCCATGCGCACCCGCAAGATCCAGCAGATCGAGCGCGAGCGCGGCTCGCGGGTGATCCTCATGGTCCACCGTCAGGAGACCATGCGCCTGCTCGGCTTTCCGGTGGTGCGCTTCATCGACGTGAACGATTCCGAGGCGGTGATCCGGGCCATCCAGATGACCGACCGCGACGTCCCCATCGATCTGGTGATCCACACGCCGGGCGGCCTCGTGCTGGCGGCCCTCCAGATCGCCCGCGCCCTCAGGCGTCATCCCGCCCGCACCACCGTCTTCGTGCCCCACTACGCCATGTCCGGCGGCACCCTCATCGCGCTGGCCGCCGACCGGATCGTCATGTGCGAGCATTCGGTGCTGGGGCCCGTGGACCCGCAGCTCGGCCAGTATCCCGCCGCCTCCATCGTCCGCGCCGCCGAGTCCAAGCCCGTCGAGCACGTGGACGACCGCACCCTGATCCTCGCCGACATGGGGCGCAAGGCCATCCGCCAGGTGGAGACGGCGGTGGTGGAGCTGCTGGAGGGACGCATGCCCGAGGCGCGGGTCCGGGAGGTGGCGGCGCTGCTCTCCCGCGGCACCTGGACCCACGACTATCCCATCACCGCCGACCAGGCCCGCGAATTCGGGCTCGACGTCTCCACCGACATGCCCGAGAGCGTGCTGGAACTCATGAGCCTCTTCCCCCAACCGGTGCGCCAGCAGCCCGGCGGCGTCGAGTACATCCCCGAGCCGCGCCACGGCGGCGGCCTGCCCGGCCGCTTCGAGCGCGAGGCGTGAAGGACCGTGTGCGCCGGGGACGAGGCCGCCCCGAGCGGCGTGGGCCGCCTGTGGCGTGATCGGCGCATCCCACGGCGCACCCGGACCCGGGGTGCGGCGACGTTCCGGACGGTCGAAACCGGCGGTGGGCGTGCGAAGACCGCCCTCCTCACCTTCCCCACGGGCGCGGGGGCACGCGTCGGAGGCCTGGGAGCGGCGGGAGGCGGGGCATGCGTTCCTCGGGTGGTGCCATTCCCGTCAATGATGCGCGGCGCTTGCACGGTTCGAAGACGGTGTGAACCGGAGGGGGTCGTGGCCCCCGCGCGGCTTCGGACGGATCCGGGGTGGGCGTTCGCCCCGGCCGACGGTGCGGGGATGGAGGCCGCTCCGGAAAATTTCCCGCGCGATCCCCGATCGCGGGGAAATCCGGTGGGATCTCCTCCTGTTCGCGGTCCGCGTGCGGCGTACGCGCGACGCGCATTCCGACCGGCGCCCACACCCCTTCGAGATCGGGCGGGTTTCGACACGGAGGTATCGTCTTCGCCCCGGTTCGATCCGAAATCGGATCCCATGCGGCAGGTGGGGACGAGCCGCAAGGAGGCGAGCCGCGCGGGCGGCCGGGATGCCCGCCCGGGCGATCCGACGGCACCCGGGTCACGCCCGGGGCCGCGGGATGGGCGCTGTCGTCGTCGTGACGCGGCGGCCGCGTCTCGTCGCGCGGAACGGGAACCGTGAAGGAAGCGGGGGGATCCGGAGATCCACGCCCCGCCCGTCCCCTCGGATCCTCCCGAAGGTCGGACGAGGTCGGAACGGGCGGGGGACGGCGTCGATAGGAGGCGATGTCGGAGCGCCGGTGAAGCGCGCGCCGGCACGGGAGCCATCGCCGACAGCAACCGTATTCCCGAGGTCGGACGTCACCCGCGCGGCGGCCCTCGGACCGCCCAGGCGGGAGGTGAGCCCGGATGCCGGCGCGACCGCGGCGCGGGTGGGGGCGGATCCGGGCGCTTCGCCGGAGCCGGCCCGGAGTCCGCACCCGCGCCGGTCCGGAGCCGGTCGCTGGCGTTCCCCTCGGGCGTGCCACTCCGACCGCCGGACGGCGCCCGTCTCGGCGAGCTCGTCTCACCGCCATCGGCGGGTGATCGCCCCGGGGGCCACCCGGGTGGAACGGCCCGCGCGCGGGCCGGGTCGCCCGCTTCGGGATCATCGCCCACCCCGCCGGTCTCGGTTCCCGGGAAATGGAGGGGGCCGGGCGGTGTCCGTCCGGATCGGGCGATCGCCACATCGGAGGTGCGGCAGGACGCAACCCCGAGACGCGCGGGCGGATCCCGTCCGCCTCGATTCGTACCGGCCCACCTCTCGAATCTGACCGAACCGTCCGCGTCTCACATGGATGGCCGTTCGCAAACGCGCTCGAGCAACGGCGTCGAAACCGCTCGGATAAATTATCCGAATTTAGATTTTCGGACCATGAATTATTGGTGATGACATTTTCTATCGCGCCACCATTTGACAAGTTCGGTGTGTTGAAATGGTGAATTTTTGCAGAACGGATCGATGGAACGGGCGAAGGCATTGCAGACCGTCACCGTTCCGCTGTCCCGGAATCCGGGGAAGCGAACCATCCCGCCGCACCCTCTCGTTCGTGTCGCGCGGCTTCCGGCGAGAGCGTGGCAAGCCGGGAGACGGCCGGCGCCCGCATCTCGTGACTCCGCCATCCCGCCGGCGAGGGTTTCCCTGGCGTCGATGGCCGGCGCCGCGTCCCGGGCTCACCCGCCGGCCGGCGCGGCCGGAAGTACCGGGGATCGAGACGGTGGCCCGACGATGGAGTGCGGGGGCGGAGCCGCGTGGGGCCGCCGGTCGGGGCGACGCCTCGGGCCCGGGCCGGGTTCGCCGCCTCTGGGGACGGCGGTCCCGCGGGCCGGGACCGATCCGGCGGAGACGTCGGGCTCGGGGCATGGACGGGGGAGGATGATGCCGGCGGAGCCCCGTTCGCCCGGAAACGGTCGCGGCCTCGCTGCCGGATCGGCGAGGCGATCCTGGGCGGGGACGCACGCCCGCGGGGCGCGGGATCGGGTCGGGCCCCACCGCCATCGTCGCCGGTCGGAGCCGGGCATGTCGGCGGGGGCACACGAGCCGTGTTGTCGGTTCGCCATGGCATCGCCGGAAGCGGTGGGCCGGGAAGGCGACGGTCCCACCTGGTGGGCATCTCGCCGGTCGCCGCGCACGCCGGGCGTCCGGGGCCGGGGGGCGGGGCGGGAAGCCGGACGGCGACGAGGGCGGAACGCGGACGCCCGTCCCGGTGCGCCGCACCCTCCGGACGGCGCGCATCGGCTCGCCGCGCCCGCATCCGCCGCGGCCCTCCGTGGTCGATCGGTTTCGCCCGCGAGCCGGGGGGAGAGCCCGGCCACGCGAGCCGGCGGCTTCCCCCTCTTCCGGCGCGGTCGGGATCCGCCGGCCGTCCGGTGGATCCCGACGGGACCGGCGATGCGACGGCGCGGCTCCGGTCCCTCTTCCCCGCCGGCGCACCCCGGTTCCGCTTCAGGCGGCGGTCCCGTCCTCGCCGGCGACGGCCGGGACCGCCTTCCGGATCCGCTGGACCAGCTCCCCGCGCAGGCCTTCGGTCGCCCGATCCAGCCGTTCCGCGAGACGGGAGAGGCGGGACGCACGCTCGCGATTCCGTCCCAGATCCTCCAGGAAGGCGGCGATGCCGTTCGCCACCGTGTCGAGCGCGCTCGCCGTCTCGGCCACGCGATCGCCCATGGCGCGACTGGCCGCGTGCTGCTGGGCGACGGCCGCGGCGATGGCGTCGGTGATGCGGTCGATCTCGCCGATCCGGTCGAGGATGGTCCCGACCGTCTCCACCGCTTCGGCGCTGGCCTCGCGCATGGCGGCGATGCGCTCGCCGATGCGGCGGGTGGCCTCCGCGGTCTGTTGGGCGAGGGCCTTCACCTCGCCGGCGACGACGGCGAATCCCCTGCCGCTCTCGCCGGCGCGGGCCGCCTCGATGGTGGCGTTGAGGGCGAGGAGATGGGTCCGCTCGGCGATCTCGGTGATGGTGGCGGTGATCTCGTCGATTCCCCGGGCCAGCTCCGTGAGACGATCGAGGCCGCCGCGCGTGTCCTCGCCCATGCGGGCGACCTCGCCCGTGTTCCGGCTCGCCTCCTCCAGCCGGCGACGGACATCCCCCACCGCACCGGCCAGTTCCTCCCCGCTCCGCGCCACCGTGTGGGCCAGCGTCCGCACCTGCGCGAGCGCCGCGTCGGTCACGCGGCCGCGCTCTTCGGCCGCCCCCGCCGTCCGGGCCAACTCCTCCACGAGACCGCGCAGTTCGCGGGCACCACCGCCCAACCGGGCGGTGGCCTCGGCCACGTCCCCCTCCAGTTGCCGCGCGAGGGCGAGGAGGGCCTCCCGCCGCTCCCCGGCCGCCCGTCCGAGACGTTCGCGCAGTTCCGCGAGCGCGCGGGCGAGGGCGCCGATCTCGTCCCGCCGGCGCACGCCGGGGACGGCGCCGCGAGTGCCTTCGTTCCCGCGCAGGAAACCGGCGAGGCGATGCAGGGGCAGGGCGATGCCGAAGGCCGCGTAGAGGGTGAGGAGCAGCGAAAACAGCATCGCCGGTGGCGTCGCGAACCAGGCCGCCCGCTCGATCCCCAGGGCCGTGGCCTCCATCTCCTCCAGCCGTCGCTTCAGGAGGGCCCGGGCCCCGGTGCGGAGGTCCTCGCTCGCCTCCATCAGTGCCTCCAAGGCCTTCGTCAACGATTCCGCCTCGGCGTCGAAGCGGGGCATGAAGGCGTTGCCGGCCCGGGTCCCGCCCTCGACATAGGCGCGTGCGAGCCGCCGTCCGGCCTCGACGAAGCCGGGCACGCGCGCCGCCAGCGCCTCCAGGCGCCGGCGGACTTCCCCGGCCCCGAGGCTCTCGGCGAGACGGCGCGCGGCGGCCAGACGTTCCTGCAAGATCCGTGCGTGGGCGAGGGCCTTCCTCTCGCCGTCGTCGAGACCGTCCTCGCCCCGCGTGGCGGCGAGATCGGTGAACCACTGCCACACCTGCACGATCTCGTAGCGGATCTCGTGGATGGTGCGCTCCAGACGGGAGATCCCGTCCGCGTATCGCTCCATCTCGGCATGGGCGCGGGCCACGGTCTCGCGATGGGCGCGGCTCCCGCTCACCGCCGTCCAGGCGAGGACCGCCACCGCCACGCCCGTGACCAGGGCGAGCATCCCCAGCCGGGGCGCCAGTCCGAACATCCAGGTGCGCATGACGGCGAAATCCCTCCTTCGTCGCGCCCCCCCCCCCCGTACCACCCGAAGATGAGGAACCGGTTAACGGTGTCCGATTCCTCCCTTACTCCGGCTCCCGTCCGCCGGCCGCTTGCCGGCGTTCCGCGGTCGCACTAGGCTCCGCGCGGCGCAGGACGGGGGCGTGCGGTGAGTCGGGGGCGCGTCGGTCTCTTCGCCACCTGTCTCGTGGACCTGTGGCGGCCCAGCGTGGGCTTCGCCGCCCTGGAGCTCCTGGAGCGGGCCGGCTATGCGGTGGAGGTGCCTCCGGCGCAGACCTGCTGCGGCCAGCCCGCCTGGAACGCGGGCGACCGGGCCGATGCCGCCGACCTCGCCCGCCGCACGGTGGCGCTCTTCGAGCCCTACGACTGGGTGGTGGTCCCCTCCGGCTCCTGTGCCGGCATGCTGCGGGTCCACTATCCGCATCTCCTCGCCGACGATCCGGCATGGGCGGCGCGGGCCCGGGCGCTGGCGGCGCGCGTCCACGAGCTCGTGAGCTTCCTCGTGCGGGTGGCCGGGCTGGAGCGGATCGAGGGGAGGCTCCCCTGCCGCGTCACCTATCACGACTCCTGTTCGGGCCTGCGCGAGCTCGGCATCCGCGAGGAACCGCGACGGCTGCTCGCCGGCATCGAGGGGCTGACGCTGGTGGAGATGGCCCGACCCGACGAGTGCTGCGGGTTCGGCGGGACCTTCTGTGTCAAGTATCCCGAGATCTCGGCCCGCATGGTGGACGAGAAGGCCTCTGACATCGAGGCCACCGGCGCCGAGCTGGTGCTGGCGGGCGATCTCGGCTGTCTGCTCAACATCGCCGGCCGTCTCCGCCGCCGCGGCAGCCGGGTGGCGGTCCGCCACGTGGCCGAGGTGCTGGCCGGCCGGCTGGACGTTCCGCCCATCGGCGGCGACGGTTGAGGGAGGGGGTCGTGGAACCCGCGTCCCTGGCCTTCCGCGCCCACGCCCGCCGCGCCCTCGCCGACGAGGAGCTGCAGCGGGCGCTGGCCCGTCTGCGCCGCAACTTCCAGGAGCGGCGGGCGCGGGCGGTGGCGGCGCTGCCCGAATTCGAGGAGCTGCGACGGGCCGGCGAGGCCATCCGCGATCAGGTGCTGGCCCGTCTCGATCACCATCTCGAAGTCTTCGTGGCCCGGGCCCGCGCTGCCGGCACCGTCGTGCACGTGGCCGAGACCGCGGCCGATGCCCGCCGCATCGTCCTCGACCTGCTGCGATCGCGCGGCGTGCGGCTCGTCACCAAGAGCAAGAGCATGGTGGCGGAGGAGGTGGGGCTGGCCGAGGCCGTCGAGGATGCCGGCATCGCGCGGGTGGAGACGGATCTCGGCGAATACATCATCCAGCTCGCCCACGAGCCGCCCTCCCATCTCATCGGCCCCGCCGTCCACATGACCGAGGCGCGCATCGCCCGCCTCTTCGCCGAGGCCCACGGCGGCCCGCCCGAGCGGGAGCCGGAGCGACTGGTGGCCCAGGCGCGCCGGGTCCTGCGGCGGAAGTATCTCGACGCCGGGGCCGGCATCACCGGCGCCAATTTCCTGGTGGCGGAGACCGGCTCGATCATCACCGTCACCAACGAGGGCAACGCCGAGCTCACCCAGGGCCTGCCGCCGCTGCACATCGTGGTCACGGGCATCGAGAAGCTCGTGCCCACCATGGAGGATGCCTTCACCCTGCTGCGGCTGCTGGCCCGTTCCGCCACCGGCCAGGAGTTCGCCACTTACACCACGGTGATCACCGGTCCGCGCCGGCCCGGCGACCGCGACGGGCCGGAGGAGATGCATCTGGTGCTGGTGGACAACGGCCGCACCGCCCTGCTGGGCTCGCGTCTGCAGCCCATGCTCCGCTGCATCCGCTGCAGCGCCTGCATGAACCACTGTCCCGTCTATCTGGCGGTGGGAGGCCATGCGTACGGCTGGACCTACGTGGGTCCCATGGGGGCGGTGCTGACCCCGGCGCTGGCCGGTCTCGAACGGACCTGGCCGCTGCCCGAGGCCTCCACCTTCTGCGGGCGCTGCGCCGAGGTGTGTCCCGTGCGCATCCCCCTGCCGGATCTCATGCGGGTGTGGCGGGAGGAGGCCTTCGCCCGGCGGCTGCCGCCGGCGACCCAGCGCCACGGCCTGCGTCTCTGGGCCTTCCTCGCCCGCCGTCCGGCCCTCTACCGGGCGGCCTTCGCGCCGGCGGTGCGGCTGCTGGCCCGGCTCGGCGGACGTCGCCGGCGGCTGCGCCGCCTGCCGCTCGCCGGCGGGTGGACGGCGGCGCGCGATCTGCCGGCGCCGGAGGGGCCCACCTTCCTCGCCCGGGTGCGGCGGCGATGAGCGACGCCCTCGCCCGCCTCCTCGCCCGCATCCGCACCCGCCTCGGCCGGCCGGCGGAGGCGCGGGGAGCGGAGGAGGTGGCGGCGCGTCCGGCCGGGCGGGTGGCGGGGCCGATCCCTGCCCGCGCCCGCGTCGAGGGGGAGGCCAGGGTGGCGCTCTTCACGAAGATGGCGAAGGCGGTGGGCAGCGAGGTGGAACGTCTCGCCCATCCCGGCGAGGTGCCCGGCGCGGTGCTGCGCTATCTGCGCTTCCACAATCTGCCCAAGCGGCTGGTGGCGGCGGCGGATCCGCTGCTGGAGGCCAGCGGGCTCGCCCGCGCGCCGCTGCTCGAGGTGCGCACGGGTGCGGTCACGGCCGACGATCCCGTGGGGATCACCGTCGCCGAGGCGGGCGTGGCGGAGACCGGCACGCTGGTGCTGGCCTCGACGCCGGAGCGGCCCACCATGCTCGCCTTCCTCCCGGAAACCGCCGTCGTCCTCTTGCCTCTGGACCGCCTCGACGGATCTTACGAGGAGAGCTGGCAGCGCATCCGGGAACGCTTCGGCACGCCGCCCCGCTCCGTCAATTTCGTCACCGGACCGTCCCGTACCGCCGACATCGGTCTCCGGCTGACCATGGGCGCGCACGGACCGAAGCGGCTCCTGATCCTGCTCGTGGACCGCACGGAGAGCGCATGAGGGATCCGCGCACGCGGCCGCACGTGCGCCAGCCCAGCGAGGAGGAGCTGCGGCTGTGGCGCTGCGTGGTCCGCACAGTCCGACCCCTGCATCCCGAATCCGGTGGGCGCCCCGCGGGCGACGGCGTCCGGCCGGAGAGCGCGGCGGAGACGATCCCGGCCCGCCCCGCGGGTCCGGCGACGCGGCCGGCGGTGGCGGCGCGGCGGAGCTGTCGGCCCGCGCCGCCGCCCCTCGCCCTCGATCCCGCCCGCCCCGTCGGCATCGACCGCGCCACCTGGCGGCGGCTGCGCCGCGGACGGCTCGCCGTCGAGGGCACCCTCGACCTCCACGGGCTCACCCGCGAGGAGGCCTTCCGCGCCCTCGAACGCTTCCTCGCCCGCATGCAGACCTCCGGCGCCCGCTGCGTGCTGGTGGTCACCGGCCGCGGCCGTCTCCGCGGCGGCGTGCTGCGCGAGCTGCTGCCGCGCTGGCTGGAGGCGCCGACGCTGCGGCCGCGGGTGGTGGCCTTCGCCCCCGCCCGGCCGGAGCACGGCGGCGACGGCGCCTTCTACCTGCTGCTGCGCCGCCGCCGCTAGGGCACCGGGCGCTCAGGCGGGGGACTTCGCCATCAGGTGGATGCCCTCCGCCAGCAGCGAGACGCGGGCCTCGAGGCCGACGGCGAGGCCGTTGCGGCGGGCGGCGTGGGCGCTCACGGTGAAGACCAGCGGCACCGTCCCGTCCACCAGCAGCGTGACGTGGGCCTGCTCGCCCAGCACGTAGAGCTCGCCGATGCGTCCCGCCACCGGATTCTCCCGCTCGCCGCGGGACGGCCGATCGCGCCGGTGCAGCACCACGAAGCCCGGCGGGATCACCCAGTCCACCGCCACGCCCGCCGGGAAGGCGGTCTGGAGCCGCGCCTCCAGCAGCCGTCCGCGCCAGCGCAGGAGGGTGAGGCCGCGCGCCGGCTCGTGGCCCGCCACCTCGCCCGTGTAGACGTTGGGCAGATCCACCAGCCGCGCCACCTGGGCGCTCGCCGGCCGGGTGGTCACCTCCCGGGGCGTGCCCACCTGGAGGGTGCGGCCGTGGTGGACCACGCACAGCCGATCGGCCAGCCGCACCGCCTCGTCCAGATCGTGGGTGACCAGCACCGTGGGCACGGGATCGGCCTGGCGGAGCAACACCAGCTCCCGCTGCAACCGCCGCCGGGTCACCTGATCCACCGCCGAGAAGGGCTCGTCCAGCAGCAGCACCCGCGGCTCGCGGGCCAGCGCCCGCGCCAGCGCCACCCGCTGGCGCTGACCGCCGGAGAGCTGGTGGGGGCGGCGGTCCTCCAGCCCCTCCAGGTGCATGCGGCGCAGGAGCTCGCGCGCCCGCGCCCGCCGCGCCGTCCGGTCCCCCGCCGCCACCGCCGCCGCCACATTGTCCAATGCCGTCATGTGGGGGAAGAGGGCGTAGTCCTGGAACACCATGCCGAGGCGCCGGCGCTGGGGCGGCAGGCGGATGCCGCGGGCGGTGTCGGTCCACACCTCGCCGGCCACCACCACCCGCGCCCGCGGGACCGGATCGAGGCCGGCGATGGCCCGGAGGATGGTGGTCTTGCCGCTGCCGGAAGGACCCACCAGGGCCAGGAGTTCGCCGGCGCCGAGGGTGAAGCGGGCGTCCAGCGGGATCGGCCGCGCCTGTGCCAGCGTCACCGCCAGGGCGGGTTCATCGGCCATGGCGTCCCCGCCCGGGCTCCACCATCTGCAACAGGAGCAGGGCGACGAGCGACAGCCCCAGCAGGGCCAGCGACATGCGGGCGGCGGTGTCGTCGTCGAGGGCCTGGACGGCATCGTAGACGGCCACGGCGGCGGTCCGGGTTTCGCCGGGCACCGCCCCGCCCACCATCAGCACCACGCCGAACTCGCCGAGGGTGTGGGCGAAAACCAGCACCAGCGCCGTGGCGAGGGCCGGCCGCAGCAGCGGCAGTTCCACCACCAGGAAGGTGCGCAGGGGGGAGAAGCCGCACAGCCACGCTGCCTCCCGCAGGTGCCGCGGCAGCCCCTCCACCGCCCGCGCCAGCGGCTGGAGGGCGAAGGGGAGATTGAAGACGAGGGAGGCCAGGAGGATGCCCTCGAAGGTGAAGACCAGCGGCCGACCGAAGACCTCCTCCCACAGCACGCCGAGCGGCGAGGTGCGGCCGAGGGCCAGCAGCAGATAGTAGCCCAGCACCGTGGGCGGCAGCACCAGCGGCAGCGCCAGCAGCGCCTGCAGCAGCCGCCGCGGGCCCGGCCGCAGGCGGCGCAGCAGCAGGGCGAGGGCCAGGGCCGCGGGCACCAGCAGCAGGCAGGTGAGGGCGGCGAGACGCAGGGAGAGGGCGAGGGCGGTCCAGTCCACCGACCGCTACTCCCCGGGCAGACCGAAGCCGAAACGGGCGAGGAGGGTGCGGGCGGTGCCGCCGGCGAGGAAGTCGTAGAAGGCACCGGCGGCGGCGGAGGCGCCCCGGAGCCGCACCATGCGCTGGCGCAGCGGGCTGTGGAGGCGCGGATCCACCACGGCATGGCGCCCCCGGCCGCGAGCCGGCGGCGCGAGGGCGAGGGAGAGGGCGAAGAGCCCCCCGTCCACCTGGCCGGCGAAGGCGTAACGGGCCGCCTCGGCGACGCTGGCACCGAACACGAGGCGGCCGGCGAGGCCGTCCCAGAGGCCGCGCGCCCGCAGCGCCTCCCGCGCCCGCATGCCGTAGGGGGCGTGCTCGGGGCTGGCGACGGCGATGCGACGGATGCGGCCCGCCGCCAGCGCCCGGGCGAGGCCGTCGAGGCGCGGGTCCACCGCCAGCGCCGAACCCGTCGGCGCGAACAGCACGAGCCGTCCCAGCGCATAGAGCCGCCCGCGGTCCACCGTGAGGCCGCGCCGCGCCAGGTCCAGGACGTAGGACTCGTCGGCGGCGAGATAGAGTTCGAAGGGAGCGCCACGGACGATCTGCTGATGGAAGCGGCCGGACGCCCCATAGACGATCTCCGGTCGCACGCCGCCCGCCGCGACGAAGGCGTCGGCCACGGCATCCAGGGCGTAGCGGAGATCCGAGGCGGCCGCCACCAGCGGCCGCCCGCGGCCGCGGGCGGCGGAGGCGAGGGGGGCGGCGAGGAGTCCCGCGAGCAGGGCGCGGCGATGCACGGTCTTCCTCCTTCCCGGCCCGCCCTCATTTTAGGAACCGCGGAAGGAGGCGGCCACCGCGGGGCCGCACCGCCCACCGGTGCGGCACCCGGTCGCGGTCCGACGCCGCTCGCGACGGTGCCAGCCTCGGCGTCGGGGCTGCCGATCGCATGGGCATCCTGCCCGAAAAGGAGGCACGATGGCGAATTCTGCCCATGACGTGATCATCCTCGGTGGCGGACTCACCGGCCTCACCCTCGCGGTGGCGCTGGCGGGAGCCGGTGTCGAGGTGGCACTGGTGGAGGCCGACGACTATCGCCGGCTCCTCTCGGCTCCCTACGACGGGCGGGTGATGGCGGTGGCCCGTGCCTCGCGCCATCTGCTGGACGCCATCGGCGCCTTCGCGGGCATGGCCGCCGAGGCGGAGCCCATCCGCGACATCCTGGTGGAGGAGGGGGGGATGCCGGTGCGGGTGGACTACGAGAGCGCCGCCCTCGACGGCGCGCCCCTCGGCTGGATCGTGGAGACGCGGGTGATCCGCCGCGCCCTCCACGAGCGCCTGCGGAGCCTCGCCGGCCTGCGGCTGTGCGCACCGGCCCGGGTGGTGGAGATCCGCCGCGGAGACGGACGGGTGACGGTGACGCTCGGGGACGGCAGCGAACTCCGGGCCTCGCTCCTCGCCGTCTGCGACGGCCGCCATTCGCGCACACGGGAGCGGCTGGGCATCGGCGCGCGGGTGTGGGACTACGGTCAGACGGGCATCGTCTGCACCCTCCGCCACGAACATCCGCACCGCGGGGTGGCCGTCGAGCGCTTCTTTCCGGACGGCCCCTTCGCCGTCCTGCCCATGCGGGGGCGGCGCTCCTCCATCGTCTGGGCGCTGGAGCGGGCGCGGGCGGAGACGGTGGCGGCGCTGGCGGCGGAGGACTTCCTGGCCGAGGTGGCGGACCGCTTCGGCGACCGGCTGGGTGCGGTGACGCTGGAGGGGCCGCGCTGGACCTATCCGCTGGTGCTGGTGTGGGCGGAGCGCTACGCCTGTCGGCGCACGGTGCTGGTGGGGGACACCGCCCACGGCATCCATCCCATCGCCGGTCAGGGCTGGAACCTGGCGCTGCGGGACGTGGCGGCGCTGGCGGAGATCGTGGTGGAACGGCTGCGGGTGGGGCTCGATCCCGGCGCCGCCGACGCGCTTTCCCGCTACGAGGCATGGCGGCGTTTCGACGCCCTCGCGCTGGTGGCCATCACCGACGGCATCAACCGTCTCTTCGCCAACGACTCGGGACCACTGCGCCTCCTCCGCAATCTGGGGCTCTTCGCGGTCCAGCACGCACCGCCCCTCAAGCGTTTCTTCATGCGCCACGCCATGGGACTGGTGGGCGAGCTGCCGGCGCTGATGCGGGGCGGGCGGCTGCCGGCCCTCGTCCCGTGAGCGGGGCGGGCAGGAAAAAGGAAAAGGGGAGGTGGCCGGTGCCACCTCCCCCCGCGGCCGGGAGCCCGTGAGGCCGCGTCCTCAGGCCACCGCCTCGCCGTGTTCGGCGGTGTCCAGCCCCTCGATCTCCTGCTCGCGGTCGACCCTGAGCCCCACCAGCAGATCGACCAGCTTGAGGATGACCGCCGAGGCCACGGCGCTCCAGACGATGGTGGCCACGATCCCCTTGAACTGGATCCACACCTGGGCGGGGTTGCCCTCCAGCAGGCCGGGGGTGCCGCCCACCGCCTCGACGGCGAAGACGCCCGTCAGCAGCGCGCCGGTGATGCCGGCGATGCCGTGGACGCCGAAGACGTCGAGGCTGTCGTCGTAGCCCAGTCTGTTCTTGAGCCACACCGCGCCCCAGTAGGAAGCGGCACCGGCGGCGATGCCGATGATCAGGGCGCCGCCGGGGAGCACGAAGCCGGAGGCGGGAGTGATGGCCACGAGGCCGGCGATGGCACCGGTGGTGATGCCCAGGAGCGACGGCTTGCCGCGGAGGCCCCATTCCAGGAACATCCAGGTGAGGGCCGCCGCCGCCGTGGCCACCTGGGTCACCAGCATGGCCATGCCGGCGAGCCCGTTCGCGGCCACCGCCGAGCCGGCGTTGAAGCCGAACCAGCCCACCCACAGCAGCGAGGCGCCGATCAGGGTGAGGCGCAGGTCGTGGGGCGCCATGAGTTCGCGGCCGTAGCCCTCGCGCCGGCCCACCATGACGGCGGCGACGAGACCGGCGACGCCGGCGTTGATGTGGACCACCGTGCCGCCGGCGAAGTCCAGCACGCCGTCGTCGCCGAGGAAACCGCCGCCCCACACCCAGTGGGCCACCGGCGCGTAGACCACCAAGAGCCAGATGGAGAGGAACAGCAGCATGGCGGCGAACTTCATGCGCTCCACGAAGGCGCCCACCACCAGCGCCGGCGTGATGATGGCGAAGGTCATCTGGAAGGTGGCGAACACCGTCTCGGGAATGGTGCCGCTCAGCGTGTCCACGCCGATGCCGGCGAGGAAGACCTTGGAGAGGCCGCCCACGTAGGGCGTGCCCTCGGCGAAGGCGAGGCTGTAGCCCGCCACCATCCACAGCACGCTCATGGCGGCGGTGACGGCGAAGACGTGCATCAGCACGCTCAGCACGTTCTTCTTGCGTACCATCCCGCCGTAGAAGAGGGCGAGCCCGGGGATGGTCATCATCAGCACCAGGGCGGTGGAGGTGAGCATCCACGCGGTATCGCCGGTATCCAGCGTGGGGGTGTCGGTCTGGGCCAGGGCCCCCATGGGGGCGAGCCCGACGGCCGCACCGGCGGCGAGCCGCAGGGCCGAGCGCATGGGTCGTTCCATCATCCTCCGTCCTCTCCCCGTCGGTCGGGTCGGATCCGTCTCGCCCTGCATTCAGCAAGTCGCGTGCCAACCCCGTGACGGTTTCGCCGGTGGGGCCTCGACGGGAGGAGGGGAGGGGACGAAGGGAGGCCGGGGCGAGGGTCCGCCGGATCGTGCCGTCATCGGGGCGGCGGCGCGAAGGGCGCGAGCCGGGGCCAGGGCCGCGCCCGCTCGAGGACGGCGGCGAGGGCGAGCAGCCTCGTCTCCGCGCCCAGCGGGGCCCCCAGCATGATCCCCACGGGCAGCCCGGCGCCGGTCCGCCCGAAGGGCAGGGCCAGGGCCGGGCAGCCGGCGGCATTGTAGACGTGGGTGAAGGTGACGTAGGGCAGGTTGCGGGCGAGGAACGCCTCCGGATCGGGACCGTTCTGGTCGATCTCGCCCACCCGCGGCGGCGGCAGCGCGCACACCGGCGACAGGAGCAGGTCGAACCGTGCGAAGACACGTCCCAGGGCGCGGGCGGCTCCCTGCACCGTGCGCAGCGCCTCGAGGAAGGCCACCGCCGACAGCGCGCGCCCCCGTTCCACCAGGGCGAGGGTCGCCGTCTCCAGATGTTCGCCGTCGGCGGGCCGGCCGGTGGTCCGCGACCACCAGGCCACGTCGCGGGCGACGTTGACCGCCACCACGGCGAGGAAGGCCTCGGCGAAGCGTGCGCCGTCGAGGGGGACGTCCGTCTCCTCCACGGCGTGACCGAGCCCGTCGAGGAAGTCCGCCGCCGCCTCCACCACCGCCGCCACCTCCGGATGGACCCGCACCGCCGGGTGCGGCGGCCGCCGCAGGAGGCCGATGCGCAACCGGCCGGGATCGCGGTCCAGGGCGTCGGCGAAGCGACCGCCGGGCTCGGGGGAGGCGTAGAGATCACCCGGCTCGGGGCCGGCCAGCACGTCCAGGACCGCCGCCGCATCCCGCACGGTGCGGGTGAGGACGAAGCCGACGGCGAGGCCGCTCCACACCTCGCCCACCGCCGGCCCCACCGGCGTGCGGGCACGGCTCGGCTTGAGACCCACGAGGCCGCAGTGGGAGGCGGGGATACGGATGGAGCCGCCGCCGTCGCTGGCGTGCGCCACCGGTACCACCCCGGCCGCCACCGCCGCCGCGGCGCCGCCGGAGGAGCCGCCGGGGCTGAAGGCCGGGTCCCACGGATTGCGGCAGGCGCCGTGGAGCACCGGCTCCGTCACCACGTTGAGGCCGAATTCGGGGCTCGTGGTCTTGGCGAAGGGGACGAAGCCGGCCGCGAGCAGGCGGACCACGAGGGTGGCGTCGGAGGGCGCCGTCCAGTCGCGCACCAGCCGGCTGCCGTTGGAGATGCGCGTGCCCGCGAGGAAGGCGTAGAGGTCCTTGAGGAGCAGCGGCACGCCGGCGAAGGGCCCGTCCCGCACGCCGCGCGCCAGGTGCGCCTCGGCGAAGTCGCCATCGTCGATGGACACGCAGCCGAGATGCGGCCCCACCGCCTCCGCCCGCGCCCGGGCCAGCGCCAGCAGCTCCGCCGGCGTCACCTGGCGCCGCCGCACCAGATCGGCGAGGGCCACCGCATCGTGACGGGCATATTCGCCGAAATCCACCCCGTCCCTCCCGTTCGCGAGCCCGTCCCTTGTCCCGCCGCCCGCGGATGGCACACTAGGCTCCGGGAAGGCGGACGCAAGCGGGCGTCCGCGAGCGGAGAGCGATCCGGTGGCGGAATGGCATCGCGTGAGGCTGGAGCGCCGTCAGGTGCTGGTGGTGGAGGCCGGTGACATCGAGGTGACGGTCTACGGCGAGGGCCGGGTGCGGGTGACCTCGGCCGACGCCCATCTGCAGCCGAGCTGGCGCAAGCCGCCCCTGGCCCGCCTGACCCGGCTTTCCCGGGACGAGGCCGAGGCCCTCGACACCGGGGATCGCGGAGACGGCACGCGGCGGTGAGGGATCGGCGGATGCGGGTGGCAGGGCTCGGGATGGTGGTGGCGGTGCTCGCGGTGCTCCCCGCCACGGCGGCGGAGGTGCGGGTCGGGGCACCGGTGGCGCGGGTGGTCCTCGATCCCGCCGGCGCCCTCGTGGAGCGGCGGGTGGAGGTGAGGCTGGGGACCGACACCGACCGGCTGGTGGTGACGGATCTGCCGGCCGGTCTCGACGCCGCCTCCCTCGACGTGGTTCTGGCACCGACCGATGCGGCGGCGGTGCGGACGCTGGCCCTGCGGGTGGTGCCGGGGGCGGAGGCGGCCTCGCCGCGCGAGCGCGAGCTGGAGCGTCGCATCGAGGCGCTGCGGGCGGCGCGCCGCGAGCATCGCGACCGGATCGAGGCGGGCCGCATCCAGCTGGAACTGATCCGCCGCATCGGCGAGATGGCCGCCGAGGGAGCGGGCCGCGGGCTCGCGGCCGGCGAGGCGGCGCCCGCCACCTGGCGGCGGGCGTGGGAGACCGTGGGCACCGGCGCCCTCGAGGTCCTCACCCTGATCCGCGAGGAGGAGCGGGCGGCGGTCCGTCTCGAGCGCGAGATCGACGCCCTCGAGCGCGAGCTCGAGTCCCTGCGCACCGGCCGCCGCGCCGTCGCGGAGCTGGTGCTGGGGATCACCGTCACCCGTCCGGGGCCGGTGGCGCTGCGGCTGGTGCACCGCAGCGACGAGGCCGCCGCCGAACCCCTGCTGGAGGCCCGGCTGGACGGCACCACGGGACGGCTGGTGCTGGCGCGGCGGGCACGGGTGTGGCAGCGCACCGGCGAGGACTGGCGCGCCGTACGGCTCGCCGTCGCCACCACCGATCCGCGCCGTCCTCCCTCGCCGCCGCATCCGGATCCGCTCTGGGTGGATCTCCGCGAGCCGGCCCCGCCCGCGCCGGAGCCGCCGGCGATGGCCCTGGTGCCGCGTGGCGCCGAACGGGCGGCCCGCATGGCCACGCCCGAGCGCCGGCCCTTCCACGCCCTCTTCACCGTCCCGGGGCCGGTGGACCTGCCGGCCGACGGCCGCGAGCTGTGGCTGACGCTGGAGCGGATCGTCCTCGCGGCGGAGGTGGGCGTGGAGGTGGTGCCGGCCCTCGATCCGCGGCCGCGGGTGGTGGCGCGGGCCCGCCACACCGGGCCACTGGCAGTGGCCGGCGGGCCGGTGCGCCTCGTCCGCGACGGCGCGCCCGTGGGCGAGGATCGCATCCCCGGCCTCGCCCCCGGCGACGAACTGGTGCTGGGCTTCGGCATCGATCCCTATGTGCGGGTGGAGCGTACCGAGCTCGGTGATCTCCGCGGCGCGGCCGGCATCTTCGGCGGTCGGAGACGTCTGGAACGTCGCTGGCGCATCCGCGTCCACAACGGCCACGATCGGCCGCTCACCGTCACCGTCACGGAGCGGCTGCCGGTGCCGCGCGACGAACGCATCGAGGTGACCCCGACCGACGACACCACGCCGCCGGACGTGCGGGATGCCGGAGGCGTGCGGGGGGCGGTGGCCTGGCGGCTCGCCCTCGGCCCCGGCGAGGGGCGGGAGATCGTGTTCGGCTATGTGGTCACCTGGCCCGAGGAACTGGAACTGGTGGGGCTCGGACGATGATCGGAACGGGCGGGAAGACGCGGCTGCCCACGCCCGGGGAGGCGCTGCCCGGACGGCCGGCCGCGGCCTATCCGCTGGCGGAGCGCCACGCCGTCACCGGCCGGCCGCTGCATCCGCCCTTTCCCGGGGGATTCGGCGTGATCCTCTTCGGCATGGGCTGTTTCTGGGGGGCCGAGCGGCTGTTCTGGCGGGAGCCCGGGGTGTGGGTGACCTGCGTGGGCTATGCCGGCGGCCACACCCCCTGGCCCACCTACGCCGAGGTGTGCAGCGGCCGCACCGGTCATGCCGAGGTGGTGCGGGTGGTGTGGGACCCGGCACGGGTGGATCTGCCGCGGCTCCTGCAGCTCTTCTTCGAGAACCACGATCCCACCCAGGGCATGCGCCAGGGCGCCGACGTGGGCACCCAGTACCGCAGTGCCATCTACGCCACCACCGACGCGGATCTCGCCCTCGCCCGGCGCGCCCGCGACCTCTATGCCGAGGCCCTCGCCCGGGCCGGCCGGGTGCGGTCCGTCACCACCGAGGTCGCCCCCGCCGGCCCCTTCTATCCGGCGGAACCGGCGCACCAGCAGTATCTCGCGAGGAACCCCGGCGGCTACTGCGGACTCGCCGGCACGGGCGTGCGCCTGCCGGTGGAGGTGCTGCGCGCGGAGGCGGCAGGCGCCGGTCCGTCCCGTTGACCTCCGGCCGGCGGCCCCCATATGGCGGACGGGTCCCGCCGCGGGCGGGGCCTCTCGTGGCGCGCCATCCCGCAGTCGACGACGGGCGGAAGACTTGCAGAACGCGATCGTGACCCAGGAAACCGCGACCTTCGCGGACCTCGGCCTGCGTGAAGAGATCCTGGAAGCGGTGAAGGAGGCCGGGCACGAGCGCCCGACGCCCATCCAGGCGCGGGCGATTCCGGAGGTGCTGGCCGGCCGCAATCTCGTGGGCATCGCCCAGACCGGTACCGGCAAGACCGCCTCCTTCCTGCTGCCCATCCTCCACATCCTCAGCACCGGCCGCAGCCGGGCACGCATGCCGCGGGCGCTGGTGCTCTCGCCCACCCGCGAGCTCGCCACCCAGACGGCCGAGAACTTCGACCGCTACGCCCGCCATCTCCGGCTGAGCCGGGCGCTGCTCATCGGCGGCGTCGGCATGGGTGAACAGGAGCGGGCCCTCGAGAAGGGGGTGGACGTGGTGATCGCCACGCCGGGGCGGCTCCTGGACTGGTTCGAGCGCGGCCGCATCCTGCTGGGGGGCGTGGAGATCCTCGTCATCGACGAGGCCGACCGCATGCTGGACATGGGCTTCATGCCCGACGTGGAGCGCATCGTCCGGCTGCTGGTGCGGCGGCGTCAGACGCTCCTGTTCTCGGCCACCATGCCGAAGGAGGTGCGGCGACTGGCCGAGACCTTCATGCCGGACGCCGTCGAGGTGGCGGTCTCGCCGCCGGCGCGCAAGGCCGAGCTGGTGGACGACGTCTTCGTGCCCACGGAGACGGCGGAGAAGCGGGCGACCCTCGTACGGCTGCTGCGTACGGAGGGCATCGACAAGGCCATGATCTTCTGCAACACCAAGCGGGAGGTGGCCGCCCTCACCCGCCATCTGCGTCGTCTCGGCTTCGACGCCGAGGACATCCACGGTGATCTCGAGCAGAGCGTGCGGCTGCGCACCCTCGAGCGATTCAGGGCGGGCGAGGTGCACCTCCTGGTGTGTACCGACGTGGCGGCGCGGGGGCTCGACATCGTCGAGCTGCCGGTGGTGATCAACTACGACGTGCCGCTGTCGGCCGACGACTACGTCCACCGCATCGGCCGCACCGGCCGCGCCGGCCACCGTGGCCGCGCCTTCACCCTGATCACGCCGGCCGACGCCCGTCAGGTGGCCGCCATCGAGCGGCTCACCGGGCGGCGGGTGCCGCGGCTGGAGCTGGCCGCCGAGGCGGCGGCCGGGGATGCGGACCGCGAGCGCCGCCGGCGGCCCGATGGTGAGGGGCGGGCGGAGGCGCCGGCACCGACGGCGACGAGTCCGTCCCGGCCGGGGGAGGCGGAGACCGGGAAGCGCGCCGAGTCGACGGACGGGAGCGGGACGCGCCGGCGACGCCGGCGGCGGGCGACGGCCACCGCCGAGAGCGGGGCCCGCGGCGACGGCAACGGTGGCGGAGCGGCGCGGACGCCGGCGGAGCCGGTGCGCGGCATGGGCGACCACGTGCCGCGCTTCCTGCTGGTCCCGATCCCGCTGCGCGGGGGCGCCAAGGAGAGGGCGAGTCGATGAGGACGGTGTTCGTGCTGGTCAAGTGCCAGCTCGGCAAGGCGTACGAGGTGGCCGACGCCGCCGTGCAGGAGATCGAGCAGGTCTCGGAGGTGTACTCCATCTCCGGGCAGTACGATCTCATCATGAAATTCCACCTGGACGACGAGGTGGACATCGGCCGTTTCGTCACCAGCCGGGTGCAGACACTGCCGGGCGTCCAGGACACCTTCACCCTCATCACCTTCAAGGCCTTCTCCTGATTCCGGGACCGCGCCGGTGAGCCGTCCGCGCCGCCATTTCGAGATCCTCGACCGCCGGCGTCTCCACGAGGGTTTCTATCGCTTCGAGATCCTGCGGCTGCGCCACGAGCGCTTCGCCGGCGGCTGGACGCCGCCGCTGGTGCGCGAGCGGCTGCTCCAGCCCGACGCCGTGGCGGTGCTGCCCTACGACCCGGTGCGGGACGTGGTGGTGCTGATCGAGCAGTTCCGGGTGGGCGCGCTGGAGGCGCCGGAGGGGCCGTGGTTGCTGGAGGCGGTGGCGGGCATCGTCGAGCCCGGCGAGACGCCGGAGCAGGTGGCGCGGCGCGAGCTCCGGGAGGAGACGGGGCTCGAGGCGGGGCGGCTCCTCCATGTGGGGGCCTATCGCTCCAGTCCCGGCGGGACCAGCGAGCGGGTGGAGGTGTTCGTGGCGGAGGTGGCGGCGCCCGCGGAGCCCGGGGTGTTCGGCCGCGACGACGAACAGGAGGACATCCGGACCGTGCCGATGCCGGCCGAGGAGGCCTTCGCCCGGCGCCGGCGCGGGGAGATCGTGGCCGCCACCGCCGTGGTGCCGCTGCTCCATCTCGAGGCCCGTCGCGCGAGGCTGCGGCGGCAGTGGGCGGACGGCGGACAGGAGGGGAGTGGAGGAGGATGAGCGCGCGCATCTACCGTCCGGCCAAGACGGCCGTCTCCTCGGGCCGCGCCAGGACCCGCTTCTGGGTGGTGGAGTTCGATCCGGCGGAACGGCGCGAGGCGGAGGCGCTGGTGGGCTGGGTGGGTTCCGGCGACACCGCCCAGCAGGTGCGGCTCCGCTTCCCCAGCCGGGAGGCGGCGGTGGCCTGGTGCGAACGCCACGGCATCCCCTACACCGTGGACGAGCCCCACGAGCGCGCCTTCGTGCCGAAGTCCTACGCCGAGAATTTCCTGCGTCGGCGCTGACATGACGGCGCCCTCGCCGCGGCTGCCGCGGCGGGCGCTGATCACCGGCGCCGCCCGCCGTCTCGGCCGCGTGCTGGCGCTGGCCCTCGCCCGCGACGGTTTCGACATCGCCCTCCACTACCGGCGCTCGGCGGCGGAGGCCCGGGAGGTGGCGGCGGCCGTCCGCGCGCTCGGCCGGCGCTGCCTCCTGCTGCCGGCGGACCTCGCCCGGCCCCGGGAGGTGGACGAGCTGATGGCACGGGCGGTGGACGGGCTGGGCGTGCCGGGGCTCCTCGTCAACAATGCCTCGCGCTTCACCGACGACGCCCACACCGGCTTCGACCGCAGCGCCTTCCGCGACCAGCTCGCCGTCGATCTGGAGGCGCCGGTGGCCCTCACCCTGGCCCTCGCCCGGGCGCTGCCGCCGGCGGCGGAGGGGGTGGTGGTGCAGATGCTGGACGCCCGCATCCTCGCCCCCACCGCCCGCCGCCTCGCCTACACCGTGGCCAAGGCCGGGCTGTGGGCGGCGACGCGGGTGCTGGCGCGGCGGCTGGCGCCGCGGGTGCGGGTGGTGGCGCTGGCGCCGGACCTGGTGCTGCCGGCCCCGGGCAGCGAGGGGGAGGCGGCCCGGATCACGGCGCGGAGTCCGCTGGGCCGCCGCACGACGCCGGAGGAGATCGCGGAAGCGGTACGCTTCGTGCTGCGGACGCCGTCACTGACGGGGGTGCTGCTGCCGTTGGACGCCGGCCGCATCGGCGGTCCCTGACCATCCCGGAGTACGGAAGACGGCCTCGCCGGCCGTACCGTCAGGACTTTGTTAACCCGTCTCCCTCAGGCTCGGCACGGGTGTCCGGAGAGGGATCGTGGGTCGATCCGGGATTCTCGGCCGGCGCCGCGGTGCGAGCGCCGCGTTCCCGCAGGAGGCGGCGACGGGCCTCGTCCTCCGTCAGGGCGGGGCGTCCGCGCACCCACTGCACGGCATCGCAGCCGAGGCGGCGCAGCGCCGGGAGGCGGTCCATCCCGTCCACCTCCACCACCACCCGCCGCCCCGCCGCCTTGGCCAGCCGGACCAGCTCGAAGACCGGCGGCTCGTTGCGGCCGGGTGGCGGGGTGAAGGTGCCGGCGGCGATGCGCACGGTGTCCAGCGGCAGCTCCCAGAGGAGGCGCAGCGACGTCGGTCCGCGGCCGAAGCCGCGGACGGCGAGACGGACCGGCAGCGCCGCGAGATCGCGCAACAGCGAGGGCGTCTCGAGCGCCTGGAGCAGATGTGCCTCGCCGAGCTCCAGCTCGACACAGCCCGGCGGCGGCCGATGGCGGTCCAGCAGCGTCGCCATCCGTTCGGCGAGATCGAGGTGGGCGAGCGCCCGGCGCGTCGGCAGGGGAACGGCCAGATGGAAGTCGCCGAGACCCGCCTCCCGCCAGGTGACGCCCATCCGGAGGGTCGCCTCCAGCAGCCGTTCCGCCAGCCGGTCGGCGAGTCCCACGCAGGCGGCGAGGTCGGCCAGGGCCTCGCCCTCGAGGCGGCCGCAGCCGCCATGGGCCCAGGCGAAGCCGATCTCGTAGCCGGCGGGGCCCGGATGGAGGGCGATCCGTGGGTGCAGCACCGGGGCGAGACGATCGGCGGCGAGATCCTCGTCCAGGGCCGCCGCCGCCTCCAGCAGGGCCCGGGCGCGGGCGTCGAAGCCGGGATCGGCGAAGGCGAAGGCACGGCGTTCCCGCCGGGCACGGCCGGCCGCGTCCAGGGCCGCCGCCAGCATCGGCTCCACGCCGTCGCCGGTCCCGGGGCCGAGGGTGACGCCGCCGAAGAGGTCGAACCCCGGCAGGAAGCCCGCCTCGCGGGCGGCCGCATCCAGCTTGCGGGTCACCGTCACCGCGTCCTCGGGCCGCCTGAGGTCCTCCACCAGCACGCCGATCTCGGCCGGTCCCAGCCGCGCCACCGTGTCCGCCCGCCGCAGGCGGTGCGCGAGGAGGGCGGCCAGGGTCTCGAGACGTCCGCCGAGTCCGTCGCCGGCGGGCGCGGGGCGGTCGTCCTGGCCCAGCAGCAGGTGGAAACAGCCGCAGAGCGCCCCGCGACGACGGGCGGCGGCGAGGGCGGTGGCCAGCCGGTCGCGCAGCCGCAGCGGGCTGGCGAGGGCGGTGGCGGGATCACTGCGGGCGAGACGATGGAGCCGGGCGCGGTCGCGGGCCCGCCACGCCGCCCGCCGGCAGGCCCGCAGCAGGGCACCGCCGTCCACCTCGTCCCAGTCCAGCACCTCGGCGACGCCCAGTTCGAGGGCGCGCTCCTCCACCGCCTCCACGTCGCTGCCCACGAACACCAGCCCCACCGCCACGTCGCGGGCGCGGGCGTGGCGCGCGAGGGCCCAGGGCTCGGGCACCGCCTCCATGTCCACCACCAGGGTGGCGCAGGACTCGAGGCGGGCGAGCGCCTCGCGGGGATCGCCGCCGGCGACCACGTCCACGGCACCGGCCCGCACCAGCATGTCGGCCAGCAGCGGGCCGGTGGCGGCATCGCCCAGCACGACGATGGCCCGCCTGGAGCCGGCATCGGGATCGCCGGACGGGACGGCCGACGTCCGCGGGCGGGGCGGGTCCGGCGCCAGCACGCCGCGCGCGATGCTGCGAAAACCGGCCGGGCCGGAACCGGGATCTCCGCTCACCGTCACCTCGCCCGTTCCATCCATCCGATGATACGCCTTCACTGCATCCCATGGCGACCGGTTTGTCAACCTTCGGGTCATGGTTCCGCCATGACGATCACGTCCTGGGTGAAGGAGGGCCCCGTCCCGTGATCGGAACCATTGCGGTGATCACGCCGCGACCGGGTGCGCCGCGCCGACGGGTGCTGCTGGTGGAGGACAATCCCGCCGACGCCCGGCTCGCCGTGGAGGCCTTCGGCGAGGTGGCCTGGTCGGGCTGCATCGAGCACGTGGCCGACGGCGATCGGGCGCTGGCCCTGCTGCGGGAGCGGGCGGAGACGGGGCGGGGACTGCCGGATCTGGTGCTGCTGGACCTGAATCTTCCCGGCCGTCATGGCCGCGAGCTGCTTGCGGCCATGCGTGCCGATCCGGTGCTGGCGACGGTGCCGGTGGTGGTGTTCACCACCTCCACCGCCGCCGAGGAGGTGGAGGCCTGCTATCGTCTCGGCGCCAACTGCTATGTGGCGAAACCGGTGGAGCTG
Source organism: Alphaproteobacteria bacterium (assembly GCA_026982705.1). GTDB lineage: Bacteria > Pseudomonadota > Alphaproteobacteria > Geminicoccales > Geminicoccaceae > HRBIN39. The sequence goes on from JALSGP010000038.1 coordinate 29,917, forward strand.
GGCGAGCTTCAACGGGTGGCGGAGGCCATCGTGCGCTTCTGGTTCGCCACCGTCGAGCTGCCCCCGCGGGACGGGGTTCCGGCCGCGAAGTCGAAACGGGTCGGCGCCGGGTCCACCAGCTCGAGCCCCGCGGGTCCCACTTCGTAGACGGCGAGGCCGTGCTGGGCGGTGCCGTCGGGGCGCAGCCGCAGGATGCCGGCGAAGCCGCGGAACCCCCGCGGCGTCAGCAGGGCGCGGGGATCGAGCCGGTCGGCCCGCCGCCGCACCGCCACCACCGCCGCCACCGCATCGTAGGCCAGGACCGCCACCGGTGCCGGATCGCGGCCGAAGATGTCGCGGAAGCGCGCGGCGAAGGCGCGGGCGAGATCGAGATCGGGGGCGGCGATGCGGGCGCCGGCGAACTCCGGACGGCGGACGAGGGCCTTCTCGCCGTCCCCCTCCAGCCAACGGGCGGTGCCCAGCAGCCGGACCGTTCCGGCACCGGCGTCGTAGTAGCGCAGCAGCGCCGCCACCGAACGCAGGCGCAGACCGCCGTCGGCGATCAGCACCGCGTCGAAGGGCGGCGGTCCCCAGGTGTCGCGGCTCCGGAGTTCCTGGAGTTCGCGGCGGACGGCGGGATCGTCCGCCCGCACCTCGAGTTCGGCGATGCGTGCCGCCAGCGCCCGGCGCCGGGCGTCGTAGGCGGTGAAGGGACGCAGCCGGTCGGAGAGTTCCGTCTCGTCGTCGCCGTACGTCAGGACCAGGGCCGGATCGAGGCCGAGGACGGGGGCGAGCCTCCGCCACGCCTCCACCACCCGCCGCCCGTAGGCGTCGTCCGGTGCCAGCAGGGCGATGCGGGCGAGCCCCTCGGCACGGGCGTGGCGGAGGATGCGTTCCAGCTGTTCCTCCGGCCGGAAGCCCAGGACGTGGACGGGCGGGGCGGCCACCGCGGCGTCGTTGGAGAGCGAGAGAACCATCGTCCGCGCGGGGCGGACGAGGGGCGCGAGGGCGCGGGTGGAGCCGGCGAAGAGCGGACCGATCACGAGTCGTATCCCTTCGCCGAGGATCTCGCGGGCCGCCGCCCGCGCCCCTTCGCCCGTACCGCTGGTATCGCGCGGCCGCAGCACCAGATCCGTCTCGGGCGAATCGAAGAGGGCGAGAGTGGCGGCATCGAGGAGATCGCGGCCGACGGCGGCGGCCGGTCCGGAGAGGGGCAGCAGCAGGGCCACGGTGGGCGGTCCGGCGGGCCGCGACGGTTCCACCGGCGGCGCCGGTCGCACCTGGCGCGGGGGCGTGGGCGGCGGCGCCGGCGGACGTGGCGGCGCACAGGCCGCGAGAGCCAGGACCAGCACCAGCGCCGGGCCGAGGCGAGCGTTCCCGGCGCGGCGGAAGGGGTGAAGGCGCGCCATGCCCCGCGCATCCCGACCATCCGCGGGCGAGCCTAGTGCGCCGGAGGGGCCGGAGCAACCGCGAGCGGGGCTGTGGGTGGTGGCCACGCCCATCGGCCATCTGGGCGATCTCTCGCCGCGGGCGCGGGCGGTGCTGGCGGCGGCGGATCTGGTGGTGTGCGAGGACACCCGGGTCACCGGCCGGCTGCTCCGCCACTTCGGGATCACCGCCCGGCTGCGGAGCTATCACGAGCACAACGCCCCGCGGGTGCGGCCGGCGATCCTCGCCGAGCTCGAGCGGGGGGCGGTGGTGGCGCTGGTCTCGGATGCCGGCACTCCCACCATCGCCGATCCCGGCTACCGGCTGGTGCGGGAGGCCCACGCCCGCGGCATTCCGGTCCGGGCCGTACCCGGTCCGTCGGCGGCCATCGCCGCCCTCTCCGTCTCCGGCCTGCCCACCGACCGCTTCTTCTTCCAGGGTTTCCTGCCGCCCCGCCGCGCCCGCCGCCGCGCGGTGCTGGCGGAGCTCGCCCGCATCCCCGCCACCCTCGTGATCTACGAGGCGCCCCATCGCATCGCCGAGAGCCTGTGGGACGCCGCCCGGGTGCTGGGCGACCGCGAGGCGGCCCTGGTGCGGGAGATCACCAAGCTCCACGAGGAGTGCCGTCGCGGCCGGCTCGGCGAGCTGGCCGCACGGATCGAGGCGGAGGGCCCGCCGCGGGGCGAGCTGGTGCTGGTGGTCGCCCCGCCCGCGGCGGTGGGGGACGAGGTGGACGAGGCGGCGCTGGACGAGGCGCTGCGCGAGGCCCTCGCGCGGTGTTCGCTGCGCGATGCCGTGGCCGAGGTCGCCGATCGCTTCCAGCGGCCCCGTCGGGAGGTCTACCGCCGTGCGCTCGCCCTGGTGGGGGAACGGGTCCGGTCGTCGTGAACGCCGCCGGCGCCTCGCCCGCGGCCGCGGCGGCGAGTGGCGGGCGGCCCTGTGGCTGCGCCTTCGCGGCTATCGCATCCTCTACCGGCGGCTGCGCACGCCGGTGGGCGAGCTGGATCTGGTGGCGGTGCGGGGTGGGGTGCTGGCGGTGGTGGAGGTCAAGCGCCGACCGGATCCCGAGGCGGCGCGGGCGGCCCTCGGCCCGGTCCAGCGCCGGCGCATCGAGGCGGCCGCCCGCTGGCTGCTGGCGGTGCGCCCGGATCTGGCGGGGCTGCGCCTGCGCTTCGATCTGGTGGCGGTCCCGGCCCGCGGCCTGCCCCGTCACCTGCCGGACGCCTGGCGGCCCGAAGGCAGCAGTCCGGCGTGAGCCAGGAGGCGACGGCCGAGGGTGGCGAGGGGCAGGGCCTCGAGGCGGGCGAGGGGCCACCAGAAGACGCCCTCCGGCGGGGGCCGTCCGGGTGGCGGGGACGCCCGAACCCGCGCCAGGTGCAGCCGCACCCGCAGCTCGAGGTGGGTGAAGAGATGGCGCACCTCGCCCGGAAGCGGCCTCCAGTCGGCGGCGAGCGGCGGTCCGCCCCCCGTCTCTCCGGCCCGCAGCGGCTCGCTGGGCACGTCCACGAGACCGGCCAGCAGTCCCCGCGGCGGTCGCCGCCGCAGCAGCACGCGACCGGCACCGTCGTGGGCGAGCCAGGCGCGCACCCGCCGGACGGGCCGGGAAGGACGCGGGTCGCGCCGCGGCAGCTCGTCGGTGCGCCCCCCGGCGCGGGCGACGCAGAGTCCGGCCAGCGGACAACGCGGGCAGGCCGGCGCCCGCGGCCGGCACACCAGGGCCCCCAGCTCGATCAGGGCCTGGGCGTGATCACCGGCGCGCACCGGCGGCGCCAGGGCGGGGGCGAGCCGGCGCAGACGGGCGAGGGCGCCCGGCAGCGGCCAGTCGAGGCCCAGCACCCGCAGCAGCACCCGCGCCACATTGCCGTCCACCGGCACCGTCGGCCGGTCGAAGGCGATGGCCGCCACCGCCGCCGCCGTGTAGGGGCCGACGCCGGGCAACGCCGCCAGTGCCGTCTCCTCCGCCGGCACCCGACCGCCGTGCCGCGCCACCAGGGCCGCGGCGCAGGCGTGGAGATGGCGGGCGCGGCGGTAGTAGCCGAGGCCCGACCAGGCCTCCAGCACCGCGTCCGCCCCCGCCTCGGCCATCGCCCGCGGCGTCGGGAAGCGGGCGAGGAAGGTCTCGAAACGGGTCGCCACCGTGGCCACGGTGGTCTGTTGCAGCATGAACTCCGAGACCAGCACCCGCCAGGGATCGGGCCAGTGGCCGGCCGGCGCCCGCCAGGGCAGGGCACGGGCGTGGGCGTCGTACCAGGCGAGCAGTCGCCCAGAGGCGCTGCGCAGGGGATCGAGGCTTGGCGGCGGCGATGGCGCGGACATATCCGGTAAGGACGTGGTGCGGGCGGATCATGGCAGCGGCTCCGGAGGTCCGGAAGGGGGGCAGCCGCGATCTGGCGGCGCTGCTGGCGCGGGTGCTGGAGCCGGGCGCCCGTGCCCGCGGCTTCGTGCGGGCCACCCTGATCACCGACTGGGCGCGGATCGTGGGCCCCGATCTGGCCGGCCGCTGTCTTCCGGTACGGGTCCGCTTTCCCCACGGGCGCAGCCGCGGCGGCACGCTGGTGATCCGGGCCGGCGGCGGCACCGTGCTGGAGCTGCGCCACACCGCCCCCCAACTGATCGAGCGCATCAACGCCTATCTCGGCATGCCGGCCATCGCCCGTCTCGCCTTCGAGACGGCGCCGATCCCGCGGCCGCCGCGCCGCCCGGCCCCGAGGCCCGCCCCGCCGCCCTCGCCGGAGGCCCTCGCGCGGCTGGAGCGGACGGTGGCGACCGTGGCCCGGCCGGAGCTGGCCCGCGCCCTCCACCAGCTGGGCCGCGCCGTCCTGGGCGCGGCGGCCCGCGCCGACTGAGGAGCGGGTCCCCGCGATGCCGAGAGGGGATCCTCAGAAGGGGATGTCGTCGTCGAGGTCGTCGAAACCGCCCTCGCGTCGGCCCGCGGGTTCACCGCCGGCGGCGCGGGGCGCCCGTGCCTCGGTCGTGAAGTCCGCGCCGCCCGCGGCCGGCTCCGGCGCCGCGTCGCCGCGGCCGCCCAGCAGCACCAGCTCGCCGCGGAAGCGCGGGATCACCACCTCGGTGGTCCAGCGTTCCTGACCGTTCTGGTCGGTCCAGCGGCGGGTCTGGAGCTGGCCCTCGATGTAGACGGCCCGGCCCTTGGCGAGATAGCGCTCGGCGATCTCGGCGAGCTGCTCGTTGAAGATCACCACCCGATGCCATTCGGTGCGCTCGCGCCGTTCGCCGCTGGCGCGGTCGGTCCAGCGCTCGCTGGTGGCGACGGAGAGATGGACGATCTTGCGGTTGTCCTGGGTGTAGCGCACCTCGGGGTCGCGCCCGAGATTGCCCACGAGGATCACCTTGTTGACGCTGCCGGCCATGGTCTCGATCCGGGTCGGTTCGCGGACGCGCGGTCCGGGTGGCGGTGATATGTGCGCCGGGGCGGGTGGCGTCGAGGGCGCCGGCGGGTGCGACCGGTGGGAGCGTCACGGCGGCCGCCGCCGCTTTACAGGGCCGTGGGCGGGCCCTAAGTGAGCGGCGCGCACGGTCCGGCCACCCACCACCGAGCGGACGCCCTCCCATGAAGCTGATCGCCGGCAACAGCAACCGCCCGCTGGCGGAGGCCATCGCCGCGTCGCTGCGCGTGGAGCTGACGCGGGCCACCGTCCACCGCTTCGCCGACATGGAGGTGTTCGTCGAGATCCACGAGAACGTGCGCGGCGAGGACGTGTTCGTGATCCAGAGCACCTCCTTCCCGGCCAACGACAATCTCATGGAGCTTTTGATCATCGTCGACGCGCTCCGGCGCGCCTCCGCCCGCCGCATCACCGCGGTGATCCCCTACTTCGGCTACGCCCGCCAGGACCGCAAGACCAGTCCCCGCACGCCCATCTCGGCCAAGCTGGTGGCCAATCTCATCACCACCGCCGGCGCCAGCCGGGTGCTGACCCTGGAGCTGCACGCCGGCCAGATCCAGGGCTTCTTCGACATCCCCGTCGACAATCTCTACATGACCCCGCTCATGGTGCCGGACATCCGCAACAATCTCGGCACCGAGGACCTGGTGATCGTCTCGCCGGACGTGGGCGGCGTGACACGGGCGCGCGGCTTCGCCAAGCGGCTCGACGTGGGCCTCGCCATCATCGACAAGCGGCGCGAGCGGGCCGGCGTCTCCGAGGTGATGAACGTGATCGGCGACGTGCGGGACAAGCGCTGCGTGCTGGTAGACGACATCGTCGATTCCGGCGGGACGCTGGTCAACGCCGCCGAGGCCCTCCTCGAGAACGGGGCCGCCGCCGTCTACGCCTATGTCTGCCATGGCGTGCTGTCGGCGGGGGCGGTGGCGCGCATCGCCGCGAGCCGCCTCGAGCGGCTGGTGATCACCGACAGCATCCGTCCCACCGAGGCGGTGCGGGTCACCGAGAAGATCCGGGTGCTGTCGGTGGCGCCGCTCATGGGCGAGGCCATCCACCGCATCTCGAGCGAGACCTCGGTCTCGAGCCTGTTCGACTGAGACGGCCGGACTATCTCGGCCGAGGGTCTGTCCGTGCGGCCCCGCGGGGCGACGGCACGGAGGGGCGAAGGAGAGGAGGAGCATGAGCGAGCAGATCGTCTTCCGGGCGGAACGCCGCGAGAAGGCCGGCACCGGACCCGCGCGGGCCGTGCGCCGGCAGGGGAAGATCCCGGCCATCCTGTACGGCGGGAAGGAGCCGCCCGAGATGATCGCCATCGGCTTCAACGAGTTCCAGCGGGCGGTGGTGCGCAATCCCCGCCTCACCAGCTCGGTGGTGATCCTGGAGCTGGACGGCCGCCGCATCCCCGTCGTCCCGCGCGAGGTGCAGCTCCATCCCGTCACCGACCTGCCGCTGCACATCGATTTCCTGCGGGCCGAGGCCGGCGCCCGCATCGAGGTGGAGGTGCCGGTGGAATTCGTGGGGCAGGAGCAGTGCCCGGGTCTGCGCCGGGGCGGTGTCCTCAACATCGTGCGCCGCGCCATCGAGCTGGAGTGTCCCATCGACGCCATCCCCGAGCGGATCGAGGTGGATCTCGCCGGCTTCGACATCGGCGATTCCGTCCACATCAGCCATGTGAAGCTGCCGGAAGGCGTCGAGCCCACCATCCGCGACCGCGACTTCACCATCTGCGTGATCGTGCCGCCGACGGTGGCGACGGAGGGGGCCGCCGAGGGCGAAGGCGAGGGCGAGGGCGGCGAAGAGACGTGAGCCCCGTTCGGAGGACGTGGCCGTGTGGCTCCTGGTCGGGCTCGGCAATCCGGGCCCGCAGTACGCCCGGCACCGCCACAATGTGGGCTTCCTGGCCTTGGAGGCCGTCGCCCGCCGGTGGGGCGCCGGCGGCTGGCGGCGGCGCTTCCGCGGCGAGCTCGCGGAGCTGGTGCTGGACGGCGAGAAGCTGCTGTTGCTGAAACCGCTCACCTGGATGAACGAGTCCGGGCGGGCGGTGGCGGAGGCGGCCCGCTACTTCCGCATTCCGCCCGAACGCATCGTCGTCTTCCACGACGAGCTCGACCTGCCGCCCGCGCGGGTGCGCATCAAGAGGGGCGGCGGCACCGCCGGCCACCGCGGCCTCGAGAGCATCGCCCGCGAGCTCGGCTCGCGCGACTTCTGGCGCGTGCGCATCGGCATCGGCCATCCCGGCCGGCGCGAGCGGGTGGTGGGCTGGGTGCTGTCGGATCTGGACGTCGAGGAGCGGACGCGGCTGGAGCCGGTGCTGGAGACCCTGGCCGAGGGACTGCCGGATCTCCTGGCCGGCCGAATCGACCGCCTCCAGCAGGGCCTCGCCGAGCTGTGGCGGGAGACCTCGAAAGCCCCCTCCTGAACGCCCATATCGACGACGACTCCGCGCGAGATCGGACCTTCCATGGGATTCGCCTGCGGCATCGTCGGCCTGCCCAACGTGGGCAAGTCGACCCTCTTCAATGCGCTCACCGAGAGCGCGGCGGCCGAGGCCGCGAACTATCCCTTCTGCACCATCGAGCCCAACATCGGCCGGGTGCCGGTGCCGGACCCGCGCCTCGAGGTGCTGGCCCGGCTCGCCGGCAGCGCCCGTGTCGTCTCCGCCCGCCTCGAAGTGCGGGACATCGCCGGCCTCGTGCGCGGCGCCTCGCGGGGGGAAGGGCTGGGCAACCGCTTCCTCGCCGCCATCCGCGAGGTGGACGCCATCCTCCACGTGCTGCGTTGCTTCGAGGATGCCGAGGTGGCCCACGTGGAGGGCTCGGTGGACCCGCTGCGCGACGCCGAGCTGGTGGAGACGGAACTGCTGCTCGCCGACATGGAGAGCCTGGAGCGCCGGCGCGAGGGGCTGGTCAAGCGGGCGCGCGGCGGCGACGGCGAGGCGCGCGCCCTCCTCACCCTGATCGAGCGCCTGCTGCCGGCCCTGGAGGCGGGGACGCCGGCCCGCGCCGCCACCCTCGACGGAGAGGACCGCCGGCGGCTGCGCGGCCTCCAGCTGCTCACCGCCAAGCCGGTGCTCTACGTCTGCAACGTGGAGGAAGGGGCGGTGGCCGGGGGCAACGCCTGGAGCCGGCAGGTGGCGGAGATGGCGGCCCGGCAGGGGGCGGAGACGGTGGTGATCTCCGCCGCCATCGAGGCGGAGCTGGCCGCCCTCGCACCGGAGGAACGGCGGGAATATCTCGAGAGCCTCGGCCTCGCCGAGCCCGGACTCCACCGGGTGGTGCGGGCCGGCTACCGTCTGCTCGACCTCGTCACCTTCTTCACCGCCGGGCCCAAGGAGGCGCGGGCGTGGACCGTACCGCGCGGCACCCGCGCGCCGGAGGCGGCGGGCGTGATCCACAGCGACTTCGCCCGCGGCTTCATCTGCGCCGAGGTGATCGCCTACGAGGACTACGTGGCCTGCGGCGGCGAGCAGGGCGCGAAGGAGGCCGGCCGCATGCGCCTCGAGGGGCGCGACTACGTGATCCGCGACGGCGACGTCTGCCTGTTCCGCTTCAACGTGTGAGCGGGCGGACGGGGAGATCCGGAGCCGCGCCCGCCGAGCGGGCCGGACCACTCGTCCGCGCCGGCCGCGTCCCTTCCTTCGCCGTCGCAGGGGAAGTCATGGTCGGAGTGGGGCGATTCGAACGCCCGACCCCCGCCTCCCGAAGGCGGTGCTCTACCAGGCTGAGCTACACTCCGACGCGCCCCTGTTCTAGGAGCCGGGGGGGACGTTGGCAAGGGGCGCCGCCGGCCGTCGGCGGGACGCGCGTCCTTGCCCATGACGATAGTCGACTTGCCTGCATTGCAACCTTAGGTATAGTGCCTCCGGACGAGCCCGAAGGGGCGCGCGTACCGTGGTCGAGCGGTCCGCCCGGGCCGGCGAGGACGAGGGTCTCGACCTCGCCGCGCTCCTCCGCCTGCTGTGGCGCCGCCGGTGGTGGATCGCGGTGCCGCCGCTGCTCGCCCTCGCCACCGCCGGCCTCTATCTCCGCGCGACGCCGCCCGTCTACCGCGCCGAGGCCCTGCTGGCGGTGGCCCCGCGCCCCGTCGCCGACGGCGATCTGCCCGCGCCGCCGCCGCGGCTCGACCGCGACAGCGCCGCCGTCGACAGTCTGGTGCAGCTCCTGGCGGCGCCGAGCCTGCGCGCCCGTGCCGCCCGCCGGGCCGGACTGCCGCCGGAGGCGGCCGACGCCATCCGCGCCGTCCGCCGGGGCGCCACCCGTGTGGTGGCGGTGGAGGCGGAGTGGAGCGAGCCCGCCGCCGCCGCCCGCCTCGCCGACGCCGTCGTCCGCCTGTTCCTGGCCGACCATCTCGCCCGCAAGCGGGAGGCCGCCCGCGAGAGCGTGGCCTGGTTGGAGGCGCGCATCGCCGAGGTGGAGGAGAAGCTGGCGCGTGCCGAGCGGGCCCTCGCCGAACTGCGCGACCGTCGCGTGCGGACGCCGGGGGCGCTGGTGGCGGCCACGCCCGCCTCCCTGGCCGAGCTGGAGCGGCGCTATCTGCTGACGGTGGCCCAGCGCCGGGCCCTCGAGGCGAAGCTGGCCGCCCTCGGCGAGGCGGAGGAGGGGCGCACCCTGCCGGGCCCCCTCGTCGACCGTTCCACCGCCTATCTCGACCGTCTGGAGACCCTCCACGCCGAGCTGGTGGCGCGCGAGGCCGAGCTCTCCGACCGCTACGGCCCCCGCCATCCGCGCCTCGTCGAACTGCGGCGCGAGAAGCGGGCGCTGGAGGCCCGCATCGCGCGCGAGCGGCGCGCCCTCTGGCGCCGCTTCGAGGCGGAGGTGCGACGGGTCGGGGCCGAGGAGCGGGCCCTCGCCGACGAGCTCGCGCGGCTCCGCGACGGTCTCGCCGATCTGCGCCGGGACGAGATCCGCGAGCGCGAGCTCCAGCGGGAGATGGAGCGCCTGCGGGCCCTCCACGGGTCCTACACCCGCCGCCTGGCCGAGGCGGTCGGCCGCGAACGTCTGGCCAAACCCGACGTGGAGCTGGTGCAGGCGGCGGTGGTGCCGGATCGACCGGTATGGCCGAAACCGGTCCCGCTCCTGGCCTTCGCCGGGGCGTCCGGTCTCGGCCTGGGGCTGCTGCTGCTGTTCCTGCGGGAACAGCTCGACGGCGGCTACCGCACCGCTTCGGCCCTCGCCCGCGACCTCGGCGGCGCGCCGGTGGTGACCGTGCCGCGCCTCGCGCCGCGTCTCGCCCGGGAGCTGCCCCCGGCGGATCTGGTGGTGGAGCGTCCGCGCGGGCGCTTCGCCGAGGCGGTCCGCGAGGCGACGGCGCGTCTCCTGTCCGGTCTCGACTCCGGGGGCGGCGTGGTGCTGGTCACCTCCGCCCTGCCGGGCGAGGGCAAGAGCACCCTGGCGCTGGCGCTCGCCCGCACCGCCGCCCTCGAGGGGGTGGCGACGGCCCTGGTGGATGCCGATCTGATCCGGCCGTCCCTGGGCCGGCGGCTGGAGCTGCCCCGTGGGCCCGGCTTCGCCGAGGTGATGGAACGCGACCTCGATCCCCTCGCGGTGCTGTGCGACGATCCCCTGACACCGCTGCGGGTGATGCCGGGCAGTGTGCGCCGCGAGCGCCCGGGGCGGATACTGGCCGGCGAGGCGACGGTCCGGATCTTCGATCGGCTGCGCGCGCGCTTCCGGCTGGTGGTGGTGGACAGTCCGCCCCTCGCCGCCGTGGCCGATGCCGTGAGCCTCGCCGCCGTCTGCGACGGCATCCTCTTCGTGGTCCGCTGGCGTGACACGGAGCGCACGGTGGTGCGACGGGCGCTGCAGGGGCTCGGACCGGGGGCGGCGCGACCGGTGCTGGGCGTCCTGCAGCAGGTGCGCGAGCTGGAGCTGGCCCGCTACGACTACGCCGAGAGCGGGCGCGCGCGCCGGGGCCCCGTCGCCTGGGCCACGGGCTGAGGACGGCGGAGACCCGTTAACGGGTCGTTAGGACCGTCATGGCAGACTCGCGCCGGTTCGAGGCGAGGAGCACCCGAGATGGCCCGCCGTGCCGTACTCGCGTGCGAAACGGAAGGCCACCCCTCCACCATCGACTGGCGGGCGTTCCTCGAAGGGATTCCCGAGGCGGCGCTGTTCTGTCGCGACGGTCGGGTGGTGGCGGTCAACACCCGGGCGCGCGCCCTGTTCGGCCGCCGCCGCCGGCTGGTGGGCCGGCGGCTGGAGACGCTGGGGCGCCGGGGAGAAGGGGGTCTCGACCGCCCGGAGGTGCGGGTGGTGACCACCGCCGACGGACGGACGGTGCCGGTGGAGGTCCGCCGCGCACCCTGCCGGCTCGCCGGCCCCGGCGGGGAACTGGTGCTGCTGCGGGACGCGGGAGCCGAGTTCGCCCTGCGGCGGGAGCTCCGGGAGAAGGACGACTGGCTCGCCGACATGGCGACCCTCGCCTCCGACTGGTTCTGGGAGACGGACGCCGGACACCGCTACGTCTGGTTCTCCGAGAACGTGGAGACGGTGCTCGGCATTCCCCGGCAGTGGTTCTACGGCAAGCGCCGCGTCGACATCCTCGGCCCCGACAACGATCCCGAGGCCCTGCGCCGCCACTTCGACCGGATCGCCCGTCACGAGCCCTATCGCGACTTCGAGTTCCAGATGGCCGGGCCGAACGGATGCGTCTGGATCCGCAGCAACGGCAAGCCCCTCTTCGACGAACGGGGGCGTTTTCGCGGCTATCGCGGCACCGGCCGTGACATCACCGCCCTCAAGCGGATCGAACGCGCCCGTCAGGAGAGCGAGGACCGCTATCGGCGACTGGTGGAACTGCTGCCGGACGGCCTCGTGGTGCACCGCCGCGGCGTGGTGGTCTTCGCCAACGCGCGCATGGCGGAGATGCTGGGCTGGCGGACGGCGGAGGAACTGCTGGGTGTCCACGTCCTCGATCTGGTGGCGCCCGAGGATCGCCCCCGGGTGGTGGCGCGATGGCGTGACATCGACCGGCTCGGGGCGGTCCCGCCGGCGGAGATGCGGCTGCGCCGCCGCGACGGCGGGATCGTCCACGTGGAGACGCGGGCGGCACCGGTGGTGGAGGGGGAGAAATCGGCGATCCTGGTCACCGCCCGCGACATCGGCGAGCGCAAGGCGGCGGAACGGCGCCTCGCCTGGCTCGCCCATCACGACACGCTGACGGGTCTGCCCAACCGCCGGCTGCTCGCCGCCCGCCTCGCCGAGCTGACCGGGACGGGCGAGTGTTTCGCCCTGCTGCTGCTGGATCTGGACGGCTTCAAGCAGATCAACGACACGCTGGGCCACACCGTGGGCGATCGCCTTCTGGTGGCGGTGGGCGAGCGGCTGCGCGGCGTGGTGCGGCCGGGCGATACGGTATGCCGCCTGGGAGGTGACGAGTTCGCGGTGATCGCGCCGGGAATCCGCACCCCCGCCGATGCCGTCGCCCTCGCCGATCGCATGCGCGCCGCCCTCGCCCGCGGCTTCGAAGTGACGGAGGGGGACTTCCGCCTCGGCGCCAGCATAGGCCTCGCCCTCTTCCCGCGTCATGCCCACCGGGGGGAGGAGCTGCTGGCACGGGCCGACCTCGCCCTCTATACGGCCATGCGCCACCGTCCCGGCGAGCCGGTGGTCTATCGTCCCGCCCTGCTGGAGGAGGCGGAGGCCCGGCGCCGCATCGAGCGCGATCTCCGCGAACATCTCGAACGTGGCGCCCTCGAGGTCCACTATCAGCCGGTGGTGCGGCTCACCGACGGCACGCCGGTGGGGGTGGAGGCGCTGGTGCGCTGGCCGTCCGGGGCACCGGTGCGGGTCTCACCGGAGCGGTTCGTGCGGGTGGCGGAAGAAATGGGGCTCTCGTCGACCCTCACCGAACACGTCCTGCGCCGGACCGCCGCCGACTTCCCCTGTTTCGTCCGTGCCTTCGGCCCGACGCTGCGTCTGTCCGTGAATCTCTCGCCGGGCGAACTCGCCCTCGCAGGATCCGCCGAACGGCTGATCCGGCTGGTGGACGCCTTCGGTCTCGATCCCGCCGCGCTGGAATTCGAGATCACCGAGCGGACCCTGCTGGCCGACGGGGACGTCGTCGCGGACAATCTCCGGCGTCTCGGCGAGTACGGCATCCGCTTCGCGGTGGACGACTTCGGCACCGGCTATTCCTCCCTGGTCTACCTCAAGCGCTTCCCCTTCGATCGCCTCAAGCTCGACCGCACCTTCGTCCGCGGTCTGCCGGAGGACGGCGAGAACCGGGCCATCGTCGGCGCGGTGCTGTCGCTCGCCGGCAATCTCGGCCTCGAGGTGCTGGCCGAGGGCCTGGAGACGGAGGCCCAGCGCGACTATCTGCTGGCCCTCGGCTGTCGCGAGGCCCAGGGCTATCTCTTCGCGCCTCCGCTGCCGGCGGAGGAGCTGCTGCGGCGTCTCGCCTTGGGGACGGCACGGGTGTGAACGCGGGACCCGTCCCGCGGGGCGGCGACGGGGGCCTCGGACGCGAGGGCCGCGGGATCCGGATGCCGCCTGCGGGGCCGTACGGGCGCGCAGCCCGACGGTGACGCCGGGACCGCGGACGACCACCGCGATCCCGGAGAGGGCGTGTACCGACGTGGCCCACGCCGCGGGGCGTCCGTGCGCCGCGACGGAGGATCGGGGTCCGGCGGCCCCCGGGATGCATGGCCCCATCGCCGGGCCGCAAGGCCGCGCCCGTGGTGGCGGACGGGGCCGGGGACGGAGGGCCGCGGCGCTCGGTGCGGTCCGGAGCCTCGCCCCTCAGGCCGGCTCGAGGCGGTAGAGGCCGCCGTCACGATGGTCCGTGAGCAGGTACACCGCTCCGTCCGGCCCCACCCGCACGTCGCGGATGCGACCGATGGTGCCCGTGAGCATGCGTTCCTCGCCGGTGAGGATCCGACCCCGCCGGGGAAGACGCACCAGGGTGCGAGCGCGCAGCGCGCCCACCAGCAGATCGCCGCGCCAGGCCGGGAAGAGGGGGCCGTCGTAGAAGGCCATGCCCGAGGGGGC
>JALSGP010000039.1 GCA_026982705.1 Alphaproteobacteria bacterium
CGGCCGCGGACGGTACGATGGCCACGGCATCGGCCGCGTCGCGCCGGTGCCCGTCCTTGACGTCGATCAAGGCGCCGGGATCCGGGCCGGCCCAGCCTGACATCGGTAGCGGGAGCGAGCCCATGCACGCGGTCCGCGAGACGCTGCGGCGCTGGTTCGACGACCGGCTGCGACGCTGGCGCGAGGCCGGCGAGCCGCTGGATCCCGGAGCCTTCGCCGAATGTCTGCGCGAGCTCGGCCTGCCGGAGGACGAGATCGCCACCGCCCGCCGCGGCAGCGAGGCCGACATCCGGCGCATGATGACCCGTTTCGGTCTCGATCCCGGGATCGTCCCCGCGGCGTTCCTGGGCGCGCTGCGCGACGCCGAGCGGGTCTGCGCCCACTGTCTCGAGGTGCGACGCTGCCATCGCTTCTTCCGCGGGGAGGAGCCACGCGACGCCGCCCGCCTCTTCTGCCCCAACGCCGAACTGTTCGACCGTCTGGCCGCCCATCTGCGGGCGACGGCCTCGGGCGACGCGCCGCCGGACCGCGCCCACGGCCGAACGCCGCCGTCGTCCGTCAGGGACACGGACCGAGGCGTGGGCGGGGCGGGCGGCCGAGATGGGCGTTCACCATGAAGCGGGCGAAGACGCGGGCCGGCAGGTCGCCGCCCGTGGGCCGGCCCGCCATCGGCCGGTCGTCGTCGCGGCCGATCCACACGCCCACCACCCAGTAGGCGCTGAAGCCCACGAACCAGGCATCGCGATGGGTTTGGCTGGTGCCGGTCTTGCCCGCCACCCGATGACCGCCGGCGAAGCGCGCCCGCCGGCCCGTCCCCTGCCGCACCACCGCCTCCAGGGCGTGGATCAGACCACACAGCGGCGCCGTGGCGATCCGCGGCGGCGCGCCGCCCGCCGGCCCCTCCTCCGGGAACGGCGGATCGCCGACGAAGCCGCCGTCGCGATGGCGCACGGCCTCGACGAAACGCGCCCGCACCGGCGTGCCGCCGTTGGCGAGGGTGGCATAGAGCTCCACCAGATCCAGCAGCGTGGTCTCGCCGCTGCCAAGGGCCAGGGTGGGATCGTCGGGCAGCACGCCCCCATAGCCCAGCCGGCGCGCGAGGGCGACGATGCGACGGCGCCCCACCCGTTCCGCGAGGCGCACCGTGGCCACGTTGCGGCTCTTCACCAGCGCCTCGCGGAGGGTGACGCGCCCCAGGAAGCGCCGGTCGATGTTGCGCGGCGCGTAACCGTCCACCACGAGCGGCGTGTCGTCGACGCGATCGTCCATCCGCCAGCCCGCCTCCAGCGCCGCCAGATAGACCAGGGGCTTGAAGGCCGAGCCCGGCTGACGCCGCGCCCGCAGGGCCCGGTTCCAGGGACTGCGGGCGTAGTCGGCACCACCCACCAGCGCCCGCACGCGCCCCCACGGGTCCATGGCCACGAGCGCGATCTGGTCGAACCCCAGACGTGCCCGCTCCGCCAACGCCCCCCGCACCGCCAGCTCCGCATAGAGTTGGAGCTCCGGATCCAGGGTGGTGTAGATCACGAGGGGGCGGGCCAAGACGTGTGGCGGCAGCATCCGCTGGACGCGGTCGAGCACGGCGTCCCGTCCGTAGAAGCGGCTCGGCGGCAGCCGCGACAGCCGCGGCCGGCATCCCGGCCCGCGACGTCCCCCGCGGCGCAGCATGCGCGCCGCCTCCCTCGCGCCGTAGCGACGGATCAGCAGCGCCCGCGCCTCCGCCGCCAGGGCCCGGGCCCGCCGCCGGGGATTGCGGCGCGAGGGCGCCTTCAGGGTCCGCACCAGCATCGCCGCCTCGAGGGGCGAGAGACAGCGGGCGCGCTTGCCGAAATAGCCGCGGGCGGCCGCCTCGATCCCCCACAGGCCCGAGCCGAAATAGGCGGTGTGCAGATAGGCCCCGAGGATGGCCGCCTTGTCGAGGGCCCGCTCCAGCCGCAGCGCCACCCCGAGCTCCAGCATCTTGCGCAGCGGCGAGCGGCGCTCCGACAGGAAGAGCTGCTTCGCCAGCTGCTGGGTGAGGGTGCTGCCGCCCTCGGTGCGGCCGGCGAGGGTGCTGAGGAGGGCGCGGAGCAGGCCGCGCGGGTCCACGCCGGGATGGTCGAGGAAGCGGCGGTCCTCGTCGAACAGCAGCAGATCGACGAACACCGGCGGCAGCTCGTCCATCGCCACCGGGAGCGGGAAGGCGAAGGCGGCCCGGGCCACGTCGGGCACGCCGTCGCGGCCCGCCGGCACCACCAGCCGCGCCCGGGCGGCGAGCTCCGGCGTCCGCTCCGGTCGCGGCACCAGCAGCAGGCTGGCCACCGCGAGGCCGAGCCCCCAGATGAGAACGCTCAGCGGCAGGGCGACGGCGACCGCCCGCACCCACGGGATCCGCCGGCGCCCTCCGGCTTGCGCCGCCGTCACGGTCGCGGCCGCCTTGCCGTCGTCGGAAATCGAAGCCACGGGTCCTCCGATGCCTTCGCGCCCGTCCACCGCCGCCGCCCCGCCGGCCCTCCACACCATCGGTCACGGCAACCGCGGCCTCGCGGCCTTCCTCGCCCTGCTGGCGGAGGCGGGGGTGCGGCGGGTCGTCGACGTGCGCCGCCATCCCGTCTCGCGGCGTCATCCCCACTTCGCGCGACGCGCCCTGGCCGGCGCCCTCGCCGACGCCGGCCTCGACTATGTGCACATGGAGGACCTGGGAGGACGCCGGCCACTCCCGGCAGGCCTGCCCGCGGATGTGGCGGGGCTGCGCGATCCGGGCCTGCGCGCCTATGCCGTGTGGGCGCAGGGTCCCCGCTTCGCCGCGGCCCTCGCGCGGCTGATCCGCCTCGCCGCCGAGCGGCCCACCGCCATCCTCTGCGCCGAGGTGGACCCGGCTCGCTGCCACCGCCGCGTCCTCACCGACCATCTGCTGGCCCGCGGCGTCCGGGTCCTCCACATCCTCGCCCCCGGCCGCATCGTGCCGGCCACACCCTCGCCGGAGGCGGAGATCCGCGGGGGCCGGGTGCGTTATCCGCCGCCCGTGCCCGATCTCTTCGGGGGCTGAGCCGCGGCACCGCCGGCCACCCGTTCCCAGAGGGGGCGGAGCGGTCGGGTCGGCCGGGCACCCCACTGGGCGATGACGATGCTGGCGCACAGGGCCCCGAGCCGGCCCGCCGTCGCCACATCGAGGCCGCCGGTGAGGCCGCGGAGGAAGCCCGCCGCGTAGAGGTCGCCGGCGCCGGTGGTGTCCACCAGTTCGGTCGGCGGGAAGGCGGGGATCTCCACGGTGGCACCGTCCGTCACCACCACCGAGCCCTTCGCGCTGCGGGTGAGCGCCGCGACGGTCACCCGTCCGCGCACCGCCGCCAGCGCCTGCGCGAAGGAGGCGGTGCGGTAGAGGCTGGTGATCTCGGCCTCGTTGGCGAAGAGGATGTCCACCGGCCCGTCGACGAGGTCGCGGAACTCCTCGCGCCAGCGATCGACGCAGAAGGGATCGGAGAGGGTGAGGGCCACCCGGCCGCCGCTCTCGCGCACGATGCGCGCCGCCTCGAGACAGGCCGCCTTGGCCTCCGGCCGGTCCCACAGATAGCCCTCCAGATAGAGGATGCGCGCGCGCGCCAGCAGGTCCGGGTCGAGGTCGGCCGGCGACAGTTCCACGCAGGCACCGAGATAGGTGGCCATGGTGCGCTGGGCGTCGGGGGTGACGAGGACGAGGCAGCGGGCGGTGGGCGGCCCTTCCGGCGAGGGTGGGGTGGTGAAGTGGACGCCGGCGGCGCGGATGTCGTGGATGAAGATGTGCCCCAGCTCGTCGTCGCGCACGCGGCCGACGAAGGCGGCGCGGCCGCCGAGGGAGGCGAGGGCCGCCATGGTGTTGGCGCAGGAGCCGCCGGAGACCTCGTGGGCGGGCCCGAGGCGCTCGTAGAGTTCGAGGCAGCGGGCCTCGTCCACCAGCGTCATCGCGCCCTTGACGAGCCCCGCCTCTTCCAGGAAGCCGTCCTCGGTGTGGGCCACCACGTCGACGATGGCGTTGCCGAGGCCCACCACGTCGAAGTCCTTGTCCGCCATTCTCCCTCCCGCTCCCCTCTCGCGCCGGTGCGTGCGGCGGGGGAGCCGCACGGCTCCCCCGCGCCCGATCCCTCCGCGTCTCAGAGTTCCCAGTAGCGCCTCACCTCGCCCGCGGCGCCGGGATGGGTGACCGCGCCCTTGCAGGCGGGCCCCACCAGCCGGGCGTACTTCCACAGGGCCCCGGAGCCGTAGAGGGTCTCCCGCGGCTTCCATGCCGCCCGCCGCCGGGCCAGCTCCTCCTCCGGCACCTCCAGGTCCAGCGTCCCCTTCTCGGCGTCGATGGCGACGATGTCGCCGTCGCGCACCAGCGCGATGGGGCCGCCCACCGCCGCCTCCGGACCCACGTGGCCGATGCAGAAGCCGCGGGTGGCCCCGGAGAAGCGCCCGTCGGTGATCAGCGCCACCTTGTGCCCCATCCCCTGACCGTAGATGGCGGCGGTCACCGCCAGCATCTCGCGCATGCCCGGACCGCCCCGCGGCCCCTCGTAGCGGATCACCAGCACCTCGCCCTCGCGGTAGCGGCGTTCGCGCACCGCCTCGGCACAGGCCTCCTCGCCGTCGAAGACGCGGGCGGGACCGCGGAAGCGCAGGCTCTCGAGACCGGCCACCTTGACGATGGCCCCCTCCGGCGCCAGCGACCCCTTGAGGCCCACGACACCACCCCAAGGGGTGATGGGATCGGCGGTGGGCCGCACCACGTCCTGGTCCGGGTTCCACGCCACCTCCCGCAGGTTCTCCTCCACGGTGCGGCCGGTGACGGTGAGACAGTCGCCGTGGAGATAGCCGCCGTCCAGGAGGGCCTTCATCACCAGCGGGACGCCGCCGGCCTCGGCCAGATCCTTCATCACGTAGCGACCGGCCGGCTTGAGGTCGGCGATGTAGGGCGTCTCGCGGAAGATCCGCGCCACGTCGTCGAGATCGAAGTCGATCCCCGCCTCGGCGGCGATGGCCGGCAGATGGAGGGCGGCGTTGGTGGACCCGCCGGTGGCCGCCACCACCCGCGCGGCGTTCTCCAGCGCCTTGCGGGTGACGATGTCGCGCGGGCGGATGCCGAGTTCCAGGAGCTTCATCACCTGCTCGCCGGACTTCTCGGCCCAGCGATCACGCGCCTCCAGCGGCGCCGGCGTGCCGGCGGAGCCGGGCAGGGCGAGGCCGATGGCCTCCGACACGCAGGCCATGGTGTTGGCGGTGAACTGGCCGCCGCAGGCGCCGGCCGAGGGCATGGCCGCCACCGCCAGCCGTTCCAGCTCCTCCTCGGAGATCCGGCCCACCTCGTACTGGCCCACCGCCTCGTAGATGTCCTGGACGGTGACGTCCCGCCCCTGCCAGCGGCCGGGCAGGATCGAGCCGCCGTAGAGGAACACCGAGGGGATGTCGAGACGGACCATGGCCATCATCATCCCCGGCAGCGACTTGTCGCAGCCGGCGAGGGCCACGAGCGCGTCGTAGGCGTGGCCGCGGACGGTGAGTTCCACCGAATCGGCGATCACCTCGCGCGAGACCAGCGAGGACTTCATACCCTCGTGGCCCATGGCGATGCCGTCGGTGACGGTGATGGTGTGGAAGATGCGCGGCGTGCCGCCGGCGCGGTGGACGCCGTGCTTCGCCACCTCCGCCTGCCGCGCGAGGGCGATGTTGCAGGGGGCGGCCTCGTTCCACGCCGCGGCGATGCCGACGATGGGCCGCGCCAGATCCTCCCGGTCCAGGCCCATGGCGTAGTAGAAGCCCCGGTGCGGCGCGCGCTCCGGGCCGTCGACGGCGTGCCGGCTCGGCAGCTTCGACCGGTCGAAGACGGTGATGGCCATGCTGTCCTCCGCTCCCCTCGGAGATGCCCGCGGCGCCACGTTAGCCCTCCGCCGCCCCGGCGCAAAGGGGCCGCCGCCCACCCTCAGGAGGGGAGATCGAAGAGCCGGTCGCCGAGCTGGTCGATGATCTGGCGTGCCTTGGTGACGGAGAAGGCGACGGCCTCCTCGGGCCCGGCGTGGTTGTCGGCGCGCACGAAACGATGTTCCCGGACGCCCTCCGGGGTCTCGCGGCGGATGATCCCGGCCGTGATCCAGCGCCCGTCCTGTTCGAAGGGCTCGGGCAGGATGCGGTAGGGTCCGTAGACCACCTCCTCACCGCGCACCCGGCGCGGCCCGCTGCGTCTCCGCAGCCGTGCCCACAGCCGTGCCAGCACCGTCCCGCGCTCCCGTGGACGCCCTCCGGATATCGCCTCCGGCGCCCCCACGGCAAGTTCCGGCCGGCGCCCGGATCGTCTCGATGCGGGCGCCGCGGTTGCGACCGCGCACCACCTCGACCCGCAGTTCGGGAAAGGCCCGGGCGAGATCGGCCGCCACCGCCTCCGCCTCCGGCGCCGGCACCACGGCGAAACCCGTGGGGCCCCAGGAACTCTGACCGCTGGCGGCGATGCCGCGCGCGCGCAGTTCCGCGAGGGCGCGGGCGACGACGGGGCTGGACCAGCGTCCCGCCGCCTGGAAAGGGGCGTACCAGTCGCCGAGCCGGTCCTGGATCTCGGCGAGACCCCGCCCGAAGAGACGGAGATCGGCGTCGGCCACCCCCGGCAGGACGCAGGCCAGCGCGAGGTGGGCGAGGCGGGCGGCGAGTGGTTCCGGAAACGGCGGCAGGGTCCGGAAGGCCCTCTCCTCCTCGGCCCCCGAGAGGCCCTCGCGGGCGGGATCGCGCAGCAGCACCACCCGCCAGCCGGCCGGGAAGGGCAGCCGCGCCAGCAGCGGCGGCGGTGCGCCGTCCGCACCCTTGCCGCCGTCCAGCAGGAAGCCGCCCCGGGCGAAGGCGGCCACGCCCAGCCCCGAGCGCCGTCCGCGCCCGAGCCGGGCGGCCAGCCGACGCGGCGGTCCGGGCCGGCCGGCGAGGCGCAGGAGGGCGGTCCCCACCGCCAGCGCCAGTTGTGTCCCCGAGCCGAGGCCGGCATGGGCCGGCAGCGCCGCCTCGACGCGGATCCTCACCGGCGGCAGGGCCCGATCCGCGCGCAGCCGGGCGAGCACGGCGCCCACCCGCGCCGCCTCCGGGCCCTCGATCCGGTCCCGGTCCGCCACCTCGACCCGCACCGCCGTCACCGGCGCTTCCAGCGAGAGGCCGAGACCGAGGAAACGGCGACCCGGCCCGCCGGTGGGATCGAGGAAGCCCAGGTGGAGACGGGCCGGTGCGACGACACGGACCGCGGTGGGACCTGCGCGCCCCTCTCTCACGGTGGTGGCAGGGTGGGCATGTTGTCCCAGAGATTCTGCATGTTCTGCTGGAAGATCCAGTTGAACACCCGGTTGCGCGAAAGGGTCCAGCCCAGCTCCTCCGACGTCATGGGCCGATTCGGCCAGGTGCCGCCCGCTCCCGCCGCCGCCCCTGGGGTCATCGCCTGCGGCGTCTGCTGGAGCGCCGCCTGCCGGAGCTGCTGGACGATCGCCGCCTGCTGCTGCGGCGGGAGCTGCTGCCAGGCGAGGCTCACCGCCGCCCACATCACGGACATCCGGGCGAGCTGGGGCGCCATGGCCCGGAGCCGGTCGGGCGCCTGCCGGATCATGGCCATCACCGCCTCACGGCCGAGGGGCGCGAGTTGGGGCGGGATGCCGGCCACCTGGGCGAGGAAGGTCTCGTAGGCCAGATAGGCGTCGATGTCCGCCACCGTCACCACGCTGCCGCTCGCCGGATCCGCCAGCACCACCGGATCGGCCGCCTCCACAAGACGGAGGATGTCCGAGTCCTCGCCGCTCTGGCGGAAGGCGAGGTAGATCTGCGCGAACAACGCCTCCCGCGCCGCCATGCGCTGGAGGGGATCGGTGAGGGGTGCGAGCTGGGCGAGGACGCCCGCGAGCTGACGGACCTGTTCGCGCGTGCCCGCGGGATCGTCGCGCCAGTCGCGCCCCACCTCGGCGAGGATGCGCCGCCGCTCCTCCGGCGTGGGTTCGCGGTCGAGCAGGAAGGCGACGAGGCGGACCACCGGCTCTACCACTTCCGCCGGCGCTCCGGTGGCGGGCGCGGTCGCCGCCGGCGGCGCGGGCGGGGCGAAGCCTTTCGGTCCGGCGAGACCGGGGACCGGGGACGTCGCCGGCGGGACCGGCGGCGGGCTCGCCATCGTCGCCGGTGGCGTGGGGACAGCCGGGGTTGGCACGGACACCGCCGTGGGAGGCGGTCCACCTTGCC
Source organism: Alphaproteobacteria bacterium (assembly GCA_026982705.1). Taxonomy (GTDB): domain Bacteria; phylum Pseudomonadota; class Alphaproteobacteria; order Geminicoccales; family Geminicoccaceae; genus HRBIN39. Next base: position 8,188 of record JALSGP010000039.1, read on the forward strand.
CGCGCCCCTCTTCCGACGGCCGCGCCGACTCCAGCTCTTCCCAGGGCACCCGCGGTCGCTCCGGCGCCGGCTCGGCCGCCGGCGCGGCCTCCAGCTGGTCCCAGGGGATGCGGACCTCCCCTGTCCCGCCCGGCTGCGCCCGTGCCCCGGAGGCGGCGGACGCCAGGGCGAGGACCAGGGCGAGGGCGGTGGCGGCGAGACGCGGTGACACGGTTTCCTTCCCCTCGGCCGACAGGGACGATCCCTAGCCTTTCCGGGACGCCGATGTAAAGATGTCGTCCGCATCGTTCCCACAGGGAGGCCCCGACCGTGACCGCGAAGCGTACCCTCAGGATCTACAGCGAGGAGGAGGCGGCCGAGCGCCTCGCCCGCGAGCTGCCCCACTGGTACGTGGAGCGCGGCTGGATCCGCCGTCGCTACCGCACCCACAGCTGGAAGGGCACGCTCATGGTGATCAACGCCGTGGGCCATCTCGCCGAGGCCGCCTGGCACCATCCCGACATCACCGCCTCCTACGCCTGGGTGGAGGTGCGGCTCCGGACCCACGACCACCAGGGCATCACCGACAAGGACTTCGCGCTGGCGAGGAAGATCGAGGAGGTGATCCAGTGGCGGCCGGAGCCGCCGCTCGAGGGCACGCCGGAGAAGGACCTCCGCTTCGCCTACATCAGGTACGACCGGCCGAAGGAGACCGAGGGCGGCACCTCAGGGGGCCAGCAGGGCTGAGAGACGCCCCGGCCCGGGCGGCGGCGTCGCCCCCACCACCCTGACCGGGCCGGCGAAGCGGCGACGGTAGCGGGGAAAGGCGGCATCGAGGATGCCCGCGGCCGTGAGCGCGTCCACTTCCGCCGCGGGCGGCGTCCTCGCCTTGACGATCACCAGCGCCCGTGCCCGCAGGCGGGTGGCGAGCCAGGCGGCGATGGAATCGGCGGTGACCGCCCAGGACGGCTCCAGCTCGGGCGTCGTGCCCGCGAGCCGCCAGGGCAGCCACACGCCGGCCGCACCGTCCCGCGCCAGGGCGGCGATCTCGTCCTCCGTCTCCACGGGGCGCAGGCCCGGGGCCCGCGCCACCAGCATCAGCCCGTACTGCTGCATGGCGAGGACGGCACAGCGGTGGGCGGTGGTGGCATCGAGACCGAGGGGGACCTCGAGGGCGCGGACCGCGTCGGCGAAGGGACCGCCGCCGGGGACCACCAGGCGTCCGGGAGGGCCGGGTGCATCGCGGACGGCGGCGAGCCAAGCGGCGAGGGCCGGATGACGGGCGAGGCTGCCGCCGAGCTTGACCAGCACCGGTCCGCCCGACATCTCGACCGGGGCATCCAGGTGCGGGGATCGCGTGGCCATGCCCGACCCCTTCCATCGTTTCGTGGAGCGCTCCCGCGGCCGGCCGGTGGTGGTGGGCGTGCTCAACGTCACCCCCGACAGCTTCTCCGACGGCGGCCGCCATCTCGCGCCGGAAGCCGCCCTCGCGCGGGCCCGCGAGATGGTGGCGGAAGGCGCCGATCTCGTCGAGGTGGGGGGCGAATCGACGGCGCCCGGGAGCCGGCCGGTGGGCGCGGCGGAGGAGTGGCGGCGCATCGGGCCGGTGGTGGAGGCCCTCGCCGGCGAGCTGCCGCTGGTGATCGACACCTACCGGGCGGAGACCGCCCGCCGTGCCCTCGCGGCCGGGGCCCTGGCCATCAACGACGTCTCGGCGCTCCGGGCCGACCCGGCCATGGCGGAGACGGTGGCGGCGGCGGGCGGCGGGCTCGTGCTCATGTACGCCAAGGATGCGCCGCTGCCCCACGTGACGGACCGGGACGTGCGTTATCGCGACGTGGTGGCCGAGATCGCGGACTTCCTGGGCGCGCGGGCCGCCCTCGCCACGGCCGCGGGAGTGGCGGCGGAGGCCATCGTGCTGGATCCGGGCTGGGGCGCCTTCGTCGCCCACGATCAGACCTTCACCTTCGAGCTGCTGCGCCGCTTCGACGAATTCGCGCGGCGGATCGCGCCCTTCCCCGCCATGGTGGCGGTCTCGCGCAAGGGATTCCTGGGCGGCGAGCGGCACCGGCGCGATCCCCTCTCCCAGCTCGCCGCCCTCCACGCGGTGGAGCGCGGGGCACGCTTCATCCGCACCCACGACCCGCGTATGATGCGCGAGTTCCTGGAACTGGCGCGACGGCTGGGCCGTCCCGTCCCGGTCGCCGCCTGAACGGACGGATCCTCGGGAGGCTGAACGGATGCGACGGATCCTGCGGGGCGGCCGGGTGGTCGACCCCGTCCACGGCGTGGACGCGGTCCGCGACGTCCACATGGACGGTGAGCGCATCGTCCCCCCCTTCCCGGACGGGGAGGCGGCGGAGATCGTGGACGTGTCGGGCTGCCTCGTCATGGCCGCCGGCATCGATCTCCACAGCCACATCGGCGGCGGCAAGATGGTGATCGCCCGCGAGCTCATGGGTGAGGACCACCGCCGCCACCGCCATGCGGCCGACGGTCCCTTCCGCGCCGGCTCCGGCCGGGCGGTCCCCTCCAGTTTCGCCACCGGCTACGCCTATGCCCGCATGGGCTACACCATGGCCTTCGAGCCGGCGATGTTGCCCGCCAACGCCCGCGGCGCCCATCTGGAGATGGCGGACATCCCGGTGCTGGACCGCGGCGCGTACGTGCTGCTGGGCAACGACGATCTGCTGCTGCGGCTCCTGGCCCGCGGCGAGACGACGGCGGTGCGCGATCTCGTGGCCTGGATGCTGCGCGCCACCCGCGCCATGGCCGTCAAGATCGTCAATCCCGGCGGCATCGAGGCCTTCAAGTGGGGCCTGCGGCGCATCGACCTCGACGAGGCGGGCCCCCACTACGGCCTCACCCCGCGCCGCATCCTCACCGCCCTCGCCGAGGCGGTGGACGCGCTCGGCCTGCCCCATCCGGTCCACGTCCACGGCCTCCATCTGGGCCTGCCCGGCAGCGCCGAGACCACCCGCGCCACCATCGCGGCGCTGGAGGGCCGTCGCGCCCACCTCACCCACCTCCAGTTCCACGCCTACGGCCGCGGAGGACCGCGGGGCTTCTCCAGCGGCGCCGCCGAGATCGCCGAGCTGATCAACCGCAGCCCCAACATCTCCCTCGACGTGGGCCAGGTGATGTTCGGGACCACCGTCACCGCCTCCGGCGACACCATGAGCCAGCACCGCAACGCCGCCCACGCCCATCCGCGGCGCTGGTGCGTCATGGACATCGAGTGCGAGGCGGGCTGCGGCGTGGTGCCCTTCCGCTACCGGGACCGCAACTTCGTCCACGCCCTGCAGTGGGCCATCGGCCTCGAGCTGTTCCTGCTGGTGGAGGATCCCTGGCGGCTGGCGCTGACCACCGACCATCCCAACGGCGCCCCCTTCACCGCCTATCCCGAGCTGATCCGTCTGCTGGGGGATCGCGACTATCGCAACGCGGTCCTCGAACGGCTGCCGGCGGCGGTGCGGGAGGTGTCGCATCTCGCCGACATCCGCCGCGAGTACACCCTCTCCGAGATCGCCATCGTCACCCGGGCGGCCCCGGCGCGGCTCCTGGGCCTCGCCGACCGCGGCCATCTCGGCCCGGGCGCCGTGGCCGACGTGGTGGTCTACGCACCGGGCCCCGATCTCGCCGCCACCTTCGCCACCCCCCGCCATCTGCTTAAGGCCGGGCGTTTCGTGGTGGAGAACGGCGCGCTGCGGCCGGAGGCGGCGACCCTGCGCGGGGCCGTCCACGCGGTGGAGGCGCCCTTCGATCCCGCCATCCGCCGCCATGCCGCCGCCTTCTTCGAGGACTTCCGCGGTCTCAGGCTCGAGAGCTTCGAGCTGGGCGACGACGAGCTGGCCGAGCTGGGCCCGCTCCGCGTCCACGGCCCGACAGCCGCCTCCTGAGCCGGCGAGGAGGGAGGGACCCGTGGTGGACCGCGCCGAACTCGACCGCTGGACCGACGACGAGCCGCCGCCCCGCAGGCCGCGGCTGGCCTGGGCGCTCACCGGCTCCGGCCACGACTTCCTCCCCTGCCTCGAGCTCATGCGCGAGGTGGGGGAGATGGACGTCTTCCTCTCGCGGGCGGCGGCGGAGGTGGTCTACATGTACACCCGCGACCGCCGCCCCTTTCCGCCGGGCGTGCGCCTCGTCAAGGACACCACCGCCTCGGCGGCACCCGTGGGCCGCTTCTACAAGGGCTACTACCACACGCTGGTGGTGGCGCCCGCCACCTCCAACACCGTCGCCAAGTGCGTCTGGGGCATCTCCGACAATCTCGTCACCAACGTCTTCGCCCAGGCGGGCAAGTGCCGCATCCCCATCATCGTCTATGCCTGCGATACCCGGCCGGTCCACGTGACGGCGGCGCCGGACCGGGTGGTGACCGTCTATCCGCGGCGGGTGGATCTGGAGAACACGGAACGGCTGCGCACCTTCGAGCGCACCACCGTGGTGGAGAGCGTGGAGGAGCTGGCCCGGGTGCTGCGTGCCCGCCTCGCCGAGGTGGCCGCGGGGGCCGCGCCCGGAGCGGGAGCCGGCGGGTGAGCCATCTGCTGGTGGTGGACTTCCCCGACCCCGGCCGCGCCGACGAGGTGCTGCTGCGGCTGCGGGCCCTCGCCCGCGACCATCTCGTGGACCTGGAGGACGCGGCGGTGGTCCAGCGCGACCGCCACGGCCGCCTCCACGTGAAGCGCGTGCTGGGTCGCCACGGCGAGCGCACCCTCTCCGAGGGCTTCTGGCCGCGGCTGCTGGAACGGCTGCTGCCGGAACGCCACGACCGCGCGGTGACGGCGGAGGTGGCGGCGGAACTGGGCCTGCCGGAGGCGTTCGTGGCGGAGGCGACACGCCGGCTGGAGCCGGGACGCTCCGCCCTCTTCGTGCTGGTGGAGCCGCACCGGCTCGATGCGCTGGTCCGTGCCTTCGAGGGCGAGGGCGGGCGGGTGATGGCCGCGGATCTGCCCGAGGAGGTGCGGCGCGAACTGGACGAGGCCTTGAGCGGCCGGTGGTTCCCACCGGCGGAGGAACTGCACGAGCTGGCCGAGCGGGTGCGGGCGGGCCGACAGCCGGTCCACCGCGACGACGAGGCGGCGCGCCGCCGGCGCTGGATCGAGGAGCTGCGGCGGGCGCCGATCACCCCCGAGCTCGTCGGCCACATCCGCCGCACCGTGCTGGAGGCGGCCCGGCAGGGACGGTTCCGGGCGCTGATCTACCGTCTGCCCAGCGAGATGCTGACGGATCGCGGACGCCGGGTGATCCAGGGCGAGCCGGACTGGCCGGAGACGCTGGTGGGCCAGCCGCGGCTGGTCTACGAATGGTTCGCGCGCGAACTCGCGCCGAGGGGCTACCGGCTGGAGGCGGAACTCCTGGACTGGCGCGACCATCTGCCGGGCGACGTGGGCCTGTTCGTGCGCTGGGACCGCCGGGGCGACGATTCCGGTTTGACCCGGACCTGATCCCGGGCTATATGGACAGCACCTCTTCGCATCGGTGCCGGTTCGATCGACGTCGCCTTCCGCTGCTCGTCGCCGAGGACGGTGCGGAGCGGGGGGCGTCGCGCATGTGGATCCCGGGATCGGCTGCCGCGCTCCCCGGTTCGGGTAGCACGATCCACAGAGGAGCATCCCCATCATGGCAGCCAATCTCGGTGATACCGTCCGCGTCCACTACACCGGCCGGCTCGACGACGGCAAGGAGTTCGACAGCTCGGCCGGCCGCGAGCCCATCGAGTTCACTCTCGGTGCCGGCCAGGTGATTCCCGGCTTCGAGAAGGCCATCCTCGGCATGGAGCCGGGCGAGACCAAGACCTTCACCATCCCCGCCGAGGAGGCCTACGGGCCGCACCGGCCGGAGCTGGTGCACCGGGTCCCCCGCGCCCAGATCCCGCCCCAGGTAGAACTCTACGAGGGTGCGCGGCTCGAGGCGCGGGACCAGGCCGGCAACCGCGTCGCCCTCACCGTCCTCGAGGTGACGGACGAGGAGGTGACCATGGACGCCAACCATCCCCTCGCCGGCCGCGATCTCACCTTCGAGGTGCGGCTGGTGGAGGTGGTGGCCCGGGACTGAGCTTCTCGTCGCCGGCCGCGGGCGGGCGGGGCGTGCCGTCCGTCCGGGCCGTGCGCAGCCAGGTGGCCACCAGCGCGTCCACCGCCGCCCGCGCCCGCGCCTTCCACGCCCGCACCCGCGCCCGCATCGCCGCATCCGGCGGGCGGGCGGCGAGATAGGCCCGGCGCTTCGCTTCGTCCCCGAGGATCACCGCGAAGACCAGGGGATCGCCGCGCTCCGGGAACAGATAGCCGGCGAGCCCCACCAGATGGGCGGCGCTGCCGGTCTTGGCCCGCACCCGGAAGGCGAGATCGGCGGCCAGCAGCCGCCGCGTCAGCGTTCCGGGCCCGCCGTTCGCAGGCAGGCGGGCGGGGAAGGCGAAACGGTCGAACATCACCGCCAGCAGGCGGGCGAGGCCGCGGACCGTGACACGGCCGCGCGGATCGAGGCCGGCATGGTCGCGCACCGCCAGCGCCGCGGCGTCGAGGTCGGGGTGGCGGCGCACCAGCGCCGCCACCAGCCGGGCGGCGGAGGCCGCGAGATCGCGGGGCGGAGGCCCCAGCCGGAGGGCCGTCTCCAGCCCGACCATGGTGGCGAGCTGATTGTTGGAGTAGCGCAGCATGCCCCGCACCGTCTCCGCCAGCGGCGGCCCGGAATGGCGGGCGAGGAGACGGGCGTCGGCCGGCGCCCGGCCCCGGACCGGCGGCGGCAGGTCGATGCCGAGATCCGCGGCGAAGCGGTGGAACAGCCGGGCCGCCGCCATGCCCGGATCGGCCAGCGGCAGGGCCGGCGGCGGTGCCTCGCGGGCGATGCGGAAGCCGCGGGCCGTGCGCCGTGGGCCCGTCGCCTCCGCCACCGTCTCCACGGCCAGCCCCACCGGTGGCAGCAGGAAGGGCGGCGGTCCCGGCTCCGGCCGCACCCGTGCGAAGCCCACCACGAGCGGCCCCACTCCGGCGTTCCAGGCCACCGGCTCCGGCTCCGTGGGATCGAGGGCGGCGAAGCGCGGAAAGCGCGTGTCGTCCAGCAGGAGGCGCCCCGTCACCCGTTGCACGCCGGCCTCCCGCAGCGCGAAGGCCAGCTCCAGCAGGTGATCCGGGTCCAGCAGGGGATCGCCGCCCCCCACCAGCGCCAGATCGCCCGTGAGCACGCCCGCCCGCACCGTCCCCGTGGCCCGCAGCTCGGTGACGGGACGGGCGTCGGGCCCCAGCACCTCGAGGGCGGCGGCCGCCGTCACCAGCTTGGCGAGGGAGGCCGGTTCCACCGGCCGGTCGGGCTCGTGGACAGAGCGGGGCGCGAAGTCCTCGACGGTGGCCACGAACCAGGCGGCCCGGGCCGGCGTGAAGCCGTGGGCGCGCAGGATCGCCGCCTCGTCGGCGGCCACCGGGGCGGCGAGCGGCGACACCACCAGCGCGAGCAGGAGGCGGACCGGACTCCGTCGGGCGATGCCGCGCCGGTGCTGGCCTTGCATCCCGTGACGGACAGTGGCGCGGTTCCCGGTCACAGGCCTGTCATATGTTCCGCATCCGTGCACCCGTGTTCCGTGGATGTTCTCTGGAAACCGTGGACAGTCGCGCATCGTGGGCTTCCCGCATCGGATCGAGATCCGCCTCGCGCGCCGGTGGCGCCACCCCTTGACCGGCTCCTGCCGGCTGCCCACAAGACGAGCGCGAGCCCGCCGTGCACCGCAGCAAGGACGGAGGAATGGCCAAGAAGGAAGACGTGATCGAAATGGAGGGCACCGTCGTGGAGGTGCTGCCCAACGCCATGTTCCGCGTGAAGCTCGACAACGACCACGAAGTGCTGGCGCACACCTCCGGACGCATGCGCAAGAACCGCATCCGGGTCCTCGCCGGCGATCGCGTGCTGGTCGAGCTCACCCCCTACGACCTGCGGCGCGGTCGCATCACCTACCGCTTCAAGTGAGCGCGCGCCCCGGCCGGGCGACGCTGGTCCTCGCATCCTCCTCTCCGCGTCGCCTCGAGCTCCTGCGACAGGTGGGCTTCCCGCCGGATCTCGTCCTCGCTCCGGAGGTGGACGAGACGCCGCTGCCGCGCGAGCTGCCGCGAGACTACGCCCGGCGCCTCGCCCGGCTCAAGGCCGAGGCGGTGGCGGCTCGCCTCGACGACGGCCCCTGGTTCGTGGTGGCGGGCGACACGGTGGTGGCGGCGGGCCGGCGGATCCTGCCCAAGGCCGAGGACGAGGCCACCGCCCGCGCCTGTCTCGAACGGCTGTCGGGGCGGCGGCACCGGGTGTGGGGAGGCGTCTGCGTGCTCCGCCACGACAGCCGCCGCAGCGAACGGGTGGTCCTCACCCGCGTGCGCTTCAAACGTCTGTCCCGCGAGGAACTGGAGGACTATCTCGCCAGCGGCGAATGGCGCGGCAAGGCCGGTGGCTACGCCATCCAGGGCCGCGCCGCCGCCTTCGTGCCCTGGATCAACGGTTCCTGCGCCAATGTGATCGGCCTGCCGGTGGCGGAGGTGGTGGCGATGCTGCGGGGCCTCGGCTATCGGGGAGGCGCGCCTTGAGGACCGGCGTGCTCGATCCCCATCCGCTGGGCTGGCGCGCCGGTCTCGCCGTCGACGGCCGCCTCGTGGACTACGCCGAGGACGGTCCCGGCGACGGGGAGGTGACGGACCGGCTGTTCTACGCCCGCGTGGTGCGGGTGGAACCGCGTCTCGCCGCCGCCTTCCTCGACATCGGCGGGGGACGGACCGCCTTCCTCACCGCCCGTGACGCCCGTTTCCTCGATCCCCGGTGCGCCCGCCGCGACATCCGCGAGCTGGTGCGCGAGGGGGAACGGCTGGTGGTGATGGGCCTGCGCGAGGGCGACGACGACAAGGGACCGAGGGTGACGGCGGACGTGCGCCTGTTCGGCCTCTTCACCATCCTCCGCCCCCGCGGCGGCGAGAGCCTCGCGTCCGGCCACGCCCGCGGCCGGCTCCGCCAGCGCCTGCGCGAGCGCGCCGCCCGCCTGTTCCCGGACGGGCGCGTGGTGCTGCGGCGCTTCGCCGACGCCGTGGACGACGGGGCGCTGGTGGCGGAGGTGCGGCGGCTGGAGACCCGCTGGCGCGAGATCGAGGCGGGCCTGCGGAAGGCCCGCCCGGGGCCGGTCCCCTTCGGCGAGGACGGCCTCGACCGGCTGCTCCGGCGCCTGCTGGAAGCGGGGGCGGAGGTGGTCGAGGTCGCCGACGCCGCCGTCTCGGCCCGCGTCGAACGCGAACTCGCCCGGCTGCCCGAGGCGGTGCGGCCGCGCTTCACGCGTCTGCGCGCACCCCTCGCCTTCCCCGCCACCGGCCTCGAGGAGCAGTTCGAGGCGGCGCTGCAGCCGGAGGTCGCGCTGGACGGCGGCGGCCGTCTGGTGATCGAGGAGACCCGGGCCTTCGTCGCCATCGACGTGGACGGCGAGGGGCGCGACGCCCTCGAGCTGGATCTGGCGGCGGCCCGGGAGATCGCCCGCCAGGTGCGGCTGCGGAACCTCGGCGGCAACATCCTCGTCGACTTCGTGGACCTGCCGCGGCCCTCCGCCCGCAAGCTGCTCGACGACGCGCTCCGCAAGGGCTTCCGCGACGATCCCGCCCAGCCCCAGATCCACCCCATGTCGGTGCTGGGCATCGTCCACATCACCCGCGCCCGCCGCGGCCGGCCGCTGTCGGCCCGCTACCGCGAGGCCTGTACCGCCTGCCGGGGCGAGGGGCGGGTGCCCTCGGCCGAGGCCGGACTGCTGGCGCTGTTCCGGACGCTCCGCACGACGGCACGGCCGGTGCGGGCGGTGCGGGTGGGCGAACGCCTCGCCGGCCGCCTCGCCGCCGTCGGCGATCCCGGCTGGCTGCGCGGCATCCCCTGGCGGTGCGATCCCGCCCTGGCCCCGCTGGACTTCGCGGTGGAGGAGGCGTCGTGAGCGGGGGCGGCGCGCGGACGGTCCGAGGGCGCCGCGGGCGCTGTCCCGTCTGCGGGCGGCCGCGCGATCCCCGCTTCCGCCCCTTCTGCTCGCGCCTGTGCCGCGACCGCGACTTCCTCGCCTGGATGGACGAGCGCCACCGCCTGCCGGTGGTAGAGGAGGGGGAGGAGCCCTCCCGCGAGCGCGGCGGCGAGGCGTCGCGGGAGTGAGGTCTCAGGCGGCGGCCACGCGCCCTCCGGCCTCCTGCCCGGCCCCGTCGCCGTCCTCCTTCACCGCCTCCCCCCCGTCCCCGCCGTCGCCGGAGGCCGCTTCCGTGGCGCCAGGACCCGCCGGCGCGGACGGTTTCGCCTCCTCCCGCGGCACCACCTCCCGCGCCGGCGAGGGCTTCGGCGCCACCAGGAACTCCACCGGCCGGTCCTCCGGCGCCAGGAGGGTCACCCGTGCCGGCACCGTCCACTGGACGGCGTCGAAGCGACCGGTGCGCCCGAAGGGCTGCCAGTGCGGCAGGATCTCCTGGGTGTCGGTGTCCACCCAGGCCGGATCCGGCGGTGCCTCCCGCGCCCGCTCCAGCCAGCGCCGTACCACCGCCTCCTCCTCGCCGCGCAGCCGCGCCAGCTCGGCGAACAGGCGATGGACCCGTGCCGTCGCCTCCAGCTCGCGGGCCCGAACCAGCAGCTTGTGGGACTCCTCGAGATCGCCCGCCGCCATGTAGGCCTCGGCCAGCAGCAGATAGGAGAGGGCGTGGTAGGGCTGGAGGGTGCGCAGCCGCTCCAGCCGCTGGATGCGCAGCGCCAGCGGCGGATCCTCGCCGTCGAGGCCGAGATGGGCCAGGGCCAGCTCGGGATGGGGGGCGACGCGCCAGCTCCGCTCCAGCAGCCGGCGGGCCAGCCGCGGCCGGCCCAGCTCGCGGGCGAGACGCGCCGCCCGCACCACCGCCGGTGCGAAGAAGGGCGCCACCCGCGCCGCCCGCCGGGCGAGATCGAAGGCCTCGCCGAGGCGCCCCCGCGCCTCCGCCCGCTCCGCCATCAGCAGGAAGAGGATGGCGCGCCGGCGGGCGAGGGTGGGCCCGTCCACCAGCCCGAGACTCGCGAGCTCCCCCAGCAGCTGGATGGCCTCGTCCCAGACCTCGCGGCGGGTCAGGAGGTCGAAGAGGGTGGTCACCACCCACGGCGTGCGGGGATTGCGGCGATGGGCCTCGCGGGCGAGCGCGAGCGCCTCCTCCAGCTCGCCCGTCTTGATGGCCTGGGCGAGGAGTCCGCGCAGTCCCAGCAGTTCGGTGTCGGGATGGTCCAGCATGCGCTGGAATTCGCGGAGCGCGCCCAGATCGTCGCCCTCGAGCTGGGCGGTCTGGGCCGCCAGCAGCCGCAGGGCAGGATCGCCGTCGTCCAGGAGCCGTCGGGCCTGGCGCATGTGATGACGGGCCGCCGCCACGTCACCGGCCGCCGCCGCCACTAGGCCGGCCGACAGCGCCCGCCGTCCCGCCGCCCTCCGATGCGCCGCCCGCCGGGCGGCGAGCCGCCGCGGCAGCGTCCACAGCCACCGCCCTGCCTCGAACAGCGCCACCGCCGCCGCCGCCAGCACCAGCAGCGCCAGGAGGGCGACGCCGACGCTGGTCTCCACCTCCACCCCGAGCCAGGCGATCACCACCCGCCCGGGATGGTCGGCGATCCAGGCGGCGAGGCCGGCGGCGCCGGCGGTGAGGGCGAGGAACAGCACAAGCCTCAGCATGGGCGCGGGCTCCGGTGGTCAGCTCGCGGGTTCGAGGAGGGCGGCCAGCCGCTCGCGGGCGAGGCGGTCGAGTTCGCCGGCCACGGCGCGGGCGGCGAGGCGCACGCGGGCGCGGGCGATCCAGGCGGCCACGTCTTCGCGGGAGCCGGCGTGGGGTTCGAGGGCCGCCACCGCCGCCGCCACCTCGCCGCGGGCGAGCGCCTCCCGCGCGCGGACCAGGGCCGCCGCCAGCGTGGTGGGCGCCTCGCCGGCCCGCCGGACGGTGACCAGCCGGCGCAGATTGGCGACGGCCGCCCCGAGGATGTCGCCGCCTCCTTCCGCGGCCGCCGCCCCCTCGCCGCGGGCGATGCGCGCCAGTCCCTCGGCCAGCTCCGTCGGCGAGGGGATGCCGGCCTCCCGGGCCGGCGCCAGCCGCTCCAGATACGGCCGCAGCCCGGGATCGCGCGCCGCCAGCCGCGCGAGCAGCGCGAGGGGCCGATCGACGGGCCCGCCCTCGGCGGTGGCCAGCGCCACTTCGCTCGCCACCAGCGCCAGCAGCACCGCCTCGGCCCGCGCGCCCAGCTCGCGGTCGAGCCGTTCCGCCAGCGCCTCCAGCCGTCGTCCCAGCGCGCCCAGGACCTCGCCGTGGCGGGCGAGATCCCGCTCCAGCACCGCCAGCCGCTCGCCGAGCCGCGCCCGCGCGCCGCCGGCCTCGGCCAGCGCCGTCTCCAGCCGCGCCACACCGTCGGCCAACGCCTTCGCCCGTGCGCTCAGCGCTTCCTGGGCCTCCGCCAGCGCCCGCAGCCGCGCCGCCAGGGCATCCACCCTCTCCAGCCCCCGTTCGAGGGCCGCGAACCGGGCCTCGCCCTCGGTCCGGAGCCGCTCCAGGGCGGCCGCCAGATCGTCCACCCGTCCGGTCAGATCGGCGAGGGCACCGAGCCGCGCCTCGACGGCGGCGAGCCGTCCCTCGAGCGCCCGCGCCCGGTCGTCGAGCCGCGTCCTGAGGGCGGTGACGCGGTTGGCCAGCTCGCCGCGCCCGCGCTCGGCCGCCGCCAGCCGGCGGCCGAGGTCGGCGAGGGCGGGCTCCAGTTCCGCCAGGCTGCGCGCCAGCTCCTCCACACGTCCGGCGAGCGTCCCGAGCCGCTCCTCGAAGGCGGCCACGCCGGCCACGGCCGGCCGCCGGGCGAGTGCGTCGAGGCGGTCCGCGAGATCCGCCACCCGCCCGGCGAGCCCGGCGAGGGCATCCAGGCGGTCGGCCAGCTCACCGGTGCGCGCCTCCAGTCCCGCCAGCCGGTCCTCGAGGGTCTCGAGCCGCGCGCCCGGCGCCGCCCGCGCCACGCGCGCTTCCAGCGCCTCCACCCGCTGCGCCAGCGCCGTGAGCTCCCCGCGCGGGGCCCGTTCGGCCAGCCGGGCGTCCAGCTTTCGCTCCAGCGCGGCGAGACGCGCATCCCGCGCCGCCAGCGCCTCCTCGAGGCGGGCCGTGGCCGCCGCCCGCTCCGCGAGGGTGTCGGCGACCAGCCACCAGGCGACGCCCCCCACCGCCACGCCGCCCAACAGCGCCCCCAGGAGCGCCGGCACCCATCTCCCGCGGGCGGCGGGCGCCGGCGCGGACGGCACGGAGGCCGGTGCCGCCTCCCCGCGCGGCCCCGCATCGCCGGGCCGCCCCATGGGTGACGACGTCTCCTCGGCGGCCGGTGTCGCGGATGCGGAGGCTGCCGGCTGCACCGGCTCCTCCGGCGGGGTCCCGGCGGATGCTCCGGCCTCGCCCTCCTCGGCCCGTGGCGCCGCCTCGGGCGCGGGCGTCGTCTCGCCACCCTCCTCCGCCGGCGGGCGGGTGTCGGCGGGTCGACGTCCGGAGCGCTTGCGACCACGGGCCATGATCCGTTTCCTCGTGCACGCGCCGCCGGGGCGGCGGCCGGTCCGATCCCGCCCCCCGGTATCAAGCCCCCATGCGGGCTTCAAGGGCGGCCAGCAGGGCCTTTTCGTCGCGCTCCTCGGCCACCACCACCTCGAGACCGGGCAGTTCCACGATCTCCTCCGCCACCGCCTCGCTCAGGCACACGCACACCACCCCCTCGAGCGCCGCCTCGAGGCCGGCACGGTGGACCAGGCGGGCGAAGGTGGCGGCGGTGCGGGGCGAATACAGCAGCACGGCACCGATGGCGCGCCGCTGGAGGGCGTGGCGGGTGCGCGAGCCCAGCTCCTCCCGCGGCACCATCTCGTAGACCACCACCCGCCGGTAGGCGAAGCCGGCGGGCTCCAGCACCTCCTCGAAGCGGCTCGCCACCTCGCGGCCGCTGGGATGGAGCACGAGGCCGGCGGCGGGGTCCAGCTCCCGGACGAGACGTTCGGCCAGCGAGCGCCATTCGCCCTCACCGAGGCGGATGTCGAAGGCGCCCCGCGCGGCCGCCGCCCGCGCCGTGCCCGGCCCCACGGCGTAGACCGGCTTCTCCACGAGCTGGTGGGCGAGGGCGTGGACGGCGTTGGCGCTGGTCAGCACCACCGCCTGGATCTCCTCCGCGGGCGGCAGTTCGAAGGGCACCCGGTGCATCTCGAACAGCGGGTCCACCAGCGTCGCGAAACCGCGGCGGTGCAGCTCCCGGGCGGTCTCTTCCGCCTGCTCGCGGGCCCGCGTCACCAGCACCCACGTCTTGCGAGGTCTCTCCCGAGTCATGCCATCCCCGTCCGTGCGGTCATCGGGTCGAGGCGAAGAGCGAGTCCGGGGCCGCCCGGCGCAGGCGGCGGCCGATCTCGCGGGCGAGGGGCCGGGGATCGTCGGCGGTGCGCGCCGCCGCGCGCCAGATCTCGCTGCCGTCGGGAGCCGCCACCAGCGCGCGGAAGCGATAGCCCCCGCTCTCGACGGTGCAGAGGCCCGCGATGGGCGTGCGGCAGGAGCCGTCGAGCTCGGCGAGACAGGCCCGTTCCGCCTCGACACAGGTCCGGGTGGGCAGATGGTCGATCCGCTCCAGCAATTCCAGCGTTTTCACATCATTCTCCCGGCATTCGAGGCCGACGGCCCCCTGCGCCACCGCCGGCAGCATCACCTCCGGTTCCAGCACCAGGTGGGGCCCGGGATCGCAGGCGAGGCGCAGCAGGCCGGCCCGTGCCAGCAGGGTGGCGTCCACCCTCCCCTCCCGCAGGCGCGCGAGGCGGGTGCCCACATTGCCCCGGAGCGGCACCACCCTGAGATCCGGCCGGTGCGCCCGGACCTGCGCCGCCCGCCGCAGCGAGGCGGTGCCCACCACCGCACCCGGCGGCAGACCGGCGAGATCGACGCCGTCGCGGGTGAGCAGCACGTCGCGCACGTCCTCGCGCGGCAGCACGGCGCCGATCACCAGCCCCGCCGGCAGCACCGTCGGCACGTCCTTCATGGAATGGACGGCGAGATCGACGGTCCCTTCCAGGAGCGCCTCCTCGATCTCCTTGGTGAAGAGCCCCTTGCCGCCGAGCTCGGCGAGGGGACGATCGAGGAAACGGTCGCCGGAAGTGCGGATGACGCGGATCTCGACGGCGTCCGCCGCCGCCAGCTCCGGATCGGCGCGGCGCAGGGCCGCCACCGCCAGTTCCGTCTGCCGGAGGGCCAGGGGCGAGCCGCGGGTGCCGACGACGAGTCGGGCTCGGGCCATTTCCACCACCGGTTCGGGGCGCCATATGACGTTCGCACTCCGTGCAGGTAGGGGCGATGGCGACGAGGGAAAGGCGGCCCCTGGTGCTGGGCATCGAGACCAGTTGCGACGAGACCGCCGCCGCGGTGGTGGGGGCGGACCGGCGCGTCCATGCGGAGGCGCTGGCACGCCAGCTCGAGCGCCACGCGCCCTACGGCGGGGTGGTGCCGGAGATCGCCGCCCGTGCCCACGCGGAGGTGCTGGACCGGCTGGTGGCGCGGGTGCTGGAGGAGGCGGGGCTGCGCCTCTCCGATCTCGACGCCGTCGCCGTCACCGCCGGCCCCGGCCTCGTGGGCGGGCTGCTGGTGGGGGTGGTGACGGCGCAGGCACTGGCGGCGGTGGCGGGGCTGCCCCTGCTGCCGGTCAACCATCTGGAAGCCCATGCGCTGACCGCCCGCCTCACCCACGACCTCGACTTCCCCTATCTGCTGCTGCTGGTCTCGGGCGGGCACACCCAGCTGCTGGTGGTGGAGGGCGTGGGACGCCACCGGCGTCTCGGCGCCACCCTCGACGACGCCGTCGGCGAGGCCTTCGACAAGGTGGCGAAGATGCTGGGCCTCGGCTATCCTGGCGGCCCGGCGGTGGAACGGGAGGCCACCCGCGGCGATCCCACCGCCTTCCGTCTGCCGCGACCGCTCCTCGACCGGCCCGGCTGCGACTTCTCCCTCTCCGGCCTCAAGACGGCGGTCCGCCAGCACATCCTCGCCCTCGGACCGCGCGCCGCCGATCCCGCCGTCCGCGCCGATCTCTGCGCCGCCTTCCAGGAGGCGGTGGCCGACATCCTCACCGACCGCTGCCGCCACGCCCTCGCCCGCCTCCGCGCCGAACGGGGACGGCCGCCGGGGCTGGTGGTGGCGGGCGGCGTCGCCGCCAACCGGCGGCTGCGGGCGGCGCTGGAGGAACTGGCGGCGACGGAGGGAACGACACTGGTGCTGCCGCCGCCCGGACTGTGCGGCGACAATGCGGTGATGGTGGCCTGGTGCGGCGTGGAACGGCTGCGCGCCGGCCTGCCGCCGGCGCCGGTGCGGGTGCGCCCGCGCTGGCCCCTCGATCCCGAGGCCGAACCGCTGCCGGGTGCCGGAGTCAAGGCCTGACCACACCCGCGCACGTGATGCGCGAGGCATGCGGGAGCAGATCCGCCGTCGATCACCCGTCGCGCGTGAAAGTCATACTCGATTACGGTTCCGGGGACATCGCGACGGTTGAGATACGGGATGGGCAATCGTACAAAAAGGAAGACGGACACGGCGGGAATCCTTCCCGCATCCCCGTGGGGAGGGGCCATGGAGTGCGAGCGATGGGCGCGGTGAAAGCCAAGCCGGCGCGGGCGGGCCGGCTGCATCCCCAGGAGATCGACCGCTACGTGGGCATGCGCATCCGCCAGCGGCGGATCATGCTCGGGCTGACCCAGCAGCAGATGGCCGATCTCATCGGCGTCACCTATCAGCAGGCCCACAAGTACGAACGCGGCATCAACCGCGTCGCCGCCGGGCGTCTCTACCAGATCGCCAAGGCGCTGGGCGTGGACGTGGGCTATTTCTTCGAGGGGCTCGAGAGCGAGCGGGTGTTCGAGCCCACCGCCCAGCAGCGGCTGCTGCTGGAACTGGCCCGCCACTTCGTCGCCCTGCCGCGACGCCGCCACCAGGAGGCACTGGTCCAGCTCGCCCGCGCCCTGGCCAGCGAGAACGACGTGGAGCCCCTGTCGGAGGCCGCCCCGACCGCGGAGGGCGCGGAAGCCGGGCGGCGGCGGGCCTGAGCCGGACGGTTCCTACAGCGTCTTCGCCCGTTCGCGCAGAACGAACTTCTGGATCTTGCCGGTGGAGGTCTTCGGCAGCGGGCCGAAGACGAAATGGCGCGGTACCTTGTAGCGGGCGATCTGCGTGCGCAGGAATTCCTGCAGTTCCTCCGCCGTCACCTTCGCGCCCTCCCGGAGGGTGACGAAGGCACAGGGCGTCTCGCCCCATCGGGGATCGGGCTTGGCCACCACCGCCGCCTCCAGCACCGCCGGATGGCGGTAGAGGGCCGCCTCCACCTCGATGCTGGAGATGTTCTCGCCGCCGGAAATGATGATGTCCTTGGCCCGGTCCTTGATCTCCACATAGCCGTCCGGGTGCATCACCGCGAGATCGCCGGTGTGGAACCAGCCGCCGGCGAAGGCCTTGTCGGTGGCGGCCGGGTTCTCGAGATAGCCCTTCATGACGATGTGGCCGCGCATCATGATCTCGCCCAGCGTCTCGCCGTCGCGGGGCACCGGCCGCATGGTCTCCGGATCCATCACCTCGAGCCCCTCCAGCACCGGATAGCGCACCCCCTGCCGGGCCAGCTTCGCGGCCCGCTCGGGAAGCGGGAGCGCGTCCCACTCCGGCTGATGGGCGCAGACGGTGGCCGGACCGTAGACCTCGGTGAGGCCGTAGACATGGGTGATGCGGAAGCCCAGCGCCTCCATCTTCTCGATGATGGCCGGCGGCGGGGCGGAGGCCGCCGTCATCATGTGCACCGTCCGTTCCAGCGGCCGCCGCACCGATTCGGGCGCGTTGCAGATGGTGTTCATGACGATGGGCGCACCGCAGAGATGGGTGACGCCGTGTTCGGCCAGCGCGTTCCAGATGGCGGCGTCCTGCACCTTGCGCAGGCACACGTGGGTGCCCGCCTGCAGCGTCACCGTCCAGGGGAAGCACCAGCCGTTGCAGTGGAACATCGGCAACGTCCACAGATAGACCGGAAAGTGCGGCATCTGCCACACCAGCACGTTGCCGACGGCGTTGAGCCAGGCGCCGCGGTGATGGTAGACCACGCCCTTGGGATCGCCGGTGGTGCCGGAGGTGTAGTTGAGGGAGATGGCCTGCCACTCGTCGGCGGGGAGGGCGGGGACGTGGTCGGGATCGCCCTCGGCCAGCAGCTCCTCGTAGGTGAGCGCGCCCAGCCGCTCGTGGGGGCCGGCGAACCCTTCCTCGTCGACGATGTCCACCACCAGGATGTCCCGCTCCAGCCGCGCCAGCGCCTCGCGGATCACCGGCGCGAATTCGGTGTCGGTGATCAGCACCCGGGCGCGGCCGTGGCCGAGGATGAAGGCGATGGTGCCGGGATCGAGGCGGACGTTGAGGGCGTTGAGGACGGCGCCGGCCATGGGCACGCCGAAATGGGCCTCCAGCGCCGCCGGGACGTTGGGGGCCATCACCGCCACCGTGTCGCCCGGGCGGATTCCCCGTTTCTCCAGCGCCGACGCCAGCCGCCGGCAGCGTTCCCGCAGCTCGGCGTAGGTGTAGCGGAGACGGCCGTGGATCACGGCGGTGCGACGGGGATGGACGTCGGCGCTGCGCTCGAGGAAGGTGAGCGGGGTCAACGCCGCCCAGTTGGCGTCGTTCCGGTCGAGATGGCGCTCGTAGGGGCAGTCCTCGGGATGGGCGACGACACGCGGTCGCACGGACACGGCCCTGTCCTCCCCGCTGGCGCGAACGGCGATCCTGCGGCGGTGCTAGGGAGATCCCCCGCCGCCGTCAAGGCGGTGGCCGCCGCCGTCTTGCCCGCCCGGAGCGCCCCCGCTAGTCTGCGCGACCGGCCGCGGGCGGAAGGCGGGCGATGCCGGAGATCCGGGGACGGTTCGCATCCATCGACGTCCGGAAGGTGACGGGAAGGGTGGCGGAGCCCGGCCTGCCCCATCGCCGCGGCGATGTCGGGAATCCCTCCCTCGTGGGCCACGTTCCCCCGGACCGCATCCGTCGGTGCGATCGCAGCCCGACGATCCCGCGCCCCGATCCGCCGCGGCTCGGGGGCCGGTGCCCCCGTCCGGTCGAGCGGCCGGCCTTCGGCACTCCCGTGATGCCGCCGCCGTCGTGAGCGCCACACGCGCCCGGACGGGCAGGGGCACGCGCCGGAGCGCCCTCGCGCGGCTGCGCCGCGAGCTCCACGCCCTCTATTTCGGTGACGACCGGCGGGCGGTCCGCTTCCACATCCTGCTCCTCGCCCTCGACCTCCTCGCCCTCGCCTTCTTCCTCCTGGCCACCTTCGTCGAGCCCACGCCGGCGCTGGCCCGCGCCGAACTCGTCCTCGGCCTCGTGCTGGCGGTGGAGTTCGCCGCCCGCACCCTCGCCGAGCGGCGCATGCGGCGCTATCTCGCGAGCTGGCAGGCGCTGGCCGATCTGCTGGTGATCGCCACCCTGCTGGTGCCCGCCTTCGCCGGCCAGTTCGCCTTCCTGCGGGTGCTGCGGGCGGTGCGCATCCTCCACTCGCGGCTGGTGCTGCGCCGCCTCGAGCGTTTCGTGCCGGCGCTCGCCACCCGCCGCCACGCCGTCCGCGCCGCCCTCGATCTCGTGGTCTTCGTCTTCGTCACCAGCGCCGTCGTCTACGTGCAGCAGAAGCCGGTCAACCCGGCCATCCGCGACTATCTGGACGCCCTCTACTTCACCGTCACCGCCCTCACCACCACCGGCTTCGGCGACATCGTGCCGGTGGGCACCACCGGCCGGGTGCTGGCGGTGGTGGTGATGATCGTGGGCATCTCCCTCTTCATCCGTCTGGCCCAGCGGCTCGTGCGGCCGCCCAAGGTGGAATATCCGTGTCCGCGCTGCGGCCTGCGCCTCCACGATCCCGACGCCGTCCACTGCAAGCATTGCGGGACGGTGCTGCGCATTCCCACCGAGGGTGCCTGAGCCGCGTCGCATCGGGCGCAAGTCCGGGATTTTCGAGACGATCGTCCGGCAGGCGGCCTTGATCGCGCCGGGCGCCGTGGGACATGGTCGCCTCCGGAGCGGACGCGCGACGTGCCCATGGCCCCCATCCAGGACCTCGAGCTCGGCCTCGTCGGCAACTGCACCGTCAGCGCCCTCGTCGATTCCCGGGCGCGGGTGGTGTGGTGGTGTCTCCCCCGCTTCGACGGGGATCCGGTCTTCCATCATCTGCTGGACGGCGAGGGGGAGGACGGGCTGTTCGCCGTCGAGCTCCTGGACGGGGTGACGAGCGAGCAGCGCTATCTCGACAACACCGCCGTGCTGGAGACGGTGCTGCGCGATTCCCGCGGCGGCGCCGTCCGCGTGATCGACTTCGCGCCGCGCTTCGAGATGTACGGGCGCATGTTCCGTCCCACCATGCTGGTGCGGCAGGTGGAGCCGCTGAGCGAGGCGCCCCGCATCCGCATCCGCCTGCGCCCGCGCTTCGACTGGGGACGGCTCGCC
This sequence comes from Alphaproteobacteria bacterium, assembly GCA_026982705.1. Classification (GTDB taxonomy): domain Bacteria; phylum Pseudomonadota; class Alphaproteobacteria; order Geminicoccales; family Geminicoccaceae; genus HRBIN39. The sequence goes on from JALSGP010000039.1 coordinate 28,644, forward strand.
CCCCAGATCACCCGCGGCAGCAACCACGTCCGCTACGTGGGTCCGGCGCTCTCCCTGCGCCTCACCACCGACGCGCCCGTCACCTATCTGCTGGACGAGACCCCCTTCCATCTGGAGCGGCCGCTCGCCTTCGTGCTGGGGCCGGACGAGAGCCTCACCCAGGGCGTGCGGGAGACGGCGCGGGACTTCCGGGAGCGGACGGTGGACTACTGGCGGCGCCTCTCCCGCCGCCTCCACATCCCCTTCGACTGGCAGGAGGCGGTGATCCGCTCGGCCATCACCCTCAAGCTCTGCAGCTTCGAGGAGACGGGCGCCATCGTCGCCGCCCACACCACCTCCATTCCCGAGATCCCCGGCACCGAGCGCAACTGGGACTACCGCTACTGCTGGCTGCGGGACGCCTTCTTCGTGGTGCGGGCCCTCAACCGTCTCGGTTACGTGGAGACCATGGAGGACTACATCGACTATCTGGTCAACGTGGTCTCCCGCAGCCCCGACGGTCATCTCCAGCCGGTCTACGGCATCGGCCTCGAGACCCGGCTCGAGGAGCGGGTGGTGGCGCATCTCTCCGGCTATCGGGGCAACCGGCCGGTGCGGGTGGGCAACGACGCCTGGACCCACGACCAGCACGACGGCTACGGCTCGGTGATCCTGGCGGTGATCCAGGCCTTCTTCGACCGCCGGCTGGAGCGGCCGGCCGGACCCCGCCACTTCCACCTGCTGGAGCGGCTCGGCGAGAAGGCCTGGGAGCTGCACGCGGTGCCGGATGCGGGCCTCTGGGAGTACCGCACCCGCCGGCGGATCCACACCCATTCCAGCCTCATGTGCTGGGCCGCCTGCGACCGCCTCGCCCGCATCGCCGCCCACCTCGGCCTCGACGCTCGGGCCCGTCACTGGCGGGAGCGGGCCGATCACATCCGGCGGGTGATCGAGGCACGCGCCTGGAACCCGCGACGGCAGGCCTTCGTCGCCGCCTTCGACGGCGAGGAGCTGGACGCCAGCCTGCTGTTGATGCACCGGATCGGTTTCCTCGCCGCCGACGATCCCCGCTTCCGCGCGACGGTGGCGGCCATCGGCCGCGAGCTGGCCGACGGCCCCTTCGTCCACCGCTACGCGGGCGAGGACGATTTCGGCCGGCCGGTCAACGCCTTCCTCGTCTGCGCGTTTTGGTATATCGATGCCCTCGCCGCCTGCGGACGACGCGAGGAGGCGCGCGAGCGCTTCGAGGCCCTGCTCGCCCGCCGCAATCGGCTGGGGCTGCTGGCCGAACACGTCGATCCGGTCACCGGCGAGCTCTGGGGCAACTTCCCCCAGACCTACTCCCACGTGGGCCTCGTGGACTGTGCCACCCGTCTGAGCCGCAAGTGGGGCGAGATGCTCTGACGGGGCCGAACGGGAGGGGGCCATTCGTCTCGTCGTCGTCTCCAACCGGGTGAGTCCGGTCACGGTACGTCAGGCCCACGCCGCCGGCGGACTGGCGGTGGGCGTGCTGTCGGCGCTGCGCCACACCGGCGGTCTCTGGTTCGGCTGGAGCGGCGAGCTGGCCGAGGTGCCGCCGGCCGAGCCGCGCATCTTCCGCACCGGCCGCATCACCTACGCCCTCACCGATCTCACCCGTGGCGAGTTCGAGGCCTTCTACGGCGGCTTCGCCAACCGGGTGCTGTGGCCGCTGTTCCACTACCGCATCGACCTCGCCACCTACGAACACGAGTGGTTCCGCGTCTATCTCGAGGTCAACCACCGCCTCGCCACCCAGCTTCGTCCGCTCCTGGACGACGACGACGTGGTGTGGGTGCACGACTACCACCTCATCCCCTTCGCGGCGGAACTGCGGCGCCTCGGCGTGCGGGCGCGGATGGGCTTCTTCCTCCACATCCCCTTCCCGGCGAGCGAGGTGTACGTCACCATGCCCTGGCACCGTCAGCTCGCCGCCGCCCTCTGCGAATACGACGTGGTGGGCTTCCAGACGGACGCCGACCTGCGCCAGTTCACCGACTACGTGATCCACGAGCTGGGCGGTCAGGTGGGCCCCGACGGGCGGGTGCGGGCCTGCGGGCGCGAGTTCCTCGCCCTCAGCGATCCCATCGGCATCGAGGTGGACGACGTGCGGGCCATGGCCGTCTCCGGCGAGGCCATGCGCTATGCCCATCGCGTCGCCACCACCCTCACCGGCCGCCATCTGGTGTTGGGGGTGGACCGCCTCGACTACACCAAGGGCATCCCCGAGCGCCTGCGCGCCTTCGAGCTGCTGCTGCGCGAGTATCCGGACCACCGGCGGCGGGTGACCTTCATGCAGATCTCCGCCCCCTCGCGCGAGACGGTGCCGGAATACGTGGAGCTGCGCCGGGAGGTGGAGCTGCTCTCCGGCCACATCAACGGCGTCTACGGCGAGGCCGACTGGGTGCCGCTGCGCCACATCAACCGTGCCTACAGCCGGCGGGCGCTGATGGGGTTCTGCCGGCTCGCCCGCTGTGCCCTCGTGACGCCTCTGCGCGACGGCATGAACCTGGTGGCCCTCGAATACGTGGCCGCCCAGGACCCGGAGGATCCCGGCGTGCTGGTGCTCTCCCGCTTCGCCGGCTGCGCCCGTTACATGCGCGGCATCCTCCAGGTCAATCCCTACGACGTCCGTCAGGTGGCCGAGGCCCTCCATCGCGCCCTCACCCTCAATCTCGCCGAGCGGCGGCGCATGTGGGAGCAGGCCATGGAGACGGTGCAGCACTACGACATCCACCGCTGGCGCCGCACCTTCCTCGAGGCCCTGGCCGGATCGGCCCTGGGCGGGGACGGCTGAGCCGGCGCCGGCCCGCCGCGGAGGCCGTCATGGATGCCCTCGCCGCCTTCCTCGCCGACTGCGCGGGCTTCCTGGACGAAGCCGGACTCGTCACCGATCCCGCCGATCGCCGCCGCTTCGAGGTGGACGTCTGGCGGCAGGACGAGGGGCGGGCGGCGGCGGTGGTGCGCCCGCGCGACGTGGCGGAGGTGCGTCGGGTGGTGGCGGCCGCCTTCCGCCACCGCGTGCCGCTGGTGCCCCAGGGCGGCAACACCGGCCTCGCCGGCGGCGGCCTGCCCGACGGTTCGGGCCGCATGGTGGTGCTGTCGCTGGAGCGGCTGCGCCGCATCCGCCATCTCGACCCGGCCGGCGAGTATCTGGTGGCGGAGGCGGGCTGCGTGCTGGCCGAAGTGCAGGAGGCGGCCGCCCGCATGGACCGCACCTTCCCCCTCGACCTCGGCGCCGCCGGCAGTTGCCGCATCGGCGGCAACGTCGCCACCAACGCCGGCGGCATCCACGCGCTCCGCTACGGCACCATGCGCCGGCTGGTGCTGGGGGTGGAGGTGGTGCTGGCCGACGGCAGCCTGCTGGACCGTCTGCACACCCTCGACAAGGACAACCGCGGCTATGCCCTGGAACAGCTCTTCGTGGGCAGCGAGGGCACCCTCGGGGTGGTGACGGCGGCGAGTCTGCGCCTGGTGCCGCGGCCGCGTCACCGGCTCACCGCCTGGCTGGCGGTGCCCGAGGCGGCGGCGGTGGTGGAGGTGTTCCGCCGCACCCGCGACCGTTTCGGCGAGCTGCTGGTGGCCTGTGAGCTGCTGTCGGAGGCCGCCGTCGATCTCGTGGTGGGCCGGCTCGGCGCGCGCCGGCCGGTGGCGGCACCCTGTCCCTGGCACCTGCTGCTGGAGCTGGCCTGGGGCTTCGACCTTCCCCTCGAGGACGCCTTCACGGCCCATCTCGCGGAGCTGATGGAAGGTGGGCCGGTGGCGGACGGCACCCTCGCCCTCGACGAGGGGAAGCGGCGGGCGCTCTGGGCGATCCGCGAACGGGTGAGCGAGGCGGCGGCCCGCGCCGGTCGGGTGGTGCGCAGCGATCTCGCCGTGCCCACCGCCCGCGTGCCGGAACTGCTGGCCGAGGCGGAGGCCCTCGTCGCCCGCCTCCTGCCCGAGGCGCGCCCCATCCCCTTCGGCCATCTCGGCGACGGCAACATCCACCTCAATGTCCTGGTGCCGCCGGAGCGGCTGGCCGAGGGCCACGCGAAGCTGCGGGAGCCCCTCGCCGATCTGGCGGTGCGGCTGGGTGGGACCTTCAGCGCCGAGCACGGCATCGGCCGCCACAAGCGGGCGCTGCTCGCCCGCCACGCCCGTCCCGGCGAGCTGGCGGTGATGGCGGCCCTCGCGGCGCTGTTCGATCCGCGGGGGATCCTGAACCCGGGCGTGCTGCTCCCCGACGGCCTCACCCCCTGGCGGGCGGGGGAGCACGGGCCGGAGGGTCTCAGCGCTCGGGCGGGGCCGTCGCCCGCCAGCGGCGGCGGGGACGGCGGCCGGCGCTGAAGAGGTCGGTCTCGGTCCCCCAGACGTCCCAGCCGGGGCGGGCGCCGCGGGCGAACAGCTCCAGATAGGGCCCGTCCAGCAGCCGCTCGATGCGCGCGTAGACCTCGTCCGGCTTGCGCGAGTGCTCGCGTCTGGGCGCCACCACCAGCTTCGCCACGTCGCCGGCCCGCCGCCCGGGGCGGCCGCGGGTGGCCAGCAGGCAGGGTTCGGGATTGGCTCGGGTCCAGAAGCCGAGGCCGGTCGCGAAGTCGGCCGGGGCGATCCGGCCCGGATCGCGCCCCGGATGCAGTTTCACCCAGTAGAAGCCCACCGTCTTGTAGGTGAAGCCCCACGCCCGGATCACCTCGAAGGCCCGCTCCAGCATGGGATCGGTGGTCCACAGCAGCAGCACCGCATCGGGCGCCGCCCATTCCGCCACCGGGATGCGGCAGATCTCCTCCACCGACAGGCAGTCGTACCAGGCTTCCGGACTGCGCCCCTTGCCGCGTGCCGACCATGTCGTGAAGCGCCACGGCGGGTCGGCGTAGATCACGCGATAGCGGCCGGCGCGGGGCGGCGGTGGCGGGAAGATGCTCACGCCTCCGCCCTCCCGTCGGCGAGGGCGCGGGCGAGGTCGCCCAGCATCCGGCGGACCACCGCCCGCTCCGGACTGCCCGTCCGCTTGCAGAGGAGCTCCGCCTCCTGCAGGGCCGCCAGCAGGACCGCCAGACGCCGGCGGTCGCAGCGGGCCAGCACCGCCACGTAGAGCGGGCGCAGGCGGAAGAAGACGGGCGGACGGGCCGTCTCGACGGCCCGCCGCGGCGGCGTCCCCGCCTCCACCTCGGCGGCGAGGCGCCACAGCCGCAGCAGCTCGCGTGCCGCCGCCCGCAGCAGCGTGACCGCCGCCTCGCCCGCCGCCTCCAGCCGGTCCAGCACCCGCTCCACCTCCGCCACCCGCCCCGCCAGCAGCGCCTGCACCAGTCGGTCGAGGCCCACGGCGGTGGCGTCGGCCACCACCGCCTCCACGTCCTCGAGCCGCACGGTACGGTCGGCACGGTCGCCGACGTAGAGGGCGAGCTTCTCGATCTCGCGGCGCGTCACCCCGTGATCGGCGCCGAGATGGCCCGTCAGCCATTCCACGACCCCGGGGCCGGCCCGCAGCCCCTCGGCCGAGAGCAGCCCCTCCAGGGTGCGGGCGAGATCGCGTCCCTCCTCGCGATAGCAGGGACAGGCGGCGGCCGCCTTCGCCGCCTCCACCAGCCGACGCAGACGACTGCGCGGCCCCAGCTCGCCCGCCTCCAGCACCACGGTGGCGACGGGCGGCGGCCCCGCCAGCAGCCCCTCCACCGCCCGCGCACAGCGGTCGTCGGCCTCCCGCACCCGCACCACCCGACCGCCGCCGTCGAAGGCGAGGGCCAGCGCCTCCTCGGCCAGCCGCTGCGGCTCGCGGGCCAGCCGCTCGCCCTCCAGCACCACCACCCGGAAGGGATCGTCGGCGCCGCCGGTCGCCACTTCCAGGAGCCGCCGCACCCGCTCGCCGACGAGACCGGCATCCGGTCCGTAGACCAGCAGCACCGGTGCGGGGACCGTGCCCCGCGCGAGGGCGGCCTCGAGATCGCGCGGCGCGAGGCGCATCTCACCCCCGGGCCCGGAAGAAGAGGGCCAGCCGGTTGCGGATGGCGCGGGCCAGCTCGCCGGCGGCGCGGCGTTCGGCGTCGCGTTCCGCCGCCCGCGTCGCCCAGGGCTGGCGCAGCACGTTGTAGCTGGCCACCCGCCTGAGATCGGCCCTGAGCAGGGGCACGCCGTCCGCGAGGCGCAGCAGCTCGAACTCGGCGATCAGGGTCAGCTCGTAGCGGGTGACGGAATCGTCGAGCTGGACGGCGAGGGCGTCGCGGCGCCGGCGCAGACGGCGCACCACCAGCCGATAGCGGGGGACGTCGGCGGTGACGGCGGCGAGCTCGCCGACGAGCCGGTCGGCCAGCAGCCAGCCGAGCCGGGTCTTGGGCGCCACCACCTCGATGGCACCCAGCTCCTCCGCCACGGCATGGCCGGCGCCGCCGTAGAGCGGCCGCAGGCCGCAGCCGGCGAGGGTCGCGAGGGCCGCGAGCGGGAGCAGATCGCGGCGCCGCACGGTCACACCACGATGTTGACGATGCGGTTGGGAACGTAGACGAAGCGGCGGATGGGGCGGTCGCCGATGTGGCGACGGACGCGGGGATCGGCCAGCGCCCGCGCGCGGGCGAGATCCTCCGGCGCGTCCACCGGCAGCTCGATCTCGGCGCGGCGGCGTCCCGCCACCTGCACCGCCACCCGCACCGTCTCCACCGCCGTCCAGCGCGCCTCCGCCTCGGGCCAGGGCGTCTCGGCGAGGATGCGGTCGTGGCCGAGGGCCTGCCAGAGCTCCTCGGCGAGATGGGGCACCATGGGCTCCAGCAGCTGGACCAGGGTCTCCAGCGCCTCGCGGAGGATGGCGCGGCCGCTCTCCCGCTCGGGCCGGAAGTCCTCCACCGCATTGTGGAACTCGCGCAGCAGCGCCACCGCCTTGTTGAAGTGGAAACGCTCCAGCTCGTCGGTGACGCGGGCGATGGTGCGGTGGACGGCGTGCTTGAGGGCCCGTTCGGCCTCGTCGGCCGGCTCCGCCGGCGGCGTGCCGGCCGGCGGCAGCAGGGCCACGCGCTCGTGCACCAGACGCCACAGCCGGTTCAGATAGCGCCAGGCGCCGTCGATGCCGGCCTCGGTCCATTCGAGATCGCGCTCCGGCGGGCTGTCGGAGAGCATGAACAGCCGGGCGGTGTCGGCGCCGTAGGCCTCGATGATGGCGGCCGGGTCGACCACGTTCTTGCGCGATTTGCTCATCTTCTCGGTGCGGCCCACGATCACCGGCCGACCGCCCTCCACCGTCACCCAGCGCCCCGCCTCGTCGCGGGTCACCTCCTCCGGCGCCAGCCAGCGGCCGCTCCCGGCGTCACGATAGGTGACGTGGGTCACCATACCCTGGGTGAAGAGACCGGCGAAGGGCTCGTCCAGGTCGAGGTAGCCGCAGTCCCGGAGCGCCTTGGTGAAGAAGCGCGCATAGAGGAGGTGGAGTACGGCGTGCTCGATGCCACCGATGTACTGATCCACCGGCAGCCAGTAGTCCACGTCCTCGCGCCGGAAGGCGCGGTCCTCCACCCAGGGGGAGGCGAAGCGGGCGAAGTACCAGGAGCTCTCCACGAAGGTGTCGAAGGTGTCGGTCTCGCGCTCCGCCGGCCCGCCGCACTTCGGACAGTCCACGTGTTTCCAGGTGGGATGGTTGGCGAGCGGATTGCCGGGGGCCGAGAAGTCCACGTCGTAGGGCAGGGTGACGGGGAGCCGGTCCCGCGGCACCGGCACGATGCCGCAGCGGGGACAGTGGATCACCGGGATGGGACAGCCCCAGTAACGCTGGCGGGAGACGCCCCAGTCCCGCAGCCGGTAGGTCACCTCGCGCCGACCGAGGCCGTGCCGTTCCAGCCATTCGGTGATGCGGCGCTTGGCCTCGGCCACGGGGAGACCGTCGAGGAAGGCGGAGTTGAAGACGATGCCGTCGCCCACATAGGCCTCCTCGCCGATGGCGAAGGTGGCGGGATCGGCGTCGGCGGGACGCACCACCGGCCGCACCGGCAGACCGTAGCGGCGGGCGAACTCGAGGTCGCGCTGGTCGTGGGCGGGACAGCCGAAGATGGCGCCGGTGCCGTACTCCATGAGCACGAAGTTGGCGACGAACAGCGGCAGCGGGTCCGGCGCGCCGTGCGCCGCCAGCGGATGACGGCAGTGGAGGCCGGTGAAATGGCCCTTCTTCTCCGCCTTCTCGATGGCCTCCTCGGAGGTGCCGAGGCGGCGGCATTCCTCGATGAAGGCGGCCAGCTCCGGATCCTCGCGGGCCAGCGTCTCGGCCAGCGGATGATCGGCGGCGATGGCGACGAAGGCGGCCCCCCAGAGCGTGTCGGGGCGGGTGGTGAAGACCTCGACGGTGTCCCCGCGCTCCACCAGCGCAAAGCGCACCCGCGCCCCCTCGGAGCGGCCGATCCAGTTGCGCTGCATGGTCCTCACCCGCTCGGGCCAGCGCTCGAGCCGGTCGAGATCGGCCAGGAGCTCCTCGGCATAGGCGGTGATGCGGAAGAACCACATGGGCATGCGCCGCCGCTCCACCGGCGCGCCCGACCGCCAGCCACGGCCGTCGATCACCTGCTCGTTGGCGAGGACCGTCCGTTCCACCGGATCCCAGTTGACCCAGCCCTCGGCCCGATAGGCGAGGCCCCGCTCCAGGAAGTCGAGGAACATCGCCTGTTCGTGGCGATAGTATGCGGGATCGCAGGTGGCGAACTCGCGCCTCCAGTCGAGCGAGCAGCCCATGGAACGGATCTGCGCCCGCATCTCGGCGATGTTGCGCAGGGTCCAGTCGCGGGGATGGACCCCCTTCTCCAGCGCCGCGTTCTCGGCCGGCAGGCCGAAGGCGTCCCAGCCCATGGGATGGAGGACGTTGTAGCCCTGACGCCGGCGCAGGCGCGCCACCACGTCGCCCAGGGTGTAGTTGCGGACGTGCCCCATGTGGATGCGCCCCGAGGGATAGGGGAACATCTCCAGCACGTAGCACTTGCGGCGGGCGGGATCGGTGACGGCCTCGAAGCAGCGCCGCTCCTCCCAGATGCGCTGCCACTTCTGCTCGGTCGCCCGGAAGGGATAGCGCGCGGACGCCATGGCCTGCTCTTTGCTCCGTGGTGGGAACGGGTCGCGGCGGGCTCAGCCGGTGGGCCGCACGTCGGCGATGCGGAGCTCGCGGGCACGGGTGAGGATGCGGTCCTCGATCTGGCGCGCCAGCTCGTCGGGCGCGGCCACGTCCACCCAGCCGCCGTCGGACGCGCGCCGCTGCTTGTGCACCGACACCTCGAGGGCGCTGGCCCGCAGCCGCCGGTCCTTGATCAGGACGGTGATCTTGAAGCGCTCGTCCGGCGTCTCCTCCGGCCGGTACCACTCGGTCACCACCAGCCCGCCGAAGGGATCGGCCGAGGCGATGGGGACGAAGTCGAGCACGTCCAGCGTGGCCCGCCAGAGATAGGCGTTGACGCCGATGCCGGTGGCGCCGGGCTCCGCGCGCTTGCGCTCAGTGCTGAAGACGAAGGCGTCCTCGCCGAACATGCGGCCGTACTTGTCGAAGTCCCGCTTCACGTCGGGATCGTCGAGCGGGACGTCGGGAGGCCGTGTCTGAACGCTACCGCAGGCGGCGAGCACGAACGGAAACAGGACCGCGACCGCGAGACGGGCCGCCCGGATACCGGCACGCGCCATCGTCCGATCACTCCACCGTGCGCCCGGGACGTCGCCCGCTACATAGCGCCCCGCGACGGGCCTTTCCAGCGAAAGCCGCTTGCGCCGGCGGGTGCTCCGCGCGAGAGTCGCCCCGCAGCGGGGAGGTGGTGGCGTGATCGTGGTGGTGTTCGAGTTCGAACCGGATCCCGAGCGCGGATCCCGCTATTTCGAGCTGGCGCGGGCCCTGCGGGAGGAGGTGGCGCGGATCGACGGCTTCCTCGGCGTCGAACGCTTCGAGAGCCTGCAGCGGCCCGGCCGCTTCGTCTCCCTCTCCTACTGGCGCGATCTCGAGGCGGTGGCACGCTGGAAGCGCCATCCAGCCCACGTGCGGGCGCAGGCGGAGGGGCTGCGGGCGGGGCTGTTCCGCGACTTCCGCATCACCGTCGCCGAGGTCCGCAGCCGCCGCACCCTCGCCGAGGTGCGGGCGCGCCGTGCGGAGGAGTCCGGGCCGGAGACGGGTTGAAGTCGTATCGGGACCGGGTCATACTCGACCCGACGCGTCGGGACGAATCGGGTCCGTGTTCGCGCTCGTCACCTTCGGCGACCGGCTGCGGGCGCTCAGGCGGGCCCGTGGCCTCACCCAGGCGGAGCTCGCGCGCCGCATCGGCCGCCACCAGACGGTGATCGGCCCCTACGAGCGCGACGAATACGTGCCGCCGCCGGAGATCGTGGTGCGGCTGGCCGAGGTGCTGGACACCAGCCCCGAATACCTCCTGTTCGGACGCGATGCCGCCCGCCCGCGGGTGGCGGTGGCCGGACGGGTGGCCGCCACCGGCCGCATCGAGACCACGGAGCCCCGCCACCTCCCCGGCCGCCTGGAGACGGTGGTGGCGCTGCGCCTGGACGAGCCCCTGGATCCCTGGTGGCCGGCGGGCTGGTACGTGCTGGTGGCCCAGGCGGCGGTGCCCCCGACACCCGACCATCTGGGCCGGGCGGTGGTGGCCGAGCTGGGGGACGGCCGCGCCTTCCTGCGCCGGCTGCTGCCGGCGGCCGAGCCGGGGCGCTTCGATCTCGCCGCCCCGGACGGGACGGTGCTGGCGGGTGTGGCGGTGACCCTGGTGCGACCGGTGGTGGGGGCGGTGGCGCCGGAACTGTTGCGGACCGGGGTCGAGGAATCGCCTTCCGGTTGACGGGAAATTCCCGTTTCCGCTGGATCCGCGGCATTCGATCGGTATTTTAGCCGTCGTCGAAAGATCTCCCGTCGAAAGGACCATGGGATGCGAGGGACCATGACTCGCCGGATGCTCGAAGATGGATGGACCAGTGGCCCGGACGCCGGCTCCGTGGTGGGCGTCGGGGCCGATCCGCGCACCCGAGACCGCCGGCGGGCCGTCGACGTGGACCTCCACGTGAGCCGGCGCATCCGTCAGCGCCGCATCATGCTCGGCCTCACCCAGCAGCAGCTCGCCGAGCTCATCGGCGTCACCTACCAGCAGGCCCACAAGTACGAGACCGGGATCAATCGCATCTCCGCCGGCCGCCTCTACCAGATCGCCCGCGCCCTCGGCGTCGGCGTCGACTATTTCTTCGAGGGGCTCGAGGACGGCGAGCACCGGACCGCGCCTTCCGGCGAGCTCACCCCGGCCCAGCGGCTGCTCCTCGACCTCGCCCGCCATTTCACCGCCATCCCCAGCCGCCGCCAGCAGGAGGCGGTCTGCCATCTCGCCCGCATGCTGGCCTCCGTCGGGGAGGAAGAGCCCGCCCCGCGCCGCCGTCGCGCCCGCTGAGCCGTTTCCGCGACGCTGGACCCGGGCCCACCGCGGTCTATGAAAGCCGCGGGACGGTTGCGTGCGGCCCGTCGGCGGGGCAGGCTGCGGGCGGCACGGGGAGCCGGTGACGGAGGGTGCCATGGCCGAACGGCTCGTCTACGACGACGCCTACATCCGCGACATCCTCGAGAGCGTGCGTACCATCGCCATGGTGGGAGCCTCCGCCAACGAGATGCGCCCCTCCTATTTCGCCATGCTCTATCTCCAGAAGAAGGGCTATCGCATCTTCCCGGTCAATCCGCGCTACGCCGGCTCCGAGATCCTGGGCGAGCGGGTCTGGCCCGATCTGCGCTCGCTGCCGGAGGTCCCGGACATGGTCCAGATCTTCCGCCGCGCCGAGGAAGTGCCGCCCATCGTGGAGGAGGCCATCGCCATCGGCGCGAGAGTGGTGTGGATGCAGCTCGGCGTCCGCCACGACGAGGCGGCGCGGCGGGCGGAGGCGGCGGGGCTCCGGGTGGTCATGGACCGCTGTCCCAAGATCGAATACGGACGGCTGTTCGGCGAGATCGGCTGGCTCGGCGTCAACCGCGGCGTGCTGAGCGCGAAGCGCGGTCGCGCCCTCCAGCTCATCCGCAGGAAGGGCGGCCTCGTCCGCTGAGACTTCCGATCCGAGGGGAGGAGATTCGGGACATGAGCGAACAGCAGCAGCGCGACTACGGCTTCGAGACCCTCTGCGTGCACGCCGGCGCCCAGCCCGATCCGGTCACCGGGGCCCGCGCCGTGCCCATCTACCAGACCACCTCCTACGTCTTCGACGACGTCGACCACGCCGCTTCGCTCTTCAACCTGCAGCAGTTCGGCTACATCTACTCGCGCCTCACCAACCCCACGGTGGCGGTGCTGGAGGAGCGGGTCGCCGCCCTCGAGGGCGGCACCGGCGCCTGCTGCACCGCCTCCGGCCACGCCGCCCAGGTGGTGGCCTTCTTCAACCTGCTCGGGCCCGGCGACCACATCGTCGCCTCCGGCAAGCTCTATGGCGGCTCCATCAATCAGATGAAGGCGAGCTATCCCCAGTTCGACTGGCACGTGACCTTCGTCGATCCCCGCCGGCCCGAGGCCTTCCGCGAGGCGGCCACCCCCCGCACCAAGGCCTTCTTCGTGGAGAGCGTCTCCAATCCCGACGCCATCGTCGCCGATCTCGAGGCGCTGGCCGACATCGCCCACGAGCTCGGCATTCCGCTGATCGTCGACAACACCATCGCCACGCCCTATCTCTGCCGGCCCTTCGAGTGGGGTGCCGACATCGTCGTCCACAGTCTCACCAAGTACATGGGCGGGCAGGGCAACTCCATCGGCGGCGCGGTGGTGGAGAGCGGGCGCTTCGACTGGTTCCAGAACGACAAGTTCCCGCTCATGACCGAGCCGTGCGAGAGCTATCACGGCCTGCGCTTCGCCGAGACCTTCGGCAACTTCGCCTTCACGGTCCGCTGCAAGGCCATGGGCCTGCGCGACCTCGGCCCCTGCCTCTCCCCCATGAACGCCTTCCTCATCCTCCAGGGGATCGAGACCCTGCCCCTCAGGATGGAGCGGGTGGTGGCCAATGCCGACCGGGTGGCCGAGTTCCTGGCCGGCCATCCCCACGTGGCCTGGGTCTCCTATCCGCGCCTGCCACAGAACCGCACGCCGCTGGTGGACAAGTACTGCCCCAGGGGCGTGGGCTCGGTCTTCACCTTCGGCGTCAAGGGCGGCTACGAGATGGGCGTCAAGGTGGTGGACCACTGCGAGCTGCTCTCGCACGTGGCCAACATCGGCGACACGCGTTCGCTGATCATCCACCCCGCCTCCACCACCCACCGCCAGCTCACGCCCGAACAGCAGAAGGCCGCCGGCGCCGGGCCGGAGGTGGTGCGGCTGTCCATCGGCATCGAGACGGTGGACGACATCCTCGCCGACCTCGACCAGGCGCTGCGGCGGGCGGCGCGGGATGTCGGCCTCGCCTGAGGGGCGGACGGAGGAGCCGGGCGCGGGCGGTCGCGCCCGGCGGCTGCCCGTCGAGGCCTATGTGGAGGGCGTGCGGCGCGGCGACCGCGCGGTCCTCTCCCGCGCCATCACCCTCGTGGAGAGCGCTCATCCCGCCGACCGCGCGCTGGCCGAGGCGGTGCTGGAGCGGCTGCTGCCCCATGCCGGCGGCGCCCATCGCGTCGGCATCACCGGTGTGCCCGGTGTCGGCAAGAGCACCTTCATCGACGCCCTCGGCCATCGCCTGGTGGAAGCGGGGCACCGTCTCGCCGTGCTGGCGGTGGATCCCACGTCGGTCCGCACCGGCGGCTCCATCCTCGGCGACAAGACCCGCATGGCCCGTCTCGCCGCCCATCCCCGTGCCTACGTCCGCCCCTCGCCCTCCGGCGACACCCCGGGCGGCGTCGCCCGCGCCACCCGCGAGGCCATGATCCTCTGCGAGGCCGCCGGCTTCGATCTCGTCTTCGTGGAGACCGTGGGTGTCGGCCAGAACGAGGTGACGGTGGCCGGGATGGTGGACCTGTTCCTGGTCCTCACCCTCCCGGGCGCCGGTGACGAGCTGCAGGGCATCAAGAAGGGCGTGCTGGAGCTCGCGGAGATCGTCGCCGTCAACAAGGCCGACGGCGACCATCTCGCCCGCGCCCGCGAGGCCGCCCGCCAGCTCCGCGCCGCCCTCCGGCTGATGGAGCCGGACGATCCCGACTGGCGCACGCCGGTGATGCTGGTGAGCGCCCTCACCGGCGCCGGCCTCGACGAGCTGTGGGCCGAGATCCGCCGCCACCGCGAGGTGGCCCTCCGCAGCGGCCGTTTCGAAGCCCGCCGCCGCCAGCAGCAGGTGCACTGGTTCCGCCGCCTGCTGGACGAACGCCTGGAGCGTCTGCTGGCCGAGAGCCCGCCGGTGGCGGCGCTGCGGCCCACCCTCGAACGGCGGGTGGCGGCCGGCACCGTCACCCCGACCCGCGCCGTGGAGGAGATCGTCGCCGCCTTCCTCGCCTGGCTCGGCCGGCGGCCTCCCGACACCGTGGGACCGGCGTCGTGACGTCAACGTCACCTTTACCCCGCGCCATCACGATGGAGGCCATGGACCCGCTGCACGCCTCGCCCCGCCTGCCGCCGGCACCGGCCGCGACGGCTCCGTCCGGCGCCCATGGTCCGCGTCCCGCCCGCGGGACGACGCCCGGCGCACCGGGGACGACGCGGACGACGGCGAGCCCGCGGAGTCTCCTGAGCGATCGCAGCTGGCGACTCCTCGCCACGCTGCCCCCGCCGGAGCCGATCCCCGCGGCGGCGGCCCATGCCCGCTACGGCGCCCGGCTGCGCGGGGCGGTGGCGATCGAGGGACCGGTGCGGCCCCTGGACCTGGTGGCGTGAGGACGGGGACCGTGCGGCCGGACGTGGAGATCTTCCTGCTGCGCCACGGCGAGACCGTCTGGAACCGCGAGGGCCGCTTCCAGGGACGGCTGGACTCGCCCCTCACCCTCCGCGGCCTGCGCCAGGCGCTGGCCGCCGGCCGGCTGCTGCGTCGCCGTCTTGGTCCGGGGCTCCTCGGCTTCGCCCTGGTGGCCAGCCCCCAGCCCCGCGCCTGGCAGACGGCGGTGCTGCTGGCGGAGGTGGCGGGCGTGGACCCCGCCGCCGTCCGGCTCGATCCGCGGGTGGTGGAGATCTCCTGGGGGCGCTGGGACGGGCTCACCGCCGCCGAGATCGCCGCCCGCGATCCCGAACTCTGGCAGCGGCGCATCGACGACGGGCTGGCCGAGCCGCCCCCCAACGGCGGCGAGAGCCGGCCCGCCGTGTGGCGGCGGGCGCGTGCCTGGCTCGCCGGCCTGCCGGCCGGCGCGCGGCTGGTGCTGGTGAGCCACGGCACCTTCGGCCGGGCGCTGCGCTGCGTCCACCGCGGGCTCGATCCCGCCGCCATGCTGGAGATGCGCTTTCCCAACGACCGCCTCTACCGCCTCCATGCCGGCGGCATCGAGGAGATCGCCCTCCCCGCCCGCGGCCCGAGCGGTGGCGCCCGTTGAAGCCGCCGGCACCGATCCTCATGTGGAGCGGGGAGAGCCGGGAGAGCGGAGCCATGCCCGCGAGGCCGGTGCGCGAGATCCTGGGGCGTCGGATGCCGGTCCGTGCCGGGCCCGGGGACACGGTGCGGCAGGCGGCCCGGCTCATGGACGCCCACGCCTGCGGCAGCGTGGTGGTCCTGGACGAGACGGGGCGGCTCGTGGGGATCTTCACCGAGCGCGACCTCACCCGGCGGGTGGTGGCCCGGGGCCTCGATCCGGACACGACGCCCCTCTCCGCCGTCATGACCCGCGACCCCGACACCATCACCGCCGACGCGCCGGTGGCCGAGGCCATCCGCCGCATGGACGCGGGCGGTCACCGGCATCTGCCGGTGATGGACGGCGACCGCGTCGTCGGCGTGGTGGCGCCGGAGGACATCCCCGTCGCCGAGCTGGTGCGGCTCGCCGACGAGCTGGAGGTCCGGCACCGTCTCGCCGAACGCATGTGGTAGCGTCGTGACCGGAGCCGTTTCGCTGCGGGCCGCCTGCCGGCGCGATCGGGGACCGCGGGCGTCGGACGAGGACCGCTGCCTGGTCCGGGAGGATGTCGGTCTCTATGCCGTGGCCGACGGCATGGGCGGCTGGCTGCGGGGGGCGGAGGCGGCGACAGCGGTGGTGACGGCCCTGGCGGGGCTGGCGCCGGCACCGCTGGAGGACCTCGCCGCCGCCGTCGAGCGGGCGCTGGCGGAGGTGGACCGGGAGCTGCAGGCGGCCGCCCTCCGCGAGGGGCCGTCGGGGACCACGGTGGTGGTGCTGCTGTGCGACGGACGCCGCTTCCGCGTGCTCTGGGCCGGCGACAGCCGGGCCGGACTCCTGCGCGGTGGCACCCTCCGCTGGCTCACAACCGATCACAATCTCGCCGCCCTCGCGGTGCGGCAGGGACGGATGGACGACGAGACCGCCCGCCGCGGTCCCCTCGCGAGCCGTCTCACCCGGGCGCTGGGCGTGGGGCCGGAGCCGGAACTCGACGTGGTGGCCGGCACCGTGGCCCCCGGCGACGTCTTCCTCCTCTGCTCCGACGGCCTCACCGGCGCCCTCGACGATGCCGTCATCCGGGACGTGCTGGCGGACGCGGCGGATCCGGAGACGACGGCGGAGCGGCTGGTGGCACGGGCCCTCGCCGATCCCCGCTGCCACGACAATGTGACGGCGCTGGTGGTGCGGGCCGGGTGAGGGGCGGGGCCGCTGGCCGCGGCGAGCCCGGCCCGCTATTTCCGGACCACCCCGTGTCCGCCGCGGGATGCGAGGATCCGTGCCCGATCGTCACGCCGCGCCCCACCGACCGCCGGCGGGTTCGCCGCCTCCGCTCGAGCCCTTCGCCGGCCTGCCGGGGCCGCTCGTGCCCCTCCGCAGCCGCCGGCGCCGGGTGGAGGCGGAGTTCCGCCATCGCCGCCGCCGGCTCCGCCGGCGGCTCGCGCCGTGGCTGCGGGTGCTGCGGGAGGCGGTGGTGGACTTCTTCACCGGCGACAGTCCGATCCATGCCGGCTACGTCGCCTTCGCCACCCTCTTCGCCGTCTTCCCCTTCCTCATCTTCCTGGTGACGCTGGCCGGCCTGCTGGGGCAGACCCAGGCGGTGCGGGGCACCATCGAACTCGCCCTCGAGCTGATCCCGCCGGAGGTGGCGGCGGTGCTGCGGCCGGCGGTGGAGGAGGTGATCCGCCAAGCGAGCGCCGGCGTGCTGACGGTGAGCGCGCTGGTGTCGGTGTGGTTCGCCTCCTCCGGCCTCGAGAGCCTGCGCCACGCCCTCAACCACGCCCACAAGGTCCCGGAGCCGCCCCATTTCCTGGTGGGTCGCCTCCAGAGCATCCTCCTCACCCTGGTCTCCGGCCTCGCCGTGCTGGTGGTGACGGTGGCGCTGGTCGGCTGGCCGCTGGCCCGCGATCTGCTGGCCTGGCTGTCGCAGCAGCCGGTGTTCGAGCGCGGCCTCGACGTGGCGGTGCGCTATGCGGTGGGGCTGGGGCTGCTGTTCGCCCTCACCGTCGCCCTCTATCTGCTGCTGCCGGCGGTGGAGCTGCGGCTGCGCGACGTCTGGCCCGGTGCCCTGTTCGTGGTGGTGGCCTGGACCCTCGCCGCCTGGGCCTTCTCCTGGTATCTGCGCACCTTCGCCCGCTACAGCCTCATCTACGGCAGCCTCGCGGGCATTGTCCTGACGCTCTTCTTCTTCTACATCTCCGCCGGCATCTTCATCTTCGGTGCGGAACTCAACAGCGCCGTCCTGCGCGAGCGTCTGCGCCGCATGCGCGAGCGCGCGGGAACGGTCGTCGCCGCGCCGCCCGGGGATGGGGCCGACCGCAGCCCTCGTTCCGACACGGAGCCGGAGACACCATGACCCACTCCCTCCCGCTGATGGCCGGCACCCGCGGCCTCGTCATGGGCATCGCCAACGAACGCTCCCTGGCCTGGGGCATCGCCCGCGCCGTGGCCGCCCACGGCGCCGAACTGGCCGTGACATACCAGGGCGAGACCATGAGGCGGCGGGTGGTGCCGCTCGCCGAGCGGCTGGGCGCCACCATCGTCCGCGACGCCGACGTCACCGATCCCGCCGCCCTCGACGCGCTCTTCGCCGAGATCGCCGAACGCTGGGGACGGCTCGACTTCCTCGTCCACGCCGTCGCCTGGTCCGACCGCGAGCAGCTCAAGGGCCGCTACATCGACACCACCCTCGACAACTTCACCCGCACCCTGCAGATCTCCTGCTACTCCTTCACCGACCTCGCCCGCCGCGCCGAGCCGCTGATGGCGGAACGCGGCGGCAGCCTCCTCACCCTCACCTATCTCGGCGCCGAACGGGTGATGCCCCACTACAACGTCATGGGCGTGGCCAAGGCGGCGCTGGAGGCCTCGGTGCGCTATCTCGCCGTCGATCTCGGGCCGAAGAACATCCGCGTCAACGCCATCTCGGCGGGGCCGGTGCGGACCCTCGCCGCCAGCGGCATCGGCGACTTCCACTACATCCTCAAGTGGAACCGCCACAACGCCCCGCTGCGGCGCAACACCACCCTCGACGACGTGGGCGGCGCCGCCCTCTTCCTCCTCTCCGACCTCGGCGGCGGCGTCACCGGCGAGGTGCTCCACGTGGACTCCGGCTATCACGTGGTGGGCATGAAGGCGGTGGACGCGCCCGACATCTCGGTGGTGAAGGACTGACCCGTGCCCGGCTCCACCTTCGGCCATCTCTTCCGCTTCACCAGCTGGGGCGAGAGCCACGGTCCCGCCATCGGCGTGGTGGTGGACGGGGTGCCGCCGCGCATCCCCCTGAGCGAGGGGGACATCCAGCACCATCTCGACCGCCGCCGTCCCGGGCGGAGCCGCTTCGTCACCCAGCGGCGCGAGGCCGACCGGGTGGAGATCCTCTCCGGCGTCTTCGGCGGGTTCACCACCGGCGCTCCCGTCAGCCTGCTGATCCGCAACGAGGACGTCCGCTCGCGGGACTACGAGTCCATCCGCGACCTCTTCCGACCGGGCCATGCCGACTACACCTACGACGTGAAATACGGCATCCGCGACTGGCGCGGCGGAGGACGGGCCTCGGCGCGGGAGACGGCCTGCCGGGTGGCGGCCGGGGCCATCGCCCGCAAGGTGCTGGGGCCGGAGGTGGACATCTTCGGCTATGTGGTGGCCATCGGCGGCGAGACCATCGACCGCGACCGCTTCGACCGCGCCGAGATCGACCGCAATCCCTTCTTCTGCCCCGACCCCGAGGCGGCGGCCCGCTTCGAGGCGCTGCTCGCCCGCGTGCGCAAGGAGGGCTCGTCGGTGGGGGCGGTGGTGGAGGTGGTGGCGCGCGGGGTGCCGCCGGGGCTGGGCGATCCCGTCTACGACCGGCTGGATGCCGATCTCGCCAAGGCCATGATGAGCATCAACGCCGTCAAGGGAGTGGAGATCGGGGCCGGCTTCGGGGCGGCGCGGCTGCGCGGCGAGGAGAACGCCGACGAGATGGTGCGGGAGGACGGACGCATCCGCTTCCTCTCCAACCATGCCGGCGGCATCCTCGGCGGCATCTCCACCGGCCAGGACATCGTGGTGCGCTTCGCCGTCAAGCCCACCAGCAGCATCCTGGTCCCCCGCCGCACCGTCGATCGCTTCGGCCGCCCGCGGGAGATCGTCACCCGCGGCCGCCACGATCCCTGCGTCGGCATCCGGGCGGTGCCGGTGGGGGAGGCGATGATGGCCTGTGTGCTGGCGGACCATCTGCTGCGCCAGCGGGCCCTCGAGGCCACCGCCCCGCCGCGCTGAACGGTCGTTCCGATCGCGCCGGATCCCGTCGGGCATCCCGGCTCGACGAGCCCGCGGGACGCCATCGGCGGGTTTTCGCCGCCTACTCCCGCCACTCGCTGAAGACGAAGTCCGGCGCCGCCCGCCGGTGGCAGGCGTGACAGGCTTCGGCCGCCCGCGTGCCCACCAGCCGCCGCGCCGGATCGCCGCCGGCGAAGGCCTCGTAGCCCCAGCCGTCGGTGGCGGCGAAGCGCGCCTCGTCGCGCACCATCACCGCGAGCATCTTGCGCGGGCCCTCCACCACCGCCCCGTCGCCGGTGCGCACCGCCTGCAGCAGATCGAACACCAGCACCGCTCCGTCCGGGAACCGTCCCGTGACGAGGCCACGGCGGGCCGCCTCGTTGGCGTACACGTGGTGGATACCACCGAAGTCGGGGAACAGCGGATGTCCCGCCTCGATCACCATGCTCTTGACATGGAACCAGCGACGGTAATCTTCGGGATAGTCGACGGGCTCCGCCGCCGCGACCGTCGTCGCCAGCACCAATGTCACGGCATTCCCGACGATGCCGGATTTCATCTTCACCCCTCCCGGATCGTTTTTTCGGACGCGGACCATTTTCGCCCGGAAGCGATCCGCGTAAAGTCGGCACTTTCCGGTAACTCACCAACCTTTCGGTAAGTCATGGATCACGACCCCCTCCGCGACCCCACCGTCACCCCGCCGCCGGACCGGCCCGGTCCGGTGTTCGAGGCCGCCGGCGCCGTCCTCGGCTGCAAATGGTCGCTGGCGGTGCTGGAGCTGGTGCGCGGGGGGGATCACCCGCCCCGGCGCCATGCGGCGGGCGCTCCCCGGCCTCTCGGCCAAGGTGCTGAACGAACGGCTGCGCAAGCTGTGCCGCTACGGCATCCTCGAACGTCGGGTGCGGGCGGAGGTGCCGCCGCGGGTGGACTATGTGTTCACCGACTTCGGCCGCGCCTTTTCCGAGATCGTGGCCCGGCTGGCGGAGCTGGAGCGCCGCTTCGCGCCGCCGGCCCACGGGAGGGACGGTGCGGATGGATGAGCGCGCTCCCCGCGTGGATCCGGTGCTGATCCGCCGTCTGCGGGCGCGGGCGCTGCGCCATCTCGGCCGCTACGCCACCCACCGCGCGCGGCTGGAGGCGCTGCTCCTGCGCTGGGGGCGCCGGCTCGGGGCGTGCCGTGAGCCGGATGCGGAGCTCCGCCGGATCGCCCGCGCGCTCGTGGCCGAATTCGCGGCCGCCGGCTATCTGGACGATCGCGCCTTCGCCGAGGCCCGCGCCCGCCGCTGGCTCGCCCGCGGCGTTCCACCGGCACGGATCCGCCGCCGCCTCCTGGACCTCGGCCTCGATGCGGCGACGGTGGCGGGAGTGATGGCCGACCTCGCCGGCACCGGGGAGGAAGAGGACGGCGGCGAGGAGGCGGCCGAGCTCGCCGCCGCCCGCGCCTATGTCCGCCGACGCCGCCTCGGACCGCATCGTCCCCCGGCCGAGCGCGCCGCCATGCGCGCCCGCGACCTCGCCGCCCTCGCCCGTGCCGGTTTCTCCTACCGGGTGGCCCGACGCGTCCTCGACGAGGAGGACAGCGGCGGGAACGCTCCGGCGAGGTGACCCGCCCGCCACCCCGCCCCATATCGCCGGCGTCCACGGTGGAGCTGCGCGGAGGTGCGCGAGGCCGGCCCGCCCTTCTACGTCACCGTCCCGGCACCCTGTCCCTATCTGCCGGATCGGCGCGAGCGGCGGCTGGTGGCCTTCCTCGACGAGCTGCCGGCCGGATTCTTCGACCTGCTCACGGAGCTGGGCTTCCGCCGCAGCCAGCGCTTCGTCTATCGCCCGGACTGTCCCGCCTGCCGCGCCTGCGTGCCCGTGCGCATCCGCGTGCGCGACTTCCACTGGAGCCGCACCTTCCGCCGTGTCCGCCGGCGCAACGCCGATCTCGGGGTCAGGGAGCGGCCGCCGGTGGCGGACCGCGAGCAGTACGCCCTCTTCCGCCGCTACGTGGAGGCCCGCCATGCCGGCGGCGGCATGCACGGGATGGACTGGGAGGAATATCGGGCACTGGTGGAGGAGGCGGGGCCGGACACCCGCCTCGTGGAATTCCGCACCCCCGACGGCCGCCTCGCCGCGGTGAGCCTCACCGACCACGTGCGAAGCGGCCTCTCCGGCGTCTACAAGTTCTTCGATCCGGCGCTGGAGGCCCGCAGCCCCGGCACCTTCGTGGTGCTGTGGCACGTGCTGCGGGCCGGCGAGCTGGGCCTGCCCTACGTCTATCTCGGCTACTGGATCCGCGACTGCCGCAAGATGCGCTACAAGGCACGCTACCGTCCGCTGGAGCGGCTGGGGCCCGACGGCCGCTGGCATCCCTTCGCCCCGGACGAAGATCCCGCCGCGGCGTCCCATACCCCTTGACGCTCCGCGGCCGTGGGAGGACGGTGCCGCCGGCCCGCGCGCGACGCGTGTGGACACCCGCGGACCGCAATGGGAGGAAGGCGATGAAGCGTCGTCAGTTCGTGACCACGACGGCCGCCGGCGCCGTCGCCGCGACGGCCGCCGGCGCGCTGCCCGGACCGGCCATCGCGCAGGGCAAGCGCCGCTGGCGCATGGTGACCACCTGGCCCAGGAACTTCCCCGGACTCGGCACCGGCGCCAACTATCTGGCCCGGCTGATCACCGAGGCCTCCGAGGGGCGGCTCGAGGTGGAGGTCTACGGTGCCGGCGAGCTGGTGCCAGCCTTCGAGGCCATGGACGCGGTGGGCAGCGGCACCGCCGAGATGGGCCATGGCGCGCCCTACTACTGGAAGGGCAAGGTGCGCGCCACCGAGTTCATCGCCGTGCTGCCCTTCGGCCTCAACGCCCAGGAGCTCAATGCCTGGTTCTACCACGGCGGCGGGCAGGAGCTGGCCGACGAGGCCTATGCACAGATGAACTGCAAGTTCTTCCCCGCCGGCAACTCCGGCGTCCAGATGGCCGGCTGGTTCAACCGGGAGATCAACAGTCTCGAGGACCTCAAGGGCCTCAAGATGCGCATCCCCGGCCTCGGTGGCGAGGTGATGAAGGCCGCGGGTGCCGTCGTGGTCAACCTTCCCGGTGGCGAGATCATGCCGGCACTGCAGTCGGGCAGCATCGACGCCACCGAATGGGTGGGGCCGTACAACGATCTGGCCTTCGGATTCTACAAGGTGGCCAAGTACTACTATTATCCCGGCTGGCACGAGCCCGGCACCTGCATCGACTGCTTCATCAACCTCGACGCCTGGAACGATCTGCCGAAGGACCTGCAGGCGGTGGTGGAGGGGGCCTGCCGGGCGGCCAATGTGGCCATGCTGTCCGAGTTCACCGCCGCCAACGAGGACTCCCTGGAGGTCCTGGTGAAGAAGCACGGGGTGGTGGTGAAGCCGCTGCCGGACGACGTCCTCACCCGGCTGGGTGAACTGGCGGGGCAGGTGCTGGACGGCATCGCCGCCGAGGACGCGCTGGCCCGCAAGGTGCTGGACAGCATCCTCGACTTCCGGCGCAAGGCGCTGGCCTGGAACGAGCTCTCGGAGCTGGCCTTCGCCCGGGCGAGGCTGCTCCCCTTCCCCTACGCCAGGGGCTGAGGGCGACGGCCGGCCGGGTGTCCCGGAGGGGCGGCCGCGGGGCCGCCCCGCATCTTCCGCGGCCGCGGGCCGCGCCGCGGACCCGCCTCAGAGCCCCGGTCGGCCGCCGCGCCGGCGTACGGCGATCTCGAAGGCGGCCCGTCGTCCCGCCAGCCAGGCGCCCGCCACCGTGGCGTGGAAGCCGCCGGGACCGTTGGCCTCGCCGGCGTAGAACAGGCGCCCGCCCAGGGGCTCGTCGAGGCCGCGGCGGTCCCCGTGCCGGCCCGGCCGGGCCGAGGTGTAGGCGCCGCGGATCCAGGGATCGGCGCTCCAGTGGTGGACCCGCACCGCCACCAGTCGGCGCGCCGCCTCCGCCCCGAACCGTTCGGCGAAGCGCCGGCGGGTCGCCTCCTCCAGCTCCGCCGCCGGCATGCCGGCGATCGCCGGCCCGCCCCAGAAGCCGTAGGCCAGATCGAGGCCGCAGGGTCGCATCCAGAACAGCACGTCGGGACCGCGGAGCCGCGCCGGATAGGCGAACCAGCCGTCGCCGGCGCCGAAGGGATCGCCGTCGAGGATCAGCACCACCTTGGCGGCATGGCCCATCACCAGTCCGTCCAGCGCCCGCCGCCAGCCCCCGGGGAGTCCCGGGCGGATCTCCGGCATCCCCGCCGCCAGCAGCGGCAGCGGCACGGTGAGGACGGCGAAGGGCACGTCCAGCACCCCCGCCGCGCTCTCCAGCCGGACGCCGGAGTCCGTCACCGTGATGCGGGTGACGGGCGTGGCGGTGCGGATGTCGAGACCGTGGGCGAGACGGGCCAGCAGCGCACCGTAGCCGCGCGCGGGGACCCAGTCCTCGCCCGCCGGGGTGGCCATCCAGTCGTGGGCGTCCACCGCCTCCGCCGGCAGGCCGGCGATCCAGTCGGCGAAGAGGGTGCGGGTGACCCGGGCCGGCCCCTCCTCGTCCGGCAGCAGATCGGCGAGGGCGAGATCGCGACGCCGGTCCACGGCCTCGCCCAGCCGCGCCAGCGCCCGATCGAAGGCGTTCCCGAGAGCGGCGCCGGCGGCGGCGTCCAGGTGGCCGTCCTCCACCACGAAACGCCGGCGCGGATCCGGCCAGACCGGCTCGTCCAGGGCGAGGACCACGTCGGCGTGGGGATTGCCGGCGGTGGCCCCGTGGATCCAGGAGGCGCCGAGATCCCAGGGGCGGCCGTGGAGGATGCGGGTACGGCAACGGCCGCCCGCGGTCTCCGCCGCCTCCAGCACCACCACCCGCAGGCCGCGGGCGGCGAGGTCGCGGGCAGCGGCGATGCCGGCGGCGCCGGCGCCGACGACCGCCACCTCCACCGTCACGGTGCCCCGTCCCCCTCCAGCTGGCGGCGGGCGGCGATCCAGGTGTTGTGGAGGAGCATGGCCACCGTCATGGGACCGACGCCGCCCGGCACCGGCGTGATGGCCATGGCCCGCGCGCGCGCCGCCGCGAAGTCCACGTCGCCCACCAGCCGCGGCCGCCCCTCCGGTCCCTCGATGCGGTTGATGCCCACGTCGATCACCACCGCTCCCTCGCGGATCCAGTCGCCCGGCACGAAACGCGGCCGGCCCACCGCCACCACCAGGATCTCCGCCTCGCGGCAGCGCTCGGCGAGATCGCGGGTGCGGGAATGGGCGACGGTGACGGTGGCGTCGCGGGCCAGCAGCAGCGCCGCCATGGGCTTGCCGACGATGGCGGAACGGCCCAGCACCAGCGCCCGCCGGCCGCGGATGCCCTCGCGCCCGAGCACGTCCTCGATCAGGGTGAGGCAGCCGCGCGGCGTGCAGGGCACCAGCAGATCGTCGGAGACGGGGTCGCGCGCCGTCCACAGCCGTCCCACGTTGAGGGGATGGAAGCCGTCCACGTCCTTGGCGGGATCGATGGCGAAGAGCACCCGTTCGGGATCGATGTGGGCGGGCAGCGGCAGCTGCACCAGGATGCCGTGGACCGCCTCGTCCTCGCTCAGCGCCTCGATGCGCGCCCGCAGTTCCGCCTCGGCGACGTCGGCCGGCAGCTCCAGCAGCCGTCCCTCGATCCCCACCTCCGCCGCCATACGCGTCTTGGTGCGGACGTAGACCCGGCTCGCCGGATCGTCGCCCACCAGCACCACCGCCAGGGTGGGGGTGACACCGGTGCGCGCCCGGAGCCGCGCCACCCGCTCCGCCACCAGCATCCGCACCCGCGCCGCCCGCTCGCGCCCGTCGACGATGCGCGCCATCACCTCCCCCGTCCGCCGGACTCGATCGTCTCCGCGAGGCGTCGGACCAGCGCCGTCGCCTCGCCCTCGATGCGCACCCATTTGGTGCGCGCGGCCGCGCCCCGCACCAGCCGGATGCGTGATTTCGCCACGCCCAGCACCCGCGCCAGCAGCGCCACCACCGCCGCATTGGCCCGACCGCTCTCGGCCGGGGCCATGACCCGCACCATCAGCCAGGCCTGCCCGGCGGCGTCCGTGCGCACCCCCTCGATCCCCTCCCGCGCCGCCCGCGGCGTCACCCGCACGGCGAGTTCGAGACCGTCGTCCCGGCATCGCCAGGGGCGCGCCATGGGCACCTCAGAAGCACAGCAGGTCGAACAGCAGGTCCCGCACGAAATAGAGGGCGAGGATCAGGACGATGGGCGAGATGTCGAGGCCGGCGATGGGCGGGATCACCTGCCGGATCGGCCCCAGCAGCGGTTCGGTGACGCGCTCGAGGAACTCGCCGATGCGGCGGACGACGGGATGATAGGTGTTGACCACGCCGAAGGCCACCAGCCAGCTCAGCACCACCGAGGCCACGAGCAGCCAGATGTAGATGCGGACGATGGTGTCGACGAGATTGCAGACGGCGAACATGGGCGGGCTCCGGGTGCGGCCCCCGGTTAACCCAGCCCCCGCCGGCCGGCAAGCCGTCGCCCGCCTTGACCCGGGTCGGCGGCGCATTCTAGGCTGGCTCCGGAAGGGAGACCGTAGGATGATCGCGTCCCGTCTGTCGCCGCTGCTCCTGCTGCTGATCCCCGTCGTCGGGTGGCCGCTGTCGGTGCATGCCGAGGCCCGCGTCGAGCTCCGGGACGCGGGTTTCGCCCGCGATCGCGACGGTGGGGAGCGGGTGGAACGCGTCGCCGTCGGAACCCGCGTCTTCTGGTTCGTCCAACTGGCCAACACGGGCGACCGGCCGGCCGCGGTGGCGGTGGAGCTGTGGCGCGAGGGACGGCGCATCGACCGCATGCGCTTCCGCCGCGGCAACCGCATCCCGCCCGGCGGCGAGGTGCGCAAGGGCAAGCCGCTGCCGGCGATGGAGACGGCCACGGCGGGCCGGCGCTGCTACGAGGCGCGGCTGCGCCCTCTGGGGCGCGGTTCCGTCACCGTGAGCGGCACCCCCCGCACCCTCTGTCTCGACGTGACCACGGGCGACGGCACGGCCGGCGACGGTGGCGTACCGCCCCCCGGCGGCACCGGCGCGGTCGGGGGTGCCGTGCTGGCCCTGCGGGAGGTCGCCTTCGTGGGCGAACCCGACTGCTGGGGCCTCCTCGACGGCGGCCAGGTGTGTCACGTGCGGCTCGAGGGCCGCCTCGCCAATGTCGGCGACATGCCCACGGGCCCCGTGGTTCTCGAGCTCTATGCGCCCGTGCGGGGCCGAGCGGTCATTCCGCGCCGGGACGGCGATCTCCGTCGCACCGTCGCCGCGCTCGCCGCCGGCGCCGAGACCACCGTCACCTTCCGGCTGGTGTTCTACGAGAGCGGCCGACAGTGCGCGGGCATCCGCATCGCCGAATGGCCGCCCGACGCGCGCATCGCCGAGACGGAGGGATTCGCGCCGGTGGACGCCACACCGGCCCGGCGCAGCGCCTGTGTTCGGCTGCCGGGGATCCGGCGGCCCCGGCCGTCCCCGCCGCGGCCGACGGCGCGCCCGTGGACCGTCGAGCTGGAGGTCACCGCCATCGAGGTGCTGGACGACGGCGACAATCTGAGCCCGGGCGACTGGTGGGTGGCCGTCGCGGTGGCGCCGGAGGACGGGCCCTTCCTCGCCGGTGACGCCTGGTCGGGGGTGCGGGACGTCTCGACCGGCGACACCATCCGCACGCCGGGGCTGCGGATGGAGGTGCCGAATTTCGACGGGCGGCGGGCGCTGGTGATGGCGGCGCAGGTGGTGGACTGCGACGGCGGCTGGAGCGTGGGGGTGGACCGCCATGCCGTGCTCGGTGCTCCGGGCATCGAACGGGTGCCGGACTGCCGGTTCGAAGAGGAGATGATCCCGCCGGAGGCGACCGGAGCCGCCGACGTCGGTTTCGGCCGCCGTCTCCTGGCACCGGCGGAGTGGCGGAACGGGGGCGACTTCGCGCTGACCGTACGGGAAGAGGGGGCGTCGGATCCGCTGGAGGCGCGGATCCACTTCCGGATCCGGGCGCGGCCGGCGGTGAGGGAGGGCGCGTCCTTCCGTGCCCCCACCCTCGAGGGTCTCGCGGTGGACGCGTGTCGCGAGTGGGGACGCAATTGCGGGCGGCCGGCCGCCGACGCCTTCTGCCGGGCCCTCGGATACGCGGAGGCCGACGGCTATCGCATCGACCACGATCGCCCGCCCACCGTCACCGTCGGCGACCGGCGCATCTGCACCCGCGGCTTCTGCGACCGCCTCGTGGACGTCACCTGCATCCGCTGAGACGACACCCGCCCTTGCCTCGCCGCGTCGCGGGCGGCACCCTCGCCGCGGGGCGTTCCGGGGAGGCACCATGGACTACGCACGACGGCTGCGGGAACGGGCGCGGCGGGGCGATCCCGTGCGGGTGGCGGTGGTGGGCATGGGCAAGTTCGCCACCATGTTCGCCTCGCGCATCCCCCACACGCCGGGCCTCGAACTGGCCGCGGTGGTGGACCTGGATCCCGCCCGCGCCGCCCGCAATCTGCGCGCCGCCGGCTGGGGCGAGGCCGATCTCGCGCGCATCCGCTTCGCCCGCGATCCGGAGCGGGTTCTGGACGGAACGGCGGTGGACGTGGTGGTGGAGGCCACCGGCGATCCCCTCGCCGCCGTCCGCCACGCCCTCGCCGCCTTCGCCCGCGGACTGCCGGTGGTGATGGTGTCGGTGGAGGCGGACGCCCTCTGCGGACCGGCGCTGGCCGCCGAGGCGGCGCGGGCCGGTGTGGGCTACGCACTCGCATGGGGCGATCAGCCGGCGCTCGTCTGGGATCTGGTGGAGTGGGCGCGGAGCTGCGGTCTCCGGGTGGTGGCCGCCGGCAAGGGGACCAAATACCTGCCGGTCTACCACGCCTCGACACCGGAGACGGTCTGGGAACACTACGGCATCGGCCCCGAGCGGGCCCGCGCCGGCGGCATGAACCCCAAGATGTTCAACTCCTTCCTCGACGGCACCAAGTCGGCCATCGAGATGGCGGCGGTGGCCAACGCCACCGGCCTCGCCGTGCCCCGGGACGGTCTGCTGTTCCCGCCGGCCGGCACCCACCGGCTCCCGTCGGTGCTGCGGCCCGCCGCCGAGGGCGGCGTGCTGGAGCGGGCGGGGATGGTGGAGGTGGTCTCCTCGCTGGAGCGGGACGGTACGCCCGTCGCCGACGATCTGCGCTGGGGCGTCTACGTGGTCTTCACCGCCGAGGACGACTATGCCCGGCGCTGTTTCGAGGAATACGG
The DNA here is from genome assembly GCA_026982705.1 of Alphaproteobacteria bacterium. GTDB lineage: Bacteria > Pseudomonadota > Alphaproteobacteria > Geminicoccales > Geminicoccaceae > HRBIN39. Next base: position 57,519 of record JALSGP010000039.1, read on the forward strand.
GCTGGTGACGGACACCACCGGCCGCTATGCCGCCCTCTGGCGGCCCTTCCACCTGATCGGCCTCGAGCTCGCCCCCAGCGTCGCGGCCCTCGCCCTCGACGGTCGCCCCACCGGCACGCCCCTCACCTGGCGCGGCGACGTGGTCGCCTGCGCCAAGCGCGATCTCGCCGCCGGCGAGCAATTGGACGGCGAGGGCGGGGCGACGGTGTGGGGGCGGCTGGTGCCGGCCTCCCGCAGCCACGAGGAGGGGTTGCTGCCCATCGGCCTCGCCCATGGCGTGCGCCTCGCCCGGCCCGTCGCCGCCGGTGCACCGGTGCGGGTGGAGGATCTGGAGGCACTGCCGGAGAGCGAGGCGCTGCGGCTGCGCCGCCGCCTCGTGCCCGACTACTGAGCCCCCTCCTCGTGCTCGCGCAGGCGCGGCAGCAGTTCGGCGAAATTGCAGGGGCGGTAGCGGACGTCCAGTTGCTGGACCAGGATCTCGTCCCAGGCGTCGCGGCACGCCCCGGGCGACCCCGGCAGGCAGAAGATGTAGGTCCCGCCGGCGACGCCGGCATCCGCCCGCGACTGGATGGTGGAGGTGCCGATCTTGGCGTAGGAGAGCCAGCGGAAGAGCTCGCCGAAGCCGGGAATGCGCTTCTCCGCCACCCGGGCCAGGGCCTCCGGCGTCACGTCGCGTCCGGTCACGCCGGTGCCGCCGGTGGTGATCACCACCTCCACCTCCGGATCCGCCACCCACGCCCTGAGCCTCGCCTCGATCTCCCCCAGCTCGTCGCGACAGATCTCGCGCCGCACCAGCCGGTGACCGGCGGCGCGGACGCGTTCCTCCAGCACGTCACCGGAGCGGTCGGTCTCGGGGGTGCGGGTGTCGGAGACGGTGAGGATGGCGATGTTCAGCGGCCGGAAGGGCCGGCTCTCATCGATCCGTCCGGGCATGGCGCACCTCGGGATCCGGTTCCAGGTCCACGTAGACCGGCCAGCGGTTCTCCGCCAGCGCCGCCAGCGAGGGCACGGGCTGGCCGAGGCGGATGCGGTAGGCCCAGAGGTTGGTGAGCACCTTCTTGACGTAGACACGCGATTCCCGCACCGGCACGCTCTCGAGATAGAGCAGCGGATCCCGGGCGAAGCGGCGCAGCAGTTCGCGATGCCAGCGCTCGAGGCGGCCGGCGCCGGCGTTGTAGGCGAGGGCCAGATGGACGAGGCTGCGCCCGGCCAGCGGATGGTCCATCAGCTCCTGCAGATGGGCCTGGCCGATGGTGAGGTTGATCACCGGATCGTAGAGGGCGCCGGCATTCCGATAGGCGATGTCGGCGCGACGGGCCACGCTGCGGGCGGTGGCGGGGCGGATCTGCATGAGACCGCGGGCCCCGCGGCCGCTGCGGGCGCGGGCATCGAAGCCGCTCTCGGCCCGCACGATGGCCCAGATCAGGGCCCGGTCCACCACATAACCCCCCTCGGGGGCGACGGCGAGCGGCGGATAGAGGGCCCCGTGGTGGCTGCGGCCGTCCACCAGCCGCAGGCGCTCGGCCACCCGGAGCTGGGCCGCCGGCAGGCGCAGCCGCTCGGCCAGGGCCGCGAGCGCGCCCAGGAGGCGCGGGCCGGCACGGGCGGCGAGCTTGCGGATCTCGGCCTCGGCCAGGTCGAGACGGCCCACCTGCACCAGCGCCAGGGCCCGGCGCGAGCCGGGAAAGCGGATGAGCAGGGACTCCACGTCGCCGGCATCGCCCACCGCGTCCCAGCCGAAGCGGATCTCCCGCCCCAGCACCGCCTTGGCGATCAGCCCGTAGAACTCGTCGCTCACCGAGGCGGCCCGGTGGAGCATGCGGGAGGCCGCTTCCGGCCGGCCGCTCACCAGGAAGGCCCGGGCGGCCCAGAAGGCGGCGCGAGCGGCGAGTTCCCCGCGCATCTCCGGATGGGTGGCCTCGGCGGCGAAGAAGGTGGCGGCCTCGGCATAACGGCCGGTGCGCCAGGCGGCGAGACCGGCCGTCCAGTAGAGGGCCGGCACCTCGGGACCGGTACGCTTGGCCGCCGGCGCGATCACCTCGAGGGCACGGGCGTCGTGACCGGCGGTGAGCTCGCCCCGCGCCACCAGCCAGCGCCCCAGGTCCACCACCCGCGCCCCGGCCCCGCGGGGCGGGTGGGCGAGACGGTGACGGGCGGCGGTGATGCGTCCCCGCGCCACCTCGCGGGCGAGCCGCACGAGCCAGCGGCGATCGCCGCGGCGCTCGACCAGCCCGTCGGCCAGCATGTCCGGCAGCGCCACGTCCTCGAAACTCTGGCCGCTGCCACCGAGATAGCCCGGGACCGGCCGCGGCGGCGGCGGGGCGCCCTTCGGCCGGCGCTTCTTGGCGAGGCGGTAGATGCGGCGCGCCTGGGGATGGTCGGCGTAGTCGGCGAGCCAGCGCACCAGTTCGGAATAGCGCGAGCGCCAGTGCGGGCCGAGATAGCGCTCCGCCAGCACGTGCCCCAGCAGCAGCCGGTTGCGCAGGCGGCGGATCAGCCGGTCGGCCTCGCGCATGCGCCCCGCCTCCTGCAGGGCGAAGATCCTGCGATAGCGGAGGACGTCCTGTCGCGAGAGGGGTTCGGGCAGCTGGGCCAGCGCCGTCGCCGGCTCGAAGCGCGGTTCGACCCGCGCGATCCGCAACGCGTCGTCCTCGGCCGCCGGCACCGGCGATGCGAGGACGAGGAGAATCGCGGCCGCGACGGCGCCCCTCCGGTATCGGACCCGATGTCGTGTCATCGCACTCGCGAAGCTAGCCGCATTCCCGGCCCCGCGAAAGTCCCGGCGCGATCACACCCCGCCGCCCTCCGCCAGCCGCGCGGCGACGGCGAGGAGATCGCGCCAGGCGAAGCGTTTCTGGGCCGGCTGTCTCAGCAGATAGGCCGGGTGATAGGTGACCCAAGCGGGGATCGGCTGCGGCAGATCGTCCGAGCGATAGACGAATTCGCGACCGCGCAGTCGCGTCACGCCCTCGTCCACCCCCAGCAGCACCCGGGCGGCGAGCCCGCCCAGGAACAGGAGCACCCGCGGCCGCACCAGGGCGATCTGCCGTTCCAGGAAGGGCAGGCACATGGCGATCTCGGCGGCGGTGGGCGGCCGGTTGCCCGGCGGGCGCCAGAAGACGGTGTTGGTGATCCACACCCGGCTGCGGTCGAGGCCGATACAGGCCAGCATGCGATCCAGGAGCTGCCCGCTGGGGCCGACGAAGGGCCGTCCCAGCCGGTCCTCCGCCGCTCCCGGCGCCTCCCCCACCAGGAAGAGTGCGGCATCCGGCGCCCCGTCGGCGAAGCACAGCCGGGTGGCGGTGGCGGCGAGGGGGCAGGCGTCGAAACGCTCGAGCGCCGCCCGCAGCTCGTCGAGATCACGGCAGGCGCGGGCGATGCGGCGGGCATCGGCGATCTCGCCCTGGACGTCCCGCACCCGCGCGGGTGCCGGTCCGCGCGGCCGCGCGGTCTCGCCGAAGAGATCCAGCCCTGCGGGCGCGCCCCCGGGCGGGGTGGCCGCCGGCGGCGCTTCCGCCGCCACCCCCTCCTCCTTTCCGCCCGGCTCCACCAGCGTGGCGTCGATCCCCGCCTCCGCCTGCCAGACGAGCCAGGCGGCCAGCGCCCGGACGTCCTCCTCGTCCGGTCCCGTCACGGTGCCCGTCCTCCCGGGCGACGGTCAGTCCCCCTCGCCGGGTTCGTCGGTGAAGAAGCGCTCGAACTTGCCGCTCACGCCCTTCCATTCGTCGGCGTCGGCCGGCGGATCCTTCTTGCGGGTGATATTGGGCCAGATCTCGCTGTACTTGCGATTGAGATCGAGCCACTTCTCCGCCTCGGGCTCGGTGTCGGGAATGATGGCCTCGGCCGGGCATTCGGGCTCGCACACGCCGCAGTCGATGCACTCGTCGGGATTGATGACGAGCATCACTTTGCCCTCGTAGAAGCAGTCCACGGGGCAGACCTCGACGCAGTCGGTGTACTTGCAGCGGATGCAGGCGTCGGTGACCACGTAGGTCATGGATGTGTTCTCCCTCTTCCGGCGTCGAGCCGGTCCTCCGGCCCGGACGGCCTAGCGCCGTGCGAACAGACGTTCCAGTTCGCTGCGCCGCAGCGTGATATAGGTGGGGCGCCCGTGATTGCACTGGGCGGCGTGCGGGGTCGACTCGATCTGGCGCAGGAGCGCGTTCATCTCGGCGAGACCGAGGCGGCGGCCGGCACGCACGCTGCCGTGGCAGGCGACGGTGGCGAGGACGCGCTCGATGCGCGTCTCCAACCCCGCCGCCGTGCCGAGGGTGCGCAGGTCCTCGGCGAGATCGGCGAGCAGCGGCCGCAGCTCCAGCCGCAGGCCCTCCACCGCCGGCACCTCCCGCACCAGCACCGCGCCCGGCCCGAAGGGCTCCACCACCAGCCCCGCCCGCGCCAGCACTTCCCGCTGCTCCGCCAGCACCGCCGCATCGGCCTCGGCCAGCTCCACCACCTCCGGCTGCAGCAGCAGCTGACGCGGCACGCCCCGCGTGCGGAGATCCGCCTTGAGCCGCTCGTAGACGATGCGCTCGTGGGCGGCGTGCTGATCCACGATCACCACCGCATCCGCCGTCTCGGCGACGATGTAGGTGTCGAACAGGAGCGCCCGGGCGACGCCCAGCGGCCCCGCCGGTATCAGGTCCGGCGCGGCGCCGGCCGGCGCCGGCTCCGGCGGCGGGGCGAAGAGGGCCGCGGCCTCGGCCAGTCCCGGTGAGGCCGGAGGCGGGGCGGCCGCCGGCGGAGGCGAGGGTACGGGGGGCGGGGCCCCGGGCCCGGGATCGGGGGCGCGCACCACCACGGCGCTGCGGTGGCCGTGTTCGGCCAGTGCCCGGCGCAGCGCCCCCACCACCAGCCCTCGCACCCGCTCCGGTTCGCGGAAGCGGACCTCCAGCTTCTGGGGATGGACGTTGACGTCGACCCGCTCCGGCAGGAGCTCCAGGAACAGCGCCACCACCGGATGCCGCCCCTGCGGCAGGAGATCGCCGTAGGCGGCGCGTACCGCCGCCAGCAGCAGCCGGTCGCGCACCGGCCGGCCGTTGACGAACAGATACTGATGGCGGGTGTGGTTGCGGGAGAGGGTGGGCAGCGCGGCGAGGCCACGCAGATGCAGACCGTCGCCCGCCGCCGCCACGGTGAAGGCGGCTTCCGCCACCTCGTCGCCCAGGAGCGCCGCGATGCGTCCCGGCTCCACCCCGGCGCGGGCCTCGCCCACCGCCGCCAGGTCCAGCACCCGACGGCCGTCGACGGTGAGGCGGAAGGCGACGCCGGGCCAGGCCATGGCCAGCCGCCGCACCACCTCCGCCGCCGCCTCCGCCTCGCTGCGGGCGCTGCGCAGGAAGCGGCGGCGGGCCGGCAGAGCGTGGAACAGATCGGCCACCTCCACCCGGGTCCCGGGCGCCCCGGCGGCCGGCACCGGCCCCTCCCGCCTTCCGTTCTCCACCCGGATGCACCAGGCGTGGGGCGCGTCCGGTGGCCGACTCGTGAGGACGAGGCGGGCGACGGCGGCGATGGCCGGCAGCGCCTCGCCCCGGTAGCCCAGGGTGGTGATGCGCACCAGCCCCTCGTCGGCGAGCTTGGAGGTGGCGTGGCGCTCGAGGGCGAGGGGCAGCTCCTCGGCGCTCATGCCGCAGCCGTCGTCCGTCACCAGCACGAGGCGCCGGCCGCCCTCCACCAGCTCCACGGCGATGCGGCGGGCGCCGGCATCGAGGGCGTTCTCCACCAGTTCCTTCACCACCGAGGCCGGCCGCTCCACCACCTCGCCGGCGGCGATGCGGTCCACCAGATGATCGGGCAGACGACGGATGCGCACGCTCACGGCCGGTCGCTTCCGATCCCCTCGGGCTCGCCGGCGACCGCGAACAGGATGGGCCGGCCGAAGAGGCGCGTCGAGACGCGGCGCACGTCCTCGAGGGTGACCGCCTCGACGAGGGCGTTGCGCCGCTCCAGATAGTCGCGGCCGAGCCGCTGGTAGGAGATGCCGGCGAGCATGCGGGCGACGCCGTCGTTGCTGGTGAAGCGCAGGGGGAAGGAGCCCACGAGATAGGTCTTGGCATCCTCCACCTCGCGCGCCGTCACCTCCCCCTCGGCCATGCGGCGCGCCTCCCGCGCCACCAGCCGGACGGCCTCGCCCACATTGGCGTTGGAGGTGGCAAGGCCGCCCATCCACAGGGGCGCGTGGGCGAGATCGAGGAGATAGGTGTAGACGCCGTAGACCAGCCCCCGCTTCTCGCGGATCTCCTCGGTGAGCCTGGAGCTGAACCCGCCGCCGCCGAGGATGTAGTTGGCCACGTAGGCGGCGTAGAAGTCGGGATCGTGGCGGTCGATGCCGGCATGGCCGAAGACCACCACGCTCTGGGGCACCGGCAGTCGCTCCACCACCGTGCCCCCCTCCACCGGTGCGGCGTCGGCGATGCCCCCCGCGGCGGGCTCGGCCGGCAGCTCGCCGAAGGTGCGCTCCAGGAGCCGCGCCAGCTCCTCCGGGGTGATGTCGCCGGCGACGCCGATGTGGAGATTGGCACGGGCGAGCCGCTCGCGGACCAGTCCCAGGAGATCGTCGCGGTCGATGGCGGCCACCGTCTCCGGCGTGCCGCGGGTGGGCCGACCGTAGGGATGGTCGGGGAAGGCGGTGCGGAACCAGGCACGCCCGGCCCGCACCTGCGGGTCGTTCTCGCGCCGGCGCAGGCCGGCCAGGATCTGGGCGCGGATGCGCGCCACCGGCTCCTCGTCGAAGCGGGGTTCCAGCAGGGCGAGGCGCAGGAGCTCGAAGGCGAGTTCGCGGGTCTCGTGGAGGGTCTCCAGCCGGCCGCCGAAGGTGTCGCGGTCGGCGTCGAAGGAGAGACGGATGGCATTGTCCTCCAGCAGCCGCCGGAAGGTCCGGCTGTCGTGGGGACCGGCACCCTCGTCCAGGAGCCCCGCCGCCATGTGGGCGAGGCCGGCGCGCCCGGCCGGATCGCGGGCGGCGCCCGCGTCGGCGAAGAGGAAGCGCAGCGAGACGAAGGGAGTCGTGGGCTCGCGCAGCAGATAGGCGCGCACGCCGCCCGGCCCCGTCACCTCCGTCACCTTCGGGGCCGGATCGGTGCGGGCCCGCGCCCGGGCATCGAGGGACAGGTTCACGAGGCTCACTCCCCACAGGGACAGGAGGGTGCGTCGCGACAGCCGCATCACGACCGCGTTCCCTCCGCACGGGCCGGCAGCAGCCGCCCCACCGCGACCCGGTCGGGATCCAGGAGGGCGCGGGCGGCCGCCGCCACCTCCTCCCGGCCGACGGCGCGGATGCGCGCCGGCCACCGTTCCACCACCGAAACGTCGAGGCCGCTCGTGAGGAAACTCCCGAAGATGCGGGCGATGCCGCCGGGCGAGTCCTTGGCGTAGACCGCCTCCGCCACCATCCGCCGGCGCACCCGCGCCACCTCCTCCTCGCCCGGCCCCTCCTCCACCAGCCGGGCGATCTCCTCGAACAGCGCCCGCTCCACCTTCTCCAGCGCCACCCCCGGCCGCGGCGTGGCGTAGACACGGAAGCCGGTGGGATCGAGGGCGGTGCCGCGATAGTAGGCCCCGGCGCCGGCGGCGAGACCGCGCTCCACCACCAGCGCCCGGTAGAGCCGGCTGGTGGTGCCGCCGCCCAACAGTTCCGCCAGCACCTCCAGGGCCGGCGCCCGCCCCTCCGGATCGACCCGCCAGCTCGGGGCGAGCCAGGCCGCCGTCACGCTGGGCTGGCGCACCCGCGAATCCCGCAGCTCCACGTAGCGGGCGGTATGGTGTTCCGGTTCCCGCACCCGCCGCCGCCGGGGGACCTCCCGCGGCGGGATGCGCCCGTAGATGCGCCGGGCGAGGGGCTCCAGCTCCGCCCGGGTGATGTCGCCCACCACCACCAGGATGGCGTTGTCGGGCGCGTACCAGCGCCGGTAGAAGGCGAGGGCGTCCTCGCGGGTGAAGGTGCGGATCTCGTGGAGCCAGCCGATCACCGGCAGACGGTAGGGATGATGCAGGTACTGGACGGCGGCGAGGCGCTCCTCGAGCAGCGCCGCCGGCTCGTTGTCGATCCGCTGGCGCCGTTCCTCGACGATGACGTCGCGCTCGGTGACGGCGTCCTCCTCGCGGAGGCGGAGGTTGACCATGCGATCCGCCTCCATCTCCATCACTGTCTCGAGATGCCGCCGGGCCACGATCTGGAAATAGGCCGTGAAGTCGTGGCTCGTCATGGCGTTGTCGTTGCCACCGAGCCGGGCGACGATCTTCGAGAACTGTCCCGGAGGGATCTTCTCCGTGCCCTTGAACATCAGGTGTTCGAGATAGTGGGCCAGGCCCGACTTGCCCGGCGGACTGTCGGCGCTGCCCACCCGGTACCAGACCCAGTGGGCCACCACCGGCGCCCGGTGGTGCTCCACCAGCACCACCTCCATGCCGTTGTCGAGACGGAAGGTCTCGGCGCCGAAGAAGGGACGGTCGGGATCCGCCGTCATCGTCGCCTCGCGCGGCCTCATTCGTCGTCTCCGCGGGCGGTGTCGGTGCGGGGGATCCGCACCACCCGCTGCACCCGCGGATCACGGGCGAGCCGCTCCGCCTCGGCCACCGGATCCAGCACCTCGCCACCGGCGCCGGCGGACGGCTCCTGGAGCGAGAAATCGAAGAGGAACGTCGGGCGGCCGCGGCCGATGCGGCGGTCGTCCTCCACGAGAGTGCGTCGGATGCGCGGATCCGCCGCCACGGGCACCGCCGCCAGCAGGGCGCGATCGCCGGGATCGAGGCGGCCGCCGTCCCCGCCGGTCCGTCCCACCAGCAGCCGGCGCACCTCCATCTCCTCCCGGTCCTCGCGCGCCGCCACCGTGCGCGGCGGCGGCAGGGTGAAGTCCTTCGGGATCACCAGCGGCCGGTTGCGGCGGGCCTGGAACTCGTCGGGGACGTTGCGGGCGAGCCCCAGCTTCTGCTGCAGCGTCCCCTCGCAGCCGGCCAGCGTCAACAGCCCCGCGAGCAACAGCACCGTCCGTCTCATCGCTCCGCCCTCCCCACGTCCGGGCGCCGGTCGGTCACCGTCTCCACCAGCAGCCACAGCACGCCGCCCACCACCGCCACGTCGGCGAGGTTGAAGGCGGGCCAGTGCCAGTCGCCGACGTGGAAATCCAGATAGTCCACCACCGCCCCGAAGCGTACCCGATCGTAGACGTTGCCGAGGGCCCCGCCGAGGATGGTCCAGAGCGCCAGACGGGCCACGGGCCGCGTCTCCCGGCGCCCCCACTGGACCAGGAGGGCCGAGATCACGAGCGCGAGAACGACCAGCAGCCAGGGAGCCACGGCGCCGAGGCCACTCAGGAGTCCGAAGCTCACCCCCGGATTGTGGACCAGCACCAGATTGAAGAAGGGCGTGACCTCCACCACCTCGCCCGGCTGCAGGATGCGGGTGATCAGGAGCTTGCTCGCCCGGTCGGCACCGAAGACGGCCGCCACCACCAGCAGATCCGTGAGCCGGATGCCGGCCATGGTCTAGTCCCCGGCCGGCGCCATCCGGGTCACCGCCTCCCGGCAGCGGGGACAGAGCGCGGCCTCGGCATCCACCTCCGGCCGGATCTGCCAGCAGCGGGCACATTTGCGCCCCTCGGCCGGGCGGAAGAGGACGCCCACCCCCGGCACGTCCTCCAGCCGGAAGGCCTCGGCCGGCGGCTCGCCGACCCGCAGCTCGACACCGCTGGTGATGGCGAGCTCCGCGAGATCCACCCCCTCCAGCGCCGCCGCGTCCTCCGCCGTCACCCACACCACCGGCGCCGCCTCCAGGCTGGCGCCGATCCGCCGCTGCTTGCGGGCCACCTCGAGGGCGCCGGTGACGACCCGTCGCACCCGCCGCACCCGCGCCCAGCGGTGGGCCAGCTCCGGATCGTGCCAGTCGGCGGGGATCTCCGGGAAGAGGTGGAGGTGGACGGACTCCGCCTCGCCCGGATGGCGCACCAGCCAGGCCTCCTCGGCGGTGAACACCAGGACCGGCGCGAGCCAGCGCACGAGACAGTCGAAGAGCCGGTCGAGGACGGTGCGCGCCGCCCGCCGCCGCGGGGACTCCGGCAGGTCGCAGTAGAGGGAGTCCTTGCGGACGTCGAAGTAGAAGGCCGAGAGATCGGTGGCGCAGAAGGCGTGGAGGGCGGTGTAGAAGCGCTGGAAGTCGTAGCTCTCGACGCATTCGCGCAGGAGCCGGTCGAGCTCGGCCAACCGGTGCAGCACCCAGCGCTCCAGTTCCGGCATGGCCGCCCGCGCGATCCGCTCGCCCTCGTCGAAGTCCCGCAGATTGCCGAGGATCCAGCGCAGGGTGTTGCGGAGACGGCGATACTGGTCGGCCTGGCCCTGCAGGATCTCGGGGCCGATGCGCACGTCCTCGGTGTAGTCGGCCGACACCACCCACAGCCGCAGGATGTCGGCACCGTGGGTCTTCATGAGGTCGAGGGGCGAGATCACGTTGCCGAGGGACTTGGACATCTTGCGCCCCTCGGCGTCCACCACGAAGCCGTGGGTGAGCACCGCCTCGTAGGGGGCACGACCGCGGGTGCCGCAGGCCTCCAGCAGCGAACTCTGGAACCAGCCGCGGTGCTGGTCCGAACCCTCGAGATAGAGGGAGGCGGGCCAGCACAGCTCCGGCCGGCGCTCGAGGACGATGGCGTGGGTGGAGCCGGAGTCGAACCAGACGTCGAGGATGTCGTCGATCTTCTCGTAGTCTTCGGCCCGATAGCGCTCGCCGAGGAACTCCCGCGGGTCGTGCGTCCACCAGGCGTCTGCCCCCTCCTCCTCGAAGGCGCGGGCGACGCGCTCCAGCACCTCCGGATCCTTCAGCACCTCGCCGCTCTCGCGGTGCACGAAGAGGGCGATGGGCACGCCCCAGGCGCGCTGGCGCGAGATGCACCAGTCGGGCCGGCTCTCCACCATGGCACGGATACGATTGCGGCCCTGGGGCGGGATCCAGCGGGTCTCGTCGATGGCCCGCAGCGCCCGCTCGCGGATGCGCGAGGGGCCGTCCATGGCGATGAACCACTGGTCGGTGGCGCGGAAGATGAGGGGTGCCTTGGAGCGCCAGGAGTGGGGATAGCTGTGGCGCAGGGTCCCGCGGGCGAGGAGCGCGCCGCGTTCCTCCAGCGCCCGGATCACCGGCTCCCGCGCCTCGAACACGTGGAGGCCGGCGAAACCCGGCACCGCTTCCGTGTAGCGGCCGTCCTCGGCCACCGTGTCCGGCACCTCGAGACCGTGGCGGCGGCCCAACTCGAAGTCCTCGGCGCCGTGGGAGGGCGCCACGTGGACGAGACCGGTGCCCTCCTCCTCGGAGACGAAGTCGGCCGGCAGCAGCGGCACCTCGAACCCGTAGCCGCCGGCGAGACCGCGCAGCGGATGACGCGCCACCGCGCCGGCCAGTTCGCGGCCGCCGAGTTCCGCCACCACCCGGCTCTCGGTGACGCCGGCCGCCGCCTCCAGGCCGCGGCGCAGCTCCGCCGCCACCAGCAGCCGGCGGCCGGGGCGCACCCGCGCCCCCTCGCCCGTCGCCACCACCTCGATCGCCAGATAGCGGATGTCCGGTCCGTAGGCGATGGCGCGATTGGCCGGGATGGTCCAGGGGGTGGTGGTCCAGATCACCGCCTCCACGCCCGCGAGCTCCGGCCGCGGCACCCGCACCAGCGGGAAGGCCACCCAGATGGTGGGGGATTCCACCTCGTGGTACTCCACCTCGGCGTCGGCCAGGGCCGTCTTCTCCACCACCGACCACAGCACCGACTTCTTGCCGCGGTAGAGGTCGCCCGAATGCAGGAAGCGGAGCAGTTCGCGGTAGATCACGGCCTCCGCCTCGAAGGCCATGGTGGTGTAGGGATTCTCCCAGTCGCCCACGACGCCGAGGCGCTCGAACTCCGCCTTCTGGATCTCGATCCACCGCGCCGCGTAGGCCCGGCAGGCGGCGCGGAACTCGACGATGGGCACCCGGTCCTTGTCGAGCCCCTTCTTCCGGTATTCCTGCTCCACCTGCCATTCGATGGGCAGGCCGTGGCAGTCCCAGCCGGGGACGTAGACCGCGTCCATCCCCAGCATCTGCCGGCTGCGGTTGATGACGTCCTTGAGGATCTTGTTGAGGGCGGTGCCCATGTGGAGATGGCCGTTGGCGTAGGGCGGGCCGTCGTGGAGCACGAAGCGGGGCCGGCCCGCCGCCGCCTCGCGCAGACGCCGGTAGAGGTCCATGCGCCGCCAGCGGGCCACCAGCTCCGGCTCGCGCTGCGGCAGCCGCGCGCGCATGGGGAAGTCGGTGCGGGGGAGGAAGACGGTGTCGCGATAGTCCCTGTCGGCCATGGCTCTCACGTCGCGGTCGAGGGCTCGTGGGGACGGCCCGCGTGCCAGGCGCGGGCCGCCTCGATGTCGCGGCGGATCTGGGCGACGAGCGCGGTGAGATCGGGGAAGTCGCGCTCCTCGCGCAGCCAGTGGAGAAAGGCGACCCGGAGGCGTCGGCCGTAGAGATAGTGCGTCCCGTCCAGGATGTGCACTTCGAGGCGCAGATCGCGCCCACCCACCGCCGGCCGCACGCCGAGACTCGCCACCGCCGGATGCCAGCGCACGCCGCCGTCCGCCTCGCCGACGCCGGCCCGCACCACGTAGATGCCGCGGGCCGGCAGCAGCCCCTGGGGATGGGTGACGGCGAGATTGGCGGTGGGGATGCCGAGGCGGCGGCCGAGACCGTCGCCGCGCACCACCCGGCCCTCCACCTCATAGGGCCGGCCGAGGAGGCGGGTGGCGAGGGCGGGATCGCCCTCCACCAGCGCCCGACGGATGGTGCTGGAGGAACAGATCACCCCGTCCACGGCGAGCTTGGAGAGCACCGCCACCTCCACGCCCCGGTGCGCGAGCCGGCGGCGCAGCAGATCGGGGGTGCCGGCGCGGCCGCGGCCGAAGCGGAAGTCCTCGCCCACCGCCACCCCGGTGACGGCGAGGATGCGGTCCACCACCTCCTCGACGAAGGCCTCGGCGGGGGTCGCCATGAGGGCCCGGCAGAAGCGCAGCACGAAGAGGCGGTGGACGCCGAGGTCCCGCAGGAGACGGGCCTTGCGGGCGAAGGGGGTGAGACGGGGCGGGGCGGTGGCGGGGTCCACCACCTCACGGGGATGGGGCTCGAAGGTGAGCACGCCCAGGGGCCGGCCACGGGCACGGGCGAGTCCCGCCGCCTCGGCGATCACCGCGCGGTGGCCGAGATGGACGCCGTCGAAATTGCCGATGGCGACGACCGCCCCGCGGGCCTCGGGCGGCAGCCGGCCGGGAATGCGGTGGACGTGCATGGCCGGCCTTCTTTCACGCCGCGGCGGTGCTGTAAAGCGTCGACACGTCTTCCTCCCGCCGCATCCCTCAGCCGCCGGCGTCGTGCCGGGGCCGCACCGCCTCCTCGAGCCAGTCGAGGAGATCGGCGAGGCGGCCGGTGACGGTCTCCGCCCGCACCGTACGCCCGGCGGCCATCTCCACCAGTCGCGGTCGGGACGGCCGACGGCCGCGGGGCGTCGGCGGCGCGGGCGGGAGCGGGGCCGGACGTACCACGGAGAGGCCGAGACGGCGGCGCAGCCGCGCCGATTCGGCGGCGGCACGGCGGCCGGCGGCCCGGGTCTCCTCGCGCACGGCGGTCCGTGGCACCAGCACTTCGGCGGCCGGCCGCGGCGGCACCGCACAGAGACGGGGCCAGGGCTCCGTGCGCGCCCGCGCGACGGCATCGGCGAAGCGGGCCGGGACGGACGGCGGAGTCGTCGCGCTGCAGCCCGCGAGCAGCAGCGCCAACAGCAGCGCCCCCGCGCGCCGCCGGGATGTGGCGCGTTCGACGCGTCTTCGACACGAAGGCCTCACGATCCCGCGCTCCCGCGGTTGACATCCCGCCTGCCGGTCCGAAGCTTTAGACGCTCGCGCGCGTGGGCGGAAGGCCGGACCGGGTGCGGGCTTCCGGGTACGACAGAGGTGGCGGATGAGCGAACGGAGCACGGCGGCGCGCCAGGAGGAGCTGGTGCGGGTTCTCGGCGAGATCGCCGAGAAGAGCCGGCGCATCGTCCAGGACTTCCTCACCCGGCGGCAAGGCGCCGGCAGCGACGGCGTCGACCCCCTCGCCATCGGCAACGCGTTCCTCGACTTCACGGCCCGGCTCATGTCCGATCCCTTGACCCTCGCCCGCACCCAGTTCGAGATGTGGCAGGACTGTCTGCGCCTGTGGCAGAACACCACCCTGCGCATGTTCGGCCACGAGGTGGAGCCCGTGATCACGCCGGAGCGGGGCGACCGCCGCTTCCGCGATCCGGCGTGGGACGACAACGTCCTCTTCGACTTCATCAAGCAGAGTTACCTGCTCACGGCGCGCTACATCCTGGAGACGGTGCGTAGCCGCGACGACGTCGACGAGAAGACCCGCCAGAAGGTGGAGTTCTACACCCGTCAGTTCGTCGACGCCCTGGCGCCGTCCAACTTCGTCTTCACCAATCCCGAGGTGCTGCGCGCCACGGTGGAGACCCGCGGCGAGAACCTGCTGCGGGGCCTCCGCAACATGCTGGAGGATCTGGAGAGGGGCCGTGGCCGGCTGGCCATCCGCACCACCGATCCCGACGCCTTCGAGATCGGCCGCAACATCGCCACCACGCCGGGCAAGGTGATCCTCCGCAACGAACTGATGGAGCTGATCCAGTACGCGCCCCGCACCGAGCGGGTGTACCGCCGGCCGCTGCTGATCGTGCCGCCCTGGATCAACAAGTACTACATCCTCGATCTCCAGCCGAAGAACAGCTTCATCCGCTTCGCCGTCGAGCAGGGCTTCACCGTCTTCGTCATTTCCTGGGTCAATCCCGACGAGCGCCTCGCTCACAAGAGCTTCGAGGACTACATGCGCGAGGGGCCGCTGGCGGCTCTGGACGCCGTCACCCGCCAGACCGGCGAGGAGGAGGTGACGGTGATCGGCTACTGCCTCGGCGGCACGCTGCTGGCCGCCACCCTCGCCTGGCTGCGGGCGCGGGGGGACGAGCGGGTGAAGGCGGCCACCTTCTTCACCACGCTGGTGGACTTCAGCGAACCCGGCGAGCTGGGGGTGTTCATCGACGAGGAACAGCTCGCCGCCCTCGAGGAGATGATGGCCCAGCGGGGCTATCTCGACGGCGCCGAGATGGCCACCACCTTCAACCTCCTGCGCGCCAACGATCTCATCTGGTCGTTCGTGGTCAACAACTATCTCCTCGGCAAGGATCCCTTCCCCTTCGACCTCCTGTACTGGAATTCCGACAGCACCCGCATGCCGGCGGCGATGCACAGCTTCTATCTCCGCAAGTGCTATCTTGAGAACAGACTCGTCGAGCCCGGCGGCATTACCCTCGCCGGCGTGCCCATCGACCTGCGGCGCATCGACATGCCGGTCTACTGGGTGTCCACGCGCGAGGATCACATCGCGCCCTGGAAGACCACCTACGCCGCGACCCGGATCTACACCGGTCCCAAGACCTTCGTCCTCGCCGGCTCCGGGCACATCGCCGGCATCATCAATCCGGCCGGCTCCACCAAATACGGCTACTGGCTCAATCCGGAGCTGCCGCCGGAGCCGGAGGCGTGGCTGGAGAAGGCGGAGCACCGGGCGGGTTCCTGGTGGCCCCACTGGGCGGCGTGGAACGCGGCCCGTTCGGGCGAGCGGGTCCCGGCACGCGATCCCGCCGCCGGCCCGCTGCCGCCGCTGGAGGACGCCCCCGGCCGCTACGTGCGCATCCGCGCGAACTGAGGGGGCGGGGGGCGCCCGGGACCGGGCCCGTGAACACGTGGCGGTGCCGGCGCTGGGCCCGCGCGACGGTGGCGGCCCGCTCCGGGCGGGCTCATGCCGGCCGGACCGGCGGGAACAGATCGGCCACCTCCAGGACGATCCCCGGCGGGTCGAGCCGCAGTTCGCCCTCGCGCAGGATACGGGTGCGGATCTCACCCCCCGCCCGCGCGTGGTGGATCACCGCCCGTCGTTCCGGGTCCACCACCAGATAGTGGCGCACGCTCGCGAGCCGGAAATAGCCCTCCAGTTTGTGCGTGGTGTCCACCCGCCCCGAGGTGGGCGAGAGCACCTCCACCACCAGCAGCGGGTCCGGCACCAGCAGGGCGTCGTCGGGAAGCGGCGGACCGCAGCGCACCAGCGCATCCGGTTCGAAGGCGGTGGTCTCGTCCACCCGCACCGTCATCCCGTCGGGGTAGACCTCGCAGGGAAGCCCGCGGCCCTCGACGGCCTCGGCCAGCAGGCGGGCGACACGCAGCTTCACCCGCGCGTGGACGGCCCGCTCGGGGGCCATGGCCACCACCCGTCCCTCCAGCAGCTCGTGGCGCCCGGGCCGCCCCTCCGCCCAGCGCAGGAACTCCGCCACCGTCATGGTGGACGTCGCCGGCTCGGCCATCGGTCGTCTCCACCGTCTCCGTTCCGAGCCTAGGGCGCCGCGCCGGCGGATCCAGTGGGCCGACGACGCCTCAGCGGGCGCGGAGACCGCGCGAGCCCGGCTTCCGGGGCGGGATGGCGGCGAGCTCGGGCGGCACCTCGTCCGGCGCGTAGGTGGGCAGGTCCAGCCGCAGCAGCGGGATCAGCGGCACGCCCACCTCGGCGCGACCGCCGGAGCGGTCCACCAGACAGGTCGCGGCCACCACCTCGCCACCGGCCTCCCGCACCGCCGCGATGCACTCGCGGGTGGAGAGACCGGTGGTGACCACGTCCTCGGCCACCAGCACACGCGTGCCGGGCGGGATCTCGAAGCCGCGGCGGAGGGTGAAGCGCCCCTCCACCCGCTCCACGAAGAGGGCGAGCAGGTCGAGCTGGCGGGCCAGTTCGTAGCCGAAGACGACACCCCCCAGGGCCGGCGCCACCGTCATGGCGACGTCGAGACCGCGCAGCGCCGGCACCAGCATGGCCACCAGCCGCGCCGCCCGCCGCGGATCCATCAGCACGCGAGCGCACTGGAGGTAGACCGGGCTGTGCCGGCCCGAGCTCAGCACGAAATGCCCCTCCAGCAGCGCGCCGGCCTCCCGGAACTCGTCCAGCACCCGCGCGCGCCGGGCCTCGTCCGCCGCCACCGGCTCAGCCATGGACCCGCTCCGCGTAGGTGACGCGATCGAGGGCACGCAGCGCCGCCAGCACCCGATCGGCGTGCTCCACCCCCGTCACCTCGGCGTCGATGAGGATCTCGTACACCTCGCGCGTGCGACGGGTGACGCGGATGTCGGTGATGTTGGCCTCGTGGCGGGCGAAGGCGCCACAGGCCTCCTCCAGCGCCCCCGGCCGGTGGACGGCGAGGATGCGATAGCGCACCGGCGCCCGCACCTCCCCCTTCTCCGTGTTCCAGGCGAGATCGACGGTGCGGCGGTCGCGGTCCTGCACCCGCTCCAGCACCCGGCAGTCGCGGCGGTGGATGGCGACGGGCCGGCCACTGCGGATGACGCCGACGATGTCGTGACCCGGCACCGGCCGGCAGCAGCGGGCGAAGGTGAAGGGCACGCCCGCCGGCAGGCCGAGGATGGGCGATGCGGCCCCGTCGTCCTCCCCGCCCTCCCGCCGCTGCGGCGGGCGCAGGGGGATCACCTTGGCCGGCGGCGCCTCCCGCCGCGGCCGCAGCTCGGGATGGAGCTGTTCCAGCACGAAGCGGGCGGCGATCCGCCCCTCGCCCACCGCCGCCACCAGATCCTCGAGGCTGCGGTAGTCCAGCCGACGCCGCGCCCGCTCCAGCTCCTGATCCGTGAGTTCCAGCCCCTCGCCGGCGAAGGTGCGCTCCAGCAGTTCGCGCCCGCGCTCCAGGAAGAACTCGCGCTGGCGGGTGCGCAGGAAGCGACGGATGCGGGCGCGCGCCTTGGCGCTCACCACGAAGCGCTCCCACTCGGGCGAGGGGAAGGCGTCGCGACGGGTGAGGATCTCCACCTGGTCGCCGTTCTCGAGACGGGTGTCCAGCGGCACGATGCGGCCGTCCACCTTGGCCGCCCAGCAGTGATCCCCCACCTCGGTGTGGATGGCGTAGGCGAAGTCCACCGGCGTGGCGCCGCGCGGCAGCACCACCAGATCGCCCCGCGGCGTGAAGCAGAACACCTGGTCGCGGTGGAACTCGAGCCGGGTGTGTTCGAGGAATTCCTCCGCCGAGGTGGCGTTGTCGAGGATGTCCAGCAGATCCCGCACCCAGGGATAGCACCGGCCCTCGGTGGCGGGGCGCCCTTCCTTGTAGGACCAGTGGGCGGCGACGCCGCGCTCCGCCTCCTCGTCCATCTCGCGGGTGCGGATCTGGACCTCGATCTTGCGCCCCTCGGGGCCGATGACGGTGGTGTGGAGGGAGCGGTAGCCGTTGGGCTTGGGGGTGCTGATGTAGTCCTTGAAGCGACCCTCCACCATCTTGTAGTGGCCGTGGATGACGCCGAGGGCGGCGTAGCACTGCGGCACCGTCTCGACGATCACCCGGAAGGCCATGATGTCCGAGAGCTGCTCGAAGCTCACGTTCTTGCGCTGCATCTTGCGCCAGATGGAATAGGGCCGCTTCTCCCGCCCCTTCACCTCGGCCTCGATGCCCTCGCGGGCGAGCAGCTCCTCCAGATGGGCGCAGATCCGCCGCACCACGCCGGGATCGTCGCGGCGCAGCCGCTCCAGACGCCGCAGGATCCCGCGGTAGGCGTCGGGCTGGAGTTCGGCGAAGGCGCGATCCTCGAGCTCGTCCTTGATCTCGGCCATGCCGATGCGGGCCGCCAGCGGCGCGTAGATCTCGAGCGTCTCGAGGGCGATGCGGCGGCGGCGGTCGGGATCGCGGATGTAGTGGAGGGTGCGCATGTTGTGGAGACGGTCCGCGAGCTTGATGAGCAGCACGCGGATGTCGTCCGACATGGCCAGCACCAGCTTGCGGAAGTTCTCCGCCTGGCGGGCCTGGACGGAGGCGAAGCGGATGCGGCCGAGCTTGGTGACGCCGTCCACCAGCGCTGCCACCCGCGGCCCGAAGCGGGCCTCGATCTCGTCGAGGCCGTGATCGGTATCCTCCACCACGTCGTGGAGCAGGGCGGCGGCGATGGTGACGTCGTCGAAACGGTAGTCGGCGAGGATGCCGGCCACCTCGACGGGATGGTGGAAGAAGGGATCGCCCGACGCCCGCTTCTGGCTGCCGTGGGCCATCATGGCGAAGACGTAGGCGCCGTTCAGCAGCTCCTCGTCGGCGTCGGGATCGTAGGCCTTGATCTTCTCGACGAGTTCGTACTGGCGGAGGATGCGGACGGGACGCGGCGGCGGCGCCCCGTCGGCGACCGGTACCGCGACGGGCGCGGGCGAGGCCTCGACGGCGGCGCGCTCCGGCCCGGACACGGCACGGCCCTCCCGCCGACGCCCCGCTCAGTCGCGGTCGGGCACGTCGAACTCGGAATAGGAGAGGGTCTCGGGCAGACTCTCCAGTTCGCCGCCGCCCCCCGTTCCCTCGCCCTCGGCGGCGACGGGCACCAGCTGGGCGAGCTCCGCCTCGAGGTCCGGCTCCTCCTCCTCGCGCGCGGTCAGCGCCTCCTCCAGCCTGCGGTAGCGCCTGAGACCGTAGATCAGCTCGTAGCGCAGATGGTCGAGGTCGAGCCTGCTCTCGGCGATCTCGCGGAGGGCGACGACCGGGTTCTTGTCGTTGTCGTGGGGCACCATCAGCGGCGCGCCGGCGGAGATGTCGCGCGCCCGCTGGGCCGCCAGCAGCACCAGTTCGAACCGGTTGGGGACCTGCTGGATGCAGTCCTCGACGGTGATGCGTGCCATGTCGGAGCTCCGTCCCGCGAAGGATCGATCCCGCGGCTCCACAGATGGCGCCCCCGGCCCCCGCCGGCAAGACGCCCCTGTTCGCCGCCGCCCGCCCGCTCTAGCCTCCTCCCGGCCACAGGGGAGACGGAACCGTGGAGACCATCCGCTGCGACGGCCGGATCCTAGCCGTCCGGATACGGAAGGGCCGCACGCCCGGCGTGCTGTTCCTGCCGGGCTTCCGCTCGGACATGGAGGGCACCAAGGCCACCTTCCTCGACGCCCTCTGCGGACGGCTGGGACGCGCCTGTCTGCGCTTCGACTATCGCGGCCACGGCCGCTCGCCGGGCCGCTTCGAGGACTTCACCATCGGCGGCGGCCTCGCCGATGCCCTGTGCGTGCTGGACCGTGCCGCCGACGGGCCGGTGGTGGCGGTGGGCTCCTCCATGGGCGGCTGGATCGCCCTGCTGCTGGCCCGCGCCCGGCCGGAACGCGTCGCCGCGCTGGTGCTGATCGCCCCCGCCCCCGACTTCACCGAGCGGCTGATGTGGCGGGTCTGGCCCGAGGCGAAGCGGCGCGAACTCCGCGAGCGCGGCGTGGTGTGGGAACCCTCGGACCACGAGGGGCCGGTCCCCGTCACCCGCACCCTGATCGAGGACGGCCGCCGCCACCTCCTGCTGGAGGACGCGTCGCTCCCCGTCCGCTGTCCGGTCCACGTCCTCCACGGCATGCGGGACGAGGCGGTCCCGTGGGAGCTCTCGCTGGAGCTCGCGGCGAAGCTGGAGACGCCGCACGTGACGGTGGAGCTGGTCAAGGACGGCGACCACCGCCTCTCCCGGCCGCAGGATCTGGCGCGGCTGGAGCGGGCGGTGGTGCGGATGCTGGAGGAGGTCAGCCCGTGACCCCGAGCTCCCGCAGGAGCTCCCACAGACGCGACGGCGTGACGGGCATGTCCAGGTGGCGGACGCCGAATTCGGCGAGGGCATCCACGAGCGCGTTGACCACCGCCGGCGGCGCGCCGATGGCGCCGGCCTCCCCCGCCCCCTTCATGCCCAGGAGATTGGTGGTGGAGGGGATCTCCAGGTAGGAGAAGTCGATCATGGGCAGATCCGACGCCCGGGGCAGGCGGTAGTCCATGAAGGAGCCGGTGAGGAGCTGACCCGATTCCGGATCGTAGACCGTCTCCTCCATCAGCGCCTGCCCCACCCCCTGGGCGATGCCGCCGTGGACCTGACCGGCCAGCAGCAGCGGATTGAGCACCCGACCGAAGTCGTCCACCACCGTGTAGCGTTCGATGGTGGGCCAGCCGGTGGCGATGTCGATGGCCACCTCCACCACGTGGCAGCCGTTGGGGAAGGTGGGCGCCGGCGGCTGGAAGGTCCCGCGGCCGTCCAGCCCCTCCCCGCCGGCCCGCGCCGCCACCTCGAACAGGCTCACGCCGCGGTCGGTGCCGACGATGCGGAACCGTCCGTCGGCGAACACGATGTCCGCCTCCGCCGCCTCCAGCATCTCGGCGGCGAGGCGTTTCGCCTTCTCCACCACCGCCTCGGCGGCGAGACGGGTGGCGGCGCCGCCCACCGGGATCGAGCGGGAGCCGCCGGTGCCGCGGCCGCTCTCCACGAGGTCGGTGTCCCCCTGGATCACCTCCACCGTCTCGAAGTCCACCCCCAGCATCTCGGAGAGGATCTGGGCGTAGGCGGTCTCGTGGCCCTGACCGTTGTTCTGGGTGCCGACGAAGAGGCGCACCCGCCCGTCCGGCCGCACCTCCACCCGGGCGCTCTCGTCGGGCCCGCCGGCGCAGCGCTCGATGTAACAGGCGACGCCGAGGCCCAGCAGCCGCCCGTCGCGCCGCGCCCGCCTTCGCCGTTCCGGGAAGCCGGCCACGTCCGCCCGCTCCAGCGCCCGCTCCAGTATCCGCGGGAAGTCGCCGGAATCGTAGGTGTAGCCGAGGGCGGTGGTGTAGGGCATCTGCCCGGGGCGGACGAAGTTGCGGCGGCGCAGTTCCACCGGATCGATCCCCAGCACCCGGGCGGCGTGGTCGAGGGCGCGTTCCACCGCATAGGCGGCCTCGGGCCGGCCGGCGCCGCGGTAGGCGTCCACCGGTGCCGTGTGGGTGAACACGCAGGTGACCCGGTAGAGGGCGGCGGGGATGTCGTAGACGCCGGTGTACATGTAGCCGCCGGCCTCGGTGGGGATGAAGGGGCCGAACTGGGAGAGATAGGCGCCGAGATTGGCGGTGGCCTCCGCCTTCAGGGCCACGATCCGGAGATCGGCGTCGAAGCCGAGGGTGACGGTGGTGACGTGGTCGCGACCGTGGGTGTCGGCGAGGAAGGCCTCGCCGCGTTCGGCCACCCACTTGACCGGCCGCCGCAGGGTGCGGGCCGCGTGGAGGGCGATGGGATATTCCGGGAAGACCCAGATCTTCATGCCGAAACCGCCGCCCACGTCACGCGTGACCACGCGCAGCTTCTCCGGCGGGATGCGCAGGACGTCCTCCGCCAGGATGCGCCGCATGTTGTGAACGCCTTGGCTGCCCACCAGCAGGGTGAGCCGGTCGCTCGCGGGGTCGTACTCGGCGAGGCAGCCGCGTGTCTCCATGGAACAGGGCACGAGGCGGTTGTTGACGAGGGTGAGGGAGACGGTGTGGACGGCCCGCGCCAGCGCCGCCTCCACCGCCTCGGCGTCGCCCAGCTCCCACACCAGCGCCCGGTTGTCCGGCGCCTCCTCCGGCCACACCCGCGGTGCGTCCGGAGCGGTGGCCCGCGCCGTCTCCACCACGTGGGGCCGCGGCTCGTAGTCGATCTCCACGAGCTCCGCGGCATCCCGCGCCGCGGCCCGGGTCTCGGCGATCACCGCCACCACCGGATCCCCCACGAAGCGCACCCGCCCGCGCGCCAGCACCGGCCGCTCGGGCCGCGCCATGGGCGTGCCGTCGGGATTGTCGTAGAGGGCCTTGCAGGGCAGCGGACCGAGGCCGGCGCGGTCCAGATCCTCGATGGTCCACACCGCCAGTACCCCCGGCGCGCGGCGGGCGGCCCCGGTGTCGATGCGGCGGATCACGGCGTGGGCGTGGGGCGAGCGCACCAGCACCAGATGGGCCAGGCCGGGCGGGGCGTGGTCGTCCACGTAGCGCCCGCGGCCCGTCACCAGACGCGGATCCTCCTTCCGCGCCACCGCCTGACCGACGCCGAAGCGGCCCATCGTCTCCTCCCCCGAGCCGGAACCGGCCTCTCCTTAGCCCCGGCGCAGGATCGGCACCAGCCCCGCCCCGGCGCTTGCGCCCGGGACCGGATTCGTCAAACTGCCCGTGAGAACCCGAGCCGGCCGCCGCCGGCTCCAACGAGCGCCGGGAGCGCGAGGAGGTGTGATGGGGGCAGAAACCGTCCGTAACGTCGCCCTGGTGGGCCCCAGCGGATCCGGCAAGACCACGCTGCTCGAGAGCATGCTGTTCGTCTCCGGTGCCGTCTCCCGCAAGGGACGGGTCCTGGACGGCACCAGCGTGGGCGACGCCAGCCCGGAGGCACGGGCCCGCCAGATGAGCACCGAGCTCAACGTCGCCCATTTCACCCGTGACGGCATCCGCTACAACGTGCTCGACTGCCCCGGCTCGGTGGAGTTCCTGCAGGAGATGCGCCAGGCGGTGGTGGGCACCGACCTCGCCGTGGTGGTGGTGGAACCGGTGCCGGAGCGCATGATCACCGTGGCGCCGATCCTCCAGTTCCTCGACGAGCAGGAGATCCCGCACCTCGTCTTCATCAACAAGATGGATCGCTCGGAGGTGCGCTTCCGCGACCTCGTGGCCAAGCTGCGCGAGCTCAGCGCCAAGCCGGTGATCCCCCACCAGTACGCCATCGGCCGCGGCAACGAGCTCGTGGGCTTCATCGACCTCGTCACCGAGAAGGCCTACGCCTATCGCGACGGGGCCCCCTCGGAGGAGATCCCGCTGCCGGAGGAATACCGCGAGCGCGAGGAGCAGGCGCGCAACGACATGCTGGAGACGCTCGCGGACTTCGACGACGACCTCATGGAAAAGCTGCTGGAGGACGAGCGGCCCACCGCCGAGGAGATCCTGGCCGATCTGCGCAAGACCCTGGGAGCGGACCTGGTGGTGCCGGTGTTCGTGGGGGTGGCGGAGCAGGACAAGGGCATCCGCCGGCTGCTGGAAGCCATCGCCCGCGAGGCGCCGACCCCGGACGAGCACGCGGCGGCGCTCAAGATCGACACCGAGGGGCCGGCCGCCGCGCAGGTGCTCAAGAACTTCCACCACGCCCAGAGCGGCAAGCTCTCGCTGGTGCGGATCTGGCGCGGCACGGTCCGCGACGGCATGCAGCTCTCCGGCATCCGGGTGGGCGGCGTCTACCGTCTCTTCGGCGCCCAGATGCAGCCCGTGGAGCAGGCTGCGGCCGGCGACATCGTGGCCTTGGCGCGCATGGAGGAGGCGCGCACCGGCGCCCTGCTCCACGAGGGCGACGGGACGCCGCCGCTCCGGGTGCCGGAGGTGGCGCCGGCCCAGCCCATGTACGCCTTCGCCGTGCGGGCGAAGAACCGCAACGACGAGGTCAAGCTGTCGGCGGCGCTGCAGAAGCTGGTGGACGAGGATCCGGGACTGCGGGTGGAGCACGACGCCGAGCTGCAGCAGACGCTGCTGTGGGGTCAGGGCGAGCTCCATCTGCGGGTGGCCCTCGACCGGCTCGAGCAGAAGTTCCGGGTTCCCGTCGAGGTGAGTCCGCCACGGACCCCCTATCGCGAGACCATCCGCAGAGGCACCCAGGCCCACGGCCGCCACAAGAAGCAGACGGGCGGCCACGGCCAGTTCGGTGACGTCAAGATCGAGATCCGCCCGCTCGCCCGCGGCGAGGGCTTCGCCTTCGAGAACCGGGTGGTGGGCGGCGCCGTCCCCAAGCAGTTCGTCCCCGCGGTGGAGGCCGGGGCGAAGGAGTATCTGCGGAAGGGCCCCCTGGGCTTCCCGGTGGTGGACGTGGGCATCACCCTCTTCGACGGCCAGCACCATCCGGTGGACTCCAACGAGCTCTCCTTCAAGCTGGCCGTGGCCCTCGCCCTCAAGGACGGCCTGCCGCGCTGCAACCCGGTGTTGCTGGAGCCCGTCCTCGACGTCACCGTCTCGGTGCCGAGCGAGTACACCTCCCGCACCCTCCAGCTGGTCACCCAGAGGCGCGGCCAGATCCTGGGCTACGATTCCAAGCCGGGCTGGCCCGGCTGGGACGAGGTGAAGGCGCAGATCCCCCAGGCGGAGATGCGCGACCTCATCGTCTCCCTGCGCTCGCTCTCCCAGGGCACCGGCTTCTTCGCCTGGAGCTTCTCTCACTATCAGGAGGTGCCGGAGCGGCTGCAGAAGGAGATCGTGGAACGGGCACGGGCGGAGGCGGCGGGCTGAAGCCCCCGGCGCCGGTCCCCGCGGGCGCGGTGATGCCACACCGCGCCCGCCGTCTCAGGAGGCGGGGCGGGCGGCGGTGCCGGCGGCGCGGGCCGACAGCACGGTGGGCAGGGTGGCCAGCGCCAGCGCCGCGGCGATCCACATCACGAGGCGCGGCAAGCCCAGGTCCAGCACCAGCCCGTAGACCGGCGGCCCCACCAGTCCCGCCACGTTGAAACCGGTGGTCACGAAGCCGAAGACCCGGCCCATGGCGCCGGGCGGGGTGATGCGGCGCACCAACATGTCGCGTGAGGGCGCCACCACACCGGTGGCGAAACCGGCGGTGGCGAAGACGGCGACGAGGGTGCCGACGCCCAGCGCCACCTCCGCCGCCACCACCGCCGCGCCTGCCGCCCACAGCAGACAGCCCGCCACCACCAGATCGTGGCGGCGCACCCGGTCGGCGACGAGGCCTCCCGCCAGCACGCCCAGCGCGCCCATCACCAGGAAGGCGGTGAGGGGCGCGTTGGCGGTGGCGAGATCGAAGCCGTAGCGTCGCTCCAGGAAGGCGGTGGTGAAGTTGTTGAAGCCGAGATGCGAGGTGGCGTAGAAGGTGATGAAGAGGAAGGCCAGCAGCACCGGCCGGCTGGCGAACAGCCCGAGGTCGGCGCGCAGGCCGCCGGGCCGGCGGGCGCGGGGATGCGGGTCCACGTGCAGATGACGGCGGGCCGCCACCATCAGCGCCGCCACCAGCAGGCCGGCGATGCCCGCGATCACCAGCGCCGCCCGCCAGCCCCACAGGGCGTCCAGCGCCACCAGCACCGGCGGGGCGGCGGCGAAGCCGGCGTAGCCGCCGAAGGTGTGGAAGGAGAAGGCGCGGCCCATCCGCCGCTCGCTCACCCGCGCGTTGAGGATGGCGTAGTCGGCCGGGTGGTAGACGGCGTTGCCGAGGCCGGCGAGGGCGGAGAAGAGGAGGAGGGCGAGATAGTCCGGGAACAGGCCGATGCCGGCGATGGCGGCGGCGAAGGCGATCTGGCCGGCGACGAGTATGGCGGCCGGCCCGTAGCGGTCCACCAGCACACCGATGGGCGCCTGGGTCACGGCGGTGAGGAGGTTGAGCACCGCCAGCGCCACGCCGAGTTCGGTGTAGCCCACGCCCAGCGCCTCCGCCAGCACCGGGAACAGCGGCGGCAGGGCGATGATGTAGAAATGGGCGAAGAAATGGCCCAGGGTGATCAGGCCGATCACCGGAAGATCGTGGCGGCCGCCGCGGACCGCCGCGGGCTCGGACGTGGTGGCCATGGACCGCTCCCCCGACGCGCCCCCCGTCATGGCGAGCGGGGCGCCGTCCGGCAAGGCCGTCGCACGCAGGGCGGCCATGCCGGTGGCGGGGATCAGGGCGGCGTCGCCGGGCGCAGGGTCACGAATCCCTGGCTCACGAACCAGTCGATTCCCCAGGTGACCAGGGCCGCCAGCACCGTGGTCACCAGCGCCTTGATCCACAGCCGCGGCCGCGCGGGCGCGCCGGGCTCGGTGCCCGGGACCGGATCGTGCTGGGCCTCCACGCCGAAGGGCAGGGTGGTGAAGAAGATCAGCCACCAGACGACGACGAAGGTGACCGCGAGTCCGGTGGTGCTCATGCCTCTTCGAGTTCCAGCAGCGTGCCGAAGACGTCCTTGGGATGAAGGAACAGGACCGGCCTGCCGTGGGCGCCGATCCTGGGCTCACCGTCGCCAAGGACGCGGACGCCCCGCGCACGGAGATGGTCGCGGGCGGCGGCGATGTCCTCCACCTCCACGCAGATGTGATGGATGCCGCCCTGCGGATGGCGTTCCAGGAAGCCGCGGATGGGCGAGTCGTCGCCCAGCACCCCCAGCAGTTCGATGCGGGTGTTGGGCAGCTCCACGAAGACGGTGCGCACGCCGTGTTCCGGCTGGTCCTCGATCCCGGAGACCCGGGCGCCCAGCACGTCGCGGTAGAAGGCACGCGCCTTCTCGAGGTCGGGCACGGCGATGGCCACGTGGTTGAGACGTCCGATCATGGTCAGCGCAGCTCCTGCGGTTCCTCCTCGAGGGCGGCCAGCACCTCCGGGGTGACGCGGGTGATGGCCACGTCGACGATGGGCCGTTTCTGCCGCGGCAGCCCCAGGGTCTGCCGCACGGCGATGCGGGCCGCCTCGCGCACCTTCTCGTCCTCCAGCACCGCCCGGTCCTCCAGCGCCTCGATGGCCCGCACCACCGCGTCCGACAGCTCCTCGAGGCGCGGATCGAAACGCTCCGCCGGTACCGCCCCGGCGTTGGAGAGGGTCGGCGGCGCCAGCACGCTGCCCCAGCGGTCCAGCACCACCGAGACGAAGATGGCGCCGTGGTGCTCGAGGCGGCGGCGTGCGCGGAACAGCTCGTCGCTCTCCGGCAGGAAGTCGCCGTTCTCCACCACCCGCCGGCCGGTCGGGACCGTGTCCACCACCACCGGATCGCCCGGTGCGAGGCGCAGCACCTCGCCGTCCCTGATCCAGGGCGCGTGGGCGATTCCCTGGCGGCGGGCGAAGAGGACGTGGGCGTGGAGGTGACGGGGTTCGCCGTGGACCGGCACCACGATCCGCGGCCGCAGCCAGCGGTAGAGCTGCTCCACCTCCTCCCGGCAGGGATGG
This sequence comes from Alphaproteobacteria bacterium, assembly GCA_026982705.1. Classification (GTDB taxonomy): domain Bacteria; phylum Pseudomonadota; class Alphaproteobacteria; order Geminicoccales; family Geminicoccaceae; genus HRBIN39. The sequence goes on from JALSGP010000039.1 coordinate 85,251, forward strand.
CCGGAGACGTGGACGAAATGGTCCTCCTCGGTGATCACCTCGATGCCGGCCAGCACCAGACGGTTGTGGAGTTCGAAGAGGGTGCGCTCGTTGCCGGGAATGATCTTGGAGGAGAAGATGACGGTGTCCCCCTCCTCCAGCCGCACCCGCGGATGCTGGCCCTGGGCGATGCGCACCAGCGCCGAGCGCGGTTCGCCCTGGCTGCCGGTGACCAGCATGAGGGTCCGCTCGCGGGGGAGATCGCGCGCCTCGTGCTCGTCGCGCAGCCGCGGCAGATCGTCGAGATAGCCGCATTCCTGGGCGGCATCCAGCATGCGGCGGATGGAGCGGCCCACCACCACCACCTCGCGGCCGGCCGCCCGACCCGCCAGCGCCGCGCTGCGCAGGCGGGCGATGTGGGAGGAGAAGGTGGTGACGGCCACCCGGTGGGGCTGGTCGGCGATCAGCCGGGCGAGACTGTCGCGGACCTCCGCCTCCGAACCGGAGGTGCCGGGCACCATGATGTTGGTGGAGTCCGCCACCACCGCCAGCACGCCGTCGTGGCCCAGCGCCTCGAGGGTGGGGATGTCGGTGGTGGTGCCCACCAGCGGCGCCGGATCCAGCTTCCAGTCGCCGGTGTGAAGGATGCGCCCGAACCGGGTCTCGATCACCAGCGCGTTGGCCTCGGGGATCGAGTGGGTGACGTGGACGAAGCGGCAGCCGAAGGGCCCCACCTCGAAGCGCTCGCCCGGCTCCACCACCGTCACCGGCGGCGGCTCGAGCCGCATGTCCTCGAACTTGCGCCGCAGCACGGCGGCGGCGAAGGGGCTGCACCAGATCGGGCATTCCAGTCGCCGCCACAGATAGGGTACGGCGCCCAGATGGTCCTCGTGGGCGTGGGTGAGCACGAGGCCGGCGAGATGCGCGCGCTCGGCCTCCACGAAGGCGAGATCCGGCACCAGCAGTTCGGCGCCGGGGACGTCGTTCTCGGGAAAGCCGATGCCGAGGTCCACCATCATCCAGCGGCCCTCGGCGCCGTAGAGATAGCAGTTGAGACCGATCTCGCCGACGCCGCCCAGGGCGACGAAACGCAGACCATCGTCCATCACCGTGCGTTCCCCTCCTTGCGGCCGGCACGGATGCGCTCGCGGTTGGCGAAATAGACCCTGAGCAGACCGGCCATGGTGAGATCGGGATCCACGTGCGCGATCAGGCGACTGCGGCGGGCGAAGAGGGGGGCGAGGCCGCCGGTGGCGACGGTGGTGGCGAGGCCGCCCACCTCCTCGGCGATGCGGGTGACGATCCCCTCCACGAGCCCGAGATAGCCCCAGTAGATGCCGGACTGCATGGCGGTGACGGTGTCGCGTCCCACCACCCGGGCCGGCGGTTCCACGGCGATGCGCGGCAGCCGGGCGGCCCGTCGGTGCAGCGCCTCCAGCGAGAGACCGATGCCGGGCGCGATGGCGCCGCCGCAGTAGACGCCGCGGCCGTCCACCAGGTCGAAGGTGGTGGCGGTGCCGAAGTCGATCACCACCAGCGGCGGCGTGTAGCGCTCGAGGGCGCCGGCGGCGTTGACCACCCGGTCCGCGCCCACCTCGGCGGGATTGGCCACGTCCAGCGGGATGGGATAGGGCAGGTCCTCCCCCACCACGTGGGCGCGGCAGCCGAAGAAGTCGCGGCTCATGACGCGCAGCGGCACCACCGCCTGCGGCACCACGCAGGAGATGACCACCGCCTCCACCGCCTCCCGCGGGATGCGGGCGAGTCCCATGAGCTGCAGCAGCAGTGCCGCGTACTCCTCGGCGGTGCGCTCGCGGTCGGTGGACAGCCGCCACTGCCCGAGCTGCTCGCGCTCCCGGTAGACGGCGAAGACGGTGTTGGTGTTGCCCACGTCGACGGCGAGCAGCATGGAGGCTCCGGGGTCCGGGCGACGGCGGAGGGCATCTCCCGGCTCCAACCTAGCGCGCCCTTCGGCGGTGCGAAAGGGCGGTGGCGGTCGCCCCCGTCCGCGCCCCTTTACGGGTGCCGCGGGACCGGCCACCTTCGCCGCGTCCGCCGGGGAGGCCGCAGGCATGCGTCCCGACGAGACCGCCTTCGTCCGCTTCGACGGCGTGGAGAAGAGCTACGACGGGCGCACGCTGGTGGTGCGCCGGCTCGACCTCGACATCGCCCGCGGCGAGTTCCTGACGCTGCTGGGGCCGTCGGGCTCGGGCAAGACCACCTGCCTCATGATGCTGGCCGGCTTCGAGCCGGTCACCCGCGGCGAGATCTACCTCGAGGGCCGCCCCCTCTCCCGGGTGCCGCCCCATCGCCGCGACATCGGCATGGTGTTCCAGAACTACGCCCTGTTTCCCCACATGACGGTGGCCGAGAACCTGGCCTTCCCCCTCGAAGTGCGACGGCTGGGACGGGCGGAGATCGAGACGCGGGTCCGGCGGGCGCTGGAGATGGTGCGGCTCGCCGGTTTCGAGCACCGCCGCCCCGCCCAGCTCTCGGGCGGTCAGCAGCAGCGGGTGGCGCTGGCCCGGGCGCTGGTCTTCGAACCGCGCCTCGTGCTCATGGACGAGCCGCTGGGCGCGCTGGACAAGCAGCTGCGGGAGAACATGCAGTACGAGCTCAAGCGCCTGCACGAGCGGCTGGGCATCACCGTCGTCTACGTCACCCACGACCAGGGCGAGGCCCTCACCATGTCCGACCGGGTGGCGGTGTTCGAGGCCGGCCGCATCCGCCAGCTCGCCACGCCCCAGCGGCTCTACGAGGAGCCGGAGAACGCCTTCGTCGCCCGCTTCATCGGCGAGAACAACACCTTCCGCGGCCGCATCCGCGCCCGCGAGGGCCGCTTCTGCCGGGTGACGGTGGAGGGTGGCGGCGAGATGCTGGCGCTGCCGGTGGCGGTCCGGGAGCCGGGCGAGGCCACCACCCTGTCGCTGCGACCGGAGCGGGTGTGGCTGGATCCGCCGGAGGGGGCGGTGGAGAACCGCTTCGTCGGCCGGGTGGTGGAGCCGGTCTACCACGGCGATCATCTGCGCCTGGTGCTGGAGGTCTGCGGCAATCGCGAGTTCGTGGTGAAGGTGCCCAACCGGCCCGGGACGCGCTGGCCGACACCGGGCGAGACGCTGCGGGTGGGCTGGCGGGCGGAGGACCTGCGGGCGCTGGATCCGGCCTGAGCCTCACCCGCGCTCCGCCTCCGGCCCCACCGGCACGTAGTGGAAGGGCGAGACCTTGCGGTAGAGCCAGGGATACTGGCGGACCATGCATTCCACCCGGGTCACGTGCCAGCTCAGCAGCCCGAGGGCGAGCTGGACCGCCCACGAGAGGAGGAAACCGCGCAGGTGGAGGAGCTCGCCCGCGAAGAGCGCGTAGACCAGAAAACGGTCGGCGAGGGCGAGGCCCAGGGCGGCGAAGGCCACGTGGCGGGCGGGCTTCCAGTTGCGGGCGACGGCGCGGCCGGCGAGGGCGGAGGCGCCGCCCGCCAGGACCACGGTGAGGCCCAGGAAGACCGGGAGGGAGGTGCCGAGCCAGCTCTCCACGACCGTGACCTCCGCCTCAGTGTCCACCCTCGAGATAGGCCGCCCGCACCTCGGGATCGGCGAGGAGCTCGCGTCCCGTTCCCTGCAGCACCACCTCGCCCGTGGCCAGCACGTAGCCGCGATGCGCGATGCGCAGCGCCTGATAGGCGTTCTGCTCCACCAGCAGGATGGTGAGACCGCGGGTGCGGTTGATCTCGACGATGGCGCGGAAGATCTGCCGGACCAGATTGGGGGCGAGGCCGAGGGAGGGCTCGTCCAGCAGCAGCAGGCGCGGGCGCGCCATCAGCGCGCGCCCGATGGCCAGCATCTGCTGCTCGCCGCCGGAGAGGGTGCCGCCGCGCTGATGGAGCCGCTCCCGGAGGCGGGGGAAGAGGGCGAAGACCTGTTCCACGTCCTCCTCGAAATGGCGCTCGCCGTCGACGGTGGCCCCCATCTTGAGGTTCTCGAGCACCGTCATGCGCGGGAAGATGCGGCGTCCCTCGGGGGCGTGGGCGACACCGCGGCGGACGATCTCCCAGGTGGGCAGATGGGTGATGTCCTCGCCGTCGAGGAGGATGCGGCCGGCGCTCGCCCGCGGATCGCCGCAGATGGTCATGAGCAGGGTGGTCTTGCCGGCGCCATTGGCCCCGATGATGGTGACGATCTCGCCCCGGCGCACATCCAGGCTCACCCCCTTGAGGGCCTCGATGTGGCCGTAGTGGGTGTGGACGTCCCGCACCTCCAGCATCAGTCCCCTCCCCCGAGGCGGGCGAGATCCTGCGCCACTTCCTCCGGCAGCGCCTCGTCCTCGGCCTCGCCGAGATAGGCCTTGATCACCACCGGATCGGTGCGGATCCGCTCGGGGGTTCCCTCGGCGATCTTGCGGCCGTAGTCGAGCACGACGATGTGGTCGGAGATGCGCATGACCATGCTCATGTCGTGCTCGATGAGGAGGATGCCGATGCGCTCGCGGTCGCGGATCTCCACCAGCAGTTCGGCCAGCTCCGCTGTCTCCCGGGGATTGAGGCCGGCCGCCGGCTCGTCGAGGCACAGGAGCCTGGGCTCGGTGCACATGGCGCGGGCGATCTCCAGCTTGCGCTGGTCGCCATAGGGGAGCGCGCCGGCGTCCCAGTCGGCCCGGGCCAGGAGGCCCATGCGGTCGAGCCAGTAGCGGGCGCGGTCCACCGCCTCCCGCTCGGCCGTGCGATAGCCCTTCCAGCCGAACAGGCCCAGCACCGTGTAGCCGGAGGCCCGCATGAGACGGTTGTGCTGGGCCACCACCAGATTCTCCAGCGCCGTCATGTTGGCGAAGAGACGGATGTTCTGGAAGGTGCGGGCGATGCCGTGGCGGGGGATGCGGTAGCCGTCCTCCCGTTCCAGCAGCACCGGCCCGAAGCGGCCGTGGAAGACGAGGCGGCCCACCGTGGGCCGGTAGAAGCCGGTGAGGCAGTTGAAGACGGTGGTCTTGCCAGCGCCGTTGGGACCGATGATGGCGGTGATGCGGAGATCGTGGGCGGTGAAGGAGAGATCGTCGACGGCGACGAGGCCGCCGAAACGCATGGTGAGGTGTTCCACCTCCAGGAGCGGCGCGGTCATCGCGGCGCCTCCTCGCCCTCGCCGCGGCCGTGCAGCCGCACCGTGGGCTCGCGGAAGGCGAGCAGGCCGCGCGGCCGCCAGACCATGATGCCCACCATCGCGGCCCCGAACAACAGCATGCGGAACTGCTCGAACTCGCGGCCCAGTTCCGGCAGCACCACGATCACCAGCGCCGCCAGCGCCACGCCGATCTGGCTGCCCATGCCGCCCAGCACCACGATGGCGAGAATGGTGGCGCTCTCGATGAAGGTGAAGCTCTCCGGACTGATGAAGCCCTGACGGGTGGCGAAGAAGGAGCCGGCGAAGCCGCCGAACATGGCGCCCAGGGCGAAGGCGGTGAGCTTGGTGTTGGTGGGATTGATGCCGAGGGCCTTGCAGGCGATCTCGTCCTCCCGGAGCGCCTCCCAGGCGCGGCCGATGGGCAGGCGGCGGATGCGCAGGACGAACCAGTTGGTGATCAGGGCGAGGATCAGGATGAGATAGTAGAGGAACACCACCCGGTGGAGGCTCGAATACTCGATGCCGAAGAACTGGTGGAAGGTCGTGCCTTCCGCGGAATAGCGCTTGAATTCGAGCCCGAAGAAGGTCGGCCGCGGAATGCCCGAGATGCCGTCCGGACCGTTGGTGACGTCGTACCAGTTCAGGAGGACGATGCGGATGATCTCGCCGAAGCCGAGGGTGACGATGGCGAGATAGTCGCCTCTGAGGCGCAGCACCGGGAAGCCCAGGAGGATGCCGGCGAGGGCGGCCAGCACGCCGGCGATGGGCAGCGCCTCCCAGAAGCCGAGACCGAACCACTGGGCGAAGAGGGCGTAGGAATAGGCCCCGACGGCGTAGAAGGCCACATAGCCCAGGTCCAGGAGCCCGGCGAGGCCCACCACGATGTTGAGTCCCCAGCCCAGCATCACGTAGATCAGCACGGTGGTGGCCACGTCCACCACGTAGCGGTTGCCGAAGGGGGTGAAGGGCAGGAGGAAGGCGACGAGGGCCGCGGCGACGCCGAACCAGCGGGCGTGGACGGTGAAGAAACGCGCGAAGGGACCGGCCTCGCCGCGGGCGCGACGGGCCGGACCCCGGACCGCGCGCAGGAAGGAGACGGCGAGATGGCCCAGGAAGACGGTGACGGTGCCGACGACCACCCAGTGGGGCCGGTAGACGAGCCCGAGGCGGCCCTCCTGGCCCACCAGCTGGAACCCCATCAGCGGCACGAACAGCACGAAGGCGACGAAGGCGGCGAGACCGGCCTCCTTCAGGGCGCGGACGAGGTCGAAGCCGCCGGCGGCGGTGCGGGGGCCGACGGTGGCGACGGTGCTCATGGCCTCACACCTTCTCGATCTCGGGCTTGCCCAGGAGCCCGGTGGGCAGGAAGATCAGCACGATGACGAGGATGGAGAAGGCCGCCACGTCCTTGTATTCGGTGGTGAAATAGCCGGACCAGAAGGCCTCCACCAGACCCAGCAGCAGCCCGCCCAGCATGGCCCCCGGGATGGAGCCGATGCCGCCCAGCACCGCGGCGGTGAAGGCCTTGATGCCGGCGAGGAAGCCGATGAAGAAATCCACCACGCCGTAGTAGAGGGTCGCCATGAGACCGGCGACGGCGGCCAGCGCCGCCCCCATCACGAAGGTGAGGGAGATGGTGCGGTCCACGTTGACGCCGCACAGCGCCGCCATCTTCAGATCCTGTTCGCAGGCGCGCTGGGCGCGGCCGAGGGGCGTGCGGGCGATGATCCAGGAGAAGATGGCCATCAGCACCAGCGTCAGCACGACGATCATGATCTGCACGTTGCTGACGCGCACGGCGAAACCACCCTCCTCGGCGAGGATCCAGCCGCCGGTGACGATGGGCGGCACCGCCTTGACATTGGCGCCCTGGAGGAGCTGGACGTAGTTCTGCAGGAAGATGGACATGCCGATGGCGGAAATCAGCGGTGCCAGGCGGAAGGAGCCGCGCAGCGGCCGGTAGGCGAGGCGTTCCACCGTCCAGCCGTAGGCGGCGGTGAAGACCATGGCCAGGACCAGCACCAGCAGCAGCGCCAGGGGGATCCAGGTGATGCCGAGCACCCCCAGCAGCAGGAAGGTGATGATGGAGATGAAGGCCCCGATCATGTAGATCTCGCCATGGGCGAAATTGATCATGCCGATGATGCCGTAGACCATGCTGTAGCCGATGGCGATGAGGCCGTACATCATCCCGAGCGTCAGCCCGTTGATGAGCTGCTGGAGGAAGTAGAGCATCGGCGCGGGGCCTCCTGGTTCTCGATCGCGGCTCGGCGACGGCGCGACGGGCGGACGGCACGACGGACGGGGTACACCCGACGGGGTGCCCTCCGGTTCCGGGCGGGCGCTTTAGCGGAAGCCCGCCGGGCGCGCAAGGCGTCGGCCGGGATCCCCCGCCCCCGGGAACGGTCAGCCGCCGGCGGCGGCGACGGCGGCGCGCACCCGCGCCGGCGTGAGGGGCATGTCGAGATGGCGGATGCCCAGCGGTGCCAGGGCGTCCATCACCGCGTTGACCACCGCCGGCGGCGCGCCGATGCTGCCGGCCTCGCCGCAGCCCTTGACGCCGAGCGGATTGTGACGGCAGGGGATCTCGATGTAGGAGAAGTCCACGAAGGGCAGGCGGTCGGCCCGCGGCAGGGCGTAGTCGGCGAAGCTGCCGGTGAGCAGCTGGCCCCAATCGGGATCGAAGACCGCGTGCTCCAGCAGCGCCTGGCCCACCCCCTGGGCGATGCCGCCGTGGACCTGGCCGGCCACCAGCAGCGGGTTCAGCACCACGCCGAAGTCGTCCACCACCGTGTAACGGACGAGATCGACGGTCCCGGTCTCCGGGTCCACCTCCACCTCGGCGATGTGACAGCCGTTGGGATATGAGTAGGCGGACAGCGTGATCTCGGCGTCGGCGTCGAGCCCGGATTCGAGACCGGCCGGCCGCTCCCGCCAGCTCGCCACCAGGCGGGCGAGTTCGAGCAGGGCGATCTCCCGGTCGGTGCCCCGCACCCGGAAGACGCCGTCGGCGAACACCACGTCGTCGACGGCCGCCTCGAAATGATGGGCGGCGGCGAGACGGCCCTTCTCGATCACCCGCGCCGCCGCCTCCAGCAGCGCCGTGCCCTCGGCGGTGAGCGAGCGCGAGCCGCCGGTCCCGCCACCCTCCTCCATGACGTCGGTGTCCCCCTGCACCACGCGCACCCGCTCCGGCGGCACGCCCAGCCGCTCGGCCAGGATCTGGGCGTAGGCGGTCTCGTGGCCCTGTCCGGTGGACTGGGTCCCCACCGCCACCTCCACCGTGCCGTCTTCGAGAAAGCGTACCCGCGCCCGTTCCTCGGCATCGCCCATGGTGGCCTCGATGTAGTAGGCCATGCCGATGCCGCGCAGCCGTCCGCGCCGGCGCGCCTCCTCCCGCCGTGCCGCCGCCCCCGCCCAGTCGGCCCGGGTCATGCAGGCCTCCATCAGGCGCACGAACTCTCCCGAATCGTAGGTCTCGCCGGCGGCGGTCCGGTAGGGCATCTCCTCCGGTGCGATCATGTTGCGCCGGCGCAGCTCCTCCGGCGGCAGGCCGAGCTCGCGGGCGGCCACGTCCACCAGCCGCTCCAGGGCGTAGATGCTCTCCGGCCGGCCCGCGCCGCGATAGGCGTCCACCGGCTGGGTGTTGGTGAAGACGCCGAGGACGCCGTAGGAGACGGCGGGGATGCGATAGACGCCGGTGAGCACCTTGAGGGCGGCGAGGGTGGGGATGAAGGGGGCGTAGTTGGAGAGATAGGCGCCCATGTCGGCCCGCACCCGCACCCGGTAGGCGAGCATGCGGGCATCGGCGTCGAAGGCGAGCTCGGCCACGGTGACGTGACCACGGCCATGGGTGTCGGCGAGAAAGCTCTCGCCACGGCCGGCCGTCCAGCGCACCGGGCGGCCGAGGGTGTGGGCGGCCCAGGCCACCATCACGTATTCGGGATAGACGAAGATCTTCATGCCGAAGCCGCCGCCCACGTCGGGGGTGCGCACGCGGATGCGCGCTTCCGGCAGCCCCAGCAGCCGGGCCAGCAGTTGGCGATGCAGCCACACGCCCTGGGAGGGCACCCACACCACCAGCCGCCCCGTCCCTTCCTCGGGATGGGCGAGGCAGGCGCGCGGCTCCATGGCACAGGGCACGACACGGTTGTTGACGAGCTCGAGGCGGGTGACGTGGGCGGCGCGGGCGAAGGCCTCGGCCACCGCCGCCTCGTCGCCGAAGTGCCAGTCGAAGGCGACGTTGCGGGGCGCCGCCTCGTGGAGGGTCACGGCGGCGGCGTCGGCGCGGGCCGGGTCCACCACCGCCGGCAGCTCCTCCCAGTCCACCGCCACCGCCTCCGCCGCCGCTTCCGCCGCCGCACGGCTCTCGGCCACCACGAAGGCCACCGCCTCGCCCGCGTGGCGCACGCGGTCGCGGGCCAGCACCGGCCGCGGCGGATCGGCGCGGCGGCTGCCGTCGCGGTTCTTGAGGGGCACGAGGCAGGGGATGTGCATCCGCCCCTCGGGATCCATGCGCTCGGCCGTCACCACCGCCACGACGCCCTCGACGGCCTCCGCCGCCGTCACGTCGACGGAGCGGATGCGGGCGTGGGCGACGGGGCTGCGCACCACCGCGAGATGGAGCGCGCCGTCGATGCGGAGGTCGTCGAGAAAGCGGCCCCGGCCGGTGACGAAGCGCCGATCCTCGAGCCTGCCGACGGGCTGACCGATGCCGAACTTCACCGCGCCGCCTCCCTCGAGGGGGGTCCGCCGCCACTCTAGCCGCTCGCGGCCGGCTGCCAAGCACCGCCGCGATGCGGACGGGCCGCCCGCGGGCGGCCCGTCCCGGCGGCGGAGATCCGCCTCAGACCAGGGCGAAGAGCCGCGAGGGTCCGCCGGTGGCGCCCTCCACCGTCGGCGTGCCCGCCACCAGCGTGGCGCCCACCGGCGGCAGCTCGCCCAGATTGGCCACGTTCTCGAGGCCCCAGCGATTGGTGGGCAGCCAGGCGTAGTGGGTGGCGAAGTCCTTGGAGGGTCCGTGGTCGAGGGAGAGGGTGTCGACGGCGATGCCCACCACGTTGCGGCCGTCCTCCATCAGCATCTGCACCGCCTCCACGTGGAAGCCGGGGAAGTGCATGATGCCCTTCTCGTCGGCGTTGCGGAACCGCGCCGTCCGCACGTGGCGGTCCCAGCCCGAGTACATGGCCACGCAGCAGCCGTCGGGGAGCGGCCCGTGCCTCTTCTCGAAGGCGGCGATGTCGTCGGGCGTGACCTGGGCGTCCGGATTCTCGGCGGCGCGGGCGGCGATGTCGATGACCACCAATGGGACCACCAGCCGCTCGGCCGGCACCCGGTCGGCGCTCCAGCCGTTCTCCGAGAAGTGGAACGGCGCATCCATGTGGGTGCCGGTGTGCTCGACCACGGTCCACTTCTTCATGTTGAATTTGTGTTCGGCATAGTTGAACATCACCTCGATCTCGAGCTGCGGCTTGCCGAAATAGGTGGGAAAATCCGGCGTCAGCGTGTGGGTGAGGTCCACCACCCGGGTGAAGCTCCGGGGTTCGGCCGCCCGCGGCACGGCCGGCAGGCTCGCGGCGGCCACCGCCGCCCCGGTGGCGGCGGCACCGCGGAAGAGGGCACGGCGGCTCAGACGCGCGGCGACGGTCTCGAGACAACCCGGAACGCACATGGCTCGATCCCTCCCTGTCATCGGACATGTCGTGATGCGGGCGAATGGTGCCGCGACGGGACCGTCGGTGCAAGGACGGGTGATGGTGCGGGAAGCGTTGGCGGAAAGGTCGTGGTCGGAGCGGGCGGATTCGAACCGCCGACCCCCAGTCCCCCAGACTGGTGCGCTACCAGGCTGCGCTACGCTCCGCCTGCCGGCCATATAGAGGGCCGGCAGGTTCCCGGCAACGGCGCGCCACACGCTTGGCCCCACGCCCAGCCGCCGCTACCGTCGGCGCGGATCACGGCGGGGGAGGCCGTCCATGCGTCTGCTCTCCTTCATCCACGGCGACCGGGCCAGCTTCGGCCTGCGCACCGACCGCGGCATCGTCGATCTCGGCGCCCGTCTCGGCGGCCGGGTGGCCGATCTGCGCGCGCTCCTCGATCTGCTGGACCGTGGCATGACGCTGCCGGATCTGCGCGGGGCGGAGGCCGACTTCCGCGCGGACGAGATCACCTGGCTGCCCCCCGTGCCGCGGCCGGGCAAGATCCTCTGCGTGGGCCTCAACTACGCCGAACACCGGGAGGAGACGGGCGGTCGCGGCGCCCATGCCCATCCCACCCTCTTCGTCCGCTTCCCGGACAGTCTCGTGGGCCACCGCCGACCCCTGCGCCATCCCGGCATCTCCCAACAGTACGACTATGAGGCGGAGCTCGCCGTGGTGATCGGCCGCCGCGCCTTCGACGTGCCGGCGGCGCGGGCGTGGGAGGTGGTGCTGGGCGTCTCCTGCTTCATGGACGGTTCGGTCCGGGACTTCCAGTTCCACACCGGCCAGTTCACCCCGGGCAAGAACTTCCGCGAGAGCGGCGCCTTCGGACCGGAGATCGTCACCCTCGACGAGGTGCGCGAGGGTTTCGGCGCACGGGTGATCCGCTGCGTGGTGGACGGCGAGGAGCGCCAGCGCGCCACCCTGGGCGAGATGATCTTCGACGTCCCCGCGCTGGTGGCCTACGTCACCCGCTGGACGGTGTTGGAGCCCGGGGACGTGATCGCCACCGGCACGCCGGGCGGTGTGGGTTTCGCCCGCACGCCGCCGCGCTTTCTCGCCCCGGGCAGCCGGGTGGTGGTGGAGATCGACGGGGTGGGACGCCTCGAGAACACCGTACGGGCGGCCGAGGGGGCCTAGGGAGGGGCGGCCCGCCGCGCGCAGGGGACGGTGCTTCGCCCTTGTCCCGGCGAAGGTGCGCCGCCACTGTGGCGCGGGACGGCGGAGATCCGCGGAGCGTGCGCGCCGGGGACGGACCCTCGCTGGAACGGCTGCTGGACCGCATCGCCGGCCTCGGCATCCTGGCGCTGCTGCTGCTCGGCACCGTGCTGGTGCTGCGCCCCTTCTTCTCGCCGCTGCTGTGGGGGGTGGTGCTGGCCTTCTCCACCTGGCCGGCCTACGCCCGCCTCGAACGGTGGTGCGGCCGCCGGCGCGGTCTCGCGGCGCTCTTCATGACCCTCGGCCTCGCCGTGGCCTTCGTGCTGCCGCTGGTGCTGGTGGGGGTGAGCCTCGCCGGCAACGCCCGCGAGCTGGCGGAGGAGGTGGTGGCGCTGCTGGAGCGGGGCCTGCCGGAGCCGCCGGCCTGGCTCGCCGCCCTCCCGCTGGTGGGCGGTCTCCTCGCCGAGAGCTGGCGGGCGGTGGCGACCGACCCGGAACGCCTGCTGCCCTTCCTCCAGCCGCTGCTGGGCCCGCTGCGCGATCTGGCGCTGGCCGGCGGAGCCGTGATCGGGACCGGCCTCGTCCAGATGATCACCGCCGTGCTCATGGCCTATTTCTTCTACCGCGACGGCGCGGCCCTGGGCCGCCGGGTGCGGCGGCTGGCCGGACGCGTGGCCGGCCCCAGTGCCGACCACTATTTCGAGGTGGCCCAGACGACGCTGCGGGGCGTGGTCTACGGCACCGTGGGCACCGCCATCGTGCAGGCGGCCCTCGCCGTCGTCGGCTTCCTGATCGCCGGCGTGCCGACCGCCTTCCTGCTGGGCTTCCTCACCTTCCTGCTGGCGCTGTTCCCGGTGGGAGCGCCCCTGGTGTGGCTGCCGGTGGCGCTGTGGCTGTTCCACGCCGGCGGCTGGCCCTGGGGCGTGTTCATGCTGCTGTGGGGCGGGCTGGTGGTGAGCGGGTCCGACAACATCGTCCGTCCCTGGCTCATCAGCCGCGGCAGCAAGCTGCCCTTCCTGCTGGTGTTCGTGGGCGTGATCGGTGGGGTGGTGGCCTTCGGCTTCCTCGGCATCTTCCTGGGCCCCACCCTGCTGGCCCTGGCGGTGGCGCTGGTGCGGGAATGGAGCGGCGACGGTCCCGCCGAAGGACCCGCCGGATGACGGCGGGACGGGACCGGCCGGAAGATCCGCGAAGGCGCGGGGATCCCCGCGGGCGCGGACACGGATGCGCCGCGCCGCCGTCGGTGCCGGCATGGCCCGGGATCGCACCGGCGGCGGGACGACGGACCGGCGCAGGCCACCGGCCACTTCCGGACGGGGACTCTCGCGCCCCGGAAGGGGAATGGGCGATCGACGGCGCAGCGGGGCCGGATAGGCGGGAGTCCCCGCGCGCCGGGGCGCGACGGCCCGCCGCGGTCCGTCGGGAAGGCCGGACCTCGCCGGTCCTCGGGACGGGTCGAGCGCCGTCTCGCCCGCCTTCCGGTACGGCCACCCCCGCCCTCGCCGCATCCGCCCCGCCGAGGGCCGCTCACACGCCGAGCTTGGCCATGCGCTTCTGGGCCTCGTCCAGCTGCCGCGGGGTGAGATGGGCGCGCAGCTTGATCATGAGGTCGGCGGCGAGACGGTCGCCGTCGCGGGCGGCCTGCGCCAGCAGCACGTAGGCGGTGACGGGATCCTTGCGGACGCCGCGACCGGTCATGTGCATGTAGGCGAGGCTGGTGCGGGCGCGGGGATGTCCCTTGCGGGCCGCCTGTTGGAACCAGCGGGCGGCGAGCACGTCGTCCTTCGGGACGCCGCGCCCCTGCGCGCAGGCGACGCCCAGCAGGAACATGGACTCGGTGTGTCCGTCCTCGGCCGCGAAGCGCAGCGCCTCGATGCGCCGTTTGAGTTCGTCCTCGCCGCTCATCTCGGCTCCCGCAGCACCGGGCGACGGCCCGAGTCTGCCGCGCCGATCTTGCCGAAGCGTTAACGCCACCGTCCCGTCGTCGGACATTCGCGGGGCATTCGCGGGGGAGACCGCACATCTCCGCGCATGGCGGGCCACCGCCGGCCTCCCCGCTCACGGGGCCACGCCGGCGGGCGCGGGCGGTCTGGCCGCCTCCGCCGGGTCGCGGCCGAGGGGATCCGGCGCGGCCCGTTCCGTCGCCTCGCGGTCGCGGACCAGCACCCGGAGCAGCACGGTGATGGTCAGCAGTTCGTAGAAGAGATCGAAGAAGGCCATGTTGAGGAAGGCGCCGGCGGTGGCATAGCCCACGTAGCTCGCCGGCAGCAGGCGGCCGAGCCGCACCGCCCAGACCAGATCCCCGGAGCCGGTCGCCGCCCGGGCGGCGGCGCGGGCGGTCAGCACGCCACCCGCGAAGAGGGCGAGGAACAGGACGAGCCCCACCACGCCGTGTTCACCCAGGACCTCGAAGTAGATGCTGTGGGCCTCGAGATAGTCGCCCTGGAGATGGCGGATGCCGTTCAGGGTGAACACGCCGAAGCCGCCGCCCCAGAGCGGGGCCGCCGCCACCACCTCCTCGAGGGTCCAGCGCCAGACCCGGAGGCGCAGCGCGAAAGAGGGATCGCGGGCATAGTCCTCGATGGAGGCGATGCGTGCGTACCAGTCCGGCGGCAGCAGGGCGAGCGCCACCGCTGCCGCGGCGAGGCCGGCCAGGGCCAGGGCCAGACGGTGACGACTCTGCCACCACAGCACGAGGGCGGTGGCCATCAGCGCCACGAACCCGCCGCGCGAGCGCGTGCCGAGGATCGCCAGCACGTCCAGCCACACCACCCCCCACAGCGCCCAGCGCAGCGGCCGCCACGGTGCCGTCTCGGCGAGGAAGACCAGGAGGGGCAGCACCACCACCAGGGCGAGGGCGAGGCCGTTGTTGTCGCCGATGAGCGTCTCCGGCGGGCCCCAGACGAGATGGCGCCCGCCGGTGGCCAGCACGAAGAGGCCGCCCTTGACGGCGAAGAAACCGACGGAGAGAGCCACCACGGCCACGAACGCGCGCAGGCGACCGGGCTCGGCCAAGAGGACGAGGCTCAGCACCACCACCAGGAACATCTTGGCGAAGCGCGCCCATTCGGCGAAGGCCACCGCGGGCGCCCGGGCGACGGTGAAGGTGGTGAAGGTGACCCACAGCGCGAACAGCACCAGCAGCCAGAACAGCGGCGTGGTGGGCGGCAGCCGCCGCTCGCGGTGGAGCATCCAGGCCACCACGGTGAGCCCGGCGAACAGCAGGCCGAAGGGCTGGCCGTAGGCGAATCCCCACACCAGCCGGTGCGGGTTCATGAGGGAGAACCAGTGGTAGGCGAGCACGCCCAGATGGGGCCGGGCGAGGATCGCCGGGATCAGGGCCAGCACCAGGCCGAAGAGTAGGAGATCGCGCATCGCCCCGCTCGCGCCGTCGCCCCCGGAGCTGCATCGCGCCCGCGGCCGGCGCAATCCCGTGGCCGGCAGGCCTCGCGACGATCTTGTCAACCAGAGATTGACAAAGCCTTGCGAGGAATGCCATCCTCGAAGCGGAGTCCCCGAACCGCCGGAGTGCCCGCCATGAATCCCAAATTTCCCGCGATTTTGCGCCGGTTCGTCCGCATCTGGCGGCGCTGGCCCAGGCATTTCGTCCTAAGAACCGATGGCGTGCCCGTCGAACTCCTCCACGTGGAGGAGCGCGACGGCCGCCGCCGGCTGGTGGTGCGCCTCCCCGACGGTCGCCGCCTCACCCTGCGCCCCGACGAGGTGGAGAGCCGTCCGGTCCTGGCACCCCTCTACGCCACCCTCACCGTGGCGTTGATCGCCGCCATCCTCTTCGGCACCCTCGACCGTGATCCCGGCCGCTTCCTGGACCTGCTGGCCCGCGTGGCGGACCTGCTGCTGCCGGTGGCCGGCTGATCACGCCGCCCCCTCCCCGCGTCCCCCGCACGTCCGCCCTCCGGGGCGGGCGTCGCCGTCACCGGCGGTGGGCCGGCACGCTTGACAGGGATCCGGGGGCGGTGTCGAGTGGCGGGGGTGCGGGCGGAGGCGGGACATGGCCACCACCATGCGGGCCATGGTGCTGCACCGGCCGGGCACGCCGCTGGTGGCGGAACGCCGGCCGGTGCCCGAACCCGGGCCGGGCGAGGTGCGCATCCGCGTCCTCGCCTGCGGCGTCTGCCGCACCGATCTCCATCTGGTGGACGGCGAGCTGCCGGATCCGCGGCTGCCGGTGATCCCCGGTCACGAGATCGTGGGAGTGGTGGACGCCGTCGGGGCCGGCGTCGAGGGACTCGCGCCGGGGCGACGGGTGGGCGTGCCCTGGCTGGGCCGGACCTGCGGTCACTGTCGTTTCTGTCGGAGCGGTCGCGAGAATCTGTGTCCCGAGGCCCGCTTCACCGGCTACACCCTGGACGGCGGCTATGCCGAGTACACCGTGGCCGACGCCCGCTACGTCTTCCCCCTCGACGAGCGCCTCGAGCCGGTGGCGGCGGCACCGCTGCTGTGCGCCGGCCTCATCGGCTATCGCAGCCTCGTCCGGGCGGGCGATCCGCACACCGTGGGACTCTATGGCTTCGGTGCCGCCGCCCACATCCTCGCCCAGGTGCTGGTGTGGCAGGGCCGTCGCGTCTTCGCCTTCACCCGTCCGGGTGACGCGGCGGGCCGGGACTTCGCCCGCCGCATGGGCGCCGAATGGGCCGGCGGGTCCGACGAGCGGCCGCCGGTGCCGCTGGATGCCGCCATCGTCTTCGCGCCGGTGGGCGATCTGGTGCCGCGGGCGCTGGCGGCGGTGGACCGCGGTGGCATCGTCGTCTGCGGGGGTATCCACATGAGCGACATCCCGCGCTTTCCCTACCGCCTGCTGTGGCTGGAGCGGGAGATCCGCTCGGTGGCCAATCTCACCCGCCGCGACGGCGAGGCCTTCCTCGCCCTCGCCCCGAAGGTCCCGGTGCGCACCGAGACGGTGGTCTATCCGCTGGAGCGGGCCAACGAGGCGCTCGCCGATCTCCGTGCCGGCCGCATCCACGGCGCGGGCGTGCTGGTACCGTGACGACGGTGGACCTCGGCACCGTGGCGAGCCCCTTGGGGCCGCTCCACTTCGCCCTCCACGAAGGCCGGCTCGTCGCCCTCGCCTTCGATGCCGACTCCTGCGCCACGACCGTCCGGCGCCTGTTCGGGCCGCGCCCCCGGACCGGCCGCGATCCCGTCCGCGGCGAGCTGATCGCGCGCATGGAGGCCTATTTCGCCGGCGATCTCGCCGCCCTCGACGCCATCCCCGTCCGGGTCGCCGGCTCGCCCTTCGCCTGTGCGGTGTGGCGGGCGCTGCGCGACATCCCTCCGGGCGCCACCGAGAGCTACGGCCATCTCGCCGCCCGCATCGGCCGGCCGGGCGCCGGCCGGGCGGTGGGCCGGGCGGTGGGCGCCAATCCCGTCTCGCTGGTGCTGCCCTGCCACCGGGTGGTGGGTTACGACGGTGCCCTCGTCGGCTATGGCGGCCGGCTCGACCGCAAGGCCCGGCTGCTCGCCCACGAGGGTGTGCTGGCCGCGGACGGCTCACGGGCGCTGGGCGTCGACCAGGGCCTCGAGGGCCCGCGTCACGTGGCCCCCGTGGCGTGTGAGCAGTGCCCGCGCCCGCTCCGGCGACGCCCCGCGTAGGATCAGCAGCGCCACCGGCACCTCGCCGCCCGCGTCCGCCAGGGCCCGCACCACCGCCCCCTCGTCGGCCCCCGTGAGCTCGGCCAGGAGCCGCCGGGCGCGGGCCGCCAGCTTGGCGTTGGCGGTGCGCAGTGCCACCATGCGGCCACGGTGGACCCGTCCGAGCCGGGTCATCAGGGCGGTGGAGAAGAGGTTGAGGGCGATCTTCTGGGCCGTGGCGGCGGCCATGCGGGTGGAGCCGGCCGGGAACTCGCCGCCGGTGGGCAGGATCACGGCGTGCTCCGCCTCGACGGCGAGAGGGGCCCGCGGGTCGTTGACGAAGGCGACGGTGAGCGTGCCCCGCGCCCGCGCCGTCGTCACCGCGGCGCGCACGAAGGGCGTGCGGCCGGAGGCGGCGAGGGCCAGCAGCACGTCCGCCGCCCCCGGCACCAGCGCCGTCACCGCCGCCCGCGCCGCCTCCACGTCGTCCTCCGCCCCCTCGACGGCGCGGGTGAGGGCTACGGTCCCGCCCGCCAGCACGAAGGCCACCCGCTCCGGCGGAAAGGAGAAGGTGGGCCAGAGCTCCACCGCGTCCTGGACGGCGATGCGCCCGGAGGTGCCGGCGCCCGCGTAGATCAGCCGCCCGCCGCGGCGGATGCGGGGTTCCGCCGCCGTCACCGCCCGGGCGAGGGCGGGCAGCGCCCCGGCCACCGCCGCCACCGCCCGCCACTGCCGCTCCAGCAGCCCTTCCAGCAGCTCCTCGAGCGGCCAGGTCTCGGCCGTCTCGAAGCGGACCGGCACCGTCTCCGTCGCCGGCAGCCGCTCCCGTGCGCCGCTCATGCCGGCGCTCCGCCGAGCTCGTCCTCGACGAAGGCGTGGAGGATCGAGTCCATGTCGGGGTCGGCGGCGAAGCCGAGACGGCGGGCGGTCGCGGCCTCGAAGCGGGCGGGCCAGCCGCGGACGATGCGGGCGACGGTCTCGTCCGGCACGAAACGCACCCGCGCCACCGCCGCCGCGCCGCCCACCCGCCCGAGCGCCGCCAGCATCTCCGCCACCGTCACCGTGAGTCCCGGCAGCACGAACGCGCGTCCCATCGGCAGCGCCTCCTCCGGCAGGGTGGCGGCGTGGAGGAAGGCCTCCACCACCCGCCGCGGCGAGGTGAGGTAGAGGGCGGTGTCGGGCGGCACCGGACATACAGCTCCGCGACCGGTGAGCGGCTCGCGCAGGATGGAGCTGGCGAAGGCGGAGGCGGCGCGGTTGGGGCGGCCCGGTCGCACCACCACCGTGGGGAGCCGGAGCGACACGCCGTCCACGAAGCCCCGGCGGCTGCCGTCGGCCACCAGCAGCTCGCCCATGGCCTTCTGGGCGCCGTAGGAACTCTGCGGCGCGAGGGGCACGTCGTCACCCACCGGATCCGGCAGGGGACCGCCGTAGACGGCGACGGAGCTGGCGAAGACCAGCCGCGGCCGCCGGCCGGTGCGACGCAGGGCCTCCAGCACGGCGCGGGTGCCGTCGAGATTGACCCGCATGCCGAGTTCGTAGTCGGCCTCGGCCTGGGCGCTCACCACCGCCGCCAGATGGAAGACCAGATCCGCCTCCGCCAGCGCCGGCGCCACCGCCGCCGCGTCCGCCACGTCGCCCGTCCGCACCTGGAGGCGCGGATCCTCCGGCAGATCCGGCGCCACCCTGTCGAAGGCCACCACCCGCGTCACCACCGGGCCGTCGGCGCCGATCCGTCCCCGGTCCAGCAGGGTCCGCACCAGCCGCCGGCCGAGGAAGCCGCCGGCCCCCGTCACCGCGATGCGCACGCGCCTCACTCCCACCACCATCGCTCCCGGGCGCGGGTCCGCACCGGCACCTTGATCCGCTCGCCCGGCCGGAAGTCGCGGAGTGCGCGGCGATGGTTGAGCACGAGCAGATGCTCCAGCGGCAGGCGTTCCACCGCCACCCGCCGCACCAGTCGCCGCACGCCCTCGCGCGGCACCCGCATCACCCGCAGCCGCACCACCGGCACCCGCCGCGCCTCCCCGGGCGCCAGGGTGCGGAAGCTGTCCAGCACGCCGAGGAAGCGTCCGCGCTCGTCCCCGTCCAGCCAGGGCGCGGCGTAGAGGAAGCGGAACACCCGCCTCTCCTCGTCCATGAGCACGGCGAGCCAGGCCTCGCGACCGTCGAGGGAAAGTTCGGCCACCGCCGCCTCGTAGCCGTGCCAGGTGCGATAGCGTCCCGTGCGGACCACCGGCCGGTTCTCCACCTCGCGCGCCAGCACGTCGGCCGGATCCTCCCACGGCCGTGCCTCGCCCATGTCGAAGACCAGCAGCCGCCCGCCGGGCCCCTCGCCGATCACCGCATCGGGACGGTTGGTGAGGCGGAAGCCGGGCGGCGCCTCGAAGCGGAAGCGCAGCACCGGATGGACGAAGCGCCGTCCCCGCACGAAGCCCTGCTTCGGCCCGTCGCCGAAGACCAGCCCGTCGAGACGATCGAGCCAGATGTCCCGGCGGGCCTCGCCGGGGCCGAGGCGGGCGGCGAGGCGGCGGGCGGCGCGCACCCGCGCCGGCGTACTGGGATGGGTGGACAGGAACTCGGGCACCGCCGCCGCGTCCTCGCCCCGCAGCCGGGCCTGCAGCCGCTCCCAGCCGTCGAGGGCGTCGAGGATGCGGGCGAGGGCCGCGGGGTCGTAGCCGGCGCGGGCGAGATAGCGGAGGGCGAGGCGATCGGCCTCCCGCTCCTGCTCGCGGGAGAAGCCGGCCACGTAGGCGGCGGCGCCCAGCGAGGCCAGCTCGCCCAGCAGCTCGCCCTCCTGTCCGCCCACCGCCGCCGAGGCGAGGGTGCCGAGGATCAGCGCCACCAGCCCGGCGCCCAGAAGCTGCTGCTGGCGTTCCGGCACGTGGCGGGCCGCCACGTGACCGATCTCGTGGGCCAGCACCGCCGCCAGCTCCGCCTCGTCGTCGGCCAGCGCCAGCAGCCCGCGGGTGACGTAGACGTAGCCCGGCAGGGCGAAGGCGTTCACCACCGGACTGTCGAGGAGGGTGAAGGTGAAGACCTCGTCGGGAATGTCCGAGGCCGCCGCCACCCGCAGACCGATGCGCGCCACATAGTCCGAGAGTTCCCGGTCGTCGTAGGCGCCGCCGTACCGGGCCAGGACCTTCGGATGCTCCTCGCGGGCCAGGGCCCGCGCCTGCTCGGGAGTCATCAGGGAGTATTCCACCGTCCCCCGGGCCGGATTGCGCACCGGCTGACAGGCGGCGAGGGCGAGGGCCAGCGTGACGGCGAGCAGGCGGCGGCACGGGCTCATGGGCTCACCTCCAGCTGGAGCGGGCTGGTCACGTGGATCATGGGCCCGCCCTGCTCCAGGATCCAGCCGCGCGCCTCCACCCGATGGCCGGCCAGCAGATCCGGCTCGATGCCGTTGCGCCGGAAGTGGGCCACCACCGGCGGGGCCAGCCGCAGCGAGAAGTCGCGGCGGAAGTCGCGGCCGAAGTCGAGGTAGACGAAGCGGCCGGCCCGCCCCACCCGCCGCACCCGCCCCCGCACGAGGGCGAAGCGCAGGGGCCGCGCCCGCACCCGATCCGCCCGCTCCACCGGCGGATCCCGCCAGAGTCCGCGGCGCCGGCGGCGGGCCCGGTACTCCAGCACCAGCAGCCGACCCGCCTCCTCCTCGTCCACGGCGGTGGGGTCCACCAGCGCCCGTCCCTCCCGCAGCAGCACCGCCCGGAGATCGCCGCGGCGACCCGGGATCCCGAGTTCGGCCCGGAGGCGGCCGTGGCGGTCGCGCCCGAAGACCCGCCGTACCCTCACCTCCTCCAGCATGCCGGCCTCCCACAGCACCACGCCCCGCAGCACCACCACCCGGCCGTCGGCCAGCTGCACCTCGTCCGGCGGCACCAGGCGGGCGGCCACGGCCGCCGCCGGTGGTGCGGGCAGGGCGGCGGCCAGCAGGGCGAGGAAGGCCCGGCGTGCGAGATGCGGGGTCATGGACTGAGGTGACACGCTCCGGGATCCGCGGCCATTGTTCCCCGGAGCGCGGCTTCCTGCCAAGGGCCCGCCGTTGCCCGCGGCCCCGTCCGTCGGATAGGCTCGCGGCGGTCCGGGGAGGGTGGTGACATGAACGTGGCCCGTCTCTTCGCCCGTCACGCCGGGCCGCGCGGTGGCGAGCCGGCGCTGGCCCTCGGCACGCGGCCGGTGGCCGACTGGCGCACCCTGTGCGAACGGGCCGCGCGGCGGGGCGAGGCGCTGGTGCGCACCTTTCGCCTCGCGCGCGGCGACCGCGTCGCCCTCTTCGCCCGCAACCGTCCGGAATATCTGGAGCTGCTGCTGGCCTGCTGGTGGGCGGGTCTGGTGCCGGTGCCCGTCAACGCCCGGCTGCATCCGGAGGAGCTGGCCTGGATCCTCGCCCACTCGGGCGCGCGGCTGCTGGCGGTGAGCGAGGACCTGGCGGGGCCGGCGGGGCGGCCGGAGGTGCCGGGTCTGCGCGCCGTCCTCGTCCTGGGCGGGCGCGAATGGGCGCGGCTCGCCACCGGCGAGGCGGGACCGCCGGCGGAGGTGGAGGGGGACGAGGTGGCCTGGCTCTTCTACACCTCCGGCACCACCGGCCGGCCCAAGGGGGCGACGATCACCCACCGCAATCTGCGGGCCATGGTCTGGGCCTACGGCATCGACGTGGATCGGCCGCGGGCGGGCGACGCCATCGTCCACGCCGCACCCCTCTCCCACGGCTCCGGCCTCTACGCGCTGCCGCTCGCGGCGGTGGGCGGCGTGCAGGTGATCCCGGAATCCGGCGGCTTCGATCCGGTGGAGGTGACGGCGCTGTGGCGGGCGTGGCGGGGCGTGCGCATGTTTGCCGCGCCCACCATGGTGCGGCGGCTGGTGCGGGCCGTGCGCGAGGGTGCGGGGGAGGTCGGCCATCTGGAGACGCTGGTCTACGGCGGCGCCCCCATGTACCGGGCCGACCTCGACGAGGCCCACGCGGTGCTCGGCTTCCGCCTCGCCCAGATCTACGGCCAGGGCGAGAGCCCCATGACCATCACCGCCATGGACCGCGACATGCATCGCCGTTTCGCCGCCGATCCCGCCCTCGCCCACCGCCTGGAGTCGGCGGGCGTGCCGCAGGTGGTGTGTCGGGTGGAGGTGTGGGACACGGACGGGCGACCCCGTCCCCCGGGCGAGATCGGCGAGATCGTGGTGCGCGGGCCCTCCGTGGTGCCGGGCTATTGGCGCGATCCCGAGGCCACCCGCCGGACCATGGGCGACGGCTGGCTGCGCACGGGCGATCTCGGCTGCTTCGACGCGGACGGTTTCCTCTACATCAAGGACCGGGCCAAGGACCTGATCATCTCCGGCGGCGCCAACATCTATCCGCGGGAAGTGGAGGAGGTGCTGCTGCGCCATCCCGCCGTGCGGGAGGTGGCGGTGGTGGGACTGCCCGACCGCGAGTGGGGGGAGCGGGTGGTGGCCTGCGTGGTGGCGGCGCCGGGAACCACGGCGGCGGAGCTGGAGCGCCACTGCCTCGAGCACATGGCCCGCTACAAGCGCCCGCGCCGCTGGGTGTTCCTGGACGCGCTGCCCAAGAGCGCCTACGGCAAGATCCTCAAACGCGAGCTGCGGGCCCGGCTCCTGGCTTCAGGAGAGGGCGGCGGCGAGACGGGCGGCGAGGGCCGACGCGGGGACCAGCAGCCACACGGGCAGCACCCGCACGGCGAGTAGGGCGGCCAGCGCCAGCGGGAGCCCCGCCGGCGCGTCGAGCGCCCGCGGCAGCACCGGGTCCAGCAGCGCCGCCAGCAGCAGCCCCACCACCGCCGCCTCGATCCCGGCCAGCGCCCGCACCACGGGCCGGTGGCGACGCAGGGCGGCCAGCAGCGGCAGGCCCGCCGCCACCAGCAGCAGCGAGGGCAGATAGACGGCGACCAGGGCCACCAGGGCGCCGGCGGGCCCGCCGCCCGTCGCCACCATCCCCAGATAGGCGGCGAGGCTCACGAGGGGGCCGGGTACCGCCTGGGCGAGGCCGTAACCGGCGAGGAACAGGGGCTCGGGGACCAGTCCCGGCGCCACCACCTCGTTGGCGAGGAGCGGCAGCACCACGTGGCCGCCGCCGAAGACCAGGGCGCCGGCACGGTAGAAGCGGTCGGCCAGCACCGCGAGGGGGCCGCCGGAACGGGCCGCGAGCGGCAGCAGCACCAGCAGCAGCAGGAACGTACCGAGCCACGGCAGCGCCCGCCGCGCCCGACCCCCGTCGGCGGGCACCGCCTCCTCTCCCCGGGGCGGCAGCCACGCGCCGGCGACGGCGCCGGTGGCCAGCGCCAGCATCTGGCCGGTGGTCCCGCCGAGGACGCCCGCCAGCACCGCCGCCGCGATCACCAGGGCGAGCCGGCGGCCGTCGTCCCGAAGCGGCCACAGCATCCGCCCCCAGGCATCCACCACCACCGCGAGGGCGGCGATCTCGAGCCCGTCCAGCCAGGGGCGGGCGGCCTCGGGATCGAGGCGCAGCGCGAGGACGCCGGCCGCGGCCATCACCGTCGCCGCCGGCAGGACGAAGCCGAGCCAGGCGGCGAGCAGGCCCGCGAACCCCGCCCGGCCGTGGCCGATGGCCATGGCCACCTGGCTGGAGGCGGGCCCCGGCAGGAGCTGGGCGAGGGCCGTGTATTCGGCGAAGCGGCGCCCGTCCAGCCAGCCCAGATCCTCCACGAAACGGCGGCGAAAGAGGGCGAGATGGGCGACGGGACCGCCGAAACCCACGAGACCGAGGCGCAGGAACTGGAGGAAGACCTCCCCCACCGGTCCGGCCGTCACGCCCTTCCTCTCCGCCGACGTCGCCGTCCGCCGAAGCACGTCGACCGTATCTTGACCTTCCCCCTGGAGGAACGCCCACCTCCCGGGCGGAGCGACGGAGAGGACCCCCGATGCCATCCGCCATGTCCCGTCCCCGGATCCCGTGGCGTCCGGCCGTGGCCACGGCCCTCCTCGCCATGGTGGCCGCACCCGCCCTCGCGGGCCCGGTCTATCTGCCGCTGGGCAATGCCGACCGCCTGGCCGTCGTGGATCACGCCAGCGGTGAGGTGCGACGGATACTCGCGGATCTGCCCGCCCCCCACGGGGCGGCGCTGACGCCGGACGGCACCACCCTCGTGGTGGGGAGCTTCGCCGAACGGGAGGCGGACACGATGCCGCCGCGCCCGGCCGGCGTCGATCCGGCGGCCCACGCCCGTCACCATGCGAAGAAGCCCGCGGACGACGCGGGTGTGACCACTATCTCGCTGCTGGATCCCGCGACGGGCGAGGTGAGGCGGCGCGTCGACCTGGCGGGCGCGGTCCATCACGTGGCGGTGGATCCCTCCGGCCGCTGGGCGGCGTTCACCCATCCCGGCTACGGTCGGGCGAGCGTCGTCGACCTCGCCGGCGGCGAGGCGGTGCTGCGGATCCCCACGGGCGAGGGCCCCAACTATCTCGTCTTCTCGCCCGACGGCCGGCGCCTCTATGTGGGCAATTCCGGTGACGACACCGTCACGGTCCTGCGGGTCGGCACGTGGACGGTGGCGGGACGCTTCCGTCTGCCCGTGGCCCCCGGTCACATGGCCCTCTCCCCCGACGGCGGCCGGCTCTACGTGGCGGATGCCGCCGGCGGCACCGTGCTGGCGGTGGCCACCGAGGACGGTGCCGTGCTCGCCCGCCGGGATCTGGGCGAGGCCCTGCACGGGCTCGCGCTGGCCCCCGACGGCGGCACCGTCTTCGTCGCCGTCACCGGCGGCGATCGGCTGGTGGCACTGGATGCGGCGGACCTGACGGTCCGGGAGGAGCGACGTTTCGCCGCCCCCTATCACGTGACGGTGGTGACGGACGGCGGGCGGCTCATGGTCTCGAGCGCGGCCGAACCGGTGCTCCACGTCTGGGATCTCGGAGATCTCGACCATGTGGCGGCGGTGCGGCTGGACGGCATCGGCCATCAGGCGGCCCACCTCTGAGGAGGGTGACGCCACGCCCCGCGCCCCTCATCCCCCGCCCATCCCTTCCCCGTCCCGCCGGCGCGGCGGCAGCGTCGGATGCGGTCCGGCGACGACGGGGAAGGTGGTGAGCGTGCCGTCGGCAGCCAGGCGGTGGAGGAGGGCCGCCGGCGGCTCCGCCACGAAGCGGCGCACGCCTTCCCGGTCCAGCATCTCCTCGGCGCAGGTGAAGGCGGTGGAGGGCGCGGTGAGGAGCGGCGCACCGGCGAAGCGGGCGACGGCGAAGCGGTGGAGGTGGCCGGCGAGGACGGCGCGAAGCCGCGTATCCGCGGCGGCCACCGTCTCCTCCAGCGCCGCGCCGTCCACGAGACCGATGCGGTCCATGTGGGGGAGCCCCAGCGCCCGCGGCGGATGGTGGAGAGCGAGCAGCACCGGCTCCGCCGTGGCCGCGAGGCGTTCGGCGAGCCAGCGGCGCTGATCCTCGCCCACCTCGCCGTCGAGTCGACCCGGCATCAGGGTGTCGAGGCCCAGCAGGCGCACGGGACCCACCGGCAGGTCCAGCAGCAGTCGCCCGTCGCGGTGCACCCGTCCGGGGACGTCGGGAAAGGCGGCCGTCAGCAGGGTGCGGTCGTCGTGGTTGCCGGCGAGCGGCAGCACCGGCACCCCGAGATCCGCGAGGGCCCCGGCCAGGAAGGCATAGGCGGCGGGATCCTCCTCGCCCACCAGATCCCCTGTCACCAGCACCAGATCCGGCCGCGGCCCGTGCCGCCCGACATGCGCCAGAAGGCGCAGCAGGCGGGCGTTGGCGTCGAGGACATCCCACAGCAGCCGCCCGGGAACGGTGACGTGGGGATCGGAGATCTGCAGCAGCCACATGGCCGCGGATCAGGAGGGGGCCAGCAGCCACAGCAGGATCAGCACCAGCACCACCACCCCCACGAGCCAGGGCAACGGCCGCTGGTACCAGGCGAGGGGCGCCTCGGCCGGCGGGGGCGGTGGCGCCGCCGGTGCCGCCTCGGGCGCGGTTTCGGCGGCGGGCGCCGCTTCGGCGGCCGCGGGCCGCGCCGCCTCGCCCACGATCTCGGCGAAGCGGGCGAAGAAGGCGTCGGCCATCTTCCTGGCGGTGCCCTGGATCAGCCGCGAGCCGATCTGGGCGAGCTTGCCGCCGACGCTGGCTTCGGCGCGATAGCGCAGCACCGTGACGCCGTCCTCCTCCGCCAGCTCCACCCGCGCCCGGCCGCGGGCGAAACCGGCGGCCCCGCCCTTGCCCTCGCCCACCAGCACGTAGCTCCGGGGAGGATCCAGTTCGGTGAGCTGCACCCGGCCGGTGAACCGGGCCCGGACGGGCCCCACCTGGGCCAGCACCCGCGCCTCGAACTCGGTGTCGGAGATCCGTTTCATCTCCTCGCAGCCGGGGATGGAGCGGCGCAGGATCTCGGGATCGTTGAGGGCCTCCCACACCCGCTGGCGCGGGGCCGGGATACGGTACTCGCCGGTGAATTCCATGCCTCGCCTCCCGCCGGGACGGTCGCCGTGCGGCTGGATACCCGGCCGCCCGGGCGCTGTCGAGGGACGGGCCCCCGGCGGTGCCGGCTTGCGGCGCGCCCGCGGCGGACCTAGCTTGCAGTCGGGCCGGCGTAGCTCAATCGGCAGAGCACCCGCCTTGTAAGCGGGGGGTTGGGGGTTCGACTCCCTCCGCCGGCACCGATGCCGGCCGTTCCGCGTGCCGCGGGCGGCGGAGGTCAGGATCCCAGCAGCTGCCACAGGGAGCGCGCCGTCACCTCGAGACCGACGGCGACGGCGGCGAGACCGGTGGCGGTGCGGAGGGCGCGGGCGAGACGGGTGGTGCGGCGCGCCGACCAGCCGAGGGGGAAGGCCAGCACCAGGCTCAGCAGCCCCATGCCGAGGATGGACCCGACTCCGAACAGGGCCATATAGCCGAGCGCCGACGGCAGCGAGCCGGTGGTCCCCGCCACCAGCACCACCAGCGGTCCCGAACCGGCGAGGCCGTGGAGGAGTCCCACGGCGAAGGCGCGCCAGGGCGGACCCGGCGGGTGTTCGTGACGATGATGGGCGGGATCGTGGGGCCCCCGTTCGCCCGCATGGCTGTGGAAGTGCAGATGCCAGCGGCCGTCGCCGTGGTGGTGGAAATGGGCATGGATGCGTTCCGCCCGCAGGCGCCGCAGCACCGCGAGACCAAGCCAGGCCACCACCAGCCCCACCGCCAGGTCCACCCACAGACCGAAGCGTTCGGAGAGCGCCCAGCCGAAGGCCACCGCGCCGCCGCTCACCAGGAACAGGATGGCGGTGTGGCCCACGCCCCAGAACACGCCGTACTGGACGATGCGCCTCCGGCGCCGCTCGCGGCTCGCCAGCGCCGCCACCGCCGCCACGTGATCCGCCTCCAGCGCGTGGCGCAGACCGGTCAAGAGGCCGAGGAGGAGGAGGCTCCAGGTCACCGCCCCACCTCCCCGTCGAGGAGCACCCGCGGCGCCCGGGCGCGGATCCGCCGGTGGCGCTCCTCCAGCCAGCCGATGAGCCCCTCGAGACCGGTCCCGTCGGGGGCGCAGATCTCCATCCAGGGGCATCCCGGGGCCACCGCGTCCAGGGCGGCCGCGAAGGCGTCGCGGTCGAAGCCCAGAGGCCCCAGGAGATCGGCCTTCGCCAGCAGGACCAGATCGGCCGAGCGGAAGATATGGGGATATTTGAGGGGCTTGTCCTCGCCCTCGGTGGGCGAGGCCAGCACCAGACGCACGCTCTCGCCAAGATCGAAGAGGGCCGGGCAGACCAGATTGCCCACATTCTCGATCATCAGCCACGATCCCGCCGTCGGTGCCAGTTCGGCCACCGCACGGGCCACCATGGCGGCGTCGAGATGGCAGCCGGTGCCGGTGTTGACCTGGACCACCGGCGCCCCGGCCGCGCGGATCCGGGCGCCGTCGCGATCGGTGGCCTGATCGCCCTCGACGACGAAGACGGGGACCCGCGGCCCGAGGCGCGGGACGAGCGCCTCCAAGAGGGTCGTCTTGCCGGCCCCGGGGCCGCCCAGAAGGTTGACCGCGAGGATCTCGCGTCCGGCGAAGAAGGCGCGGTTGCGCGCCGCCAGCCGGTCGTTCTCGGCGAGAATGCGGGCCTCCAGCCGTTCCTCGGGACCGGAGGTCCCGTCGGAGGCGTTCGCGACGTGCCGATGCTCCGGAGGATGGGGATGGTGGTGGTGAGGGTGGGGGTGATGGGAGGGACGATCCTCTTCCCCCACCCCCGCGCCCGGCCGCCGGATCACCGCCTCTCCCTCGCCACAGCCGCAGTGCCCGCACATGATCCATCTCCTCCCTCCGCCGGAGCGGCGCCGGCTCCGGCCTCCACCAGTTCGAAGCCCGTCACCAGCAGCTCTTCGCCGGTCAGCCGCCGGAACCGCCGACTGCCGCAGGGACAGGGGGTGAAGGGGGCATCCTGGACGAATTCGGCCCCGCAGGCGAGACACGACGCCCGTCCCTCCGGTTCCTCGACCACCAGCTCCGCGCCCTCCACCACCGTGCCCTCCGCCACCAGGGGGAAGCAGAAGCGCACGGCGTCCACCATGACGCCGGCGAGACGGCCGATGCGCAGGTGCACCCGCCGCACCCGGCGACCGCCGGCGCGTTCGGCGACGATGGCGACGATGCTGCGGGTGAGGGCGAGTTCGTGAATCTCAGCAGATCCTCGGCAGCTGGTCCCCGATCAGCATGTCGACGATGCGACGGCCCCCGAAGGCGGTGTGCATCACCACGCGGCCCGGCCGTCCCTCCACCACGCGTCCCACCAGGCGGCCGCCGGCGCCGTCGGGATGGGCGGCGAGGGCCTCTTCCAGCCGTTCCGCGTCCTCCGCGGCCACCACCCCCACGAGCCGCCCCTCGCAGGCGAGATAGAGGGGATCGAGGCCCAGGATCTCGCACACGCCGCGCACCTCCTCCCGCACCGGCAGGCTTTCCTCGTGGATCTCGAAGGCGAGGCCCGAGGCGCGGGCCAGCTCCACCACGGTGGTGGCGAAGCCGCCGCGGGTGGGATCCCGCAGACAGCGCAGACCCGGCACCGCGGCGCGGAGATGGCGGACCAGATCCCACAGGGGCGCGCAGTCCGAGCGCACCTCGACCTCGAGCGCCATCTCGCCCCGCGCCACCATCACCGCGGCGCCGTGGTCGCCGAGGGGTCCCGAGACGAACAGCCGGTCGCCGGGGCGGATGCGATGCGGTCCGAGGTCGCGATCCGGCGGGATCACGCCGAGGCCGGTGGTGGTGACGAAGAGACCGTCGCAGGCCCCGCGCGGGACCACCTTGGTGTCGCCGGTGACGACCGTCACGCCGGCCTCTTCCGCGGCGGTCCGCACCGAGCGCAGCACCCGCTCCACGAGCGCGAGTTCGAGGCCCTCCTCCAGGATCAGGGCGAGGGCGAGGGCCCGCGGCTCGGCGCCGCCCACGGCGAGATCGTTGACGGTCCCGCAGACGGCGAGGCGGCCGATGTCGCCCCCCGGGAACACGGGAGGCTGCACCACGAAGCCGTCGGTGGTGAGGGCGAGGCGGGCGCCCGCCTCGAGCGGGCCGGGATCGAGCCGCGCCTGGTCGTCCATCCGGGCCAGTTCCCCGTCGCCCAAGGTCGGCACCACCAACGCCTCCAAGAGCTCGTGCATGGCCTTGCCGCCGCTGCCGTGGGCGAGGGTGACGCGGCCCGCCGCCACCTCGAACAGGCGGCGTCGGCGTTCGGCGAGCAGATCGCGGTGATCGCTCACGCGCGTGCCTCCATCACACGGTCGAGATCCCCGTATTGATACCAGGCGGCGCAGGCCCCCTCGGAGGAGACCATGAGGGCGCCGAGCGGGGTCTCGGGCGTGCAGGCGGTCCCGAACACCTTGCACTGCCAGGGCTTGAGCACGCCCTTGAGGACCTCGCCGCACTGGCAGGAGCGGGGATCGGCGATCTTGAGGGCGGGAATCGAGAAGCGCCGTTCGGCATCGAAGCGCGCATAGGCGTCCCGGATGCGCACGCCGGAATGGTCGATGGAGCCGAGCCCGCGCCACTCGAAGAATTCCCGCAGCTCGAACACCCGCTCGATGGCGGCGAGGGCGGCGCGATTGCCTTCCTCCCGTACCACACGGTGGTACTGGTTCTCCACCCGCGGACGCCCCTCGCGGATCTGCACCAGTACCCGCCAGAGGGCATGCAGGATGTCGAGCGGCTCGAAGCCCGCGATGACCACCGGCCGCCCGTAGACCTCGGGAATGAAGCGGTAGGGCCGGGTCCCGATGACGGCGCTCACGTGGCCGGGGCCGAGGAAGCCGTCCAGCTGCATGTCGGGACTGTCGAGAATGGCCTTGATGGTGGGAATGATGGTGATGTGGTTGCAGAAGACCGAGAAGTTGCGGATGCCCTCGCGCTCCGCCTGGAGGATAGTGAGGGCGGTGGCGGGCATGGTGGTCTCGAAGCCGAGTCCGAAGAAGACCACCTCCCGGTCGGGATGGCGGCGGGCGATGGCCAGCGCATCGAGGGGCGAATAGACCATGCGCACGTCGGCGCCTTCCGCCTTGGCCTGCAGCAGGCTCTTGCGCGAGCCCGGCACGCGCATGGCGTCGCCGAAGGTGGTGAAGATCACCCCCGGGGTCTCGGCCAGGGCCACGCAGTCGTCCACCCGCCCCATGGGCAGCACGCACACCGGGCAGCCGGGACCGTGCACGAGCTCGATCTCTTCGGGCAGCATGCCCTCGATGCCGAACTTGAAGATGGCATGGGTATGCCCGCCGCAGACCTCCATGATGGAGAGGGGGCGCTCGCGGCAGGTGGGAATGTCGGCCACCAGACCCTCGATCGCGGCGACAAGCCGCCGTGCCCTTTCCGGGTCGCGGAATTCGTCCACGAACTTCATGACCGTTCTCCCGCCGCCGCATCGCCGCCGCGCCGATGGTCGGCCAGCAGCGTGTGCACGAGATCCCAGAGGATGTGGTAGATGGTGACGTGGGCCTCCTGCACCCGGTGGATGCTGTCGGTTTCCACCACGAGACAGTGGTCGAGGCCGAGCCGCGCCATCTCGCCCCCGGTGTGGCCGGCGAGGCCGATGGTCTTCAGACCGAGCCGCTTCGCCTCGCGGAAGGCGCGCACCAGATTGGGCGAGTTGCCGCTGGTCGAGAGGCCGATCAGGGCATCGCCGGGGCGGGCCTGGGCGATGAGCTGACGGGCGAAGACGTGTTCGTAGCCCACGTCGTTGGCGACCGCGGTGATCATGGTGCGGTCGCAGCTGAGATCGACGGCGGTGAGGGCCGGGCGGCCGGCGGTGATGGGATGGAGGAATTCCACCGCCACGTGGGCGGCATCGCAGGCCGAGCCGCCGTTGCCCATGGCGAACAGGCGCCCGCCGCCCCGGAAGACCTCGGCGAGGGTGCGGGCACAGGCCACCACCGCCTCGGCGTTGCGGGCGAAGAACGTCTCGATCACCCGCAGATGGTGGGCGCTCTTCTGGCGGACCGACTCCACCAGTGCCGCCTCGAGGGCGGCGGGGTCCTGCCGGCGCCCGTGGAGGAAGGGATAGAGACCGGACAGCGCGTCCTCGGACATGGCCCCACTCCCTAGCTGCCGCTCGCCCGCATGGCGGCGAGTTCCTCCTGCACCTCGCCCAGCTCCTCCAGCACGGCGAGGGTGGCGCGCGCCTCCTCCTCGCCGATGCGGGCGAGGGCGAAGCCCACGTGGACCAGCACCCAGGCGCCGACGCAGGTCTCGGGTGCTCGGTCCGGTTCGACGACACAGGCGAGGCTCACCTCCCGTCGGGTCCCCGCGATCTCCACGAGGCCCAGACGCCGTTCCGCGTCGGTGATGGCCACCACCCTGCCGGGAATGCCGAGACACATGGTTCATCCCTCCGCGATGAGCCGGGCCGCCGCGGCCGCCAGCTGGCCGAGGGCGAGGCCCCCGTCCCCGGCCGGCACCGCCCGCGGCAGCAGGACCTCGAGACCCCGTCCCGCGAGATCCGCCACCACCGCCTCGGTGAGCAGACGGTTGTGGAAACAGCCGCCGGAGAGGGCCACGTGACGGAGACCGTGGGCCGCCGCCAGATCGGCCGCGAGATCGGCGAGGGTGGCGGCGAGGGCCCGGTGGAAGCGGTGGGCGAGGCGGGCGGGATCGGTGCCGCACGCGAGGCCCGCCAGGAGGTCCCTCCACAGCGGCGCCGGGTCGAGCCGCCACAGATCGCCTTCCCGCACGAGGCGGAGCCGCGGCGGCGGTTCCTCCCCGCCGCGGACACCCGCCGCCAGCGCCTCCAGCCACATGGCGGCCTCCCCCTCGTAGGCCTGCCGGTCGTGGGGAAAGCCGAGCAGGGCCGCCGCCGCGTCGAACAGGCGGCCGGCGGAACTGGTCCGCGGGACGGGGATCCGGCCGTCCAGCAGCGGGGCGAGGCGGGCCGATTCGGCGGCGAGACGGCGCCGCAGCGCCTCCGGCAGGTGCGTCGGGACGGTGGCATCGAGGACGTGGAGATGGGCCGTCAGCATCCGCCGGGGCTCGCGGGCCGCCCGCTCGCCGCCGGGCATGGGCACGGGCCGCAGGCTCCCGACACGCCGCGGCGCGCCGAGATCGCCGACGAAGACCTCGCAGCCCCAGATCGTCCCGTCCTCGCCCCAGCCGGTGCCGTCCAGCACGAGCCCGACCGCCGCCGCGCCGGGACCGAAGCCGTGCTCCGCCAGCACGGCGGCGAAGTGGGCCGCGTGATGCTGGACCTCCACCACCGGCACGCCCAGCTCCCGCGCCAGCTCCTCGCCGAGGGCGCGGCCGCGGTAGCCGGGATGGCGATCGATCACCACCGCCCGCGGCCGGAAGCCGAACAGCCGGAAGAACAGCTCGCGGCTCTCCCGCCATGCCTCCTCCACCCGGGCATCGGCGAGATCGCCGTGGTGGGACGAGAGGACGGCGGCACCCTCCACCAGGAGACCGAAGCAGTTCTTGAGATCGCCGCCCACCGCGAAGAGCGGCGGTGCGGCGGCGAGCCGGGGATGGAGGTGGATCGGCTCCGGCACCCAGCCACGGGCGCGCCGCAGGAGCATGGGTGCGCCCGCCACCGTCCGCACCACCGAATCGTCGACGCGGTTGGCGATGGGGCGATCGTGCAGGAGGAAGACGTCAGCGATCGCGGCGAGACGGACCCGCGCCTCCTTCTCGTCGATCACCTGCGGTTCGTCGGAGAGATTGCCGCTGGTCATCACCACCGGCACCTCCAGCCGCCGCATCATCAGGAGATGCAGCGGCGTGTACGGCAGCATGAAGCCCAGAAGATGGAGGTCCGGTGCCACCTCCGGCGGCAGCCGCTCCGATCCCGCCGCCTCCAGCAGCACGATGGGCGCCCGGGCGCCGGCCAACAGGGCCTCCTCCCGCGCGGACAGGCGGGCGTAGCGGCGGATGACGGCGGGATCGCGGGCCATGAGGGCGAAGGGCTTGCGGTCGCGACGCTTGCGCGCGCGCAGCCGGCGTACCGCCGCCGCGTCGGTGGCGAGACAGGCGAGATGGAAGCCGCCGAGACCCTTGACGGCGACGATGAAGCCGCGCCGCAGCAGTCCCGCCACCGCGTCGACGGGGTCGAGCTGGCTGAAGGCGTCGAAGGGCACGGCGCCGCCGTCCGGTCGCTCCAGCCAGGCGCGGGGACCGCAGGCGTGGCAGGCGGTGGGCTGGGCGTGGAAACGGCGGTCGGCGGGATCAGCGTACTCGCGTGCGCAATCCCCGCACATGGGGAAGGCGCGCATGGTGGTGCGGGCGCGGTCGTAGGGAATGCCCTCGAGGATGGAGAAGCGCGGTCCGCAGCGGGTGCAGTTCAGGAAAGGATAGCGGTAGCGGCGGTCGAAGGGATCGGTCAGTTCGCGGGCACAGTCCGGACAGAGGGCGGCATCGGGCGGCACCACCGGCCGCGGGCCGCCGCCGGCGTCGCTGGTCTCGATGCGGAAGTCGTCGGCTTCCAGCGTCGCGAGCTCCTCGCGCTCCACCGCCTCGACGCGGGCGAGGGGCGGTGCCTCGCGGCGCAGGCGCTCGACCAGCGCCGAAAGGGCGGGCGCCGGTCCGGCCGCCTCCACCACCACGCCGTCGCCCTCGTTGCGCACCCGCCCCACCAGGCCCAGTTCGCGGGCGATGCGCCAGACGGTGGGACGGAAGCCCACCCCCTGCACCACCCCGCGCACCCGCAGGCGCACGGCCAGAGAGGAGGGGGAGGTGGCGGGCGCGCTCATGACGCCAGCTCCCACAGCAGGACCCGATCGTTCCCGGTATCGGCGACGGCCAGCCGGCGGCCGCGATGGGAAAGCCCGTAGGGCCAGCACAGGCTGTCACGGGCGGGCGGGCGCCAGCGATTGTCGCCGCGGGATGAGGCATCCGGCTGGCCGGCGAGGGCGAGGGCGGCGCTCCCGGAAGGCGCGTCGGCGGCGAAGGCCAGCAGCCGGGAGTTGGCGGTGTCCGCCACCACCAGCCGTCCGTCCGCCAGGACCGTCAGGGCGTAGGGCATGGCCAGCGTCGCGGGGCCGGGCTCGTTCCGTCCGCGGTTGTGGCCCTCGGAGACCATGTCGGGCTGGCCCAGCACCCGATCGCAGGGCGCCCCGTCGCGGTCGGGAATCCGATCCCAGATCATGATCCGGCTGGTGCCGGCATCGGCCACGAACAGCCGTCCCTCCGTCACCCAGACGGCGTGGGGCCAGCGCATGCCCACGGCATCCAGGCCGCGGCCCGCCGCCTCGTCCCGGGCCCGGGGATGGGGCTGGCCGAGCACCAGGTCCGCCTCCCGCCGGGGCGAGTCGGGCGGGCGGGTCCACATGAGCACGCGCCGATTGCCGGCGTCGGCGACCCACAGCCGTCCCTCCCCGTCGAGATGGAGCCCGCACGGCCAGTGCAGGGTGGTGCCGTCGGGAGTCGATCCGCGATTGGGGAGATCGCCGTCGAAGCGCTCCTGCCCCAGGAGCCCCTCGGGCATGCGGTCGGGCCGGTCGGGCGGGCCCGCGAAGACGAGGATGCGGTGGTTGAAGGAATCGGCCACGAACAGCCGGCTCCCGTCGCCCGCCAGCCCCACCGGCAGCCGCAGCCCCCGCGGGCCCACCTCGCCGCCGCGGTTGGGACGCTCCTCCCGGGGACCGGCCTGCCCCCACCAGCCGTCGGCGGGCCGTCCGTCGGCCGCGGGATCCTCCCACAGCAGCAGCCGGTGGTGACCGCTGTCCGCCACCAGGAGGCGCCCGTCGGCGAGCCACAGCACCCCGCGGGGGCCGAAGAGGGTCCGGAGGTCGGCGGCCACCGGCCCCACCGGCGCATCCGGCAGCCGCCCCAGGATCACCCGGGCGCCCTCCGGATCCAGCAGCGGCGGCAAGGTGGGACTCGCCCGGGGCGGTCGCAGGGTCACCCTCATCCCGGACCTCCCGTCCGCACCTCGACGCGATCGCCCACCAGCCGCACCGCCCGGACCTCAAGCTGCACCTCCGGCACCGTCAGACATTCGCCCGAGCGCAGGTCGTAGCGGAAGCCGTGGTGGGGGCAGACGAGGACGCCGTCACGCACCTCGCCGCCGGCGAGGGGGAGGCCGAGATGGGCGCAGGCGTCGACGAAACAGCTCACCACCGGCCCGGTGCGGGCGAGGATCAGCCGCTCGCCGCCCACTTCCCGGAGGAGGATGCCGCCTTCCGGGATCTCCTCGAGGCGGCCCGCCGGATGCCAGGTCCCGTCGCCGGCGGCGAAGGGGCTGGTGAAGGCCGGCCGCGGGTCGCCGCCGCCACCGGCCGCGACCTGTTCGATGCGGGTGATCTCCGGACAGTGGGCCTCGATGGCCTTCCGGACGCCGGCATAGAAGGTGAGGGTGGATGCGGGACAGCCGTCGCAGTTGCCGAGGAAGCGCAGCCGCACCCGATCCGGCGGGATCACCTCCACCAGCTCCACGTCGCCGCCGTGGCCGCGCAGCATCGGGCGCACCGACTCGAGCGCCGTCTCCACCCGCTCCTGCAGCGACGGCCGGAGGACGCCGAGGCGCCGGAGAGCGGCGTAGACGAAGGGATCGGCGACGAGTTCGCGCAGCCGCTCGCGACAGGCGGCATCCTCCCGCAGACCGCGGATCAGCCGGGTCACCGCCTCGCGATAGAAGCCCTCCACGGAATCGCGCCAGCGTCGGGCGAGCCGCCCCGGGGCGTCGCCGACATCGGCGAGGGCCGCCTCGAGCGCCGCCAGCTCCTCCAGCGTTCGCCGCAGTTCGCCCCCGTTCACCCCTCACCTCAACGGTACTTGAGGTCCCGGAACAGCCAGGGCTGGGCGAAACCGCCCGCGAAGCCGGCCGACGCCGCCGCCAGCCACGGCGGCAGTCCCGCGAGGACCAGCACCAGGAACAGTACGGCGGTGAAGAGGATGCCGAGGCCCAGCATCCGGAAAACCGCCCCGTAGTCCTGGAACAGTTGTCCCCGGAAGAACAGGATCATGCTCTGTTTGGCCATCTCCCACATGGGCGCCTCCGTTCCGGATCAGATCAGGGCGTAGAGAACGAGGCCCACCACCACGCCGGTGGTGCCGGCCAGGGGGCCGTAGAAGGCCCCCATCATGGCCGCCAGTTCGCGTCCGAGATCGCGGGCGGCGAGGACCATGCCGCCGACGGCGCCCCCGACGACGGACGCGACGAGACCGGCGATGAACGCCACGAGGACACTGGCCACGGTCACGACATCCCTCCTCCGTCTCCGTTCGGCGGCGGATCCTCCGCCGCCCCATTGCCGCGTGCGCGCACCTCGCGCAGCTCGTCCAGCAGTTCCGCCACCGCCGCCGCCCGTGCCGTCTCGCCGTGGGCGGTGAAGAGGGCGTGCGCCTCCGCCAGCAGACGGGCCGCCTCCCGGCGACGGCGGGGATTGCCCGCCTCCGGCCGTTCGGGATCGTCGGGCAGGGCGAGGAGGCATTGCGCCAGGTTGGCGACGGTATTGGCGTATTCCACCGGCGCCCGCTCGCGGTCGCGGACCCGCAGGGCGGCCCGATAGGCCTCGAGCGCCCGCAGACGATTGGCCAGCGGATGGCCGCTCCGGACGCTCTGGAGCGCATTGCCGAGATTGTTCTGCAGCATCGCCCATTCGCGGGGATGGGCCCGGGGATCCAGGGCGGCGAGGCCGGCCTCGAAGCACTGCACGGCGAGGGCCTCGCGCATGCCGCCGGCGGTGTCGGCGAAGGCCATGGCGAGAAAGGCGGTGGCCAGATTGTTCTGGAGCAGGGCGAACTCGCGGGGATGGCGTTCCCGGTCGAACACCCGCAGGGCCCGCTGATAGGCCGCCACGGCCTCGCGCAGGGCCACCCGTCCCGAGTTGGCCAAGGCGTGGAGGACCACGCCCAGGAGCATGTCGAGATCGGCCCGCTCCTCCGCATCGCCCTCCCGTTCCAGCACGGGACGGGCCTCCACCAGCAGATCCCGGGCCGCCTCGAGGGCGGCGATGCCGCCGTCGGGGAGTTCGCGCAGGACCGCCGCCAGTTGCACCCGCACCCGGGCGGCGGCGAGCGGTCGCCCGGATCCGGCCAGCTCCAAGGCCCGCTCCAACAGCCGCCGCGCCGCCAGCAGATCCTCCCGCCGCCGGGGACGATCGCGCAGTTGACGCGCCAGCTCCACCAGCATGGCGATGCGTTCCTCGATGTCGTGGTCCGCCTCCTCCACCATGCGCAGAGCGGCGGTCACCGTGGCGGCGACACGGTCCATGGCGGCGATGTCCATCCCTCCCGTGACCCGGACGAAGCGAATCCATCACAAGAACAGGAACGAGTCAATCGAATTTTCGATATGAAAAGAAAGTTTGCATCTGAATCCCGTCAAACATCTTGACGGAACGATTCGAAGACATGCCGCGCGACATAGGCCGCCCGCTCCGGACGGAAGTCGAAACGCAGCGATCGGAGACCGGGAGC
The DNA here is from genome assembly GCA_026982705.1 of Alphaproteobacteria bacterium. GTDB lineage: Bacteria > Pseudomonadota > Alphaproteobacteria > Geminicoccales > Geminicoccaceae > HRBIN39. The sequence goes on from JALSGP010000039.1 coordinate 123,605, forward strand.
GGCCGGCGGGTTGCGGCGGAAGAAGTCCGCCGCATCCAGGACCCGGTCGCCGCGGGCGTTGCGCCGCTTGAGGAGGAATCCCCCATGGGCGGCATCCCGCAGGGGGATCAGCCACAGATCCGTCCCTTCCCGCAGAAGGGCGCAGCTCGCCACCGCCTCCAGTCCGGCCGCGCGCACCGCCTCGGCGGAGAAGCGCAGCCGCCCGTCCACCAGTTCGCCCGCCAGGGCCCCGGCACTCATCGGCCGCCGTCCCCCTCGATCCGGGCGGCGAGGCGGGCCACGAGGCGCGCCACCGCCCCCGCCACCGCCGGCGACAGCTCCGTCCCATAGTCGAGCCGGGCGGCCTCGATCAGATGGACGCGGACCTCGGCGGGGAAGGCGTCACCCAGCAGTCGGCGCCCCACGTAGAGGGCATGGGGCCAGCGGAAGTCGTGGAGGCCGCCGCCGGGGGGCGGGGCCTCCGCCGCCTCCTCTCCCGGCAGCTCGAAGAGGGTGCCGGGGGGGCTGCCGGAGACGGTGGCGTCGACGATGTCGAGGCGGCGGGCCCCGCGCATCCCGTAGACCACCGCCATGCCGTCGGTTCCGGCATCCAGCAGACGCACGCCGGCCCGCGCACCGAGGCGCGTCCGCAGGGCCGCGATCACCGCCGGGCCGGCGCCGTCGTCGCCCCGCACGGGATTGCCGCAGCCGATCACCACCCACACGGGCGGATCCACCTCAGATGCGCCAGAGGCGACACGACCAGTGCGGCTCCACCGGAACGTCCAGTTCCGGCAGCTCGCACCAGCGGCGGTGGACGAGATAGTACATGCAGGTCTCGCACGCCTGTTCCACGCCGGCGTGCAGCACCGGGTTGAGGGTGAAACCCGCCAGCACCAGCCGCCCCTCGAGATCCCCGCCCCGCGCCCGCAGGGCCTGGATCAGCGTCTGGACCGCCTCGGGCGTGTCGGCACGGGGGCAAACCTCGGTGGCGAGACCGCCCGCCAGCAGATCGTGAATGCGTCGTCGCAGGGCCGACTCGTCCACGCTCCCTCCTCCTCACCGGACGGACGACCGGGACATTCGGATCAGATGCGCCACAGACGGCACCACCAGTCGGGCTCGCACGGCAGCGAGATCTCCGGGATGTCGCACCAGCGGCGATGCACGAGATAGTAGATGCACTCCTGACACCGCTGCTGTTCGGGACCGTAGGGATGATCCAGGAAGCCCGCGATCACCAGCCGGCCCCGGACGTCGTCCGGGTCCAGCGCCCGGAGCTGGTCGAGGATCTCGGCGAACTCCCGTTCGGTGCGGGGAATGGGCTCGGTCTCCGTCTCCAGCCCCGCGGCCAGCAGCTCGGCAATATACCGTCGCAGCGCGTCGGGATCGCGCGGTGGTCTGTCGGACATGGTCCCCCCTCGCCGCCGGCGGGGCGTGCCCCGCCGGCGGCTCCGCGGGTCTCTCCCGAGGGATCCGGTCAGGCGGTCCGGAACCGCGCCAGCTCGCGGCCGGTGCGCCGGTCGTAGGCGTGCACGGTGCACACCAGGCAGGAATCGTAGGACCGGCACACGTGGCCCACCTCCACCGGATCGGCGGGATCGGCGATGGGAGTCCCGATCAGGGCCTCCTCGATGGGGCCACGCTCGCCCGCGTCCGACCGCGGTCCCACGTTCCAGGTGGTGGGCGCGATGATCTGATAGTTCTCGATGCGCCCGTTCTTCACCTCGATCCAGTGGCACAGGGCCCCGCGGATGGCCTCGGTGGCGCCCCAGCCGCGCCCGTCCCGTTCGGTGGGCTTGACGTACCAGGGCTCGTCGAGCCGGAACTCGCGCAGGATCCGCTCGGCCTCGCGATAGAGCTTCACCAGTTCGTGCATCCGGGCGAAGTGGCGGAGCAGCACGCTCGCGCCCCCCATCTTCCGGTACATGTCCAGGACCAGCGGATCCCTGTGCTGCCACGGCTCGCCGTGGTCGCCGCCGGCGACGAGCTGGCGGGCCAGCGGCCCCGCCTCCAGGCGACCGAAATGCTCGTGGCGGACCGCCGTCGCCCAGGAATAGCGCCCATCGGGATCGATGTCCGCCTTGGGCGAGGGGCGGGTGCTGCGATCGAAGGGATGGAGACCCGAGGGCTCGTCGTACCAGGCGCGGCCGATGTCTTCCCGCACCACCGCCTGATCCACCTCGTGGTGGACATCGGCATGGCCGTCGTAGACGCCGCCCTTCATGATGACGGCCTTCGCCCGCCCCTCGATGGTGGGACGCTGGTACTTGTCCTCATGGGGGAGATAGCCCCAGCTGATGTAGCGGCCGTGCCCGCGCCCGTATTTGTCGAGCCCGATGTCCATGCCCATGCGCCAGTAGAGACCGAGGTCGGAATTCGCGTGTTCCGGCTTCTCGTCCAGCCAGGCCAGGAAATCGTCGTAGGAACGGATCTCCTCGTAACGTTCCATGGAACAGCCCAGCCACACGGGCTCGATCCAGTTGGCACGGAAGTACTCGAGGATCGACCAGGCGCGGGTGATGTCGGCCAGGGTGGGCGCGCACATGACGCCACCCGGCACCATGTAGCTGGAATGGGGCCACTGGCCGCCGAACAGGGCGTAGATCTCCACGGGCTTGCCGGAGATGGTCACGCCGATCTCGTAGTGCTTGCCCGTGAACGGGGCCCATCGACGCACGGCCTCTTCGTAGAACTTGCTCCTGGCGTAGTTCTTGTTCGTGAAATCGATGCTGAAGAGCGCATAGTGGTGACGCGGCAGGCTCTGCAGGCTCTCGGTGATCTGCCCCAGATTGCGGGCGAGGATGGCGTTGCGCGGCACCTCCGTCTGCCAAGCGGTATCCACCGCCCAGGCGGCACAGGTCAGATGGGACGCGCCGCAGATGCCGCAGGCCCGCGGGGTGACGATGAGACCCGCCTGCGGGTCCTTGCCCCGCAGGATCACCTCGAGACCGCGGAACAGCTCGGCGCTGGTCCAGGCGTTCACCACCACCCCGTTCTCGATCTCCACGCGCACGTCGAGATCGCCCTCGACCCGGCCCACCGGCGAGATGTCGAGGGTCTGCACCGCTGCCTCGGCCATGTCGCTTCTCCCTCCCGTCCGCTCAGACCACGAAGATGTCCTCTTCCGCCCACTTGGGCGCCGCGGCCTTGGCCGCGACGGTGAGCTTGATGTAGCCGGTCTTGTCGACGCCCTCGGGCAGATCCTTCGGCACGCCCATCACCGTCTGGGTCTTGAACACCGTGCCCGGCGCCAGGTCGAAGAAGGGGAATTCCGGCTCGGTACAGCCGAGACAGGGCATGCCGGCCCGGGTCTTGGAGGACTGCCGGTTCCACAGGATGCGGTTGCAGGGGCTGTGGGTCATGGGGCCCCGGCAGCCGAGATCATAGAAGAGACAACCCTTGCGCTGACCGAACTCGGTGGCCGAGACCTTGTAGGCGAAGTGCATGTTGCGGGTGCAGCCGGTCTGGGTGAAACTGGTGAAGAAGGTCTTCGGCCGCTGGAGATCGTCGAGCGCGATGTCGGCGCCGCGACCGGTGGCCACCGCCACCAGGATCTGCGTGACCCAGTCGGGATGGGCGGGGCAGCCGGGGATGTTGATCACCGGCAGACCCGCCTTCGAACGGAAATCCGCACCGAGGAAACCACCCCGCTGCCGCTTGAGGAACTGGAGGCCGGTGGAATCGGTGGGATTGGGATCGGTGGCGGGAATGCCGCCCCAGGTGGCGCAGTCGCCGATGGCCACCACGTAGCGGGCGGCCCGGGCCAGCTCCGCCACCCAATCCTTCATGGGACGACCGGCGAAGCGGTTCCACGCGCCGGTCCCGTCCGGCCCCCGCACCACCGTGCCCTCGAAGACGAAGATGTCGAGGGGGATCTCGCCCGAGACACAGCCCCGCAGCAGCCGCTGCAGATTGTCGCCGAGTTCCATGCCCAGCGAGGGATGCCAGAGGATGTTGATGCCGAAATCGGTCACCAGATCGCAGGCACTGGGCTCCTCCGCGTTCAGGAACGACATGGTGTTGCCGGAGCAGGCCCCGCCCTGCAGCCAGAGGAGATTGGCCATGACGTCCTCCCTTGCGATGGCGGAACGATTCTGAGCAAGGATCGTGCCATGATCTGGCGGAATGGAAAAGAACGCGACGCCAACGGATTGGCTCGGCGCCCGCCGGTCGGCAGGGGCGTCCTGCCAAGAAACTTTCTGAGCACCGACAAGGGGCTTGGCGGTCAGCCGCGGCGGTTGCCGCAGACCGGACACTCCACCTCGAGGGGATAGCCGTACCAGATGCCGCGACAGCGGCTGCACCAGTGACCGGTCAGCTGGTGCCGGGGAAGGCCGATGCTGCGGGCGAGGCGGCTGGGGCCGAGATCGGCGGCCGCGGGACCACCGGGGCGGGTGCGGGCGAGGGGAAAGCGCAGGACGCGGCCGCCGGACCCGGAAGCGCTCACGAGGCGACGCTCCCGCTGCGCGGCACGAGACCGTAGCGCCGGATCTTGTTGGCGAGTCCGACCCGCGAGAGGCCGAGGTCGGCCGCCGCCCGCGACTGGTTCCAGCGGTGGCGTTCGAGGGCCTCCAGCACCAGCCGCCGTTCCAGACTCTCCACCTTCTCCTTCAGCGTCCGCCCCTCCAGTTCGACGACGCCGCCGCGGGAGGAGCCCGTCGGCCGGACCCGGCGGAGCTCCGGTGACAGCACGCGGCGGGTGACGTAGGCGCCGTCCGGCGTGAGCGCCACCATGCGGCGGACCTCGTTCTCCAGCTCCCGCACATTGCCCGGAAACGGGTAGGCCCGCAAGATCTCGAGCACGTCGCGGGCGATGCCGAGGATGCGCTTGCCGAGACTCTGGCTGTACTTGGCGACGAAGAACTCGGCCAGCACCGGAATGTCCTCGCGCCGCTCCCGCAGGGGCGGGATGGTGATCTCGAAGCCCTTGAGGCGGTAATAGAGATCCTTGCGGAAGCGCCCCTCGCGGACGAGGGTGCGCAGGGGTCGGTTGGTGGCCGCGATGATGCGCACGTCGCAGGCGAGCACCCGGTCGGAACCCAGGGGCTTGACCTCGCCGAACTGGAGGAAGCGCAGCAGGCTCACCTGGAAGGCCGCCGACACGTCGGAGATCTCGTCGAGGAAGACGGTGCCGCCGTCGGCGGCCCGGAACAGGCCGGTGCGATCGGCCACCGCGCCCGTGAAGGCCCCGCGCACGTGGCCGAACAGCTCCGACTGCAACAGCTCGTCGGGGATGCCGCCGCAGTTCTGGACCAGCAGGGGGCTGTCGTTGCGACGGGAATGATGGTGGATGGCACGCGCCAGCAGTTCCTTGCCGGTTCCGGTCTCGCCCTGGATCAGCACCGGCAGGTCCGTGGCGGCCGCCTCGCGCGCCAGCTCGCAGACGGCGGCCATGCGCTCGCTGGCGTAGACCAGCTTGTCGAAATGGTGGTGGTCGCGAGTCCCCTCGGCGGCGAGGGCGAGGGACGGCCAGTCGCCTTGGAGCTTGAGTTCACGGCTCAGCACGCGATGGCGCCGGGCGAGCTCCCGCGTCTCCAGCGCCCGTCGCACCAGCAGACCGATCTGCTGGGGATCGAGGGGCTTGCGGGTGGTCTGATAGATGGCGGCCCGTCTGAGCGCCGCCTCGAGCCCGCCGAGACTCTCGGCCTCCCGGACGAGGATGCGGAGCACGGTGGGATGGGCGAGGCGGAAGCGCTGGAGCACCCCCACGCCGCCCTCCGACCCGAGCACTTCCTCGGCGAAGACCAGATCGACGGCGGTCTCCTCGGCGAGGCGCAGGGCGGAGCGCCCGTCGCGCCGGATCAGCACCCGATAGCCCTCGTCCTCGAGATGGCGACGCACTTCCCCCCATAGCTGGTCGTCGACGACGACCAGCAGCACGGTCCCCATCGGCTCCATCGGCCCGGCCCGGAAAGTTCCTTTTCATCTTGACAAGTGTTCTTTACAGGGCCGCCGGCCGCGGGGTCAAGGCGTTTCGCGGGTGCGGGTGGTGTTCGGGGCGCGTCGGGGGCGGCGTCGCGGGGGATCGGGGGTGGGGCGGGGGTTCTCCGCGTCGGGTGTGGGCC
>JALSGP010000040.1 GCA_026982705.1 Alphaproteobacteria bacterium
TCTGCTTGTGGGAGAGCACGCCGTCGCCGCCGCTCGCCTGCACGAGCCTGCGGAAGGCGGCGAAGGGCGCCCCGCCGTCGCGGTAGAGGGTCCGGGCCCGGGCGACGTATTCGCGCTCGAGTGCGAGCCAGTCGGTCATCGCGGCCTCCGCATGTGCTCATGATCGAAACCGCTCCGGTGGTGCCCGCCGTCCCCCGCCGCGTCAAGCGGCGCCGCTCCCGTTGCATCCGGGGCCCACCCTTCCGATCTCCCGTCGGGAGCAGGGAGGACCCGGCCATGTTCCGCGTGGGTATCGTGGGTGCCGGCATGGTGGGCGGTGCCGTCGCCGATGCCGTGGCCCTGCGCGGTGCCGCCAGCGAGGTGGTGCTGGTGGACCGCCGTCCCGAACGGGCCCGTGCCGAGGCGGAGGATGTGCTGCACGCCACCCCCTTCGCCTGGCCGGTGCACGTGCGCGCCGGCACCTTCGCCGACCTGACGGGGGCGGCGGTGGTGGTGCTGGCCTGCGGGGTGGCCCAGCGACCGGGCGAAACCCGCCTCCAACTGCTGGAGCGCAACGCCGCCGTCTTCGCCGAGGTGGTCCCCAGGGTGCGCGCCGTCGCCCCCGAGGCGCTGCTGCTGGTGGTGACCAATCCCGTCGATATCCTGACGCTGGTCGCCTGGCGTCTGTCGGGGCTTCCGGCCGGGCGGGTGTTCGGCTCGGGCACCATCCTCGACACCGCCCGCTTCCGGGCGCTGCTGTCGGTGGAGCTCGGCATCTCCCCCAAGTCCGTCCATGCCTATGTCCTGGGTGAGCACGGCGACTCCGAGGTGCTCACCTGGCACGGCGCCACCGTGGGATCGGTGCCGCTGTCGCGCTTCGCCGAGGCGGTGGGCCGGCCCCTGGACGCGGAGGTGCGGGCACGCATCGATGCCGGCGTGCGCCGGGCCGCCTACCGCATCATCGCCGGCAAGGGGGCCACCTGGTACGGGGTGGCGGCGGCGACGGCCCGCCTGCTGCAGGCCATCCGCGACGACGAGCGGGCCGTCTTCACCCTCTCCGCCTTCACGCCGGCGGACCGCGACCGGCCGGCCATGGCCTATTCGCTGCCCCGCATCCTGGGTCGCGAGGGCCTCGTCGGGACGCTGGCGCCCGAACTGTCGGCGGAGGAGGCGGAGGCCCTCCGACACAGCGTCGAGACCCTGCTGGAGGCCGGCGGCGCCCGCTGGCTGCCGTGATCCCGCGGTCGCCCCGCCGCCGCGGCCGCCCCGTCCACCTCCCGGTTCCCGTCGCCTCCGGAGGATGGTCCGTGCCCCGGAGACGGGCCGCCACGGTCCCGCGCGGCTCCGATCCGGGCGCAAGGGTCGCTCCCATCGCCCGGGGCTCCGCGTGCGGTCCCCACCGGCACGTCCGGTCCACCGGCCGGGGGCGGTCCCCGAGACCGTCGGCATGCTCCGGAAGATCCCGCGCGTCACGGACCTTCCCGTCACGCGGTGGACAGGTCCATCCGGACTCCGGGGGCCGCGCGCCGGACGCCGCACGGATGCCCGCGGGGCCCGTCGATCCCCACGGTCGCCCCCACCCGCTTCCACCCGTCGTGGGGCTGCGGCCCAGTCCGGCGGGTCACGCTCGCTTCCGCCCACCCGGACCGGGGGCCGGGGGTGCGCGCGAAAGGGCCCCCTTCCGACGATCCGGCGTCCGTCTCCCCACGGACTCCCTCCCGCCGCGCCTCGCGCGGTCCGTCCTCCGGCCGGCTCCGGGGATCCCACGGGCGCCCCTCGCGCCGACGTCCCGCGACGACCCGCTCTCCCGCACGGGCGAACCCATGCCGGCCGGGTCGGCACCGAGCGGATCGGCGAGGCCCGCCCCGCACGGAAGCGGGAACGCGGGGGCGAAGGGGAATCGCGGGACCCGGGGGAGCGCTCTCCCGCACGGAATTGGAACCGCGCCCGATGGTTTCCCCACCGGAAGCGGAGTCCTTCCGCACGGACGCGGAATTCTCCCGCAGCCCTCGACCGCGTGCCCGTGGGGACTCCCTTCCGCACGGGAGCGGCACGCCCCCTCCCGCGGATCCGCGCCCCCGAGGGAGGCCCTTTCACACGGGAGGAGGAGCGGCGACTTCCCACCCATCTCCGCCACGACGCCTTCGTATGGGAGCGGAGGATCGGGCTCCGTGCGGACGATCCCGCACGGGGTCCCCCTTCCCTACGGACGCGGCCCCATGCGGATCCGGCCCCCCGTGGCAGCCGGCGCTCGCTTCCTTTCCCGGGGCAACGGGTGATCCCACCCGGGCATTCCGCATCCGCGCCGCGCTCGCGCCCTCCGCACGGGGCGCGGGGCACTGGCGGTCGCGGCGCGACCGGCCGCCCGCGTCGGAGCTCGCCCCGCACGGGATCGGCCGCGGGGGATCGTCGGCGCGATCCGGATCCGCACCGCTCCGCCCTGCAGCGGACCGGGACGGCCGCCCGGCGGCCGGTGGTTCCGCCTCGCGACGCCGATGGCGCCGGATCGGGGGATCCCGTGACGGTCCCGCCGGCATTCCGCCCCGGCGGCGATCGGCCACCCCGGGATTCCCTAGACCCAGAGGCCCGGACGATCGTCCCGCGGCCGGCGCCGGCCGGCGAGGCGCCGCGCCAGCTTGGCACGGGCGATCCGCTCCAGCTCGTGGCGGGAGACGTGGGCCGGCCCCGTCACCACCACCTCCTCCAGATGGACGGGGTCGAAGAGGGCCAGCGCCACCACCGGGCCGAGCCGGCGCCATTCCAGGATCAGCCCTTCCGACATGGTCCTTCCTCCACGACGGTCCCATCCTGCCGCGGGAAGGTTGAGGAAGGGTTGACGGTCCGGCGGCCGGTGGTGCGGCGCTTGACAGCGGCGCCTCCGTGGCGTTTGTCGGCCTCCGGTGGCGATCCCGGAGGGAGGAGGCGGGCATGGAGCCGACCTACGACGACGGCAACGTCTTCGCACGGATCCTGCGCGGCGAGATCCCCTGCCGGAAGGTCTACGAGGACGAATGGGCCCTCGCCTTCCACGACATCAATCCGCGCGCGCCGGTGCACGTGCTGGTCATTCCCAAGGGCAGGTACATCAACATGGCCGACTTCCACCGCCGTGCCAGCGACGCGGAGATCGCCGGCTTCTTCCGGGCGGTGGGGCGGACGGCGGAACGGCTGGGGCTGGAGGCGCGGGGCTATCGCTTCCTCGCCAACAACGGTCCCGATGCCAGCCAGGAGGTCCCGCACTTCCACGTGCACATCTTCGGCGGCGCGCCCCTGGGCGCCATGATCGGCCGCGTGCGCGGCGGGACGGAGTGAGAGGGCCGGCGGCGCCGGTTCGGTGGATCGGGGAGGTGGACCATGGCGAGACGGGTGGTGGTCCGGCGACACGGCGGACCCGAGGTGCTGGAGATCGAGAGCTACGAGCCGCCGGAGCCGGGGCCGGGCGAGGTGCGGCTGCGTCACACCGCCATCGGTCTCAACTTCATCGACGTCTATTTCCGCACCGGTCTCTATCCTCCGCCGCAGCTTCCCTTCACCCCCGGCTTCGAGGCCTGCGGCGTGGTGGAGGCGGTGGGCGAAGGGGTGGACTTCCTGCGGCCGGCCCAGCGGGTCGCCTACGGTACCGGCCCCCTCGGCGCCTATTGCGACGTGCGCACCATGCCGGCGCAGTACCTCGTCCCCATCCCCGACTCCATCCCCGACGAGGTGGCGGCGGCCATGATGCTCAAGGGCATGACCGCCCGCTATCTGCTGCGCCGCACCTACCCCGTCCGGCCCGGTGATCCCATCCTCTTCCACGCCGCCGCCGGCGGCGTCGGCCTCATCGCCTGCCAGTGGGCCAAGCATCTGGGGGCGACCGTCATCGGCACCGTCGGCGGTCCCGAGAAGGCGGAGATCGCCCGCGCCCACGGCTGTGATCATCCCATCGACTACACCCGCGAGGACTTCGTCGCCCGGGTGGACGCGATCACCGGCGGCGAGAAGCTGCCGGTGGTCTACGACGGCGTCGGTCGCGCCACCTTCCTCCGTTCCCTGGACTGTCTGCGTCCCCTCGGGATGATGGTGAGCTTCGGCAACGCCAGCGGGCCGGTGGATCCCTTCGACATCGGGCTCCTGGCCCGCAAGGGCGCCCTGTTCCTCACCCGTCCCACCCTCTTCGTCTACACCCGCACCCGCGAGCTGCTGCTGGAGCACGCCCGCGACGTGATCGAGGTGGTGGCGGGCGGGGTGGTGCGGGTGGAGATCGGCCAGCGTTTCCCGCTGGAGCGGGTGGCCGACGCCCACCGCGCGCTGGAGGGGCGACGTACCGTCGGCGCCACGGTGCTGCTGCCCTGAGGCGACGGATCCCCGGAAACGCCCGGCCGCGGCGATCCGTCCGCGGCCGTGTGCCTCCGGGCACCGCCGACCATCGGCCGGGGCGGAGGCTCCACGTCTCGAAGCGCTGTCCGGGCGTGGCACCATCTCCGCCATCCCCGGCCGCTGCCGGCGCGTGGCCTCGGTGGTGGCGCGGGGATCCATGCCCGGGTTCCGGCCTGGCGATCCGTCGGCACCCGCGGGCGGCCGTCCGCGGTTCGAAGCGGTGGACGGCACGCAGAAGCGACGTCGGGGAGCCCCTCGGGGTGGGTCCGCGGCGGCATCCGCCGTCGTCGTCGAGGGTGCGGGCGTCGCCCGTGCCTCGGCACAGCGCGACTCCGTCCCCGGGCGGCTCGCGGCTTCGCCGGGATCGCGACGGACGGTGGGGATCGGCGTCGACGGCCACCCCGAGCGCGGCATGTCCCGGACGAGGATGCCCGCCGGCCGGTGGTCCGGCGCGGGCCATCGCGCGTCGTCCCGTCGATCCCGGCGGATGTGCACCGCGTGGCGAGGGGATCGACGGCGGATCGCGCCGCAGGCGGAACCCGGCAGGTGAGGCGCGGATCCATCCGCCAACGCGGCCACATCTCCCGGTGTGCATCACACCGCCCGGTCGTGCGTTCGCGCCGGATGCCGGCCCCGCACCATAGGGGTGCATGCGGACGGGCGCCACCGGGGACGGCGAGACGGCGGTGCCCGAACCCCCGCGCCCCGTATCGTCGCTCCCGGGCCGTGGACGGGGCCCTGCCGCGCCCACCCGGTCCGGTCGACCACCGGGCGTCGCGGGTCCCTCGGAGGCGGCGGCCATCCGGACCGCGAGCCGCCGTTCCCGCGCCCGCTGCGCTGCCACGGGGTCACGTCCTCCGGGTTCGGGCGATGCCCGTCCTCTGCGGACGTCCGGCACGCCCCCGGTGGACGCGGTCGCGGCCCGGCGGGAACGCCGCGCTCCCCGCGCGCCCGGCGCGACCCCACGCCGGGGTGCCGGCGGAGAGCCCCGTGGCCCGCTCCGCCCGGGCCCCGGCGCGACCGCCTCCCCGGACGGCGGCCTGATCGTCCTCCTCAGTAGGGCAGGAGGATGTCCAGCACCTGGGCACCCCAGCGGGGCTGCTGGACGTCGGTGATCTGACCGCGGCCGCCGTAGCCCACCCGCAGCTCGGCGATGCGGTCGGAACTGACGGTGTTGTCGGGGCGGATGTCCTCCGGCCGCACCACGCCGGCCACCACCACCTCGCGCAGCTCGTAGTTGACCCGCACCTCCTGCCGTCCGCGGATCACCAGATTGCCGTTGGGCAGCACCTGAGTGACCACCGCCGCCACGGCGAGCCGGATGGTCTCGGCCCGGTCCACCGCCCCGCTGCCCTCGTGTCCGGCGCTGGCGGTGAGGTCCACGAGCTTCGCCGGGTCGGGCGATCCCGGCAGCGCCCGCGCCAGCCGCTGCGTCACCCCGAAGAGGGCCGCCATGCCCATGGCGTCGGCGTTCTTGCGGCTCCGCACCGTGCGGTTCTGGATCTTGGCGCGGTCGGCGATGGTGATCTCGACGGTGACGATGTCGCCGACCCGCCGCGCCCGTTGGTCCCGGAAGAAGCCGCGCGCCCCTTCCCGCCACAGCGAGGCCGGTCCGGCCCGGATCTGCCGGCGCGGCGCCGGGACCGGCATGCGGACGGGGCCGCGGGCCACCTCGGTGCGGGGGTCGCGCACCGGCTCCAGCTCCGGCACCTTCCCCACCTGCGCCAGCCGTTCGGGAATGTTGCAGGCGGCCAGCGCCGGCAGCAGCGCCAGCAACAGGGCCGCCCGCACCCACGGTCCCGGCGCCGGCGGCCTGCTCCGCCCTCCCCAAGCCCCGGGCCGGTCGCGCGGCACCATCCGCACGACGCCTCCGGCCCGCGCCCCCACGACCCGGAGGATCCCGCATCCGACCCGGATCATCCGTCGCCTCCCACCGCCACCGCTTCGCGCGGGCCGGTGATGCGGGCGCGCAGCCCGCGACCGCTGTCGGGATTGATCAGCCGCACCACCTGGCCGAGCCCGCCGTCCTCCAGCGCCCGGGCGGTGAGCAGCAGTTCGAGGGCGCCGCTGCGGTAGACCACGGTCACGGGATCGCCCCGCCGCACCAGCCGCGGCGGTCCCACGTCGTCGCGCCGAACGGGCCGGCCCGCCGGCAGCCGCCGCCGGGTCTCCAGCCCCAGCAACGCCCCCACGTCGCGCACCACCTCCGCCGGCAACGTCCGCAACGGTCTCTCGACCACCTCCAGCATCCCGGCCTCCAGCCGTGTGCCGGCGGGCACCGGCCGCCGCGGCACCGGGACCGGCACCAGCACCCGCAGCTCCCCCACCAGCACCAGGGTCGCCCGGCTGCCGTCCCCGGCCACCGCCTCCACCACCGCCCGGAACCGACCCCTCGCGGAATCCAGGTCCCAGTCCGCCGGCACGAGACGGATGGGCGTCGCCGAGGGATTGGGGAGCGGCAGCGCGGGCCGGTGCACCCGCAGTTCCACCCGCCCGTCCCGCGGGGCCGGCGGCAGATCCTCCGCGAACAGCCGCCGCAGATGATCCGCCCCGAAGGGCTCGCCCGGGGCCAGCACCACCACCGCGGCCCGCACCGGTACCGCCGAGCCCATGGCCAGCAGCAGGAGCAGCAGCCCCGCGAGGAACGCCGCCGATCGTGGGCGTCGTCCGGTTTCTCTCCCCGGACGGTACCGGAAGCGGAACGTTTCGTGCCACCTGCGCATGGCATCACCGCATCTGGTTGGTGGCGGCCATCATCTCGTCGGCGGCACGGATCACCTTGGAGTTCATCTCGTAGGCCCGCTGGGCCGTGATGAGGGCGGTGATCTCCTGCACCGGATTGACGTTGGAGTTCTCCAGAAAGCCCTGGAGCACGGTGCCGAAACCGTCGCTGCCGGGCGTGCCGAGATCGGCGGGTCCGGATGCCGGCGTCTCCACCAGCAGATTGCCCCCGATCTCCTCCAGCCCGGCCGGATTGACGAAGCGGGCGAGCTGGAGTTGGCCCAGCGGCTGCAGCTCCACCTGGCCGCGGATCTTGGCGTAGATCCCGCCCTCGGCGTTGATGGAAATGTCGACGGCGTCGGCGGGCACGGTGATGCCCGGCGAGACGGTGTAGCCGTCGGCGGTGACGATGGTGCCCTCCGGCGAGAGCTGGAAGTTGCCGGAGCGGGTGTAGGCGATGCGCCCGTCGGGCAGTTCGACCACGAAGAAACCCTCGCCCTGGATGGCGAGATCGAGGGTGTTCTCGGTGTTCACCAGCGGTCCCTGCTCGTTCACGCGGTAGACGGCCGCCGTCTTGACGCCGAGACCCAGCTGGACACCGGCGGGCACCACCGTGCCGTTCTGGGAGGAGGCGGCGCCGATGCGGCGTTCGCTCTGGTAGAGCAGGTCCTGGAACTCCGGCCGGTGGCGCTTGTAGCCGGTGGTGGTCATGTTGGCGATGTTGTTGGCGATGACCTCCACATGGAGCTGCTGGGCCATCATCCCCGTGGCGGCGACGCTCAGCGCACGCATGTTCCGTCTCCCCTCGCTTGCGGACGCGACCGCGACATGCTCAACTCCGCGCGAGCGTCCGTTCGGTGGTGCGACGTTCGAGCTCGTAGTGGGTGCCGATGAGCTGCAGCGCCCGCTCGTAGCTGCGCTGCACCTCCATCAGACGGGTGAGCTCCTGGACCGGACGCACGTTGGACCCCTCGAGCATGCCCTGGACGATCCGGCTCTTCTCCGTCGGCTCCGGGATCTCGTCGGTGCGGAACAGCCCGTCTCCGGCCCGCCGCAGCACCGCCGGATCGGCGAACACCACCGGACGGATGCGGGCCACGGGCCCCTCCTCGGTGGACACGGTGCCGTCTCCGGCGACGGTGATCTCGCCGGCATCCGGCGGGATCTCGATGGGCGCGCCGTTCTCGTCCAGCAGGGCATAGCCCTGCGAGGTGACGATGCGCCCCGTGGGATCGCGTTCGAAGCGGCCGGCGCGGGTATAGGCGGGCCCGTCCGCCGTCATCACCGTGAACCAGCCGGGCCCGTGGATGGCGAGGTCGAGGGGATTGCCCGTGGACAGCAGCGGTCCCTCGGCGGGATCGAAGAGGCGGCCCACGTCCTGCACGAAATGGACCCGTTCTCCGTCGCGCCCCCGCCAGGGCACGCTCGCCGCCCGTTCCAGCTCCGCCTTGAAGCCGGGGGTGTTCATGTTGGCGATGTTGTTGGCGATGACGTCGAGACGGCGGCGCACCGAGAGCGCGCGGGCCAGCGCCAGATAGGCGGTGTTGTCCATGGACCGTCTCCAACGGCGCGTCCACCCCGGCCCTCGCACGATCCGTGCCGGGGCGGCGGAACGGCGGTGGTGGGACGTCCCGGGCTCCGGACCCGGCAGATCCTGCCGTCCGCCGTGCCGCCGCGGCGGACTCTGCCACCCCTTCCTGAACGACCCGTTAACGCCGTGTCGCTCCGGCCCGCTTCCGTCGCAGCAGCACGTCGCGGGCGAGGTTGAGCTGCCGGGCGAGATATTCGCTGCCGCCGTGGTCCGGGTGGATCTTCGCCATCAGCCGGCGATGGGCGGCCCGGATGGCCTCCTCGTCGGCGCCGGGCTCGAGGCCGAGGACCGCCCAGGCGGTGGCCTCGTCCATCTCTCCGCCGCCCCCCGCAGGACCGGCCTCCTCCCGGCGGGCGTGGGCCCGGGTGCGCCAGGCGGGATCGCGCCGGTCGAGATAGGCTTCCAGCAGCGCCACGCTGTCCGGATCGTGGGCGCGGATTTCCGCCAGCAGTTCCAGCAGGGCGTCGAGATCCAGACGGGAGAGGCGCAGGCCCGCCTTCGTCCCGCGCCGCACGCGTCCGTCCACCCGCCCGCTGGCGTGGTCCAGTTCCATCTCCAGCCAGTCGGTGACGGCCCGGCTGACCGCGTCCTCCGCCCCATCCTCCCCTTCGAGGGGATCGGCCGGCCGCCGCGCCCGCCACAGGCTGCGCAGGGCCACGGCCGCCGCCGCCAGCGCCGCGATGGCGAGGCCCACCCGTCCGGCGTAGACGAGGCCGGCCCCCAGCAGTGATCCGAAGACGGCGACGAAGGTGCGGATCGCCCGGGCCAGCTCGCTCGCCGGCACGGTGGCGAGCCAGCGCAGGGCGAGGACGGCGAGCACGGCGGCGAGGAGGGCCAGCAGCAGCCAGCCGCTCATGGCCTCAGCGCACCTGGCGCGCCAGCAGTCTCACCTGGGGCAGGGCGGAACGGCGGGCCGCCGCCTCGAGCGCCGGCACGCCGCCGGCGGCATAGGCGGCCACCGCCCGCAGCAGTTCGGCGAGCTCGCGCGGCGCCGAGGAATCGAAGCGGCAGTGGGCGCCGCCCGTGAGCCGGGCGATGTGGCGAAAGGCCCGGTGCGCCACGGGATCGTCGCCTTCCTGGAAGAGGAAGGCGCGCACCCCCAGGAGTCCCAGCTCGCCGGCGAGGCGGCCGAGCGCGTCCACCTCCTCCTCGCAGCAGTCGCCCACGAAGACGAGGGCGTGCACCCGCGCCGTCCGCGCCTCGCGGATGGCGTGGCGGAGGACCCGGGCGATCTGGGTCTCGCCGGCACGACAGCCGACCCCGCTCATCAGCCGCACCAGCCGCGCCGGATCGGCCAGCCAGCGGCTCGCCCGGCATTCGTCGAAGCCGCGGTAGTAGACGAGCTGCACCTCGAGGCCGCCGAGGCGCGCCGCCTCCAGGAACATCTCGCCGGTCACCCGGGCGGCGCGGTCCCAGGTGGGCTCGCGCGAGGCGGTGGCATCGAGGGCGAAGATCACCCGCCCGCGTCCGCCCTCCTCGGCCCGCACCGGCGTGCGCGCGAGCCTCTCGAGGAAGGCCGCGACGTCGCCCCCGGTCCTGCGGGTCACCTCTCGCCGGCTCATGATCGGAATCTGGAGCGGCGAGAGCCCGCGGGAAGTGGCCACGATCCCGTCGTTTCCGGCGGAGCGCCTCCGCACTCCGCCGGGGCGCGATCATCGTCAGCTGCGCAGGCGCTTCGCCTCGGTGATGAGCACCTCCACCACCGCCGGTTCGGCCAGGGTGGTGGTGTCCCCCAGCTCGCGATACTCGCCGGCCGCGATCTTGCGCAGGATGCGGCGCATGATCTTGCCCGACCGGGTCTTGGGCAGGCCCGGCACGAACTGGATCACGTCCGGCGTGGCGATGGGGCCGATGAGCCGGCGCACCTGCTGGCGGAGCTCGTCCACCAGGGCCTCCGAACCCTCCACCCCCTCCTTGAGGATCACGTAGCAGTAGATGCCCTGTCCCTTGATGTCGTGGGGGAAGCCCACCACCGCCGCCTCGGCCACGGCGCGGTGCTGGACCAGGGCACTCTCGATCTCGGCCGTGCCGAGACGGTGGCCGGAGACGTTGATCACGTCGTCCACCCGGCCGGTGATCCAGTAGTAGCCGTCCTCGTCCCGACGGGCACCGTCCCCGGTGAAGTACATCCCCTCGAAGGTGGAGAAGTAGGTCTGGACGAAACGCTCGTGGTCGCCGAAGACGGTGCGCATCTGGCCGGGCCAGGAGTCCAGCATCACCAGATTGCCCTCGCACGCGCCCTCGAGGATGCGGCCCTCGCCGTCGACGATGGCGGGCCGGACCCCGAAGAAGGGCCGGGTGGCCGAACCGGGCTTGAGGTCGATGGCGCCGGGCAGCGGCGTGATGAGGATGCCGCCGGTCTCCGTCTGCCACCAGGTGTCCACGATGGGGCAGCGCTCCTCGCCCACCACCCGGTAGTACCAGCGCCAGGCCTCCGGATTGATGGGTTCGCCCACCGTGCCCAGCAGCTTCAGGGAGCGGCGCGAGGTGCGCTTCACCCATTCGTCGCCCTCGCGCATGAGGGCGCGGATGGCGGTGGGGGCGGTGTAGAAGATGTTGACGCCGTGCTTGTCCACCACCTCCCAGAAGCGCGACCAGGTGGGATAGTTGGGCACGCCCTCGAACATCAGGGTGATGGCGCCGTTGGCGAGGGGACCGTAGACGATGTAGCTGTGGCCGGTGATCCAGCCTACGTCGGCCGTACACCAGTAGACGTCGCCGTCGTGATAGTCGAAGACGTATCTGTGGGTCATGGCGGCGTAGACCATGTAGCCGCCGGTGGTGTGGAGCACGCCCTTGGGCTTGCCCGTGGAGCCGGAGGTGTAGAGGATGAACAGCGGGTCCTCGGCGTTCATCCGTTCCGGCTCACAGACCTCCGAGGCCTTCTCCAGCATGGCCCCGAGATCGTGGTCGCGCCCCTCCACCCAGTTCACCTCGGCACCGGTGTACCGCAGCACCAGCACCTTCACGTCGCCGTCGCACTTCTCGAGGGCGGCGTCGGTGTTGGCCTTGAGGGGGATCCGCCGGCCGCCGCGGATGCCCTCGTCACAGGTGATCACCAGTCGGGCGCGGGCGTCGTTGATGCGGTCGGCGAGGCTCTCGGCCGAGAAGCCGCCGAAGACCACCGAGTGGATGGCGCCGATGCGGGCACAGGCCAGCATGGCCACCGCCACCTCGGGGATCATGGGCATGTAAATGGTCACCCGATCCCCCTTGCCGACGCCCATCTCCCGGAGGACGTTGGCGAAGCGGCACACCATCCGGTGCAGTTCCCGATAGGTGATGCGGCGGTCCCTGGCGGGATCGTCGCCCTCCCAGATGATGGCCACCTGGTCGCCGCGGGTTTCGAGATGGCGGTCGACGCAGTTGTAGCAGGCGTTGAGCTCGCCGTCCCAGAACCAGCGGATGTGCACGTCCGGGCGGCGGTAGGAGACGTCCTTGATCCTCGTGGGTTCGCGGTACCAGTCGATGAAGGTGCGCGCCTGCTCCGCCCAGAAGCCCTCCGGATCCTCGACGGAGCGACGGTACATCTCCTCGTACTTCTCGCGGGTGATCCACGCCCGCGCCGCCCACTCCGGCTTGACGGGATAGACCTCGCCGTAGAGGGCGGTGCCACCTTCGCCGGCTTGCGCCATGGTTTCCCTCCCGACTGCGGCTGCCCTGTTCCCCGTCCGATCCATGACCGAGGCCACGGTCGCGGGGCAAGCGCCTCCGGACGCCTTGTCGCACGGAAGCTGGGGTGTCGCGGCCCCCGTCGCAAGGTCAGACGGCGCGCCGGCGCGGGACGAGCTGCGGCAGCAGCGCCACCGCCAGCAGCAGCGCACCCGCCGCGTCGGTCACCGGGCCCGGCACCACCAGCACCAAGGCGGCGGCGCCGAGGGCTCCCCGCTGCCAGAGGGCCAGCGGGGCCCGCAGATGACCGACGAGGGCGGCGGCGAGGCCGACGACTCCGACGAAGGCGGTGGTCGCCGCCAGCAGCACCTCCCCCCAGCTCCCCTCCATCAGCAGGGCGGGGCCGTAGACGAACATGAAGGGCACGATGTAGCCCGTGAGACCGAGGCGGACGGCGGTGCGCCCCGTCTCCCACAGGCTGGCGCCGGAGAGCCCGTTGGCGGCGTACACGGCGAGGGCCACCGGCGGGGTGATGGAGGAGAGGACGGCGAAGTAGAGGGCGAAGAGATGGGCGGCCGGCTGGGCGACTCCGAGTTTCACCAGTGCCGGCACCAGCAGCGCCACCTGCATGATGTAGGCGGGCGAGGTGGGCATCCCCATGCCCAGCACGATCCCCGCCAGCATGGTGAGCAGCAGCGCCACGATCAGGGTGTTCTCGGCGATGGAGAGCACGAGCCCGGTGAAGTCGATGCCGAGACCGGTCAGGGTGACGACGCCGATGACGATGCCCGCACAGCCGCAGGCCAGGGCCACCGGGACCGTGTTGCGGGCACCGGCGATGCAGGCGTCCAGAAGATTGGCAAACGTGACGGTATCGCGGGTGGTGGCGCGCAGCAGCGCCACCGGGAACACCGAGACGATACCCGCCAGCGCCGCGAAGGGGGCGCTCCAGCCGGCCACCAGCATGGCGACGATGACGACGAGGGGAATGGCGAGATGCCCCTCCTCCGCCAGCACCTGTCCGGGCCGCGGCAGTTCCGCCCGCGGCAGGCCCACGAGACCGCTCCGCCGGGCCTCGAAATGTATGGCGGCGAACAGGGCGACGTAATAGAGCAGGGCCGGCAGCAGGGCCCAGATGGTCACCTGCAGATAGGAGACGCCCAGGAACTCGGCCATGATGAAGGCCGCCGCCCCCATGATGGGCGGCATGAGCTGGCCGCCGGTGGAGGCCACCGCCTCCACCGCGCCGGCGAAGCCCGCCCGGTAGCCCAGCCGTTTCATCAACGGAATGGTGAAGGCGCCGGTGGTCATGACGTTGGCCACCGCCGAACCGGAGACGGTGCCGAACATGCCGGAGGTGATGCAGGCCACCTTGGCGGGTCCACCGGTGGTGTGGCCGGTGAGCGCCAACGCCAGGTCCATGAAGAAGCGGCCGGTGCGGGTGCGCTCCACCATCGCTCCGAAGAGGATGAACAGCATCACATAGGTGGCGGAGACGCTGGTGGGGATGCCGTAGATGCCCTCGGTGGAGACGTAGAGCTGCTCCATCAGCACCTGCGGCGACACGTCGGCGAAGAGCAGAGCGTAGAGGAGGAAGGCGACGGCGGTGAGGGGCAGGGCCGGCCCCAGGGCGCGGCGGGTCGCCTCCAGCAGCAGCAGCAGCATGATCAGACCGAAGATCCAGTCCGCCGGCCGCAGGTCGTCGACGTAGATGAAACGGTCGTAGATGTAGTCGAGGCTCAGGACGGGATAGGCCGAGGCCGCGAAGACGCCCAGTGCGAAGAGCAGGTCCAGCGCTCTCGGCCGCTCCGGCTCCCCGCCGCGGCGGGGATAGAGGAGAAAGGCCAGCACCAGCGCGAAGCCGAGATGGGCCGCGCGCAGCACCAGCGAATCGGGTGCGCCGAAGAACCCCACCCACAAATGGAAGGCGGTCATCGCCAGGGCGATCACGGCGATCGCCCCGGCGACGGGCGAGGCGGGCCGCCACGGCGGACGCACGGACGGCCTCCGCCCCGCCGTCAGAGGGCGCCGCGGTCGCGGTAGAAGCGCTCGGCACCCGGATGCAGCGGCACGCCGATGTCACGGGCCATGCCGGCCGTGTCGAGACCGGCGATGGCCTTGGCCACCGCCGCCAGATCGTCGAGTGCGCCCGACACCGCCTCGAGGAAGCGGAAGACGAAGTCGGGATCCAGATCGCAGCGGGCGATGATGTGGGTGGCGTAGCCGATGGTGGGCACCGCCTCCTCCTGTCCCGGATAGGTGCCGGCGGGAATCACCGCGCGCTTGTAGCCCGGATTGAAGCCCTGCATGCGGGCGAGGCCGTCGTCGTCGATGGGGACCAGCCGGATGGACCGGGCCGAGGCCAGATCCATGATGGCGCCGGCCGGGATGGTGGTGCCCAGGGTGAAGACGTCGGCATTGCCGTCCTTCATGAGCTGGACACTGTCGGTGTAGGAACCGAAGCTCACCCGCGCGAGATCGTCGGAGCCCATGCCGTAGGCCTCGAGCAGATGGCGGGTGATGGCCTCGCCGGTGTTGCCCTTGGGCTGGGTGGTGAGGGCCTTGCCCCGGATGTCGGCGGGCGTGCGGATGCCCGAGTCCGCCAGGGCCACGATCTGGAAGTACTGGGGATAGAGGGTCGCCACGTTGCAGACGTTACGGGCGGGGGCGTCGAAGGGGGGCCGCCCCTGGATGGCGTCCACCGTGGAGACGGAGTTGGCGAAGCCCATCTGGGCCTTGCCCGCCTCCACCGCCTTGACGTTGGCGATGCCGGCACCCGGCAGCACCTGGATGGAGGTGCCGGGGACCGCCGTCTCCACGATGTTCTTGATGGTGCCGCCGAGCGGATACCAGGAGCCGCCCTGCGGACCCGTCATGAGCCGGAGACTCTGCGCCTGCGCCGCACCCGCACCCAGGGCGGCGACGACGGCGAAGGTACCGAGCAGTCGTCGGAAGGTCGTGGTCATCGCGATGCCTCCCCTTCGGGATCCTTCCCGATACCGAGAGCAAAGCGGGACGGGAGGGATTTGACAAGCCCGGGCCCTCCACCCTCGTGACGGCGGACGTTCCGTGCTAGCCTCGCACGGGTCCGAGGGAGGCGCGCGATGCACGATCTGTTCGATCTCGAGGGCACCGTCGCCCTGGTCACCGGCGGCAACGGCGGCATCGGCCTCGCCATGGCCGAGGCCCTCGCCGCCCACGGCGCGGCCGTGGCCGTGGCCGGCCGCGACGAGACCAAGAACGCCCGGGCGGCCGCGGTCCTACGGGGCTACGGGCGTGAGCCGCTGGTGCTGCGGGGCGATCTCGCCGAGCGGGAGGTGCCGGCGCGGCTGGTGGCGGCGACGGTGGCCCACTTCGGCCGGCTGGACGTGGTGGTGGCCAACGCCGGCACCAACATCCGCAAGCGTCCCGAGGACTATACCGAGGAGGAGTTCGCCCACGTCCTCGAGGTCGATCTCGTGAGCGTCCACCGCCTGTGCGTGGCGGCCCGTCCCCATCTGCGGGCGAGCGGGCGGGGACGCATCCTGGTGGTGGGCTCCATCATGAGCCACCTCGCCGCACCCTTCAACGCCCCCTACTGCGCCGCCAAGGGCGGGGTGGTGCAGCTGGTGCGGGCCTATGCCACCGCCTGGGCGGCCGACGGGATCCGCGCCAATGCCGTGCTGCCGGGCTGGATCGACACCGACCTCACCCGCCACGCCCGGCGCGAGGTTCCCGGGCTGCACGAGAAGGTGATCGCCCGCACGCCGGTGGGACGGTGGGGCGAGCCGCGCGACCTCGCCGCCGTCACCGTCTTCCTCGCCGGCCCCGGTGCCGACTTCGTCACCGGCGCGGCGATCCCGGTGGACGGGGGCTATCTGGTGGCCGCCTGAAAAGGCGAAGAGCCCGCGCGGCCGCGGGCCCGACGGTGGGCGGAAAGGCCCGCCTCAGAGCTCGTCGCGCTCCATCTTCTTCTTGAGGAGCTTGCGGTAGCGGCGGATGGCCTCGGCCTTCTCGCGCCGCCGGCGCTCGGAGGGCTTCTCGTAGAAACGCCGCATGCGCATCTCGCGGTAGAGCCCCTCGCGCTGCATCTTCTTCTTCAGCGCCCGCAGGGCCTGGTCGATGTTGTTGTCGCGGACCTGGACCTCGATAATGGCTCGCTCTCCCGCGCTGGTACGGACACGACACGACCCGTGCCTTCGCCGGCGAAGGCGGCCTGCAGATAGGACGGATTCCGCGCCGCCGCAAGGTCCCGCCCCCTAGCGCCGCCTTCCGTCGGCGGCCGCCTCGGGCGACGGGGTCTTGTGCGGATAGCGGCACAGATCCACCACCGGACAGCGCCGGCACTCGGGCCGCCGCGCCTTGCAGACGTAGCGGCCGAGCCGGATCAGCCAGTGATGGGCGTGACGCCGGTAGCGCTCGGGGACCACCCGCTCCAGTGCCCGCTCCACCTGCACCGGCGTTCGTCCCGGTGCCAGACCGGTCCGGTTGGCCACCCGGAAGACGTGGGTGTCGACGGCGATGGTGGGCGCGCCGAAGGCCTGGTTGAGGACCACGGCCGCGGTCTTGCGCCCCACGCCGGGCAGGCGCTCGAGTTCCTCGCGACTCCGCGGCACCTCGCCGCCGTGCCGCTCCAGCAGCAGCCGCGACAGTTCCACGAGGTTCCTCGCCTTGTTGCGCCAGAGACCGAGACTGCGGATGTGGCGGGCGATCCCCTCCTCGCCGAGACGCAGGAAGTCCTCGGGCGTGCGGGCGCGGCGGAAGAGTTCGGCCGTCACCCGGTTGACGCCCCGGTCGGTGGCCTGGGCGGAGAGCACCACCGCCACCAGGAGGGTGAAGGGATCGTGATGATCCAGTTCGGTGGTGGGCGCGGGATCGTGCTCGGCGAGACGGGCGAAGAAGCGTTCGACTTCTTCGGGGGAGAGGCGCGAGGGCCAGTCGGCGTCCCGGGCCTCGCCCATGGTCGGGGTCCGCATCCGCAGCCTCCGGCGGTTGCCGCCGCGCTCCTAGCGGCATATGAAGGAAAGAGAAAGGGCCCCGGATCGAGCCGCCACCGTTCGGACAGGGATCATGCGCGCGTTCGAGGCCGTCCTCTATCCCAATCCTCCGCTGGGCCACCGGGGCTTCCTGGTCTTGGCCGCGGCCGTCCTGGCCGTGAGCGTGGTCATGGCCGTCGTCTTCGCCGGCATGGGCGCCTGGCCGGTGAGCGGTTTCTTCGGGCTCGACGCCGTGGCGCTGCTGGTGGCCTTCCAGATCTCGCGGCGGGCCGCCCGACGCCACGAACTGGTGCGGGTGGATCCCCGCGACGGCCTGCTGGTGCGGCGGGTGGAGCCGAGCGGGCGCTGCCGCGAGTGGCGCTTCGAACCCTACTGGGTGCGGGTGGAGCTGGACCGTTCGCGACCGGGTGGCCCCCATCTGGTGCTGGCCTCCCACGGCCGTCGCCTCGCCATCGGTCAGTTCCTCACCCCCGACGAGCGGGCCGAGTTCGCCGCGGTGCTCGAGGGCGTGCTGGCCCGCTATCGCGGTGCCCCGCTGCCGGCCTGAGGCGGTGATCACGATCGCGTGAGCCCCGCCCCCCGTCCTCGCCGGCCGTCTCCGGACGGGTTATGATGCCGCGATTTCGGCACTCGGGATCATACCGGGGGAGGCAGCGATGGATCGCCCCGAGGAGTCCGGTGACGATGCGGCGGCTCCGGTCGCCCGTGTCGAGAGTCTGCCCATCTGCAAGCTGCGCATGGTGCCACCGGCGGTGCGCCGGCGGCTGGGCCGTTTCGGCATCACTCGCTGCGACCGGCTGCTGGAGGCGGTGCGGGAGGCCGGCGGCATTCTCGCCCTGGCCCGTCGCCTGACGGTGGCGCCGGCGGTGCTGGAGGACCTGGTGGCGCAGGCCGACATGTCCCGCATCGTGGGGATCGGCCATGGCTTCGCCCGTCTCCTGGAAGCCGTCGGCGTGCGGACCACCCGCGAGCTCGCCGTCATGCGGCCGCGCGATCTGTGGCAGCGACTGGAGCGCTTCAACCGCGACGAGCGGCTGTGCCGGCGCACCCCCAATCTGGACGAACTGCGGAGCTGGATCGCCCAGGCGCGCCGTCTCCAGCTCGCGGCCGTGCCGCGCTGAGGTCCGCCCTCAGAAGTCCAGGTCGTCGTAGTGGGGCGCCGGCCGGATGCCGGTCACCCGGTCCGCCAGCAGCGGCCGGAAACCGGGCCGTGACTTGATCCGGGCGTACCACTCGCGGGCGGCGGGAAAGGCGTCCCACGGCACGTCGCCGAGATAGTCCAGCACCGACAGATGCGCGGCGGCGGCGAGGTCGGCCATGGTCAGCCGATCGCCGGCGAGCCAGCGTCGCTGTTCGTAAAGCAGCGACACATAGGCCAGATGTTCGCGCAGATGGCGGACCCCCGCCCGCAGTCGCTCGGAGGCGGGATGCCCCGCCCGCCGCATGCGCCGCAGCAGTTTCTCGCCCCACAACAGATCCGTCACCTCACGACGGAACTTGACATCGAACCAGAACACCAGCCGCCGTGTCTCCGCCCGCTCCGCCGGCGTGGTCCCGTAGAGGGTGAGTTCGGGGAAGGTCTCCTCCAGATACTCGGCGATGGCATTGCTGTCGCAAATGGCGAGACCGTCGTGTTCCAGCACCGGCACCTCCCCCGCCGGATTGAGGGCGAGCAGACGTTCGTCGCCGCGCCACGGCTCCACCGTCACCGCCTCGAAGGCGAGGCCGCGCTCGGCCAACGCCAGCCGCACCTTGCGGCTGAAGGGGCAGAGGGGCACATGGTAGAGACGGAACACCACCGGTCTCCCGTCGGATGCCCGGTCCCTGCAAAGACGACCGGTGCCGCCGAGGCAAGCGGAATCGATCGGCATTGCGGGAATCCGGAGACCGGCCGCGAGGAGGTGGATCATGCGTTTCCGCGATCGCAGCGAGGCGGGCCGGTTGCTGGCGGAGACCCTGAGCGGGCGGGTGGCGCCGCCCTGTGTGGTGCTGGCGCTGCCGCGGGGCGGCGTGCCGGTGGGGCGGGAGATCGCCCGCGCCCTGGACTGTCCCCTCGATCTCGTGATGGTGCGCAAGATCGGCGTCCCCCATCAGCCCGAGCTCGCCGTCGGCGCCGTGGCCAACGGCGAGGCGCCGGTGCTGGTGGTGAACGAGGACGTGCGGCGGACCGCCGGGATCGACGAATCCTGGCTGGAGCGGACGAAGGCCAGGGAGCTCGGGGAGATCGCCCGCCGGCGCGCCCGCTATCTCGCCGGTCGCGCCCCGGCCCCGGTGGCGGGACGCACCGCCATCGTGGTGGACGACGGTGTCGCCACCGGTGCCACCACCCGGGCCGCCCTGCGGGCGGTGCGGCGGCGCGGGCCGCGGCGCCTGATCCTCGCCGTGCCCGTGGCCCCTCCCGAGACCCTTGCGCGTCTGCGTGAAGAGGCGGACGAGGTGGTGTGCCTGCACGCCCCCGAGTGGTTCGCGGCGGTGGGTCAGTTCTACGACGATTTCCGCCAGATCGACGACGAGGAGGTGGTGGCGGCGCTCGCCGAGGCGCCGCCGGCGGACTAAGCTCGCGGCGCCGGCGTTCCCCGATCACCGCGGGAGAGCTGCGATGACCGACGCGTCCTCGCCGACGGAGCCCTTCTACGGGTTCGACATCTGCCGTACGCCGCTCATGACCGACCTCTACGAGCTCAACATGTACGAGGCCTACCTCGAGGCCGGCATGACGGCGGTGGCGAGCTTCGAGTTCTTCGTGCGCACGCTGCCGCCCTGCCGCAACTTCCTGCTGGCGGCGGGACTCGAACAGGTGGTGCGCTATCTGGAGACGGCACGCTTCGACGCGCGCGAGCTGGCCTGGCTCCGGGAGAGCGGGCGCTTTCCCGAGTCCACCGTCGAGCGCCTCGCCGCCTGGCGCTTCACCGGGGACGTGGACGCGGTGCCCGAGGGGACGGTGGTGTTCGCCAACGAACCCATCCTGCGGGTGACGGCGCCGCTGCCGGTGGCCCAGTTCCTGGAGACGCGCATCATCAATCTGCTGCACTTCCAGACGCTGATCGCCAGCAAGGCGGTGCGCATGGTGCTGGCGGCGGCGGGGCGCACCCTCGTGGACTTCGGCCTGCGCCGCGCCCACGGCGCCGAGGCGGGACTGCTGGCGGCCCGGGCCGCCTACATCGCCGGCTTCGCCGGCACCGCCACCGTGCCGGCCGAACCCGTCTTCGGCATCCCCGTCTTCGGCACCATGGCCCACTCCTTCGTCCAGGCCCACGAGCGCGAGGAGGACGCCTTCCTCGATTTCGCACGGGCGCGGCCGCAGGCGGTGGTGTTCCTCATCGACACCTACGACACCGAGGCCGCCGCCCGCAAGGTGGTGGCACTGGCGCCGCGGCTCGCCGCCGAGGGCATCCGCATCCACGGCGTGCGGCTGGACTCCGGAGATCTCGCCGAACACGCCCGCCGCGTCCGGCGCATCCTCGACGAGGGCGGCCTCGGGGAGGTGCGCATCCTCGCGAGCGGCGGCATCGACGAACATCTCATCGCCCGTCACGTGGCCGAAGGGGTCCCCATCGACGGCTACGGCATCGGCACCAGCCTCACCACCTCCAACGACTGGGCCTCCCTCGACTGCGCCTACAAGCTGGTGGAGTACGACGGCCGCCCCCGCTTCAAGCGTTCCGAGGGCAAGGCGACGCTCCCCGGCCGCAAGCAGGTGTACCGTCGCCTCGAGGAGGGGCGGATGGTGGAGGACGTGATCGCCCTCGACGGTGAGACGATGGCGGGCGAGCCGTTGCTGCGGCCGGTGATGCGGGGCGGGCGGCGGGTGGCCGTGCTGCCCTCCCTCGAGGAGGTCCGCGCCCACGCCGCCCGTGAACTCGCCCGTCTGCCGGACTTCCTGCGTCGTCCGGAGCCCGCCCGCGACGCCTATCCGGTGCGGCTGTCGCCGGGACTCGCCGCCCTGGTGGCGGAGCTGGAGGAGGAGCACGCGGCGGCCGGCCGCGGGGCCCGCCGGTGATCATGGTGGAGACGGCGGCGAAGCTGGCCTTCCTGTCGTCGCCGGCGGCCTATCCGGACGAGCGGCCGGCGCGCGTGGAGGTGCGGGAGACCCGCAGCTCCTGGGTGTTCCTCACCGAACGCCGGGCTTGGAAGCTCAAGAAGCCCCTGCGCCTGCCCCATCTCGACCTGACGGACCCGGCGGCGCGGCGGGCCGATGCCGAGGCCGAACTCCGTCTCAACCGTCGGCTCGCCGACTGGGTCTATCTCGCCGTGGTGCCGCTGGTGGTGCGTGACGACGGGCGTCTCGCTCTGGGTGGCCCCGGCACGCCGGTGGACTGGCTCCTGGAGATGGTGCGTCTGGACGCACGGCTGATGCTGGATGCGGTGCTGCGGGCGGGACCGCCCGATCCCACGGCCTTCCGGCGGACCCTCGCCCATCTCTGCCGTTTCTTCCGGGAGTCGCCACCCGCCGGACGCACGCCCGAGGCCCATCTGGAGGTGATGACGCGGGAGATCGCCCTCGACGTGCTGGCCCTGGAACGACCGGCCGAGCGCATCGCCCCGCGCCTCGTGGACGCCGCCCTGTCCGCCCTCTTCCGCGCCTTCGCCATCCAACGCGCGGCGCTGACGGCTCGGGTGCGGGCCGGGCACGTGATCGACGCCCACGGCGACCTCCGTCCCGAACACGTCTATCTCGGCGATCCCCCGGCGATCATCGACTGTCTCGAGTTCTCGCGGGAGCTTCGCATCCGCGATGCCGCCGACGAGATCGCCTATCTGGAGCTCGAATGCGCCCGCCTCGGGCGGCCGGCGGCCGGCGCCTTCGCCGTCGCCACCTACGAGCGCCTCACCGGCGACCGGCCCGGCGCCCCCCTCTATGCCTTCTACCGTCTGTTCCGGGGAATCCAGCGCGCCCGTCTCGCCGTCTGGCACGCCGCCGATCCCGGACCGTGCGGCGAGGCCCACTGGTACGCCCGTGCCCGCCGCTATCTGGAGCTGGCCCTGGAGGCGGCCCCCCTCGCCACCGTCTCCGCCTAGTCCGCCTCCTCCGGCGGATCGCCACCGGGGCGCAGACGCAGTTCACGTTCGGTGCCCGTGAGCAGGCGCCGGATGTTGTCGCGATGGCGGACGATCACCACCGTGGCGACGAAGGCATAGGCCAGCGCCTCCACCTCGCGCCCCCAGGCGAGGGCGAAGAGGGGCGTGGCGAAGGCGGCGGCGAGCGAACCGGCCGAGACATAGCGGGTGATGGCCACCACCACCACGAACACCAGGAGCGCCACCAGTCCCAGCAGCGGGGTCAGGGCGAAGAGCACGCCGGTGGCCGTCGCCACCCCCTTGCCGCCGCGGAAGCGCAGCCAGACGGGAAAGCAGTGGCCCAGCACCGCCGCCACGCCGACCTGGGCGGCGAGGTCCAGCCCCCAGCCCCGCTGGGCCACCCACACCGGCAGCGCGCCCTTGAGGGCATCGGCCAGGAGGGTGGCGAGGGCGAGGCCGTGGCGGCCGGTGCGCAGCACATTGGTGGCGCCGATGTTCCCGGAGCCGATGCGACGCACGTCGCCGGCGCCGGCCCAGCGGGCGAACAGCAGGCCGAAGGGGACGGACCCCGCGAGATAGCCCGCGAGCCAGGCGCCGAGGACGACGCCGGCACTCACACCCGCCATTGGTCTTCACTCCGCCGTCCCCGGGGTTCGCCCGGGGGCTCGCCGGCCCGCTCGGACCCGGACACCTCTCGTCACCCTTGCTCCACCCTCCGGCTGCGCATATGGACCACAGGGCCACAGGGATGCCAAGCCGCCCGTGCCGTCCCGTCTCGTCCTTTTCGTCGCATGGCTGGGGCTCGTCGTCGTCCCCGTTCCGACGCGGCCTCACGCCCACGGTGCGGCGACCGGTGACCACCTTCCGGTCCAGCTCACCGCCACTCCGGCCTTCCTGCTGCCGCCGGCGCGCCTCGCGGGATCGACCCGCCTCGCCGCACGCCCGCCGGCGCCATCGCCGGTCGCGACCGACGCGGTGGCGCCGGCACCGCGCCTCGCCCTGCTGCTGGACGACTTCGGTCACGATCCGGCGCTGGTGCGCCGCACCCTCGCCCTCGGCGTGCCGGTGGCCCTCGCCTTCCTCCCCTATCCGGCGCGCACGGCCCGAGGACTGGCGCTGGCACGGGAGGCCGGCGCGGAGGTGCTGCTGCATCTGCCCATGGAGCCGGAAGACCCGGCGGTGGACCCGGGACCGCTGGTGCTGCGGGTGGACATGGACGCGGCGGCGCTCCGCCGCACCGTGGCCGCCGCCCTCGCCGCCGTGCCGGATGCCGTGGGCGTCAACAACCACATGGGCAGCCGCTTCACCGCCCACCGCCCCGGCATGCGGGTGCTCATGGCGGAGCTCGCGGCCCGCGGTCTCTTCTTCGTGGACAGCCGCACCACGCCGCATTCGGTGGCCGCGCCCCTCGCCCGCACCTTCCTCGTGCCCTTCGCCGTACGTGACGTGTTCGTCGACAACGAGGCGACGGTGGCGGCGGTGCTGGCGCGCCTGGCGGAGGCCGAGGAGACGGCGCGGCGGCTGGGAGCGGCGCTCGCCATCGGCCATCCCCGTCCCGCCACCCTCGCCGCCCTCGAACGCTGGATCCCCGAGGCCCGCCGGCGCGGCGTGCGCTTCGTGCGGGTGGCGGACTATCTGGACTGGCACTGCCGGGTGCTGCTCAGCCGGCCGCCCGCCGCCTGCGACCGGCGTATTTCGGGGCACCCTCCGCCGCCCGGATGAGGGCGCGGGCCTTGTTGACCGTCTCCTCGAACTCCCGCTCGGGCACGCTGTCGGCGACGATGCCGGCACCGGCCTGGACATAGAGACGACCGTTCCTCACCAGGGCGGTGCGGATGGCGATGCAGGTGTCCATGCTGCCGTCGGCGCCGAAATAGCCCACCGCGCCGGCGTAGAAGCCGCGTCGTTCCGGCTCCAGCTCCTCGATGATCTCCATGGCGCGGATCTTGGGCGCACCGGAGACGGTGCCGGCAGGGAAACCGGCCAGCAGCGCGTCTACCGGCGAGAGGCCGGCTCTGAGTCTCCCCTCCACGGTCGAGACGATGTGCATGACGTGGGAGTAGTACTCCACCACCATCTTCTCGCTCACCCGCACGCTGCCGATCTCGGCCACCCGGCCCACGTCGTTGCGACCGAGGTCCAGCAGCATGAGATGCTCGGCCAGCTCCTTGGGATCGTCGAGCAGCTCGCGGGCGAGACGTTCGTCCTCGGCGAGGGTCCCGCCGCGGCGACGGGTGCCGGCGATGGGGCGGACGGTGACCCGATCGCCGTCCAGCTTGACCAGGATCTCCGGACTGGAGCCCACGAGGGCGAAGCCGTCGAACTCGAGGTGGAACAGATAGGGCGAGGGGTTGAGCTTGCGCAGCTCGCGGTAGAGGGCGAAGGCCGGCAGGTCGAAGGGGGCCTCGAAGCGCTGGGAGAGCACCACCTGGAAGATGTCGCCGGCGAAGATGTATTCCTTCGCCCGCCGCACCATCTCGTGGAACCGTTCCGGCGTCACGTTGGCGGTGGGGACGAGCGGGCGCTCCGGCTCCTCGCTGGGATCGTGGACGAGACTGCGGGTGAAGGCCTCCCGCGCCTCCTCCAGCCGCTCCGCCGCCCGCGCCACCGCCCGGCGGGCGTCCAGCCCCGCCGCCGCCGTCTCCTCCGGCCAGACGGGCGTGACCAGGGTGGCGATGCCCAGCTGATTGTCGAACACCACCACCACCGTGGGGCGCACGAAGACGGCGTCGGGGATGCCGAGCACGTCGGGCTTGCGGTCCGGCAGCCGCTCCACCAGCCGCACCATGTCGTAGCCGAGATAGCCGAAGAGGCCGGCGGCCATGGGCGGCAGGCCCGGCGGCCGCGCCACCCGCACCCCCGCCACCAGCGTCCGCAGCGAGTCGAGGGGATGGCCGGGAACCGGCTCGAAGGCGTCGAGATTGCGCAGGACGCGGCGGTTGATCTCGGCCCGCCCGCCGCGACAGCGCCACACCAGATCCGGCCGCAGGCCGATGATGGAATAGCGGTCGCGCACCGGTCCGCGGGTGGTGCGCATGGCCTCCCGCGGCACGCTCTCCAGCAGGAAACGGTAGGGCTCGCGCTCGCCCAGTTTGAGGAAGGCGGAGACCGGCGTCTCAAGATCGGCCACGAGGGAGGTCCACAGGAGCTGCGGACGCCCCGCCTCCAGCTCGGCCACCACCCGGCGGCGATCCGGCTCCATGGCTCTACGTCCCGCCGGTCTGCAGGAACTGCGCCAGCAGCCGGTTGTCCACCTCCACCGGATAGCGGGTGCGCAGCCAGGCGTCGAGCTGGATCAGCGCCTCGTCCTGCCAGCTCCGCCGGATCTCCTCTTCGAGACCGGCGAGGCTCTCCGGTTCCGGCGGCGGGATGCGGTCGCCCACCCGCACCACCGCCGCCCCGTCGGCGGTGAGGACGGGTTCGGCCACCAGCGTCCCGGGCGGGTTCGCGAAGATGGCCCTCGCCACCTCCGGCGCCAGATCGTGGCGGGCGGGATCGTCGTCGCGGGCGATGCGCGGGACCGTCACGAAGCGCACGCCCGGGATCTCGCGGGCGAGGTCCACCAGCGACTCGCCTTTCCGGGCACGGGCGATCAGGGCCTTCGCCAGCTTCTCCGCCGCCTCGCGCCGGCGCTCGATGCGCCAGACCGCCTCGAGGCGCGGCCGTGCCTCCTCGAAGGTCATGGGCCGCTGGGGTTCGATGCGGTCGACGCGGAAGGCGAAGTAGAGGCCGTCCGCCTCCTCGACGATGGGCGCCTCCTTCTCCGCCGCGCCGAAGATCTTCTCCAGCACCTCCGGCGGCAGGTCCACCGGCGGGCGACCGCCTTCGGGCGTACGCCCGCTGCGGTCCAGGGTGAGGGTGTGGAGGCGGAGGCCGAACTTCTCGGCCGCCTTCTCGAGAGCGGTGCCGGCGGCGAGCTCGTCGTCGAAGGCGGTGGCGAGTCGCGGCAACTGCCCGGCCGCCTCACGGGCGCGCAGCTCCTTCTCCAGCTCCCCGCGCTTCTCGGCGAAGCTCGCCGTCCGCGCCGGGATCACCTCCACCACCCGCACCAGGTGGAAGCCCAGCGGGCTCTCGACGGGCCCCACCAGCTCGCCCGCGGCCGCCGCGAAGATGGGCTCGGCCAAGGCGGGCGGCAGCGCATCCCGCGTGACGGTGCCGAGATCCACGAGACGGACGCCACGATCGGCCAGGGCCTCGGCCACCGCCCCGGGTTCGTCGCCGACCTCGAGCCGTCGCCGCGCCTCTTCCGCCGTCTCCCGGTCCGGGGCCAGGAGCTGGACCACCCGCCGCCGTTCCGGCTCGGTGAATTCCTCCCGGTGTTCCTCGTAGGCGGCGCGCAGATCCTCCTCGGACACGGCGATCTCGCCGAGGATGTCCTCGATGGAGAGCAGGGCGAGGGTGACGGTGCGGTATTCCGGCCGCAGGAAGCGGTCGCGGTTCTCCTCCCAGAACGTCCGCAGCGTCGCCTCGTCCGGATCCTCGATGCGGATGGCGGCCGACGGAATCCGCAGCACCTCCGCCCGTCGCGCCTCGTTGCGATGGTCCCACAGCCGCCGCGCCAGTGTCGCGGAGGTTCCCACCGGCCGGGTCAGGGCCCGTACCAGCCGCTCGCGGACGATGTCGGCGCGCACCTCGGCCACGAAGCTGCGCTCGTCGAGGCCGAGACTGCGCAGCACCAGCTTCAGCCGTTCCGGATCGTAGCGGCCGTCCGACTGGAAGGCGGGTTCGCCCTGGATGCGGGCACGGACCTCCGCGTCGGAGGCGCCGATGCCGAGATCGTCGGCCCAGGCCAGCAGCAGCTCGACGGTGATCAGCCGTTCCAGAGCCCGCTGCAGCACCACGGCGGCGAGGGGATGATCCCGGCCCACCGCCTGGCCGGTCTCCTCGGAGAAACGCTGCAGCTCCCGCTCGAAGGCGCGCTCCAGCGTCCGCACGCCGATCTCGCGCTCGCCCACCCGGGCGACGGCACCGCCGGTCCGGGGCGCGCGGAGGATGTCGCCGATGCCCCAGATGGCGAAGCTCACCACCAGAACGGTGAGAAAGCCCTTGACGACCCAGGAGGACGCCTTGCTGCGCAGCGCATCCAGCATCTCGCTCGCCCGCCGCTAGGTGGCGCCGCCCGCGCGGCGCTCGCGCGGACGATAGTGGTGGGGCCGCGGCGAGACAAGGCGCACCGTCGGGGTCCTCCGGTGCGTCTGCCCACGAAATGGGCAGATGTCTGCCGCATCGGCAGGCAGACGGTGCGCACACCCCTCTCCTTCCCGTCGCCACGGTCGGCATCCTTCTTGCTTCGTGCCCCGTGCGCCCGGTCCCGCGGCCGGGTGCGGGAGACACGTGTCTTCGAGCGAGGGAGCCCGTGAGATGAGACAGTCGCGTCCTCTGGGCGCGGCGGCCTTCGCCGTCGTCGCCCTCGTCGCCGCGCCGGCGGCCGCCGCCCGGCCGGATTCCGGCGATACCGCCTGGATCCTCACCTCGAGCGCCCTGGTGCTGTTCATGACCCTGCCCGGTCTCGCCCTCTTCTATGGCGGCCTGGTGCAGGCCCGTCATTTCCTTTCGGTGCTGATGCAATGCCTCGGCATCGCCGCCGTCGCCTCGGTGCTGTGGCTGCTGGTGGGCCACGCCCTGGCCTTCGGCGGGGAAGGGATGCTGCTGGGCGGGCTCGACCGGGTACTGCTGGTCGGACTCGCGCGCGACGAACTGCGCGGGACCGTTCCCGAGGCGGCCTTCTTCGTCTTCCAGACCACCTTCGCCGTCATCACGCCGGCGCTGGTGATCGGCGCCTACGTGGAGCGCATCCGCTTCGCCGCCGTACTCCTGTGGAGCGCCCTGTGGCTGCTGCTGGTCTATGCGCCGGTGGCCCACTGGATCTGGGGCGGCGGCTTCCTCGCCCACCTCGGCACCCTCGATTTCGCCGGCGGCCTCGTGGTCCATGCCACCGCCGGCGCCGCCGCCCTCGCCGTCGCCCGGGTGCTGGGCCCGCGGCAGGGCTTCCCGCGCCATCTCGCCCTGCCCCACAGCCCCGGTCTCACCCTGGCCGGTGCCGGCATGCTGTGGGTGGGCTGGTTCGGCTTCAACGGCGGCAGCGCCCTCGCCGCCGGCGGCGATGCCGCCATGGCCATCCTGGTCACTCACATGGCCGCCGCGACCGCAGCCCTCGTGTGGATGGCGCTGGAGTGGACCCGGCACGGCAAGCCGTCACTGGTGGGCGCCGCCACCGGCGTCATCGCCGGCCTCGCCACCATCACCCCCGCCTCCGGCTACGTGGGCCCGCTGGGCGGGCTCGTCCTCGGCGTGCTCGCGGCGGTGCTGTGCTATCCCGCCATCGGCTTCGTGAAGTCGCGCCTCGGCATCGACGACGCCCTCGACGTGATGGCGGTCCACGGTGTCGGCGGCATGACGGGAAGCCTCCTCCTCGCCG
This sequence comes from Alphaproteobacteria bacterium, assembly GCA_026982705.1. GTDB lineage: Bacteria > Pseudomonadota > Alphaproteobacteria > Geminicoccales > Geminicoccaceae > HRBIN39. Next base: position 28,673 of record JALSGP010000040.1, read on the forward strand.
TGCTGATGGCCGAGGGACTGGGCGGCGTGGGCTACGGCGGCGACGGTGGCCTCCTCGCCCAGCTCGGCGCCCAGATCGCCGGCATTGTCGTGACCTTCGGCTGGTCGCTGGCGGTGAGCTGGCTGCTGGCGCTGCTGTGCCGGGCGACGGTGGGGCTCCGGGTGGAACGCGAGGCCGAGACGGAGGGCCTCGACTACGCCGAACACGGCGAGAGCGCCTACAACTGGTGAGCGGCCCGGCGGGCCGGCCGCCGGCCGGCCCGCCGGAACCCTTCCGGGGCCGGTGTCGCCACCGGCCCCCATGTCCCTATTCGGCCGCCGCCACCGTCACCGGCTCCACCCGACAGGCGCAGAACTTGAACTCCGGGATCTTGCCCCAGGGATCGAGCTGGGGGTTGGTGAGGAGATTGGCCGCCGCCTCGTGATAGGCGAAGGGCATGAACACCACCCCCTCCGGCACCGCCCGGTCGGCGCGGACGGTGCAGACGACGCTGCCGCGGCGGGTGACGACCCGCACGAAGTCCCCCGCCCCGAGCCCCCGCCGCGCCAGCTCCCGCGGGTGCATGGCGCAGAAGGCGGCGGGCTCCAGGGCCTCCAGCACCGACGCGTGTCTGGTCATGGCGCCGGTGTGCCAGTGCTCCAGCACGCGGCCGGTGGTGAGCACCAGGGGATAGGTCTCGTCCGGCACCTCCGCCGGCGGCTGCACCTCCGTCGGCACCAGCCGCGCCCGTCCGTCGGGCGTGGGGAAGCGGTCGCCGAACACCACCGCCTGCCCCGGATGATCCGGTGCCGGACAGGGATAGGTGACGGCGTGCTCGCGCTCCAGCCGCGACCAGTCGATATGGTCCAGCGAGCGCATCACCCGCTGCATCTCGGCATAGACGTCCTCGGGACCGCGGTAGTCCCAGCCGGCACCGAGACGCCGCGCCAGTTCGAGAATGATCCACAGGTCCTCGCGCGCCTCTCCCGGCGGCGGGACCGCCGGACGTCCCATCTGCACCTGACGGTTGGTGTTGGTGACGGTGCCGCGCTTCTCCGGCCAGGCGGTGGCCGGCAGGACGACGTCGGCGAAGAAGGCCGTCTCGGTGAGAAAGATGTCCTGGACCACCAGCCACTCGAGCCGGGCCAGGGCCTCGCGGGCGTGGGCGGCGTCCGGATCCGACATGGCCGGATTCTCGCCCATGATGTACATGCCCTTGATGCGCCCGGCGCGGGCGGCATCCATGATCTCCACCACCGTGAGCCCGGGCTCCGGATCGAGCCGCGCTCCCCAGACCTCCTCCAGGAAGCGGCGATAGGCGTCGTCGCGGGTGGGGTGGTAGTCGGGGAAGACCATGGGGATGAGTCCCACGTCGGAGGCGCCCTGCACGTTGTTCTGTCCGCGCAGGGGATGGAGGCCGGTGCCGGGCCGCCCCACATGGCCGCAGAGGGTGGCGAGGGCGATGAGGCAGCGGGCGTTGTCGGTGCCGTGGACATGCTGGGAGATGCCCATGCCCCAGAAGATCATGGCCCGCTCGGCGGTGGCGAAGGCCCGCGCCACCTCCCGCAGGGTGGCCGCCGACACCCCGCACACCTTCTCCATCTCCTCCGGCGGGAACTTCGCCACATGGGCGGCGAGCTCGGCGAAGTTCTCCACCCGCGCCTGCACGAACTGCGCGTCGTAGAGGCCTTCGGTGACGATCACGTGCAGGAGGGCGTTGAGGAGCGCCACGTCGGTGCCGGGTCGGAACTGCAGGAACCAGGTGGCGTGGCGGGCGAGCGCGGTGGCCCGGGGATCGGCCACCACCAGCCGCGTGCCGGACTTCGCGGCCTGCTTGAAGAAGGTGGCCGCAACCGGGTGATTCTCCGTCGGATTCGCCCCGATGACGAAGACGAGATCCGCGTTGAGGGCCTCGGTGAAGGGAGCGGTCACGGCACCGCTGCCGATCCCCTCCATCAGCGCCGCCACCGAGGAGGCGTGGCAGAGGCGGGTGCAATGGTCGATGCTGTTGTGGCCGAAGACGGTGCGCACCAGCTTCTGGACCAGATAGGCCTCCTCGTTGGTGCCCTTGGCCGAGCCGAAGGCGGCGAGCGCCCGGCCGCCGTCCCGCTCGAGGATGCGGCGCAGGCCCCGCGCGGCGAGATCCAGCGCCTCCTCCCAGCTCGCCTCGCGGAAATGCGTCCAGGGGTTCTCGTGGTCCACCACGTCGTCGGGCCGCTTGGGGACGCCCTCCCGTCGCACCAGCGGCCGGGTGAGACGGTGGGGATGGTGGACGTAGTCGAAGCCGAAGCGGCCCTTGACGCAGAGCCGGTTGAGGTTGGCCGGCCCGGGCGCGCCGGTGACGTAGCGGATGCGTCCGTCCTTCACGTGATAGGTGAGCTGGCATCCCACGCCGCAATAGGGGCACACGCTGCGCACCGCGGCGTCCTCGCGGCGATCCGCCCGGCCGCGTTCGTCGACGATGGAGGCGGGCAGCAGGGCACCGGTGGGGCAGGCCTGGACGCACTCGCCGCAGGCGACGCAGGTGGACTCGCCCATGGGATCGTCCATGTCGAAGACGATCTTCGCGCCGGCGCCGCGATGGGCCATGCCAATCACGTCGTTGACCTGCACCTCGCGGCAGGCGCGCACGCAGAGGGTGCAATGGATGCAGGCATCCAGCTGCACCACCATGGCGGGATGGGAGCGATCCGGCGCCGGCGCGCCGTCGCGGGCGGGAAAACGGCTGGTGGTGACGCCGAGGCGCTCGGCCCATCGCCAGAAGCGGGAGGTGGGATCGTGGGCCGCCTCCCCCTTCGGCTGATCGGCCACCAGCAGCTCGAACACCAGCTCGCGGGCGCGGCGGGCCCGTTCGCTCGCCGTGCGCACCACCATGCCCGGCGTCGGCCGGCGGATGCAGGAGGCGGCGAGGGTGCGCTCGCCCTCGATCTCCACCATGCAGGCGCGGCAGTTGCCGTCGGCCCGGTAACCCGGCTCCGGCAGCCAGCAGAGATGGGGGATCTCGACGCCCTCGCGGCGGGCCACCTGCCAGATGGTCTCACCGGGCCGCGCCTCCACCTCGCGGCCGTCGAGGACGAAACGGACGGTCTCGCTCATCGCGCTCCTCCCCCGGCCGTGAGCCGGTCGCGGAAGTGACGGAAGAGACTGTCGACGGGATTGCCGGCGGCCTGGCCGAGGCCGCAGATGGAGGCATCCCGCATCACCCGCACGAGATCGGCGAGCCGCGCCCCGTCCAGTTCACGCCGCTCCAGAAGCCGCAGGCACTTCTCCGTCCCCAGACGGCACGGCGTGCACTGGCCGCAGGACTCGTGGGCGAAGAAGCGCAGGAGTCCGGCGGCCGCGTCCACGAGGTCGTCGCGGTCCGAGAGGACGATCACCGCGTGCGAGCCCACGAAGGCGCCGTGGGGTTCGAGGGTGCCGAAGTCGAGGGGGATGTCGGCCAGTTCGGCCGGCAGGATGCCGCCGGAGGCCCCGCCCGGCAGATAGGCGACGAAGCGGTGCCCGTCGGCCATGCCACCGCCGTATTCCTCGATCAGCTCGCGGGCGGTGATGCCGGCGGGGGCCAGCTTCACACCGGGCCGCCGCACCCGCCCCGAGAGGGAGAAGTGACGGAGGCCGCGATGGCCACGCCGCCCCCGGGCCACCCACCAGTCGGCGCCCTTCTCGAGGATGTCGCGCACCCAGTAGAGGGTCTCCACATTGTTGACGAGGGTGGGCCGGCCGAAGAGACCGACGCTCGCCACATAGGGCGGACGGTGGCGGGGCAGGCCGCGCTTGCCCTCGATGGACTCGATCATGGCCGATTCTTCGCCGCAGATGTACGCTCCCGCCCCGCGGCGCAGTTCGACGAAACCCGGCGCCACGAGCCCCGCCGCCTCGAGCTCGCCGATCTCCCGCCGCAGCACCTCGTGGAGTTCCGGATATTCGTCCCGCAGATAGAGATAGATCCGCTCCACCCCCACCACGGCGGCGGCGACGAGGGCGCCCTCCAGCACCCGGTGGGGATCCGTGGAGAGGAGGTGACGGTCCTTGAAGGTGCCCGGTTCGCCCTCGTCGGCGTTGACGGCGAGATAGCGCGGGGCCGGCTGTTCCCGCACGATGGCCCATTTGCGGCCGGTGGGGAAACCGGCTCCGCCCATGCCTCTGAGATCCGCCCGCGACAGCGCGTCGATCACCGATTCCGCCGCCAGCCGGCCGCTGCGCACCCGCTGCAGGAGGGCGTAGCCGCCCATGTTGCGGTAGGCCTGCAGGCCGTGGTAGGCGGGCAGCTCCGGCTCCAGCTCGCCGGACTCGATCACCCGCCGCACCGCCTCGCGGTCGGCCGGGGCCAGCGGTCGACGGCCGATCCGGCAGGCGGGGGCGCGGTCGCAGGCACCCATGCAGGAGGCCCCCACCACCCGCACCCGGGCGGGATCCACCGCGGCGCGGAGTTCCTCCAGCAACGCCTCGCCGCCCGCGAGGGTGCAGGGAAGCGAGGTGCACACCCGCACCGTGATCGGTGGTGGCGGATCCTCGCCCTCGCGGACCACGTCGAAGTGTTCGTAGAAGGTGGCCACCTCGAACACCTCGGTCTGGGCGAGGCGCATCTCCTCGGCGAGGGCCGCGAGATGCGCCACCCGCAGATGGCCGAAGCGATCCTGCAGCCGATGGAGATGTTCGATCAGCAGATCGCGGCGGCGTGGCGCGTCGCCCAGCACCTCCCGCACCTCGGCCAGGGCCTCGGGATCCACCTGCCGCCCCCGCGGGACGGGACGGGCACGACGCCGGCCGAATTCCCTCTCCGGCTCGCTCATGCGTTCAGCTCTCCCTGTCGCGCGCCCGCTCTAGCCCGTCCCCGGGCCGGCGCCAAGCGGGCGGATGGGCGCAGCCGCTCTCATTCGTGGGCGCCGGTGCCGGGCACGGCCCCGCGCACCGCCACCTCCTCCGGATCCAGCCGCACCGACGACGGGACCGGCGTGCGCGTCCGCTGGACCAGGGGCGGGATCACCTCCGGCGGCCGCGGCGACAGTTCGCCCCATACCGGCGGCAGTTCGGTGGAATCCAGCCGCACCGCCTCCGCCACGCTGTGGGCGGTGGCCGCGCTCAGATCGTCGCGCAGGAGGCCGTCCACCACCAGCCGCGCCGCCACGAAGATCACCACCACCGCCACCAGGGCCGCGAGAAAGGCCTTCATCTCGGGCGTCCCTCCGCTCGGGTCGCGGCTCGCTCCCGCTCGGTGACACGGGCGAGCCAGGCGACCAGTTCCCGCACCGCGCGCCGGTCCTCGATCCGCTGCACGGGCATCTTGGTGCCCGGCAGATAGCGGTCGGGACCGATGGCGAAGAGTTCGTAGAGGGTCTCCTCCGTCCACACCACCCGCGCCCGCCGCAGGGCCTCGCTGTAGGGATAGCCCTCGAGGGTGCCGACCCGGCGCCCGAGCAGGCCCCAGAAGGTGGGGCCCGACTTGTTCTCGTCGTCGGGTGTGAGGGAATGGCAGAGACGGCACTTTCCGAACAGCGCCGGGGCGCCGGTCGCGGCGGCGATGCGGTCGGTCTCGGTGACCCAGGTCTCCCCCGGGCCGGCGAGCCGACGTCCCTCCGCCACGTCGAACACGCGGATGGCGCCGTCGGCGGCGCCGACGAAGAGGCGACGGCCATCGGATGCGAAGGCGAGGGCCCAGACCTGCCCCCCGGCCACCTCGAGCACCCGCTCCACCCGTCGTTCCGGCACCGACCAGATCTGCACGGTGCCGCGGGCGCCGCCGGCGGCCAGCCGGCGACCGTCGCGATCCACGGCGAGGCTCGTGACCGGCCTGCGCTCGCCGGCGAGGCGCGCCACTTCGCGGCCGTCGCGCATCGAGCGGATCCTGACGGTACCGTCGATGCCGGCCAGGTAGAGCCGCGCCCCCCGACGCACCAGTCGCGTCGCCGGGAAGCCGGTCTCGCCCACCCGCCAGAGCATGCGACCGTCGTCGAGACGCCAGGCGGTGACGGCGCCGGCGGAGTCGGCGGCGACGAGCCGCCCGTCGTCGGTGAAGGCGACGCCGGTGTAGCGCAGCGGCGGCCGTCCGAGCGTGCGCACCGGCTCCGCCTCGGGCAGGCGCCAGACCACCACCCGTCCGTCCCAGCCGGCGGTGGCGGCGAAGTGTCCGTCGGCGGAGACGGCGATCGCCACCGCCTTGGCATCGTGGCCGCGGCGATAGGCGAGGAGGCGGCCTTCGGCCGCATCCCACACGGCGAGATGGCCGTCGTCGCCGGTGGACACCAGGAGCCGGCCGTCGGAGGTGGCGGCCACGGCGTTGACCGGTCCGCGATGACCCATGAGGCGCCGGCGGACGATGCCCGCGTCCGGATCCCACACCACGAGACTGTAGTCGAAACCGGCGCTGACCAGGATCCCCTCGCCCGCCCGCAGGTCCTTCACCGGCCCGCCATGGCCCACGAAGGGTGGAGTCGCCTCCACCGGCGTGACGGCGACGGACCCCAGCAGCAGGAGAAGAAGGCGGAGCCACATGGCGGCGCTCCCTAGCGCGGGGCGGGGCCCTCGAAGGTCCATCTGCGGACCTCCACGCCGGGTTCGCGGCCACCGCCCGCCCGCGGCGGCGGCAGATCGTAGCCCTCGCTGCGGTGGACCAGCCGCGGCACCGGCTCGCCGCTCTCCGCGTCCAGCCACAGCTCGCCCACCTGGAAGGCGGCATTGCCGTTCCCCTCCGGGAACATGACGGTCACCACGTAGAGCCGGCGACCGTCCATCTCCGCCTCCCGCACGGCCAGCACCTCCACGCCGAAATCCCGCTCCAGACGCCGCGTGACCTCGGCCGGGCTCAGGGCCAGGGCCGGCCCCGCCCACCACGCCAAGAGCGCCAGCAGCAGGAGCCCCGAGCGCATGCCCCTACTCCGCCGGCTGGGGGAGGGCGCCGCGGCGCTCCAGGGCCTCGACCCACAGTCCGTGGTGCTCGCGGGCCCACTCCAGATCCACCTCGCCCTCCCACATGGCGTCGAAGGCGCCCTCCATGCCCAGCGTGCCGATGTAGATGTGGGCGAGGATGACGCCGATCATGAAGATCCCCACGATGCCGTGCCAGAGGGTGGCGAGCTGCTGTTCGGCCAGTGGCGTGAGGCCGGTGGGAAGATCGGTGCCGAACCAGTCGTTGAGGAAACGGAAGGTTCCGTCGAAAAAGCGGAACTCGTACGGGAAGAGGAGCTGGAGGCCGGACAGCGAGAGGGACAGTCCGCCGAGGATCACCACCCAGAAGATGAGCTTCTGACCGGCGTTGAACTTGCCCGCGGGAGGATGGCCGCCACCGAACAGGCCGCCACCCCGCAGCAGCCACACCAGATCGGCGCGGGTGGGCAGGTTGAACCAGACCCACTGCACGAACATCAGCGCCAGGCCCAAGATGAAGCCGAAGGCGAGATAGTTGTGGGCCAGCTTTCCCCACATGGCGATGGGCGCGAAGGTCTCCTTGCCGAGGATCGGCATCAGCAGATCACGGCCGTAGACGATGTTGAGACCCGAGAGACCGAGGACGACGAAACAGACCGCGGTGAGCCAGTGGGTGAAACGTTCGAGGAAGGAGAAGCGTTCGATGCGGATGCCGGTGGGCGGCCGGTCGAGCCGGATGCGTCCCCGCAGGACGTAGAAGATGGCGAGACCCGCCACCACGAAGGCCAGATACCAGCCGGCATAGGCCTTGTAGGGACCGTTGCGGAAGTTGCGCCAGACCTCGCCTTCCGACTGGATGGCGAGGCCGGCCAGTTCGTCGGGCAGCGGCACGTACCCCGCTTCGCCCCGGCGGATCTGGCGCCACATGTCGGTGCGGGCCGGCTGGGGCAGGATGGTGACCGGCAGCGGCGTCTCGTCGCCTGCGGGTTCCACCGCCGCCCCGGGTGGCCGGACCGGCTCCGGCGGTGTCGTGGGGGGTTGAGCGGTCACCACCATGAGCGGAATGCCGTAGAAGGCCCCCAGCAGCCCCAAGAGGGCGAGGATCCGGCGGATCCGGGCCACCCGTCGAGTCATCGACCTCCCTCCCGCACGGCTCACCAGGACTCGATCCGACGGGCACGCTGGCGCGTGCGCTCGATCACCTCCTCCGACGGCCCCTTCTCGATGGCGAGGGGATAGGTTCCCTTCTCGAGATCGAGCGGGCGCGGCGTGAGCGGCCGGTCCTTGAAGCCCCAGGCCGCCCACAGCAGCAGGATCAGGATCATCAGGGCCAGGAACACGCGCACGCCCGGCGGCGGCCCGACCGGAAGGCGCCGTTCCCGCTCCTGGGTGGTGCCGGTCATGCCCGTCTACTCCCGAAGCATCGCACCGGAAGGGAAGGCGGCGAGGCCACCCCCGCCGCCTCCCAGCCGGACTCGGGCCGGGACGGGCCCGGGCCGCCCCTCCCGGACCCGTCGCGATTCAGATGCCGCCCTTGAGCCCGTAGGCGGTGCCCCAGCCCCACGCACCGGAGCCGAAGCCACGGGCCACCACGCGTTCGCGGTAGATGTCGGCGATGACATCGCCGTCGCCCGCCAGCAGTGCCTTGGTGGCGCACATCTCCGCGCACAGCGGCAGCTTGCCCTCGGCGATGCGGTTGCGGCCGTACTTGACGAATTCGGCCTCGCTGCCGTCGGGTTCGGGCCCGCCGGCGCAGAAGGTGCACTTGTCCATCTTGCCCCGGGTCCCGAGATTGCCCGCCTGCGGATACTGCGGCGCCCCGAAGGGACAGGCGTAGAAGCAGTAGCCGCAGCCGATGCAGAGGTCCTTGTTCCAGAGGACGATCCCCTCCTCGGTGGTGTAGAAACAGTCCACCGGGCACACGGCCACGCACGGTGCGTCCGAGCAGTGCATGCAGGCGATGGAGATGGACCGTTCCCCCGGACTGCCGTCGTTGATGGTGACCACGCGGCGCCGGTTGATGCCCCAGGGGACCAGATGCTCGTTCTTGCAGGCGGTGACGCAGGCGTTGCACTCGATGCAGCGCTCGGCGTCGCAGAGGAACTTCATGCGTGCCATGGTTCACCTCCTCACGCCGGCACGATCCGGCACAGCGTGGCCTTGGTTTCCTGCATCTGGGTGACGGAGTCGTAGCCGTAGGTCTGGGCGGTGTTGCAGGCCTCGCCGAGCACGTAGGGATCGGCCCCCTCCGGATACTTGTGGCGCAGGTCCTTGCCCATGAACCAACCGCCGAAGTGGAAGGGCATGAAGGCCACGCCCCGTCCCACGCGCTCGGTGACCATGGCCATCACCAGCACCTTGCCGCCCTCGGGGCCCTCGACCCACACCATCTGCCCGTCGCGGATGCCGAGCGAATTGGCATCGAACGGATTGATCTCCACGAACATGTGCTGCTGCAGCTCGGCCAGCCACGGGTTGGAGCGGGTCTCGTCGCCGCCGCCCTCGTACTCCACCAGACGTCCCGAGGTGAGGATGATCGGGAAGTCCTTGGAGAAGTCCTTCTCCTGGATGGAGCGGTAGAGGGTCGGCAGACGATAGAACTTCCGATCCTCGTAGGTGGGATACTTCGCCACCAGATCCCGCCGCGGGGTGTAGAGAGGCTCCCGGTGCAGCGGGATCGGATCGGGGAAGTTCCACACGTAGCAGCGCGCCTTGGCGTTGCCGAAGGGGGCGCAGCCGTGCTTGAGGGCGACCCGCTGGATGCCGCCGGAGAGGTCGGTCTTCCAGTTGGTCTTGGGCCCGGCGATGGCCTCGATGGTCCGCCGCTCCTCCTCGGTGAGATCCTTGTCCCAGCCGAGCTGCGTCAGGAGCTCCATGGTGAACTCGGGATAGCCGTCCCGGATCTCCGAGCCCACCGAGTAGCTGCCCTCGGCCAGCAGGTTCTCGCCCTCGTACTCGACACCGAAGCGCGCCCGGAAGGTGAGACCGCCCTCCATCACGTGCTTGCTGGTGTCGTAGAGGATCGGCGTGCCCGGATGCTTGAGCTCGGGCTTGCCCCAGCACGGCCACGGCAGACCGTAGTATTCGCCGTCGACCTCCGTGCCCTTGGCCCGGAGCGTGGTCTTGTCGAAGGCGTACTGATACTTCATGTGGAGCTTCAGCCGTTCCGGCGACTGGCCGGTGTAGCCGATGGTCCACATGCCGCGATTGAACTCGCGGGTGATGTCCTCGATCAGCGGCTCGGTGCCGTTGACCTGGATGTGCTTGAACAGGTTCTCGGAGAAGCCCGGGATCCCTTCGTCGAGCTTCTTGGCGAGGAGATACATGATCTCATGGTCGGGCTTGGACTCGAAGAGCGGATCCACGACCTTCTCACGCCACTGGAGGGAGCGGTTCGAGGCCGTGACCGAGCCGTAGGTCTCGAACTGGGTCGCCGCCGGCAGCAGGTAGACCCCGTCGGTACGGTCGTGCAGCACCGCCGTCATGGTGGGATAGGGGTCCACCACGACGAGGAGATCCAGCATCTCCATCGCCTTCTTCATGTCCGGCAAGCGGGTCTGGGAGTTGGGCGCGTGACCCCAGAAGATCATCGCCCGCACCCGGTCCGGCTGGTCCATGTTGGCCGGATCCTCCAGCACGCCGTCGAACCAGCGCGAGACGGGAATGCCCTTGGACTCCATGAGCTCCTTGGAATGGAAGTTGCCGAGGAGCCACTCGTAGTCCACGTCCCAGACCCGGGCCCAGTGCTTCCACGCGCCCTCGGACAGACCGTAGTAGCCGGGCAGCGTGTGGCTGAGCACGCCCAGATCCGTGGCCCCCTGCACGTTGTCGTGGCCGCGGAAGATGTTGGCGCCACCGCCCGACACGCCGATGTTGCCCAGCGCCAGCATCAGGATGCAGTAGGCACGGGTGTTGTTGTTGCCATTGTGGTGCTGGGTGCCGCCCATGCACCAGACCACCGTGCCGGGCCGGTTCATGGCCAGCAGCCGCGCCACCCGCTTCACCTGGGCCGGCGGCACGCCGGTGACGTCCTCCACCACCTCGGGGGTCCACTTGCGCACTTCCTCGCGCACCCGGTCCATGCCCCACACGCGGCGGCGGATGTACTCCTTGTCCTCCCAGCCGTTCTCGAAGATGTGCCAGAGGATGCCCCAGATCAGCGCCACGTCGGTGCCCGGGCGGAAGCGCACGTACTCGTCGGCGTGGGCCGCCGTGCGCGTGAAGCGCGGGTCACAGACGATCAGCGGCGCGTTGTTGATCTCCTTGGCCTTGAGGATGTGGAGCATCGCCACCGGATGCGCCTCGGCCGGATTGGAGCCGATGAGGATCATGCACCGGGCCCGGTGGATGTCGTTGTAGGAGTTGGTCATCGCACCGTAGCCCCAGGTGTTCGCCACACCGGCCACCGTGGTGGAATGGCAGATGCGCGCCTGGTGGTCGACGTTGTTGGTGCCCCAGAAGGCGGCGAACTTGCGGAAGAGATAGGCCTGCTCGTTGTTGTGCTTGGCCGAGCCGAGCCAGTAGACGGAATCGGGCCCGGACTCCTGGCGGATCTTCAGGATCTGGTTGCCGATCTCGTCGATGGCCTGCTCCCAGGAGATCCGCTTCCAGCGCCCGCCCTCGAGCTTCATGGGATACTTGAGCCGCCGCTCGCCGATGGCGTGCTCGCGCACCGACGCCCCCTTGGCGCAGTGGGCCCCCAGGTTGAACGGGCTCTCGTAGCCCGGCTCCTGGCCGATCCACACGCCCTTCTGGACCTCGGCGATGACGGTGCAGCCCACGGAACAGTGGGTGCAGACGCTCTTCTTGATCTCCACCTCGGCCGCCCGGCCCACCGCCTGCGCGGAGGCCTTCTCCACCATGCCGGCCGAGACCGTCCCCAGCGCACCGACGCCGGCCGCGGCGAGACCCGTGTTGCGCAGGAAGGTCCGGCGGTCGAGCGCCTCGCGACCGAGACCGGCCACCACCGCCGCCATGGGCGAGCGACCGGGAGCGCGTGCCGTCCGCTTCTTCAGCATCGTCCGTCTCCCTCCTCGACCCGCGTCAGAAGCGCGCGAGCTGGTAATAGGTCCGCACCTGTTCGCTCTCGCGATAGCCGCCCCGCCGCGGCACCGCCGCCGTCGCGGCCTCGGCCCGCTCACCGCCCACCACGGCGGCGGAGGCGGCGGCCACCGTCCCGAGCCCGGCGAGCCTCAGGAAATCCCGCCGCCCCCGACGGATGTCACTGCCTTCGCGCTTCATCGCTGCTCCCTCCTGCCGACCTCGCGTCTCAGGCGTGACCCACGGCGCGTCCGTCGAGACCGAAGGCCACCCGTTCCACCTCGACGAAGAGACCACCCACCCGCCCGAGCCGGGCGTAGACCCGGGCCGTGCGGGCACGTTCCAGATCGTGGAAGAACCGCCCCATCCAGGGCTCCACATGGCGGGCGAAGAAGCTGCGCTGCGTACGCAGCGTGCCGTCGCCGAAGCGACCCTCCACCAGCCCGGCCATCACCTCCAGCACGCTCGCCACGTGATCCTCCGGCTCGTGATTGTCCGGACGCCGGGCGACGCCGAGGCGCTCCAGATCCGCCCTCAGATCGGCGAGCGGCTTCTCGTAGACGAAACCCGTGAGATAGTAGGACGCGTAGGGCACGAGCTCGCCCCGCCCCAGCCCCACGAAGAGCTCGTGATACTCACGGTCCACCGCATCCGGATCGGCCTCGCGGGCCGCCGCCGCCAGCTCCCCGAGCGCCTCGCCGAGCGGCCCCGGACCGCCCAGCTCCGCCGTGCGGGCCAGGAGGCCGAGATCCGCCGGCCGCGCCAGCCACGCCGCCAGCAGCCGGTAGAGCCCCGCGCGCGCCGCCTCCTCTTCCGCGAGCCATGCGGGCTCACCTGGCCTCTCGTCCCCCATGCGGAGTTCGGCGCCTCGCACGCCTCACCCTCCCTGAACCGCGCGCATTCTAAACCTGCATCGAAAATCGATCAAGCGGCACATTCTACACCTTTTCCGAGGAATTTTCCGCGCCACGCTCCGACGCCGCCGGCCTCGACGCCGCTTCCGCCGTCTCCTGCCCGTCCCCCTCCGGGGAGCGCGGCGCGCCCGCTCCGTCTCTGTCCCCGACCGCCACCTCGGCCTCCTCCAGTTTCCGCCAGAAGCCCCGGCCGGCCTCGTAGACGGTGCGCAGACCCGCCACCACCGTGGCGGCGTCGGTGAAGTCCTCGCAATAGTCGTCCAGCATGTCCACGCTGCGGATGACGGGGTTGCACCGCCACAGCCGTCGCAGCGCCCGCCGCTTGAATTCCTCGGGCACGCCCTCGCGCAGATAGACGCGGAAATCGGCATCGGGCCCCAGCGTCTCCGGATCCGGCAGGTCCGCCGGATCCAGCGCGGGCATCTCCGCGTCCCGGGCCTCCGCCGGCGACGTCGTCGCCGCCTTCGCCTCCGCCGCCGGCGCCTCCGTCCGCCCCCGCTCCGCCTCGCGCTTGCGACGCGACCAGCGGGCGAGGAAGCTCTCGGGAGTCTCCCGGTTCATACCCCGTCCTCCCCCGCACCCAGAGGCACGAACGTGCTGGCCTCGCCCGGCCCCCGATCGCGGCCCCGGCGCCGGCGCTTGTAGAAGGGCCGGTCCACGTGCCAGCGATCCACGAAGGCCTTGACGAAGGCGATCACCGGCTCGGGCATGGGGACCGCGTCCACCCGGTCCTCGGCGGTCTCGCTGTGGGCCTGGGCATCCCAGGGCGAGGCGCTCACCAGCGCCGGCCGCCACCCCCAGGGCTCCGCCTCCGCCTCGCGCAGCACCACGTAGACCGCGGGCCGCGTCGCCGAGAGATTGTACTTGTAGGCCTCGGTCTCGTCGCGGAACAGCTCCAGGGGGAGGGTGCCGCCGTGGACCCGCTCGAAGTCCTCGCCCACCACCATACGGTGGCCCACCGGCAGCTCCGGGGGCTCCGGCACCACCGCCACCGCGGCGACGCGCCAGCGCTGCCAGGGATGGTCGATGCGGCGGCGCTCCAGCACCACCCCGAGACGCAGGGCGGCGTAGCCCGGACGTTCCCCTCCCTGGATCCGCGTCATGCCCGTTTCACCTTGCCGGTCGCGTGAAACATGCTAGACACGTTCCGCCCGCGCTGTAAAGGGGTAAAGAGGAGGCAACTTCCGTGAAGCTCGCCGGCCGCCGCTGTCTCCTGTGCACCTGCGACGACACCCTGCCGCTGGACGTCCCGGCGCTGGCCCGCGTCCTCGGCGCGGAGGAAGCGGATCGGCCCTTCCGCCAGCTCTGCCGCCTCCAGGTCGAGTCCTTCCGGCGGGCGCTGGCGGCGGGCGAGCCGCTGCTGGTGGCCTGCGAACAGGAGGCGCCGCTGTTCCGCGCCCTGGCCGAGCAGCGGGAGCCGGCGCCGAGGGACGAGGGAGAGACGGGGGCGGAGGCGGGTGGTCCCGATCTCCTCTTCGTGGACCTGCGCGACCGTGCCGGCTGGTCGGCGGAGGGCGCGCGGGCCCTGCCCAAGATGGCGGCCCTGCTGGCGGAGGCGCTGGTGGAGGAGACGCCGCCCCCCGCCGTCACCCTCGAATCGGCGGGCCGCGTGCTGGTCTACGGGCACGACGAGGCCGCCCTCGAGGCGGCCCGGCGGCTGAGCGGCCGGCTCGAGCCCATGGTGCTGCTCACCGGCCGCGAGGCGGTGATCCCGCCGCGCACCGTCGAGGTGCCGATCCACCGCGGTCGCATCCGCCGCGCCCGGGGGCACCTCGGCGCCTTCGTCCTCGAGGTGGAGGGGTTCGCCACCGCCCTGCCCTCCTCGCGGGAAGTGCTGCGCTTCGGCGAGGCGGAGGCGGCGCGCACGCTGGAGGTGGATCTGATCCTGGACCTCACCGGCGAGACCCCGCTCTTCCCCGCTCACCACAGGCGCGACGGCTACGCGCGCCCCGATCCGCGCGATCCGGCGGCGGTGGAGCGGGCACTCTTCCGTCTCGCCGATCTCGCCGGCGACTTCGAGAAGCCGCGCTACGTGACGGTGACGCCGGAGCGCTGTGCCCACGCCCGCAACCGCATCACCGGCTGTACCCGCTGCCTCGACGTCTGCCCCACCGGAGCCATCACCCCGGACGGCGATCACGTGGCGGTGGACCCCCACGTCTGCGCCGGCTGCGGCAGTTGCAGCGGCGTCTGTCCCACCGGCGCCGTCGCCTATGCCCTGCCGGCGCCCGCTACCCTGGCGGAGCGGTTGCGCACGCTGCTCCTCACCTACCGCCGTGCCGGCGGTGAGGATCCGGTGGTGCTCTTCCACGCCGACCGCCACGGCGGCGAGCTCCTCACCGCCCTGGCCCGCCTCGGTCCCGGCCTGCCGGCGCGGGTGCTGCCCTTGCGTCTCGCCGAAGTGGGCCAGATCGGCATCGACCATCTCCTCGCCGCCTTCGCCTGGGGCGCGGCGGCGGTGCGGGTGCTGGCGCCGCCGGCGGAGCGGGAGGAGCTCGCCGGTCTCGAACGTCATCTCGAGCTCGCGCGCACCGTCCTCGAGGCGCTCGGGCTCGGGGCCGACCGCGCCCTCCTCCTCTTCGAGGACGACCCGGAGGCGCTCTCGGCCCGGCTCGCCGACCTGCCCGCCGGCGGCGTGCCCGCCGCCGACTTCCGGCCGCTGGCCGGTCGCCGCGATCTGGTCTTCATGAGTCTCGAGCATCTGGCGGCGCACGCGCCGACTCCGGTGGAGACGGTGCCGCTGCAGCGGGGCGCGCCCTTCGGCACCATCCACATCGACACCGAGGGCTGCACCCTCTGCCTGTCCTGCGTCGGCTGCTGCCCCGCCGGCGCCCTGTTCGACAATCCGGACAAGCCCCAGGTGCGCTTCCTCGAGCGCAACTGCATCCAGTGCGGCCTCTGCGCCCGTACCTGTCCCGAGAAGGTGATCCGTCTCGAACCGCGACTGGACCTCACGCCGGCCGCCCGCGAACCGCGCATCCTCAACGAGGAAGAACCCTTCCTCTGCCGCCGCTGCGGCAAGCCCATCGGCGCGCCCAGCATGATCCGCAAGATCAAGGGCATGCTGCTGGGGCGACACTGGATGTACGAGAGCGAGGAGGAGATCGCGGTGGTGGAGATGTGCGACGACTGCCGCGTGATCACCGAGTTCGAGCGCAGCCGCGGACAGGTGCTGGGCCTGCGCGAGCGGCCCCGGCCGCGGACCACCGAGGACTATCTGCGGGAACGCGAGGCGGCGGCGCGGACCCGGCCGGACGGAAAGGAGGGGGGCGAGGGCTGAGGGCCTCTCCCGCGTTCAGGCGCTGCCGGCGGCGACCTCGGCGCCGGCGAAGGCGCGGGCGATGGCGCGGATGCGCTCCACCATGGCCCAGAGCCCGTTCTGACGCCCGGGGGTGAGCAGCCGGCCGAGGCCGATGCGTGCGAACACCTCGGGCGGCGTCGTCAGGATCTCCTCCGGGGTCCGTCCCGAATAGAGGCGCAGCAGCAGGGCGATGAGCCCGCGCACGATGAGGGCGTCGGAATCGGCGCGCAGGGTGAGGCGACGGGTGGCGGGATCGAACTCCGCCACCATCCACACGTTGCTCTGACAGCCCCGCACCCGGTTGGCCTCGGTCTTCGCCGCCTCCTCGAGGGGCGGGAGATCGCGGCCCAGCTCCAGCAGATATTCGAGCTTGTCGCGAGGCTGGTCGAAGAGGGCGAACTCCTCGACGATGGCCTCCTCTTCGGCGCGGATCTCGGACATGCCGCTGGCCCCTCCTCATCGGGCCATATGCCTCCGCGGTGTCGGTGGTCAACCGCACGCCGCCGGAGCCGCCGGCACCCGCCGGCGCCGTCCCGGCCGGCCGTGCCACCGCGGAGGTCTCCGACGCCGATCCCTCAGCCGGCCAGGAGCTGGCGCAGTACATAGTGGAGGATGCCGCCGTGGCGGTAGTACTCCACCTCCTCTTCGGTATCGAGACGGGCGCGCAGGTCGATCTCCTCCACCCGCCCGTCGGCGCGGCGGATGCGGCAGCGCACCGTCATGCCCGGACGCAGCCCGGCGGCGAGGCCCAGGAGGTCGAAGACCTCCGAGCCGTCGAGACCGAGGGTGCGGCGGTCGACCCCCTCGGGGAAGACCAGCGGCAGCACGCCCATCCCCACGAGATTGGCGCGGTGGATGCGCTCGAAGCTCTCGGCGATCACCGCCCGCACGCCCAGCAGCCGCGGGCCCTTGGCCGCCCAGTCGCGCGAGGAGCCGGTACCGTATTCGCGTCCGCCGATCACCACCAGCGGCACGCCCCGCTCACGGTAGGCCATGGCCGCCTCGAAGATGGTGGTGACGGTCCCCTCGGGCATGAGGCGGGTGAAGCCGCCCTCCCGCTCCGGCACCATCTCGTTGCGCAGGCGGATGTTGGCGAAGGTGCCCCGCATCATGACCTCGTGGTTGCCGCGGCGGGCGCCGTAGGAGTTGAACTCGGCGGGCGGCACCCCGTGTTCGCGCAGATAGCGGCCCGCGGGACTGTCCACGGGAATCGCGCCGGCGGGCGAGATGTGGTCGGTGGTCACGGAATCGCCCAGGATGCAGAGGGGACGGGCGCCGGTGACGTCCTCCACCCGCGACGGCGGCTCGCGGGTCATCCCCTCGAAGTAGGGCGGGCGGCGCACGTAGGTGCTGGCGGGATCCCAGGCATAAGTGAGGCCGGTCTCGGCCGGCGCCACGGCCGCCCAGTGCTCGTCGCCGGCGAAGACGTCGGCGTAGGAGCGGCGGAAGGCCTCGGGCGTGACGGCCTCGCGGACCGCCGCCGCCACCTCCTCGGCGCTCGGCCAGATGTCGCGCAGATAGACCGGATTGCCGGCCCGATCCCGGCCCAGGGGCTCGTTGAGGAGATCACGTCCGAGGCTGCCGGCCAGCGCATAGGCCACCACCAGCGGCGGCGAGGCGAGATAGTTGGCCCGCACCAGCGGATGGATGCGTCCCTCGAAGTTGCGGTTGCCGGAGAGGACCGCCGCCGCCACCAGCTTTCCCTCCTCGATGGCACGGGCGACGGGCTCCGGCAGCGGTCCCGAATTGCCGATGCAGGTGGTGCAGCCGTAGCCCACGAGATCGAAGCCGAGGGCGGCCAGATCCTCCAGCAGGCCGAGTCGGGCCAGATAGTCGCGGACGGCCCGCGATCCCGGGGCGAGGCTGGTCTTGACCCAGGGCTTGGGGGCGAGGCCCTTCTCCCGCGCCTTGCGGGCCAGAAGCCCGGCAGCGATCATCACGCTGGGGTTGGAGGTGTTGGTGCAGGAGGTGATGGCGGCGATCACCACGTCGCCGTGGCGCAGCTCGTAGTCGGTGCCGGCCACCGCCACCCGCCGCTCCGGATCGCCGCCCCGGACCAGTTCCGGCAGCGCCTCGGCGAAGGCGCGGGCGGCCCGCGACAGCGGCACCCGGTCCTGCGGCCGGCGCGGGCCCGCCAGCGACGGCTCCACCGTGCCGAGATCCAGCTCCAGCACGTCGGTGTAGAGGGGTTCCGGCGTCTCCGCGTCGCGCCAGAGCCCCTGGGCCTTGGCGTAGGCCTCCACCAGCGCCACCCGGGCCTCGTCGCGGCCGGTGAGGCGCAGATAGTCGAGGGTGACGTGGTCCACCGGGAAGAAGCCGCAGGTGGCGCCGTATTCCGGCGCCATGTTGGCGATGGTGGCGCGGTCGGCCAGCGGCAGACGGTCGAGGCCGGGGCCGAAGAACTCCACGAACTTGCCCACCACCCCGCGGGCCCGCAGCATCTGGGTGATGGTGAGCACCAGATCGGTGGCGGTGGTGCCCTCCGGCAGCTCCCCCACCAGCCGGAAACCGATCACCTCGGGGATCACCATGGAGATGGGCTGGCCCAGCATGGCCGCCTCGGCCTCGATGCCGCCCACGCCCCAGCCCAGCACGGCGAGCCCGTTGACCATGGTGGTGTGGCTGTCGGTGCCCACCAGCGTGTCGGGGAAGGCCGCCTCGGCCTCGCCGTCGCGGGCGGTCCACACCACCCGGGCCAGATATTCGAGGTTGACCTGATGGCAGATGCCGGTGCCCGGCGGAACCACCCGGAAGTTCTCGAAGGCCCCGGCCCCCCAGCGCAGGAAGGCGTAGCGCTCGCGGTTGCGGCGATACTCGGCCTCCACGTTGCGGCGAAAGGCGTCGGGGCTGGCCCAGGCGTCCACCTGCACCGAGTGGTCGATCACGAGATCCACCGGCGAGAGCGGGTTGATGCGACGGGGATCGCCGCCGAGGGCCGCCATGGCGTCGCGCATGGCGGCGAGGTCCACCACCGCCGGCACGCCGGTGAAGTCCTGCATCAGCACCCGGGCCGGCCGGTAGAGGATCTCGCGCTCGGAGCGGCGGGGTCCGAGCCAGTCCACCATCGCCCGCAGATGGTCGGTCGTGACCGTACGCCCGTCCTCGAAGCGCAGCAGGTTCTCCAGCAGGATCTTGAGGGTGCAGGGCAGCCGGCCGACCGGGCCGAGCCGCTTCTCCGCCTCCTCGAGGCTCCAGATCACGTAGCGGCGGTCGCCGACGGCGAGTTCGCGGCGGACGCCGAGACTGTCACGACCGAACGGACTCACGACGGTTTCTCCCTCGGGGATCCGGGTGGGGACTTCGCCGGCGCCATAGCGCCTTTTTCGGAGGCGCACAAAGGGTCTGCGACGGGCCGTCAGCCGGCGGGCGAAGCGGGCGCGGGGCTCGGGCTCCCGGCCGCCGGCCGCGCCTCGACGGCACTCCGTCGCGCCCACAGGGTGTGGATGCGCCGCTCCGCCAGCCGCGTCTGGATGGCCAACAGCCACACCGTGACGAAGTAGAGCTTGAACACCGCCACCATCACCAGGAGCGGCCACAGCATCTCCGGGGCGATGGTGGGGCCGTCCAGCCGCAGCACGCTGGCCGGCTGATGGAGGGTGTTCCACCACTCCACCGAGAACTTGATGATGGGCAGGTCCACCGCCCCCACCAGCGCGAGGATGGCGGCGGCGCGGCCCCCGCGCTGGGGATCGTCGAAGGCGTCGTGGAGGGCGATGTAGCCGAGATAGAGGAAGAAGAGGATCAGCACCGAGGTGAGACGGGCGTCCCACACCCACCAGGTGCCCCACATGGGCTTGCCCCAGATGGCGCCGGTGACCAGGGCCACGAAGGTGAAGGCGGCGCCGATGGGGGCGGCGGCGCGGCCCGCCACCTCGGCCAGGGGATGGCGCCAGACCAGCGCCACCACCGCGCTCACGACGATCACCGCATAGACGAAGGTGGCGAGCCAGGCGGCCGGCACGTGCACGTACATGATGCGGGCGGCGTCGCCCTGCTGGTAGTCGGGCGGCGCCACCACCAGCGCCCACACCAGCCCCACGGGCAGGAGCAGCAGCATGGCCGCGAGGGTCCAAGGCCAGACGCGGTCGGCGAGCCGCCGGAAGCGGCGTGGATTGGCGAGCCGGTGCACCGTTCCCTCCTCCTCGGCTCCCCGCCAAGCTAGCGCGCGGCGGCGTCCAGTCCACGAGACCGGCGGTCGCGGTCTCCGTCCGCCGCCTCTTCCTCCACCGAAACCCGCGCCCCGTGGCGGGTGCAGGAGGGGAGCAGCAGGGCGACCACCGCCGGCACCGCCCGCGTCGGCGGCGGGGCGGCCTCCGGCGGCTCGCCCGGATAGGCGTCGCGCCGGTAGCGGGTGGCGAGCGGGCCGGGATCGACGAGATTGACCCTGAGCGGCGTGCGCCGCACCTCGGCGGCATAGGCCAGCACCAGGGCCTCCAGCGCCGCCTTGGTGGCCGCCACGTGACCCCAGTAGGCGCGCGGGGCGCGGGCGACGGCACAGGTGGCGAAGACGGCGCGGCCGGCATCGGAGCGGCGCAGCAGCGGGTCGAGGGTGCGGATCAGCCGGGCGGCGGCCACGGTGTTGACGGCCAGCAGCCGCGCGAACCAGTCCGGGTCGCCGTGGGCCACCGGCGTCAGCCGCTCGAGGCGGGCGGCGGTGAACAGCAGCCCGTCGAGACGGCCGAAGCGGGCGTAGAGGGAGGGCCCCAACCGGTCGACGGCCTCGCCGTCGAGGAGATCCAGCGCCAGCAGGGTGGCCCGGCCGCCGGCGGCGCGCACCCGGTCGTCCACCTCCTCGAGGGCGCCGGCGGTGCGGCCCAGCAGCACGGGATGGGCGCCGAGGCGGGCGAGCTCGGGGGCGACGGCGGCGCCGAGGCCGTGGCCGGCGCCGGCCACCAGCACCACCCGTCCCGCCAGCGGCCGGCTCACGACGCCGGCTCCTCGGCCAGCAGCGAGAACTGGCGCGCGTCCGCGCCGCGCTCGTGATCGTAGAGGCGGACGGGATAGTCGCCGGTGAAGCAGGCGTCGCAGAAGCGCCGGCAGGCGGGATCACGGCGCGGCTCGCCCACGGCCCGGTAGAGGCCGTCGATGGAGAGGAAGGCGAGGCTGTCGACGCCGATGATGCGGGCCATGGCCTCCACGTCGTGGCGTGCCGCCAGCAGCTGCTCCCGCTCCGGCGTGTCGACGCCGTAGAAGCAGCTGTGGGTGGTGGGGGGGCTGGCGATGCGCATGTGCACCTCGCGTGCGCCGGCCGCCCGCACCATGGCCACGATCTTGGTGGAGGTGGTGCCGCGCACGATGGAATCGTCCACCAGCACCACCCGCCGGCCGCCGAGGGTGCGGCGGTCGGCGTTGTGCTTGAGGCGCACGCCCAGATGGCGGATGTGGTCGCTGGGCTCGATGAAGGTGCGGCCCACGTAGTGGTTGCGGATGATCCCGAGCTCGAAGGGGAGGCCCGATTCGCGGGCGTAGCCGATGGCGGCCGGCACGCCCGAGTCCGGCACCGGCACCACCAGATCGGCCTCGGCCGGCGCCTCGCGGGCCAGCTCCATGCCGATGCGCTTGCGCACCTCGTAGACGCCGCGGCCCTCGACGATGCTGTCGGGGCGGGCGAAGTAGACATATTCGAAGATGCAGAAGCGGGGCGGGCGCGGCAGGAAGGGGCGCAGGCTGCGCAGGCCCTCGCGGTCGGCCACCACCACCTCGCCCGGCTCCACGTCGCGCACGAAACGGGCGCCCACGATGTCGAAGGCGCAGGTCTCGGAGGCGAAGATCCAGGCCTCGCCGAGCCGCCCCAGCACCAGCGGCCGCACGCCGTGGGGATCGCGCGCCGCCACCACCGCGTCGTCGAACAGCGCCACCAGCGAGAAGGCTCCCTCCACCACCCGGAGGGCGTCCACCAGCCGCGCCACCGGATCCCGCAGGCGGCTGCGGGCCACCAGATGGACGATCACCTCGGTGTCGGTGGTGGACTGGAAGATGGCCCCCTCGTCCACCAGCCAGCGCCGCAGCGTGTGGGCGTTGGTGAGATTGCCGTTGTGGGCGATGGCCATGCCGCCGAAGCCCATCTCGGCGTAGAGGGGCTGGACGTTGCGCAGCATGGAGGCGCCGGTGGTGGAATAGCGGGTGTGGCCGATGGCGGCGTGCCCCGGCAGGGCGGCGATCACCCGCGGATTGCCGAAGATGTCGCCCACGAGGCCGGTGGCGCGGTGGGCGTGGAACTGGCGGCCGTCGAAGGTGACGATGCCCGCCGCCTCCTGGCCGCGGTGCTGCAGGGCGTGCAGCCCGAGGGCGGCGTGGGCGGCGGCGTCGGGATGACCGTGGATGCCGAAGACGGCGCACTCCTCGCGCGGTCCCTCGCGCAGGCCGTGGATGCGGATCATCGCCTCTCCTCCCCCGGCAGGCCCCGCACCAGCTCGTCGAGGGCGCGGTTGGCGTCGGGCGCATAGCCCTCGCGCAGCCGCCGCGCCCGCCGTACGGAATCGCGGGCGGCCTCGCGGCCACGCTCCAGCGTGCCCGGCGGCAGCAGGCCGGCGAGCCAGCGCGCCCCCGCTTCCACATAGGGTCGGCTGGCCGCCCGTTCGATCCATCCCGGCGGGCGGCCGCCGTCCAGCACCACCAGCAGCGCCAGATAGGCCACCGCCAGCAGGAAGCCGCCCCGCACCAGCCCGTAGATCAGCCCGAAGAGGCGATCGAGGGCGGCGAAGGCGCTGTGCTCCACCCGCCGGGCGACGAGCCCCGCCAGCACCCGCAGCACCACCAGCGGCACCACGAAGACCACCGCGAAGGTGGCGAGATCGGTGAGGAGCGGATGGCCGATGGCCTCGGCCAGGGTCGGGCGCAGCGGCGCGAAGCCGTACCAGGCGACGGCCGCCGCCCCCAGCCAGACCAAGAGCGAGAGGATCTCGCGCACCGCGCCCCGCGCCAGTGCCACCACCACCGACAGCAGCAGCACCACGGCGACGATCACGTCGAAGGCGGTGAAGGCGGCATCGTTCACGGCAGGGCCCTCCCGCGGGGCCGGGCGTCGCCGGCCAGGAAGCGGACCAGCTCGACGAGCCGGCGCACCGGCACCGGTTCGAGCGGCGTGGCGGGAAGCCGCGGCGTGCGCGGCAGCACCGCCCGTTCGAAGCCGAGCCGGGCGGCCTCGGCGAGGCGCGCCTCGGTCATGGCCACCGGCCGCACCTCCCCGGCCAGCCCCACCTCGCCGAAGACCACGCACTCCGGAGGCAGCGGCGTGCCGTGGAGGGCGGAGACGAGGGCGGCGGCGACGGCGAGGTCGGCGGCCGGCTCCTGGATGCGCAGCCCCCCGGCCACGTTGAGATAGACGTCGCGGCCGGCGAGCGGCAGACCGCAGCGGGTCTCCAGCACCGCCAGCACCATGGCGAGGCGGCCGGCGTCCCAGCCCACCACCGTGCGGCGGGGGGTGGCGAGGACGCTCGGGGAGACCAGCGCCTGCACCTCCACCAGCACCGGTCGCGTGCCCTCGATGCCGGCGAAGACGCAGCTCCCGGCCACCCGGCCGCGGCGGTCGCCGAGGAAGAGGGCGGAGGGATCGTCCACCGGGACGAGACCGCGATCCCGCATCTCGAACACGCCGAGCTCGTGGGTGGCGCCGAAGCGGTTCTTGACCGCCCGGAGCAGCCGGTACTGGTGGCCGCGCTCGCCCTCGAAGTAGAGCACCGTGTCCACCATGTGCTCCAGCACGCGCGGGCCGGCGATCTGCCCCTCCTTGGTGACGTGGCCCACCAGCAGCACCGCCACCTCCCGGCGCTTGGCGAAGCGGACCAGCAGATCGGCGGCGGCGCGGATCTGGGAGACGGTCCCCGGCGCCGCCTCGATTCCCTCCACCATCGCCGTCTGGACGGAGTCGACGGCGAGCACCGCCGGCGGATCGGCGGCGAGGGTGTCCACCACCGCCTCCACCTCGGTGGTGGCGGCCAGTTCCACCGGAGCGTCGGCGAGGCCGAGGCGGCGGGCGCGCAGTTGGATCTGCGCCACCGATTCCTCGCCCGAGACATAGACGGTGCGCGGGCCGGTGGCGGCGAGGCCGGCCAGCGCCTGCAGCACCAGGGTGGACTTGCCGATGCCGGGATCGCCGCCGATCAACACCACCGACCCGCGGACGAGCCCGCCGCCCAGCACCCGGTCGAGTTCGCCGATGCCGGTCACCAGCCGCGGCGGCGGCTCCGTCCGGCCCGCGAGGGCGACGAGCTCCAGCCGCCGGCCGCCGCGGGCACGGTCGCGACGGCCGGCACCCGCCGGCGTCTCCTCGGCGAGGCTGTTCCAGCTCCCGCAGGCGTCGCAGCGTCCGGCCCAGCGCGCGTGCACCGCCCCGCAACCCTGACAGACGTAGAGCCGACGCTCCCGTGCCACCGCCCTCACTCCGCAGCCTCGGCCGCGGCGTCCGCCGCCTCCAGGACGGCGATGGGCCCCTCGGTGCGGCCGTGCACGAACTGGTCCACCACCGGATGGCCGCTCGCCCACACGCGCTCGACCGGCCCCTCCCAGATGATCCTCCCCTCGTGCAGCATGGCAACCCGGTCGGCGATGCGGCGCACGCTCTCCATGTCGTGGGTGATGGAGACGGCGGTGGCGCCGAGATCCCGCACCGTGCGCCGCACCAGATCGTTGATGACGTTGGCCATCACCGGATCGAGGCCGGTGGTGGGCTCGTCGAAGAAGAGGATCTCGGGCGACGTGGCGATGGCACGGGCGAGGCCCACGCGCTTCTTCATGCCGCCGGAGAGCTCGGCCGGACGGAGATCGGCCACCTCCGGTCCGAGGCCGACGCGGGCCAGGGTGCGCACCGCCAGCGCCCGCGCCTCGCGTCGCCGCAGCCGGCCGCGGGCCAGGAGCCCGAAGGCCACGTTCTCCCACACCGGCAGGCTGTCGAAGAGGGCAGCGCCCTGGAACAGCATGCCGCAGCGCAGGCGGATGCCCTCGAGGGTGGCCTCGTCGGCGCCCACCACCTCCTCGCCGGCCACCCGGATCGAGCCGGCATCGGCCTCCAGAAGACCGAGGATGCACTTGAGCAGCACCGACTTGCCGGTGCCGGAGCCGCCGATGACCACGAGCGAGGTGCCGGCCGGCACGTCGAGGTCGACGCCGCGCAGGACGTGGTGGTCGCCGAAGCGCTTGTGGAGGCCGCGGATGCGGATGGCGGGCGGGGGTGGGGTCATGACTCACCGGCTGAAGAAGATCTCGGTCAGCACGTAGTCGGTGGTGAGGATGAGGATGGAGGAGGCCACCACCGCCCGGGTGGTGGCGAGGCCCACGCCGCGGGCGCCGCCCTCGGCCCGGTAGCCCTGATGGCAGCTCACGAGCGCCACCACGAGACCGAAGCAGGCGGCCTTGACCAGGCCCGAGACCACGTCCTCCGCCCGGAGATGCTCGAGGGTGCGGTCGATGTAAGCCACCGGACCGAAGCCCAGCTTGGAGACGGCGACGAGCCAGCCGCCCAGCACACCGACGACGTCGGCCACCAGCACCAGCGCCGGCAGCGTCACCACCGCCGCCAGGAGGCGCGGAAAGACGAGATAGCGCAGGGGGTCGGTGGCGAGGGTGCGGAGGGCGTCGATCTGCTCGCTCACCCGCATGGTGCCGAGTTCGGCGGCCATGGCCGCCCCCACCCGTCCCGCCACCATGAGGCCGGCCAGCACCGGCCCGAGTTCGCGGGTCATGGACAGCACCACGATGGTGGGCACCGCCTCCGGCGCCTCGAAGCGCGTGAAGCCGGTGTAGCTCTGCAGCGCCAGCACCATGCCGGTGAAGAGGGCGGTGAGGCCCACCACCGGCAGCGACAGATAGCCAATCTCCACCATCTGCCGCAGGATCTCGCGCGGATACCACGGCCCCCGCAGGCCGCGCAGAATCGCCCGCAGGCCGAAATGGATCACCGCACCGGCGGCGCGGCAGACGACGAGGGTGGCCCGGCCCACCTGCGCGAGGGGATTCACGCGGCGCCTCCCCGGTAGTGACGGACGAAGCGGCGGCCGAGGCGGGTGAGGATCTCGTAGCCGATGGTGCCGGCGGCGGCGGCGAGGCGGTCGACGCCCTCGGGGCCGTAGACGATCTCCACCTCGCATCCCGGCGCCACCGTTCCCTCGGGCAGGGCGGAGACGTCGAGGCCCAGGAGATCCATGGACACCCGGCCGGCGAAGGGCACCTCGATGCCGGCGATGCGGGCACGGCCGCGACCGGAGGCGGCGCGCGGCAGACCGTCGGCGTAGCCCACCGGGACGGTGGCGATGCGGGCTCCCGCCGGGGCCTCGAAGGTGGCGCCGTAGCCCACGGTGGCGGGGGCATCGAGGGTGAAGACGCGCAGCACCGGCGCCACCAGCCGCACCACCGGCCGCACGGGATTGGGCCGGCCCGGCACGGGGTTGACGCCGTAGAGGGCGACACCGGGCCGCACCAGCTCGAACCGGTAGTCGGGGCCGAGGAAGATGCCGGAGGAGGCGGCGAGGCTGCGCCGCACCCGGCCGGCGAAACGGCGGCTCGCCGCCGCGAAGCGGGCGCGCTGGGCCGCGTTCAGGGGATGGTCGGGCTCGTCGGCGCAGGCGAGATGGCTCATCACCAGCACCGGCTCGAGGCCGGCGAGATCCTCCTCCTCCACGGCGGCGAACTCGGCCGGCGTGAAGCCGAGGCGGGTCATGCCGGTGTCCAGGTGCAGCGCGGCCGGCAGGCGGCGGCCCCGGGCGGCGGCGTAGCGGCGCCAGAGGGCCAGCTCGCCCGGCTGGTTGAGCACGGGGACCAGCCGGTGGGCCTTGAGTTCCGCCTCCTCGCCGCGGCCGACGCCGTCGAGGACCAGGATTTCCGCATCCGGCAGGTGCGCACGCAGCCTCGCGCCTTCCTCCAGCCGCGCCACGAAGAAGGTGCGGCAGCCCGCCTGCCGGAGGGTGCGGGCCACCGGGGCGAGGCCGAGACCGTAGGCGTCGGCCTTCACCACCGCGGCGCAGGCGGCGGGCCGCGCCCGCGCGGCGAGGAGCCGCCAGTTGTGGGCGACGGCATCCAGGTCGATCTCGAGGCGGGCGCGCGCCGGCCCGCGCACCGCGGGCTCAGGGCACATCGGGATAGGTCGCCGTCTCGAGATTGCGGAAGCGGCCGAAATTGGCGTCGAATTGGAGGTGGACCACGCCGATGGGGCCGTTGCGCTGCTTGGCGATGATCACCTCGGCGCGGTTGTGGCACTCCTCCAGCCGCTGCTTCCAGCGCTCGTAGCGCTCCCGGAAGCGCTCCTCGCTCTCGCCGTCCCGCGGCTTGGGCTCGGCACGGGAGACGTAGTACTCGTCGCGGTAGACGAACATCACCACGTCGGCGTCCTGCTCGATGCTGCCACTCTCGCGCAGGTCGGCGAGCTGTGGACGTTTGTCCTCGCGACTCTCCACGGCGCGCGAGAGCTGGGAGAGGGCCAGCACCGGCACCTCCAGCTCCTTGGCGATGGCCTTGAGACCCTGGGTGATCTCGCTCACCTCCTGCACCCGGTTGGCCTGGGCGTAGGTGCCGGTCCCGCGCATGAGCTGGAGATAGTCGACGACGATCAGGGAGAGGCCGTGGGTGCGCTTGAGGCGGCGGGCGCGCGAGCGCAGGGCCGCCACCGAGAGGGCCGGCGTGTCGTCGATGAAGAGGGGCCGTTCGGCCAGCTCGCGGGTGGCCTGGACGATGCGCTGGAAGTCCTCCTCCGAGAGGCGGCCGCGGCGCAGCTCGTCGGTGGGGATGCGGGCCTCGGCGGAGAGGAGACGGGTGGCGAGCTGCTCCGCCGACATCTCGAGGGAGAAGACCGCCACCACGTGGCGCGGGTGCCGGAGCCCCTCGGCCGCCGGATCCGCCACGGGGGCGGCGGCGGCGTTGGCGGCGATGGTGAGGGCCAGGGCCGTCTTGCCCATGCTGGGACGGCCGGCGAGGACCACGAGATCGGCGCGCTGCAGCCCGCCCAGCTTCTCGTCGAGTCCCACGAGGCCGGTGGGCACGCCGGTGACGTGGCCGGTCTTGTGGTAGGCGGAATGGATGAGGCGGACGGCGCTCTCCAGCACCTCGGGGAAAGCGCGGAAGTCGCCGCGGGTCTCGCCCCGCTGGGCCAGCTCGAACAGCTTCTGCTCCGCCTTCTCCACCTGCTCGAGACCGCTGTCGGTGGCCTCGGGATCGAAGGCGTCGTGGACGATCTCCTCGCCGATCTCGACGAGGCGCCGGCGGATGGCGAGATCGTGCACCACCCGCGCGTAGTCCACCACGTTGACGATCATCTCGCCGGCCCGGGCGATGCGCTCGAGATAGGCGCCGCCGTCCAGCTCCGCGAGGGCGGGATCGGAGTCGAACAGGTGGTAGAGGGTGGTGTAGTCGGCGAGCTGCCCCTTCTGGATGGTCTCGGCGCAGACCTCGAAGATGCGGCGGTGGACCGGCTCGTAGAAGTCCTCCGCCTTCAGCAGATCGGCGATGCGGTGATAGAGCTCGTTGTTGACGAGGATGGCGCCGAGCACGGCGAGCTCCGCCCGCAGATTGTGCGGCAGGGTGCGCATGGGGGTGGCGGGCGCGGTGTCGGCGGCGATCTCGTTCATGACGGCGGGACGGGCTCCGCGGACACCCCCTTATCTAGGCGCGGCCCCGGCCGGAACGAGGGCGGAGCGGCACCACACGGGTACCGCCCCACTTCCCCGGTCCAGCCAATGTCGCGCGTGTTCAGACGTAGACGGCGGTGACACTCCCGTCGCCCACGAGCTGACCGAAGTCTAGCCAGCCCTTCCAGGACAGCCGTGCAAGATCGATGTCACTCGCACCGTCGCCGTCGAGATCGACGCCGATGTCGAGATGCGATCCACGGCGGGTGGCGACAAGCCAGTTGACCGCCGCACGGCCGTCGTCGAGGGAGCCATCCAGTTCGACGCGCACGGTGTCGACGGCCGGATCGAAGTCGCGGATCTCGTCGAGAATGGTGCCCCCGACGACGAAGGTATCGGCCCCGGCCCCGCCCCACATGCGGTCGGCGCCGGCGCCGCCGTCGAGGAGGTCGTCGCCACTTCCACCGTAAAGGAGGTCGTCACCCTCGTCGCCGGCGAGGAAATCGTCGCCGTCGTGACCGCCCAGCACGTCGGCGCCGGCACCACCGTGAAGTTCGTCGTCACCGGTCTTGCCCCAGAGCCGGTCGTGCCCGAAGCCGCCCCACAGCCGGTCGTCGCCGTCCTCGCCCCCGAGGACGTCGTCACCATCGCCGCCGTAGAGCCGGTCGTTGCCGGTTCCCGCCCAGAGGCGATCGTTGCCGGCATCGCCCCAGAGGTCGTCGTCGCCCTCGTGACCGATGAGCACGTCGTTGCCGTCGCCGCCGTAGAGCACATCGTCGTCGGCACCGCCCCAAAGACGATCCGCCCCGGCGTCACCCCAGAGCACGTCGTTCCCGTCGTGACCGCCGATCATGTCGTCGCCATCGCCACCATGGATCTCGTCGTCGCCCGCCTTGCCCCACAGACGGTCGTTGCCGCCGTCGCCCCGCAGCAGATCGTTTCCGGTGCCGCCACCCAGGAGGTCGTCACCATCACCGCCGTGGAGCTCGTCGTCGCCGGCATCGCCCCAGAGCCGGTCGCGGCCGGTACCGCCCCAGAGACGGTCGTTGCCGTCGTGGCCGGAAAGGACGTCGTCGCCGTCACCGCCGTACAGGAGGTCGTTGCCGGCATTCGCCCACAAGCGATCGTTGCCGGCGTCGCCCGACATGACGTCGTCGCCGGGACCGCCACCCAGGAGGTCGTCACCATCACCGCCGTGGATCTCGTCGTCGCCCGCCTTGCCCCATAGACGGTCATCACCGCCGTCACCGGCGAGAAGGTCGTTGCCGTCATTGCCGACCAGCATGTCGTTGCCGGGGCCGCCGTGCAACTGGTCGTTGCCGGGACCGCCCCAGATGCAGTCGTCGCCACCATCGCCCCAGAGCACGTCGGTGCCGTCGTGACCGCCCATCATATCGTCACCGTCGCCGCCGTAGAGGACATCGTTGCCGGCGTTTCCCCATATGCGGTCGTTGCCGGCGTCGCCCCACATGACGTCATCGCCGTCACCACCGCCCATGAGATCGTCGCCGTCGCCGCCATGCAGCTCGTCGTTGCCACCGTCACCCCAGATCTGGTCGCGCCCGGCATCACCCCAGACCATGTCGCGGCCGTCGTGGCCGACCACGAGATCATCACCGCTTCCGCCGTGGAGCTCGTCGTCACCGACACCTCCCCACAGTCGATCATCACCAGCGTCGCCCCAGAGCACGTCATTGCCATCGTGACCGCCCAGCATGTCATTGCCGTCACCGCCGTGGATCTCGTCGTCGCCACCCTTGCCCCAGAGGCGATCGCTGCCAGCACCACCCACCATCCGGTCCATCACCTCGGATCCGACCAGGAGATCGTCGCCGGCCGTGCCCTCGACCCAACTGCGCCCGTACCAGAACCAGTTGAGCCACGCGGTGACGTCGGCGACCCGCGCGTTGAAATTGCCGTCCTCGTTCAGGAAACGTCCATGATGGATCTCAAAGCCGAGATGATAGATCCCGTCCGCCACGGTGTCGACGAAGTTGCGACCATTGAACAGCGTCCCGGTCGCTCCGTCGTTCTGGACGAAATGGAATCCGGTCTCGATCCCGCGCTCGTCGTCACCGTGAAATGCCATCCACTGCCCGAGACGTGCCGGATCATTGCGGATCCAGGCATTGAGCGTCAGGATCTCGGAGATTTCGATGCGATCGTCAGCCGTGGCGCCGATGGCCATAAGCCCCTGAACGATCAGCCGGTTGAGCTCGTCCGCGGCGGTGGCTCCGGCGATGATCTCGCTCCGCGGAATCCTGGCGTTCAGACCGGGATCGGTGAGGATGCGGGTGACGATCGCATCGAGGCCGGTTCCCGTAGACGGAATCCCGTTCGCCATCTCCATGCTCCTCCACGCTACATGCCCGTGTTCGTCCTGTCGACGTATGCTCGGGCCTCACATTCCGGCCGGAGGCATCGAACGCGACCACGGAAGGTGACCGCCTGTTCCGTAACCACGATCGATGCTCCGAGGCTGGCACCCCGCTCGAGTCACCATGCTGTCGGTAATTCGTAAAAAAACCGTCAACAGGGGCCCGGTCCACCCGCCGTCAGATCCTCCGGGAACGCCGGAGGCAGGCGGCCGCCGAGGCGGACGGGACGGACGTCGACGGCACGGCCCCGGGCGTCGTCGGTGACGATCAGCACCGCGCAGAAGGTGGCCTCGCCCCGGGCCGGCTCGAGGCGCGGCCCCGGTACGCTGGAGCGGAAGCGCGCCACCGCCCCCGTCTTCTCCATGCCGATGACGCTGTCGTAGTCGCCGGTCATCCCCACGTCGGTGACGTAGGCGCTGCCGCCGGGGAGCACCGTGGCGTCGGCGGTGGGCACGTGGGTGTGGGTCCCCACCACCGCGCTCACCCGGCCGTCGAGGAAGTGGCCGAGGGCCATCTTCTCGCTGGTGGCCTCGGCGTGGACGTCCACCACCGAGGCCGTCACGGCGGCGCCCAGGGGATGGGCGGCCAGCACCTCGTCGAGGGCGCGGAAGGGATCGTCGAGGAATCCCCCCATGAACAGCCGCCCCATCACCTGCGCCACCAGCACCCGCCGACCGCGCCCGTCGGTGAGGAGGTGGAGGCCCCGTCCCGGCGTTCCCGGCTGCATGTTGAGGGGACGGAGGATGCGGGGCTCACGGTCGATGTGGAAGAGCAGCTCCCGCTGGTCCCAGACGTGGTTGCCGGTGGTGAGCACGTCGGCGCCGGCCTCGAACATCCGGGCGGCGATGGCGGGGGTGAGGCCGAAGCCGCCGGCGGCGTTCTCGGCGTTGACCACGGCGAGGTCGACGGCGAGGCGCCGCCGCACCTCGGGCAGATGACGGAACAGGGCGGCGCGGCCGCTGCGACCGACCACGTCGCCCACGAACAGGATGCGCAAGGCAGGCTCTCCCGGCGGGGCACTCCCCCTTCTAGGCGGCCCGCGGGCGGGCGCAAGCGGGCGGGGTGCTTGATGTCGCCGCCACGGGCGGCATATTCGCGCCCGGCGGGGCCGTAGCTCAGCTGGGAAGAGCGCCTGCCTTGCACGCAGGAGGTCGGCGGTTCGAATCCGCTCGGCTCCACCAGTCCGGATCCCGATGGCCCGCTCACCGCGATGACCTCCGGTCACGGCCGGATGCCGGCGAGATTGCCGGCACTGTCCGGACCGCGCCGACGACGCCGGGGCTTCCTCGCCCACGCGGCGATGCCTCGTGCGCCCCCGTCCGCGACGCGGAGACGAGGCAGCCGCCTTCCCCGCCGTCCGTCCCCGGTCCACCGCACCGCCCCATTGACCCCGCGGAGGGCTCCGCCCACCCTCCGGTGGGAAGGCGTGGGGGGAAGGGTGCGCAACGTCCTCGTCCACCTGGAGCCGGGACCCGGACTCGAATCGGTGCTCGCCTGCGCCCTCGCCGTGGCGCGCCGTTTCGGCAGCCACCTGGAGGGTCTGCACCTGCGGGCGGGCCGGCCCGACATCGTCGCCGCCGGCGCCGACGGCTTCGTCGCCGCCGCTCCCGAACTGGTGAGCGCCTTCGAGCGGGAGGCGGCGGCCCGCGCGGAGGCCGCCCGCACCGCCTTCACCGCCTTCTGTCGGCGCCACGGCATTCCCCTCGACGAACCGCGACCGCCGGGAGAGATCTGGGCGCGCTTCCGGGTCGAACCCGCCTCCGTCGCGGGGGCCCTGGCGGCCCGGGCACGGGTGTTCGATCTGGTGGTGGTGGCGCGACCGCGGACCGACGCCCCCGGCGCCGCTCTCGCCGTCCTGGAGGCGGCGCTCTTCGAGAGCGGCCGTCCGCTGCTGGTGGCCCCGCCCGCACCGCCCACCGGCCCGCTCGGCGAGACGGTGGTGATCGCCTGGAACGGCAGCACCGAGACGGCACGCGCCGTCGCCTTCGCCATGCCCCTGCTGGCGCGGGCGCGACGGGTGGTGGTGCTGGCCGTCCCCGAGGGCATGGTCCCGGGCCCCGACGGCGAGGCCCTGGCCGAAGCCCTCCACCGTCACGGGCTCGTGGTGGAACACCGGCCGCGGGCGGCGGAGGGGCGGCCGGTGGGCGCGGCGATCCTGGCCGAGACCCACGCCCTCGGCGGCGATCTGCTGATCAAGGGCGCCTACACCCACAGCCGCCTGCGGCAGATGATCTTCGGCGGTGCCACCAGCCATCTGCTGCAGCACGCCGACCTGCCCATGCTCATGGCCAACTGAGAGGTGAGGGAAGATCGTCGTGGACCTCGAGGCCGTCGCCGGTGCCCTCCATCTCCTCGCCGCCGTCCTGTGGGTGGGCGGCATGGCCTTCGCCCACACGGTGCTGCGCCCGGCCGCCCTGCCGCTGGATCCGCCGGTCCGCCTCGGTCTCTGGCGGCGGGTGATGGGGCGCTTCCTGCCGCTGGCCGGTCTCTCCGTCGCGGTCCTGCTGGCGAGCGGCCATCTGCTGGTGGCGCTCCGCTTCGGCGGCTTCGCCACGGCGCCCCTCTACGTCCACGCCATGACCGGCATCGGCTGGGTGATGGCGCTGGTCTACGCGGTGCTGGTGACGGGCCCGGCCCGCCGGTTCTTCGCGGCGGTGGACGGCGGCGCCGGGGAGACGGCGGCCGCCGCCCTCGCCCGCATGCGCCGGCTGGTGGCGACCAATCTGGTCCTCGGCCTCCTGCTGGTGGCCCTCGCCGGGGCCCGGTTCGGTTGAGCCGAATTCCGGCGCCATCGATCCGGCGGTGCCATCTCCAGGAGCCGCCGACTGATCGGACCAAGGACTTCGTTCCGCCGCGACGCCCGGCTCGTCCCTCCGAGATTCCGACGTCCTCCCCTTGTCCGCACCACGTGTCCAGGCGCCGACGCCGTTGACGCGAGGGTTTTAGGAATATAGTCTCTCTCCCGACGCCATCGGGAGAGAGCCATGCCGGATGCCACGCGCCACGACGATCCGCCGGTCGCCCTGCCCGCCTTCCACGTCCATCGGGTGGTCGCCCGGCCGCGGAACCGGCACCTCCGCGCCCTCGAGGAGCGGCTGGGCTGGGCCGGCAAGCGGCTGCGCCTGCCGCTGGTGTGGCGGCTCACCGAGGGCGAGGGGGTGAAGGTGGCGGTGCTGGATACCGGAATCGACCGCGATCATCCGGATCTGGCGGAGGCCGTCGAGGAGGTTCGCGACTTCACCGGCGAGGGCGTCGAGGACGGCAACGGTCACGGCACCCACGTGGCCGGCATCGTCGCCGCCCGCCGCAACGGCCGCGGCTTCGCCGGCGTGGCGCCCCGCTGCCGGCTGCTGGTGGGCAAGGTGCTGCGCGATGCCGGCGGCGGCACCCACGCCTGGATCGCCGCCGGCATCGACTGGGCGGTGGAGCGCGGTGCCGACATCATTTCCATGTCCCTGGGCAGCGCCCACGACAGCCCCGAGCTCTTCGGCGCCGTCCACCGGGCGCTGGCCGCCGGTCGCATCCTCATCTGCGCCGCCGGCAACGACGGGGCCCTCTTCGCCAACGGCATCGGCTATCCCGGCCGCTACGGCAGCGTCATCACCGTCGCCGCCCACGACCGCAACGGCAATCCCGCGGGCTTCTCCTCCCGCGGCGGCGAGATCGACGTGATGGCCCCGGGCGAGCGCATCTGGTCCACCTGGAAGGACGGCGGCTATGCCGAGCTCTCCGGGACCTCCATGGCCACCCCCTTCGTCGCCGGCCTCGCCGCCCTCGTCCTCGCCAAACACCGCAAGCCCGGCTATCATCGCACGCCCGTACGCAACTGCGAGGAGATGCGGGCCCATCTGCTGCGCCTCGCCGCCCATCCCGGCCACCACGACGAGGCGCGCGGCTATGGCCCGCTGCTACCGTTCCGCATGATCGGCGAGCCGGCCTGAGCGCAGGTCCGCCACCGGCACCTCCGGCACACAGCCGCCGTCCCGGGCGAGACAGTCGAGGGTGCGGAAGAGACGCGCGAACACGACCCGCGCCGCCGGCGGATGGCGGATCGCCCGCGCCCGGGCGAGCTGCGCCGGATCCGGCTCGCCCACCACCAGCAGCCCCACCATGCCCAGACCGTAATGGGCCGAACACTTGAAGCCGTAGACGCCGGGGACGGTGGGTCGCAGCACCAGCGGCCGGCCCATGCCACCGGCGAAGGGCTCGACCCCCTCCGGCAGCATCCCGGGGATCGCGCGCACGCCGTGGATGTGGCTGTCGGCCACGAAGCGGACGGTGGTCCCCGGCGTCACCCACACCAGCGCGGGTTCGAAGCGGAAGCGGCCGCTCGCGCCCTCGGTGCGCATCTCCACGGTGACGGTGGGGGTGACCGGGGCCGACGTCGCCGTCGTCACGGCGGCGAGAAGGAGGGTCCAGGCCGTGAGCAGGGTTCGGCGGAGGCGACGGATCATGGTCGATCCCGCGATGCGGGTTCCCTCGCGAGTATGGGGGCGGCCGCACGGCGACCGAAGGGTCCGGCCTTCACGATCCCGTGCGACCCGTCCCCGCCGTGGGCGGGCCGCCCCGGCGGAGCTGTTTGAGGATGCCGAAGAGAAGGTTGAGCTCCGAGACGGTGGGATGGTGGCGGGCGCACATGGCCTCGATCTGGCGCACCAGGCTCTCGCGGCGCTGGGGGCTGCGGAAGAAGCCGGTCTCGTCGAGGGCGGCGAGCAGCCAGTCGAGGAAGGCGTCCAGCTCGCCCCGGGTGGCCGGCCGGTCGCGTCCCGCGGGCCGCCGTTCGGACGGCGTGCGGTCGCCGGCCCGGAACCACTCGTAGCCGCACAGCAGCACCGCCTGCGCCAGATTGAGGGAGGAGAAGGCGGGATTGAGGGGAATGGTGAGGAGGGCGTCGGCGCGGGCCAGCTCGGCATTGTCGAGGCCGGTGCGCTCGGGGCCGAACAGATAGCCCACGCGCAGCCCCTCGCCCTCCGCCGCCCGCGCTCGCCGCCCCGCCTCCTCCGCCGTCACCACCGGCTTGTCCAGTCCGCGCTCGCGGGCGGTGGTGGCGTAGACGAGATGGAGGTCGGCGGTGGCCGCGGCGAGCTCGTCGTGGACGCGCATGCGGTTGAGGACCTCGTGGGCACCGGCCGCCGCCGCGACCGCCTTGGCGTTGGGCCAGCCGAAGCGGGGCCGCACCAGGCGCAGGTCGGAGAGGCCGAAGTTGAGCATGGCCCGCGCCACCTGCCCCACGTTCTCGCCGAGCTGGGGGCGTACCAGCACCACCGCCGGCGCCGGTCCCAGCCCCGTCCGCGCCCGCGCGGCCTTGGCGGTGAGCTTCATCGCCCGTCCGGCGCCGGCGTGCCCTCCACCAGCAGCTTGTAGGTGATGGCGTCGTGGAGGGCGTTGTAGGAGGCGACGATGATGTTGTCGGACACGCCCACCGTCTGCCACACCCGGCCGCGGTCGTCCTCGCTCTCGATCATCACCCGGGTGACGGCGGCGGTGCCCGCCTCGGGGGTGAGGATGCGCACCTTGTAGTCTACGAGGCGCATGGTGCCCAGCACCGGATAGACCGAGACCAGGGCCTTGCGCAGGGCCGTGTCGATGGCGTTGACCGGTCCGTGGCCGTCGGCCACCTCGTGGTATTCGCGGCGGCCGATGCGCAGCTTCACCGTCGCCTCGGAGACGTGGACCAGCTCGCCGCGGGCGTTGTAGCGGCGCTCGTCGATCACGCGGAAGCGGAGCACCTCGAAGTATTCCGGCACCTGCCCCAGCTCCCGCCGCACCAGCAGCTCGAAGCTGGCGCTGGCGCCGTCGTAGGAGAAGCCCTCCGCCTCACGGGCCTTGACCAGCTCCAGGATGCGGCGGGTGCGGGCCTCGTCCACCTCCAGACGGACCCCCATCTCCTCGAACCGGCGCAGCAAATTGGAGCGACCGGCCTGGTCCGAGACCAGGATGTCGCGGCTGTTGCCCACCAGCGCCGGGTCGATGTGCTCGTAGAAGCCGGGGTCCTTGAGCACCGCCGAGGCGTGGAGGCCGCCCTTGTGGGCGAAGGCGGAGGCGCCGACGTAAGGCGCGTGCCGGTTCGGTACCCGGTTGAGGAGCTCGTCGAAGGTGCGGGAGAGATGGGTGAGATGGCGGATGTTCTCCGGCGGGATCCCCACGTCCAGGCCCATCTTGAAGACCAGGGTGGGGATGAGGGTGACGAGATCGGCGTTGCCGCAGCGCTCGCCGAGGCCGTTGACGGTGCCCTGGATCATGCGGCAGCCGGCCCGCACCGCCGCCAGCGAGTTGGCGACGGCGTTGCCGGTGTCGTTGTGGGCGTGGATGCCGAGGGGGGCCCGCGGCAGCCGCGTCCGCACCGCCGCCACCGTCTCCGCCACCTCGTGGGGCAGGGTGCCGCCGTTGGTGTCGCACAGCACCAGCCAGTCGGCCCCGCCCTCGAGCGCGGCCTCCAGACAGGCGAGCGCATAGCCGGCATCCTCGCGGAAGGCGTCGAAGAAGTGCTCGGCGTCGAAGATCACCTCGCCCACGTGGCGCTTCGCCTCCGCGAGGCTCTCGCGGATCATCCGCAGGTTCTCCTCGCGGGTCACGCCCAGCGCCCCCTCGGCCTGGCGGGCCGAACTCTTGCCCACCAGGGTGATCACGTGGGGACGGGCGCGGAACAGGGCCACCAGCCCGGGATCGTTGGCGGCGCTGCGCCCCGCCCGGCGGGTCATGCCGAAGGCACACAGCCGCGCGCGCTCCAGCCGTGGTCGTCGCGGGCCGAAGAAGGCGTCGTCGGTGGGATTGGCGCCGGGCCAGCCGCCCTCGATGTAGTCGAGGCCGAAGCGGTCCAGCTCGCGGGCGATCTTGATCTTGTCCTCGACGCTGAAGGTGACGCCCTGGGTCTGGGCGCCGTCGCGCAGGGTGGTGTCGTAGAGGTGGATGCGTTCGCCCGTCATGCCCGGCGCCAGACGGTCCCGGTGGGCGTATCCTCGAGCACGATCCCCATGGCCGCCAGTTCCTCCCGGATGCGGTCCGCGGTGGCGTAGTCGCGGCGGGCCCGCGCCTCCGCCCGCGCACGGATCCTCTCCTCGATCCACGCCTCGTCCACCGTCACTCCGCCGCGCAGCCACGCCGCCGGCTCCTGCTGCAGCAACCCCAGCAGCTCGGCCGAGCGCACGAGATCGGCGGCGATCCGCGCCGCGGTGGCGGCATCACCGGCCCGGTTGAGCTCGCCGGCGAGTTCGTGGAGAGCGGCCAGCGCCCGCGGCGTGTTGAGATCGTCCAGGAGCGGCTCCAGCACCCGCGGATCGACCCGGCCTTCCCGCGGATCCACCGGGCCGGCGCGCTCCAGCGCCCGATAGAGGCGATCGAGGGTCTGGCGCGCCTGCCGCAGCGCCGCCTCGGTGAAGTCCAACGGCGCCCGGTAGTGGGCCCCGAGCACCCACAGCCGCACCGCCTCGCCCGGCACCAGCCGCCGCGCCTCCTCCACCGTCACCACATTGCCCAGCGACTTGGCCATCTTCTCGGCCCGCATGGTGACGAAGCCGTTGTGCACCCAGTAGCGGGCCATCGATTCGCAGCCGTGGGCGCAGCCGGTCTGGGCGATCTCGTTCTCGTGATGGGGGAAGACCAGGTCGATGCCGCCGCCGTGGATGTCGAAGGGCACCCCCAGATGGCGCTCGGCCATGGCCGAGCACTCGATGTGCCAGCCCGGCCGCCCCCGTCCCCAGGGACTGTCCCAGCCGGGGAGCTCCGGCGGCGACGGCTTCCACAGCACGAAGTCGGCCGGATCCCGCTTGTAGGGCGCCACTTCCACCCGCGCCCCGGCGATCTGCTCCTCGCGCGGGCGCCGCGACAACGCACCGTAGCGCGGCCAGGCGGGCACGTGGAAGAGCACATGTCCCTCCGCCACATAGGCGCAGCCGCGGGCCAGCAGGCGCTCGATCAGCCGGATCATGTCGTCCACGTGTTCGGTGGCCCGCGGTTCGCGGGTGGGCGGCAGGCATCCCAGCGCCGCCGCATCCTCGTGGAAGGCAGCGGTGGTGCGGGCGGTGAGCGCCTCGATGGACTCGCCGCTCCGCCGCGCCCGGTCGATGATCTTGTCGTCGATGTCGGTGATGTTGCGGACGTAGGTGACGCGCGGGAAGAGGTGGCGGAGCAGCCGGTAGAGCACGTCGAAGATCACCAGCGGGCGGGCGTTGCCCACGTGGATGCGCTGGTAGACGGTGGGGCCGCACACGTACATGCGCACGTGCTCCGGATCCAGCGGCGCGAAGGAGCGCACCGCCCGCGTGAGGGTGTCGTGGATCCGGAGTTCCGCCACCGTGCTCCTCACCCTTCCGTCCACTGTGCGGCCGGACGCGGAATCCGACCCGCGTTCCGGATCGTCCCGCGGCTCCCGAAATGCGCCGGCGCCCGGGCGGGGACAAGGCCCCGCGGATCGCGGCCGGCCGCCCGTTCCGGTTCCGACCGCCGACGGAAGGGGCGGGCCGCGCCCGCCCCTTCCGGCTCCGTCCGTCGCCGAGCTCAGCCGGCCTCGCCGTCCTCCTCGGCCTTCTTCCGCTGCGCCGCCAGTTCCTGCTGCTTCTGACGCAGCGCCTCGCCGAGGATCTCGCCGAGGGTGGCGCCCGAGTCGGGCGAGCCGAAGGCCTTCATGGCCTCGCGCTCCTCCTCGATCTCCAGCGCCTTGATGGAGAGCTGCAGCCGCCGGTTGGCCTGGTCGATGGCCATCACCTTGGCGTCCAGCTTCTCGTCCACGGCGAAGCGGTCCGGCCGCTGCTCGCCGCGTTCCTTGGCCAGCTCGGACTTGCGGATGAAGCCTGGGGCGCCGGAGACGGTCTCCACCTCGAGGCCCTGCGGCGTGACCGCCCGGACCACACAGGTGACGCGGTCGCCGCGCTTGAGGCCGGCGATGGCCTTCTTGAACGGATCCTCCTCGAGCTGCTTGATGCCGAGGGAGATGCGCTCCTTGTCGACGTCCACGTCGAGCACCACCGCCCGCACCATGTCGCCGACCTTGTACTTCTTGATGGCCTCCTCCGGCGGTTCGGTCCAGGAGAGGTCGTTGATGTGCACGAGCCCGTCGATCTCTCCCTCGAGACCGACGAACAGGCCGAATTCGGTGATGTTCCGGATCTCGCCCTCCACCACCGAGCCGACGGGATGCTTCTCCAGGAACTCCTCCCACGGATTGGGGAGGCACTGCTTGAGGCCGAGGGAGATGCGCCGGCGCTCCTCGTCCACGTCGAGCACCATCACCTCCACCTCCTGGCCGACGGAGAGGACCTTGCTCGGGTGGACGTTCTTCTTGGTCCAGCTCATCTCGGAGACGTGGACGAGCCCCTCCACGCCCGGTTCCAGCTCCACGAAGGCGCCGTAGTCGGTGATGTTGGTGACCCGGCCGGTGAACTTGGCGTGGACCGGATATTTGATGGCCACGCCCTCCCACGGGTCGGGCTGGAGCTGCTTCATGCCGAGGGAGATGCGGCCGGTCTCGGGATTGTAGCGGATGACCTTGACCCGCACCGTCTGGCCGATCTGCAGCACCTCGCCGGGGTGACCGATGCGGCGCCAGGCGATGTCGGTGACGTGGAGGAGACCGTCGACGCCGCCGAGGTCCACGAAGGCGCCGTAGTCGGTGATGTTCTTGACCACCCCCTCCAGCACCTGGCCCTCGTGCAGCTTGGCCAGCAGCTCCCTGCGCTGCTCGGCGCGGCTCTCCTCGAGGACCGCGCGGCGGGAGACCACGATGTTGCCGCGGCGGCGGTCCATCTTGAGGATGAGGAAGGGTTCGGGCTTGTTGAGCAGCGGCCCGATGTCGCGGACCGGCCGGATGTCCACCTGGCTGCCCGGCAGGAAGGCCACCGCCCCGCCGAGGTCCACGGCGTAGCCGCCCTTGACCTTGCCGAAGATCTGGCCGGTCACCGGCTCGCCCTTCTTGTAGGCCTCCTCCAGCCGGTTCCAGCATTCCTCGCGGCGGGCGCGGTCCCGGCTCAGCACCACCTCGCCGCTGCGATTCTCGTAGCGCTCGACGTAGACCTCCACCTCGTCGCCCGGGCTCGGGACGCCGGGCTCGCCGGGACGGGTGAACTCCTTGACGGCCACCCGGCCCTCCGACTTGAGGCCGACGTCGATCACCACCTCGTCGCCCTCGACGGCGACGACGCGGCCCTTGACCACGGTTCCCTCGATGCGGGGGGTCTTCCCGAGCGTCTCCTCCAGCAGCGCCGCGAATTCCTCGCGGCTCGGCGTGGGCACTTCGGCAACGGCAGCGGTCGTCATTCGTACTCCATCGACGTTCCGGTCGAAGACGCGCGTCGCGACCGGGGCTGGGGTTGCACACCGTCCTCTCGGGGAGCGTGCGACGAACAGGATGCGCGCACCCGCCACGCCTCGATGTGGCGGCGGACCACCGCGACGGTGGTCTCCAC
Organism: Alphaproteobacteria bacterium; assembly: GCA_026982705.1. Lineage (GTDB taxonomy): Bacteria > Pseudomonadota > Alphaproteobacteria > Geminicoccales > Geminicoccaceae > HRBIN39. The sequence continues at coordinate 70,103 of JALSGP010000040.1, forward strand.
GTCCTCGTCCGTCGTATCCAGCACCAGCGCGTCCGGTGCAGGACGCAAAGGCGCGACCGCCCTCTCCGTGTCACGGCGGTCCCGCGCCTCGAGCTCCTCCAGGACGCGCGCGAATATAGGCCGCTCGCCGCGCGCCCGCAACTGCCGGAATCGACGCCGTGCCCGCGCCTCCACCGAGGCCGTCACGAACAGTTTGACGGGCGCCTCCGGCACCACCACGGTGCCGGTATCGCGGCCGGCCAGCACCGCCCCCTCCGGCCGCGCCGCGAAGGCGCGCTGCCAGTCCAGCAGCGCCGCCCGCACCGCCGGAATCGCCGCCACCCGCGAGGCCGCCTGCGAGACCTCCTCGGCATGCAGGTCCGGCCGCTCCAGATCCGCCGGGGTCAGCGACCGCGCCGCCGCCACCGCCGCGGCCTCGTCCTCCACCGGCCGTCCCGCCGCCAGCAGCCGCCGCGCCACCGCCCGGTAGAGGAGCCCGGTGTCCAGGAAGGGCAGGCCGTAGATCTCGGCGATGCGGCGGGCGAGGGTGGTCTTGCCCGAGGCGGTGGGCCCGTCGACGGTGACCACGAGACGGCAGCGGCACCCGCTCACGGCTCCGCCTCCCCGATGGCGGCGCCGAGGGCGTTCATGAGTGGCGCGAAACCGGGAAAACTGGTGGCCACGGCCTCCGCCCCCCGGACCTCGACCGGCCGCTCGGCGAGACCGCCCAGGACCAGGAAGGCCATGGCGATGCGATGGTCGAGGCGGGCCTCCACCACGCCGCCGCCGGGCGGCCGGCCGCCGCGGCCCATCACCACCAGATCGTCCCCCTCGGCCCGCGCCTCCACGCCGCAGGCCACGAGCCCCTCGACGATGGCGGAGAGACGATCGCTCTCCTTGACCCGGAGTTCGGCGAGGCCGCGCATCACCGTGGTGCCCTCGGCACAGGCCGCCACCACGGCGAGGACCGGATATTCGTCGATCATGGCGGGCGCGCGCCGGGCCGGCACCTCCACGCCCCGCAGCCGCCCTCCTTCCACCAGCAGATCGGCCACCGGCTCGCCCCCCTGCTCCCGCGGCCGCATCCAGTGCACCGCCGCGCCCATCTCCCGGAGGGTGGTGAAGAAACCGGTGCGCAGCGGATTGGCCAGCACCCCCTCCACCACCACCCGCGAGCCCGGCACCGCCGCCGCGGCCGCCACCGGAAAGGCGGCGGAGGAGGGATCGCCGGGCACGGTCACCGAGAGCGGCGCGAGTTCCACGTCGCCCCGCACCGCGACCCGGTGGCGTCCGTCGGGCAGGGTCTCCGCCCGCACCTCCGCGCCCATGGCCCGCAGCATGCGCTCGCTGTGGTCGCGGGAGGGGGACGGCTCCTCCACGACGGTGACGCCGGGGGCGTGGAGGCCGGCCAGGAGGATGGCCGACTTGACCTGGGCCGAGGCCACCGGACTGCGCCAAGAGAGCGGCAGCGGGCGGAGGCGGCCGCGAACGGTGAGGGGCAGACGCGTCCCTTCGCGTGCCTCGATCCGCGCGCCCATGGCGCCGAGGGGCCGCACCACCCGCGCCATGGGCCGGCGCCGCAGCGAGGCGTCGCCGGTGAGCACCGCCGGGAAGGGATGGCCGGCGAGGACGCCCAGGAGCAGGCGGGCGAGGGTGCCGGCATTGCCGCAGTCCAGCACGTCGGCCGGCGCCGCGAGGCCGCCGGTGCCGCAGCCGTGCACCGTCCAGCACCCCTCCCCCTCCCGGGTCACCTCGGCCCCCAGCCCCCGCACCGCCGCCACCGTGGCCATCACGTCCTCCGCCTCCAGGAGGCCGCGGACGGTGGAGCGGCCGGCGGCCAGCGCCGCGAACAGCACGGCGCGGTGGGAGATGGACTTGTCCCCGGGCACCCGCACGGTGCCGGCGAGCGGCCCGTGCGGCGCGGCACGCACACGCACCCGATCCGGTCCCCTCTTGGAGCGGCCCCCCTCGTGCACGATTTTGCCGACGCCTTCAACGAGTCCAGCGATGCTTGCCGCGCCGGGGCGGGTGTGGCAATGCCCCGCACCGCCCGCAGCTCGCCAGCATGGGAGAGTGGCCGTGCCCAAGCCCGAATGGGGGACCAAGCGCACCTGCCAGAACTGTGGCGCCCGCTTCTACGACCTCAACCGCGCGGAGATCGTCTGCCCCGCCTGCGGTCATCCCTACGAGGAGAGCGAGGCGGCCCGCAGCCAGCGGCTCGCCGCCGTCGCCGCCGCCCGCGAGGAGGCCGGCGGGGAGGAGGCGATCGAGGAGCTGCCCGTGGGCGAGGAGGCCCTCGGCGAGACCCTCGAGGAAGAGGCCCTCGAGGAGGAGGAGCTGGAGGAGGAAGAGGTCGGCGCCGCCGGCGGCGAGGAGGAGGAGGACGAGGAGGGACTGCTCATCGAGGAGGAGGAGATCGAGGAGAGCATCGGCCTCGAGCGCCCCGACCTCGCGGACGACGAGGAGGACGAGGCAGAGGAGGGCGGTGACGAGGACGAGCTCGACTTCGAGGATGACGAGGAGGAGCTCGGCACCTTCCTCGACGAGGACGAGGAGGAGCGCTGAGGGTCGGAGACGGCCGTGGCCCACTCCCTCCTCTTCGGCCGGCTGGTGCGGCGCTGGCGCGGGCTGGCGGCGGTGGACCGCACCGTCTGGTCCATCGAAGCGGGACTGCTGCGGGCCGTTCACGGGCTCGCCGCCGGCCTGCCGCTGGATGCCGCCTCGGCGCTGGGCGCGCGGCTGGGGCGGGCGGTGGGGCCACGCCTCCACAAGCAGCGCCACGCCCGCGCCAACTACGCCCGTGCCTTTCCCGAGGCCGACGGCGAGCGCCTCGCCGCCCTGGTCGAGGCCATGTGGGCCAACGCCGGACGGGTGCTGGCCGAGTTCCCCCACGTCCCCGCCCTCGCCACCGGCCGCCTCGCCGACCGGGTGGAGATCGTGGATGCCGGCGGGCTTTCCGTCGCCCGCGATCATCCCGGCGGGGTGCTGATGGTGGGCGCGCATCTCGGCAACTGGTACGTCTCCCTCGCTCTCGCCCGCCTCCTGGGCGAGCGTCACGTGGCGGTCTTCCGCGAACAGACCAATCCCTACGTGGAGCGGCTGTTCGCCGCCTGGCGGAGGCGGCTGCCCGTGCGTTTCGCGGCGGTGGGCGGCGCGGGGACGGTGCTGGCCCGCGAGCTGCGGGCTGGCCGACGGGTGGGAATCCTGCTGGACCAGCGCTACGACGGCGGCGAGCCCGTGTCCTTCTTCGGCACCCCCGCGCCCACCGCGACACCGCCCCTGCGGCTCGCGCTCCGCCTCGGGGCGCCGGTGGTGCCGGTGGAGACCCGGCGGCTCAAGGGCGCCCGCTTCCGGGTGGTGGTGCATCCACCCCTCGCCGTGACGGAGGTGGGACCGCCGGCCGTCCGTGCGCGCGCACTGGCCCGCCTCCTCAACCGCACCTTCGAGGACTGGATCCGGGCCGCGCCCGGACAGTGGTTCTGCCTCAAGCGGCGTTTCCCGGAGACCGCGAAGGGAGACGGTCGATGACGCGGGACGCGGACCTTCCCGAGCCGCGGGCGCGGGCGGAGACCCCCGCCGCCTTCCGCCCGCCACGCACCTGGCTCATGATGGGGCACAAGACCGGTGACAACAATCAGATCCTGGCCCTGGCCGAGGCCCTGGGTTGGCCCTTCGAGATCAAGCGGCTGGTCTACCGCCGCACCGAACTGCTCACCAATCTTTTGGCCGGCCCTTCGCTGCGCGGTCTCGTGCGCGCGCACTCCAGTCCGCTGGCGCCGCCCTGGCCCGAACTGGTGATCACCGCCGGCCGCCGCAACGAGCCGCTGGTGCGCTGGATCCAGAAACAGGTGGGGGATCGTGGCCGCATCAAGATCGTCCACGTGGGCCGGCCGTGGGCGCGCCACGAGTGCTTCGATCTCATCGTCACCACCCCCCAGTACCGCCTGCCGCGCAAGCCCTGGATCCTCCACAACGAGCTGCCGCTGCACCGGGTGCGGCCGGAGCGGCTGGCGGCGGCGGCGGCGCGGCTACGCCCGCGGCTGGAGGCGCGGGGACTGCGCCCGCCCTACGTGGCGGTGCTCATGGGCGGGCAGGCCGGCCCCTACAACTTCGACCGCGAGAACGGGGCGCTCCTGGGTTACTGGGCCTCGCGACTGGCGGCGGGGCTGGGCGGGAGTCTGCTGGTCACCACCAGCGCCCGCACACCCGCCCGGGCCGTCGACGCCCTCGAGCGCGAACTCTCGGTGCCGGCCTTCCTCTACCGCTGGCGCCCGGACGATCCGGACAACCCCTATTTCGGGATGCTGGGCCTCGCCGCCCACATCGTGGTGACCTGCGATTCCATGTCGATGCTGGCCGAAGCCTGCGCCACCGGCCGGCCGGTCCACATCTTCGACCTGCTCCGGGGGCCCGGCTCGCGGCGTCCGCCGCGGCCCGCCGACGGCCGCATCCGCGCCCGCTCGCTGCTGGAGCGCCTCGCCGACTGGCACCCGCGTCCGGTGATCTACCGGTTGGGCATGCGCTTCGCCCCGCGGCGGCTCACCCGCGACGTCTCCCTCATCCATCGCCGTCAGGTGGAGCTGGGAAGGGCCGTGTGGCTGGGCGATCCCTGGCCGGAGGGCCACCGTCCGCCCCAGCCGCGCGATCTGGAGCGGGCGGTGGCGGCGGTGCGCGCCCTCTTCGGCCCCGACGGACGCCCCCGGCCGCCGGCCCTGCCCGAACTCGCGCCCATCTATCCCGGCGGCTCGCTGGTGCAGGAGCTGCGCGCGCGCCTGTTCCAGTAGCTCAGAACCGCGCCAGCGCCCGCCGCAGCGCCTCCGCGTGGGGACGGCTCACCTCCCCCGCCGCGATGCGGGATGCCGGCACCGGGCGTCCGTAGTATTCGCGGATGAGGGCCGTGTCCACGGCGATCACCGCCCCCTCCAGCGTCATGCCGGCGTAGAGGCCGATGTTCTTGGCGAAGAGATAGAGGTCCTCGCCGAAGCGGGTGGTGGTGCCGGCGCCGATGCCCGCGCCCACCGGGCCGAGCGCGGCGCTGGCGTCGACCCCGATCTTGAACTCGGAGCGCAGCATCTTGTCCACCGCTCCCCGGTTCATGACGGTGACCACGAGATCGGTGGCCTGGCCGCCGATCTGGAGACCGACACTGCCACCGGCCAGGGTCACGAAGACGGGATCGCTCCAGCGTCCGCTTTGCGGATCCCGCACCACCAGCACGCCGCGACCGAACTGGGCGCCCAGGATGAAGCCGCCGCGCAGCAGCCGGGGGACGATCACCACCCCGTAGGCGTTGCGCAGGTAGACGCGCATGTGGCGGAAGTCCGGATCCTCGCGCATGTCGTCGAGGAGGATGCGGGCCCGGTCGACGATGCGCTCGGCCTCGCCGGCCACGGCCGGCCGGACCGTTCCCGCGATCACCGGCAGGAGCAGCAGGATCGGCACGGACAGCACCAGGAGGGCCGTCCGCGACCGGGCGATGAGGGCGGACATGGTCGCTCTCCTCCACGTCGGGCGGGGCCAACCTACGCGCGTCGCCCCGCGGGGCAAGCCCCGCCCGTCAGTTGAGCAGTTTCGCGTCGAAGCCGGCGGCGGTCATGGCCAGCAGAGCCCGCTTGCCACGCAGCCGGGTCTCCAGATAGACGTCGTGGCCCCACAGCTCGCGCACGTAGCCGAGGGTCTTCTCGGCGTGGGTCATGTCGAGATCGCGACCGTCGTGCTCGTGGACCAGGTACAGGGCCCGCCGGCCACGGTGGTCGGCGTCGTGGATGCGGATGATGGGGATGTTGCCGGTCCCCACCCGCCGCAGCAGCTCCCGCTTGACCTCCTCCCAGTTCTCCTCGTCGGCCACCTTGGTCACCACCAGGTGCTCCCCGCGCGGGCGGTAGGTGAAGAGGTCCAGCTCCCGCATCAGCTCCGGCGTGAGGAAACGGCGCAGGAAGGAGACGTCGCGGTCCACCTCCCGCACCTCGAACATCTTGTCCCGACCGAAGCGTTCCTCGATGTCGCGCCACACCACGAAACCGATGTGATAGGGATTGAGGCTGCCCGGGTGCGGGCACACGACCTGATTGTGCCGGACCAGGAACTCCAGGTGCAGTCCCTGCGGCAGATCGAGATCGTTCAGGATGCGGTGATGCCAGTAGCTGGCCCAGCCCTCGTTCATGATCTTGGTCTCGATCTGGGGAATGAAGTAACGCGCCTCTTCGTCGACGATGGTCAGCACGTCCTTCTGCCAGTCGGCCAGGTTGGGATTGTGGTCGCGGATGAAGAGCAGCAGGTCCTCCTCCGGCTCCAGGGGCACCCGCGACAGGTCCGGCTCCGGCACCTCCTCGCGGCGGTGGATGGTGGCGAAGGGATCCGGCGGGCGGTGGCGGCGCTCCAGCAGCCGGCGCCGCTGCTCCTCCGGCGACAGCCGGCGCCGGGCGAGATTGCGGTTGCGGTTGAGGGCCAGTGCGTGGGCGGCGTCCAGCAGCCGCTCCACCGCCTCGGCGCCGATGGAGGGATCCTCGATGTAGGCGCGGATGCGGTCGGCATGGGCCTTGAAGCGGGCGATGGTCTCGCGGGCGTCGGTGGCGATGCGGAAGTTGAAGTTGTTCTTGAAGAAGTCGTTGTGACCGTAGACGTGGGCGATGGTGAGGATCTGCAGGCAGAGGCTGTTGTCCCGCATCAGATAGGCGAGGCAAGGGTCGGAATTGATCACCATCTCGTACGGCAGGCCCTGGACTCCGTAGTCGTACATGGTCTTGATCTGTTCGAAGGCCTTGCCGTAGCTCCAATGGGGATAGTGGGCGGGCATGCCGTGATAGGCCATGTAGGCCAGCATGGCGTGATGGTCGCAGATCTCGAACTCCTGCTCGTAGCAGTCGAGGCCGAACTCCGCCACCTTCTCGCGGATGCGCGCATCCCAGTATTCGAGATCCGCCAGCGTCCAGTCGCTGCCACGGATCCGCTCCGCCACCCCGCTCATTCCGCCTCCACCGGTTCCCGGTCCCGTGACATGAAGGCCCGGAAGGCGGGCCAGATGTCCTCGCGCCGCTCGATCAGCACCGCCTGGAAGTTGTCGGCCCCGAGCTCGCGGAAGCGCTCCAGCATGGAGCTCTCGTAGTAGTGGGAGCCCATGGGCTTGATCTCGCCGTAGCCGAACAGGTTGCACACCCGGCAAAGCTCGCGGGCGGCCCGCATGGCCTCCTCGTTGTCGCTCTCGAAGTTGTCCCCGTCCGAACAGTGGAAGGCATAGATGTTCCAGTGAGCCGGGTGATAGCGTTCGTGGATGATCTCCAGCGCCTTGCGGTAGCCCGAGGAGATCATGGTGCCGCCGGATTCGCCCCGGCGGAAGAATTCGTCCTCGGTCACCTCCTTGGCCTCGGTGTGATGGGCCACGAAGACGATATCGACGTTGTTGTACTTCGTGCACACGAACTGGTACAGCAGGAAGAAGAAGCTCCGCGCCAGATACTTCTTGAGGCGGTCCATGGACCCCGAAGTGTCCATGATGCAGATCACCACCGCGTTGCTCTCCTCGCGCGGATCGGTGCGCAGCCGCCGGTAGACCAGATCGTCACGGTGGAACGGAAAGCGCGGTTCCTCGCCGGTGCCGGCGGGGGACGCCGGCGCCGCGACACGACCGGTGGCGACCTTGCGCTTGAGACGCTGGAGGGCGGTGCGGCGGCGGTCGAGGTGGGCGCGCACGCCCTGCCGGCGGTAGCCCTTGCGCCGGGCCACCCGCTCCGAGAGCACGTTCCTCAGGATCTTGCGCTCGAGATCCGGCAGCTCGAGGTCCTCGAACATGATGTCCACGAGTTCCTCGAGGGTGATCTCGGTCTCGTAGACGTCGGCGCCGGGCTGGTTGCCGGCCGGCCCCACCTCGCCCCGGCCGCGCTGCCCGGCCCGCCCCACCACCTGGCCCGGCCGCGTGTCCCCCTTGCCCTGCCCGACCCCGCCCTCGTTGTCACCGTAGACGAAGCGGTACTCCTTCACGCCGCGGATGGGCACGCGGATGATGCGGTCCCGTGCGCGACCGATGATGCTCTCCTCGGCGATGATGTCGGCGATGTTGTCGCGGATCGCCCGCCGCAGCTTCTCCCTGTGACGCTTGCGGTCGCCGGCGCTGCGGTCGGAGCGGAGCGCGTCGGCCTCCGAGAAGGGGCGGAAGACGGTCACGGGCGCGTCTCCCCCACCGCCTCAGTCCCGCCACAGATGATTGGCTGCATATTTGAGAATGGTGTCGATGCTGGCCTCGTCGTAACCCTGCTCGATGAGGTTGCGCACCATGGCGTCGTACTTTTCCTTCTGTTCCTCGTCGCGGGTGCGCGCCTTGGTGACGATGCGGCTGATCTCCCGCACCGAGCTCATGAGCTTGCGCTCGATCGCCTCCTTGAGCGGCTCGTAGGATTCGTACGAGATCTTCTCGCCGCGGCGGGTGGCCGCCCACAGATAGGCGATCACCTCCTGGCGGAAGCCGTCGGCCGCCGGGCCGATGATGGCGATCTGCTCCTCGATGGACTTCAGGAAGCCCTCGTCCGGCTCCATCTCCTCGTTGGTGACCGGATCCTTGACCTTGCTGCGGGTGACGTAGGCCTCGGCGTGATCGAGATAGTTGTGGAACAGGGTCTCGGCCTGGTCCCTGAAGGAGTAGACGAAGGCCCGTGTGATGTCCTTCTCCAGCATCTCGAGATAGACCTTGTGGAGCGTGTCCTGGAGGAACTCGAGATACTGACGCTTGGTGTCGTCGGGCAGATCCGCCTCCTTCACCATCTGCACCAGCGCCTCGCGCACGTTGATGGGATGGATGATGCCGTCGTTCTGGGAGAGGGCGGTGTCGAGGGCCTTCATGATGAAGCGCGTGGAGATGCCGAACATGCCCTCGCGCTTGGCGTCCTCCATCAGTTCCTGGGCGGTGAGGCGCTTGGGCCGTCCCTTCTCCAGCACCTCCTCGCCGTTGTAGATCCTGAGCTTGGTGAGGAGGTCGCACTTGGGCGTGGGCTCGAGACGGGTGAGGATCGCGAACATGGACGCGATCTCGAGGGTGTGGGGCGCGATCCTGGCGTCGAAACGCGCCCGCTTCAGGAACTTCTCGTAGATCTTGATCTCCTCCGACAGGCGGAGGTTGTAGGGAACCTTGACCACCACGATGCGGTCGAGGATGGCCTCGTTGGTGTGGTCGGCCTTGAACTTCTGCCATTCCGCCTCGTTGCTGTGGGCGACGATGCAGCAGTCGACGTAGACGGTGCCGTGCCGTCCGGGCGCCGGGATGAACTTTTCCTGGGTCGCGGTGATCATGGTGTGGAGGTATTCGGTCTCGTTCTTGAAGACCTCGATGAACTCCATCAGTCCGCGGTTGCCGGCGTTGAAGGCGCCGTTCAGCTCCAGCACCCGGGGATCGTCCTCGGAGAAGCGGTCCAGCTTGGAGATGTCCACCGAACCGATCAGCACCGAGGTGTCCTGATTGTTGGGATCCACCGGCGGCACCACGCCGATGCCGCGCCGCGCCCGCGCCGAGAAGCGCACCGTCCGTACCGGCACCTTCTCGTATTCGCCTCCGAATTCCTCCTTGAGGCGGAAGCGGCAGACCGGACAGAGATCGCCCTCGATGCGCACCCCCAGCATCTCCTCGAAGGCCGGGCGCAGATGGCGCGGGATCAGATGGAGCGGCTCCTCGTGCATGGGGCAGCCGTCGATGGCGTAGAAGGGCTCCAGCTCCTCGAGGCCGCGCTTGAGGCGTTCCACCAGTGAACTCTTGCCGGAGCCGACGGGGCCCATGAGGTAGAGGACCTGGCGGCTCTCCTCGCCGCCCATGGCGGCGGCATGGAAATAGCGGACGATCTTCTCCAGTGTCCGCTCCATGCCGAAGAACTCGTCCTTGAAGAAGTCGTAGACCTTGACCGGCCGGTCGCCGAAGATCCGCTTCGCCCGGGGATCGGATTCGTGGTCGAGCTCCCGCACCCCCGCCCGCACGATCATGTCGTGGATGCGCTGGTGGGCGAGCGCGGCCACCTTGGGGTTCTCCTTCACGATCTCGAGATAGTCGAGCAGGGTGCCGCGCCACTCCTCGCGCCGGCGGGCGGCACGGTCCTGCTCGATGAGGGCGGCGAAGTCGATCTTCTCTCCGGGCATCTGTCCTCACCTCGCTGGCGACCCCACGGACCCCGCTCCCGCGGGGGCGAGAGTCCCCGATCGAGCACAGTTAACCATGAAATCCCACGGCTGGGAAGCCCGGCGATTCCACACGATTCCGGGATCGTGTCGCCTTCGACGAAACTGTACGAGGATTTCGAGGAGATCGATCGTCGTCTTCCGTCCACGCCGGAAGTCGGCGACGGGGACGGACTCTCCCCGAGACCCGGACGGTCCGGGGATCCGCGCTTCCCTCCCTCTTCCCGCGTGACGGATCGACCGAGGCGCTCTCGCCCGCTCGCGACGGTCCCGAGGTGGACGCACGGGGCGTCCCGTTCCCACGACGTTCCAAGCCGCTATCATACGGAATTCGCAAGGGGGGTCAACGGCACATCCCGAGACCCTCCGGTACCGCCCGGGCTGTGGCCCGGCCGCGACGTCCTGACGCCCGCGCGGGGCGCGGCTATATGGGATCGGCAGAGACCGGAGGCGCGGATCGGTGCAGGGACGGCGAGGTCTCTATTTCCGGACCAAACGGCTGTTCGACGCCGCCACCGCCGCCCTCGGCCTGGTGGTGACGGCGCCGCTCATGGCGCTGGTCGCCCTCGCGGTCCTCGTGGTCCTGGGTCGTCCCGTACTGTTCGTGCAGACCCGCGCCGGCCGCCACGGCCGCCCCTTCCGCCTCTACAAGTTCCGCACCATGACCGACGCCGTGGACGCGGAGGGCCGACCGCTGCCGGACGATCGCCGCCTCACCCGCCTCGGTGCCTTCCTGCGCTGGACCTCCCTCGACGAACTCCCCCAGCTCTGGAACATCCTGGTGGGGGACATGTCCTTCGTCGGCCCGCGGCCGCTGCCCGTGAGCTATCTGCCCCTCTACACCCCCGAGCAGGCGCGCCGTCACGCGGTCCGCCCCAGCCTCACCGGCTGGGCCCAGATCCACGGCCGCAACCGGCTGTCCTGGGAGGAGCGCTTCCGCCTCGACGTCTGGTACGTGGATCATGCCTGCTGGCGACTGGATCTCCGGATCCTCGCCCGCACCCTCGGCCTGGTGCTGCGCGGCGAGGGGGTGAGTCCCGAGGGACGGGTCACCTCCGAACCCTTCCGCGGCTCCTCACCGGAGAGGCTGCTGGCCGCCGAGGAGCTGGACCCCCGCCTGCCGGAGCGACGCCCGTGAGCCACTGGCCCCATTTCGACGAGGACGAGATCGCGGCCGCGGTGCGGGTGCTGCGTTCGGGCCGGGTCAACGCCTGGACCGGCGAGGAGGTGGCGGCCTTCGCCCGCGAGTTCGCCGCCTTCGTCGGCACCCGCCACGCGGTGGCGCTGGCCAACGGCACCCTCGCCCTGGAGCTGGCGCTCGCCGCCCTCGGCCTCGGCCGGGGGGACCGGGTGGTGGTCACCCCGCGCAGCTTCTTCGCCTCCGTCTCGGCCATCGTGCGGGTGGGCGCGGAGCCGGTCTTCGCCGACGTGGATCCGGATTCCCAGAACATCACCGCCGCCACCGTGGAGGCGGTGCTGGACCGTCGCGCGCGCGCCGTCCTCTGCGTCCATCTCGCCGGCTGGCCCTGCGAGATGGGACCGATCCTGGAGCTCGCCCGCACGCGCGGTCTGCGGGTCGTCGAGGACTGCGCCCAGGCCCACGGCGCCGCCCTGGACGGTCGGCGGGTGGGGAGCTTCGGCGACCTCGCCGCCTGGTCCTTCTGTCAGGACAAGATCCTGACCACCGGCGGCGAGGGCGGCATGGTCACCACCGACGACGAGGTCCTGTTCCGGCGGGTCTGGTCCCTCAAGGACCACGGCAAGGACTTCGCGGCCGCCACCGCGCGGCCCACCGCGCCCGGTTTCCGCTGGCTGCACACCGCCTTCGGGACCAACGCCCGCATGACGGAGATGCAGGCCGCCATCGGTCGCCGCCAGCTCCGCAAGCTGCCGGACCGGCTCGCCCGCCGCGCCCGCAACGCCGCCCGCTATCGCGAGGTGCTGGGGGATCTGGCGGCGGTGAGGATTCCCCGGCCGCCGCCCCACGTCACCCACGCCTGGTACAAGTTCTATCTGTTCGTGCGGCCCGAGGCGCTGGCCGGCGGCTGGAGCCGCGACCGCATCCTCGCCGAGGCGACGTCCCGCGGCGTGCCCTGCTTCAGCGGATCGTGCCCCGAGATCTACCGGGAGCGGGCCTTCGACGGCACCCCCTTCCGCCCGGCGCGACCGCTGCCGGTGGCCCGCCGGCTCGGCGAGACCAGCCTCATGCTGGAGGTCCATCCGACCCTCTCCGAGGCGGAGGTGATCCGGCGGGCGGAGATCCTGCGGGAGGTCCTCATCGCCGCGACCCGCTGAGGGGGGCACGGCGCGCCCGCAGCGAGCGGGTGGCGGGCCGCCAGTCGGGCCGTGCCGCCGGCCTCGGGCCGAAGGGACGCAAGCGCATCGGCTCGGCCAGGAGACAGCCGGCCACCGCGTCGAGCCCGTCGTCGCGCCCCGCCGCATCCGGTCGCCATTCCCGCATCTCCACGGGGAAGGGCGTCGCGAGCACCCGCCGGTGGACGTGGAGCCGCCGGCTCGCCAGCAGCGGATCGAAGGCCTCGAGGATACGGCGGTCCTTGGGGACGTGGCTGTGGTGCTCGCGCACCACCGTCGGCGCCCCCACCCGCTGCAGCTCGCGGCGCAGGCCCGCCGGCAGGAAGCGGCCGAGGCCGTTCACCTCCACCCGGATCACCGGCACCGCGTGGGTGGCGCAGAACGCCGCCACCTGCCGGCACATGACCGAGGCCTCGTCCTCGCCGGGCATGGACGGGGTCGAGTCCAGATAACGCAGGTCGTGGAGGAAGTAGTGGCCCTCGGCATCGGTGAAGACCACCGCCACCACGCTGGCATCGCCCCGCTCCGGCCGGCCGATGGCGGGATCCCAGAAGGCGGTGGCCGAGACCATGCGGCGGCCGGCGATGGTGAGGACCAGCTCGCCGTTGGCCTCGTACATCTCCGCCTCCTCCTCGTAGACCACGAGACGCCCCGGATCGAGGCGCAGCTCCTCGAGCGGCACCGGCTCCAGCAGCATCTGGCTGCGGAAGCGGGCGGGTCCGCTCTCCCGCTCGATGCGGGCGATCTCCTCCTCGGAGAAGCGCTCGGGCCAGGCACTCCGCCCCTCCGCGTCGCGGACGGGCACCACCAGCCGCCGGTAGCCGTCGAGGAAGGGGCGTTCCTCGCCCAGCTCCGGCCGTGGCTCGGCGGCGTAGATGCTGTGGTAGTGATGGGGCGTGCCCACGTAGAGGATGGTGCCGCCCGGACACAGCACGAAGGGCAGCTCCGCCAGCCGGGCCCGCAGCTCGGCCCGCTTGGCCGGCGTGTCGCAGGTGTTGGGCACCTCCACGTCGTCGCAGACGATCACGTCGGCGCGCGCGCCGGTGACGTTGGCGAACAGACCGCGGGCCAGGACGGAGGGATCGCGCAGGTCGCGGCTGCGCCGCACGGTGATCTGGTCCTGGGCCCAGCCGCCCGGTCCCCGCGGCCGGATGGCGGCGCAGAGGGGGTGGCGCTCGACGATGCGGCGCACGTTGCGGGTCATGCGGGTGGCGAGGCCGTGTTCGGCCGAGAAGACGAGGATGCGCAGATTCGGATCGCGCTGCAGCAGCCAGGCGCAGAACAGCCCCACCAGGGTCGACTTGCCGGCGTTGCGGAAGACCATGAGCAGGAGCCGCCGGTGCCCCTCGCGCCAGGACTCCTCGAGCCAGTCGGCGATGCGGCGATGGAGCACCGGCGTGCGCTGGCGCTGGATCACGTTCCAGAGGAAGACGAACTGGGCGAAACCCACCTCGCGCCCGAACGGCAGCCGTCCCGGCGGGCGCGGCGGCCGGCACAGCGCCTCCAACTGACCGTAGCCCAGCGGCGCCTCGTCCATGGTTCAGTCCAGCAGGCTGCGCCGGCGCACGAGCCCGCGCAGGAGCCCGTCCGCCCGTCCCAGCCAGCGCTCGCTGCGCGCCAGCAGATCGCGGCGGGCGCGGCGGCGGTAGAGGTCCTCGACGTCCCGGAGCCGCGCGGCGAAACGGGTGCGGTCGGCCTCGATCTCGCGCGCGCTCCGCTGCTCGAGACCGCGCAGCACCGCGTCGAAGGAGCTGCCGGTGGCGACGCCGGCGGCGCCGGCCCGGGCCCGGGTGGCGGCGAGGCGTTCCAGCAGCTTCTCGCGCTCCCGACGCTCCTCCTCGGCGAGACGGGCGAGGAGTTCGCGCCGGCGCTCGCGCCGCTCGCGGGCGAGCTCGCGCCGGCGGCGCCGGTAGGCCTCGCTCTGCAACGCCAGTTCGAGGCCGAGGGTGGCGAGCGTTCCCAGTCCCGACATGGGCCTACACCTCCACTTCAAGGGTGACGGAGAGCAGGGTGAAGGGCCGCGGATCGTCCTGCACCAGCCGCCAGGCCGGCGGATCCTCGCCGCGGCGCCAGCCGAGGGCGCGCAGGCTGACGTCGCCGTCGTGGGGTGTCGCGGGCAGCGCCGCGTCCACCGGGCCGCGTCCCAGATCCACCGTCAGCCGGTGGGTGGCCAGCAGACGGAAGGTGATCCGCACCGGCCGCCACGGCCGGTCGGCGGCGATGCCGGCGCCGGCGTCCACCGGCGCGAAGGGAACCAGTTCGTGGGTGAAGCCGTATCCCACCACCAGTTCCGAGGCCGGTCGCGGCAAGACCAGCGTGGCCGCCTGGACAGTGACGGGTCCCAGCGGCTCGCCGTCGGCGAGGAGCCACACGGTGCGTCCGATCCAGCGGTCGAGCCCGGTCCAGGTGGTGGTGGGTGGATCGGCGGTGTAGACGACGGCCCCGTCCAGCCCGAGATCGTCGTCCAGCACCTCGAGGGCCGGGGTGCCCGCCCGCTCCACCAGCAGATGGACGCGGGCGTCCAGCACCACGGCATCGCGCACCGTGCCGTCGGTGTCGTGGGAGGCCCAGGCCACCACATTGGCGTTGCGGTCGACGGTGAGGGAGGCCAGGCTGCCGTCGCCGCGGACCAGCCACAGCCGCCGGCCCACCGGATCGAAGGCCAGGGCCCGGGGATCCGCCACCAGATGGCCGGCGAGCATGGCGAGGTCCGCCGCCTGCCAGGCCTGTTCGGTGTCGGTGTAGACGAACTCGCGCAGATCGCGGCCACCGCGGCCGACGAAGAGCACCGCCCCGTCCACCTCCACCGGCCGCGCCCGGCGGTCCCCGGGACTGCCGATGCGGGTCTGGCGCACCACCTCCACCCGCGTGGGGGTGACGGGGTCGCCGTGGACCACCCACTCGCCGGCCGAGGTGAAGACGAAGAGACGGCGACCGGCCACCAGATGGCGCACCACCTCGCGCTCCTCGCCGGCGAGGCGGAAGGCCACCGCCTCGTCGTCGAGACCGGTGCCCACGTCGAAGTCGAAGGGGCGCCCGCTCCGCGACAGCCAGACGAAGTCGGGCAGATCGCGGGTGCCTCCCACCACCAGCCGGTTCTGGTGGACGGCGACGGTGGCGGGCCAGCCACGGGCCGGCGAGAAGGCCTGTTCCGCCCAGTCGAGGGTGGAGACCAGCCCCGCCGGATCGTCGAAGCTCTCCGCCTCCACCTCGGTGCCGCTCACCACGTTGAAGATGCGGGCGTGGATGCCGGCGATGCGCAGCCAGGTGTCCACGTGATCGACCGTGAAGACGGGCGCGGTGGCGGTGACGGTGAAGGTCCAGCT
Organism: Alphaproteobacteria bacterium; assembly: GCA_026982705.1. GTDB lineage: Bacteria > Pseudomonadota > Alphaproteobacteria > Geminicoccales > Geminicoccaceae > HRBIN39. Next base: position 85,873 of record JALSGP010000040.1, read on the forward strand.
CGCCGGCGCGCTCGTCACCTGCTGGACGTTGGAGAGGCCGAGGCGCACGTCGCTCGGGGCGATGCGCTCGAAGGGCACGAAGGGCCGCGAGAGGGGATCGGCGGGATCGGCGCGGCGGAAGGGCCAGGTCTCGAACACCCAGCCGAAGGGGGGATCGTACCGCAGCCGCCGCGGCTCCAGCTCCGGATGGACCAGCAGCAGCTCGTCGTTCCAGACGGTGAAGTCGAGGGCGGCGATGCGGGCGGCGTCGTAGCCGGCGAAGGGGATGGCGATCTCGGGCCGGCCGTCGGGACGACGCACCTCGAGCCCGCCGGCACCGAGGGCCACCAGCCGGTCGCCGGCACGGCGCGGGAAGGGCAGGATGCGGAGGATGCCCGGCAGATCGGCGAGATGGCGGGTGCCGGGGCGGCGCCGCACGCCGCCGGTGGCGGCCGGGACCAGATTGCGGATGCGGCGGGCGCCCTCGCGGCGGGCCCGGAGATCGAAGCGTCCGGCCAGCCGGGGATCCAGCTCCCCCGCCGCGAAACCGGTCTGGAAGCTCAGACGGCGGCTCATGAGCGCCTCGCGCGGATCAGGGTGAAGTCCTCCACCCGCCGTGGGGTGGCCTGCTGGCTGTCGACGAGACGGGCGAGCTTGAGCTCGGCGTCGGCGAGGCGGCGCAGGGTCCGCGCCCGGCCCTCGGCCTCGGTGAGCGGCAGGGCGAACTCGGCGGCGAGGCGGGCGACGAGGGCGTTGGCGAAGAAGGCCGGAAAGGCGCTCTCGGGCACCCGCCGCTGATAGGTGAGGAGCACCTGCGGGGCGTCGGTGACGAGGCGGTCGCCACGGATGCGGAAGACGAGGCCGCGCCCACGGCCGCCGGTGCCGGCGGAGATGCTGCGCAGCATGTCCCCCGGCAGGAAATAGGCGTAGGCGAAGTCGCCGGCGGGGGTGGCCGGATCGCGCACCAGCTCGGCCTGGGCGATGGTGAAGGACCAGGGATGGGCGGCGAGGAGGGCGTCGCGGACGGTGGGATAGAGCTGGCCCGCCACCTCGGCCTCGGCCCGGGGCTCGGAGAAGGAGGAGATCCCGGGGATGCCGAGCTTGAGGAGCGCCTTCGAGCAGAGTTCCACGTCGGTGTACATGGCTCCGTTCCGCGGATGGGGCCGGGCGTCGCGTGCGCCGCGGGCGCGGGCGGCCGGGGCCCGGCGCGGACCCCGGCCGGCCCGGTTCAGTCGGCGTTGGTGGCGCCGAAGGGCGTCAGATTGGTGACGTCGACGGTGGTCCCGTCGTTGGCCACCACCACCATGACGCCGTGGGAGGGGGCGCTGTCGATGCCGGCGTTGACGAAGATGAAGTCGCCCACCCTGAGCATCCGCACCGCCTCGTTGAAGTAGCCGGCGTTGTCCACCTCCGAGGGCAGATCGGGCGTGCGGTAGTGCCACAGGGTGAAACCGTTGGCGTAGGTCAGCGCGCTGAGGTTCTTGGGATCGTAGGCCATGATCACACCTCCAGGCAGGGCATGCGGACGACGCCGGCGGGATCGATGAGCCCGGCACCCTGGGACATCATGTTCGAGACGAAGTAGGCGGCGCGATCGCCGTGCCAGGTGATGTCGGTGGTGATGTCCTGCCCGATGGCGTGGCCCACGGCGCTCCGATGGTACCAGAAGCACTGGCGCACGCCGCCCTCGAGGGGCAGACCCGAGTGCGGGATCCAGAGGGTCCCGAGCCAGTATTTGGCCTGGGTGCCGCGCCAGGGGAGCTGGTCGTCGCCGACGAACTCGGCGTTGGCGAACTCCGGCAGGTTGAGCAGTTCCGACCACTGCTTCCAGCCGATCACCGCATAGCGCTGGCCGTCGTCCGGCACGTCGTTGGCGCCGAGGATCTCGAAGGCCTCCAGCACCTTCTCCTTGGTGAGGCCGGTGGTGGCGTCGCCGGCCACGTTGGTGGTCTGGCCCAGCGCCTCGATGATGAGCTCGTCGGTCTTGCGACCGAGGGCGAAGGCACCGGCATTGGCCAGCACCTGGCGCTCGTCGATGTTGGTCTTGAGCTCGTCGAGCCGGTCCACCCACTCGCCGGCGTAGTAGTCGACGAGATGGACCTCCACGGCGCTGAACTCGACGTTCATCACCGGCACCATGCCGTGGCGGGCCTTGGTGGCCGCGGAGCCGCGCCCCACCCGCTGGAAGACGGTGGAGCTGCCGCGCACGCCGTTCTTGACGCGCACGGTGGGGCGCAGCTTCGAGCCCTGGCGCTGGTAGGCCTCGTGGACCTCGCGCTCGAACTGCTTGATGAAGGCCTGTTCGATGGTGACGCTCATGGTGGCTCCGATCTCCGTTGCGGGGTGAGCGGGAGGGTTCGGACCGGTTGTCCGCGGGGGGCCGATCCGGAGGGGATGCCCGCGGACCGACGGGCGGTTGCCCGCGGGATCGCGGCGTCAGTCGCCGTAGAGCCGACGGAAGCCCTCGGTGACCTGCGCCACGAACTCGGGATCGCGATCGCGCCAGTAGCGGGGATCGCGCATCATCTCGACCAGCTGATCCTCGTCCGGCACGAGCCCGCCGCCCTCGCCACCGGCGAAGAGCTCGGGCTCCTCGGCGAGGGCCATGCGATGGAGGGCCAGCACGCCCTCGAAGCTGGAGGCGAGGGCCGCCGCCGTGTCGGGATCGAGGCGGCGGGCGGCGAAGTCGCGCAGCTCGCGGGCGACGGCCTCGAAGCGCTCGCGCCCGCCGAAGTGGGCCTCGAGGCGCTCGCGCTCGCGGCGGGCGGTGGCCTCGGCCACCACCTCCGCCACCGCCGGCAGCAGGCGTTCGGCGGCGAGCTCGTACACCAGCCGCGCCTGGTCGCGGGTGAAACCGGCCTCGTGGAGGCGGCGGTCCACCTCGGGATCGCGCTCGATCAGCGGATGGGGCGGTTCGATGTCGTAGTCCTCGGGCCGTTCCGGCCAGCCCAGGGCGCGCAGCAGCCGGCGGCGGCCCTCCGCGTCCTCGGGGCCCTCCGGCAGGGCCACCATGCGGCCGAGCTTGCGCTCCAGCTCGGCATAGGATCTGAGCAGGGCGTCCACCCGCACCTCGCCGCGGGCGGCGTCCCAGAACTTCTCCGGCACGTGGGGCGGCCGCGGTGCGGGGGCGTCGGCGTCCGCGCCGCCGTCACCGTCCCCGGCGCCGACGGTGTCCCCGCCGGCGGCCTCCGCGGCCGCGGCGGTCGCCCCGGGTGCGTCCTCCAGGACGGGGGCGTCGGCCCCATCCGCATCCTCCGGAGCGGCCGCCGCCGCGGCATCCACCGGCGCCACCGGCTCCGGGGCGGGTTCCGGGAGCGGGTCCGTCGTCTCCGCGGCGGTCCCGGGACGGACGGTTTCGGGTCTCTCGGTCATGGGCGGATCCTCACTGACGGCGTTCGCGGGCCTGACGGACGAGGCTCTCGATGTGGGCGACCACGCTACGCTGCCCCTCCACGTGGCGGAGGACGGCGTCGGGGGCGGTGGGCGGCACCCGGCGGCCGAGAAAGGCGCGGCGCAGATAGTCCAGCACCCGACGGCCGGCCGGCGTGTCGAAACAGGCGGCGAAGAGCTCCACCAGCTCGTCGGAGGGCGTGCGGTCGCGGCCGGGATCGAGGCGGGCCCAGCCGCGGCGGGGCGTGCGGTTCCTCATGACCGCCCCTCCCCCGCGACGGCGGCGAGCTCGGCCAGCGGATCGCCGTCGCGGACGAACTCGGCCGGCACGCCCAGCCGCTCCGCCAGCCAGCGCACGGCGGTGCGGACCTCCACCAGCGGGCGGGCCGCCTCCCCGAGCCGGTCCACCGTCTCCAGCCACAGCAGCACGTTGCGGACGTCCTGGCGCGCCTGTTCGCGGGCGAGCGGCGTGCGGAAGGCCACGTCGAGGGTATGGCCGTCGAGGGGCAGATCCGGCACGGCGCCGCGCCGGCGCAGGACGTGGACGGCGCGGTCCAGGAGCGGGCGCAGCAGCTCGCCCTCGAGGCGGCCGTAGATGGCGCCCAGCAGCCGCGCCGTCTCGGCACTGCGCTCCAGCACCTCGGTGGCGGTCATGCGCGGCCCGTCCACCGGCCCCAGCCGATCCACCAGCAGGGTGTGGCGGATGCGGGCGCGCAGGTCCGAGAGCACCAGCTCCGAGACGTCGAAGCGGCCCGGCGTCTCGAGCGGGGTGAGGCCGGCGGAGCCCGGCGCCTTGGGGATGATGCTGCCCGGCGAGAGATCGATGTTGGCCGGGTTGAGCACGCCGTCGTCCTCGGCGAGCCAGATGCCGGTGACGGCGATGGAGGCGTTCTGGAGGACGAGCTCCACCACCTTGTTGGCGGTCTTGATGTCGGGCAGCGCGGTCATCACCGGCGAACGGCCGTAGGTCTCGCCGGCCGCCTTGAGCCAGCGGAAGGTGAGGAAGGGGGAGCGGGCGAAGCGACCGCGCGCCAGCACCACCGCCGTCGGCAGCCCGGCACTGCGGGCCGGCACGAAGGCGGCATAGTCGAAGGCGCCGTCGCCGGCGGGCAGCACCGCCTCCACCAGCTCGCCGCGCCGCTCCGGATCCTCCTCGATGCGGGCGGCGAACTCCGGCGGCAGTTCGGCCTCGGGGAAACGCTCGCGGAGCTGGCCGAGGGTGGGCCGGGTGCGACGGAACTGGCGGGTGATGCGCCCGTCGCCGTCGCCGAGGACGAACATCTCGGCCACCGGCACCGCCGTGAAGCGGAAGGCGGAGGGGGATCCCAGCGGCGCCTCCCGGAAGAGGAGGGTGGCGGTGCCGACGGTCACCAGGTCCAGCAGACACTGATGGAGCTCCACGTGGAGATTGGAGCGCGCGAAGTGGCTCTCGAGCACGCGGGTGGCCCGCTCCAGTTCGGGCGCGAGGACGGCGCGGGCGGACTCGTCGAGATCGGTGCCCGGGACCAGTTCGAACCAGCGCGACCAGGGCGGGGCGAGCTCGGCGAGGAGGCTCGCGGCGAGCTGTTCGACGGCATCGCAGGCGGTGCCGTCGAAGAGCTCGTCGGCGGCGGGATCGGGGCCGTCGCCGAAGCCACCGCCGCGCATGGGAGCGGCATGGGCGAAGCACTGCCGCCAGAGGGGTTCCCAGGGCCGCCGACATCGTTCGGCCTCGGTGAAGAGACGGTCGAGCATCACCGGGGACGGCGCGGACATTCGCGGTCTCCGTCAAGGACTGCGTGCGGATATGACGGTATTTATTCCTAATCGCCCTGTCAAGACCGGGCCCGCGCCAGCAGCACCCGGCGGGGATCGGCCAGCAGTCGCCGGAACAGACCGTGGGGCGTGAGGACCGGACGCCCGCCGAGGCCGAGCAGGCGACGGACCACCTCCACGCAGGTGAAGGGGGCCGGCGGGAAACCGCGGGCGGCGGCCGGCCGCAGCGGACCCGCCAGTCCCACCACCGTGGCGCCGAGGGCGGCGTAGCTCCGGGCCAGCGGCTCGACACCCACCGCCGGAGCGGGCATGATGTGGAGGCCGGAGGCGCGGCTGTCGCACAGAATCCAACCGTCCCCGGCGCGCACCAGGCAGAAGCAGTGGCGGAAGCCCGCCCGCAGCGGGCGCAGCCATCGACTGTCGGGTCGGTCCTCGAACACCACGAGGGCGGCGATGTGCGTGGCGGGGCCGGGACGGGGGGCCATGCGTATGTCCCTGCGTCTCTGGGACATAGATCCTTGACTCGGCACGTTTTCCTGTCAAGTCGTGCCGGAGGAACGGAAGGGATCGGGAGCGGGGCGCACCATGCTGACGCACGACCAGATCTGGCGCGGGATCGACCGGCTCGCCGAACGCCACGGCCTCTCCCCCTCGGGCCTCGCCCGCAGGGCCGGCCTCGACCCGACCACCTTCAACCGTAGCAAGCGCCGCACCCGTGAGGGCAAGCTCCGCTGGCCCTCCACCGAGAGCCTCGCCAAGGTCCTGCAGGCCACCGGCACCAGCTTCCAGGAATTCGTGGAGCTGGTGGAGGACCATCCCGCCGCCGCGCCGGCACCGACCCGCCGCCTGCGCCATCGCCGGCTCGGCGAGCTGGAGCCCGCCGTCCATTTCGACGCCGCCGGCTTCCCCCTCGGCGAGTGGGACGAGATCGACTTCCCGCGGATCGAGGACGCCGATGCCTACGCCATCGAACTCGACCGCGACGTGGCCCCGCCCGCCTACCGCACCGGCGATCTGGTGGTGGTCTCCCCGCGCCAGAGCGTGCGCCGCGCCGACCGGGTCCTGGTCTGCACCCGCACCGGCGAGCTGATCTTCGGCGTCCTCGATCGCCGCACCCTCACGCGGGTGGTGCTGGAGCCCCTCGATCCGCGCCTCGCCCCCCGCGATCTCGTGAGCGAGGAGGTGGCCTGGATTTCCCGCATCGTCGTGCTTTCCCAGTGAGCGAAAAAGGCGGCCGCCGTTCCGGCGGCCGAGTTCGAGGCAGGCGTCACGACATCGGGGAGGACGGGAGGGAGAAGGGGCAGCCCTTCTTCGCTGCCCGGCCCCCTTCCTAGCATGCGAATCTTACCCACTCGTTAACGCCGCGCCGGAAAGGGACTCTGCATATCTCAGTACGCACGGGCGATGCAGAAGTCCACCAGCCCCGAGAGGGCCTCGCGGTGGGGGCCGGCCGGGAAGACGGCCAGCGCCGCCCGCGCCCGTTCGCCGAAGGCGCGGGCCCGCTCCAGCGTCGCCGCCACGGCGTCGTGACGCGCGAGGATGGCGAGCGCCCGGGCGAGATCGTCCGGTCCCTGGTCCAGGTCCTCGAGGGTGCGCTTCCAGAAGGCCCGCTCCTCGGCGTCGGCCCGCGCCAGGGCCAGGATCACCGGCAGGGTGATCTTGCCCTCGCGGAAGTCGTCGCCGACGCCCTTGCCGAGACGGGCGGGATCGGCGGCATAGTCGAGGGCGTCGTCCACCAGCTGGAAGGCGATCCCGAGATGGCGGCCGTAGGTGGCGAGCGCCTCCTCCTCGGCGCGTCCGCGCCCGGCCACCGCCGCGCCCACCCGGCAGGCCGCCTCGAACAGCGCCGCCGTCTTGGCCTCGACGACCGCCAGATAGCGGGCCTCGTCGGTGCCGAGATCGCCGGTGGTCCGGAGCTGGGCCACCTCTCCCTCGGCGATGACGGCCGAGGCCCGCGCGAGGATCTCCAGCACCCGCAGGCTGCCGTCCGCCACCATGAGCTGGAAGGCGCGCGAGAAGAGGAAGTCCCCCACCAGCACCGGCGCCTTGTTTCCCCAGATGGCGTTGGCCGAGGCGCGTCCGCGCCTGAGATCGCTGCCGTCCACCACGTCGTCGTGGAGGAGCGTCGCCGTGTGGATGAACTCGACACAGGTGGCGAGGGCGATGTGACGGTCGCCGGCATAGCCGCAGAGGCGGGCGGACAGCAGCGTCAGCAGCGGGCGGATGCGCTTGCCGCCGGCCGCCACCAGATGACGAGCGAGCTCGCCGATGAGCGGCACCGTGCTCTCGAGGCGCGTCACCACCAGGTGATTGACCCGCTCGAGATCCTCGGCGACGAGGAGACGGGCCCGCTCGAAGGCGTCCTTCGCGGCGCTCTCGCGCAGGCTGTCGATCGGCGGTTCGACGCGCAAGCGCTCCCTCCCGCGGGGCGGACGTGCCGGCCTCACCGCCGGCGCGGACTCGCAAGCACGGAATCCCCGCATCCGGCAAGAGGGGACGTGGTCGCGGCGGCCGGGGAGACAAGGCATGGAGACGGTGCTCGCCACCAACGATCCCGTGGAGCTGGCCTGGGCCCGGGCGGTGCTGGCGGAGGCCGGCATCGACCACCGCGTCTTCGACGAGCAGACCAGCGTGCTGGAGGGCAGCATCGGCGCCATTCCCCGCCGCCTGGTGGTGCCGGTGGAGGCGGCATCCCGGGCCCGCTGGCTGCTGGCCTCCGCCCGCCGTGCCCTCGACGGCCCAAGGGAGGGGAACGATGGAGACCACGGATGACGCCTTTCTGGGCGGGCGGCTGCGGCTGTGGCAGCCGGCGCACGGCTTCCGCACGGCGGTGGACGCCCTGCTGCTGCAGGCGGCGGTGCCGGTCCGAGCGGGCGAGGTGGTGGTGGACGCCGGCGCCGGCGTCGGTGCCGCCGGTCTCGCCCTGGCGGTGCGGGTGCCGGACTGCCGGGTGGTGCTGGTGGAGCGCGATCCCCAACTCGCCGCCCTCGCCCGTCGCAACGCCGCCCGCAACGGACTCGTCCGGCGGGTGGAGGTGCTGGAGGCCGATCTCGCGGACCTCCCCCGAAGGCTCGCCGGCCGTCGCATCGACCATGTGATGACCAATCCGCCCCACCTGCCGCCGGTGCGGGCGCGCGCCCCCGCCCGGCACGCCGATGCCGTGATCGAGACCCTCCCCCTCGCCGACTGGCTCGCCGTCCTGCTGCGGGTGCTGAGGCCGCGGGGCTGGCTGGTGATGGTGCACCGGGCCGACCGCTGGCCCGATCTCGCCCGCGCCCTCGCCAAAGGGGTGGGGGATCTGCGTCTCTTCCCCCTCTGGCCGCGCGCCGACGCGCCCGCCGCCCGCCGCCTGCTGCTGGCCGCCCGCCGCGGCGTGCGGACGCCGGCACGGCTGCTGCGGGGCCTCGTCCTCCACCGTGCCGACGGCGGCTTCACCGCCGAGGTCGAGGCGGTGCTACGCCACGCGCAGGCCCTGCCCCTCTGTCAGCCCGATCCGGAGCGCGTCCCGTGAGGCCCCTCCCCGCCCTCCTCGCCCGTCTGCGCCCTCCGGTGATCCCGCTGGTGCGGATCACCGGCGTCCTCGGCCCGGGCCTGCGCCCGGGCGCCGCCGTCACCCTCCGGGCCCTGGAACGGCCGTTGCGCACCGCCTTCGCCCTGCGCCGGGCGCCGGCGGTGGCGCTGGTGATCAGTTCCCCCGGAGGCGCGCCCGCCCAGGCCGAACTGATCGCCCACCGCATCCGCACCCTCGCCGACCGCCACCGCCGCACCGTGCTGGCCTTCGTCGAGGACGTCGCCGCCTCCGGCGGCTACTGGATCGCCTGTGCCGCCGACGAGATCGTGGCGGCGCCCACCTCCCTCGTCGGCAGCGTCGGCGTGGTGACGACGGGCTTCGGCCTCCACGAGTTCCTGGCCCGCCACGGCATCGAGCGGCGGGTGCACGCCCGCGGCCCCCTCAAGGACTTCCTCGATCCCTTCCGTCCCGAGGATCCGGCCCATGTGGCGGTGCTGGAGGAGCTGCAGGCGGACCTCCACGAGTCCTTCCTCGCCTGGGTCCGGAGCCGGCGTGGCACCCGCCTCGCCGTCGACGAGGAGACCCTCGCCTCCGGCCGCCTGTGGACCGGCCGCCGGGCCCACGCCCTCGGGCTCGTGGATCACCTGGGCGACGTGGAGTCCTTCCTGCGCGAGCGCTACGGACCGCGGGTGCGGCTGCGGCCGCTGCCGGCGGGCCGGCCGCCCTGGCCGCTGGGGTGGCTGGAGCGCGGTGTCACCCTCTTCGCCGAGCGGCTGGTGGAGGCCGTGCTGCTCCGCCTCGGCTGGGCCCGGCCCCCGCAGCTGAGCCTGCCCCTTTCCCGACCGCGCCCGTCGCCTAGGTGGGGAAGCAGGTGGAGGGAGGGCATCCGGTGTTCGGCCTCTCGCTCGGCAAGATCCTCTTCACCCTGCTGGTGATCGTCGCCGTCTGGAAGGGATTCCGCCTCCTCGGCCGGCTGCAGGCGCAGCGGGCCCAGGCGGCGGCCCGGAGCCGGCAGGCACCCTCCCGCCGGGCCGGTTCTCCGCCTTCCGCCGAGGGGCGCGCCCTGGAACTGGCCCCCTGCCCCCTCTGCGGCACCTATGTGCCGGTGGGCACCCGCTGCGAGAGCGTGGACCGCTGTCGGCGCCGCCGGCCGGCGGCGGATGGGCGGGGCGGTGCGGCGTGAGCCCGCCCCTCAGTGGAGGATCTGGCTCAGGAACAGCCGCGTGCGTTCCGAACGCGGACGGGAGAAGAATTCCGCCGGCGGCGCCATCTCCACGATCTCGCCCTGGTCCATGAAGCAGATGAAGTCCGCCACCTGGCGGGCGAAGCCCATCTCGTGGGTGACCACCACCATGGTCATGCCCTCCTCGGCCAGCTCGATCATCACGTCCAGCACCTCCTTCACCATCTCCGGATCGAGGGCCGAGGTGGGCTCGTCGAAGAGCATGATCTTGGGCCGCATGCACAGGGCCCGCGCGATGGCGACCCGCTGCTGCTGACCGCCGGAGAGCTGGCCCGGGTATTTGTGGGCCTGTTCGGGGATCCGGACCCGTTCCAGGAAGAACATGGCCAGCTCCTCGGCCTCGCGACGGGGCATGTGCTTCACGTGCATCGGCGCGAGGATCAGGTTCTCCATCACCGTCAGGTGCGGGAAGAGGTTGAACTGCTGGAACACCATGCCGACCTCGCGGCGGATGGCGTCGAGATGCTTGACGTCGCCGTCGAGGGGGATGCCGTCGACGACGATCTCGCCCCGCTGATAGTCCTCGAGGCCGTTGATGCAGCGGATCATGGTGGACTTGCCCGAACCCGAGGGGCCACAGACCACCACCTTCTGTCCCCTGGCCACCTCCAGCGTGATGCCGCGCAGCACGTGGAACTCGCCGAACCACTTGTGCACGTCGCGCATCACGATCATGCGATCGGCGCCGTCCTGCGCCATGGCTTCCTCCCTCAGTCGCGCTCGCGGCCGGCGGCCAGCACCCGTTCCACGTACATGCTGTAGCGGGACATGCCGAAGCAGAAGATCCAGAAACCGAAGGCGGCGAACAGATAGCTCTCCGCCGCCCGCCCCAGCCAGGCGGGATCGGTGGTGATGAGCTTCGCCATGCCCAGGAGGTCGTAGAGACCGATGATGGTGACCAGCGAGGTGTCCTTGAACAGGCCGATGAAGGTGTTGACGATGCCGGGGATCACGAGGCGCAGGGCCTGCGGCAGGATGACGAGCCGCATCATCTGCCAGTAGGACAGCCCCAGCGCCATGGCCGCCTCGTACTGGCCCTTGGGAATGGCCTGCAGTCCGCCCCGCACCACCTCGGCCATGTAGGCCGAGGAGAAGAGGGAGACGCCCACCAGCGCCCGCAACAGCTTGTCGATGGTCACCCCCGGCGGCAGGAACAGCGGCAGCATCACCGAGGCCATGAAGAGGATGGTGACCAGCGGCACGCCGCGCACCAGCTCGATGAAGGCCACCGACAGCGCGCGGACCACCGGCATGGAGGACCGGCGTCCCAGGGCCAGCAGGATACCCAGCGGCAGCGAAGTGGTAATGCCGACGCCGGCGATCACCAGCGTCAGGAACAGCCCGCCCCAGTTGGCGGTCTCCACCGGGACCAGACCGAAGCGGCCGCCGGCGAACAGCAGGTACGCGACGGGCGGATAGACCAGGATCAGGACGATGGCGTAGAGGATGCGCCGCGGCATGCGCGGCAGGAACAGCGGCACCATCCCGGCCACCAGCAGCGCGAAGGCCAGCAGCACCCGCCAGCGCTCCTCCACCGGATAGAGGCCGAACAGGTACTGGTGGAAGCGCACGCGGACGAGCGCCCAGCAGGCGCCGTCGGCCGGGCAGTCGGCCTTGCTGGTCCCGGCGAGGGTGGCGTTCACCACCGCCCACTCGACGAAGGGCACCAGCGTCACCCACAGCAGCCACAGCACCAGGAAGGTGAGCAGGGTGTTGTACCAGGTGGAGAAGAGATTGTGCTTGAGCCAGGCCAGCGGTCCGATGCGCTCGCTCACCGGTGGCCGCGGGATTTCGCGCGGACTCTCGCTGCGGACGGCCATGGATCAGCGCTCCACCAGGGCCATGCGCCGGTTGTACCAGTTCATGAAGGCGGAGATGACCAGCGACAGCGACAGATAGACCGCCATGGTGATGGCGATCACCTCCACCGCCTGGCCGGTCTGGTTGTTGATGGTCCCGGCCACGTTGAAGAAGTCGGGATAGCCGATGGCCACGCCGAGGGAGGAGTTCTTGGTGAGGTTGAGGTACTGGCTCGTCTGGGGCGGGATGATGACCCGGAGCGCCTGGGGAACGACGATGAGGCGCAGGGTCTGGCCGCGGGTGAGCCCCAGCGACCAGGCCGCCTCCCACTGTCCCCGGCTCACCGATTCGATGCCGGCGCGCACGATCTCGGCGATGAAGGAGGCGGTGTAGACGGAAAGCCCCGCCACCATGGCCAGGAATTCCGGCAGCAGCACCAGCCCGCCGGAGACGCGGAACTTGCCCAGCTCCGGATATTCGAAGGCGAGCGGCCGGCCGGTGGCGAGGAACACCGCCGCGGGTACCAGCAGCAGGATGGCGAGGCCCACGCGGAAGGTGGGGAAGGGCTGTCCCGTCGCCTCGAAGCGCCGCCGCGCCCAGCGGGCCAGCACCACCACCGCCGCCACCGCGAGGAGGAAGGCCAGGGCGGTGTAGCCGAAGCCGGGCTCGAAGAGGGGCTTCGGCACGAACAGCCCGCGCACGTTGAGATAGACCCCCTCGCCCAGCACCAGGCTGCGGCGCGGCGCCGGCAGCCCGCCCAGCACCACGAAGTACCAGACGATGAGCTGCAGCAGCAGCGGCACGTTGCGGACGATCTCGATGTAGGCCGCCGCCACCTTCGCCACCAGCCAGTTGGAGGAGAGGCGGGCGATGCCGACGACGAAGCCGAGGATGGTGGCGAGCACGATGGAGACGATGGAGACGTAGAAGGTGTTGAGCAGCCCCACCAGGAAGGCGCGGGCGTAGCTGTAGGTGCGGTCGTAGGGAACGAGGGCCTGGCTGATGTCGAAGCCGGCGGTGGTCCAGAGGAAGCCGAAGCCGGTGGACACCCCGAGCCGCTCGAGATTGAGCAGCGTGTTGCGGATCAGATAGGCGCCGCCGGCCACCACCAGCGCCAGCACCAGGAGCTGGGCGAAGACCGCCCGCACGCGGGCGTCGTTCCAGAAGGCCGCGGCGCGCCGCCGCGTCCGCGCGGGTCTCTCCGTGGCCATGGTCCTTCGCCGGGGTCGAGGCGGGAGGGAGGGCGACGGGGGTCCGGTGCGCGGCCCGAAGGCCGCGCACCGGCGCCCGGGATCACCGGAACGGCATCGCGTACTGGAGACCGCCCCGGGTCCACAGATCGTTGATGCCGCGGTCGATCTTGAGCGGCGTGTCCTTGCCCAGATTGCGCTCGAAGATCTCGCCGTAGTTGCCCACCTGCTTGATCACCTGATAGGCCCAGTCCTGCGGCAGGCCGAGGTACTTGCCGAACTCGTCCTCGACACCGAGCAGGCGACGCACCGTGGGATCGGTGCTCTTCTCGCGCATCTCGTCGACGTTCTCGCTGGTGACGCCGTACTCCTCCGCCTCGATGGTGGCGTAGAAGACCCAGCGCACGATGTCGCCCCACTCGTTGTCGCCGTGGCGCACCACCGGGCCGAGGGGCTCCTTGGAGATCACTTCCGGCAGGATCACCCAGTCGTCGGGATTGTCGAAACGGGTGCGCTCGGCGTAGAGGCCGGAGCGGTCGGTGGTGAACACGTCGCAACGGCCGGCCTGGAAGGCGGCGATGGCCTCGTTGGCGTTCTCGAACACCACCGGCTCGTACTTCATGTTGTGCTTGCGGAAGTAGTCGGCCAGGTTGCGCTCGGTGGTGGTCCCGGTCTGCACGCAGACCGAGGCGCCGTCGAGTTCGAGGGCGCTCTTCACGCCGAGACTCTTCGACACCATGAAGCCCTGACCGTCGTAGTAGTTGACCCCGACGAAATCGAGCCCCAGTGCGGTGTCACGCGTGAGCGTCCAGGTGGTGTTGCGGATCAGGACGTCGATCTCGCCCGACTGGAGGGCGGTGAAGCGTTCCTTGGCCGACAGCGGCACGTACTTGACCTTGGAGATGTCGCCGAAGATCGCCGCCGCCACCGCCTTGCAGTAGTCGACGTCGAAACCGGACCAGTTGCCCTGGTCGTCGACGGTGGCGAAACCCGGCAGGCCGCCGCCGTTGACGCCACAGCGGACGAAGCCGTTCTTCTTGACCGCCTCGAGGGTGGGGCTCGCCTCGGCCGCGCCGAGGCCGGCCACCACGAGTGCGCCCGCGAGCGCGAGAGACGACAGTCTCATGGTACCTCCCGTAGCACGATGGCGTGTCCAGACGGCCGCGCCCACCGGGGCCGGCCGGCCGCAGCATGACACGTCCCGCGCCGGTTGCAAGGGACCTCTCCCCGCTTCTTGCTCCGAGCGGACCCGCCCGCCACTCTGGGCCCGGACCGTGTGGGGGAGGAACCGTGCAGGAGACGCGTCCGGGCGCCGGCATGGACGTGCCCCGCTTTTCCGGCATCGCCACCTTCATGCGCCTGCCGCACCTGCCGCCGGAGCGGGCCGAGGGGGTGGAGCTCGGCCTCGTGGGCGTTCCCTTCGACCTCGGCACCACCAACCGGCCGGGCGCCCGCTTCGGGCCGCGGGCGCTGCGCGAGGCGGCGTCCACCCTCCGTCGCCTCAACGGGGCCACCGGTGTCGATCCCTTCGCGCTGGCCCGCGCCGCCGATCTCGGCGATGCACCTGTCAATCCCGCCGATCTCGCGGACTCCCTGGTCCGCATCGAGGCCTTCTTCGACCGCCTCGTGACCCGCGGCATCGTGCCGCTCGCCGCCGGCGGCGACCATCTCGTCTCGCTGCCGATCCTGCGGGCGCTGGCGCGACGGTACGGACCGCTGGGCATGGTCCACTTCGACGCCCACACCGACTTCTACGACCGCTATTTCGGCGGCGCCCGCTTCACCCACGGCACGCCCTTCCGGCGGGCGGTGGAGGAAGGGGTGCTGGATCCCCGCCGGGTGGTGCAGATCGGCATCCGCGGCACCCTCTACGACGGTGAGGACGTGGCCTTCGCCCGCGCCGCCGGCGTGCGGATCGTCCCCATCGAGGAACTCGTGGACGAGGGACGCGAGGCCATCGTCGCCGAGGCGCGGGCGGTGGTGGGGGACGGGCCCGTCTACGTGAGCTTCGACATCGACGCCCTCGATCCGTCCCAGGCGCCGGGGACCGGCACGCCCGAGATCGGCGGCATCGGCGTCCACGACGCCCAGCGCATGATCCGTGCCCTGGACGGGCTCGATCTGGTGGGGGCGGACCTGGTGGAGGTGAGTCCGCCCTACGACGTGGGCGGCCTCACGGCCTGGACCGGCGCCAATCTGCTGTTCGAACTGCTGTGCGTGCTGGCGCGGGCGGTGGCCCGTCGCCGTGGGGACGGGGCCGTCACGGGTGCGCCGACAGACTGAAGCGCGCCGCCGCGCACAGGTCCGGCCGGTCGGCGAGACGGGCGCGCAGCCGGGCCAGCAGCGTCTCCCGCCGGGCCTCCAGGTCCCGTGGACCGTCGCCGGGGCGGACGGCGGGATCGTAGAGGAGCGCCAGCATGAGGCAGTCGTACCAGGCGAAGCGGTGGACCGGACCGCCGTCGTGATAGAGGGAGCGGCGGGGATCGGCGACATCGGCGGCGAGGCCCAGGGCCTGGGTGAATTCCTCGTGCAGACATTCCGTACGGCGCGCCGGCGGCAGGTCCGCCCGCACCGCTACCAGTGCCGCGCGGATGGCCGCGTCCCGTCCGCTGCGGGCGCGGAAGAAGCAGGGCACCCGGGTGAGGAATCGCCGGGCCTCCGTGAGCGCCGCCGGCTCCGCCCCCTCGCCGGCGAAGGCGGGATCCAGCAGTGCCACCACCACGGTCGGCGGCGCCGTCGCGTCGAACCAGGGCCCGAGGCGGGCCGCCCCGACCCGCTGCGGCAGGAAACGGCGTCGGGTCACCGTGCCGAGGGCGGCGAGGAAGGGACCGAGATCGCGGACCACCACCCCCGGATCGGCCACCACCGGCACCGGAATGCGGAAGGCCGCGAACTTGCGCACGTGGGGCGCCGGCCTCCCGGCTCCGTCGCCGCCGAGCCACAGCTCCGCCCGGGTCGCCACCGCCACGAAGTCCGCGAAGAGATCGTCCCACGGCACCGCCCCGGGCGGTGGCATGGGCGGCGGCAGCGAGGCGCCGATGGCGGACGGTGCGGGCGTGGACACCGCGCTCAGGATCGCGAGCACGACGAGCACGACGCGGCGGAATCGGCCACGGTACGGCATGGCCACGGTCCCCGTCCCTTCGCCCGCGTACGCCGCGCCTCCCGGGCCGGCCGTCTCCCGTCCCTCAGGGCTCGACCGTCCGGGTGCGGGCGCGCCGCACCAGCTCCAGGAAGGCGGCGCGGGCCGCCTCGGGATCGCGGATCGGCCGCTCGAGGTCGAGCCGGCGCACCCGCTGGCGGCGGCGGAGGGTGAAGCCGTCGGGATCGATGCCCACCAGATGCCAGTCGCCCCCTTCCTCGCCCAGCAGCCGGGACGCGAGGAGCTGCACCAGATCGGCGTGTTCGCCGTCGAGTTGGGCCACCAGATCCGTCTCCGCCGCGGCGAGCGCCGCGACCTCCTCCGGGGCGTGGAGGAGACGGGCCGGATCCGGATCCGTCACCCGCCCGAAGCCCAGCACCAGATGCACCCGCAACACCTCCAGCCGCCACGGGTGGAAGTCCCGGAGTCCGCGCAGCCGCTCCGCCTCCGGCCGCAGGCGCAGATAGCGGTCGCGGATGCGGGGATCGTCCGCCGGCACCGCCCGGCCCGTGAGGGTCATGCGGGGACCGGCGAGGGGCGTCGTGAGGTCACGGGTGCCGTCCACGAGCAGCGCGGCGCGGGGATCGCGGCGGAGGTGGCGGGTGTGGCGGGCGAGATCGGAGACGAACAGCAGCGGCGTGCCGTCCACGTCGGTGGCGGGCGTCACCACCGCCGCATAGGGGAACCCGTCCCCGTCGAGGGTGGCGAGGGAGGCTGCCGGCATCGCCCTCAGCAGTCGCCGGGCCTCGCGGATCTCCTCCTCCGGGCGCGTCACCGTCGCCATGCTTCCGCCCTCCGCCGTCCCCGGCGAGGATGATGCGTCGGGCGCCGCCGGCAAGGGCCCGAGGACCGGTCTCGTGGGATCCGCCCGGGCGCCGGCGTGCGGCGCCATCGCCCGCGTCCCGGGTCACCGCGTCGTGCGGAGATGAAGGCGTGAACGAACTGGTAGCGGAGGAGGGATTCGAACCCCCGACCCACGGATTATGATTCCGCTGCTCTACCGCTGAGCTACTCCGCCCCGATCGCCGCTGGATCTAGGCGGGCCCCCGCCGGCCGTCAAGCGGCCGCCGCGGGCCCCATCGGCTCGGATCAGGTCATGTACTGGCCGCCGTTGACGGTGAGGGTGGCACCGGTGATGAAGCCGGCCTCCTCGCTCACCAGGAAGACGACGCAGCGCGCCACCTCCTCCGGCGTGCCCAGCCGTCCCACGGGGATCTGCGCGACGATCCGCTGCCGCACGTCCTCGCGCACCGCCATCACCATGTCGGTGGCGATGTAGCCGGGGGCCACGGCGTTGACGGTGATGCCCTTCCCCGCGTTCTCCAGCGCCAGCGCCTTCGTGAAGCCGAGCACGCCGGCCTTGGCGGCGGAATAGTTGGTCTGGCCGAACTGGCCCTTCTGACCGTTGATGGAGGAGATGTTGACGATGCGGCCCCAGCCGCGCGCCCGCATCCCCTCGATCACCTGGCGGGTGACGTTGAAGAGGGAGTCGAGATTGGTACGGATCACCGCCCGCCACTGCTCCGGGGTCATGCGGTGGAAGGTGACGTCCCGCGTGATGCCGGCATTGTTGACCAGGATGTCGACGGGGCCGAGCTCCGCCTCGATCCGCGCCACCGCCTCGCGGCAGGCCTCGAAGTCGCCCACGTCGAAGCGGTAGGCGGGGATCCCCGTCTCCTCCCGGAAGCGGCGGGCCGCCTCCTCATTGCCGTGGTAGCTGGCCGCCACACGATGGCCCTCGGCCGCGAGCGCCCTGGAGATGGCCGCGCCGATGCCGCGGGTGCCGCCCGTCACCAGTGCCACACGAGACATGTCGCTCCCTCCCGATCCATGCGGGGCCGGCCCGTGGCCGTCCCCTCCTTCCTCCTACGGACGTTCGACGCACATGGCGATCCCCATGCCGCCGCCGATGCAGAGGGTGGCGAGGCCACGCCGGGCCCCGCGGCGGCGCATCTCGTAGAGGAGGGTGGTGAGGATGCGGGCGCCGGAGGCGCCGATGGGATGCCCCAGGGCGATGGCGCCGCCGTTGACGTTGACGATCTCCGGATCGAGCCCGAGCTCCCTGAGCACCGCCAGCGACTGGGCAGCGAAGGCCTCGTTGGCCTCCACCAGCTCCAGGTCATCCAGCCGCCAGCCCGCCTTCTCCAGCGCCCGTCGCGTCGCCGGCACCGGTCCGATGCCCATGACGGCGGGATCCACCCCGGCCACGGCGGAGGCGACGATGCGGGCGAGCGGTTCGAGGCCGCGTCGCTCCGCCTCCGCCTCGGCCATCACCACCACCGCGGCGGCGCCGTCGTTGATGCCGCTGGCGTTGCCGGCGGTCACCGTACCGTCGGGCTTGAAGGCGGGACGCAGCCGGGCGAGCTGCTCCAGGGTGGTGCCGAAACGCGGATGTTCGTCGGTGTCCACCACCACCTCGCCCTTGCGGGTCTTCACCGTCACCGGGACGATCTCGTCACGGAAGCGCCCGGCCTCGATGGCCGCCTCGGCCCGCTGCTGGGAGGTGCAGGCGAAGCGGTCCTGCTCCTCGCGGGTGATCTGGTAGCGCTCGGCCAGGTTCTCGGCGGTGATGCCCATGTGATAGCCGTGGAAGGCGTCGATGAGCCCGTCCACGAGCATGGTGTCCACCAGCTCGAACGGGCCCATCTTGACGCCGTTGCGCAGATGCTGGGCGTGGGGTGCGCGGCTCATGCTCTCCTGCCCACCCGCCACCACCACGGTGGCGTCGCCGTTCTCGACGGCCTGGGCGGCCAGCGCCACCGCCTTCAGCCCCGAGCCGCACATGATGTTGACATTGTAGGCGGGCACCTCCACCGGGATGCCGGCGTGGACGGCCGCCTGGCGGGCCGGATTCTGCCCCTGCGCCGCGGTGAGGATCTGCCCCACGATCACCTCCGACACCTCCGCGGGGTCGACCCCGGCACGCTCCAGCGCCGCGCGGATGGCCGTGCGGCCGAGTTCGTGGGCCGGCAGCGCCGACAGCGAGCCGTTGAAGGCGCCGATGGGCGTGCGCGCCGCCGCGACGATGACCGCTCGATCCGCCATGTGGCCGTCCTCCCCGGTTGCAGGCTGGCGTGCGGGACGGTCCGCCGTCCGTCCCGGCCTCGATATAGGCGGCTCCGGTGCGGCGCACCAAGGCGAAGAGCGCCGGCCGCTGCCGCGATTCGTCGCAGCGGCCCGGAGTAAGCTCGTACCTCGGTATGAATCGGGAACACCGGGCCCACGGCCGGTCGTCCGTCAACCCTTTTTTAACACCTCACCGCTAGGGTCGCGGGTGCTGGCAGCCACCAACAGGGAGATCGGCCATGCGACTGCTCCGCGCCCTCTGGCAGGACGAATCCGGTGCCACCGCGATCGAATACGGGCTCATCGCGGCCCTGGTCGCGGTCGCCATCATCGGCGTGCTCTCGACGCTGGGCGACAACCTCCAGAGCACCTTCGAGAACGTGGCGGACACCCTCGGCGAGGCCACCTCCTCGGGCGGCGGCGACAGCTGATCCCGAAGGTGATCCGAAACGGGTGACGGCGGCCTCGGGCCGCCGTCGCCGATGTCCGGGAGCGATGCCGTGTCCCTCGGTGCCTGGGCCGCCCTCCCCCTGATCGCGGGCCTCCTCCACGCCGCCCTCGTCGATCTGGGCGCGCGGCGCATTCCCAACGGCGCGGTGGTGGCGACGGCGGCGGGGGCACTGGCGTGGCGGCTGGCGGCGGGGGCGACGCCCGCGGGTCTCGCCGCCACGCTCCTGACCACTCTCGTGCTCTTCGGCGGCCTACTCCTCCTCTGGCGTCGGGGCGGTCTCGGCGGCGGCGACGTCAAGCTGATGACGGCCGCGGCCCTCGCCTTTCCGGCCGCCGGCATCCTCGACTTCGCGCTGTTCACCGCCCTCGCCGGCGGTGGCCTCGCACTCGCGATGCTGGCGATGCGGCGGCTGCGGTCGTGCGCGGCCCCCCTGCTCCTCCCGCCGGCGATGCGGACGGGCGGGGCGCGCGTGGCGTTAACCGGGGATTCAGGAACGGGGGTTAGTGTGCCCTACGGCGTGGCCATCGCGGCCGGTGCGCTCCTCGCCCTGGCCGTGCGCTGGCCGACCATGTGAGGGTCCATGCGACGCGTCCTCGTCCTGCTCCTCGCCCTCGCGAGCGCGGTGACCACGGCGGTCTACGTGCGCGGCTGGATCGAACGGCGCGACCGGGCGCCCGCGGTGGCGGCCGCGCCGGAGCCGACGCCCCGCCGCGAGGTGCTCCTCACCACCCGGGCGCTGGCCCCCGGAACGCTCCTGCGGGCCGACGATCTGGCCTGGCGCCCCTGGCCCGAGGAGGCGGTGGTGGAGGGCTTCTGGGTGGATCGCGAGATCGCCGTGGAGGAGCTGGTGGGCGCCGTGGTGCGGCGGGCCCTGCCCGCCGGCGTGCCGCTGGTGCGGGACGACGTGGTGCGCCCGGGCGAGCGCGGCTTCCTCGCGGCGGTGCTGCGGCCGGGTCACGTGGGCCTCACCGTGCCCGTGGACGACGCCTTCGCCGAGGCCGGCGTGGTCTATCCCGGCGACCGGGTGGACGTGCTGCTGACCCAGGCGGTGAAGGACGGCGGTGGCGCCGAGGCCGCCGTGGAGACGCTGGTGCGGGACGTGCGGGTGGTGGCCATCGGCGGGAGGCTGCGGCCGGCCGGTGCCGGCGACGGCGGCCTGCCGCGCCAGCGCCGCACCGCCACCCTGGAGCTCGCGCCACGGGACGCCCAGCGGCTGGCCCTCGCCATGGACCTCGGGCGGGTGGTGCTGGTGCTGCGGGCACTCGCACGGGCGGACCGGGACAGGTCCGCGACGGCGGGCGCGGCCGGGCCGCTGTGGGCGACGGACGTCAGCCGCGCGCGCCGGCGCGGGCGGACCATCGCCGTCTACCGCGGGCGCGAGGCCGAGCTGGCACCCGTCGGACCGGCCGTCGCCGGCCCGGCGGTGCCCGCCGCGGGAGCGGAGACGCCGGCGCCGGAGGGCGCGGGAGGAGGGCCATGAGGGTCTTGGCGAACCTCGGCGGCTGGCCGTTCGGTCTGCTCGCGCTGGTGATGGCCGGCCTCGGCGCGATCTCCTCCGCCCGGGGCGGTCCGGCGGTGGAGCTGCGTCCCGACCGCACCATCCGGGTGGAGGTGGGCGAGGGACGGCTGGTGCGGCTCGGACGGCCGGCGGCCGCCGTCTTCGTCGCCGCGCCCGCCGTCGCCGACGTCCAGGTCCGCGGGCCCGACCTCGTCTACGTCTACGGGAGACGGGCCGGGGCCACCACCCTCTATGCCGTGGGCGACGGCGAGCGGCCGCTGCTGCAGGCGCGGGTGGAGGTGCACCACGCCGTCGGCCGGCTGCGGGCGCTGATCGCGCGCATCGCCCCAAGGGCGCGGGTGGAGATCGAGTCCTTCCCGGGCGGGATGCTGCTCCTGGGCGAGGCGCCGGATCCCGCCACCGCCGCCGACATCCGCACCCTCGCCGAACGCTTCCTCGGCGAGGGGGAGAAGCTGGTGGCGCGGCTCGCCGTCACCGCCCCCACCCAGGTGGCCCTCCGGGTGCGGGTGGCGGAGGTGGCGCGGGAGGTGCTGCGGGTCCTGGGGGTGAACTGGGACGTGGTGGCGAGCCCGGGCGACTTCGTCTTCGGCCTCGCCTCCGGCCGGCCGGTGCGCGGCGGCACCCAGCTCCTGCGCCTCGCCGACGACACCGGCACCGCCGGCCTCCTCGCGGGTTCCGTGCGCAACGGCGACCTCGACCTCAACGGGGTGCTGGACGCCCTCGCCCGGGAGGGGCTGGTGTCGGTGCTGGCCGAGCCGACCCTCACGGCCGTCTCCGGCGAGACGGCGGAGTTCCTGGCGGGCGGCGAGTTCCCGGTGCCGGTGGGCTACGACAACGGCCAGCTCACCATCGAGTTCAAGGAGTTCGGCGTCCGCCTCGCCTTCACGCCGACGGTCCTCGCCGACGGGCGCATCAGCCTCAGGGTGCGGCCGGAGGTGAGCGAGCTGACCGAGGCCGGGGCCATCCGCCTGCAGAACATCTCGGTGCCCGCCCTCGCCACCCGCCGTGCCGAGACCACGGTGGAGCTGGCGAGCGGCCAGAGCCTCGCCATCGGTGGCCTCGTCTCGCGCAGCACCCGCAGCCGCCTCGAGAAGTTCCCGGGGCTCGGCGATCTGCCGGTGCTGGGCGCCCTCTTCCGCTCCACCCGCTTCCAGCGCAACGAGACGGAGCTCTTGATCGTGGTGACTCCCTATCTGGTCCGTCCGACGACGCCCGACCGCCTCTCGCGGCCCCAGCGGCGACTGCGGCCGGAGGACGGCTTCGCGGCGCTGCTGCGCGGGCGTGTCGAGGCGCCGACCGCGGACGTGCCGCCGGCGGAACGGCCGCGGCCGCTCCACGGGCGCTACGGCTTCTCCTGGGACTAGCGGAGGGATGGTCATGAGCCCGTCGTCCCGGATCCGTCCCGTTCGCCGCCGGCGCGGCGCGCCCGTGGCGCCGCTCCTGGTGCTGCTGCTGGGGCTCGCCGCCTGTGCCGCCCCGCCGGCCGCCCCCGACGAGGCGGCCGGTCTGCCGGAGCTCGCGGCCGAGACCGTGGTCCATCGTCACCTGGTGCACTTCGCCACCGATTCGGCCGAGCCCGGTCCGGCCGAACGGGCGGCCCTCGCCGCCTTCGTGGCGGCGCTGCCGGCGGAGGCACGCGTCACGGTCCTGCTGTACGGCGGCGCCGATCCACGCGCCGGGCGGGTCTACAATGCCGATCTCGCCGCCCGCCGTGCCCGCGCCGTGGCGGATCTGCTGCGCCGTCTCGGCCGGAGGCCGACCATGGTGGCCGGCCGGTCGCTGGGCGAGGCCGCCGCCCGCGGCCGCGATGCCGCCGGCTGGCGCGGAGACCGGCGGGTGGAGGTGGTGGCGACGGTGATCCGGCCGGTGGTGCGGGGCTGCGCGCGGCCGGTGGCAGCCGGCGGTGCCCGCCTCGGCTGCGCGGTGGAAGGGGCCCTCGCCGCCATGGTGGCCGATCCCGCCGATCTGGTCCGCCCCGGGCCGCTGGCCCCCGCCGATGCCGCCCGCACGATCCTCGCCGTCGACCGCTACCGCACCGGCCGCGTCCGTCCCCTGCCGAAGCCGGAGAAGAAGCGGTGAGCACGCCCACCGTCGCGTCCGAGAGCCCGGAGGAGACCGCCCTCGACAGCCGGCCGGCGCTGCGGGCCTTCGTGGCGCACGCCGAGACCCGGCAGATGGTGGAGAAGGCGGCCATCGAGCTGGCGCTGGACTCCTTCCACGTCGCCCACGGCACCGTCGCCGACGCCATCCGCGTCTTCGGCGTGGAACGCTCGCCGCGGCTGCTGGTGGTGGAGCTGGACGACAGCGACACGCCCCTCGAGCGGGTGGACGAGCTGGCCGAGGTGTGCGAGCCGGGGACGGCGGTGGTGGTGCTGGGACGGGCCAACGACGTGGGCCTGTTCCGGGAGCTGTTGCGCCGCGGCGTCAGCGACTATCTGGTGGTGCCGGTGCCGTGGCCGGTCCTGCTGCGTTCCCTGGGCGACGCCCTCGAGGGGCGGGAGCCGGCGCGGCGAACCGTGCGCGGGGGACGGACGGTGCTGGTGTTCGGCGCCCGCGGCGGTGTCGGCGTCACCCGCCTCGCCACCCTCCTCGCCCACCGCCTCGCCACCCTGCGCCGACGCCGCGTCGCCCTGTTCGATCTCGATCCCACCTTCGGCGACGTGGCCCTCGCCTTCGATCTCGATCCCTCGCCGGCCCTGCGGGAGGTGTTCGAGGATCCCGCCCGCGCCGACGGACTGTGGGTGGAGCGGGCCGGTCGCACCGTCGGGGATGCGCTCTGGATCTTCGCCGCCGAGGAGCCGCTGGATGCCTGGCCGCCCGCGCCGGCGGGAGGTCTGCCGGCGGTGGCGGAGGCGCTGCGTCGGCGCTTCCACTACGTGCTGTTCGACTGCCCCGTGCGCCCCGTCGAGACCCTCACCGCCGCCCTCGAACAGAGCGATCTCGCCTTCCTGGTGTGCGAGGCGACCCTCGCCGGCATCCGCGACGTGCTGCGGCTGCTGCGGCACGCCTCGGAGGTCAACGCCTCCTGCCACGTCTATCTGGTCCTCAACCGGCCCGGCGCGCGGCGCGGCGGCGGGATCGACCGTGGCGACTTCGCGCGGGCAGTGGGCCGGGACGTCGATTTCGTCCTCCCCTTCGATCCCGCCATCGCCGAGGCGGCCGACCGCGGCCGGCC
Source organism: Alphaproteobacteria bacterium (assembly GCA_026982705.1). Taxonomy (GTDB): domain Bacteria; phylum Pseudomonadota; class Alphaproteobacteria; order Geminicoccales; family Geminicoccaceae; genus HRBIN39. The sequence continues at coordinate 110,094 of JALSGP010000040.1, forward strand.
GCCGGCCCGTCTCGCCCGCGCCAGCGCCCGTGTCCTCGACGCCATGGTGGAACGGCTGGCGGGGACGGCCACGGCGGAATCGCCGCTCACCCGTCTGCCGCTCATCGGCCGTCTGCTGGGCTGAGACCATGTTCGGCCGTCGGCGTCTCGCCCCCTCCACCGCCGAGCCCCCGTCACACTCGTCGGAGGATGCCACCGGTGCCGGCACGGCGGTGGCCACGGTCCGTCGCCCAGGCCCCTCCCGCCGCGAGAGCGAGTCGCGCGACCATCTGGAGCGTGCCCTCGCCGCCGTCCAGGACGTGCTTTACGACCGCATCGACGTGGCGGCAGCGGCCCGGTTGCCCCGCGAGGAACTCGTCCGTCAGCTCCAGGAACTGGTGGCGGAGATCGTGGTGGAGCAGCGACTGGGGCTCTCCAGCCGCGACCAGCAGGAGCTCTGTACCCGTCTCGTGGACGACATGGTGGGGCTCGGGCCGCTGGAGCCGCTGCTCCGCGACGACACCGTCACCGACATCATGGTGAACGGCCCCCACGCCGTCTACGTGGAGCGGCGCGGTAAGCTCGAGCGCACCGACGTCCGCTTCCGCGACGATCGCCATCTCTTCAACATCGCCCAGAGGATCGTCACCCGGGTCGGTCGCCGGGTGGACGAAACCTCGCCCATCTGCGACGCCCGTCTGCCCGACGGCAGCCGCGTCAACATCGTGATCCCGCCGCTGGCGCTGGACGGCTGCGCCATCTCCATCCGCAAGTTCGCCAAGCACCGCATCACCCTCGACCAGATGGTGCGGCAGGGCAATGTCAGCGCCGAACTGGCGCGGGTGCTGGAGATCGCCGCCGCCTGCCGGCTCAACATCATCGTCTCGGGCGGCACCGGTTCCGGCAAGACCACGCTCCTCAACGCCCTCTCCCAGCTCATCGATCCCGGCGAGCGCGTCATCACCATCGAGGACGCCGCCGAGCTGCGCCTGCAGCAGCCGCACGTGGTCCGTCTCGAGACCCGCCCCCCCAATCTCGAGGGCGAGGGCGAGGTCACCATGCGGGATCTGGTCCGCAACGCCCTGCGCATGCGGCCCGATCGCATCATCTGCGGCGAGGTCCGCGGGCCCGAGGCCTTCGACATGCTGCAGGCCATGAACACCGGCCACGACGGGTCCATGTGCACCCTCCACGCCAACAGCCCGCGCGAGGCCATCGTGCGTCTCGAGAACATGGTGACCATGGCCACCGCCAATCTCCCCACCCGCGCCATCCGCGCCCAGATCGTCGGCGCCGTCAACCTCATCATCCAGGTGGCGCGCATGCGCGATGGCATCCGCCGGGTCACCCACGTCACGGAAGTGGTGGGCATGGAGGGCGAGGTGGTCACCTTGCAGGACCTCTTCCTCTACGAATACGAGGGCGAGGCGCCGGACGGCACCCTCCTCGGCACCTTCCGCCCGCAGCCGGTACGGCCCCATTTCATCAAGCGCGCCGCCTACTACGGCCTCGACCGCGCGCTGATGGCGGCACTGACGGGAGCGCGGGTGACATGAGCGCGGCCTCCTGGACCGTCCTCGCCGCCGCTCTGGCCGGCCTCCTCGTCCTCCTCGCAGTGGAGGCCGTGCGGCGGGCGCTGGTGCGGCGGCGGCTGCGGGCCCGCATCGCCGCCGTGCAGGGCACCGCGCGACGGGTGGCGGAGGCCGGGAACGCGCCCACCTCGCTGCGCCGTCGCGAACGCGGCGAACTGTGCCGGCTGGCATGGCTCGACCTCGGCCGCCTGCTGCCGGACATCCGCCTCCTGGAACGGCGGATCGCCCGGGCCGGTCTCGATCTCGGAATCGGCGACGCCCTGCTGGTAGCGCTCCTGCTGGGTGTCCTCGCCGGGGGGATCGCATGGTGGCTGGCGGGGCATCCGCTGGCGGCGGCGGCCGGTTTCCCCCTCGGCGCCGTGCTGCTGCCGCTGGCCGTGATGGACGTGCTGCGGCGGCGGCGCGAACGCGCCTTCGTGCGCCTGTTCCCGGAGGCCCTCGATCTGGTGGTGCGGGCCGTCCGCTCGGGGCTGCCGGTGGTGGAGGCCGTCACCCTCATCGGCGACGAGGTGGACGAACCGGTGGGCGGTCTCTTCCGCGAGGTGGCGAGCGCGGTGCGGGTGGGCACGCCCCTGGAGGAGGCACTGTGGGAGGCGGTGGCGCGCATGGACGTGCCGGAATTCCGCTTCTTCGTCGTCACCCTGTCGATCCAGCGCGAGACCGGGGGCAATCTCGCGGAGATCGTGAACAATCTCGCCACATTGGTCCGGCGGCGGGAACAGATGAAAATGAAGATCCGGGCCATGTCGTCGGAGGCCCGGGCCTCGGCCCTGATCATCGGATCCCTGCCCTTCGTCATGACCGCGGTGATCTATGCCATCAATCCGGACTACATCTCCAAGCTGTTCGTCGACCCCCGCGGCTGGACCATGCTCGCCGGCGGTCTCGCCAGCATGACCGTGGGTCTCCTGGTCATCGCCCGCCTCGTGAGGTTCGAGATATGAGGGCGCCGTTCCGTTCCCACCCGGCCGGACCGTGGCGGCCGGGACGCGCCGCCGGCACCCTTCCGCACGTGGCGGCGAACGCGGTCACGAGGCGGCTTTTCCCGACGGTGGCACCCTCCGCCGCCGGCGCCACCAGGTCCTCGAGGCCTCGCTCCGCCGCCTTCCCGGTCCCCGCCGACGACCGGCGGCGTCCGTGCCCCTCGGATCCCCATGCCGTCGTCACCGCCGGGGAAGGACGGGAGCCGGACGACCGGCACCGTCCGCGGCCTGTGGCGTCGTGCCCCTCCACCCGCCCGGCCCTCGCCGCCCGCCACACCGGTCCCCGCACGCCCCGACCCGGCCTCGGATCCGCGCGACGGACGCCGCACGCGACCCCCACGGGCGCGGCCCGGGGGATCGATGGCCGGAGCGGGGGGATCGGCGCGCGGATCCCCTCCCCTTGCCCGCCCCGGCCGGTCCCCGGATCCCGCCGGACCCGGTTCCCCGCCGCCGGGGTCCCACGCCGTCGCGACACTGGTCCGGGACGGTGCGGGAGACCGCCGGTGCCGGCGGACGTGACGGTTCCCCGGAGACGGCCCGCGGGGGGCCGGGCGCCGCGGGCATGGCACCGCGGTGACGGTCCGGCGCGAGGGGCGATCGTGGTCCCGTGGGCCCTGGATGCCGGTGCCGGACCGAGGACGGGCACACCGGGGAGAAGGCGCGCATGACCGCCTGGCTGGATCTGCTGCGGGCCCCCACCGCCGAGCACCTCGCCTGGCTCGCGGGCGGCCTCAACTTCCTGGCCGTTCTCCTCGCCTGGTACCTGCTGGTGGAGGGACGCGGCAGGCCCCGATCGCTGGAGCGGATCGCCCGCACTTATGCGGTGGAGACCCCGCGCCGTTCGCGGGTGGCCCAGCTCCGGCCCGATCTGGTCCGCCTCGCCACCCTCACCCTCCGTTCCCTCGACCTGCTCCGTGTCTCCGGCATCGAGGCCTGGCGTCTCGCCCTGGTGCGGGCCGGCCTCCGCAGCCGGGAAGCGCTGATCGTCTTCGTCTTCGCCAAGCTCGCCCTGCCCGCCGCCGCCCTCCTCCTGCTGGTGCCGGCGCTGTTCGTGGAGACCTCGACCCTCACGCCCACCGCCCGCCTCGCCTTTTCCGTGGCCCTCTGCGGCGGCGCCTTCTTCCTGCCGGATCTGGCGATCGGGAGGCGAGCCGCGGCGCGGCGGGCGCGCATCCAGAAGGCGCTGCCGGATGCCCTCGACCTGCTGGTGGTGTGCGCCGAGGCCGGCCTCGCCCTCGACGCCGCCCTGCAGCGGGTGGCCCGCGAACTCGGCCGCGGTGCCCCGGAACTCGCGGACGAGCTCACCGTCACCTCGGTGGAGCTCACCTTCCTGCCGGAGCGCCGTCAGGCCCTCCACAATCTCGCGAAGCGGGTGCCGCTCTCCGGCATCACCGCCCTCACCTCCACCCTCGTCCAGACCGAGCGCTACGGCACGCCCCTCGCCATGAGCCTCAGGGTGCTGGCGGAGGAACTCCGCGAGCGGCGGCTCATCCGGGCGGAGGAGAAGGCGGCACGCCTGCCGGCGGTCCTCACCGTGCCCCTCATCGTCTTCATCCTGCCGGCCCTGTTCGTGGTGCTGGGCGGCCCGGCGGTGCTCGACATCATGGACTATCTGTCGCGGCGGTGAGGCCGGGCGTGCCGTTCGGGTTCCGTCGCCGACGGAATCCCGCCCCGTTCCGGGTGGGAGCGTCTCCCACCTCCCGAAGCGATCCCGCCGGGGCCGAATCCCCGCGGATGAAGACGCCGTCCGGCATGCCCTCGGCACACGAAGGCATCTTCCCGACGGTCGTTCCGTCTCTCCCGCCGCCCATGGAATCGGACCCTCCGACGATCCCGTTCCCCCGCGGTCGCCGGGTCGGATCCGCACCGGCTCGATCGGGCGGGGCCGCATCCGGCGGCTGTGCCGGCGACCGTCCGGGAAGCGGGAGACGGTGCGGCCGCGGGCCGTACCACCGTTGACGGTGGCGGCCGGTCCCCCTATGTGGAGCCGCGGTCCGCGCCCCGTCCGGGGCGTCGTCTTTTCCTGCACCACACGGGGATTCCGGCCATGTCGCGACGCTGTCCGGTCACCGGCAAGGGGGTCCAGGTCGGCCACAACGTGAGCCACGCCAACAACAAGACCAAGCGCCGCTTCCTGCCCAATCTCCAGCAGCACCGCCTCTACAGTGAGGCCCTCGGCCGCAGCATCCGTCTGCGCCTGTCGGTGCAGGGCCTGCGCACCATCGACAAGTACGGCGGTCTCGACGCCTGGCTCCTCGCCACCAAGCCGGGTCGGCTGCCCCGCGATCTCCGTCGTCTGCGCGAACGCATCGAGGCGGCGCGCACCCGGTCCGAGGAGGCCCCGGCCGGCTGAGCCGGGTGCGGCCGTCCGGCGCTCCGGACCGGCCCCTCCCGGGACCCGCCGGGCGATATCGCCCCGTCGAGCCCAACGGTGACGCCCGCCTCGAACCGGAGCTGAACGCGCGCGACACCTCCCGGTACGGCATCGCCCGCCACACCATCACCTTCACCTCGCCGGATGCCGCCGGCGGTCGTGCCGCGCCGGTCGCCGCCGTCCCGCTCCCATCGCCACCATCGCCCTCGCCGCCGGCGTCGTGCGTCCCGTATCCCACCGCCGGCTCGTCGCCCGCGTCTGCGTCCGCCATCTCGGCGGCACCATCGCCCCTACCCCCGGGGAGCGCTCCGCCCAGGACTGGCTCTCCCGCGCCTTCCACCATCTCGGCGAGGAGCTGCCCGTCCGGGGCACCCACGGCTCCGCCACCGTCTTCCTCCCCTCCTGCAACATGCGCCGCGTCTTCCGCCGGAACGGTGACATCGCTCGCGACGGCCACGCGGGGAAATCGGGGCGCCCGGCTCCTCGCCACCCTCGCCCACTCGGCCGCGGCGCGAGGGCTGCCACGATCTCGCCCTCGTGGGCGGCGAGCCCACCGTCCACCCGCCGGTGATCCTCGAGGCCCTGGTCCTTGTCGCCCGCGGTTTCGTGCCCGGCGCCCGGGGATCTGCACCGCGCGGCGGCGGTGGACGGCGAACGCTTCCGTCACCGGCCCCGGGTTGCCGGCCACGGCGACCGGTACGGCCCCTTCAACGTGCCGGTCCTGTGGAACGGCACCCTGGACTTCGACCGCCACGTCCTCGACCCGCTGCGGGTGGCGGTGGACCTCCGATGGCCGGCCTCCGGGTTCGGCCCCGGCCGCCGCGCCGTCGAACTGGCACGCACGCCCCACTCCTTCGCCACGGTGACGGCCAACCTCGCCGCCCTGGCGGCCGCCGGCGAGCAGGTGCCGGTACGCCATCCGGCGATGCCCGAGTACCCGAGGTGCCGCACCTTCCCGCTGCTCGACCGGCTCGCCCGCCCCATGCCCGGGACACCGGTCAACATCACGGACCAGTCCCGTCCGGACATGGCATCCTGCCGGAGAGTCCCCACTTCCGCGAGCGCTTCCGGCCCCTCGCCCGGCGTCCGTGGGCGCGCGAGATCGCGGCCGCCACGATCACGCCCGCGCCCTCGGTCTCCCCTCCGAGACGGTGAGCCTCGAACGGCGCCGTCTCTAGGTCTCGAGGGGGCGGCGGACCAGCGCCCGCGTCTCGCGGACCCGGGCCACCTCCACGAACCCGGCCTCCCGCACCGCTTCGAGCCAGGCCCGGGCGCGCGCGGCGCCGACGACGGCGGGATGGAGCTCCACCAGCACCCGCGGCACCCGGGCGAGATCCGCCGGCGGCACCGTCACCTCCGCCCCCTCCACGTCCAGCACCAGCACGTCCGGCACCACCCCCTCCCCGGCGAGGCGATCCAGCAGGGTGGCGAGACGGATCCCCGGCACCGTCACGGGCTCGGCGTCCGCCCGTGCCCGAAGCAGGCTCGAGGACCAGAGCCGGCGGCTGCGCCAGAATCGGACGGGCCCGTCCCCGGCGGCGAGGGCGGCGTGGTGGAGCTCCGGCGGCGGCAGTCCGTTGAGGGCGAAGTTGGCGCGGACGAGGTCCAGAAGCGTCGGATCCGCCTCGACGCCCACGTAGCGGGCGGCGCCCAGCCGCCTCATCGCCTGGAGGGCGAGAAAACCGATGCCGGCGCCGCACTCCAGCACCACGTCGCCCGGGCGTACCAGCCGGGCCAGGAGGGGGACGTCGTCCCGCTCCCAGCCGCGCCAGATCAGATAGCGGACGGCGGGATCGAGGGCGGGATGATCGAGGGCGAGACGGACGCCCGCCACCTCGGTGCGGGCCACGGGCGCCAGCAGCCGGCCCACCACCGCGTCGCGCACCCGCCGCAGCCGTCTCCACAGCTCCACCGTTTTCACCCGTGGACTGCCCGGGACAGGATGCCGTCTCAACCTTTGGTCGACAAGCCGCCCCGCACGCCCCCGGCCCCGTCGCGGAGCAGCGGGCCGACCAGGGCCAGCAGTTCGTCGAGACAGGCCCGCACCGAACGGCCGGAGGTGTCGAGCCGGTGGTCGGCGCGGGCGTAGAGAGGGGCGCGGTTCTCCAGCAGCCGCGCCACATGCTCGCGGGCGCGGTCGAAGCCCCGCATGGGGCGCGTGTCGCCCTGGGCGCGCACCCGCTCCAGATGCTCCTCGGGCCTGGCGGTGAGCCACACGGTGCGGAAATGGCGCAGCAGCAGCTCGAAGGCCGCGGGATCGTGGACGATGCCCCCCGCCGTCTCCAGCACCATGCGCCCCGGCCGGCGGACGAGATCCTCCAGCGCCTCGCGCGCGAAGCGGCGGTAGGCCTCCTCGCCGCCGAGGGCGAACAGTTCGTCCACCCGCATGCCGGCGAGCCGCTCCACCTCGCCGCTCAGACGCAGGAAGGGCACGCCGGTGGCGGCCGCCAGCGCCCGGCCGAGGGTGGTCTTGCCGGCCCCCCGCAGCCCCACCAGCGCCACGCCGCGCAGCCGCGCCCGCCGGCTCTCCAGCCAGCGCCGCACCAGCGCCGCCAGCTCCTCCCGCTCGCGGGGGGTGAGTCCGGTCAAAAGCACCGCCAGCTCACCACCGTCGCCGCCGCCGTCGGCGAACACCTCGAGGGGCGTCGCCCCCAGCGCCCGCAGGACCCGCAGCAGCAGGCCCAGCGAGACATTGGCCTCCCCCTTCTCCAGCAGGCCGAGATAGCGCTCCGAGACCCCGGCCCGCTCGGCGAGGCGGGCACGCGAGAGGCCGCGGCTCTCGCGCAGGGCGCGCAGTCTGCGGGCGACGAGACGGAGGGTGTCCTCGCGGATCATGGTGCTCGGGCCCCGCCGTTCTCGAAATATATTTCACTGTACCGGGCCGCGGACCAGGGGCGTCCCGTCGCGGACGGGGCTGGACAGACGGGGCGGAGCGAAACTATACTGCCGCCGTCGGCAGGAGGACGCGGGCACCATGCAATATAATTCAGGAAGCGCACCGGCCGCTCCGGAGGACGGAGGTGCGGCGGGCGAGCCGGTGATCGACTTCCGGACCCACCCCGACCGCTATCGGCACTGGCGGCTCGAGATCGACGGCGAGGTGGCCCGTCTCGTCCTCGACGTGGACGAGAAGGCGCCGCTGCTCGGCGGCTACGAGCTCAAGCTCAACTCCTACGACCTCGGCGTCGACATCGAGCTCCACGACGCCGTCCAGCGCCTGCGCTTCGAGCACCCGGAGGTGCGGGTGGTGGTGATCCGCTCCGGCAAGGAGCGGGCCTTCTGCGCCGGGGCCAACATCCGCATGCTGGCCCGGGCCAGCCATTGCCACAAGGTCAACTTCTGCAAGTTCACCAACGAGACCCGCCTCGCCATCGAGGACGCCAGCGCCCATTCCGGCCAGAAATACCTCTGCGCCGTCAACGGGCCCTGCGCCGGCGGCGGCTACGAGCTGGCGCTGGCCTGCGACCGCATCGTGCTGGTGGACGACCGCAGCTCCTCCGTCTCGCTGCCCGAGGTCCCGCTCCTGGGCGTGCTGCCGGGCACCGGCGGTCTCACCCGGCTGGTGGACAAGCGCGGCGTGCGCCGCGATCTCGCCGACCTCTTCTGCACCCTCGAGGAGGGCGTGCGGGGACGGCGGGCGGTGGCCTGGCGGCTGGTGGACGAGACGGTGCCGCCCTCGCGCTTCGAGGCACGGATCGCCGAGCTGGCCCGCGAGCTCGCCGCCACCTCCGACCGCCCCCGGGAGGCCCGTGGCATCACGCTCCGCCCGCTGGCACGCCGCGAGGAGCCGGACGGCCTCGTCTATCCCCATCTGGAACTGCGCTACGACCGGCCCGGGCGGCGGGCCCATCTCAGGATCCACGGTCCCGACCACGCCGACTTCACCCTCGCCCGCCTCGAGCGGGAGGGGGATGCCTTCTGGCCGCTGGCCCTCGCCCGCGAGCTGGACGACGCCGTCCTCCATCTCCGCTTCAACGAGCCCGAGCTCGGTCTCCTGGTCTTCGAGAGCGAGGGGGATGCGCGGGCGGTGCTGGCCTGCGACCGTTTCCTCGAAGACCACGCCGATCACTGGCTGGTGCGGGAGATCCGCCTCTATCTCAAGCGGGTGCTGAAGCGCGTCGACGTCACCTCGCGCAGTCTCCTCGTCCTCCTCACCCCCGGCAGCTGTTTCGCCGGCACCCTGGCGGAGCTGGTCTTCGCTGCCGACCGCAGCGTCATGCTGGAGGGGACCTTCGAGGGCGACAACCGGCCGCCCGCCACCCTCACCCTCTCCTCCCTCAACTTCGGCGCCTATCCCACCGCCAACGGCCTCTCCCGGCTGGAAACGCGGTTCCTCCACGATCCGGCGGCGCTGGAACGGGCGCGGGCGGCGGTGGCGCGGCCGCTGGAGGCGGAGGAGGCGGCGGAGCTGGGCCTGGTCACCCTCACCTTCGACGACGTCGACTTCGAGGACGAGGTGCGCATCATGCTCGAGGAGCGCGCCGCCTTCTCGCCGGATGCGCTCACCGGCCTCGAGGCCAATCTGCGCTTTCCCGGTCCGGAAACGCTGGAGAGCAAGATCTTCGCCCGCCTCTCCGCCTGGCAGAACTGGATCTTCCAGCGTCCCAACGCCACCGGGCCCGAGGGCGCCCTGCGCCGCTACGGCACCGGTCTTCGCCCCCACTTCGACCGCGAACGGGTGTGACCATGACGGAATCGATCCACGTCGACTACACGACGCGCATCCCCAACAACGTCGGCCTCGCCGAGGACGCCCGCGTCCGTCGCGCCCTCGAGCGGTGGCATCCGGGCTATCTCGACTGGTGGATGGAGCGCGGTCCCGACGGCTTCCAGCAGGCGCTGGTCTATCTCCGCACCGCCGTCTCGGTGGATCCCCGCGGCTGGGCGGTGTTCGACTTCGTGCGCATGCCCGAGTACAAGTGGGGGATCCTGCTGGCCCCCAAGATGGAGGGCCGGACCATCCCCTTCGGTCGCCACCGTGGCGAGCCGGCCTGGCAGGAGGTGCCGGGCGAGTACCGGGCCATGCTGCGCCGTCTCATCGTCATCCAGGGCGACACCGAGCCGGCCTCGGTGGAGCAGCAGCGCCATCTCGGCAAGACCGCGCCCTCCCTCTACGACCTGCGCAACCTCTTCCAGGTCAACGTGGAGGAGGGCCGGCACCTCTGGGCGATGGTCTATCTCCTGTTCAAGTACTTCGGCCGTGACGGACGCGACGAGGCCGAGGAGCTGCTGCGCCGGCAGTCCGGCAGCCAGGACGCCCCCCGCATGCTGGGCGCCTTCAACGAGGAGACGCCGGACTGGCTGTCCTTCTTCATGTTCACCTTCTTCACCGACCGCGACGGCAAGATGCAGCTCGAGGCCCTCGCCCAGTCCGGCTTCGATCCCCTCTCCCGCACCTGCCGCTTCATGCTCACCGAGGAGGCCCACCACATGTTCGTGGGCGAGACGGGGGTGGGGCGGATCATCGAGCGCACCTGCCGGGCCATGCGCGAGGCCGGTGTCGACGATCCCACCGACGTGGAACGGGTGCGGCGGCTCGGGGTGATCGACCTGCCGCTGGTCCAGAAGAAGATGAACCTCCACTTCTCCCTCACCCTCGACCTGTTCGGCTCGGAGATCTCCACCAACGCCGCCAACGCCTTCGAGGCGGGTCTCAAGGGACGGTTCCGGGAAGTGAAGATCGACGACGATCACCGGCTCGAACACGACACCTATCCGGTCCCGCGGGTGATCGACGGCGAGATCCGCATCGAGGAGGTGCCGGCCCTCACCGCCCTCAACTGTCGTCTGCGGGACGACTACATCCGTGACTGTCAGGGCGGTGTGAACCGGTGGAACCGCATCATCCGCAAGTACGGCTACGACTTCGAACTGCGGCTGCCCCATCCGGGCTTCCACCGCAAGATCGGCGAGTTCCGCGGACATCACGTGAGCCCGGAGGGGGAGCTGCTGTCGGCGGAGGAGTGGATGCGGCGGCGCGGCGCGTGGCTCCCCGACGCCGACGATCAGGCCTTCGTCGAGGAGCTGATGGCCACGCCGGAATACCGGCCCGGCCACTACGCCCGCTGGATCGCACCGCCCAAGAGCGGCATCGACAACAAGCCGGGCGACTTCGAATACGTCAAACTCCATCCCTGAGGCCCCGGGGCGGCCCGGGGCCGCCCCGCTTCCTCCCTTTCGGGCCGTCACCGCCGGGACATCCCATGGCACTGCGCAAACAGCACGTCATCGACCCCGAGATCTGCATCCGCTGCAACACCTGCGAGGAGACCTGCCCCATCGGGGCCGTGACCCACGACGACAACAACTATGTCGTCGATCCCGAGAAGTGCAATTTCTGCATGGACTGCATTCATCCCTGCCCTACCGGCGCCATCGACAACTGGCGCATGGTGGAGCGGTACTATACGCTGGAGGAACAGTTCTCCTGGCTGGAACTGCCGCCGGAGACGGTGCCGGCGGCCGATCCCGCCGTCACCGGCGAAGCCGGCGACGCGGAAGCGGAACGGCTCATCGCCGAGGCCCACGCGGCCACCGGCGGTCGTCCCGTCGCGCCCCGCGGCGCCCCGTCGCCGGTGGTGGGGCTCCACGATCGCACCGCCCCCGCCGTGGCCCGGGTGGTGGGCAACTATCGGGTGACGGCCGCGGACTCGGACTCCGACGTCCGCCACATCGTCCTCGACTTCGGCGCCACGCCCTTCCCGGTGGTGGAGGGCCAGAGCCTCGGCGTGATCCCGCCGGGCACCGGCCCCGACGGTCGGCCGCGGCCCATCCGCCTCTACTCCATCTCCAGTCCGCGCGACGGCGAGAAGCCGGGCAGTCCCCGTCTCGTCGCCCTCACCGTCAAGCGGGTGGTGGCGCGCCGTCCCGACGGCTCGCTGCACCGCGGCCTCTGCTCCAACTGGCTGTGCGATCTGGAGCGGGGGGCCGAGGTCCCGGTGGTGGGTCCCTTCGGCACCACCTTCCTCCTCACCGACGATCCCGCCGCCGACATCGTCATGATCTGCACCGGCACCGGCTCCGCCCCCTTCCGCGCCTTCACCGAGCGCCGGCGGCGGACCATGCGTCACGCGCCGGGCCGGCTGTATCTGTTCTTCGGCGCGCGCACGCCGGAGGAGCTGCCCTATTTCGGTCCGCTGCAGAAGGTGCCGCGTGATCTGCTGCATCGGGAGCTGGTCTATTCGCGCCGGCCGGACCGGCCGCGGGAGTACGTGCAGGACCGCATGCGCCTCCGCGGCGGGCTGCTGGCCGGACTGCTGCGCCGGCCCGCCACCCACGTCTACGTCTGCGGCGTGCGCGGTATGGAGGCCGGGGTGGAGGCCGCCTTCGCCGAGATCGCCCGGAGCCACGGCCTCGGGCCATGGGAGGCGCTGCGGGCCCGGATGGTCGCGGAGGGACGCTATCATGTCGAGACCTGGTGAGGCGCCCTTCGTCTATCGCCGCCGCCCGCGCTGGCAGGAGGTGGACGCGGCGCGCATCGTCTACACCATGCGCCTGCCCGACTACGGCATGGAGGCCATCGAGGCCTGGCTGGAGGATCGCACGGGCAAGAACTGGTACACCCTCAATCTCGACTGGAACCTCGGCACGCCCTTCGTCCACGTCTCGGCCGATCTGCTTGCCCCGGCCACGCCGCGGGACGAGCTGCTGATCGGGGTGTGGCCACGGCGGCTCGGGCGCAGCTCCCTCACCTTCGAGGTGGCGGGGGAGCGGACGGGCGACGGCAGGCCGGTGTTCCGCGGCCGCTATGTGTGCGTGTGCGTGGTCTCCGACACCATGGAGCCGGTGCCGGTGGACCCGCGCATCGCCGAGCCCTTCCGCCGCGACATGGCGCGGACGGGGACCGCCGACGGCTGACGGCGGCCCCGTGCGAAAGGAGGCCCCGTCCGGAGCCTCCCTTCCGTGGAGCGGGCACGCGGCCCGCTTCGACCGTGCCATCAGGCGAAAATGTCCTGGGTGATGCTCTCGTACCAGGCGTCCGCCTCGGCCCGGGTCTGCGCCCGCACTTCCGGCGGCTCGTCCACCTTGCTGATGAACTTGTCCACCACCTCGATCATGGTCTCGCCGGCCTTGTAGCTGGCGCCCACCTTGACCGCGTCGTCGTCCGCCACCGAGCTCCAGCAGGTGTTACGGTAGCGGGCGGGGAAGCGCCTGTCGCCCAGCAGCTGGTGGCGGATGTCCATGGCCACCACCTTGGCCTGGGAATTGGCGGCGAAGCCGGACTTGGGCATCTTGCTGGCGATGGAGGCATCGCCGAGGACATAGACGTCCCGGGCCACCCGCGAGGCCATGGAGTCGGGATCGATGGGGCACCAGCCGGAGTCGTCGGTGAGACCGGCGCGGTGGGCGATCCAGCCGGCCTTCTGGGGCGGGATGATGTTAGCCACCGAGGCCTTGATGACGTCGCCCCCTTCGAGGGTGACGGTCATCTCCTTGGTGTCCACCTTCACCACCCGGCCGCCGAGTTCGCCGGGGATCCACTCGATCATGCCCTCGTAGTAGCGTTGCCAGGCATCCTGGAAGAGCGCCTGCTTGGAGAACTTGTCCTTGGGATCGCAGACGACGATCTTGGACTTGGGCTTGTGCTTCTTGAGATAGTTGGCGATCAGCGAGGTCCGCTCGTAGGGCCCGGGCGGGCAGCGGTAGGGATTGGGCGGCGGCGCGATCACCACGGTCCCGCCATCCTCCATCGCCTCGAGCTGGGCGCGCAGCAGCGCCGTCTGCTCGCCCGCCTGATAGGCGTGGGGCATGTCCATGGCCGCCGCCTCGTCGTAGCCCTCGATGGCCTCGTAACGGAAGTCGATGCCGGGCGCGACCACCAGCTTGTCGTAGGGCAGCTCGCGACCGCTGGCGAGGCGGACCACCTTCTTGCCGGTGTCCACGTCCACCGCCATGTCGCGATAATGGACGACGCCGTACTTCTGGACGAGATTGACGTAGCGATGGGTGATGGACTCGAGCGTGCGCCAGCCGGCCAGGTAGAGGTTGCTGTAGAAGCAGGTGGTGTAGGTCTCCTTGGGCTCCACCAGCGCCACCTCGATGGCACCCTTGCTGTCACGGGCCACGTACTTGGCCACCGTGGCCCCGGCGGCGCCGCCACCGATCACCACCACCTTGGGCCGGCTCTGCGCCCGCAGCACGTGCGGAGCCGCCATCAGACCCACGCCCAGGACGGCCGTGGTCCCGAGCAGGCCGCGTCGCGTCAGACGGGTCATCTCACGATCCTCCCTTCTGCTCCCTGAGATCGGCGAAATAGGCGGCGAGCGATTCGATCTCCTCGTCGCCCAGCGCCCGCGCCACCGCCTGCATCACCGGGTTCTCCCGCTCCCCCGAGCGATAGGCCCGGAGGGCGTCGATGAAATAGTCCGTCGGCAGCAGCCACAGCGGCGGGATCACCCCGTCGGTGACGTCGGGGGGATGACAGGCGGTACACTCGTTGGCGAGGTACTCACCGTACGCAGGATCGCCCTCGGCCCGACCTTCCGCCACCATCCACCAGAAGATCGACCCGGCAAGGACGGCTGTGATGGCCCTGGCTCGTGTCATTATCCGACTGCAGGTGTTGGGGTGAGTTCCTCCTAGTCGCTTTCGAGCGCCTTGGCAATACCCATTCGCTTCGCTAGAGTTCTTCGAGATGAGAGCGATCTTCCCCGAAGATCAACTTCCTGAAACGAGGATTCCCGACTTTTGCCGCCGGAGCCCGCCGGAAACGCGCCGAATTTTCATCGTTTTCCTGTGGAATCCCGTCCGAACGGCGCGACCGCGCCCTCAGCGCAGCCCCCAGAAACGCAGCGCCGCCTCCAGATGGGGCGCCGGCCGCGGCAGCGCGAAGCGGAAGATGCGGCCGGTGCGCGGATGGGGAAAGGCGATGGCCATGGCCTGGAGCATCAGCCCCCGCGGTGCCCCGGCCGGCCAAGTGGCCGGATCGCCGTATTTGGCATCGCCCATGACGGGACAGCCCAGCAGCGCACAATGGGCCCGGAGCTGGTGAGTGCGCCCGGTGTGCGGCCGCAGTTCCAGCCACGCCGCCCGGTCGGCGGCGCGGGCCAGCACCCGGTATCCGGTGACCGCCCGCCGCACCTCCGGGGCATCCGGCGTCATCCGCGCCTCGCCGCGGGGGCCGGCCTTGCCCAGGGGAATGTCGATGACGCCCTCGGCCCGCGGCGGTCGGCCCAGGACCACCGCCCAGTAGATCTTCTCCACCCGCTGGTGGCGAAAGGCCTCCATCAGCGCCCGTGCGGCCACGAGATGGCGGGCCAGCACCAGCACGCCGGCGGTGTCGCGGTCGAGGCGGTGGACGAGGCGCGGCCGTTCGCCGCCCTCCGCCAGGGCCGCCAGCAGACCGTCGAGATGACGGCGGGTCTTGGGCCCGCCCTGGACGGCGAGCCCGGCGGGCTTCTCCAGGATCAGGATGTCGTCGTCGGCGTGACGCACGAGGCCGCGCACGAAGCGGCGGTCGGCCTCGGAGAGATGCCGCTCGGGCCGACGCCCGGCGCGTTCGAGGGCGAGCTGCGGCGGGATGCGCACCATCTGGCCGGCGGCGATGCGGGTGTCCGGCGTCACCCGCCGCCCGTCCAGCCGGAACTGGCCGGTGCGCACCAGCTTCATCACCGCCCCGTAGGGCAG
>JALSGP010000041.1 GCA_026982705.1 Alphaproteobacteria bacterium
TTCGCCCGCCGGCCGCTGCTCTGGCTCGGCGGACTCGCCCTCGCCGCCTTCACCGTCGCCCTGCCCCTGGCCTTCCTCGCCCTCGACGGCCTCACCGGCGACGGGCGGCCGAGCGTGGTGTGGAGCGCCCTCACCCTGCTGGCCGTATCCCTCGGCCTCTACGCCCTGGCCCTCGCCTTCCTGGTCCAGACCGTCCACCGCGGCCACGCCCGCGAACTCGACCTCTACCGGCGGCTGTCCTGCCGTCGCCTCGATCCCCTGGAGGGCTCGCCGTGAGTCCCGATTCCGGTGCCAAGATCGCCTTCCTGCCGGCCCACCGCCGCCGTCCCCACGACCCGCGGCCGGTGCTCGACGGCCGTCTCTCGGTGGTGGTGGTGATGGACGGCGAGGCGCCCCGCCTCGTCGAGGACCACGCCCGCCTGCGGGCGGCGGTGGAGCCGCTGGCCGCCGCCCTCGAGTTCCTCTACGTGCTGGACGGACCGCTGCCGCGCACCCGCGCCCGCCTCGAAGCGCTGCGCCGGCAGGGCGAGCCGGTGGTGGTGCTGGCCTTCCCCCGCGTCTTCGGCCGTGCCGCGGCGCTCTCCGTCGCCTTCCGCGAGGCCCGCGGCGACTGGGTGCTGACGGTGCCCCTGGCGCCGGATCTGCTGGAGCCCGCCATCCTCTCGCGACTGGTGCCGGCCCTGGAGCATGCGGATCTGGTGGTGGGGGCGCGCGCGGGCCGATCCGGCGGCGGCCGCTTCGAGCGGCTGGTGGCGTGGCTGGTGGGCGACCGCTTCACCGATCTCCGTTCGGAGGTGCGGCTGATGCGGCGGGAGGTGGCGGAGACCTTGGTGCTCTACGGCAACCAGCACCGCTTCCTGCCGCTGGTGGCCCAGAGCCAGGGGTTCCTGGTGGCGGAGGTGCCCCTCGGGATCCGCCATCCGCCGCCGTCGCGCCGGGGCCTCGACCTCGCCCTGCTGCTGGATCTCCTCACCGTCTTCTTCCTGCTCCGCTTCGTCCAGAAGCCCTTCCGCTTCTTCGGCGGCATCGGCTTCTCCGTCCTCGCCGCCGGCGCCCTCGGCACCGGCTGGCTGGTGTGGCAGCGGCTGGTGCAGGGGGTGCCGCTCGCCGACCGGCCGGCGCTGGTCCTCACCAGCCTGCTGATGGTGC
>JALSGP010000042.1 GCA_026982705.1 Alphaproteobacteria bacterium
CGGCGATCTCCTGCAGCAGCGCCTTGAGGCGCTCCTCGAACTCGCCGCGGTACTTGGCCCCGGCCAGCATGCCGGCGAGATCCAGCGCCAGCACCCGCTTGTGGCGCAGGTTCTCCGGCACGTCGCCGTTGACGATGCGCTGGGCCAGACCCTCGACGATGGCGGTCTTGCCCACGCCCGGCTCGCCGATCAGCACCGGATTGTTCTTGATGCGCCGCGAGAGCACCTGGATCACCCGGCGGATCTCCTCGTCGCGGCCGATCACCGGGTCGAGCTTGCCCTCGCGCGCCGCCCTGGTGAGATCGCGGGTGTATTTCTCGAGGGCCCCGTAGCCCTCCTCGGCGGTCGGGCTCTGCGCCGTGCGGCCCTTGCGCAGCCGGCCGATGGCCTCGTTCAGGGCCTGCGGCGTCACCCCCGCATCGCGCAGCGCTTTGGCCGCGTCGGTGGCGGACAGGGCGACGGCCAGCAGCAGTGCCTCGACGGTGACGTAGCTGTCCCCCAGCTTCTGCGCCACCTGCTCCGCCTGCTCGAACAGGCGCGCGGTCTCCGGCGCCAGGTAGAGCTGACCGGCCGCGGTGCCCTCCACCTTCGGCTGCTTCTCGAGCAGCAGCTCGGTGTTGGCCAGCGCCAGCTTCGGATCGCCGCCGGCCTCGCGCACGAGACGCGCCGCGAGGCCCTCGGGATCGTCCAGCAGCACCTTGAGCAGGTGTTCCGGCAGGAAGCGCTGGTGCCCCTCGCGCAGCGCCAGTTGCTGGGCGCTCTGGAGAAAGCCGCGGGCGCGTTCGGTGTACTTCTCGAAATCCATGGTCGGACCCCTTCGTTCGTGCGTCCCTCCATCGGAGCGGACCCCGCGGACCGCGGCCCGTCGCGGCACCGCGGCCCGCATTCCGCCCGTCATGTGGGGATCGCCCCGGCCGGTACAAGGCCGCGTTCAACCGTAGGGATCGGCGGCGTCCCGCAGCCCGTCGCCGAAGAAATTGAAGGCCAGCACCACCAGCACCACCGGCACCACCGGCGCGAGCAACCAGGGATAGAGGACGATGGCGTCCACGTTCTGGGCCTCGTTCAGCAGCACCCCCCAGCTCACCATCGGCGGCCTGACGCCGAGGCCCAGGAAGGAGAGGGCCGTCTCGCCGAGGATCATGTTGGGGATGGAAAGGGTGGCGGAGGCGATGAGGTGGGAGGCGAAGTTGGGGATCACGTGGCGGCCGAGGATCCACAGCGGCCCCGCGCCGAACAGCCGTGCCGCCTGGACGAACTCCTCCTCCCTGAGCGCCAGCACCTTGCCCCGCACCGAGCGGGCGAGACCGGTCCAGTCGACGAGCCCGAGGATGACGGTGATGCCGAAATAGACCCACAGGGGATCCCACCACACGGGGATGGCGGCGGACAGCGCCAGCCACAGGGGGATGGTGGGGAAACAGCGGATCACCTCGATGGTGCGCTGGACCAGCCGGTCCACGAGCCCGCCGTAGTAGCCGGCGAGTCCGCCCAGCAGGATGCCGAGGGCGAAGCTGACGGCGATGCCCACCAGGCCCACCGTGAGCGAGATGCGCGCGCCGTAGAGGATGCGCGAGAGGAGATCGCGGCCCAGCCGGTCGGTGCCCAGCAGATGGAGGCTCGAGCCCTCCGCCGGACACACCAGATGCCGCTCCGCCTCCCACAGGTTCCACAGCCGGTAGGGATCGCCGCGGCAGAAGAAGCGCAGCGGACGGGGACGGCTCCGGTCCTCCACGTACACCCGCCGCATGGTGGCGAGGTCGAGGGTCATGCGCAGATCGTAGACGAAGGGGCCCACGAAGCGTCCCTCGTGGAACAGGCGCACCGGCTGCGGTGGCGCGTGGATGGCGGCGGGATCGCGGCTGTCGCGGGCATAGGGGGCGAGGAACTCGACGAAGGGCAGCAGGGCGTAGAGGAAGGCGAGGAAGCCGAGACTCCAGACGGCGAGGCGGTGGCGGCGGAAGCGGCGCAGCACCAGCCGCCACTGCGGGAGCACCTCCACCGCCTCGCTCCCCGCCTCCTCCCCGGGCCGCCAGGGCGCCGGATCCACGTAGCGGCTCATCGCTCGAGGCGCCCGAAGCGCACCCGCGGGTCCACGAGGGCGAGGAGGATGTCCGAGAGCAGCATCCCCAGCACCACCAGCACCGCCTCCAGCATCAGGAAGGAGCCGGCGAGATACATGTCCTGGGTCTGCAGCGCCCGCACCAGCACCGGCCCGGTGGTGGGCAGCGACAGCACCACCGACACCAGCGCCGAGCCGGAGATGAATTCCGGCAGCAGACTGCCGATGTCGGCGACGAAGGGGACCAGCGCCATCCGCAGGGGATAGCGCAGCAGCAGCCGCCGGCGGGGCACGCCCTTGGCGCGGGCCGTGACGACGTAGGGCTTCCTCAGCTCGTCCAGCAGATTGGCGCGGATGCGGCGGATGGTGGCGGCGGTGCCGGCGGTGCCGATCACCACCACCGGCACCCACAGATGCTCCAGCACCGACAGGAACTTCCCCCAGCTCATGGGGGCGTCGAGATATTCGGGATCCACCAGCCCGCCGATGGAGGTGCCGAACCAGACGTTGGCGAGGTAGACCAGCACCAGCGCCAGCAGGAAGTTGGGGGTGGCGAGGCCCAGGAAGCCCAGGAAGGTGAGGCCGTGGTCCGCCCAGCTGTAGCGGTGGGTGGCGGAATAGAGAGCGATGGGAAAGGCCACGATCCAGGTGAACAGCACCGTGGCGAAAGAGACGACGAAGGTGAGGAACACGCGGTCGCCGATCACCTCCGTGACCGGCCGATCGTATTCGAAGGACCAGCCGAGATCGCCGTGGAGCAGTCCCCACAGCCAGGTCAGATAACGCTCGAGGAACGGGCGATCGAGACCGTAGAGCTCGCGCAGATAGGCGATCCGCTCCTGCGAGACCGCCTCGCCCTGGGCCTGCATCTCGGCGATCTGCGCCGAGAGATAGTCGCCCGGCGGCAGTTCGATGATCACGAAGGTGACGAAGCTGATCAGCAGCAGCGTCGGCACCGCTCCCAGGAGCCGGCGCAGCACGTAGCCCGGCACGGCCGTCTACTCCGTCGCCTCGACCGGCCAGTCCTCGAGCCGCCAGGCCGCGTCCCAGAACATCCACTCGAGCCGGCTGGAAGCGAGATGGGCCTCGCGCATGCGTGCGCGCACCGCGTCACCGGCCTCCGCCCACGCCCGGTCGGCGAGGGCGAGGATGCGGCGGACCTGGTCGGCGAAGGCCTCGTCGGCGTAGGTGTCGATCCAGCGCTGCCAGGGATTGCCGGGGCGGCTTTCGGCCAGCAGCACCTTCCCCACCTCGTGATAGATGTGGAAACAGGGCACCAGCGCCGCCAGCGCCACCGGCCAATCGTCGCCGGCGGCGGTGGAGATCAGGAAGTGACCGTAGGCGAAGCAGGTGGGCGAGGGCCGCGAGGCGGCGAAGGCGGCCTCGTCGATGCCGAAGTCCCGGAAGAAGCCGTCGTGGAGCGCCCGTTCCACCACGATGGCGTCGTGGGAGGCACGGGCCAGCTCCACCTGCCCCTCCACCGTCGGCGCCCGCGCCGCCGCCAGCGCCAGCGCGCGGGCGAACAGGGCGAGATAGTGGGCGTCCTGGACCATGTAGTGGACGAAGCGCTCGCGCGCGAGGGAACCGTCGGCGAGGCCGCGCACGAAGGGATGGTCGAGGATGCGCCGGAAGAGGGGCGCGATCTCGTCGAACATGCGGGCGGAGAAGCCGCTCACCCTGTCGATCCTCCGAGGCTCGCGTTGTCGCGGGACGCATCCGGCTTATCTCGCCCGCCGGGGTCGTGGCAACGGTCGGGAGACGGGACCATGGCGGGACGGAGAGCGGCCGACTTCGTCGCCGAGGCGCGACAGGTGGTGGAGGCCGTGCAGCCGGAGGAGGCGGCGAAGCTGCTCAACCGCGAGGACGTGGTGTTCGTGGACGTGCGCGAGGAGACGGAGCGGCGCCAGGGCACCGTCCCGGGCTCCGTCCACGTCCCCCGCGGCCTCCTCGAATGGTACGCCGATCCCACCCTGCCGGTGCACAAGTCGGAGCTGTCGCCGGACAAGACGCTGGTGGTCTTCTGCGCCGCCGGCGGCCGTTCCATCCTCGCCGCGAAGACCCTCAAGGAGATGGGCTATCCGCGGGTGGTCAACCTCGAGGGCGGCTTCAACGCCTGGCGCGAGAAGGGACTGCCCGTGGGTCACTGAGCGGGGTCCAGGGGCGCGCCGCCGAGATGGATCCGCGCCAGCTCCGGTCCCGCCTCGAACACCAGCAGATCGGCGCGCAGACCGGGCGCGATCCGTCCGCGATCGGCGAGCCCCAGATAGTCCGCCGGCACGGTGGCGACCATGCGCACCGCCGTCAGGGGGTCGAGGCCGATGGCGAGGAGGCGGGCGAAGGCGCGGTCGGTGGTGAGGACCGAGCCGGCGAGGGTGCCGTCCTCGAGTTCCACCCGCTCGCCGCGGCGCCGGACCGTCCGGCCGCCCAGCCGGTGGGGGCCGTCGGGCATGCCGGCGGCGGCGACGGCGTCCGTCACCGCGTAGAGGCCGGGGATGGCGCGGCGGGCGGCGTGGATGGCGGCGGGGTGGACGTGGTGGAGATCCGGGATGATCTCCGCGTAGCGGGCGTGGGCGAGCGCACAGCCCACCGCTCCCGGTTCGCGGTGGTGCAGTCCGCTCATGGCGTTGTAGAGATGGGTGAAGCCCGCGGCGCCGGCCTCCAGCATCGCCCGCGCCGCCGCATAGTCGCAGCGGGTGTGGCCGATCTGGACGCGGACCCCGTGCTGCCGGAAGAGAGCGAGCAGGCGCCCGCGGGGATCCGCCTCGGGCGCGAGGGTGACCACCCGCACCGGCCCCGCCGCGAGGAGGGCGCGGGCGAGGTCCGGATCGTCGCGCCGGGTGTGGGGCGGCTGGGCCCCCAGCGCCCGCGGGTCGAGGAAGGGCCCCTCGAGATGGAGGCCCAGCACCCGCGCCTCCTCGCGACCGGGCGCCCGCACCACCGCCCCCACCGCCGCCGCCGCCCGCAGCAGCGTCTCCCTCGGCGCGCAGACGGTGGTGGCGAGCAGGGCGGTGGTGCCGTGGCGCAGGTGGAAGGCGGCCATGTGGCGCACCGCCGCCTCTCCCTCCATCACGTCGGCCCCGGCGCCGCCGTGGACGTGGAGATCGACGAAGCCGGGGGTGACCAGCGGCCACTCCGGCGCCGCCGGGTCCTCCTCCACCGCCAGGATCGTCCCGGCGAAGCGCACGCGCCCGCGCACCACCCGCTCGCCGGTGACGATGCGCCCGCGGATCTCGCGCATCGTGACGCGTCTCCCGCCCGCACCGGCCCGGAGGATCCCCGGTGAGCCGCCCGGTCCTCGCCCTCGGCCTCATGAGCGGCACGTCCATGGACGGGATCGACGTGGCGCTGCTGGAGACCGACGGCCGCGGCACGGCCCGTCCCCTGGGCGGCCGCACCTTCCCCTACCCCGAGGCCTTCCGCAAGCGCCTGGCGGCGGCGGTGCGGGCGGTGACGCCAGCGGCTCCGGAGGCGCGGGCCCTCGCCCGCGAGCTCACCGACCGCCACGCCGAGGCGGTGGAGGCCTTCCTCGCCGGCCGTCCGGAAGGGCACCGCCGCATCGAGGTGGTGGGATTCCACGGCCACACCCTGCGCCATCGTCCCCGTCTCGGCGAGACGGTGCAGCTCGGCTGCGGGGCCCGTCTCGCCCGCCGCCTCGGGCTTCCGGTAGTGAGCGACTTCCGCTCCGAGGACGTGCGCCGGGGCGGTCAGGGCGCGCCGCTGGTGCCCCTCTACCACGCCTGTCTGCTGGCCCACCGGCCGCCGCCGCAGGCGGTGCTCAATCTGGGCGGCATCGCCAACCTCACCTGGATCGGACCCGGCGGCGCGCTGCGCGCCGGCGACGTGGCGCCCTGCAACGCGCTCCTCGACGACTGGGTGCGTCGGCACACGGGCCTCCCGTTCGACCGGGACGGCGAGGTGACCCTGCGGGGACGGGCGGATCCCGCGCGGGTGGCGGCGGTGCTGGCGCACCCCTTCTTCGCGCGGCCGCCGCCGCGCAGTCTCGATCGCCTCGACTTCGACACGGACTTCCTCACCGGCCTCGATCTCGCCGACGGGCTCGCCACGGCGGCGGCGCTGGTGGCGGAGGCGACGGCGCGGCTGCTGGCGGTCCTGCCGGCGCCGCCGCGGCGGCTGTGGCTCACGGGCGGCGGCCGTCGCAACCGCGGCCTCGTGCGGGCGCTGGCCCGGCGTCTCGCCGTGCCGGTGGCGCCGGTGGAGGCGCTGGGTCGCGACGGCGATCTGCTGGAGGCGGAGGCCTTCGCCTATCTGGCGGTGCGGGTGTGCCGGGGACTACCTACGAGCCTTCCGGAGACCACGGGTGTCGTCGAGCCGGTCCGCGGCGGCGTCCTCCACCGGCCGGAGAGCGAAGGAGCGCACGCCGGCGGTCCGCACCGTCTCGCTCACGGCGAAGAAGGTGGGGATCGCCAGGATCAGGAACGGCCAGGACCAGGGCCGGAGCCAGGTCTCGACGGCGAGCCAGAGGAGCAGCCCGGCGGCGAGTGAACCGCGGATCACGACCGGACGGCGGAGGCACGCGCCGTTCCGCATCCGTCCGGCGAGCCGTCCCGTCGCGATCATGCCCGTGTCTCCACGATGCGCGTCCCGCCCCCGGGACGTCCGGACGAGTATCGTCGTGACGAAACGGGAACGCAACCGGATATGCCGGTTTCCACGCATGGCCGACACATGAACGCCCCTCCGCTCACTCCCGGCCGGGAACGCGCAGCAGATGGACCACCGCCACGAAGGCGACGGCGAGGGCGAGGAAGAAGGTCCAGGACAGGGGCCGGTACCAGCTCTCGAAGGCCAGCCAGGCGACGGCGCCGGTCGCCGCCGACAGGCGGAACCACAGGCGTTCCAGGTGTTCGCGGATCACGGAGCCTCCCCGTCCCGCCCGCACGGCGGTCCCGCTGTGGTACGGTGCGACCCTCGTCGCCCCTCTCGATATGCGAAGTGATGCGCCGGCGCCAGCGCACCAGCCCCCGGATCCCTCCGGATGTCCGCACACGCGATCGTGATCCCACACGAGGCGAGGACACGTCCCTTCCCTGCCCCGGTGCGGGCGTGTAGAGGCGGATGGAGGGCAGGGGACGCGACGATGCGCGAACTGGCGGCGGAGGAGCTGGCCTGGCGTTGTCCCGTGGCGGAGCTCGGCTTCGCCACCACCGCCGAACTACCGGACCTCGACGGCATCGTCGGTCAGGCGCGGGCGGTGGAGGCCCTGGACTACGCCCTCGCCGTCGGCCGCCGCGACCACAACGTCTACGCCTTGGGCCCGCCCGGGGTCGGCCGCCACACGGTGGTGCGGCGACTGCTGGAGACCCATGCCCGCCGTCGGCCGGCGCCCGACGACTGGGTCTACGTCAACGATTTCGCCGATCCGCACCGGCCGCGGCCGCTCCGACTGCCGGCGGGCCGCGGCCGCGCCTTCCGCGACGATTGCCACCAGCTCCTGGGCGATCTGGTGGAGGCCCTGCGCAACGCCTTCGAGAGCGAGGAATACCGGACCCGCCGCCAGCTCCTCGAGAAGGAGGTGGAGGAGCGGCAGAAGCAGGCCATCGCCCGGGTGGAGGAGGAGGCGCGGCGCCGGAGCATCGCGCTGCTGCGCACCCCCATGGGCTTCGTCTTCGCGCCCACCGTCGAGGGCCGGGTGATGCCGCCGGAGCGCTTCCAGCAGCTCCCCGAGCCGGTGCGTCACGAGATCGAGGCGCAGATCGAGGCGCTGCAGCGGCGGCTGGAGGCCGCGCTCCGGGACATGCCCGCCTGGATCAAGGAGATGCGCGAGAAGATCCGCCGTCTCAACGTGGAGACGGCGACGGTGGTGGTGGACTATCTGGTGGGCCAGCTCGCCCGCCGCTGGCAGGATCTCCCCGAGGTGGTGGACCATCTGGGGGCGCTGCGGCGCGACGTGATCGAGCGGGTGGAACTGTTCCTCGCCCTGCCCGAGCAGGTGCGGCCGGCGGCGGCGGGCGTGGAGGAGACGCACCCGCTGTTCCGCCGCTACGCCGTCAACCTGCTGGTGGACCACGCCGACACCACCCACGCGCCGGTGGTCCACGAGGACGATCCCGGTTTCGAGCATCTGGTGGGGCGCATCGAACACCGGGTGGAGATGGGCGCGCTCTTCACCGACTTCCTGCTGGTGCGGCCGGGGGCGCTGCACCGGGCCAATGGCGGCTATCTGATCCTCGACGCCCACAAGCTGCTGGCCCGCCCCTTCGCCTGGGACGCCCTCAAGCGGGCGCTCTCGCGCGGCCGCATCCGCATCGAGCCCGCGACCTCCGGCCTCGGTCTGCCGCTCACCGTCTTCCTGGAGCCGGAGCCCATCCCCCTCGACCTCCAGGTGGTGCTGGTGGGGGACCGGCTGCTCTACTATCTGCTGTCGGAGCTGGACCCGGAGTTCCCGCGGCTGTTCCGCATCGCCGCCGATTTCGACGAGCGGGTGCCGCGGCGGCCCGAGACGATCACCCTCTATGCCCGCTTCGTCGCCGAACGGGCCCGGCGCGAACGCCTGCGCCCCTTCGCGGCGGAGGCGGTGGCGCGGGTCCTGGAGGAGGCGGTGCGCGCGGCGGAGGACCGCGACGAGTTCTCCGCCGACTTCGCCCGCCTCGGGGACCTGCTGCGGGAGGCGGACCATCTCGCCGGCCGCGCCGGCCGCGAGGTGGTGACGGCGGAGGACGTGGAGGCGGCGGTGGCGGCGCGCACCCGTCGTGCCGCGCGCCTCCACGAGCGCACCCTTGAGGCCATCGAGCGGGAGGTGGTGCGCATCCCCACGAGCGGACGCGCGGTGGGCCAGATCAACGGCCTGTCGGTGTTCACCCTGGGCGGCCACAGCTTCGGCCGGCCGAGCCGGATCACCGCCCGCGCCCGCATGGGCGGCGGCCGGGTGGTGGACATCGAACGGGAGGTGGCGCTGGGGGGGCCCGTCCACTCCAAGGGGGTGCTGATCCTCACCGGCCATCTCATGGCCCGCTACGTGCCGGACATGCCGCTTTCCCTCTCCGCCACCCTGGTGTTCGAACAGAGCTACGGGACGGTGGAGGGCGACAGCGCCTCGGCGGCGGAACTGCTGGCGCTGCTGTCGGCCATCGCCGAGGTCCCGCTGGCCCAGAACCTCGCCATCACCGGCAGCGTCGACCAGCACGGCCACGTCCAGGCCATCGGCGGCGTCAACGAGAAGATCGAGGGCTTCTTCGACCTCTGCGCCCGCCGCGGGCTCGACGGCAGCCACGGGGTGGTGATCCCGCGGGCCAATCTGCGCCATCTCCAGCTCCACCGGCGGGTGCGCGAGGCGGTGGCGGCGGGGCGCTTCCACGTGTGGGCGGTGGACCGGGTGGACGAGGCCATCGAACTGTTCACGGGCCTCCCCGCCGGAACGCGGGGACCCGACGGCCACTATCCGGAGGGCAGCTTCCACCGACGGGTGGAGGAACGGCTCCGGGCCTTCGCCGAGGCGCGCCGGCGCTTCGGCGGGGGCGAGGGGGACGAGCGGCGGGATCCGGGACGATGAGCGCGCAGGCGACCTCCGGCGGGCGGGTGGTGGTGGCCCTGGTCCGCATGGAGACGGAGGCGGAGCTGGGCGCACTGCTCCGGCTGGCGCGCGGGCTCGCCGCCGAAGTGGAGGTGGCGTGGCTGGAGGACCGGCGGCTGGAGCAGGCCGCCGCCCTGCCCTTCACCCGCGCCGTCACCCGCTACGGGCGGCTGGTGAGCTTCGAGGTGGAGGAGGTGCGGCGCGGGCTGCGACTCTTCGCCGCGAGACTGGAGCGGCGGGTGCGGGAGCTGGCGGCCGGCACGGTGGGATGCCGGCTGGTGACGCGGACGGCGACGGCCACCCTCCGCCTCGCCGGCCCCCGCGACGTGCTGGTGCTGACGTCGGCCGACCTGCGGGCGGTGGCGGAGGCCTTCGGCGCGGAGGTGCTGACCCGTGATGGACCGGTGGTGGTGCCCCTTTCGGAGACGGGGCCGGTGGTGGCGGTCACGGCCGGCGATCCCCGCACCCTGGCGCTGGTGCGCCGTCTCGCCGACGGGGATGCCGGGACGGTGGTGCTCGCGACCGACGAGGAGGGCGTGCGCGCGGGGCTCGGCGAGGCCGTCGGGCGGGTGCGGCTGGAGACGGCCGCCGGCGACGTCTTGAACCGCCGGCTCGCGGACCTCATTCAAAGGGGCGTCCGCCTCGCGGTCGCCGATCCCGCCCTGGTGCCGGTGCTGATGGCCGCGCTGGACGCGGTGGCGGGGGCCGGCGGAGCGGGCGATGCCGCGTCACCCGAGACGAGAGAGCGATGAGCGAACGTGCCCGCCGCAATCCCCACGCCCGCCCGACGCTGAGCGAGATCGCCGAGCTCGTGGGCGGCGACGACCCCGTCAGGCACCTGCGGATCCTCAAGACCGGCGCCACCTTCGCCGAGATCGAGCAGGCGCTGGCCTGGGCCCAGGGGGCCGGCGAGGTGCTGGGGGAGGAGGAGCGGCCGCTGTCGGGCCGGGTCGCCGCCGTCTACGACATCCTCACCGAGGACCGCGACGAACTGGAATGATCCCGAGCGGGAGGACGAGATGCCGCGTCGCAGACTGTGGATCGTGGTGGCCGACGGTGCCCGGGCGCGCTTCTTCCAGGCCGATGGCGGCGACCACACCATCCGGCCCTTCCACGAGGAGCTCTACGATCCCGCCCGCCGCAAGGGGTCCGAGCTCCTCGCCGACAGGCCCGGCCGCACCCAGAACCGCATCCACGACCAGGGCCGTCACGCCATGGAGCCCGACACCGATCCGAAGCGGGTGGAGAAGGAGCGCTTCGCCCGCGCCATCGCCGCCTTCCTCGCCCAGGGGCTCCACGAGGGCCGCTTCAACGAGCTGATGCTGGTGGCGGCGCCCCGTACCCTGGGCGATCTGCGCGCCGCCCTCGACCCGCAGGTGGCGGCGCGGGTGCGGCACGAGCTGGCCAAGGACATGACCACCCTGCCGGATCCGGAGATCGAGGCGCAGCTGCGGCCGCTGGTCTGGCCCCATCTCGCCGCCGGCGGCTGAGCGCGCGGACGGCGGGCCCGTCCGGGCGCGGACCGCGGAAAAAGAAGGGCGGAGCGGACCGGTGCCGCTCCGCCGAATTCATGTTCCGCCCCACCAACGACCCCGACCAAGGGTGCGGAACATGTCCGGGCCATCGAGCCGCCTGCAGCCGGGTGGTTCGGTGGCGGTGCGGCCGGCTGCAGTGCCGCCTCAATGCGTCTCCGTACCTAGCAGAAGACCCGGGCCGTGCCTTGATCGAGATCAAAGCGGGGCGCCGGTCGGCCTCAGTCCTCGATGTAGACGTGGTTGGGCTCCTGCGGCTCGTCGGCGGCGGTCACGTAGACGGTCACCGTCTTGCGCGGCTGGGTGATGACATAGGGATCGACGCCGCCGGGCGCCGCCAGGGTCATGCCGGCGCCGGCGCGGATCTCCACGTCGCCGGGACCGCCCTTCTGGACCTTGAACCAGACGCACTCCACACCGGGCGGGACGAGACCGGTGGGGACCTCCAGGAAGGTGGTGGCGCCGGCCGTCACCCGGATCAGCTGGCCCACGTAGTGGCCCGGCACGGCGAAGCCGCCGGCGGTGCGGTGGACCCGGAGGAAGTGGTTCTCGTCCCCGTCGGGAAAGAGGTCGGGGATGAAGACCTCGTCGTTGCCGGTGACATAGACCCGCACCCGCTGGTACTGGGTTCGGATGCGGTTCTTGCCCTTGGGCAGATAGAGGGTGACGCCGGGGCCGGCCTCGAAGACCACGTCCCCCACCCCCTGCTTGATGACGTCGAACCAGCGCAGTCCCTCGCCCGGCGCCACCAGACCGGCGGGAATGGTGCAGATGCGTTCCTGGGCGTGGTTGACCCGGTGGACCTTGCCGAAGTCGGCCCGGCTCACCGTCCAGGAGAGGTTGCGCACCCGCTCCGGCTGGACGCCGCGGCGCACGCCCAGCGGCACCCAGGTGAGCACGCCCGGATCGTCCTCGAGCTGGAGGTACCAGCCGGGGCCGAGCCACTGTTCGCCGGTGGCGGGCAGCACCGCCGGATCGGTGGCGTAGACGGCGAGGCCGGCCTTCTGGCGCGGGGGCGGCGTGGTGCGCGGGAACAGATAGAGGGGATCGGCGATCTCGATGCGGGCGAGCTCGCCGCGGGCACTGCCCTCGCCGTTGCCCAGGGTCAGCCGCACGTCCATCATGGGCTGACCGGTGTCGGGATTGGGATCGCCGTTGGCCACCGTGCGGGTGATGGCGGCCATCTGGAAGCTGGTGATGTCGAAGAGGATGCCGCGCGCCGGCCGGTCGACGGCGGGATGGGTGTCGTAGTCGCTCTGCGCCGCCCCCTTGTAGTGGGCGGTGAGCATGGGCACGCCGCGATCGCGGGCGCGGATCTGCCAGGCGAGCTGATCGTACTTGTCGAGGCCGTTGATCTCCCGCGCCACGAGGCCGGTGTCGCCCAGCACGCCGCCGTCGCCCGGATAGTTGCCCACCGGGGCCGGCCCCATGAAGTTGCAGCCGACGAAGGTGCGCTTGACGCAGGAATTGGGGAAGGTGGCGTTGCTGTCGCGGTAGCGGTTGGCCGGGTCGGGGACGTTGTGGGTCTGACACAGCATGTAGGTGATGGCGCTGTTGCGCCCCGAGGTGCCGGCCGATTCCGAATATTCCTCGAAGCCCACCTCGACGATCTCGGCATCGCAGAGCAGCAGCAGCACCCGGGCACAGTTGCGCAGGCGGAATCCGACGGTGCCGGGATGGGGGGTGAGACCGCTCTGCGGCGCCGTCACCTGGATGCGCTGCAGCAACATGTTGTTGATGAGCCTGGTGGCGTCGGCGGCCGCCCCGTCGAGGTGGATGCCGACGGTGTTCGGCGCGCCGAGGCGGATCGCCACCTCCTGGACCAGGGAGTCGCCGAAGTTGACGCCGGGCATGGCGGCGCGCCAGCGGATGCCGTTGCAGGCGAGGGCGTGGGCCCCGCCGCCGAGGCCGGCGTTGATGCCGCCGATCCAGCACTCGTTGGCGTCCACCATGTCGAGACACCAGCCGTCGGGATCGTCGAGGCCGGCCGGCGCGGCCCCGCCCGTGAATACCAGGTCGCGGGCGCGGAACTCGTGCCCGTGGACGCGGATGCCGCCCGTCGTCATGCGGATGGTGAAGCCCTCGACGGTCACCCGGTTCCAGTTGGTGTCGGCGAAGGGCTCCACCTGGAAGGCTCCCTCGTTGCGCCGCACCACCAGCGCCTGCGGGCCCTCCGCCACCAGCACGGCGAGATCGCGGCCGGCGCCCACCAGATGCCGTCTGGGCGGCACGTCCACCGGCGCCGCGAGACGGTAGGTACCGGGGGGCACGAACACCTGCTCGTGGGCGGCGAGGGCCGCGGCGAAAGCCGGGGCGTCGTCGGCCACGCCGTCGCCGACGGCGCCGAAATCACGCACCGAGACGAATTCGCCGAGACGGTCGTGGACGGGCCGCGGCGCACTCGCACCCGGTGCCCGGTAGGGCAGATCGGCGAAGGTGGCGCGGCGGGTGAGATTGCCGCTGACGGTGGAGACCAGCAGCCGGTCCTCGGGCGTGAGGGGACCGGCGGGATCGAGCTCGTGGATCTGCTTGGCGACGGTCATGGTGCGGATCCATAGACGAGGGGTTGGGCGGTTTCGGTGACCAGCAGCGCACCGCTCTCGGTGACGAGGGCGAAGGCGGGGATGCCGCCGGGCGGCGGCAGCCGGACAGGCGAGGGCCGGGTGCCGGAGGTGACGGCGAGCTGGCCCACGAAGCCGATCGTGCGGCGCACGCGCATGGTCAGATGCGCCCGATGATGTAGGCCTCGCAGTTGGCGCCCTCGGCGACGAAGGCCACGTAGCGCTCGCCGCGGCGCAGGGGCACGTCCACGTAGACCCCCGGATAGAGGAAGGGGCTGGTGAGGGGATCGGCCGTCACCGTCTCGTCGCCCACCTCGAAGCGGCAGGGGCCGGTGGCGATGAGGGTGACGATCTCGATGTCGTCGGGAATGGGATCGGGATTGCGGGTGGAGGTGGCGGTCACCAACAGCTTGCGGGTGCCGCGGTAGTCGAAGCCCAGCACGGGCACCGGATGGCCGTTGTCGTCCAGCGGGAACAGCAGGCTCATGGGTGGCGTCCCTCGATGGCAGCGGGAGGCGGGGGCCTCCTGTGAACACGATCCTTCGACGGTCCTGATACCAGGAAAATGATCCCATTGTCAAACCGTATCCCCGCCGCCCACCTTCCGCGGGGAGGCGGGAAGACCGGCATGGCCCGTGGACGGCGCGTCCTCGTCTACAGTCACGACAGCTTCGGCCTCGGCCACCTGCGCCGCTGCCGGGTCGTCGCCCACACCCTGGTGGAACACTTCCCCGATCTCTCGGTGCTGATTCTCTCCGGCTCGCCCATCGTCGGCAGCTTCGAGTTCCGTGCCCGCGTCGACTTCGTGCGCATTCCCGGCGTCATCAAACTGCGCAACGGCGCCTACACCTCCCTCGCGCTCCACATCGACGTGGCCGAGACCCTCGCCATCCGGCGCGCCGTGGTGCGCGCGACCGCCGAGGCCTTCCGCCCGGACCTCTTCCTGGTGGACAAGGAACCCACAGGGCTGCGCGGCGAGGTGCTGGAGACGCTCCGGGCCCTGCGCCGCCGCGGCTGCCGGCTGGTGCTGGGCCTGCGCGACATCATGGACGATCCCCTGAAGCTGGTGCGGGAATGGCGGCGCAAGCGCGCCTGGCAGGTGCTGGCGGAGCTCTACGACGAGATCTGGGTCTACGGCGTGCCGGAGATGTTCGACGTGGTGGCCGAGATCCCGGGAATGCGCCGCCATGCCGCCAAGATCGCTTATGTGGGCTATCTGCCGCGGCGGCCGCCGCGCGAGGAAGGCGCCGAGACGCCGCCCCTGCCCGCGGAGCCCTTCCTGCTGGTGACCACCGGCGGCGGCCGCGACGGCGAGGCGCTGATGGACTGGGTGCTCGCGGCCTACGAGGCGGATCCCGCCATCCCCTGGCCTGCGATGCTGGTCTTCGGCCCCTTCATGCGTCCCGAGGCGCGCCGTGCCTTCGCCGCCCGCGCCGCCCGCGATCCCCGGCTCTCCGCCCTCACCTTCGACAACCGTCCCGAGCGGCTGTACGCCCGCGCCGCCGGCGTGGTGGCCATGGGCGGCTACAACACCTTCTGCGAGATCCTGAGCTTCGACCGGCCGGCGCTGATCGTGCCCCGCACCCGCCCGCGTCGCGAGCAGGCCATCCGCGCCGAACGCGCCGCCCGTCTCGGCCTCGTGCGCGTCCTCGACGGCGAGGGCCCGCGCGATCCCGCCGTCATGGCCCGCGCCCTCCACGAACTCCCCCACGGCCCGCGCCCCGGCGCCCGCGGGCGGGCGCTGCTCTCGGGCGAGCGGCGGCTGGTGGAGCTGGCCGCCCCGGTCCTCGCGCCGGCGGAGCCCCGCCGTCGTGCCGCGGGAGGGCTGGCGTGAGCCCGCCCACCCTCGCGGTCGTGGTCAAGGGCTGGCCGCGGCTGTCCGAGACCTTCATCGCCCGCGAACTGCTGGCGATGGAGGAGGCGGGGCTCGCCTTCCGCATCGTCTCCCTGCGCCGGCCCACCGATCCCCATCTCCATCCCGTCCATCGACGGATCCGCGCTCCGGTCACCTATCTGCCGGAATATGTGAGGGACGAGCCGCGCAGGGTGCTGCGGGCGTTCGCGGACGCGCTGCGACGTCGCCGGCTCGGGCGTGTCCTCGGCCTCTTCCTCCGCCATCTGCTGCGCGATCCCACGCCCAACCGCGTGCGCCGCCTCGCCCAGGCGCTGGTGCTGGTGCACGAGCATCCGGAGCTCGCCCGCCTCCACGTCCACTATCTCCACACCCCCGCCTCCGTGGGCCTCTACGCGGCCCGCATGCTGGGGATCCCCTTCTCCCTCTCCGCCCACGCCAAGGACGTCTGGACCACGCCGCCGGAGGAGCTCCGCGGGAAGCTGGAGGCGGCCGCCTTCACCGTCACCTGCACCCGCACCAATCTCGAGTATCTCCGCACCCTCGCCCCCCGCGCGCGGATCGAGCTGGTCTACCACGGAATCGACCTCGACGGGCTGCCGCCGCCGCCCGCGCGCCCGCCCCGCGACGGCCGCGATCCCACGGATCCCGTCCGCTTTCTCACGGTGGCGCGGGCGGTGCCCAAGAAGGGGCTCGACGTGCTGCTCAAGGCGCTCACACGCCTTCCCGCCGACCTCCACTGGCGGCTCGTGCACGTGGGCGACGGCATCGAGCGGCCGCGGCTGGAGGAGCTCGCCCGCCGCCTCGGCCTCGCCGCCCGGGTGGAGTTCCGGGGGGCCCGTCCGCGGGACGCGGTGGTGGCGGCGCTGGCGGAGGCGGATCTGTTCGTGCTGCCGGCGCGCGTCGCCCCCGACGGCGACCGCGACGGTCTGCCCAACGTGCTGCTGGAGGCGGCGGCCCTGGCGCTGCCGCTGCTCACCACCCCCGTCTCCGCCATCCCGGAGTTCGTGCGCGACGGCATCGAGGGGGTGCTGGTGCCACCGGAGGACGAGGCGGCGCTGGCCGCGGCCCTCGCCGACCTCGCCCGCGATCCGGCCCGGCGCCGGCGGCTGGGTGGGGCGGCCCGGCGACGGGTGCGGGCGGCGTTCCGTTTCCACGACCATATCGGCCGCCTGCTCCGCCTGCTGGGGACCGTCCCGGCACCGCCGCCGACCGCCGTCGTACCGGCATGAGGATCGCCTTCTACGCCCCCCTCAAGCCGCCGGATCATCCCGTCCCCTCCGGGGACCGCACCGTCGCCCGCGCCTGGATCGCGCTGCTCGCCCGCCTCGGCCACGAGGTGCAGGTGGTGTGCCGCCTGCGCACTCGCGAAGTGGGCGATCCCGACCGCATCGCCCGCCTCGACCACCTCGGCGCCCGCGCCGCCCGCCTCCTCCTCCGGCGCTTCGCCCGCGGCCGCCGTCCGCGGCCGGATCTCTGGTTCACCTACCACCCCTATCCGAAGGCGCCGGATCCGCTGGGCCCCGTGGTGGCCCACCGTCTCGGCATTCCCCTCGTGGTGGCCGAGCCCAGTCTCTCCCGTCGCCAGGCCATCGGCCCTCTCGCCGCCCGTCACCGGGCGGTGCGCGACCTCCTGGCCCGCGCCCGTCTGGTGCTGGTCCCCACCCGCCGCGACATGCCGGCGCTGATCCCGCACCTGCGCCCCGACACGCCGCTGGTCCATCTTCCACCCTTCCTGGACACCGCGCCCCATCGCGCCGCCGCCGCCCACCGCGTCCGCCACCGCGGCGCCCTCGCCCGCGAGCTCGGTCTCGACCCCGCCCGCCCCTGGCTCCTCGCCGTCGCCATGATGCGCCCGGGCGTCAAGGCGGAGTCGTGGCGGCTGCTGGCCGCCGCCCTCGCCCGGCTGGAGGGCCCGTCCTGGCACCTGCTGGCGGTGGGGGACGGGCCGCTGGGGGGCGCCATCGCGACCGAGCTCCGCCGTCTCGGTCCGCGGGTGCGCCTGCTCGGCGCGCGACCGCCGGAGACCCTGCCCCCGCTCTATGCCGCCTGCGACCTGCTGGTCTGGCCGGGGATCGGCGAGGCCTACGGCATGGTGTATCTGGAGGCCCAGGCGAGCGGCCTGCCGGTGGTGGCGGTGCGGAGTGCGGGCGTGCCCGAGGTGGTGGACGCGGATGTGGGCAATGTGCTGGTGGCGGAGGCGGACCCCGCCGCCTACGCCGCCGCCGTGGCCCGCCTGCTGGCGGATGCCGGGGCGTTGCGCGCCCGCGGCCTGTGCGCGCGGCGGCGGGTGGTGGCGGTGCACGACCTCGCCGCCGCCGCCCGCCGGGTGGGGCCGAGACTCGCCGCCCTCGCGGGGTGCGGGGAGCGGGCGCCGTGAGCCGGGCGCTGATCTGGGTCCAGAGCCTGCTGGGCAGCGGCCACCTCCGCCGCGCCCTCGTCATCGCCGACGCCCTCGCCGGCGAGGGGTTCGCCGTCACCGTCGCCAACGGCGGTCCGCCTCCCTCCGGGCCGTGCCCGGCGGGGGTGGATCTGGTCCAGCTGCCGCCGGTGCGGGCCGGCGATGCCGGCTTCGGCACCTTGGTGGATGCCGACGGCGCCCCCGTCTCCGACGCCCTCTTCGCCGAGCGGGCGGCGCGGCTGCGGGCGCTGGTGGCGGAGACGGCCCCGCGCGTCCTCCTCACCGAGCTCTTCCCCTTCGGCCGCCGCGCCTTCCACCGCGAACTGCTGCCGCTGCTGGAGGCGCTGGCCGGCCGTCGCGAGCGGCCGCTGCTGGTGGCCTCGGTGCGCGACATCCTGGTGGCACCGGCCGATCCCGCCCGTCCGCGGGCGGCGGCCGAGCTCGCCCGCCGCCTCTACGATCTGGTGCTGGTCCACGCCGACCCGCGTCTCGTCCCCTTCGGCCACAGCTTCCCGGCGGCGCGCATGCTGTGGGACCGGCTGCGCTACACCGGCTACGTGTGCGCGGGAGCGACGGGATCGCCCGCGCCGCTCTCGGCCCGCCGCGGGGTGCTGGTGACGGGGGGCGGCGGACGGGTGGCAGGGCCGCTCTTGGAGGTGGCCCTCGCCGCCGCCCGCCGCGATCCCGCGGGCGAGCCCTGGCGGCTGGTGGCGGGTCCCGATCTCGACGACGACGCCTTCGCCGCCCTCGCCCGCCGCGCCCGCGGGGCGCCGGTGCGGCTGGTGCGGGCCGATCCGGACCTTCCCCGGAGCCTCGCCGCCGCGCGGGTGGTGGTGGCGCGCAGCGGCTACAACACGGTGGTGGAGGCGCTGGCCGCCGCCACGCCCCTCGTGGCCGTGCCCTTCGAGACGGGCCGCGAGACCGAACAGCGCACCCGCGCCGAACGCCTCGCCGCCCTCGGCTTCGCCCGCCTGGTGCCGGAGACGGCGCTGACGCCGGAGGCTCTTCTCGCCGCCGTCGACGCCCTGCGCCGGGCGCCGCCGCGACCGCCGCGCCTCCTCCTCGACGGAGCCCGCCGCACCGCCCGCCTGCTGCGGGAGGTGTGGGCGCGACGGGAGGGAAGGCCGTGAACCCGCTCTCGCTGTGGTGGCGGGACGACGACGCCGGGGGCGATCATCCCGCCCTCGCCCGCCTCCTCGCCCTCGCCGAGCGCCTCGCCGTCCCGCTGGCGCTGGCGGTGATCCCGGCCCGCCTCGAGCCCGCCTGCGCCCGCCGCATCGTCGCCGCCCGCGACGTCCGGGTGCTCCAGCACGGCATCGCCCACCGTGACCATGCCCGCCCCGGCGAGCGCCGCATCGAACTGGGCGGGGACGCGCCGCGGACGCGGCTGCTGCGCGGTCTGCGTGCCGGTCGGCGCCGCCTCGCGCGGGTCTTCGGCACCCGTTTCCTGCCGGTGCAGGTGCCGCCCTGGAACCGCATCGATCCCGCGCTGGAGGCGTGTCTTCCCGGCCTCGGCTATGTCGCCGTCTCCACCGAATGGCGCCGGCGGGCGCCTCCGGTGCCGGGACTGCGCCGGGTCGATGTTCACATCGACGCGATCCGGCGCGAAGATGGCCGCGTCGGCCCGCCGGCCTGGCTCGCCGCCGAGCTGGAGGCGCGTCTCGCCGCGGGCCATGCCGGCCCCCTCGGCCTCATGACCCACCATCGGGTCATGGACGTGGAGGACTTCGCACGACTGGAGCGCTTCGTCCGGTGGCTCGGGACGCGCGTACGCTGGATCCACCCGTGCGATCTGTTCGCGCCGCCGTGACGGTGCCGCCGCTCCTGGAGGTGCGGGACCTCCATGTCACCTTCCGTACCGACGCGGGTCCGGTGCCGGCGGTGCGGGGTGCCTTCCTCGACGTGCCGCCGGGCCGCACGGTGGCACTGGTGGGCGAGAGCGGCTCCGGCAAGACCGCCATCGCCCGCGCCATCCTCGGCATCCTCCCCGAGGAGGCGGAGATGCGGGCCGCGCGCATGCTGTTCCGCGATCCGGCCGCGCCCGCCCCCGTCGATCTCGCCGCCCTCGACCCCGAAGGCGAGGCGCGCCGGCGCATCCGCGGCCATCGCATCGCCATGGTCTTCCAGGAGCCCATGACGGCCCTCTCGCCGCTCCACACCATCGGCGACCAGATCGGCGAGGCGCTACGGGTGCACACCGACCTCTCCCGCCGCGAGATCCGCGACCGCGTGCGCGCCATCCTCGCCCGCGTGGCCTTTCCCGATCCGGAACGGGCCATGCGCGCCTACCCCTTCGAACTCTCCGGCGGTCTCCGCCAGCGGGCGGTGATCGCCATGGCGCTGGTGTGCCGGCCGGCGCTGCTGGTGGCCGACGAGCCCACCACCGCCCTCGACGTCACCGTCCAGGCCCAGATCCTGGCCCTGCTGCGCGACCTCCAGGCCGAGTTCGGCATGGCGGTGCTGTTCGTCACCCACGATCTCGGCATCGTCGCCCAGCTCGCCGACGAGGTGGTGGTGATCCACGGCGGCCGCATCCTCGAGGCGGGCCCCTGCGCCGAGGTCATGCGCCGGCCCGGCCATCCCTACACCCGCACCCTGCTGGCCGCGGTCCCGCGGCTGCGCGGACCGGTGCCACCGCCCCCCGCGCCCACCACCGGCGACGCCGTGGCCGAGCTCGCCGCCCTGCTGCGCCCCGCCGGCCGGCCGCCGGCGGATCGACCGGTGCTGGTGGCGGAGGGTCTCGCCA
Source organism: Alphaproteobacteria bacterium (assembly GCA_026982705.1). Classification (GTDB taxonomy): domain Bacteria; phylum Pseudomonadota; class Alphaproteobacteria; order Geminicoccales; family Geminicoccaceae; genus HRBIN39. The sequence continues at coordinate 20,686 of JALSGP010000042.1, forward strand.
AGGCCTTCACCCTCCGCCGCCGGGGCCGCTGGCGGCTGCGGCCGCAGCGGGTTCCGGCGGTGCGCGACGTGGGCTTCCGGGTCGAGGCCGGCGCGTGCCACGCGCTGGTGGGGGAGAGCGGCTCCGGCAAGACCACCGTCTGCCGGATGCTGGTGCGGGCGCTGGTGCCGGACGCCGGCCGCCTCCGCCTCGCCACGCCCGGGGGAGAGCTGGACATCGCCACCCTGCCGCCACGGGAGCTGCCCCGCCTACGCCGCCACGTCCAGTATGTGTTCCAGGATCCCTGGTCGGCGCTGGACCCGCGCATGACCGTCCACGACATCGTCGCCGAGCCGCTGGTGGTGCAGGGCGTGGGCACGGCACGGGAGCGGACGGAACGGGTGGCGGCGCTGCTGCGGGCGGTGGGACTCCGGCCGGAGCACATGCACCGCTATCCGCACCACTTCTCCGGCGGCCAGCGCCAGCGCATCGGCATCGCCCGCGCCCTCGCCCTCGGCCCCACCCTGCTGGTGCTGGACGAGCCCGTCTCCGCCCTCGACGTGGTGGTGCAGGCGCGGGTGCTGGAACTGCTGGCGGCGCTGCAGCAGGCCCTCGGCCTCGCCTACGTCTTCGTCGCCCACGACCTCGCGGTGGTGCGGCGCATCGCCCGGCGGGTGGGCGTCATGTGCCGAGGGCTACTGGTGGAGGAGGGGCCGGTGGAGGCGCTGTTCGAGGATCCCCGCCATCCCTACACCCGCGCGCTGCTGGCCGCCGTGCCCGAGCCGGATCCGGACGTCCCCGTCGACTTCCGCGCCGTCGCCGCCGGCGCCTCCGATCCCGCCGCCTGGCCGGCGCCGTTTACGATCCGTACCGGTTCCGGCACCATGCGCGAGGTCGCCCCCGGACATCGGGTCCGCTTCGGGGACCGAGAGGAGGGAGAGGAGGAGCCGTGATCCGACCGGCCGTCGTCGCCTGGAGCCTCGCCCTGGCCCTCGTCGCCGCACCCCTCTCCGCCGGCCCGCCGGCGGAGCCGCGGGTGCTGGACGATCTGCCGGAGACGGGCACGCCCGGCGGCACCCTGCGCATGCTGGTGACGCGGGGCAAGGACACCCGGCTGATGTACGTCTACGGCTATGCCCGCCTCGTGGCTTTCACGCCGGATCTGCGTCTCGTGCCCGACATCGTCGCCGCCTACGAGGTGGAGGACGGCCGCATCTTCACCTTCCGTCTCCGGGAGGGCCACCGCTGGTCCGACGGGGCCCCCTTCACCGCTGAGGACTTCCGCTTCTGGTGGGAGGACTGGGCCAACGACCGGGAGCTGCGGCCCTACGGGCTGCCGCCGACGCTGTTGGTGGACGGCGAGCCGCCGCGGGTGAGCTTTCCGGACGCGCGCACCGTCCGCTACGCCTGGTCGCGGCCCAATCCCCTCTTCCTGCCGCGGCTCGCCGCCGCCGCCCCGCTGGTGATCTACGCGCCGGCCCACTATCTCGGGCGCTTCCACCGCCGCTACGCCGATCCCGAAGCGCTGGCGCGGCTGGTGGCGGAGGACCGTGCCCGCGACTGGGTGCAGCTCTTCTACCGGCGGGCGCGGGCGTATCGCTTCGACAATCCCGACCTCCCCACCCTCCAGCCCTGGCGGCCGGTGACGCGGCCGCCCGCCCAGCGCTTCGTCTTCGTGCGCAATCCCCACTTCCACCGGGTCGATTCCCGTGGCCAGCAGCTCCCCTACCTCGACCGGGTGGTGCTGGAGGTGGTCTCGCCCGAGCTGGTGCCGGTGAAGACCGGCGCCGGCGAGACCGATCTCCAGTTCCGTGGCCTCGCCTTCAAGGACGTCACCTTCCTCAAGCAGAGCGAGGCGCGCAGCGGCCTGCGCACGCTGCTGTGGAAGGAGGGGCGAAGCGCCCATCTCGCCCTCTACCCCAACCTCAACGCGAAGGATCCCGTCTGGCGCCGGCTGTTCCGCGAGCGCCGCTTCCGCCTCGCCCTCTCCCTCGCCCTCGACCGCGAGGCCATCTCCCGCTTCCTCTACTTCGGCCTCGCCACCCCCGCCAACAACACGATCCTCCCCGAGAGCCCGCTCTGGGACGAGGAGATCGGCCGTGCCTGTCTCGGCCACGACCCGGTGCGGGCGGCGGCACTGCTGGACGAGCTGGGGCTGGAGGCGGGCGCGGACGGCGTCCGCCGGCTGCCCGACGGTCGCCCCCTGGAATGGGTGGTGGAGACGGCGGGCGAGGAGGCGGAACAGACCGACGTGCTGGAGCTGGTGCGCGACCAGTGGGCCCGCGTCGGCATCCGCATCCACACCCGTCCCACCGAGCGCGAGCTCCTGCGCAACCGCATCTTCTCCGGCGAGGCCTTGATGGTGCTGTGGTGGGGACACGACAATGGCGTGCCCACCGCCGACACGAGCCCCGCCGCCTTCGCCCCCACCAGCCAGGCGGACCAGCCGCAGTGGCCCCGCTGGGGCCAGCACTACGAGACGGGCGGCCGCGCCGGCGAGGCGCCGGACCTGCCGGCGGCGGTGCGCCTCCTCGAACTGTTCGAGAGGTGGACGCGCAGTCCCGACCGCGAGGCCCGCACCGCCGTCTGGAAGGAGATGCTGCGCCTCTACGCCCGCGAATGCTTCACCATCGGTCTGGTCAAGGACGTGCTGCAGCCGGTGATGGTGCGGCGGGGCCTGCGCAACGTCCCCGAGCGGGCCATCTTCGCCTGGGAGCCCTTCGCCCAGATCGGCGTCTACCGGCCCGACACCTTCTTCTGGGCCCGCTGAGCGCCGCCGGTGCGGAGCACCGCCCACAGCGAGCATTCCGGCGCATCCTCCACCCGCGGCAGGGCGCCCAGGGGACTCGCCTGCCAGCGTTCGCGACAGCGGGTGGTGATCCAGTGGCTGGAGAAGAGGGGCTCCAGCCCACCCGCCAGCAGCCAGGCCGCCAGCAGCGACTGCTCGCCGTAGCCGCGCCAGCGCCAGGCGGCGGGATAGGGATCCGGCAGGAACACGTCGTGGACGTGGACCAGCACCCCCGCCGGCAGCCGCGGCAGGATGCGCAGGAAGATGCGATCCACGTCCGAGCCGGGCAGCGCCAGATGGCTCGAGTCCACGAACAGCACGTCGCCCGGTCCCAGTGCCGCCACCACCCGATCCTCCACCTCCTCCAGCCGCCGGGGCAGATGCTCCACCTCGAGGGCGGCGATGTCGGCGCGGGGCGCGGGATCGATGCAGAGGTGGCGGGTGGCGAGGCCCCCGTCGACACGGGCACGGGCCAGCACGCGGGTGCTGTGGCCGCAGCCGATCTCCACCAGCGTGCGGGGACGCCGCCGGCGCACCAGCGCGTAGGCCACCGCCAGATCGAGACGGGGAAACCAGCCCTGGTCCAGGCGCGGGGCCGGCGGCGGTCCGCCGAAGCGGGCGAGATCGTCCAGATGGCCCTCGGCGGCGACCAGCAGCGTCAGGAACGTCGCCTCGTGACGGCGGAAGAGTTCCGCCACCGCCGGATAGTCCACCGGTGCGAGACGGTCTGCGTGGCGGTAGGGGATCCAGATGCCGGCGCGGGTGAGGCCGAGGGCCGTCGCCACCATGCGCAGCCGCCGGCGCCAGCCGAGCTGCCGGATCGGATCGTCCCGCATGTCAGAGGCTCAGCACCAGGCCCTCCCGCGCCACCCGCGAGCCCGGCCGTCGCCGCTCCAGCTCGGCGGCGATGGCGTCGAGGGCGTCGTCGTCGCGGTCGGGATGGTGGTGGAAGACCACGAGTCGGCCGGCACCGGCCGCCTCCACCAGCCGCACCCCCTCCTGCCAGGTGGAATGGCCCCAGCCGCGGAAGCGCGGGAACTCCTCGTCGGTGTAGGTGCAGTCGTAGATCACGAGATCGGCGTCGCGGATCAGCGCCGTCACCGCCGGATCGCGCACCCCCTCCTCGTGCTCGGTGTCGGTGACATAGCAGAGGATGCGGCCGCCGTACTCCACCCGATAGCCGGTGGCGCCGCCGGGATGCCGCAGCGGGGCGGTGCGCACCACCACCCCCGGCTCCGGCTCCAACGTCTCGCCGGCGCGGAAGTCGCGGTACTCGAGGCGCGCGGCCAGTGCCTCCAGGGGAATGGGGAAGAAGGGCTGGCACACGAGCTGGGCGAGGGTGGCGGCGAGGGTGGTACCCCGCGCTCGCAGATGACCGCACCACAGACGGAAGCGATGGGCGGGATCCCGGAGCGGGGCGAAGAAGGGCAGCCCGCAGAGATGATCGAAATGGAGGTGGGAGAGGAAGAGGTGGGCGGTCAGCGGCCGACGGCTGCGCAGCCACTCCCGCCCGAGGGGACGGATGCCGGTGCCGGCATCGAAGACGAGCCGGTGGGGGCCGAGCCGCACCTCCACGCAGCTCGTGTTGCCGCCGTAGCGCCGGGTCTCCGGTCCCGGCGTCGGCACCGAGCCGCGCACACCCCAGAAGCGCACGTAGACGTCGGACACCCTCCCGCTCTCCGTTCTCGGCACCCGCGACCCTACGCCGTCCCGCCCCGCCGGCACAAGGCGTGGGGAGCGCACGCGGACGTGCCCATCTGGGATTCGGCCCGGACCCGCCCTAAGTGAGGCCGCGCGCGGTGGCGCGTGCGGCACGTCCCCCGACGACGGAGAGCGGACGCATGGCGGTGGCGACGCCCATCCGACGGCCCGCGGAGGCGGGCTTCTTCAGCGGATCGCTGGCCGAGCGCGATCCCGAGGTGTTCGAGGCGATCCGCGGCGAGCTCGGGCGCCAGCGGGACGGCATCGAGCTCATCGCCAGCGAGAATCTGGTGAGCCGGGCCGTGCTGGAGGCCCAGGGCTCGGTACTCACCAACAAGTACGCCGAGGGCTATCCCGGCCGCCGCTACTACGGCGGCTGTGCCTGGGTGGACGTGGCCGAGAGCCTCGCCATCGAGCGCGCCAAGCGCCTCTTCGGCTGCCGCTTCGCCAACGTCCAGCCCCACTCCGGCGCCCAGGCCAACGAGGCGGTGTTCCTCGCCCTGCTGCAGCCGGGGGACGTGATCCTCGGCATGGATCTGGCGGCCGGCGGCCATCTCACCCACGGCGCCCGCCCCTCCATCTCCGGCCGGTGGTTCCGCGCCGTCACCTACGGCGTCCGCCGCGAGGACGGGCTGCTGGACTACGAGGAGATCGCCCGTCTCGCCGAGGCGCACCGGCCGAAGCTCGTCATCGCCGGCGCCTCCGCCTACGCGCGGGTGATCGACTTCGCCCGCTTCCGGGCCATCGCCGACTCGGTGGGCGCCTGGCTGATGGTGGACATGGCCCACATCGCCGGACTCGTGGCCACCGGTCACCACCCCTCCCCCTTCCCCCACGCCCACGTGGTCACCAGCACCACCCACAAGACCCTCCGCGGTCCGCGCGGCGGCCTCGTCCTCACCGACGACGAGGAGATCGCGAAGCGGATCGACCGCGCCGTCTTTCCGGGGCTGCAGGGCGGTCCCCTCATGCACGTGATCGCCGCCAAGGCGGTGGCCTTCGGCGAGGCGCTCCGGCCCGAGTTCCGCGACTACATCGCCGCGGTGGTGGAGAACGCCCGCACGCTGGCGGCGGTGATGGTGGAACGCGGGCTCGCCATCGTCACCGGCGGCACCGACACCCATCTCATGCTGGTGGACCTGCGCCCCAAGGGCATCCGGGGCAACGCCGCCGAACGGGCGCTGGAGCGCGCGCGCATCACCTGCAACAAGAACGCGGTCCCCTTCGATCCGGAGAAGCCGGCCGTCACCTCCGGCATCCGCCTCGGCACGCCGGCCGCCACCACCCGCGGCCTCGGTCCCGAGGAGTTCCGCACCGTGGGCCATCTCATCGGCGACGTGCTGGACGCCCTCGCCCGCGATCCCGACGGCGATCCGGCGGTGGAGGCGCGGGTGGCGGCGCGGGTGCTGGAGCTCTGCCGCCGCTTTCCTGTCTATCCGGACCTCGCCCGGGTCTGAGGCGGGCGACGGCGTGCTTGCGGCGGGCGCGCGGCTGTGGCCAAATCGCCGCGGCGGGTGCGCGGGCTCCCGAGGGAGAGGCAGGCCATGCAGCTGCGCGGATCCATCGTCGCCCTGGTGACTCCCTTCGACGCCGACGGCCGCATCGACGAGCGGGCCTTCGCGGATCTGATCGAGTGGCACATCGCCGAGGGCACCCACGGTTTCGTGCCGGTGGGGACCACCGGCGAGTCGCCCACGCTCAGCCACGAGGAACACGAGCGGGTGGTGGAGCTGTGCGTGGAAGCGGTGCGCGGCCGGCGGCCGGTGATCGCCGGCACCGGCTCCAACTCCACCGAGGAGGCCATCCGCCTCACCCGTCACGCCCAGAAGGTGGGGGCGGAGGCGGCGCTGGTGGTCACGCCCTACTACAACAAGCCCACCCAGGAGGGCCTCTACGCCCACTACCGGGCCATCCACGACGCCACCGACATCCCCATCGTCATCTACAACATCCCCGGGCGCTCGGTGGTGGACATGACGCCGGAGACCATGGCCCGGCTGGCGGAGCTCCCCCGCATCGTCGGCGTCAAGGACGCCACCGGGGACATCGTGCGGCCGCTGGTGACGGCCGAGCGCTGCGGGCGCGACTTCGTCCAGCTCTCCGGCGAGGACGCCAACACCCTGGCCTTCCTCGCCCACGGCGGCGTGGGCTGCATCTCGGTCACGGCCAATGTGGCGCCGCGGCTGTGCGCGGAGGTCCACGAGGCCTGGTGGCAGGGCGATGCCGAACGGGCCCTCGCCCTGCACCGGCGACTGCTGCCGCTGCATCGGGCCTTGTTCCTCGAGACCAGCCCGGCACCGGTGAAGTATGCGCTGTCGGCCCTCGGTCGCTGTCGCGAGACGGTGCGGCTGCCGCTGGTGCCCCCGGGCGAGGCGACGCGCCGTGCCGTCGAGGCGGCGATGCGGAGCGCCGGCATCCTCGACCGGACGGATCCATGAGCGGGGAGGCTGGCCGCCGGCTGGTGGCGCGCAACCGGCGTGCCTTCCACGACTATCACATCGAGGAGCGCATCGAGGCGGGCCTCCGGCTCACGGGCACCGAGGTGAAGTCGCTGCGCCAGGGGCGCGCCAACATCAACGAGGCCTATGCCGGCGAGATGGATGGGGAACTGTGGCTGTTCAATGCCCATATCCCCGAATACGCGCCCGCGGGCCGCTTCAACCACGAGCCGCGCCGTCCCCGCAAATTGCTCCTGAAAAAAAGGGAGATGGAGCGACTGATCGGTGCCGTGCGACGCCGCGGCTACACCCTCGTCCCCCTCTCTCTCTACTTCAATTCCCGTGGCTGGGCCAAAGTGGAACTCGGCCTCGCCCTAGGCAAGAAGAAGTACGACAAGCGCGCCGCCGAGCGGGAGCGCGAGTGGCAGCGCCAGAAGGCGCGGCTGCTGCGCCACCGCACGCCGGTGGAGTGAGCGGGCGTTAACGATTCCTCAGGATTCGGCGGTCAGGATCACCGCGGGCCGTGGACCGGGGTGGTCCCGCATGTTCGCGATCGTCGGCATCGTCGTGGTCTTCGCCGCCGTCTTCGGGGGCTATACCGCCGCCGGCGGCAAGTTCGGCGTGATCCTGCACGCCCTGCCCTTCGAGCTCACCATGATCGGCGGCGCGGCCATCGGCGCCTTCCTCATCGCCAACGGCATGTCGGTGGTGAAGGGGCTGGCGGGCGACTTCAAGCTGATCTTCGGGGGTCCGAAGTGGAAGAAGGACGACTATCGTGACCTCCTGTCCCTCATGTTCATGATCGTCAAACTCCTGAAAAGCAAGGGCGTGCTCGTCCTGGAACCCCATCTGGAGAAGCCCCACGAAAGCACGCTCTTCGCCAAGTTTCCCAAGATTCAGCACGACCACTTCGCGCTGGACTTCATCGCCGACACCCTGCGCATGATGACCATGAGCATGGACGATCCCTATCAGGTCGAGGACCACATGCAGCGCCAGCTCAAGAAGCACCACGCCGAGCTGCATGCCCGGGCGGCGGCGCTGCAGACCATGGCCGACGGCATGCCGGCGCTGGGCATCGTCGCGGCGGTGCTGGGCGTGATCAAGACCATGTCGGCCATCGACCAGCCGGTGGAGGTGCTGGGCGAGATGATCGGCGGTGCGCTGGCGGGGACCTTCCTCGGCGTGTTTCTCGCCTACGGCTTCATCGGCCCCATGGCCTCGCGCCTCAACCAGGTCTACGAACAGGACGGGCAGTTCTACTGCATCATCCGCGACGCGCTGGTGGCCTATCTGCAGGGGCATTCGGCGCCGGTGGCGGTGGAGATCGCCCGCGGCAACGTGCCCACGGAATTCCAGCCCAGCTTCCACGAGATGGACGAACATCTCAACAGTCTGCCCGCCGATCCGCTCGCGGCCTGAACCGCCATGCCCGACGCCGAACGTCCCATCGTCGTCAAGAAGGTGATCGAGGAGGGTGGCCACGGCCATCACGGCGGCGCCTGGAAGGTGGCCTACGCCGACTTCGTCACCGCCATGATGGCCTTCTTCCTGCTGCTGTGGCTGCTGGCCACCGCCAGCGAGGACACTCTCAAGGGCCTCGCCGAATTCTTCAGCGACGCCCAGGTCAACCGCGGCGAGCCGGGCGGTGTCGGCGGCATTCTCGACGGCATCACCGTCACCCCCATGGAGCCCATCGTGCCCGAGACCACGACGCCCTTCAGCTTTCAGGTGGCGGTGCCGATGGTGGAGGAGGAGCGCGAGGGCGAGCCCACCCTCGAGCTCACCTTCGCCGACGGCGGCGCGGAGGAGGGCGGCAGCGGCGATGCCGAGGACCTGTCGGACGCCGCCTTCGAGGCGGAGCTCGCCCGCCGCGAGCGCGAGGCCTTCGAAGAGGTGAAGCGGGCGCTGGAGCAGGCGGTGGCGGAGGATCCGGAGCTGCGCGCCTTCTCCGACAATCTGCGCATCCAGCAGACCCCGGAGGGGCTCGAGATCGAGATCGTCGACCGCCGCGGCGAGGCCATGTTCCCCAGCGGCAGCGCCCGCATGTATCCGCACATGCGGGAGATCCTGCGGGCGGTGGTGGAGACGGTGCGGCGTCTGCCCAACCGCATCCGGGTCACCGGCCACACCGACGCCCGCCCCTTCCGCCGCCGCGGCTACGACAACTGGCGGCTGTCGGTGGATCGGGCGCTGGCCACCCGCGAGGCGCTGGTGGAGCTGGGGCTGCCCGAGGGGCGCATCGTCGAGGTGTCGGGCAAGGCGGCGACGGACCCGCTGGTCCCGGACAATCCCTACGATCCGCGCAACCGCCGCATCTCCATCCTGCTGCTGCGGGAACACGGCCACACCGGCGCCGGGACGGCGAAGGCGGCGGAGGGGCGCGGCGGCGCGGAGACCGGGACGGACGGGGAGAAAAGCCGGGCGGAGCCCGTCGACGCCATCCTGGGGCTGCCCCGTTGAGCGGCCCCCGCTTCCGCGGGACGAGGCTCCCCGCGTCCGGTGCCCCCGCCCCCGTCGCCGCGGCTTCCCGTTTCCGCGGGGCGACGGGGCGGCGGCGCATCGCCGACGAGGGGACGAGAACCGGACGACGGCCGGCGCCGGGCCATCCGGGCCGCGTTCACCCGGAGGGATGCATCGGCGCCGATGGGGCGGCCGCGGGTCTCCACCGGGACTCGCCCGGCGACCTGCGGATCTCCGCGGGCGGCGTGGGCTGCGACCTGTCGCCGACATCGCTGAGGCGGCGGCGAGGGCCGACCGCGGGCGGCGTGGGCTGCGCCCGCCCGGTCCACGGGACGCGGTCGCCGTCGCCTCCGGATCCGCACCCTTCCCACGCGGCGACGGCCCACGCGCCGCTCCCGCACGGGTTCATCCGCCGCCGCGGCGGCACCCGGCGACCCACGGCCCCGTCCGCACCCCCGCCGCCCCTCCACCCTCGCCCGCGGCGGCCTTCCGCGTCTCCCCGACACGGCGGCCGGACCGCGTACCGCCCCGTGCCGGCCGGCGGATCCCCGTCCCGGGTTCCGCACGAGGATTCGCGCCCCGCCGTGCCCCGGTGCCGGCCGGCCGCCGTCTCAGGCGAAGGCGCGGCGCGAGCCCCGGCAGCTCACGAACAGCAGCAGGCCCGGCACCAGCAGCACCACGAAGGCCGGGAGCGAGAGGAGGAAACGGACGGGCACCCAGGCGAGGCTGCCGAGGGTCCGCTCCACCAGCCCCTGGAAGCCCACGAGGCTGTTGGCGTGGACATTGTACCAGATCCTGCCCAGCGAGACCGGTTCGTAGCCGCCGGTGGCCCAGATCATGAGCACCTGGGCGAAGGCGGTCGCCGCCGCCAGCACCAGCAGTCCGTAGCCCAGCGCGTAACCGAACCGCCGCATCGGCCGCCGTCCTCCCGACACCGCGCCCCAGATGGTGGTGGCGGGGGGAGGGGACAAGCGGCCGTCGCCGGCGGGATTCGTGGCCCGACCGGGGTGCGGCGGGGCGACGCCCGCCCCGTCGCCGGCGCGGGCGGATCAGGGCTCGTCGTGGGCGCGGCGGCCGGTGAAGCGGCCGATGTTCTGGATGAGCTGGCGGAAGATGCTCTGCTCGTTGCCGAGGGTGGGCGTGCGATCGGCCACCGGCTCCACCGCCCGCGCCCGATCGAGACCGCGGGTCTCCACCTTTTCCACCACGTCGCCGTCGTCGAAGGTGATGACCACCACCTGCTGGTCCGCCACCTCCCGGCGCGTGGCGGTGCGGGCGATGGTCTGGCGCACGTAGAGCCAGGTGGCCGGATCGAAGGGCGCCACCGTCGAGGGCGAACCCAGGAGCTGCACCACCTCCTCCCGGGTGGTGACGCCCGGACGGATGGCGGCGAGATCGCTCTCGGCGAAGCGCTGGCCGCGCTGGTCGACCATCGGGCTGCAGGCGAGAAGGCCCGAAAGGAGCATCGGTGTGGCGAAGGCGACGACGAGCCTGCGAGGCATGGCGGTCTCCGTTCCCCGGTCTTCCGACTTGTCCCGTTCCCCCGGTCCAATATGAACGGAGCCGGGGGCGGCGACCAGAGGAGAGGGGCATGGGCTGGCTGCGACGATGGCGGCGGCGGCGACTCGGGGAGGAAATGGCGGCCCGCCGCTACGGCGAGGTGGTGGCGTGGGCGCGCGATCCCATCCTCTACGCCCGCTACGGCGTGCCCGACACGCCGGAGGGGCGTTTCGAGATGCTGGTGCTGCACCTGGTGGCCGCCGCCTGCGGGCTGCGCCGTGCCGGCGAGGAGACGCTGGCCCAGGCGCTGGTGGACCTGTTCTTCGCCGACCTCGACCGCAGCCTGCGCGAGATGGGCGTGGGCGATCTCTCGGTGGGCCGCCAGGTGAAGCGGCTGGGTGAACTGTTCCTCGCCCGCTCGCGGCGGCTCTCCGCCGCCCTCGCCGGCGGCGGTGACGGCGAGGCGGACGTGGTGGACCTGCTGCGGCGCAATCTGCCGATGCTGGAGATGGACGGGGCGACGGCCATCGCCCGCCGTCTCTTCGACCTCGCCGATCACTGCACCCGATCGGCCGCGAGAAAGGCCACCACCGGCGCGATCTGAGCGGGATCCATCAGCGCCGGCGCATGGCCCACGCCGGCGAAGGTCCGCACCTCCGTCCCCGGCCGCCTGCGCACCATCTCCGCCACCACCGCCTCCGGCAGGATGGGGCTCTCGGCGCCCCGCAGCACCAGCACCGGTTCCGCGAGCCGGGCGAAGCCGTCCCACAGGTCGATGTCGGCGACGGCCCGGGCGAGGAAGGGCTCGCGGATGCGGGGATCGTAGTGGAGGCGGAAGCGCCCCGCGCCGTCGCGCCGGGCCGAGTGGAGGGCGAGATGGCGCCACTGGGCGTCGGTGAGGGGGCCGAAGCCGTGGTGGACGGCGCGCAGATGGGCCTCCAGCGCATCGAGGGTGGGAAAGACGGGATCGCGGCCCAGATAGTCGGCGATGGGGGCGAGGGCCTCCCTCGGCACCCACGGGCCGATGTCGTTCAGCACCAGCCGGCCGATCCGCTCCGGGGTGTGGCGCGCGAGTTCCAGCGCCACGAGCCCGCCCATGCTGGTGCCGACCCAGTCCACCCGCCCGATCTCCAGCCGGTCCACCAACAGCATCACGTCGCGGGCGTAGGTGGGGAGGTCGTAGCCCCCGGGATCCGGGAGCGGATCCGAGGCGCCGCGGCCGGCCACGTCCAGTTGCAACACCCGCCGGCCGCGGGCGGCCAGCGCCAGCGCCAGGGCGTCGAAGTCGCGGGCGTTGCGGGTGAGGCCGTGGACGCACAGCACCGGCCTCGGATCGTCCCGCGGCCCGCGGACGAAGACGGCGAGCCGACGGTGACCGGCGGCGGGGCCGAGATCCACCCGCAGCCGTTCCGGCAGCGGTTCGCCTTCGCCTCCCTGCACGGACCCTCCTCCCCTCCCGACGACCCCGTCCCGCACCGGCGCTCAGGCCTCGTGCGCCCGCAGCTTGCGCTCGGTCATGCGGCACAGCATCACCACCGGCACCAGCCCGGCGGCGACGATCATGAGCGAGGGCACGGCGGCACCGGCGAGGCGTTCGGTGGTGGCGAGCCGATAGGCCTCGACGGCGAGGGTGTCGAAGTCGAAGGGCCGCAGCACCAGCGTCGCCGGCAGCTCCTTCATCACGTCCACGCACACCAGGATGGCGGCGCTGGTGAGATGGGGCCGCAGCAGCGGCAGATGGACCCTGAGGAAGGTGGCGAGCCGGCCGTGACCGAGGCTGCGGGCGGCGTCGGTCAGATGGGGGCCGATGCGGGCGAGACCGGCCTCCAGCGGATTGTAGGCCACCGCGAAGAAACGCACGAGATAGCCGTAGACCAGGGCCAGCAGCGTGCCGGAGAACAGCAGGCCCCGATGGCCGAGGACCCCGGCCAGGGCATGGTCCACGGTCCCGAGGGTGACGAGGAGGCCGACGCCGATCACGGCACCGGGGACGGCATAGCCGAGGGTGGCGGTGCGCAGGGTGACGCGCGCCAGCCGGCCCGGCGCCTCCCGGGCCGCCACCAGCATCGCCAGGGCCACCACCACGATCACCACCGCCGCCAGCAGCGCCACCTGGAGGGTGTCGGCGGTGAGGGCCAGCAGACGTCCGAGGGAGGGAGCCTCCCGCCGGTCCAGGGCCATGAGCCCGAGCGCCAGGGCCGGCAGCAGGAAGCCCAGAAGCCAGGGGGCGGTGCAGAGCGCCGCCGCCGCCCCGCCGCGCCAGCCGGCGAGCCGCGGACGGTGGCGACGATAGAGATGGGTGGTGCGGGGCGCGAAGCTGGCCCGTCCCCGCAGCAGCCGTTCGGCGAGCAGGATCAGCGCCACCGCCGCCACCAGCAGGGAGGAGAGCTGGGCGGCGGCCGCCGGCGCGCCGAGGGCGTACCAGGCGCGGTAGATGCCGGTGGTGAAGGTGGGGACGCCGAAGAAGGAGACGGCCCCGAAGTCGGCGAGGGTCTCCATGGCCACGAAGGCAAGCCCCGCCGCCACCGCCGGCCGCGCCAGCGGCAGCCCCACCCGGTGGAAGGCGCCGAAGCCACTGCAGCCGAGGGTGCGGCTCACCTCCAGCGCGCACTGGGACTGTTCCACGAAGGCGGCCCGGGCGAGGGCGTAGACATAGGGATAGAGGGCGAGGGCGAGGACGAAGACGGCCCCGCCCAGGGAACGGATCTCCGGAAAGACGTAGTCGCCCACGCCCAGGCCGGTCGCGGCCCTGAGCCAGCTCTGCACCGGCCCCGTGACGTCCAGGAGATCGGTGTAGGCATAGGCCAGCACGTAGGCCGGCATGGCGAGCGGCAGCAGCAGCGCCCAGGAGGCCACCCGCCGCCCCGGGAAGTCGTACATGGCCACGAGCCAGGCGCAGGCGGTGCCCACCGCGCCGGTCACCAGCGCCACGCCCGCGAGCAGCAGGGCGCTGTTGGCCACGTAGTCCCACAGCACGGTGGCGGCGAGATGGCGCCAGAGGTCGCCGCCGCCGGTGCTCTGCGCGAAGACGGCCAGCACCGGGGCGGCGACGAGGAGTGCGGGCACCAGCAGCACCGCCCGGCGCAGCAGCGGGCCGACGCCGAGAGCCGGCGCGCTCGCCTCCGGTCCGAATCGTGCGCTGCCCACCGCCATGGATGCCGCCGCTCCCCGCCCTATGGCGTTTCCCCGGGTGCATGCCGCGTCCGTCCGCGATATAGGACCGGGTGTGTCCGGATTGACATGGAAACATTCTAGACTGCCATGACCGAAGACGCACGCTGCCCGCTGTGCGGCCGCCCGCTGCCCGAGGACGGGCCGGTGGACCGTCATCACGTGGTGCCCAAGAGCCGCGGCGGCCGGGTGACGGTGCGCATGCACCGCATCTGTCACCGGAAGCTGCACAGCCTCTTCAGCGAGGCGGAGCTGGCCCGCATCGGTGACGATTTCGCCGCCCTCGCCCGCGATCCCGACATCGCCCGCTTCCTGCGCTGGATCCGCACCAAGCCGCCCCACTTCCACGCCCGCACCGCACCGGCCCGTCGCCGCCGGCGCCGGCGGTGACGGTCACGTTCCGTCACCTCTTGAGGACTCCGGCTGGGAATGCTGCAATGGAGACGCACGTCGGACTAGAGGGCACATGTGGGAGGACACGGGATGCATCGACCGATCACCATCGCCGTTCTCGTCGCCACGCTGCTGGCGGCCGGAGCCGTCGGCGCCCAGGAGGAGCCGAAGGGCGTGGTCGCCTATCGCATCGCCGTCATGCGCACCCTCGGTGCCCAGATGATGGCCGTCAAGACCGCCCTCACCGAATCCCTCGAGTTCGTGGACAACGTGAAGTGGCATGCCGCCGTGATCGAGGACGCGGCGAAGGCCATGCAGGCGCAGCTCGAGGATCTGTTCCCCAAGGGGTCGACGGAGAACAGCCGCGCCCTTCCCACCATCTGGCAGAAGTGGGACGACTTCGCCGCCGCCACCGACCGCTTCGTGGAGCTGGCCGGCGAATTCCGGAAGGTGGCCGAGGGCGACGACGACCAGGCCATGCTCGCCGCCTTCGCGAAACTGGGCAAGAAGGGCTGCGGCGCCTGCCACGAGGGGTTCCGCAAAAAGAACTGACGAAGCCGGAACCGTGAGATCGCGGATCCGCACCGGCGTCCTCCGGACGCCGGTGGTCGTCCTGGTCCTGCTCCTCGGCGCCGTGACGATCCGGGCGGAGGAGGATTCCGGGAACCGGGGCGCGCAGGTGTTCGCCATCGCCGGCTGCGCCAACTGCCACACGGCCAGGAACGGACCGCCGCTGGCGGGCGGCGATCCCCTGCGCACACCCTTCGGCATCTTCCATCCGCCCAACATCACCCCCGATCCCGAGACGGGCATCGGCCGCTGGACCTACGGGGATTTCGTGCGCGCCATGCGGGAGGGTCGGGCGCCGGACGGCACGCCCTACTATCCCGCCTTCCCCTACACCTCCTACCACCGCATGACCGACGCGGACCTGTGGGCGCTGTGGGCGTATCTGCGGAGGGTGCCGCCGGTGCGGGCGCCGCGCCGCGACCACGAGCTGTCCTTTCCCTACGGTCTGCGCAGCGGTCTCCACCTCTGGCAGTGGCTGTTCCACGACCCGCGCCCCTTCGTGCCCGATCCCGACCGCGACGGGACCTGGAACCGCGGCGCCTATCTGGTGCTGGGTCCGGGTCACTGCGCCGAATGCCACACGCCCCGCGGCTGGTTCGGCCAGCTCGACGAGGACCGCCTCTTCGCCGGCAATCCCGACGGGCCGGAGGGGACCAAGGTGCCCAACATCACGCCCGATCCCGAGGTCGGCATCGGCCGCTGGAGCGTGGACCAGATCGTCTTCTACCTGAGGGTGGGCATGCGGCCGGACGGCGATTTCGCCGGGGGCCCCATGGCGAAGGTGATCGAGAACGGGACGAGCCGTCTGCCGGACTCGGATCTCCGGGCCATCGCCGTCTTCCTGAAATCGCTGCCGCCGCGGCGCTAGCCGTCCCACGGTCCCGCGAACAGCCGTTCCAGCAGCGCGCAGTCCGGATCCTCCCCGCGCCGACAGCCCGCCACCAGCGCGGCGAGGCGATCGCGCACCGCCGTCAGTTCGGCGAGGCGGTGCTCCACCGCCAGGAGATGACGCGCGGCCAGCGCCCGGACCTCCTCGCAGGTGCCGCCACGGCCGCCGACGGCCAGCAGTTCCCGCACCTCCTCCAGCGAGAAACCGAGACGACGGGCCGCCCGCACGAACCGCAGCCGGGCGAGATGGGCGGGACCGTAGCGGCGGTGGCCGCGGTCGGTACGCGGTACCGGTGGCAGCAGGCCGATCCGCTCGTAGAAGCGCACCGTCTCCGGATGACAGCCGGCGCGGGCGGCGAGCTCGCCGCGTCGCCAGCCCGGCTCACGGGTCCGTGAGGACGAGGGGCTCATGGGGCCTTGATCCTGGAGCGGCTCCAGGATCTACATGGAGGGTCGGTTCCGGATCGGCCAGACGGGAGGGACCGGATGTCGGATGCACGTGTCTCGCCGAGCGCTGCCGTCGCGGAAGGGGGTGAGCGGGTGGACGGCGCCCGCGAGCCTCTGGTCCCGCTCTCGGCCCTGGGAGCGGCCGGCCTCTCCGCCTCCTGCTGCCTGCTGCCGCTGGCGCTGGTGCTGATGGGACTGGGTGGTGTCTGGATCGGCTCCCTCACCGCCCTCGCCGCCCACGAGCCGTGGCTGCTCACGGTTTCGGCGGGCCTGCTCGCCTTCGGCTTCCATCGTGCCTACGGACGGCGGGCACGCTGCACCGCCGACGGCTGCCGCCGGCGGAGTCTCCGCCTGACCCGGGCCGTGCTCTGGTTCTCCGCCGTCGTGGTGCTGGCCTCCGCCACCACCGGCTGGTGGATCCCCTGGCTGCTGGACTGAGGAGATCGCGACATGCGCCGTCTCGTCCTTTTCGTCCTCGCCCTCCTGCCGCTGCTCCCGACTCCCCGACCGGCTCCGGCCGCCGGCGACACCCCCGCGACGCACGCGGTGACCCCACGGGCGGAGGTGGTGCTGGTGGTGGAGAACATGACCTGCCCCTCCTGTCCCTACATCGTCGAGCGGGCCCTCACGGCGGTCGAGGGCGTGGTGGCGGCGGAGGTGGACTTCGCGAGCCGGACCGCCCGCGTGGTCTACGACCCCGCCGTCACCGACATCGAGGATCTCACCGCCGCCACCGCCGGCTACGGCTATCCCTCCCGTCCCCTCGCCGGCGACGGGGCCTCCTGATCCGCGGCATCCCCGCACCGCCTTCCCTTGCGGAGAAACGCCCGTGTCCCCTTCCGAATCCTCCGGGACCTTCGATCTCGCCGTGGTGGGGGCCGGCTCCGCCGGCTTCGCCGCCGCCATCGCCGCCGCCGAACGGCGGGCGCGGGTGCTGCTGATCGGACACGGAACCCTCGGCGGCACCTGTGTCAACATCGGCTGCGTGCCCTCCAAGTTCCTGATCCGGGCCGCCGAGGCCGCCCACGCCGGCCGTCACGCGCGCCGTTTTCCCGGCATCGCGGGCGACACCCGGCTCGTGGACTGGGCGGCCCTGCAGCGGGCGCGCGAGGAGCTGGTCACCACGCTGCGGCGGGAGAAATACGAGGCGCTGCTGCCGCTCTATCCGAACGTCCGCTATCTGGAGGGGCGGGCGCGCCTCCGGGCGGACGGCGTGGAGGTGGACGGCCGGCGCCTTCCGGCGCGGGCGGTGGTGATCGCCACCGGCGCCCGCCCCGCCGTTCCGCCCATCCCCGGCATCGAGACGGTGCCGGTGCTGACCAGCACCGAAGCCTTGGCGCTCCCGCGGCGGCCCGCCTCGCTGCTGGTGGTGGGCGCCGGTTACATCGGCTGCGAACTGGCCCAGGCCTATGCCCGCTTCGGCACCGCCGTGACCCTCGTCTGCCGCCGCCGACTGCTGCCCGGATTGGATCCGGAGGTGTCCGAGACCCTCACCGCCGCCTTCGCCGCAGAAGGGATCCGGGTGGTGACGGGCGTGCGCTACCGGCGGCTGCGGCCGCGGGAAAGTGGCGTCGCCCTCGAGATGGAGCGGGAGGGGCGGGTGGAGACGCTGACGGCGGAGCGGCTGCTGGTGGCCACCGGCCGCGTGCCCGACACGGAGAATCTCGGCCTCGCGGAGCTCGGCATCGCCACCGACTCCCGCGGCTTCGTCGAGGTGGACGACCGTCTGCGCACGAGCCGTCCGGGCGTCTATGCCGCGGGGGACGTCACCGGCGGCCCCATGTTCGTCTACGTGGCCGCCCGGCAGGGCCGCATCGCCGCCCTCAACGCCCTCGAGGGCGACCGCCACCGCTACGCGCCGGCGGCGGTGCCGTCGGTGGTGTTCACCGATCCCCAGGTGGCGGCGGTGGGCTGGAGCGAGACGGCGGCGCGGGCGGCGGGGCTCGAGGTGGAGGTGCGCACCCTGTCCCTCGCGGCGGTTCCCCGTGCCCTCGTCGCCCGTGACGCGCGCGGCTTCGTCCGGATGGTGGCGGACCGCGGGGACGGCCGCGTGCGCGGCGTCCAGATCGTGGCCCCCGAGGGCGCCGATGCCGTCCAGACCGCCACCCTCGCCCTCGAGGCCGGCTTCACGGTGGAGCGGCTGGCGGAGGTGCTCTTCCCCTATCTCACCACGGTGGAGGGGCTGCGGCTGGTGGCCCAGACCTTCACCCGCGACGTCTCACGCCTGTCCTGCTGCGCCGCCTGAGGCTCCGGCCGGCGGGCGCGGGCCGGCGGCGAGGGCCAGCAGCAGCGCCACCAGCGCCAGCGCCGCCGCCAGCAGGAAGGTGGCCGTCGGCCCGGCCCCGTCCCAGCCGACGCCGGCCACGAGACCGGCCACCAGCGAGGCGATGCCGACGGTGAAATGGTAGAGACCGAAGGCGGTGCCACGGAGTTCGGCCGGTGCCGCATCGGCCACCATGGCCGCGAGCAGCCCCTGACTCGCGGCGAGATGGAGGCCGTAGAGGGCGACGCCGGCGAAGGCCACCGCGATCCCCGGGGCCAGCGCCAGCATCAGATCGGCACCGATCAGCAGGCCGAAGGCCAGCGCCAGCAGCGCCGCCCGCGGCAGCCGATCGGCGAGCGCGCCGAAGGGATAGGCGCAGGCGGCATAGACCAGGTTCATGGCCACCAGCACCAGCGGCGAGACCGCCGCGGCCAGCCCCAGCTCGTACAGCCGCAGGATCAGGAACGCCTCCACCAGACGGGCGACGAGACCGATGCCGGCGGCGGCCAGCACCAGCCAGAACGTCCCGGGCAGCCGTGCGAGATCCGCCCGCCACGAGGGGCGCGCGGCCGGGACCCCCGCCACCGTCCGCTGCGGTTCGCGGACGAAGCGGGCCAGCACCGCCACCGAGAGGATCGCCGGCACCACGGCGAACAGATAGACCCGGCGCACGTCGCCGGCGACGAGCAGCATGAGGGCGCTGGCGGCGAGGGGGCCCAGCACCACCCCCACCGTGTCCAGGGCCTGGCGCAGGCCGTAGGCGCGCCCCCGCAGCGCCTCCGGCACCAGGTCGGCGATGAGGGCATCGCGCGGCGCCCCGCGGATGCCCTTGCCGATGCGATCCAGCACCCGCGCCACCAGCACGGCCCCCACGCCGCCGGCCAGGGCGAACAGGGGCTTGGCCAGAGCGGCGAGGCCGTAGCCGGCCAGCACCAGCGGCTTGCGCCGCGGCAGGCGGTCGGCGAGCCGGCCGGAGGCGAGCCGGGTGAAGGAGGCCACCGCCTCCGCCAGCCCCTCCACCATGCCGAGGGCGGTGGCGCTCGCCCCCAGCACCCCCACCAGGAAGACCGGCAGCAGGGCGTGGATGGTCTCGCTGGAGGTGTCCATCAGCAGCGAGACCACGCCCAGCACCCACAGCGTCCGCGGCAGCCGTCCGCCGGCGCCCATGCCCGTCCCGCCGGCCGCTCCGCGGTCTTCCTGAAGCGCACCGAAATCCCTGTCCAGCGCGACGACTGGTCCCGGCCCGCCGGCGACCGATATCGATCGGTGAGACGCGGAGGTGGCGCATGGAGCTGCTGCTGACCCACGAGGTCCCCGTTCGCACCGCCGTCTTCCTCCTGGTGCTGGTGGCCATGGCGCTGTGGGAGGCGGCGGTGCCGAGGCGGCGGCGCGAACTGCCCCGGCTGCTGCGCTGGAGCGGCAATCTCGGCCTCGTGGTGGTGGACGCGCTGGTGGTGCGGGCGGTGCTGCCGCTGCTGGCGGTGGGCGTAGCGGCGCTGGCGGAGGCGCGCGGTTTCGGCCTCCTGCCGGCCCTCGGCCTGCCGCGCCCCCTCGCCGTGCTGGCGGCGGTGGTGCTGCTGGACCTCACCGTCTATCTCCAGCACGTGCTCTTCCACGCCGTGCCGGCGCTGTGGCGGCTGCACCGGGTCCACCACGCCGACCCGGAGTTCGACACCACCACCGGCGTGCGCTTCCACCCGGTGGAGATCCTCCTCTCCATGCTGCTCAAGATGGCGGTGGCCGGGGCCCTGGGCGCCCCGCCCGAGGCGGTGGTGCTGTTCGAGATCCTCCTCAACGCCAGCTCCCTCTTCAATCACGCCAATCTCGCCCTGCCGCCGCGGGTGGACCGGTGGCTGCGACGGGTGATCGTCACCCCCGACATGCACCGCGTCCACCATTCGGTGCATCCGGACGAACATCACCGCAATTTCGGCTTCGCCCTCTCCATCTGGGACCGGCTGTTCGGCACCTACCGCGCCCAGCCGCGCGACGGCCACGAGCGGATGGTGCTGGGCCTGCGCATCTTCCGCGATCCGGCGGAACAGCGCCTCGACCGACTCGTCACCCAGCCCTTCCGCCGCCCCGCCGGCCGGGCCCCGACCCTGCTGGGCGAAGCCGACGGCGGGCGGCGGTCGCTCACGCAGGGGTGAGTGGACGACGACGGCGCAGGGCGGCGGGATCGCGCCGGAGCCGTGCCGGATCGGAGCGTGCATGAGTCCCTTCGAGCTGATGGTGCTGCCTCTGGCGCTGGGGTTGCTGGGCTTCGTGGAGCCCTGCACCCTCGGCACCACCCTGCTGTTCGTGGACTGGCTGGGGGCCCGGCCGCCGGGCCGGCGCCTGTTGGAGACCCTCGCCTTCGCCGGCGCCCGCGCGACGCTGGTGGGGCTGCTCGGCCTCGCCGCCGCCCTCGTCGGGACCGCCTTCACCGGTTTCCAGCGCGCGGTCTGGATCGGCCTCGGGAGCCTCTACCTGCTGCTCGGCACCGTCCAGCTCCTCCGGCGGCGCCCCCTCGGAATGCGCCTCTCGCTTCCCGGTGCCGACGGCCGTCACGCCGCCGGCACCGCCCTCGGTCTCGGTCTCCTCTTCGGCCTCAACATTCCCGCCTGCGCGGCGCCATTGCTGGCCCTGCTGCTGGGGACGGCGGCCGCCGCCGGCGCCTCCGGTCTCGGTCCGGTGACGGGATTCCTTTCCCTCGCCCTCTTCGGCTTCGCCCTGTCGTTGCCGGTGGTGGCGGCGGTGGCGCTGCCGCGAGGACGCCGCGCCCTCGAGGCCCTCCGCCGGTGGACCGATCGCGTGCCGCGGCTCACCGGGGCCGTGCTGGTGGCGGTGGGCGTCTGGTCCGTCGTCTTCGCGCTCACCGTCGACATCCCCCTCGTCGGCGACGGCGCCGGACCGCGTTGACGCGCCGCGGCGGGCGGTGTCGAAAGGGTTCCGGTCGCGGTCGGGAGCACGCATGGACATCCTCGTCTTCGGGGCACGGACCGGCACCCTGCGGCGGCTGGCGGCGCGGGGATTCCGTCCCCTCCTGCCCGGTGGCGGAGAGGCGCCGGCGGGCGTGGAGACGGTGGCGGAGCCGGCGGTGCTGTGGGAACGGCTGCCATCTCCCCGCTTCGCCCTGCTGGACCTCGCCGGGACCGCGCTGGAGGAGGGTCTCGCCGAGGTGTCGCGCTGGCTGGAGCCGGGCGACGTGCTGCTGGATCCCTCGCCGAGCTGGTGGTGCGACACCCTCCGCCGCGCCCGCCGTTCCCGCCACCGTGCGCTGCACCATCTGGATCTGGCCGAGCTGGACGAGAGCGGCGCGGCGCGGCTGCTGGTGGGCGGGACGCAAGAGGCGGTGGACCTCGCCGCGCCCGTCCTGGACCGGCTGGCGCCGGCCGGCGGCTGGCGGCGCCTCGGCAGTCCCGGCGCCGCCCATTTCGCCCGCGCCCTCGCCGAGGCGGTGCGCACGGTGCGGGCCCTGGCCCACGGTGAGGCGGTCCAGCTCGCCGAGGCCTTTCCGGGGGAGTTCGACGGCGCCCTCGCCCGGCGCCTGTGGCCGCCCCTCGCGCCCGGCGACGGCCGCGAGGCCTGGGTGCCGGACGATGCGGTGCGGCTGGAGGCGGCGGTGCCGGTGCTGGCGCAGGCGGTGATGCTGCGCATCGGCGAGCGGCTCGACGAACACGCCTCGGTCCCGCCACCGCCGCGCTTCGGCCCCTTCCTGTGGCCGGAGGAACCGGAGGAGGGAGCACCGGAAGACCCCGGCGGCTGATCTTCCCCCCACCGGAGCGTGGCTCTAAATCGGACGTGGAGGTGGGGAGGAGGGGCCATGGCTCCCGCCGACGACGACATCCTCGAGCTCGAGATCCCGCCCCACGACCTCGGCGCCTTCCTCGGGGTGCCGCCGGAACCGGCCGGGCTCGTGATCTTCGCCCACGGCAGCGGCTCCTCCCGCTTCAGTCCCCGCAACGGCTTCGTCGCCCGCGAACTGCGCACCGCCGGCTTCGCCACCCTGCTCTTCGACCTGCTCACCGCCGAGGAGTCGCTGGACCGCGCCCGGGTCTTCGACATCACCCTCCTCGCGGAGCGCCTGCTGGAGGCGGTGGACTGGGCCCGCCGCCGGCCGGAGCTGGCGTCCCTCCCCATCGGTCTCTTCGGCGCCAGCACCGGGGCCGCCGCCGCCCTCGTGGCCGCCGCCGAGGAGCCAGAGGTGGTGCGCGCGGTGGTCTCCCGCGGCGGCCGGCCGGATCTCGCCGGGCCCGCCCTGCCGAAGGTGCGGGCGCCGACGCTGCTGATCGTCGGCGGACACGACACGGTGGTCCTCGAACTCAACCGTCTCGCCCGGCGCCGCATGACGGCGCCGGTGGAGCTCGCCGTGGTCCCCGGTGCCGGCCACCTCTTCGAGGAGCCGGGTGCGCTGGAGCGGGTGGTGGAGCTCGCCCGCGACTGGTTCCGCCGCTGGCTCGGGGGCAGGGAGGCGTGAGCAGCGCGCCGCCCGCCGACTTTCCCGCGGACTTCCGCTTCGGCGCCGCCACCGCCGCCCACCAGGTGGAGGGCGACAACGTCCACAGCGACTGGTGGGAGGCGGAGCAGGCGGGTCGCCTGCCCCACCGCTCCGGCGCCGCCTGCCGCCACCACGCCCTCTACGCCGAGGACTTCGACCGCGCCGCCGCATTGGGTCACGATGCCCACCGTCTCTCGGTGGAATGGGCACGCATCGAGCCGCGGCCGGGCCGCATCGACCGCGCCGCCCTCGACCACTACCGGCGGGTGATGACGGCGCTGCGGGAGCGCGGTCTCGAACCCTTCGTCACCCTCCAGCACTTCACCCTGCCCGCCTGGTTCGCCCGGGAAGGGGGCTGGCTCGCCGCCGACGCCCCGGCCCGCTTCACCCGCTATGCGGCGGTGGTGGCGGAGGCGCTGGGCGATCGCGTCACCTTCTGGCTCACCGTCAACGAACCCACCGTCTACGCCAAGCGGGCCTACGCGGTGGGGGACTGGCCGCCCTTCCGCCACGGCCGCTTCGGCGAGGCGCGGCGGGTGGTGGCGGCGATGCTGGAGGCCCACCGGCGCGCGGCCGCCGAGCTCCACCGCCTGTGCCCCGGGGCCCGGGTGGGGATCGCCCACAGCGCGCCCTTCGTCACCCCGCGCACGCCCGCCACCCTCCTCGACCGCCTGGTGGCGCGCCTGCGCGATCTGGTGCTCAACACCCTGCCGGTACGGAGCGCGCGGCCCGGCCTCGACTGGCTCGGCCTCAACTACTACGCCCGTCAGCTGGTCCACTGGCGACCGCGGGGGACCGCCTGGCTGTTCGGGACCGACTGGACCGGCCCCGACGGCCGCGGACCGCGCCGCTTCTCCGACCTCGGCTGGGAGATCTGGCCCGCGGGGCTCGGCGCGGTCCTCCGCCGCTTCGCCGCCCTCGGCCTCCCCCTCTACGTGACCGAGAACGGACTCGCCACCCGCGACGAGGCGCTGCGGGTGCGCTTCCTGCTGGACCATCTGCGGGAGGTGGCGCGGGCGCGGGCCGACGGGGTGGACGTGCGCGGCTATTTCTGGTGGTCGCTCCTGGACAATTACGAATGGGCCGAGGGCTTCGCCCCCCGCTTCGGCCTCTACGAGACGGACTACCGGGACTGCACGCGGCGCCCGCGCCCCGTCGCCGAGGTCTACCGGGAGATCTGCCTGACCCGCAGCCTCGCCGCCGGCGAGCGCAGGGCCACCGCCCTGGCGGGGACCGAGGCCTGACCGCGGCGGGCCACGGGCGGCCGCGGGCCCCCTTCCCGCAACAGCGCCACCAGCGCCCGCGTCTGCACCCGCACCCAGGGCGCCCTCAGGTGATAGGCGTCGAAGAAGGCCTCCTCGGGCAGCGCCAGTTCCCGATGCAGATCCACCACCCGCGTGCCGGTGCCGGCCAGTGCCCGTCGTACCCGCGCCATGTGGTCGGCGAGACCGCGTCCCTCCGGATCCCAGGCGGCGAGATAGCCGGGCCGCATGGGCGCCAGCACGAAGACCGAGTCGATGCCGCGGGCCTCCAGCATGCGGGCGATCTCCCCGAGCGCCCGATAGCAGCGGGGATCCGGCTCGGGGAAGATGCCGCGCACGATCCGCGCCGGCACCCGCTCCCGGGTGACGGTGAGCAGTTGCCCGCCCCACGGCTCGAGCCGGCGGGTGTCGAGGGTGTCGGGACCGAGGCGCAGCCGGCGCGGCCAGTCGAGGGCATCCCGCAGCAACCGCAGCGGCGCCAGATGACGCAGGTGATGGTAGAGGAGCGGATAGCGCCGGGTCAGGAGATCGCGGGCCTCGTCGGGATCGAACAGCCGGGCGGTGGCCGGCGGACAGGCCTCGAAGTCGATGTAGGTGGACATGAGCACCACCCGCCGCACCCGCGGTTCCCGTTCGAGCAGGAACGCCAGCCAGAAGCGGGTCTGGTGCATCTTGGCCCCCAGCAGCCCCACATTGCGGAAGCGCACGCCCCCGCCGAGGCCCTCCCGCACCACGGTCCCGTCCACACCGTAGAAGGCCACGGAGGAACCGGCGAACAGGAGATCGGCCGGGGGCGGCGGCCTCTCGCGCCAGCGCAGGAGGGTGAGGTCGAGATCCCAGCGGCCGCTGAGGGGGGGCGGCGGCAGGCGCCCCGTCGCATCCAGCAGGGCGAGGCCGCCCACCACCAGACCGAGGGTGCCCAGCAGCGCCGCCGCGAACAGGCGGACGAAGCGGCGCCCCTGCCGCCGATCCGGATGCGGTTCAGAACTGGAAATAGAGGAACTCACGCGGCGCCTCCGAGACCAGGGCCAGGAGCAGCACCGCCGCCGTCACCCCGAGGGCGACGGCCTGGGCGGGCCGGGCGTCGAAACGGGCGAGCACCGCCGGCACGAACCGCCACCAGCGATCGTCCAGCGGCCGTGCGCCCTCGAGACGGAACCACTGCTGGGTGTTGGGCAGGAGGAAGGCGATGGCGGCGGCACCGGCGAGCCACAGCGCTTCCTCGCCGCCGCGGAAGAGGAAGTCGGGGACGTAGCGGAACTCGACGCCGAGGACGCCGAGCAGGGGCGTGAGCGGACCGAAGAGGGCGGCAAACTTCTCCGGCAGGACGATGCCGTTGAGACCGGCCATGCCGGCGAGGATGCGGCCGGCCGCCTCGAAGCTCTCGGCCCGGAAGGGAACCCACGCCACCACCACGGCGAGGAAGGTGAGCGTCCATGCCGCGAACCGCCCCCACGCGCTCGGCCGCTCCGGGAGCCATCCGAGCCGCGCGCGCAGGGCCCGCCAGCCGTGGGCGATCATGAGGTAGAGACCGTGGAGGCCGCCCCAGACCACGAAGGTCCAGGCGGCACCGTGCCAGAGGCCGCCCAGCAGCATGGTGATCATCAGATTGAGATAACGCCGCACCGGCCCCTTCCGGCTGCCCCCCAGGGGAATGTAGAGATAGTCGCGGAGGAAGCGCGACAGGGTCATGTGCCAGCGGCGCCAGAAATCCACGATGTCGGTGGCCTTGTAGGGACTGTCGAAGTTGAAGGGAAGGCGGATGTTGAACATCCGCGCGAGGCCGATGGCCATGTCGGAATATCCGGAGAAGTCGAAATAGAGCTGGAAGGTATAGGCCAGCGCTCCGCCCCACGCCTCCAGGAGGGTGGGATCGCGGCCGGCCAGCGCCGCGTCGAACACCGGCGTGGCATAGACCGCCACGCCGTCGGCGACGATCACCTTCTTGACGAGACCGAAGGTGAAGATGGCGAGGCCCAGGGCGAAATGGTCGGGCCGCGGCCGGTAGGTGGCGCTCTCGCGGAACTGGGGCATCATCTCGCCGTGATGGACGATGGGCCCGGCGATGAGCTGGGGGAAGAAGGAGACGAAGAGGGCGTAGTCGACGAGTCCCCGGGAGCCGACGAGCCCGCGATGGGCGTCCACCAGATAGGCGATCTGCTGGAAGGTGAAGAAGGAGATCCCGAGGGGCAGGAACACGCCGGCGACGACGAGATCCGCCCCCGTGAGCGCGCCGAGGGTGCCGAGGAAGAAGTTGACGTATTTGAAATAGCCGATCACCGCCAGGTCGAGGGCGATGCCCAGGGTCAAGAGCGCCCGCGACGGCCGGCGCAGCAGCCGCTGACCGATGGCGTAGTTGACCAGGATGCTGGCCAGCAGCAGCAGGACGAAGGGCGGATTCCACCAGGCGTAGAAGAACAGCGAACAGGCCACCAGCCACAGGGGGGCGAAGCGCCGCGTCGCCTCGCGCCGGCCCAGCAGGAAGAAGCCCAGGAGCGTGACCGGCAGGAATCCCAGCAGGAACTCGAGCGAGTGGAAGAGCATGGATCCGGTCCGGTGCGCCGGCGCGGTGCCGGCATCCAATCTGACCCGAGGGGCGACGCCTTGCAACGCGGGGGAGGTCGGCGCGGACGGGTGATCGGCTCCGGAGTACGCCCCTTCGATGTATTCGGGGATGCCGTGTTCGCCGAGTGGACGGGGGCGCGCAGGCGCTTGGACCGGCGGCGGCGGCCGTGCTAACCGTCCCGCCGCCATCCGGGAGCGGGCCCAAGGGTCGGGAGGTGTCCATGAGCGAGGCGGCGGTCGCGCGCGAGCGCATGGAGTTCGACGTGGTGATCGTGGGCGGCGGGCCCGCCGGGCTCGCCGCCGCCATCCACATCGCCCGCCTCGCCCGCGAACGCGGGCTCGAACCCTCCGTCTGCCTGCTGGAGAAGGGATCGGAGATCGGCGCCCACATCCTCTCCGGGGCGGTGATCGAGACTCGCGCGCTCGACGAACTGCTGCCGGACTGGCGCGAAGGGGGGGCGCCCCTCACCACGCCGGCGCGCGAGGACCGTTTCCTCTTCCTCACCGAGCGCCGCGCCGTCCGCCTGCCCACCCCGCCGCAGATGCGCAACGAGGGCAATTGGATCGTCAGCCTCTCCGATCTCTGCCGGTGGCTGGGCGAGCGGGCCGAGGCGCTGGGCGTGGAGGTGTTCGCGGGCTTCCCGGCGGCCGAGGTGCTCTACGACGGGGAGGGCCGGGTCGCCGGCGTGATCACCGGCGACATGGGCGTGCGCCGGGACGGCACCCCCGGTCCCAACCACCAGCCCGGGGTGGAGCTGCACGCCCGCTACACCCTCTTCGCCGAGGGCTGCCGCGGCCATCTCACCCGACGCCTCGAGCGGCATTTCGACCTCCGCCGTGACGCCCAGCCCCAGACCTACGGCCTCGGCATCAAGGAGCTGTGGGAGGTGCCGGAGGCGCGCCACCGGCCGGGGCTGGTGATCCACACCGTGGGCTGGCCGCTGGATCCGGACACCTACGGCGGCTCCTTCCTCTACCACTGGACCGGCCCCTCCGGAGAGCGCTTCGTCTCCGTCGGCTTCGTGGTGGGCCTCGACTACACCAACCCCTGGCTCTCCCCCTTCGAGGAGATGCAGCGCTTCAAGCTCCATCCGGCCATCCGCCCGCTGTTCGAGGCGGGCGCGCGGCGGGTGGGCTACGGCGCCCGCGCGCTGGTGGAGGGCGGTTTCCAGTCGCTGCCGCGGCTGGTCTTCCCGGGCGGTGCCCTCGTCGGCGACTGTGCCGGCTTCCTCAACGTGCCCAAGATCAAGGGCACCCACATGGCCATGAAGTCGGCCATGGTGGCGGCGGAGGCGGTGGTGGAGGCGCTGGCCCGCGGCGAGAGCCGCACCGTCCTCGACGCCTATCCGGAGCGGCTGCGGACGAGCTGGCTCTGGGACGAGCTCTACCGCGCGCGCAACATTCGCCCCGCCTTCCGCTGGGGGCTGTGGCCGGCCATGGCCTACGCCGCCCTCGACACCTGGGTATTCCGCGGCAGAGCGCCCTGGACCCTGCGGCACCATGCCCCCGACCACGCGACGCTGCGGCGGGCCGCGGAGGCACGGCGGATCGACTATCCGAAACCGGACGGTCGCATCACCTTCGACCGGCTCTCCTCGGTCTTCCTCGCCAACGTGGCCCACGAGGAGGACCAGCCCTGCCATCTGCGGCTGCGGGATCCGCGCGTCCCGGTGGAGGTGAACCTGGCGGAATATGGCGGACCCGAGGCGCGCTACTGTCCGGCCGCCGTGTACGAGTTCGTGGACGACGGGCGGGGCGGTCGGCGTCTTCAGATCAATTTCGCCAACTGCGTCCACTGCAAGACCTGCGACATCAAGGATCCGCGCCAGAACATCGAGTGGGTGCCGCCGGAGGGCGGCGGCGGCCCCAATTACGTCCACATGTGAGGCCGGGAACGAAGGGGCCCGGGCCGGAGCCCGGGCCGTCCCGTCGCCCCGCGGCGGAGGTCAGTTCTGGTCCTGCCGTTCCAGGCAGGAGCGCTCGGCCACGCACAGGCAGAAGCCCAGCCGGCAGCCGACCGTCCGCCAGCAGGCGCCGAGGGCATCGCCGCACGGGTTCTGGGATGCCGCGGGACGCGGCGCTCCCGGCTCGAGCGGGAGGCGGCGGGTGACCTTGCCCTGTCGCTGCAACTGCCGCTCGAGCCGCTCCAGTTCCTTCGCGCCCCCGTCGCGGCCCGCCGACGCCGGCAACGGCGAGGCGAGGAGCAGGGCCGCGGCCGCGAGGATCGTCGTCGTCGTGCGCAGCTTCGTTCCCATCTCCGTTCCTCCCGATCCACTCACCGTTCAGGACCCGGGGCGGTCCCGCCGGACCACTTCCGCCCCCTGACCGAACAGGATCCTCTTCGCCTCCTCGTCGAGGCCGCGGGCGGCCTCCCGGATCTCCGCGGCCCGGGCGTAGGCCCGCTGGGTCGCCGGCCGCGCGCGGATCTCCTCGAACCAGCGGCGCAGATTCGGGTGATCGTCGAGGCGCTGCCGCTGCCGCTTCCAGGGCACCACCCACGGATAGCAGGCCATGTCGGCGATGGTGTAGGCCTCGCCGGCGAGGAAGCGGCGTCCCTCCAGCCGCCGGTCCAGCACCGCGTGGAGCCTCGAGACCTCCCGCACGTAGCGTTCCGTCGCATAGGGAACCCGCTCCGGCGCGTAATCGAGGAAGTGGTGCGCCTGGCCGGCCATGGGTCCGAGGCCGCCCACCTGCCAGAACAGCCATTCCAGCACCGTCTTGCGGCCGCGGAGATCGGCCGGGAGGAAGCGACCGGTCTTCTCGGCGAGATAGAGCAGGATCGCCCCCGACTCGAAGACGGAGAGCGGCGGTCCCCCGTCCGGCGGGTCGTGGTCGACGATGGCGGGGATGCGGTTGTTGGGACTGACGGCGAGGAAGGCGGGATCGAACTGGGCGCCGCGACCGATGTCGACGGGCACGAGCCGGTACGGCAGGCCCGCCTCCTCCAGGAAGAGGGTGATCTTGTGCCCGTTGGGCGTGGGCCAGTAGTAGAGATCGATCACCGTCCCGGATCCCCCGTCGCCGTCTCCGACCCTCCCGTCTCGGCCCCGTGCCCGGCCGGCGGCGTGACGGGCACGGCCCAGATGATCACGAAGGCCTGGGCCAGGGGCGGTTCGTCCGTGAGGGTGAGCTCGATGCGCGCCGCCATGCCCGGCGGCGTGATCTCGGCGAGGCGGCGCGCCGCTCCCCCGTGCAGGCGCAGGGTGGGTTTGCCCGAGGGCAGATTCACCACCTCGAGGTCACGGAGGAAGACGCCGCGGCGGAAACCGGTGCCCAGCGCCTTGGCGCAGGCCTCCTTGGCGGCGAAGCGCTTGGCGTAGGTCTCGGCCCGTCGCGAGCGGCGCTCGGCCCGCGCCCGCTCGCCGGCGGTGAAGCAGCGGTGGGTGAAGCGGTCGCCGAAGCGCTCGAGGGTGCGCTCGATCCGCCGGATGTCCACGAGATCGGTGCCGAGGCCGAGGATCATGCCCCGCTCCGCACGGCGTCGAGGATCTCGCGCATGCGCCGCACCGCCGCCACGAACCCCGCGAAGACCGCCTCGCCGATCAGGAAGTGGCCGATGTTGAGCTCCACCACCTGGGGCAGGGCCGCCACCGGCCGCACATTGTCGTAGTCGAGGCCGTGGCCGGCATGGCATTCGAGGCCGAGCTCCGCGCAGCGCCGCGCCGCCTCCACGAGCCGCCGCAGCTCCCGCTCCCGCGCCGTCCCGGCGGCCTCGCAGTAGGTGCCGGTGTGCAGTTCCACGCAGGGCACCCCCACCCGCGCCGCCGCCTCCAGTTGCACCGGGTCGGGGTCCACGAAGAGGGAGACGCGGATGCCGGCCTCCAGGAGCGGGCCGACGTAGCGGCGCAGATACGTCTCCTGCCCGGCCACGTCGAGCCCGGATTCGGTGGTGCGCTCCTCGCGGCGTTCGGGGACGATGCAGCAGGCGTGCGGCCGCACCCGCAGGGCGATGGCCCGCATCTCCTCCGTCGCCGCCATCTCCAGATTGAAGGGCAGGTCCACCTCGCGGGCGATGCGCTCCACGTCGGCGTCGGTGATGTGGCGGCGGTCCTCGCGCAGATGGGCCGTCACCTGGTCGCCGCCCGCCTCGCGGACGAGACGGGCCGCCCGGATCGGGTCGGGATGGGTCCCGCCGCGGGCATTGCGCAGGGTGGCCACATGGTCGATGTTGATGCCGAGGCGGATGCGCCGCATGGACCGTCTCCCCCGTCCCGGCGCCTCTCATAGGCCGTGCGGTGAACGGTGCAAGGGCACGGAACCACCGCGGGAGAGATGGTGGGGGAACGTCCCTTGCCCGCGTCCCGCCGCATCGCTCCGCTCACATGGTGAGGCCGCCGCGAAGCGGGTCGCGCCCTCCGGACGGTTCCGGGGCGGGCCTCGCGTCTTCGGAGCGGAGAGGGCGTACGGGCCCTCGGTCTTGCCCCCCGCTTCGGGTCCGGTTATGCGGAAAGATGCCCCCTCCCGGTAAGGGGAGGGACGACGTACCACACGAACGAGGGAGAACCACGGGCCATGTTCCGAGCCGCATGGGGTGTCCTGCTTCTGGGTCTGTGGGCCGGCGGCGTCGCCGCCGCCCAGCTCGAAGTGCGCATGCACGCCATCTCCCCCGAGGGCGTGGGCGAGGCCATCGGCACCGTCACCGTCGCCGACGGTCCCTTCGGCGCCATCTTCGCGCCCGATCTCACGGGGCTGCCCCCCGGCGAGCACGGCTTCCACGTCCACGCCAACGCCTCCTGCGACCCCGGCGAGAAGAACGGGAAGAAGGTCGCCGGTCTCGCCGCGGGCGGCCACTGGGATCCCGGGAACACCGGTCGTCACGAGGGCCCGGTGGGCGCGGGGCATCTGGGCGATCTGCCACGCCTCCTGGTCGACGCCGAGGGTCGTGCCCGCCTGCCGGTGGTGGCACCGCGCATCCGCGAGGTGGAGACGCTGCGGGGCCACGCCCTGATGATCCATGCCGGCGGCGACAACTATTCGGACGAGCCGAAGAAGCTCGGTGGCGGCGGTGCGCGCATCGCCTGCGGCGTCGTCGAGTGAACGTGGGGCGCGGGCGGGCCGTCGGGCCCGCCCGCCGTCCGCTCCCTCCCCGGTGCCGGGAGGAGGACGCCGGTGACACGGACGGAGACGGAGCGATGGTGGACGCGGCGACGGTGGCGGCCTGGCTGGAGGCCCATTTCGCGCCCTGGGTGCGGGAGCTCGACATCCGCGTCGAGACGGTGGAGACGGGACGGGTGCTCCTCGCGGTCCCGGCGGGGTCGCGCATCGCCCGGGTGGGCGGCATCGTCTGCGGCCAGGCCACGATGGCGCTGGCGGACACCGCCATGGCGCTGGCCCTCGCCACCACGAGGGGCACTTTCGTCCCCACCACCGTCACCCAGACCACCACCTTCCTGCGGCCGGCACGCGGGGCGCGGCTCGCGGCCGATGCCCGGGTGGTACGGGCCGGGCGCACCCTCGCCTACGGCGAGATCACCCTCCACGACGACGATCCCGGCCGTCCCGTGGCCCGGGCCACCAGTACCTACATGTTCCTGGAGAGCTGATCCCGTCGCCCCGGCCACAGGCGGTCGAGCGCCAGCACGGCGGCCACCGTCACGGCCGCCGCCCCGTGCCAGGCGGCAGCGGCAGGCCACAACAGCACCACCCCCGCCGCCGCCAGCGCCAGCCGCGTCGGCAGGGCCAGCGGCCATTCGGCGTAGCCCTCGAAGGCGGCGGCGAGGGCGTAGACGGCCAGCGCCGCGAAGAGGGTGATACCGAGGGCGGTGGCGAAGTCGCCCGAGAGATAGGGCGTGTAGGCGAACAGCACCGGCACGATGTAGAGGCCCTTGGCGATGCGCCAGGCGGTGAGCCCCGTGGCCATGGGCGGGGTCCTGGCGACGGCGGCGGCGGCGAAGGCGGCGAGACAGACGGGGGGTGTGACGTTGCTGTCCTGGGACAGCCAGAAGATGATCATGTGCGCCGACAGCAGGGTGGTGAGCAGGACCTCCGGCGACAGCGCCTGCTGGAACAGGGTCCCCGAGAATTCCGGGGGCACCAGCGCGTAGAGGGCCGCCGCCTCCTCGTACGGCATCGGCCCGGCCAGTCTCGCCGCGGCGGCCGGATCGGCCAGCAGGAAGATGGCCTTCGCCGCCTCCGGCAGGGTGCCGTCGGCGATCATGGCGATCACGTGGTTCTGATTGATGAGCTGTACCAGCGCCGGCGCCGAGAGGGTGGCGAGGACGATGTAGGAGGCGGTCACCGGCAACCCCATCCCCAGCACCAGCGAGGCCAGCGCCACCAGCACCAGCGCCACGAAGAGGCTGCCGCCGGCCCACTCCGCCAGCATCAGCGAGATGGTGTTGCCCATGCCGGTGGTGGCCACCACCATGACCACCAGCCCGATGGTCACCAGCAGCATGGCGGTGGTGACCATGTTGCGCGCGCCCAGCGCCAGCGCCTCCAGCACCGCCCGCGGGCCCATGGGCCTCGGCCCGAGCCAGCTCGCCACCACCACCGCCAGCATGCCGGCACCGGCGGCGTAGGTGGGGGTGAAGCCCCACACCAGCATGCCCACCAGTACGCCGATGGGCAGGACGAAGGTGAGGCCGCCCCGGCGCAGCACCTCCCACAGCGGGGGCGGAGTCTCCGCCGGCGGTCGCAGGTCGTGCTTGCGGGCGGTGATGCGCACCCACACGCCCACGGAGAAGAAGTACAGCAGCGCCGGCAGCACCGAGACGGCGGCGATGGTGAGGTAGGGGATCTGGGTGTAGTTGGCCATGACGAAGGCGCCCGCCCCCATGATGGGCGGCATGAGCTGGCCGCCGGTGGACGCCGCCGCCTCGACGCCGGCGGCGAAGCGCGGCGGGAAGCCGGCGCGGGTCATGAGGGGAATGGTGACCACGCCGGTGGAGACGGTGTTCGCCACCGCCGAACCGGAGACCGTGCCCATCAGCGCCGAGCCGAACACCGCCACCAGCCCCGGGCCGCCGGTGAAGCGGCCGGCCACCACCCGCGCCAGATCGATGACGAAGTCGCCCGCCCCCGAGCGCAGCAGGAAGGCGCCGAAGAGCACGAACATGAACACGTAGGTGGCGCCGATGCGGGCGATGTCGCCGAACATCCCCGAGACTTCGAAATAGGCGCGGAACAGGGTGGTCTCGAGGGTGAGGCCGGGAAAGCGGAACACGCCCGGCGCCCACGGGCCGAGGAAGGCCACGTAGGCGAGCCCCAGCAGGGCCAGCACCGGGATG
This sequence comes from Alphaproteobacteria bacterium, assembly GCA_026982705.1. Taxonomy (GTDB): domain Bacteria; phylum Pseudomonadota; class Alphaproteobacteria; order Geminicoccales; family Geminicoccaceae; genus HRBIN39. The sequence goes on from JALSGP010000042.1 coordinate 54,823, forward strand.
AACCAGCCGGCGCTGCGCCGCGCGAACTCCAGCGCCAGCGCCACGGCGAGGATGGAGAAGAGCCAGTCGCTCCAGACGAAGGTGACGCCGCGTTCGTAGAGGGGATCGAAGGCGAAGACGGCATAGATCCCCGCCGCCAGCGCCAGCAGTCCGAGCCCCGCGTCGACCACGAGCATCGCCCGCGAATCCCGCCGGCGGGCGGGGATCACGAGGGCGCAGAGGAGGCCGAAGCCGCCCCAGTGGACGGCGGTGAGGGTGAGCTCCCGCACCAGCCCCACGGTGTTGGCCCAGATGTGGAAGAGGGCGAGGGCGACGCCGATCCAGAACACCACCCGGCCCAACGGCGTGCCGTCGAGGGGCCGCGTGGCGGCCACCGACACCGCCTCCTCGGCGGCCTCGGCGTCGCGCGGACGTTCCAGCGAGGCCATGCGGCGATCCGGGCTCCGCGGCGCGAAGGGGGTGGGGAGCGCGCCGGTCCCCACCCCGAAGGTTCACTGCGGCGGCAGGAGATGCTCGGGGATCTCGAGCCCCGCCTCCCGGTAGAAGCGCAGCGCACCGGGATGGAGCGGCGCCGGCAGCCCCGCGATGGCCTTCTCCAGCGCCATGGCCTTGGTGGCGGCGTGGATGTTGTGGAGGAAGGGCAGGTTCTCGTAGATGGTCTTGACGATCAGATAGACCGCCTCCTCGTCCACGTCCGCCCGCACGCCGAGGAAGTTGGGCTGGGCGATGGTCGGGACGTCCTCGTCCTGGTTGGGATAGGTGCCGGCCTCGAGGGTGTACGGCGTCCACAGATTCATGCCGCCGTCCGCCTTCGCGGCCAGCTCCGGCGGGAACTTCAGGATCGCCAGCCGCTCGCCCACCGCCGCCATGGCGCGGGTCACCGCCGAGACCGGCGGACCGGCGGGCAGATTGGCGCCCACCACATTGCCGTTCTGCAGGGCGTCGGCGGTGGGACCGTAGCCGAGATAGACCAGTTCGAACTTCTCGGGATCGATGCCGAGATTGCCGAGGATGGTGCGGCCCGACCCCTCGGTGCCGGAGTTCTTCTTGCCGATGGAGAACGGCTTGCCGTAGGCGTTCTCCAGATCCATCACCGTGCCGGTGGTGACGTAGTCGCGATAGAGCAGGAAGTGCTCCACGTTCTGCCACAGCATCGTCACCGACCGCAGCCAGGTCTGCGGTCCGGCCCCGGCGAAGCGGCCCGTTCCCGTCCAGGCCCACTTGCCGAACAGACCCTGAAGGATCGCGAACTGGGCCTGGTTCTCCCGCAGCAGCTTGACGTTCTCGCCCGAGCCGGCCGAGCTGATGGCCGACATGTCGATCTTCTGCTTGGGCTGGAGCTTGACCTTGATCAGCGTGGCGATGGCCACGCCCACCGGATAGTAGGTGCCGCCGGTGGTGGCGGTGGCGAGGATGTAGGAGCGGTCCCGACCGGCCCGCGCCCCGCGCAGCCCCGCCAGCGTGAGCGCGGCCGCCCCGGCGGTGCCGAACAGCAATTCACGACGTCGGACGGTGGACATCCGGATGCCTCCTCCTCTGGCCCGGCCGGCATCCGCACCGGCCTGCGCCGTCAGCATGCCGCGGGGACCGGACCCCGGCAAGCCCCGCCGCCCGGGCTCGACGGCCCGGGGACGGGGCGATACCTTGCGCGCGGTGCGCCCGTGCGGCGCGAGCGGCGGACTCGGCATGGCAGGTCGCGGTGGTCCCACCCGGCGCGCCGGTTGGCGTGTCCTCTTCCTCCTTCCGATCCTCGTCCCGCCCCTCCTCGTCTCCGTGCCCCCGGCGGTGCGGGCCGGCGAGGACTGGGCGCGTCTCGTGGAGGAGGGCGCCGCGCTGGTGCGGGCGGGACGGCTGGAGGAGGCGCGCGACCGCTTCGCCGAGGCGGTGGAGGCCGCCGGCGGGACGGAGGATCCCGAGGTCCGGCTGCAACGGGCGGTGGCCCTCAACAATCTGGGCTTCGCGCTCCACCGTCTGGGGCGTCTCGAGGAAGCGGAGCGCGCCTATCGCGAGGCGCTCGCCCTCCGTGAAGCGGTGCTGGGCGAGGAGGATCCGGCGGTGGCGCAGGTGCTGGTCAATCTCGCCGAACTCGCCCGTGCCCGCGGCGATCTCGACGCCGCCGAACGTCTCCACCGACGGGCGCTGGCCATCCGCGAGGCCCGGCTCGGCCCCGATCATCCCGACACCGCCCAGAGCCGCATCGGATTCGCCGCGGTGGCGGCGGCCCGTGGCCGCCTCGGAGCGGCGCGCGAAGATTTCCGCGAGGCCCTGGCCACCCTCGAGAAGACCCTCGGCCGTGATCATCCCGACACGGTGGGGGTGCTGGCCGATCTCGCCGCCCTCGAGGCCGGCGCCGGCCGCCTCGAGGAGGCGGAGCGCCTCTACCGCGACGCCCTCGCCCGGCTGGAGGGGCGGGCGGAGACGCCGGCGGACCGTCTCGTGCCGTTGCTGGTGAACCTCGCCGAGGTGTTGCGACGCCAGGGGCGCAGCGAGGAGGCGGTGCCGCTCCTGGAGCGGGCGCTGGCCTCGCTGGCCGACGACGCCCCGCCCTCGCCCACCACCGTCCGCATCCGCAACGATCTCGGCGTCAATCTCTTCGAGGTGGGGGAGATCGAGCGCGCCGCGCGGGTGCTGGAGCGGGCCGTCGCCGACTCGAAGAGTCTCGGCGACGTGCCGGCGGACCTCGCCGTCTCGGCGCGCGCCAATCTCGCCACCGTTCTCGCCACCGCCGGCGAGCGGGACCGCGGACTCGGACTCCTGACGGAGGCCATCGCCATCGAGGAGAAGGCGGGCGCCCATCCGGCGGAGCTGGCACGGCTGTGGAACGACCACGGCGCCCTCGCCTACGATCTGGGCCGGCTGGAGGAGGCGGTGGAGGATTTCGCGCGGGCCGTCGAACTCGCCGAGCGCGCCTTCGGCGCCGACGATCCGCGCCTCCTGCCCTATCTCCGCAACCGGGCCACCGCCCTTCTCGCCGCCGCACGCCCGGAGGCGGCGAAGCGGCTGGAGGCGCGCATCCGGGCCCTCGAAGCGGCCTCTTCGTCCCACCGGACCGCCACCGCCGCGGGGGGCGACGGTCCGGAGCCGGCCGCGGGGGACGGATCTCCGCGGGTGCCGCCGGCGCCGGCACCGCGCCCCGCCGCCGGGCCCGCCGATGCGGCGAAGCCGGAGCGCGGCTCAGCCGACGCCGCCCGCGACCGCGGCCGCTGAGGTCTCCGCGCCCGTCCCTTCCAGGAGACCGAGGCGCACGCCCACCGCCTCCGGATCCTCGCCGGCCAGATGGATGCGTCCCCACAGTTCGAGGGCCAGCAGGCCGAAGGGGCCGTGGGTGCGGCGCGGCAGCTCGTCGAGGACGCGGCGGATGGCCGCCCGGGCGAGTCCCAGCGTCTCGGCCACGAAGCCGCCCGCGAGGGCGCGACCGTCGGCAAGTGGCGCCAGATAGTCGGCGAGGGGCAGGGGGAAGCCCATCTTCGGCCGGTGGACGTGGGCACGCGGCAGCAGGGGTTCGGCGATGCGCTTGAGCACCCATTTGTCGGCGCGCCGTCCCACCTTCCATTCGGCCGGCAGGGCCAGCGCCAGATGCACCAGCCGCGGATCCAGGAAGGGCTCGCGGCACTCCACCGAGGCGCCCATGGTGGTCCGGTCCAGCCGTCGCAGCAGCGGGGCGAGGAAGTCGACGAGATCGCACGCGGTGCCGGCCATGACCGCTCGCTCGCCGGCATCGGTCACGAAGCGGAAGGCCGCCTCCGCCCGCGCCTCCAGCTCGGCCCTGAGGCCGCGGTCGAGGGCCGTCACCGCCGCCGGCAGCGCCTCGCGGAAGCGGTGGGCGGTGACGGGAAGCCCGTCCATCCCGTAGACGAAGAGGGTGAGGGCGTCGCGCAGCCGGGGCGGCAGCCGCCGGAACAGGGGAGCGAGGCGGACCAGCCGGCGGCGACGACGCTGGCTCCAGGCATAGCCGCCGAACAGCTCGTCCGCCCCCTCCCCCGACAGCAGCACGACGACGCCGTGCGCCCGCGCGGTGCGGGCGATCTCGTGATAGGCGACGGAGTTGGGATGGGTGATGGGCAGGTCCTCGAGCCAGGCCACCCGCGGCAGACCGCGGCGGAAGACGGACGGATCCAGCTCCCGGACCACCAGCGGGATGCCCGCCGTCCGCGCCACCGTCTCGGCGTACGGGCGCTCGTCGAAGCCCCGCCCCGCCGGCACCGAGACGTGGAAGGCGGTGAGGTCGCGCTGCACCCGCGCCGCCAGCAGGGTCACCAGGCTGGAATCGAGCCCGCCCGACAGCAGCACCCCCACCGGCACGTCCGCGACCAGGCGCAGGCGGATCGAATCGGCGAGCAGCCGCGCCACCTCCTCAACCACCACCCGGACGGGCGTGCGGGCGAGGGTACGGTGGCGCTCGGCGTCCACGGCGGCGAGCGGATCGTACCAGCGGGAGAGACGCGGTGTGCCGTCCCGACCCACCCGCAGCAGATGGCCTGCCGGCAACTGGCGGATGCCCACCACCGGCGTGCGGGTACCGAGACCGTCGAGATTCCGGTAGAGCCACCACTCCGCGAGGGCCGCCCGGTCCGCCTCCCGCCGCGGCAGCTCCGCCAGCAGCGCCTTGAGCTCGGAGGCGAACACGAGCCGCCGGCCCACCACCGCCCAGTAGAGGGGCTTCACCCCGTAGCGGTCGCGCACCAGCAGCAGCTCACCGCGGTCGGCCCGGTAGAGGGCGAAGGCGAACATGCCGATGAAGCGGTGGAGGATCGCTTCGCCGTGCCGCACCATCGCCTCCAGCACCACCTCGGTGTCGGTGTGGGAGCGGAAGACGACGCCCTCCGCCGTCAGCTCCCGGCGCAGGGTCCCGTGGTCGTAGACCTCTCCGTTGTAGGCGAGGAGCGCGCGGTCACCGGCGCCGCGCATGGGCATGTGGCCGGCCGGCGAGAGATCGAGGATGGCGAGGCGCACCGAGCCCAGACACACCGGCCCCTCGCACGCCACCCCACGGTCGTCCGGCCCGCGATGGGCGATACGGTCGAGCATGCGGTCCACCCGCCGGCGCTCCCCGTCACCGGCGGGGCGGCCGTCGAGACGGAGGATGCCGGCGAGGCCGCACATGGTCCCTCAGCGGAAGACGGGAAGCGGCCGCCCCTCGAGATGGGCGGGCGGCGTCACCCCGGCCATGGCCAGCACGCTCGCCGGGATGTCGACGATGTGCGGCCGCTCGACGGCCGCCTCCCGCACCACCCGCGGCCCGCGGGCGAAGAGGAAGGCGTTGGGCCGGTGGTTGCCGGTGTAGTGGGCCGGCACCTCCCACGGCGCCGGGCCCTCGATGCGGCCGGCCGTGGGGGCCTCCACGGCGGTGGTGATCCGCGCCGCCGGATCGAAGCTCACCACCAGATCCGGCAGATGCACGCGCTGATCGCCCGGGAAGACGGCGTCGATGCGGTGGACGCCGTGGGCGCAGCGGCGGCCGGTGACGGGATGGACGAGGCCGGCGAACTCGCGGGCGAGCCGGTCCAGGAGCGCCTCCGCCTCCTCGCCGGCGCCCACGATTCCCTCCGGTTCGCGACCGGCGAGATTGAGGCGCACGTAGCCCTCGTTGCTGTTGGGAATACAGAAGGCGCGGGTGCGGGACCAGTCGATGCCGCTGTTCATCCACTTCATGGCGAGGCGTTGGCGCACCGCCCGCGGCAGACAGCGGGAGAGGCTCTGACGCACCGGCAGCGGGATCAGCGTCCGCAGGCGCTGGGCCAATCCCGCCTTCGGCCCGTCCGCCGCGTCCCCGGCACCACCGCCCAGCCCGCTCGCGTGGAGGAGATCGAGGGCGTGCAGCAGCGGCGCCACCAGATGGGAGCCGGAGTGGTTGGGCCCCATGCCGTCGCCGGAGAAGACGAGCACCGTCGTCTCCTCGCCCACCGCCTCCAGCACCCGCCCGATGGCGGCGTCCACCGCCCGGTAGACGTCGCGCAGGGGATGGACGCCCTCGGGCAGGGGGGGATCCGGGCGCAGCGGATAGTCGGGATCGCCGCCGTGCCAGAGATAGTGGCCGCCGCCGTGGGGTTCGGCGAAATTGACGAAGGCCACCCGCCAGGGATGTTCCGTCAGGAGCCAGGCCAGCACCTCGCCCTTGACCCGGGCCGCCAGGACGAGGGTGTCGCGAAAGCGGAGCAGGTCGGGGATGGTGACCTGGTCGAGATGCTCCGGGGCCGGATAGCGGCCGAAGCGGCGCACGATCTCCCGATGGAGCCCGGACGGATGGCTGCCGGGTTCCGTGAACCAGGTCCAGGTGCCGTACTCCCGCACCTGGATGCCGCGGAAGTCCGGCGCCACCGGCCGGTCCATGAAGGCGTCCACCACGAGGGTGGGCACGCCGGCGGCATCCAGCACCTCCCAGAAGGCCGGCAGCGCCCGCCAGGCGGGATCCGTGCGGTGGATGCGCCGGCTCCCGGCCCGCACCTGGAAGGCGTGGTAGAGGCCGTGGCGGCCGGGCGTGGCGCCGGTGTAGATGGTGGGCCAGGCCGAGACGTGCATGACCTCGGCGGTGGTGGCGAGGCGCAGCGCCACCCCGTCACGGACCAGCGAGTCCAGCACCGGCAGCGCGCCCTCGCCGCGCCAGGCCTCGATCAGCTCCAGATCGGCCGAATCGAGGCCGATCAGCAGGATCCGGTCCGCACTCACGCCTCCCCCCGCATCGCCCGGGCCAGCCGCTCCTCGGTGAGCACCTCGTCGAGGGCCACCACCCGTCCCTCCCGATCCGAGCGCTTGCCCGCCTCCACCATGGCCACCGTCCAGATGTTGTCCTCGGCCCGGGTCTCGGCCGGCGTGCCGTCCCGCACCATGGCCACCAGTGCGTTCAGCAGCGAGGTGGTGCCGCCCTGCGGGTAGGGCTTCTCGTCGCCCGGCGGCACCGGCACGTTGCGCACCGGGCGGAACCAGCGGCTGCCGGCGGGACGGTGGAACACCCACTTGCGGTTGGACCACAGCACCCCCCTCTCCCCCTCGATCCAGATGGAGAAGCCGAAGCGGTGGGAGCGGAGGGTGCCGAGATAGTTCACCCGCGGGCCGTCGAACTCGATGGTGGCCTGGGTGTCGGAGCCGTGGGCGTAGTCGCTCCAGGGGGCGTTCCACACCCGCGCCGAGAGCGCCTGCGGCCGGGTGCCGAGGAAGGCGCGGAGGCTGTCGAAATGGTGGATGGCGATCTCCTGGAGTTGGGGATAGTCGATGCGGGCGAGCCAGGGCCCCTCGGTGTGGCTCGGCATGTGGCGCCGGTCCACCAGGTCCACGTAGTCGATGCGCCCGAGCATCCCCTCCCCGAGCAGCTTCTTGAGGGTGCGCTCGGCCGGGAAGAAGCGGTAGTTCTCCGCCACCATCACCGGCCGGCCGGTGCGGGCGGCGGCGGCGACGACCGACAGCCCCTCCGCCACGTCGCGGGCGAGGGGCTTCTCCACCATCACCGCGAGGCCCGCCTCGAGGCAGCGGACGGTCTGGGCGGCGTGGTGTTCGCTGGGGCTCGCGATCAGCGCCGCATCGGCCGCGACGGCGGCGAGGGCCTCCTCGAGGTCGGCGAAGACGGGCACCCCCTCGCCCAGCATCTCCCGCGCCCGCGCGCGGTTGGCGGCGTCCGGCTCCACCAGCCCCGCGTGGGTCACCTCGCCGTGTCGCTTCACGAAATCGATCCAATGGCGCCCGCGGATGCCGGCGCCGATCTGAAGAACGCGGACGGTCACCGATCTCCTCCCGCTGCGATCTCGGGCCACACCTCGCCCCGCATCTCCGCCGGCGGTGCCACGCCGAAGCGGGCGAGGACGCTCGGGGCGAGGTCGAGCACGTCCCCTTCCGCCGCCGCCACGCCGCCGCGGGTGGCGGCGAAGCCGGGCCCGGCGTGGGTGCCGGGGCGCGGATCCGGCGAGCACCCGCACACCGTCCCGATCTCCGGATGATGGACGGCCTCGACGGGGGCCGCGTCGTCCCACACCACCACCAGATCCGGCAACCGGTCGCGGCGGCGGCCGGGGAAGACCTCGTCCACCACCAGCACCTCGCGCACCACCCGCCGCCCGCGCGCCGGATCCACGAGCTCGGAGAGCTTCGCCCGCATCTCCTCGACGAGGGCGCGGGCGGCCTCGGGCGCGACGGTGCCCTCCGGCTCGCGACCCCGCAGATTGAGGCGGATCAGCCCCTCGAGATCGGTGGGCAGCGGATAGGCGCGGGTGCGGGACCAGTCCACCGCCGCCGTGTCCACCCGCCGGGCGAGACGGTCGCGCAGCGCCCGCGGCAGCCGGCGCGCCAGCGACTTGCGCAGGTCCTGCGGCAGCAGATCGCGCAGCCGCCGCACCGGATCGAAGCCGCCGCCCGCGACCGCGGGCTTCTCCGTGTCCCCATCCTCCGTGGCGCCGGCGGCGTGCTCGGCCGAGGCGTACCAGCCGAAGCGGGCCAACACCTCCGGCAGCAGGTGCCAGCCGGCGCGGTTGGGGCGGGTGCCGTCGGCGGAGACCAGCACCACGTCCCAGGCCGGCCCCGCCGCCTCCAGGACGCGGCCGACGGCGTCGTCGAGGGCGGCGTGGAAGCGGCGCAGCGCGTCCTCGTCGCCGAACAGATAGTGACCGGCCACGTGGGTCTCGCCGAACACCATCAGGGCGAAGTCGACGGCGTGTTCGCGCAGCAGCCAGGCGGCGGCCCGCGCCCGTGCCGCCAGTGCCCGCTCGAGGGCCGGCACCACCCGGTCGACGTCGAGAGGGGCGAAGCCGAGATCGTGGGCCTCCCAGGGCAGCGGATAGCGACCCACCGCCCGCCGCAGACGGCCCAGCAGGGGCGCCGGCCGCGAGACGCCGTCGAGATAGCGGGCCCAGCAGCCCCAGTCGAAGACGGCGGCCCCGCCGTGACCCTCCTCGGGATGGGTGTAGGGCGCGTCGAAGACGAGAGTGCGCACGCCCGCCCCGTCCAGCCGTCGCCAGAGGGTGGGCACGCCGTAGAGACCGGTCTCGAAGCGCACCCAGCCCTGCACGCCGGGGCGGGGCTGGAAGGTGAAGTAGACGCCGTGCTCGCCCGGCGGCATGCCCGTGTAGAGGGAGGGCCAAGCGGCGATGTGCAGCCGGTCGGCGGGCGAGGCGAGCCGGCGCAGGCCGCCGGCCAGGAACTCCGCCACCACCGGCATGGTGCCGTCGGCGGCGAAGCGGTGGAAGGTGTCGCCGTCGCCCATCTCGAAGCCGAGGACCAGGAGCGGGCGCGCGCTCATCCCGCCACTCCCCGCACCAGCAGCACCGACATGGCCAGCACCACCAGCCCCGCCGCCATGTCCGTGTAGATGGCCCGCGGCGCCGGACGGTGGCCGAAGAGCGCCTGATAGCCGATCATCCACAGCACGGCGAGGAGCTTGACCAGCAGCACTCGTCCCTCCGGTCCGGCATAGGTCGCGGGATCCAGGAGGGCCGCCGGCGGGATGCCGCGCAGCGCCAGCAGATAGAGACCGGTCGGGATCAGCACCGCCAGGGCCGGCCAGCCGAGGCCGCCCATCCACAGCGAGGCCTCGCGCAGCACCGCCGCCGTCTCCGGCGGCCGCAGGGTCTTGAGGGCGGGGCCCACCAGCAGCGGCCAGACGAACATGTGGCCGAGCCACAGCGCCATGGCGGTCAGGTGCAGCAGCAGGGCGAGGGTGGCGAGATCGGGCGGCGCGCCGCGCACCCACACGGCCGAGAGCCACAGCGCCAGCAGTACCAGGGCGAGCTGGGGGCGGAGCAGGGCGGGGCGCGCGGTCACCAGCAGGATCGCCTGCAGGGCCACCAGCAGGGCGAAGGCGGCGAGCTTGGCGCGGAAGAGGAGATCCGGCGCCACCTCGCCGCCGGCGAGCACGCCGGTGGCCGCCACGAGGGCGGTGACCAGCAGGCCCGCCACCGGCAACGGCAGGCGCAGACGCTCGGGCACGCCCACGTGGGGCCAGCGGGCGCGGCGACAGACCTCCAGCAGTTCGCGGGTGCGCGCCGGCGGCGCCTGCCGGGCGAGGCCCGCGGGCATCAGGAACCAGAAGAGGGCGATCCCGGTGAGTCCGACCACCGACAGCAGGTGGGACCAGACCCAGAGGCGGTGGGAGTCCATGATCAGGCGGCCTCGCGGCGACGGACGAGCAGTTCGCGGCAGACGCCGAGACAGGCGCGAGCGCTCTCGCGCCAGTCCGGCAACGGGACACGGGCGGCCATCGCCCCCATGGCGGCGAGCCGCTCGCGCCCGGGCAGATCCCGCAGGAACGTCTGCCAGAGCTCGCTGCGGTTGTCGAACAGGAAGCCGCTCTCGCCGTGGCGGATCAGCGCCCGGGCCCGCCCGCTCGGGACCGAGACCACCGGCCGGCCGACGGCGAGATACTCGGGGATCTTCATGGTGGCGTAGCCCAGTTCGCGGTTGGCGAAGACCTCGCGGCGATAGGGGGCGAGGCAGAGATCGGCGGCGGCGATCCACAGCGGGATCTCCGCATGGGGCCGCCGGCCGTGGAAGCGGACCGGCAGCCGGTGGACGCGGGCGAAGGTCTCGAGCACCCCCCGCTGCGGCCCCTCTCCCACCAGATGGAGGCGGAGACCGGCGGGCCGCGCATCGCCGAGGGCGGCCAGGGCCTCCAGCAGCGGCCTCAGATCGTGGGTGGCGTCCAGCACGCCCACGTAGAGGAGGATGCACGCCGCCGGATCGAGCCCGAGGGCGGCGCGGGCCTCCGCCTGCGGGCGCGGGCGGAAGCGTTCGCGATCGACACCGGGGGGGACCACCACCAGCCGTTCCCGCGCGACGCCGTAGGCCCGCACGAAGGCGTCGGCCAGCTCCGGCGTCTCCACGAGGATGCGGGGCAGGCCGCGCAGCGCCCGCCCCGCCAGCCGCCGCGCGAGGCCGAGCCGCAGCCGCTTGCAGGCGCCCCCGGCGTGACGGGCGGGATCCGGCACGAAGTTCTCCACCGGCAGGCCCGCCCGCCCGAGGGCGAAGGCCCGCCGCGAGAGGGTGCCCGAGAGCAGCCAGGTCTTCTCGAGGAACACGTCGCAGTCCGCGGCGGCGCGGGCGAGGAAGGCATGGATGCGGCCGAGATAGCGGGCGAACTCGGCCACGCCCAGGCCCCGCATGGCGGAATCGTCGGGGGGATCGGCATCGAGAGGCGCCGTCGGGTCCAGCTCCACCACCCGCACACCCGCCGGCACCTCGGCGGCGATCACCCGCCGCACCGCCACCGTCACCCGGGCGCCCTCGGCCACGAGGGCGCCGGCCAGCGACAGCACGTTGCGGCTGGGCCCCGCCGTGGCGAGGAGATGGTGGGCGGGCACCAGATAGCAGAGGCGGAGGGAATCCATCGGGCGCGCCGTCGGGTCGCCGACCGTACCGGGCGCAATCTACCGGCCGGACCCCACCGCGCAAGAACCCGGCATTCCCGGATACGCCGTCGCCGGTGCGCCCGCTCCCGCCGCCTCACCCGGCAGTTCCTGCCGCCCGCTCTCCGTTCAGCCGGCAGGAAATGCCGCCCGCGCGGCGCGCGCCCCCTGGCCGCTCCGGCCCCCTCGCCGGCGGCGACCTTTACCGATTCTCAACGGGTCGTGCCTCCCGGTACCGCGCCGGCACGGGGCTGGCACGGCGCTTGAAAGTGTCGGGGCGCCGGCGCTCGCCGGCTCCCGGGCAGATAGTCCGGGCGGGACCCTTCAGGTAGAAGGAGAGTGAACGATGGGTAACACCATCACCACCAACCTGGCGGCCAACACGGCGCTCCGGTATCTGAACCAGAACGGCTCGGTGACCTCGAGCTCGCTGGCGAAGCTCTCCTCGGGCTCGCGGATCGTGAAGGCGTCGGACGACGCCGCCTCGCTGGCGGTGGGCACCAAGCTCAAGGCCGACGTCACCGCCCTCAAGCAGGCCTCGGTCAACGCCAGCCACGCGGTGAGCGTGCTGCAGGTGGCGGACGGCGGCATGGCGCGCATCTCCGACATCCTCCAGCGCATGAAGTCGCTGGCGGTGCAGGCCTCCTCCGGCTCGCTGTCGGATCAGGAGCGTTCGTTCCTCAACACGGAGTACTCGAATCTCCTCGAACAGATCAACAACATCGCGGATCAGACCCGTTTCAACGGTCAGTCGCTGATCGACGGCAGCCTCGGCACCACCGTCACCCTGGGCGCCGGCTGGGACACCACCGGCGCCGGCTCGCGCGGCATGGCGGTGCGCGTCATCGGCGAGGTCGACACCGGTGCCGACACCGACGCCATCTTCCGCATCTCCTACGACGCCAACGAGACCAACGGCGTCGGCACCTTCACCCTGACCATGGCCGGCAACGACGACACCATCGGCAACGCCGACGACCGCACCTTCACCGCCACCATCGACATCTCCAACACCGGACCGGACAACGTGGTGCTCTACAGCGGGACCATCGAGTTCGAGGAGGCGGGCATCGCCCTCGATCTCACCGACTTCGTCGCCCGCACCGCCACCGCCGGCGCCGCCGATCTCGCCGCCGGCGCGAACACCGAGTTCACCGTCACCCAGTCCGGCCAGCTCTCCTTCCAGGTCGGTGTCGACGTCACCTCGGACAAGGTGACCTTTTCGCTGGACGACATGAGGACCTCGGCGCTCGGGATCGCGGGTACGGGTGTCGACACGCAGGCGAAAGCCCAGACCGCCAACGGCAACCTCGATGCCGCCATCAAGACGGTGAACGCGGCGCGGGCGAAGGTGGGCGCGCTCATGTCCCGCTTCGAGTTCGTGCAGGCCAATCTGCAGACCTCCATCGAGAACATGGACGCGGCGCGCTCGGTGCTGATGGACACCGACGTGGCGGCGGAGATGAGCAAGTTCGCCTCCGCCCAGGTCCTCATGCAGGCCAATGTGGCCATGCTCGCCCAGGCCAACCAGCTCCCCCAGAACCTGCTGCGCCTGCTGCAGTGACGGGTCCGGCACCGGCGGGGCGGGGACATCCCGTCCCGCCGGTCCGGCAGAGTCTGCCGGATGACGGGCCGTGATGGGCAGACTCTGCCGGGCCGGCGGGATCCCCGTCGTCGAGAGGGCGCGGATTCCCGACTGGCACGGAACTTGAGAGCCCCCGAGCGGGCCGGATGGTCCGGCCGCCGGACAGATAGTCCGGTTCCACCTTCAGGTAGAAGGGACTCGGGCAATGCCGAACTCGATCGTCACCAACACCGCCGCCAACACCGCGCTGCGGTACATGTATCTCAACCAGATGGCGACCTCGGGCTCGCTGGCGAAGCTCTCCTCGGGCTCGCGGATCGTGAAGGCGTCGGACGACGCCGCCTCGCTGGCGGTGGGCACCAAGCTCAAGGCCGACGTCACCGCCCTCAAGCAGGCGGCCATCAACGCCAGCCACGCCTCCAGCGTGCTGCAGGTGGCCGACGGCGGCATGGCGCGCATCTCCGACATCCTCCAGCGCATGAAGTCGCTGGCGGTGCAGGCCTCCTCCGGCTCGCTGTCGGACAACGAACGTGGTTTCCTGGACAAGGAATATCAGGCGCTGCTGAACCAGATCGACGACATCGCGGATCAGACCCGTTTCAACGGTCAGTCGCTGATCGACGGCAGCCTCGGCACCACCGTCACCCTGGGCGCCGGCTGGGACACCACCGGCGCCGGCTCGCGCGGCATGGCGGTGCGCGTCATCGGCGAGGTCGACACCGGTGCCGACACCGACGCCATCTTCCGCATCTCCTACGACGCCAACGAGACCAACGGCGTCGGCACCTTCACCCTGACCATGGCCGGCAACGACGACACCATCGGCAACGCCGACGACCGCACCTTCACCGCCACCATCGACATCTCCAACACCGGACCGGACAACGTGGTGCTCTACAGCGGGACCATCGAGTTCGAGGAGGCGGGCATCGCCCTCGATCTCACCGACTTCGTCGCCCGCACCGCCACCGCCGGCGCCGCCGATCTCGCCGCCGGCGCGAACACCGAGTTCACCGTCACCCAGTCCGGCCAGCTCTCCTTCCAGGTCGGTGTCGACGTCACCTCGGACAAGGTGACCTTTTCGCTGGACGACATGAGGACCTCGGCGCTCGGGATCGCGGGTACGGGTGTCGACACGCAGGCGAAAGCCCAGACCGCCAACGGCAACCTCGATGCCGCCATCAAGACGGTGAACGCGGCGCGGGCGAAGGTGGGCGCGCTCATGTCCCGCTTCGAGTTCGTGCAGGCCAATCTGCAGACCTCCATCGAGAACATGGACGCGGCGCGCTCGGTGCTGATGGACACCGACGTGGCGGCGGAGATGAGCAAGTTCGCCTCCGCCCAGGTCCTCATGCAGGCCAATGTGAGCATGCTCGCCCAGGCCAACCAGCTCCCCCAGAACCTGCTCAAGCTGCTCCAGTGAGGAGTGAGGAGCCATGATGAACGGCGACGGTGGCATTCCCGCGGTGAACCGGCCGAATCCGGCCGGTCCCGCTCCCCTGCAGCCGCGGCCCGTGGCCGGGGGGCCGGCCCCCCCGGCCGCCTCCGGCCACGTGCCGACGGAAAGCGCGCGCGCCCCGCGCCCGGTGACCGCCACCCCTGAGAGCGAACGGCCCGATCTCGACGCGCGAGCCATGCTGCGCGAGGCCGCCCGCCTGCGTCATCCCGACCGGGACGTGCGGGTGCGGATGGTCCCCGACCGGATCACGGACCGGGTGGTGGTGCGGGTGGAGGACCGCAGGAGCGGCGAGGTGGTGGCCCAGTATCCGCCCGAGGAGCTGCTGCGGTTCTATGCGGCGGTGCGCGCCGGTGACCGGGGCCCGATCGTCGATCTCACCACCTGAAGCGGGAGACGGGCGATGGTGGGCACCCTGAGCTTCGGCACCCTCCGCACCGACGGCTACACCACCCGCATGTTCGGGGCCGCCAGCGGCATCGACACCGACCAGCTCATCGATGCCCTGGTGGAGGCCAGACGCATCCCGGCGGTGCGCCTCGAGAACCGGATCGAGGAGAACGGTCGCCGGCTCGAGGCGCTGCGGGAGCTGCAGGGGCTGGTGGCGGCCCTCCGCGACGCCGTGGCCGGCCTGCGCAACCCGCCGGGCGTGCTGGGCGTCGACGAGAACGTGTTCGAGACCAAGGACGTCTTCCTCGGCGCCTCGGGACCGAGCAGCCCCAATGCACTCCTGGGCGCCCGCGCCTCGAACCGGGCCGAACCCGGGGTCCACCAGCTCGTGATCGAGCGCATCGCCACCGCCCACCGCATCGCCGGCGACGCCATGGCGGCCGACGACCGGCCGCTGGCCGATCTCGTCAACGGCGGCAATCCCTTCTCCGGCAGCTTCACCCTCGGCCTCGCCGGCGGTCCCACGGCGACGGTCACCGTCGACGGCACCATGAGCCTGCGGGACGTGGAGGCGGCCATCGACGCCGTCTCGGGCACCACCGGGATCACCGCCTCGATCCTGAAGGTGGGGGCCAACGACTACCGCCTGGTGCTCGCCGCCGCCGAGACCGGCAAGAGCATCCAGATCACGCCGGCCGGCGGTGATCCCGTCACCGACATGCTCGGCCTCACCACCGGCGGCAGCACCGTCAAGAACGAGCTGCAGGCCGCGCAGACGGCGCGCTTCTCCGTCGACGGCGTGGTGATGGAACGCACCTCCAATCTCGTGGACGACGCCATCGAGGGTGTCACCCTCAATCTCTTCGCCGCCGATCCCAGCACCACCGTGACGCTGGAGGTGGCGCCGTCGGCGGCGACGGTGGAACAGGCGGTGCGGGGCTTCGTGGACGCCTACAACGCGCTGCGCGATTTCGTCGACACCCACCGGCGGATGGACGAGAACGGCCAGGTGGCCGAGGAGGCGGTGCTGTTCGCCGATACGGCGCTGCGGCAGATCATCGACGCGGTCCAGCGGGAGATCGGCTCGGCCGCCCGTGGCGGTACCGGCACCGAGACCCTCGCCTCCGTCGGCATCCGCTACGACGAGGACAATCGCCTGGTCTTCGACGCGGCCGCCTTCGAGGAGGCCTTCGCCCGCGATCCGGAGGCGGTGCGGCGGGTGTTCGAGTTCCGCTTCCGGGCCGATTCCCCGGATCTCGTGGTCTACGAGCGCAGCAACGCCCTCGCCGACTTCGACTTCACGGTGGACATCGTCGACGCCGACGGTGACGGCGTGATCGAGAGCGCCACCATCGACGGCGTCGCCGCCGACGTGAACGGCGGGACCATCACGGGTCGGGCCGGCACGCCCTACGAGGGGCTCACCCTGCTGTGGGTGGGCCGGGGCAGCACCAGCATCCATGTGACGGCGAGCCAGGGCGTGGCGGATCGTCTCTACAACGCCCTCGAATCCTTCCTCGACGAGACGGAGGGCGTGCTCGCCCGCGAGATCGGCGAGCTGGAAGACGCCAACCGGCGCTACGAGGCGGACATCGCCGAGATCGACGAGCGCGTGGAGCGATACCGCCGGCAGCTCATCGACAAGTTCGCGAAGCTGGAGAGCGCCCTCGCCACCATGGACGCCATGCTCAAGCAGGTGGAGGCCACCACCCTCGCCTGGAGCGGCCAGAAGAAGTGATCCCGTGACCGAGACCGAGGAGGAGATCCGGATGAACGCCTTCGCCCGCGCCCGCGCCTTCGCGGCGTACGAGCACGCCGTGGACACCATTCCGCCCCTGCGCCAGATCGTGCTCCTCTACGATGCGGCCATGCGTCGCGTGCGCGAGGCCCGCCGGGCCATCGAGGAGGGGCGGATCGAGGATCGCTTCCACGCGGTGGCCCGGGCCACGGCCATCGTCGACGCCCTGCACAAGTGCCTCGATTTCGAGAAGGGCGGCGAGATCGCCACCATCCTCGACCTCTACTACACCGACCTCGCACTCCGGCTGCAGGACATCAACATCCGCAACGAGGTGGGCGCCTGTGACGAGGTGCTCGCGCGACTCGCCGACATGCGGGCGGCCTGGGCCCAACTCGCGGGCGAGCACGACGACTCCGAGGAGCACCGTCGGGAGAGCCCCGTCACGCCCTCCGCGCCGTCGCGCGCCCTCGGAGTGCCCGGCTGAGCGCGGCCGGACGTCGGTTGCAGGGGTATCGGCGCGTCCTTATATGACGCGCGGACACGAGACACCCCAGCCGGAGCCGTCGACCGCACCGCAGCCGACGACCCTGGTCGTGGCCGCCGATCGACGGATGCCGGAACGGCGCGCTCACCGCGAGGGACCGGACAGATGAGCAGGATCATCGGCATCGATCTCGGCACCACCAACAGTTGCGTGGCCGTCATGGAGGGCAAGGACGTCCGCGTGATCGAGAACGAGGAGGGCATGCGGACGACGCCTTCCGTGGTGGCCTACACCGACGAGGGCGAGATCCTCGTCGGCATGCCGGCGAAGCGGCAGGCCATCACCAATCCCGAGAACACCATCTACGCCGCCAAGCGGCTGATCGGCCGACGCTACGACGATCCGGTGGTCCAGCGCCACGTCAAGATGGTGCCCTACAAGGTGGTGCGGGCCGACAACGGCGACGCCTGGGTCGAGGTGCGCGGCAAGAAGATGGCGCCGCAGCAGATCTCGGCCGAGGTCCTCAAGAAGATGAAGGAGACCGCCGAGCGCTACCTGGGCACCAAGGTGGAGAAGGCGGTGATCACCGTACCCGCCTACTTCAACGACGCCCAGCGCCAGGCCACCAAGGACGCCGGTCGCATCGCCGGGCTCGACGTGGTGCGGATCATCAACGAGCCGACGGCGGCGGCGCTGGCCTACGGCTTCGACAAGAAGAAGTCCGGCATCGTCGCCGTCTACGACCTGGGTGGCGGTACCTTCGACATCTCCATCCTCGAGATCGGCGACGGTGTCTTCGAGGTGAAGGCCACCAACGGCGACACCTTCCTCGGCGGCGAGGACTTCGACCAGCGGCTGATCAACTACATCGCCGACGAGTTCCAGAAGGAGCACGGCATCGATCTGCGCCGCGACCGTCTCGCCCTCCAGCGGCTCAAGGAGGCGGCCGAGAAGGCGAAGATCGAACTGTCCTCCACCATGCAGACGGAGATCAACCTGCCCTTCATCACCGCCGATCAGACCGGCCCGAAGCATCTCGTCATGAAGATCACCCGGGCCAAGTTCGAGTCGCTGGTGGAGGACCTGATCGAGCGCACCATCGAGCCCTGCCGCCTCGCCCTCAAGGATGCCGGCATCGAACCCAGGGACGTGGACGAGGTGATCCTGGTGGGCGGCCAGACCCGCATGCCCAAGATCGTGGAGCGGGTGAAGGCGTTCTTCGGCCGGGATCCCCATCGCGGCGTCAATCCGGACGAGGTGGTGGCGGTGGGCGCCGCCATCCAGGGCGCGGTGCTGGCGGGCGAGGTGAAGGACGTCCTGCTCCTCGACGTGACGCCGCTGTCGCTGGGCATCGAGACGCTGGGCGGCGTCTTCACCCGCATCATCGAGCGCAACACCACCATCCCCACCAAGAAGAGCCAGATCTTCTCCACCGCCGAGGACAACCAGACGGCGGTCACCATCCGCGTCTACCAGGGCGAGCGCGAGATCGCCTCGGAGAACAAGTTCCTCGGCCAGTTCGATCTGATCGGCATCCCACCGGCCCCGCGGGGCGTGCCGCAGATCGAGGTGACCTTCGACATCGACGCCAACGGCATCGTCCACGTCTCCGCCAAGGACCTGGCCACCGGCAAGGAGCAGTCCATCCGCATCACCCCCTCGGGCGGCCTCACCGAGGAGGAGATCCAGCGGATGATCAAGGAGGCGGAGGAGCACGCCGAGGAGGACCGGCGCCGGCGGGCGCTGATCGAGGCGCGCAACCAGGCCGACGCGCTGATCTACACCACCGAGAAGAGTCTAAAGGAGCACGGCGACAAGGTGCCCGAGGCCGACCGCCGCGCCATCGAGGATGCCGTCGCCTCCCTCAGGGAGGCCATGAAGGGCGAGGACACCGACGAGATCAAGCGCAGGACGGAGGAGCTCGCCCGGGTCTCCATGAAGCTCGGCGAGGCCATGTACCGTGACCGGCAGCAGGCGGAACAGGGTGGAGGCGGGACCGCCGGCGGCCGCGACGAGGGCGTGGTGGACGCCGAGTTCGAGGAGGTGGACGACGACGAGCGCAAGCGGTCGAGCGGTTGACGCCCGCCCCACCGTGGCGAGATCATCCGGCGGGCCGGGCACATGCCCGGTCCGTCGCATGAAGCCGGAAGGACCGCATGGCCAGGCGCGACTATTACGAGATCCTCGGCGTCTCCCGCACGGCCGACGAGGCGGAGATCAAGCGCGCCTACCGCCGCCTCGCCATGAAGTACCATCCGGACCGCAATCCGGGGGATCGCGAGGCGGAGGCGCGCTTCAAGGAGATCAACGAGGCCTACGAGGTGCTGCGCGACCCGCAGAAGCGGGCCGCCTACGACCGCTACGGCCACGCCGCCTTCGAGGCGGGAACGGCGACCGGCGGCGGGGCGGGCGGCGGCTTCGACTTCGCCAGTTTCACCGAGGCCTTCGAGGATCTCTTCGCCGAATTCATGGGCGGCGGCCGCCGGCGGGCCAGCGCCACCCGCGGGGCCGATCTGCGCTACAATCTCACCATCACCCTCGAGGAGGCCTTCGCCGGCAAGCGGGTGCAGATCCGCGTGCCCACCGCCGTACCCTGCGAGGCCTGCCGCGGCACCGGTGGCGAGGGCGGGGCCGAGCCGGCCCCCTGCCCCACCTGCCGTGGCTTCGGTCGGGTGCGAACGAGCCAGGGCTTCTTCACCCTCGAGCGCACCTGCCCCCATTGCCACGGCACCGGCCAGTTCGTCCGCCGGCCTTGCCGGCGCTGCGCCGGCAGCGGCCGGGTGGAGGGCGAGCGGGTGCTGGCGGTGGACGTCCCGCCGGGGGTGGAGGACGGCATGCGCATCCGTCTCGCCGGCGAGGGCGAGGCGGGACTGCGCGGGGGCCCGCCCGGTGATCTGTACATCTTCGTCACCGTGGCCCCCCATCGCCTGTTCCGGCGCGAGGGCCGCGACCTCTATTGCCGCGTTCCCATCCCCATGACCACGGCGGCGCTGGGGGGCGAGATCGAGGTGCCGACGGTGGAGGGACGGCGGCTGCGCATCGCCATCCCCGAGGGCACCCAGACGGGCAAGGTGGTGCGCCTGCGCGGCCACGGCATGCCCGAACTCCACGGCGGTCCCCGCGGCGACATGTTCGTGGAGCTGGTGGTGGAGACGCCGGTCAATCTCACCCGGCGCCAGAAGGAGCTGCTGCGCGAGTTCGAGAAGGCCGGCCGCGAACGCGAGCGTCATCATCCCCAGTCGGAGGGCTTCTTCGCCAAGGTGAAGGAGCTCTGGGACG
This sequence comes from Alphaproteobacteria bacterium, assembly GCA_026982705.1. Classification (GTDB taxonomy): domain Bacteria; phylum Pseudomonadota; class Alphaproteobacteria; order Geminicoccales; family Geminicoccaceae; genus HRBIN39. Next base: position 75,082 of record JALSGP010000042.1, read on the forward strand.
AGCTGCGGGAATGAGGGGGCCGGCGCTGGCGGCGTCGGTGCGCGCGCCTATCTGGTGCGGCGGAAGCGGATCCGGCCGGACATGCGGGACGCTGCGGTGACGGAGGCCGCCCGGGAGGCGGAGCTGGAGCACGGGCGCCGGCTGTTCGCCCGTCCGGTGGTCTTCGTGCGCGGCGTCGCCCGTCTCGACCAGCTGCCGGAGATCGAGCTGCCGGAGATCGCCTTCACCGGCCGCTCCAACGTGGGCAAGTCCAGCCTCCTCAACGCCCTGGTCAACCGCCGCAAGCTCGCCCGCACCTCCAACACGCCCGGGCGGACCCAGGAGCTCAACTTCTTCCGCCTCGCCGACACGGTGATGCTGGTGGACCTGCCGGGCTACGGCTACGCCCGGGCGCCACGGGCGAAGGTGGAGGCCTGGGTCCGGCTGCTCCGGGCCTATCTCAGGGGGCGGCCCAATCTCGCCCGCACGCTGGTGCTGATCGACGCCCGCCACGGTCCCAAGGCCAGCGACCGCGAGATGATGGACCTGCTGGCCGAGGCGGCGGTCCCCTACGCCTTGGTCCTCACCAAGTGCGACCTGCTGCCGCCGGCGCGGCTGGCGGCGCGCCTCGCCGAGATGCGGGCCCTCGCCCGCGAACGCATCGGTGCCGTGCCGGAGGTGTTCGCCACCAGCGCCCGCACCGGTGCCGGCATGCCGGAGCTCCGGGCCGCGCTGGCCCGCGTCGCCGCCGAGAGTCCCGCCGGGGGAGTCCGTCCATGAGCCGCGATGCGCTGCCCGCCGAGATCCACGCCGTCGCCCGCACGCTGATCGAGGCCCTGCCCTACATGCGCCGCTACAGCGGCGCCACCTTCGTCATCAAGTACGGCGGCCACGCCATGGGCCAGGACCACCTCGCCCGCGATTTCGCCCGCGACGTCGTGCTCCTCAAGCAGGTGGGCATCGATCCGGTGGTGGTCCACGGCGGCGGGCCGCAGATCCGCGCCATGCTGGAACGGCTGGGGATCGAGAGCCGCTTCGTGGACGGCCTCAGGGTGACCGACGCCGCCACCGTGGAGGTGGTGGAGATGGTCCTCGCCGGCCGCATCAACAAGGAGATCGTGGGCGCCATCCAGGCGGCCGGCGGCAAGGCGGTGGGCATCTGCGGCAAGGACGCCCAGCTCATCCGCGCCCGCCGCCTCACCCGCACCCGTCGCGATCCCGACAGCCACATCGAGCGGGTGGTGGACCTGGGCTTCGTGGGCGAGCCGGTGGCGGTGGACCGCAGCGTGCTCGACGTGCTGGCGGGCAGCGAGATCATCCCGGTGATCGCCCCCATCGGCGTCGGCCCCGGGGGCGAGACCTACAACATCAACGCCGATACCGCCGCCGGCGCCATCGCCGCGGCGGTGGGGGCGCGGCGCCTGTTCCTGCTCACGGACGTACCCGGCGTGCTGGGTGCCGACGGCGCGCTGCTGCCCTGGCTGGACGTGGCCGAGGCGCGCCGGCTCATCGCCGAGGGGGTGATCCACGGCGGCATGATCCCCAAGGTGGAGACCTGCATCCGGGCGGTGGAGGCGGGCGTGGGGGCGGCCACCATCCTGGACGGCCGCGTGCCCCATGCCCTGCTCGTCGAGGTGTTCACCGAACACGGCATCGGCACCCAGATCCGCCGCGACCTGCCGACGGAGGCCGGGACCGGTCCGGCCTAGTCCCGCGGCCGGCCGAGGAGGGTGCGGGCCGGCACGCCCGGCCGCGCGCCGCGCAGGAAGGCCAGGAGTTCCGCCAGCAGCCGCGCCGGCACCTCCGGGCCGCAGGCCTCCACCGGTCGGAAGCCGCCGAGGCGCCCGCGGAAGAAGGTGCGCTGGCGCTTGGCGTAGCGACGGGTCTCGAGGACGGTGCGGGCGGTGGCGGCGGCGAGGTTCGCGCGTCCCTCCAGATGGTCGAGAAACGCCCGAAGACCGTGGAGGCGGGCGATGGGCAGCCGGCGCAGATCCGGCCGCACGGCGGCGAGGGCGCGGATCTCCTCCAGGACGCCCGCCGTCAGCATCGCCTCCACCCGCGCGGCGATGCGGCGGGCCAGCACCTCCCGCGACGGCAGCAGCGCCACCCCCTCCACGCCCGCCGCGAAGGTCACCGGCGGAGCGGTGGCGGGCCAGAAGTCGGCGAGGGAGCGACCGGTGGCCGTGATCACCTCGAGGGCGCGGAGGATGCGCTGGCGGTCGCCGGGCGCGAGGCGCGCCGCCATCCCCGGATCCCGCCGCGCCAGCTCCGCGTGGAGCGCGGCGGTGGGACGCGGATCCTCGCGCCAGCGCCGACGCACCGCCTCCGGCACCGGCGGCACCGGCGCCAGTCCCCGCAGCAGCGCCAGCATGTAGAGGCCGGTGCCGCCCACCAGCACCACCGGTCGCCCGGCCGCCACCGCCTCCGCCAGCACCGGCCGCACCAGCTCCAGCCAGGCGCCGGCGGTGGTGGCCACCTCGGGGCCGAGGATGCCGAACAGGCGATGGGGTGCGCGCGCCATCTCCGCCGGTGTCGGCCGCGCCGTGAGGACGGGCAGGTCGCGGTAGAGCTGCTGGGCGTCGGCCCCCACCACCAGCGCGCCGCTGCGGGCGGCCAGCTCCAGCGAGAGCGCCGTCTTGCCGCTGGCGGTGGCGCCCCCTAAGAGGAGCACCGGGACATCCACCCGCATGCCGAAAGTCTTCTCCGTGTCCGAACGGGTCCTCGTGCTGGTGGCGCCTCCCGGCGAGGCGGCGCCGCTGTCCCTCGATCTGGAACGGGATCTGGCCGATCTCGCGGGACGGGCGCCGCGCGTGCTGGCACCGGGCCGCGCCGTGGAGGTCCCGGTGCCGCCGGCGCGGCTGGAGGCGGCGCGGGACTTCGTGCGCGAACGGGTGCTGCCGCTGCCGCTGGACTGGGCGCTGCTGCCCGCCGCCCGTCGCCGCAAGCGCCTTCTCGTGTGCGATATGGACAGCACGGTGATCACCGTCGAGTGCGTGGACGAGCTGGCGGAGCGCGCGGGGGTGCGGGCACGGGTGGCGGCCATCACCCGCCGGGCCATGGCCGGCGACCTGGTGTTCGAGGAGGCGCTGGCGGAGCGCGTGCGGCTGCTGGCGGGACTGCCGCTGGCCGAGGTGGACCGGGTGATCCGCGAGCGGGTGCGGCTCGCGGCGGGGGCCCGCACCCTCGTCGCCACCATGCGCGCCCACGGCGCCTTCTGTGCCCTGGTCTCGGGCGGCTTCACCGAGTTCACCCGGGTGGTGCGGATCGCCGCCGGCTTCGACATGGACCGGGCGAATCGGCTGGAGGTGCGCCTGGGGCGCCTCACCGGCCGACTGCTGCCGCCGGTGCTGGGACGCGACGCCAAGCGCGAGACCCTGGTGGAGCTCGCGGCCCATCTGGGGCTTGCCGCCGCCGAGACCTGCGCGGTGGGCGACGGGGCCAACGACATGGCCATGATCGAGGCGGCGGGCCTCGGCGTGGGCTTTCGCCCGCAGGCGCGGGTGCGGGAGGTGGCCGATGCCGTCATCGAGCACGGCGATCTCACCACCCTCCTCTACTTCCAGGGCTTCCGGGCGGAGGAGATCGTGCGGCCGCCGCCCCTGCGCCTCGCCCTGTGCGGGGACGACGCGTGAGACCGCGACACCGTGCCGCGGCGACGACGGCTCCGCCTCCCGTGCGCCGGGACATATGCGCCCCGGGGGATTCCGCTTGCGCCCCCGGGACGGTCGCGGGTAGGACCGCGGCGGTTCGCCGTCGTCACCCCGGGAATGGGAAAGGTATCGGTTGAAATGACGTCGAACTACCTCGCCGAGCTGGAGGCGGAGAGCGTCTACGTCCTGCGCGAGGCCTTCGCCAGGCTCGACCGGCTGGCCGTGCTGTGGTCGCTGGGCAAGGACAGCAACGTGGTGTTGTGGCTGTGCCGCAAGGCCTTCTTCGGCCACGTGCCCTTCCCGGTGATCCACATCGACACCGGCAAGAAGTTCCCGGAGATGTATGCCTTCCGCGAGCACTACGCGAAGGCCTGGGGCCTCGAGCTGATCGTCGAACCCGCGCCCCCCGAGGACGAGGTGGACCCGACCCTGCCGCCGGCGGCGCGCTCGGCCGCCCGCAAGACGCTGGGCCTCCAGCGGGCGCTGGAGAAGCACGGTTTCCAGGGGCTGATCCTGGGCATCCGCCGCGACGAGCAGGCGCTGCGGGCCAAGGAGCGCTACTTCAGCCCCCGCAGCGCCGACAATCGCTGGGACATGAAGGACCAGCCACCGGAGTTCTGGAACCAGTACATGACCGATTTCCCGCCCGGGACCCACGTGCGGGTCCACCCGCTGCTGCACTGGACCGAGATCGACATCTGGCGCTACACCAAGCGCGAGAACATCCCCGTCATCGATCTCTACTTCGCCCGCGACGGCAAGCGCTACCGTTCCCTCGGCGATCGCGACATCACCTTCCCCGTCGACAGCGACGCCGCCACCATCGACGAGATCATCGCCGAGCTCGAGCGCACCCAGGTCCCCGAGCGGGCGGGCCGGGCGATGGACCACGAGAGCGAGGACGCCTTCGAGCGTCTGCGCGCCACCGGCTACATGTGAGGGGAGGAGACCCGCCGCCATGTCCACGAGCGAGATGCGGCCGCTGCCCATCGTCGTGGTGGGCCACGTGGACCACGGCAAGTCGACCCTGGTGGGCCGGCTCCTCCACGAGACCGGCTCGCTGCCGGAGGGGCAGGTGGAGGCGGTGCGGGAGAGTTCCCGGCGCCGCGGCATGCCCTTCGAATGGGCCTTCGTGCTGGACGCCCTGCAGGCGGAACGGGACCAGGGCATCACCATCGACACCACCCAGATCCGCTTCCGCACCGAACGGCGCCCCTATGTCATCATCGACGCGCCCGGCCACAAGGAGTTCCTCAAGAACATGGTGACCGGCGCGGCACGGGCGGAGGCGGCGCTGCTGGTGATCGACGCCGCCGAGGGCGTGCGGGAGCAGTCGCGGCGTCACGGCTATCTGCTGCGGCTCCTGGGCATCCCCCGCATCGCCGTGGTGGTGAACAAGATGGACCTGGTGGACTGGTCGGCCGAACGCTTCGGCGAGGTGGCCGAGGCGTTCCGCGACTATCTCGCCGGCCTCGGCGTCGATCCCGTCGCCTTCGTTCCCGTCTCCGCCCGCGAGGGCGACAATCTGGTGCGCCACAGCCCGCGCATGCCCTGGTACCAGGGGCCGACGGTGGTGGGCGTCCTCGATTCCTTCGAGCCGGCGCCGCGGCCGGTGGACCGGCCGCTGCGGATGGTGGTGCAGGACGTCTACAAGTTCGACCACCGCCGCATCGTCGCCGGCCGCGTCGAGGCGGGCCGCCTGCGGGTGGGCGACGAGATCGTCTTCTCGCCCTCCAACAAGGTGGCACGGGTGGCCTCCATCGAGGCCTGGCACGTCCCGGAGCCGCCCACCGACGCGGTGGCCGGCGAGAGCGTCGGCATCACCCTCACCGAACCCATCTTCGTCGAGCGCGGCGAGATCGTGAGCCATCCCGAGCGGGCGCCCATGGAGACCACCGTCTTCCGCGGACGCCTGTTCTGGCTGGGGGCGCGACCGCTGGAGGTGGGCCACACCTACACCCTCAAGCTGGGCACGGCGGAGGCACGGGTGCGGGTGGAGAGGATCGAGCGGGTGATCGACACCGAGGATCTCTCGGGCCGGCCTGCCGACCGCATCGACCGCCACGGCGCCGGCGAGGTGATCCTGCGCGCCGACCGCATGCTGGCCCTCGATCCCTTCGACGCCAATCCCGCGACCGGCCGCTTCGTGCTGGTGGAGGACTACGTGCCGGTGGGCGGCGGCACCGTGTCCATGGAGGGCTATCCCGACCAGCGCCACCTGATCACCCGCAAGGCCACCAACATCCACGCCGTGGGCCACGCCGTCACCCGCGAGGCCCGCATCGCCCGCAACGGCCACAGGGGTGGCGTGCTCTGGTTCACCGGCTTGTCGGGTGCCGGCAAGTCCACCCTGGCGCTGGCCCTGGAGCGGGAGCTCTTCCGCAAGGGCTATCAGGTCTACGTGCTGGACGGCGACAACATCCGCGGCGGTCTCAACGCCGATCTCGGCTTCAGTCCCGAGGACCGGGCCGAGAACATCCGCCGGGTGGGCGAGGTGGCGGCGCTGTTCGCCGACGCCGGCATGATCGCCATCTCCGCCTTCATCTCCCCCTATCGCGCCGACCGCGAGCGGGCGCGGCGGGCCGCCGGCGAGGATTTCCACGAGATCCACATCCACGCGCCGCTGGAGGTGTGCGAGGCCCGCGATCCCAAGGGTCTCTACCGCCGGGCCCGCGCCGGCGAGATCCCGGACTTCACCGGCATCACCAGTCCCTACGAGCCGCCGGAGAATCCGGAACTGGTGGTCCCCACCCACGAGCTCTCCTTCGAGGAGTGCCTGGCGCTGCTGGTGGACTACGTGGAGAAGCACTTCCGCCGCTGACCCTCCGCCCCGTGCGGATCGCGCCGCCGCCCGCCCGGGCGGCGCCGTCCGTCGTGGCGTTTCATGTCGGAATGTGCATTCCTTTCGTCATCCTTGAAAGGAATGCGGACTCGTGGCAGAAGGGCGCGGGATCCGGGGAGGGAGCGGCGTGGACGAACTCGCGCGTGCCTTCGGCCTCGCCCTGGGACTGCTGGTCTCGGGCGATCGCGAACTCTACGGCATCGTCGCCCTCTCGCTGGAGGTGAGCCTCGCCGCCACCCTGATCGCCTGCCTCCTGGGCATGCCCGCCGGCATGGCCCTCGCCCTCTTCCGCTTTCCCGGCCGCCGGATGCTGGTGGTGGCCACCAGCGCCCTCATGGGCCTGCCGCCGGTGGTGGTGGGCCTCTTCGTCTATCTGCTGCTCTCGCGGGCGGGACCGCTCGGCGCCCTCGGCCTGCTCTACACCCCCGCCGCCATGGTGATCGCCCAGACGGTGCTGGTGACCCCCATCGTCACCGCCCTCACCCGCGAGCTCGGCGAATCCCTCCTCGCCGAATACGGCGACTTCCTCGCCGCCATGGGCCGCCGCGGCCTCCGCGCCATCCCCACCCTCCTCCACGAGGGCCGCCACGCCCTCGTCACCGTGGCGCTCGCTGGCTTCGGCCGCGCCATCGCCGAGGTGGGGGCGGTGATGATGGTGGGCGGCAACATCCGCCACGTGACCCGGGTGATGACCACCGCCATCGCCCTCGAGACCGGCAAGGGCGAGATCGCCCTCGCCCTCGCCCTCGGCCTCGTGCTGCTGACGGTGGCCCTCGCCGTCAACGCCCTCGCCCACCTCACCCGTCTGCGCGAGGCGGAGCTGGCCCATGCCCGTGCCTGAGCTGCGACTGCTGACCGGCGGCGAGACGCCGCTGCTGGTGGCGGAGGGACTCACCGTCCGCATCGGTGACCATCCCGTGCTGGAAGGGCTCGACTTCACCCTGCCCCCATCCGGGCTCACCGTCCTCCTCGGCCCCAATGGGGCCGGCAAGAGCGTGCTGCTGCGCACGCTGCAGGGGCTGCTGGCGCCGGTGGCCGGCCGCCTGTGCTGGCGTGACGGCGACCCGCCGCGCCGGGCGCTGGTGTTCCAGCGACCGGTGGCGCTGCGGAGGCGGGTGCGGGCCCAGCTCGCCTTCGCCCTTTCCTGCGCCGGCATCCCGCGACGGGCGCGGCCGGCCCGCATCGCCGAACTGCTGGAGCTGTGCGACCTCGCCCCCCTCGCCCGGCGTCCGGCGCGGCGTCTTTCCGGCGGCGAGCAGCAGCGCCTCGCCATCGCCACCGCCCTCGCCCTCGATCCGGGCTTCCTCATGCTGGACGAGCCCACCGCCAGCCTCGATCCCGCCGCCACCCTCGCCGTCGAACGGCTGCTGGCGCGCATCCGCCGCCGCGGCATCCCGCTGCTGCTGGTCACCCACGACGTCCACCAGGCGCGGCGCCTCGCCGACCGGGTGCTGTTCCTCCATCGCGGCCGCCTCCGGGAGGAGGCGCCGGCGACGCGCTTCTTCACCGCCCCCGCGAGCCCCCAGGCGCGCGCCTATCTCGAAGGGAGGCTACTGCCATGATCCGTTGGATGTACGCGTTCCTCGCGATCCTGCCGCTCCTGCTCGGTGCCGTGCGGGCCGATGCCGGCGAGCGCTTCATCGTCCTGCAGAGCACCACCTCGACGCAGAACTCCGGTCTGTTCGACTACATCCTGCCGAAGTTCGAGCAGGCCACCGGCATCCAGGTGCGGGTGGTGGCGGTGGGCACCGGCCAGGCGCTCCGCAACGCGGCACGTGGCGATGGCGATGTGGTGCTGGTGCACAGCCCCGCGGACGAGGCGCGCTTCGTCGCCGAGGGCCACGGCATCCTGCACTGCCGGGTGTTCTACAACGACTTCGTGATCGTCGGGCCGAACCTCGATCCCGCGGGGGTCGGCGGTCTTCGCGATGCGGCCGAGGCCCTGCGGCGCATCGCCGCCGCTGGCCGTGAGGGACGGGTGGTGTTCCTCTCGCGCGGCGACGAATCCGGCACGCACAAGAAGGAGCGTGCCCTGTGGCGTGCCGCCGGTCTCGACCCCACGGCCGAGAGCGGCAGCTGGTATCGCGAGGCGGGTGCCGGCATGGGCGCCACCCTCAACATGGCCGCCGGCCTCGGCGCGTACACCCTCACCGACCGCGGCACCTGGCTGTCGTTCGCCAACCGGCGCGATCTGGAGGTGCTGGTCGAGGGCGATCCGCGCCTGTTCAACCCCTACGGGGTGATGGTGGTGAACCCGAAGCGCCATCCGCACGTGCGCTTCGCCGAGGCGAAGGCCTTTCGCGACTGGCTGATCTCGGAGGCGGGTCAGCGGGCGGTGGCCTCGTACCGGGTGCACGGCGTGCAGCTGTTCCATCCGGACGTCCGCTGCGGCGACATGCCGACACCGGAGGCGCGCCCTTGAAGCCCGGCCGCCGCGGCCGCAGGTGACGGGCGGAGCACGCTTCCGGGAGAGGTGCGATGGAACTGGTGGTCTGCTACGTCACCTGCGGCTCCATGGATGAGGCCGAGCGCATCGGCCGGGCGCTGGTGGAACGCCACCAGGCGGCCTGCGTCAACGTCGTGCCGCGGATCCTCTCCCTCTACCGATGGGAGGGGGCGGTGCAGCGGGACGAGGAGGTGCTGCTGCTGGCCAAGACCCGGCGCGAGCTGGTGGAGGCGGTGGTGCGCACCGTGCGCGACCTCCATGCCTACGAGCTGCCCTGCGTGACGGCGCTGCCCATCCTGGACGGGCACCGCGACTATCTGGCGTGGGTGGCGGAGGAGACGGCGCCGGCGGTGGCGGTGGAGGGCCCGGCGGCGTCGCGGTGATAGGGATGGCCGGCGAGGATGGCCCAGGCCCGGTAGATCTGCTCCAGCAGCATCACCCGCACCAGCTCGTGGGGCCAGGTCATGGGACCGAAGGCGACGACGCGCTCGGCCGCCGCCCGCACCGCATCGTCCAGACCCTCGGGTCCACCGATCAGGAAGGCCGGCGGCCGGCCGCCCCGCGCCAGCAGCCGGGCGAAGCCCGGACTGTCCAGGACCTCGCCCCGCGGGTCCAGCACCAGCCGCCGCCGGCCCCGGCTGCGGGCGAGCAGGCCTTCCCCCTCGCGTCGCCGGCGCATTTCCGGCGACCCCTCGGCCGGCGCCAGCTCGATCTCGCGGATCCGCCAGGGCAGACGTTCGCGGTAGCGCGTCGCGAGGCTCCGCAGCGCCGGATCGCGCAGCCGCCCGACGGCAACGATGTCGATGCGCAAGGGTCTCAGCCGGCGGCGCGCGCCGGCGGCGCCACCGACCAGAGGCGTTCGAGGTCGTAGAGCGCCCGCGTCTCGGCGCGGAAGATGTGGACGATCACGTCGCCCGCGTCCACCAGCACCCAGTTGGCCTCCCGCAGCCCCTCCACCGACAGGACCGGGAAACCCGCCGCCTCCAGCCGCGCCTGCAGCTTCTCGGCCATGGTCACGATGTGCCGGTCGCTGGTGCCGGTTACCACCACCATCCAGTCGGCGATGGTGGTCTTGCCGCGCAGGTCGATGACGGCGGGATCGAGAGCCTTGTCGGCTTCGAGACTTTCGGTGACGAGGGTCAGGAGCCGGCTGCTGTCGGCGTCCACGGGCCCGCGCGACTCGGACCTGACCTGGATGGTCGTCACTCCCTGCTCCAGTCCCGCCCCATGCGGCGCCAGGCCGCCCGGATGGCCGTGCCCGACGCGGGATGGGGTCTGAGACGTACGAACACCCATCGCGGCGGAGGGAGTGCGGCCAGTCTCCGCGCCTCCTTCTCTCCGATCCGCGCCTCCGCGAACCGGCGCGCCGCCGGACTCGCGAGGGCGACATGAGAATAGGGTATCCGGTCGAACACCGCAACGGGCACCAGTCGGAACAGCTCCGGCCAGCGGTACCAGCGGTGGAGGCCGGCGAGATTGTCGGCGCCCACGATCCACACGAAGCGCCGGCGCCGATCCCGCACCAGCCGCCGCAGAAGCTCGACGGTGTAGCGGGTCCCCAGCCGCGCCTCGAGATCGCACACCCGGATGCGGGGATGGCGCGCCGCCATCTCCCGGGCCCGCGCCAGCCGCCGGCCGTAGGGCGCGAGCTCCTCCGGCGGCTTCAGCGGGTTGCGCGGGGTCACGAGCCACCAGAGCTGGTCGAGGCCGAGCCGCCTGAGCGCCTCCGCCGAGACGTGGAGATGGCCCTCGTGGGCGGGATTGAAGGACCCCCCCAGGAGCCCCACCCGCAGCGGCCGCGGCGCCGGTTCGACCATCGCCTCCGGCTCGGCGAGCCACAGGCGCGTGCGCGGACGCCGGCGCGGGAAGGACAGTGCCGACACCGGACTCCGTCCCTCACAGCGGGCGGGTCTGGCCGTCGCCCCGCACCACGTACTTGAAGGTGGTGAGCTGCTCCACCCCCACGGGCCCGCGGGCGTGGAGGCGGCCGGTGGAGATGCCGATCTCGGCGCCCATGCCGAACTCGCCGCCGTCCGCGAACTGGGTGGAGGCGTTGTGGATGACGATGGCGGAGTCCACCTCCCGCAGGAACCTCTCCGCCGCCGCCCGGTCCTCGGTAACGATGGCGTCGGTGTGGTGGGAACCGTAGGCGTTGACGTGGGCGATGGCGGCGTCGATGCCGTCCACCACCCGCACCGACAGGATGGCGTCGAGATATTCGGTGCGCCAGTCCTCCTCGGTGGCGGGCCGCGCCCGCGGCTCGATGCGCCGCACCGTCTCGTCGCCGCGGATCTCGCAGCCGGCCTCCATCAGCCGCGCCAGCACCGGCGGCAGCAGCGCCTCCGCCACCGCCCGGTCCACCAGCAGCGTCTCGGTGGCGCCGCAGATGCCGGGGCGCCGCATCTTGGCGTTGAAGGTGATCTCCACCGCCTTGGCGGGATCGGCCCGCTCGTGGAGATAGGTGTGGCAGATCCCCTCGAGATGGGCGAGGACGGGGATGCGGCTCTCGGCGAACACCCGTTCGATGAGCGAGCGGCCGCCCCGTGGCACGATCACGTCCACGGACTCGTGCAGCCGCAGCAGCAGCCCCACCGCCGCCCGGTCCGTCACCGGCACCATCTGCACCGCCGCCTCCGGCAGGCCGGCGGCGCGCAGCCCCTCCACGAGACAGGCGTGGATGGCGTGGCTGGAGTGGAAGCTCTCGGAGCCGCCGCGCAGGATGGCGGCATTGCCGGCCTTGAGGCAGAGACCGCCGGCGTCCGCCGTCACGTTGGGACGGCTCTCGTAGATGATCCCCACCACCCCGAGGGGCACGCGCACGCGGGCGATGTCGAGGCCGTTGGGCCGGGTCCAGCGGGCCAGTTCGGTGCCCACGGGATCCGGCAGGGCGGCGATCTCCTCGAGTCCCCGCGCCATCGCCTCCACCCGCCGGCCGTCGAGCATGAGACGGTCGAGCATGGCCCGCGAGAGGCCGCGGCCGCGGGCGGTGTCCATGTCCAGCGCGTTGGCGGCGAGGATCTCGGCGGTGCGCTCCCTGAGCGCCGCCGCCGCCGCCCGGAGCGCCCGGTCCTTGACCTCCCGCGGCGCGCCGGCGAGCGTCCGCGCCGCCTCCCGCGCCCGCGCGCCGATCTCGCGCATGCGCGCCGCCAGATCCGTCGCCGTCTCCACCACTGCGGCCTCCGCCATGGACCGGTGCCTCCGTCCCGCTGCCGTACCTTCCGCCGCCCATATAGCCGCCGCCCGCCCGCCCGGCGAGGCCGTCCTCAGGGCCAGGCCACCAGCGGCGGCAGCGACATGAGGATCGCTTCCGGATGGCCGCCGGTCATCAGTCCGAAACGGGTGCCGCGGTCGTAGAGCAGATTGAACTCCACGTAGCGGCCGCGGCGGACGAGCTGGTGGTGGCGCTCCGCCTCGGTCCAGGGCGTGTCCATGCGGCGGGCGACGATGCGCGGATAGACGTCGAGGAAGGCCTCCCCCACCGCACGGGTGAAGGCGAAATCGCGCTCGAAGTCCTCCTCCAGATGGTCGTAGAAGATCCCCCCGACGCCCCGCGGTTCGTTGCGGTGCGGGATCCAGAAATACTCGTCGCACCAGGCCTTGAAGCGGGGATAGAATTCGGGGTCGAAGGCGTCACAGGCCTCCTTCAACCTCGCATGGAAGTCGCGGGTGTCCTCCTCGAGGGGATAGATGGGGTTGAGATCGGCGCCGCCGCCGAACCAGGCGCGGGTGGTGCGGATGTGGCGGGTGTTCATGTGGGCCGGCGGCACGTGGGGATTGCGGGGATGGGCCACCAGCGACACACCGCTCGCCCAGAAGCGCGGATCCTCCGCCGCACCGCGCACCTCGCGGGCGAATTCCGGCGACAACGCGCCGAAGACGGTGGAGACGTTGACCCCCACCTTCTCGAACACGCGCCCGCGCATGACGGCCATCACCCCGCCGCCGCCGCCCGGCCGCGACCAGGCCTCGCGCACGAAGCGGCCCGGCGGCAGGCGGTCGGCATCGGGGCCGGCATAGGCGTCCTCCAGGGCCTCGAAGGCGGCGCAGAGCCGATCGCGCAGGCTCTCGAACCATTCACGGACGCGGGCCTTGCGGGCCTCCGTCTCCGTGGTCGCGGGGGATCCAGTCATCGAGCACTCCGAGCTGTCGCAGCGCCTCCGCCAGCACGATGGCGGCGGCCGTGACCACGTTCAAGGACCGCAGCCCCGGCCGCATGGGGATGGTCAGCACCACGTCGGCCACCGCCCGCACCGGGGCCGGCAGACCCGCGCTCTCCCGCCCCAGCAGCAGCACGTCGTCCGCGGCGAAGGCGAAGCGGTGATGGGGACGGGCCGCGTGGCGGCTCAGGGCCACGAGCCGCCGTCCCTCCGCCCGCCGCCAGCGCTCGAAGGCGGCGAAGTCGGCATGGCGCCGCCAGCGGACATGGGCGAGATAGTCCATGCCCGTGCGGCGAATGCGCCGGTCGTCGAGGGGAAAGCCGCAGGGCTCGATCACGTCCACCGCGGCCCCGAAACAGGCGGCGAGACGCAGCATGGCGCCGAAGTTGGGGGCGAGGTCCGGTTCGAATAGGGCCAGCCGGAGATCGTGTGGCCTCGCGGTCACGGCGGGATTCCCCGTGTTTGCGACGCACAATGCGGCGTTCCGCACTCTTGCCGGGCGATGGACCGGCCCATAGAGTGCGTGCGCCGCGAAGGAGTCCCTGAGATCCGGAACCGACGCGAGGGGGTGGCACGATGGCTCACACGTCGTCCCGCGAGGGCAGCGGTGAAACGACGCGCCGCGACTTCCTGGAACTCGTGTCCTGGTCGACGCTCGCCGTGGGGACCGCGGTGGGTCTGTGGCCCTTCGTCGACAGCCTCAATCCCTCCAAGGAAGTGCTGGCGCTCGCCTCCACCGAGGTCGACCTGGAGCCCATCGAACCGGGCCAGCGGGTGACGGTGATGTGGCGCGGCAAGCCGGTCTTCGTCGCCCATCGCACACCGGAGGAGATCGAGGCGGCCCGCGCCACGCCCCTCGACGAGCTGCGCGATCCGGAACCCGACGAGAAGCGGGCGCCCAGGCCGGAATGGCTCGTCGTCATCGGCATCTGCACCCATCTCGGCTGCGTCCCCGTGGGCCAACGTTCCGGCGAACCCCGTGGCGACTGGGGCGGATGGTTCTGCCCGTGCCACGGCTCGCACTACGACACCGCCGGGCGCATCCGCAAGGGGCCGGCACCGCTCAATCTCCATTTGCCCCCCTACACCTTCGTCACCGACACGCTCGTGCGGATCGGCTGATCTCCCTCCCACGACACCGGACCTGGAGCGAGAGACCATGCAGCGCGAATTCGTCGAGGCGCCGGTGCGCGGCGTGCTGAAGTGGATCGACCGACGGCTGCCGGTCATCACCTGGGCCTACAACGAACTGGTCGTCTACCCCGCACCGAAGAACCTCAATTACTGGTGGAACTTTGGTTCCCTCGCGGGGATCATGCTGACCATTCAGATCGTCACCGGCATCGTGCTGGTGATGCACTATACTCCCCATGTCGATATGGCCTTCGATTCGGTCGAAGGATACATCATGCGCGATGTCAATTGGGGATGGCTGATCCGCTATCTCCATGCCAACGGCGCCTCCATGTTCTTCGCACTGGTGTACATCCACATCTTCCGGGGGATGTACTACGGATCCTACAAGGAACCCCGGGAGCTGCTGTGGATCCTCGGCGTCCTCATCCTCGTCGTCATGATGGCCACCGCCTTCATGGGCTACGTGCTGCCGTGGGGCAACATGAGCTATTGGGCGGCGACGGTGATCACCAATCTGTTCTCCGCCATCCCCCTCGTGGGCGAGACCATCGTCACCTGGCTGTGGGGTGGCTTCACGGTGGACAATCCCACCCTCCAGCGCTTCTTCTCGCTCCACTATCTGCTGCCCTTCGTGATCTTCGCGCTGGTCTTCCTGCACATCCTCGCCCTGCATCAGGTCGGATCCAACAATCCTCTCGGAATCGACCTGACGAAGAAGGACAAAATTCCCTTCCATCCCTATTATACCATCAAGGACATGTTCGGGCTCGGCGTGTTCCTGCTCGTCTACGGATATTTCGTGTTCTTCGCACCGACCGCCTTCATCGAACCCGTCAACTTCGAACCGGCCAATCCGCTCCAGACTCCTCCCCACATCGTCCCGGAATGGTATTTCCTTCCCTTCTACGCCATCCTGCGCGCCATCACCTTCGACATCCTCTTCATTCCGGCCAAGCTCGGCGGCGTCATCGCCATGTTCGCCTCCATCTTCGTGCTGTTCCTGCTGCCCTGGCTCGACACCTCGCCGGTGCGCAGCGCCCGCTTCCGGCCCATCTACCGACAGTTCTTCTGGATCCTGGTGCTCGACGTGCTCGTGCTGGGCTACATCGGCGGCCAGCCGCCGGAGGGATGGTACGTGACCGTGGGCCAGATCGCGACGGCCTACTATTTCCTCCATTTCCTCGTGATCCTGCCGCTCCTCGGCAAGCTCGAACGTCCGCTGCCGCTTCCCAGCGGCCTCGACGAGCCGGTCCTCGGCACCGCCGGGACCCGGGCCGCCAAGTGAGGAGAGCGAAGATGAGCCATGGTCTGGTGCGCGTGCTGCTGCTGGCCGCCGCCGTGCTGACGGGGTCGGCCACGGCCCTCCTCGCGGCCGAGGTGAAGGAACCGCCGGCCCGCGACTGGCCGCACGAGGGCATCTTCGGTCGCTACGACAGGGCGGCCCTGCAGCGAGGCTTCCTCGTCTTCAAGGAGGTCTGCGCCAGCTGCCACTCGGCCCGCTATCTGCGTTTCCGCGACCTCGAGGGCATCGGCCTCGACGCCGACACAGTCAAGGCGCTGGCGGCGGAGTACACCGTCGAGGACTGCTGTGACGAGAACGGCGAGCCCTTCGAGCGACCCGCCAAGCCCTTCGACCGCTTCCCGCCGCCCTATCCCAACGAGCAGGCGGCGCGGGCGGCCAACGGCGGCGCCCTGCCCCCCGATCTCTCGCTCATCGTCAAGGCGCGCGACGGTGGCGAGGACTATCTCCACGCCCTCCTCACCGGCTACGGGGATCCGCCCGCCGAGGCCGAGGCACCGGCCGAGGGCATGAACTGGAACCCCTACTTCCCGGGGGGATGGATCGCCATGCCGCCGCCGCTCATGGAGGACCTCGTGGAGTATCCGGACGGCACGCCGGCGACGGTGGAGCAGATGGCGAGCGACGTCACCCAGTTCCTCGCCTGGCTCTCCGATCCCACCATGGAGGAACGCAAGCGCACCGGCATCAAGTACATGCTGTTCGTCCTGGTGCTGACGGGACTGTTCTACGCCTACAAGCGGAAGATCTGGGCGAAGATCCACTGAGGAACGGGGGTGCGGGGCGCCGGACGGGCGCCCTCGACCCGTGGGGGAGCCGGGCGATGTCGGCCGAGGGAGTCGTGGCGCGCGAGATCCGCCGCCGTCTCGAGGAGGCCTTCGCGCCCCAGACGCTGGAGATCACGGACGAGTCCGAACGTCACCGCGGCCATGCCGGCTGGCGCGAGGGCGGCGAGACCCATTTCCGCGTGCTGCTGGTGAGCGCCGTCTTCGAGGGCGTGCCGCGGCTGGAACGTCAGCGGCGCATCCACGCCCTGCTCGCGGACCTCCTGCGCGAACGGATCCATGCCCTCTCGGTGCGGGCCCTCACCCCGGAGGAGGCGGCGCGCGCCGATCCCGGAGGCTGACATCCGCGCGGACGGAGCGGTTCGGGTCGAACATGGACGGGATTTTCCGATCCCGCCTGGTCTCGTGGTCGGAATCACGACGGGGCGCCCGGTGGGGCGCCCCGTCGCCTCGGGAGGGATGGATTCAGGGCGTGACCTCGAGCAGGGCCAGTTCGGCCGGGTCCTTCACACGCCTGAGCAGCGCCTGGCGCAGCTTCTGCAGCGCGCGGGCCTCGATCTGGCGCACGCGCTCCTTGCTGATGCCGAACCGCCGCCCGAGCTCCTCCAGGGTCTTGCCGTCCTCGCGCAGGCGCCGCTCCCGGATGATGATCTGCTCCCGCTCGTTGAGCTCCGCGAGGCACTCGCGCAGCCACCGGGAGCGGATCTTCGAGTCCCGCTCCTCCTCGACGATCTTGTCCGGCGTCGGCCGGTCGTCGGCGAGGAAGTCCTGCCAGGTGTCCTCACCGTCGGGGGTGAGGGTGGCGTTGAGCGACTGGTCGCTGCCCGAGAGCCGGCCCTCCATGGCCTCCACGTCGGCCACGTTGACGTGGAGCTGCTCGGCGATCTTGCGCTTGCCCTCCTCCGACAGCCGGCCGCTGGAGCCGCCCTCGATCTGGGCGCGCAGCCGCCGCAGGTTGAAGAACAGCGACTTCTGGGCCGCCGTGGTGCCGGTGCGCACCACCGACCAGTTGCGCAGGATGTAGTCCTGCATGGCCGAGCGGATCCACCACGCGGCGTAGGTGGAGAAGCGCACCTCGCGTTCCGGCTCGAAGCGGGCGGCGGCCTGCATGAGGCCCACCATCCCCTCCTGCACGAGGTCGTTCATCGGCAGGCCGTAGTTGCGGAACTTGTGGGCCATGCTCACCACCAGCCGCACATAGGCGCCGACGAGCTCGTGCAGGGCCTTCTCGTCGCCCTGCTCGCGCCACCGCCGCGCCAGCTCCAGCTCGTGCTCGCGCGAGAGCAGCGGCGCGTTCATCGACTCGCTGATGAAGCGCCGATCGAGGCTCTGCCGCTCCGGCGTCTCCCTGCTCATCTCGCCTCCGACACTCCTCGCTCACCGGCCGCGACGACGTTCCGTCGCCGGGTCGGCATCCTCGTATACGTGGCCGCCGCCGGGACGGATCACCCCCCGTCGACGGATCCCGCCCCGCCGTGACACGCCGATCTTGTGCCGCTGCCGGGTTAAGCGGGTACGGCCGTGCAGGTGAAATTTCCGCAATCTACCCGCCGTCGGCCCCGCCGCGACCCGCACGCTCGGGAAACAGGCGCAGGAGCCCGCTCTCCGAGGCCTCGCATACCCCGCGTTCCGTGACGAACCCGGTGATATACCGGGCCGGCGTCACGTCGAAAGCCCAATTGGCGGCCGGGCTGCCCTCCGGTACGAGCCGCACCTCCAGGATGCGCCCGTCCTCCGTCGCTCCCCGGATGCGGGTGAGCTCGGCCCCGTCCCGCCGTTCGATCGGGATCTCCCTTACACCATCCCACAGGTCCCAGTCCACCGTCGTCGACGGCAGTGCGACATAGAAGGGCACGCCGTTGTCGAAGGCGGCCAGGGCCTTGAGGTAGGTGCCGATCTTGTTGGCCACGTCGCCGCGGCGGGTGACCCGGTCCGCCCCCACGAGACAGAGGTCCACGAGCCCGTGCTGCATGAGATGGCCGCCGGCATTGTCGGCGATCACCGTATGCGGCACGCCGGCCCGGCCCAGCTCGAAGGCGGTGATGGCCGCCCCCTGGTTGCGCGGGCGGGTCTCGTCCACCCACACGTGGACCGGGATGCCGCGGCGGTGGGCGAGGTAGACGGGCGCGGTGGCGGTGCCCCAGTCGATGCAGGCGAGGCGACCGGCGTTGCAGTGGGTGAGGACGTGGACCGGCTCGCCCGCGCGCTTGCGCCGGGCCGCCGCCTCGATCAGGGCGAGACCGTGCTCGCCGATGCGACGGCACATCTCGGCGCTCTCGGCACAGAGCCGCCCCGCCTCGACCATGGCCGCCCGGAAGCGGTCGCCGGGGGCGAGGGGGCGCAGCACCCGCGCCATGCGCGCGAGGGCCGCGTGGAGGTCGACGGCGGTGGGCCGGGTGCGGCCGAGGCGGACGAGGGCCCGCTCCAGGGCCCCGTCGGAGGGATCCTCCCGCAGCGCCAGGGCCACGCCATAGGCCGCGGTGGCCCCGATGAGGGGCGCGCCGCGCACCCGCATGACCTCGATGGCCTCCGCCGCCTCCTCCAGCGTCCGCAGCACCCGCCGCACCAGCCGATGGGGCAGTTCGGTCTGGTCGAGGATCTCGACCCCTTCCCCGTCCGCCGCGGGGCGGATGGTCCAGAGTTCCGACCGCGTTCCGTTCACGCCTTCTCCTCCTCCGGCCGGCGGGCGACGAAGCGCAGGCGCACATAGTCGGCGTACCAGTACCCGTCTCCGTCGCGCAGGGCCGGCGCCAGCAGTTCGACGATCTCGTCCCGCACCGCCGCCCGCGCCGCCGGTCCGGCCAGGGCCAGGAGGTCGGCGGCGAAGAGATCGAGCCAGGCGGCCATGCCCGCCTCGAGGCGGGTGGGGCGGGGGATCGACTCCACCCGCGCCACCCGGAAGCCGTGGGCCCCCAGCCGCCGGCGCCAGGCCTCGGCGGTGGGGAAGGTCCAGGGCAGATGCGGGCGGGCGTCGATGCCGCGACGGTCGAGGACGGCGAGGATGGCGGTGAGGATGGCGGCGATGTTGCCGAAGCCGCCCATCTCGCCGACGAAGCGGCCGCCGGGCACCAGCGCCCGGTACACCCCGGCCAACACCGCGTCCATGCGGGCGCCCATCCAATGGAGGGCGGCATTGGAGAAGACGGCGTCGAAGGCGGCCTCGAAGTCCAGTTCGGCCGCATCCATCCGGCGCGCGTCGAGACCGCGGGCACGGGCCGCCGCCACCATGTCCGGACTCAGATCGATGCCCACGACGCGCGCGCCGCGGGCGGCGAGGACGGCGGAAAGCCGCCCGTCCCCGCAGCCCAGATCCAGCACCCGCTCGCCCGGGCGCGGATCCAGCAGGTCCACGAGCGGCCGCGCCAGTTCCGCCACGAAGCCGGCGTCGCGGGCATAGCGTTCGGCCGACCAGTCCACTTCCCCCTCCGCGCCGAACACGGACATTGTCGGGCCGCTCACCTCCGGCGACAAGACCGGAACGGAGAGGGCCCCGCCTGCCGGCGGGGCCTCGGCCCGGGCCCACGGAAGCACCGGGATCAGAAGACGAAGTCGGAGGGATTGAGCGGGGCGGTCACGCCCTCGAGGGTCACGGTGTCGCCGGTGCCGAAGTCGATCACCGTATGGTTGGCCGCCGGATCGACGGTGACCGTCAGGTCCTGCATGCCGGCGAAGCCGAAGGCGGTGACGTCGATCCGATCCAGCCCCTGCTGGAAGTCGTGGATCACGTCCTGACCGGAGCCGGGCGCGAAGACGAAGGTGTCGTGCCCCGCCTGGAACGAGCCGTTCAGGAGCTGCAGGACGTCGCCGTAGAGCTGGTCGTTGCCGGGGCCGCCCACCAGCACGTCGTCGCCGGCAACGAAATAGCCCCGCCCGTACGCGGTGTCGAGGACGCCGACATCGCCCACCAGCTTGTCGTCCCCCGCACCTCCCTCGAGCCGGTCGGACCCGGCGGCGAGGCTCCCGCCGTGGCACACCTGCGCACTGCCGTAGTCGCCCACCAGGAGATCGAGGCCGTCCCCGCCGCGCAGCGTGTCGTTGCCGACGGCGACGTTCACCCCGGGAACGGAGATCTGCCCCTGGTCACCGCGCAGGACGTCGTTGCCCGCTCCGCCGTCGATCAGATCATTCCCGAAGGACAGACCAAGATCTCCCGAATTTTTGAATAGATTTATTCCTTCTCCGTCGCCGTTGATCAGATCGTTTCCATATCATCTATAAATATCATCATGCCCCTCTCCGCATGACAACTGATAGTTCGCATAGTGCGCTCGAAGTTCAAAAATAATCACCATTGATCTGGTCGTTTCCATCACCGCCATCTATGTAGTCGTCACCACCACCTCCTCCGACAATCCCGAGTCTCGCATCCAGGTACGTCCCGCGGCTGTCCCCGACGATGGCATCGGCACCGACCCCGCCCAGGAGCATGTCGTCTCCACCCACGACGAAGCTCGGAACCGACGCGGCGTGACCACGGACCTCGAGAACGCTGCTGTCGCCGACCAGCACATCGTTGCCGGCGCCGCCCTCGAGTCGGTCGTAACCCTGAATTCGCACCGCTCCCGCGGTGTCGATCGGCGACCAGCCGGTATCGCCGTACAGGCCGTCCCAGCCCGCGCCGGCGAGGATCACGTCGTGCGCGAAGGTGGTGGCCCGATACGGGTCGCCGCTGATGCTCAGCCCGTGACCGCCGGTGAACCGGATCTCCTCGTCCACGGCGGTGCCGAAGAAAGGTCCGGTGGTGCCCGGCGGAACCGTCACGGGCGTGGGCGTGGTGCCGATGCCCCGGACGTCGATGGTGACCGTGCCGGTACCGGTGGCCCCGCTCGCGTCGACGACCTGATAGGCGAGCTGGACCTGAGCGGTCTGCCCCCAAGATAGGTGCGTGTAGTCGGTGCCGGGATCCCAGACCAGCCGGCCGTCGACGATGCGCACCGTGCCGCCCCCGTTCACCACCGAGGCACCGGTCAGGGTGAGCGGTCCGGCACCGGTGTCGTTGGCCAGCACGTCGAGATGCACCGGCCGGATCTCCCAGGTGCTGGCATGGTCCGGTGCGGCGGTCGGGCCGTCGGCGAGTCCCTGCACCGTGATGGTCAGGTCCGCGCCGGCGCTGCCGCCGTGGCCGTCGGCGATCGTGTAGTGCACCGTCGCCTGCGCCGTCTCACCGGCCGCCAGGTGCTGGTAGTCCTGCCCGGGATCCCACACCACCCGGCCGTTCACCACCGACACTGTGCCGCCCCCCCGACGTCACCGTCGCCGAGGTCACCGTCAGCACGTCCGAGGCATCCGGGTCCGTGTCGTTCGCCAGCACGTCCACCGCCACCGGCGTGTCCTCGTCGGTGCCCGCCACGTCCGCCACCGCCACCGGCGCGTCGTTGGCGCCCTGGACGGTGATGGTGACCGTGGCGGTGTCGGTGTCACCGTCGGCGTCCGCGACCTCGTAGGTGAACTGCACCTGGGCCGTCTCGCCGACCGCGAGATACTGGAAGTCCTGCCCGGGATCGAAGACCAAGCTGCCGTCGGGGTTCCCGTCGCTGCCGGTCCGGAACACCAGGGTGCCGGCCGCCGGCGGGCTCACCAGCCGCACCGTGCGCGCGAGGTCCGGCACCAGGTCGTCGGCCAGGACCGAGCCGAAGGTGGTGGGACCGGCATCCTCGCCCACGCTCACGGCATCGTCCACCGCCGTCACCGGATCGTCGGCGAGGGAGACCTCACGTCCGTCGACGAAGATACGGACCTGCTCCACGTCCCGGGTCTCGAGGTCGAAGGCGGTGAACCGGAACGTCTCGTCGGCCTCCCGGGCGTCGTCGGCGTCCCGGCCTCCGTCCTCGTCCTCCCCGTCGGCCGCGGCACGCGCCGCCAGCCAGCCGCGCAGGCGGTCGAGATCGGTCTGGAACGCGGGATCGAACCATTCGGCGCGCGTGAGCGTCAGGACCAGGGTATCCTCACCGCGGCCGCCGTCGTAGAGATCGTGCGCGCCCTCGTTCTCGGCGGCCGTGTAGAGAAGGCGGTCGTCGCCGCGGCCGCCGTGGACCCGGTCGCTGCCGGCGCCACCGTCGAGGACATCGGCGAAGCGGTCCCTCCCGTCGCCGTGGTGGCGGTCCCCTTCGCGGTCGTGGTCGTCCTCGAGGTCGTCGCCGTAGAGGCGATCGTCGCCGGCACCACCCAGCAGGAGGTCCCGCCCCTCGCCGCCGACGAGCACGTCGTCGCCGCCGGCCCCGTCGAGAAGATCGTCGCCTTCCTCACCCTCGATCCATTCGGCCAGGGCGGTCCCGATCAGCCGATCGGCGCCCTCGCCGCCCTCGACGACCGCCAACTCCGGTCGGTGGTGGTCGTCGGACCGATGGTGCCCATGCTCCTTCGCCATCGTCTTCTCTCCCGGATCGCTAGACGGTATCGTGGTGTACCGAGCTGCGTTCCACGGCGCGCCGTCATGTCCTCGACTAGTGCCGCGACCTTGTCCGGAGCTTGCACGAAGCTTGCACGAAGATGACCCGGAGAAGGGGAGCCGTGGGCACGGCGTGGGTGTTCCGGTATCATTCCATGGCGGGGTCACCCACCGGGTCTCGCGGCTCTTGCGTTCCGACGGCGAGGGGCGCTAGCCTCGCCGCGGCTCCGCGGAGCCGGAGGACCGAGAACCAGGAACCGTCAGCCGGGAGAGGAGGAGTCGGCATGACACGGACTGTGTTCGCGGCGGCCGCCACGGCCCTCGCGCTGGTGGTCGGTGCCCCGGCGGCACCGCAGGCGGAGGAGGTGGTGGTCAAGCTGTGGTCGCGGGCCGACCGCTCGGGCCCGCTGCGGGCCGGCAACATCGTCCACGCCGCCGAGGTGCTGAACCGCATGCTGGCGGCCACGGGCAGCGAGACCCGCGTCAAGGTCGAGGTGTTCGAGAACAACGCCAAGGGCTACGACGCCGACGCCCTCGACCTCCTCAAGGCCTTCGCCGTGGGCAAGGGACCGGATCTCTACGTGGCCGCCCACGAGTGGATCGGTGCCTTCGTGGAAGCCGGCTACGCCTGGAACCTGGAAGATCACATCAAGGCCAATCCGGAGTTCTACAGCGATATCATCGAAACCCTCTGGAAGTCGGTCGAGTACAAGGGGCAGCGCTACGGTATCCCGCAGGATACCGAAGTGCGGATGTTCTTCTACAACAAGGACATGCTCCGCAAGATCGGCAAGTCCGAGGAGTTCATCGAGGGCCTGCCGGGCATGGTGGAGCGCGGTGAGTTCACCATCTACGACCTCACCGATCTGGCCAGGGAGGTGGTGGACAAGGGTGCGGCCAAGTACGGCCTCGTCCACCGGCCCAACGTCGGTCCCGACTTCCAGATGGTCATGGGCAGCTTCGGCTTCGATCCCTACGACGAGGCCAACGCCAAGCTCCAGGCCAGCCGCAGGGCGCTGCGGGCCTTCTACGACTGGCTCAAGTACAGCGTCGATGCCGGCGTGATCCCCGCCAACATGACCTCCTGGTCGTGGGATTCGGTGCACGCCTCCTTCCGCAGCGAACAGACCGCCTTCCTCAAGCTCCACGGCATCTGGAACGTACCGCCGCAGATGAAGGCCCGCGGCTTCGCGACGCCGGAGGAGTACTTCCGCGCCATCGGCTGGATCCACAGCCCGCCGGCCGAGAAGGGCGGCAGGCCGTCCAACCTCTCGCACCCCATCATCTACGTGGTGAATCCCCAGTCCGAGGTGCGGGAGCTCGCCGCCATGCTGGTGGCCATCGCCAGCCAGCCGTACTTCAACACCGAGCACGCCGTCACCACCGGCCATCTGCCCATCAACCACGGCCAGGTGGCCATGAAACGCTTCGTGGAGGAGGGCTGGGCGCTGCGGGCGGCCACGCCCATGCTGGAGTACACCAGCTTCATGCCCAACCATGCCAAGGTGGGCCAGTTCAACGCCATCATCTACAAGGGCATCCAGGCGGTGGAGACGGGCCGGTTGACGCCGGAGGACGCCACCGCCTTCGTGCTGGACGAGCTCCGGAACGAGCTCGGCGAGGAGGTGGTGATCGTCGAGTGAGGGGGACGAGACGGGGCGGTCCGCGGGGCCGCCCCGTCCTTCCGATGCCGACGGACAGGGGATGGTGGCGACCTTCCATCGCTCGGCGGCCGTGCGGCGGCGGCTCGATGCCTTCATCTTTCTCGGGCCCGCCACCGTGCTGCTGGCCTTCTTCTTCGTGCTGCCGGTGGTGGTGGACGTGTTCGTGGCCTTCACGGACATGGACCGCACGCTGCGCATCGGCGGGATCACCACCGAGAACTTCGTGCGGATGGCCACCCGCGACCGGCTGCTGCCGCGGACGCTGGCCATCACCTTCACGTACGTCCTCGCCACCCTCGCCTTCTTCAACGTGGGCATGGCGCTGCTGCTCGCCCTCACCACTACCGCGGTGCCGGAGAGGATCGGCGGCTTCTTCCGGGCCGTGTGGCTGCTGCCGCGGATGAGTCCGTCGGTGGTCTACGCCCTGCTGTGGGCGTGGGTGGTGGACCCGACGGAACGCGGCCTGCTCAACCAGATCCTGCGGGCGACGGTGGGCGCGGGACCGGTGGACATGATGAACGACCATCCCCTGCTGCTCATCGTCCTCGCCAACGGCTTCATCGGCGCCTCCATGGGCATGATCATCTTCACCAGCGCCATCCGCTCCATTCCGGAACACCTGTTCCACGCCGCCCGCGCCGACGGCGCCGGCGAGCTCGCCATCGTCCGCCACATCACCCTGCCGGCCATCCGCTGGCCGCTGTCCTTCATCACCGTCTATCAGACCCTCTCGCTGCTGGTGAGCTTCGAGTACATCTGGCTGATCACCGACGGCGGCCCCTTCTACGACACCACCGTCTACGCCCTCTACGTCTACAAGCGCGCCTTCGAGAACGGCCAGTACGCCTACGGCGCCGCCCTCGCGCTGGTGCTGGTGGCCATCGGCATCGCCGCCGCCATGCTCATGTGGCGCTTCTTCGACATGAAGCGCCTGCTGCAGCAGCCGCGCATCGAGGTCCACTGATGGCCGCGATCCCGCACTCCGCCGCCCCCTCCGCCACCCCCGACTGGGGAGCGCTGGCCCGCCGCGGCCGTAGGCGGCGGCTGGTCTCCCGCTCGCTGCTGCTGGCCTTCCTCACCGCCGTCTCGGTGCCCATCCTGCTGCCCTACTTCTGGATGTTCACCATCTCCGTCTCGGCGAAGACCGGCGGCGTCGAGAGCGCGGTGCTGTGGCGCTCGGTGGCGGTGCTGGTGCCGGCGGTGGTGGTGTGGGGCCTGCTGCGCCTGCTATTGGAAGAGCGGCGCCAGCGGATCCTGCTGGCCCTCGCGGTGGCGTCGGCCGCGGCGGTGGCGCTGTGGATCGCCATCGGCGACGAGCTGCACACCGCCAACTACCGCTTCCTCTGGAACCCCGATCTGGTGGAGGAAATCCGGGGCCGCGCCACCGCCCGCGGCCAGTTCCCCTGGGTGTGGGACGCCTTCGCCAATTCGCTGCTGCTGGCGACGGTGCAGACGGTGCTGGTGCTGACCGTCTCCACCCTCGCCGGCTACTATCTCTCCCGCTTCCGGTTCCCGGGCCGGGCCGGCTTCCTGCAGGGTCTGCTGGTGCTGCACGCCTTCCCGGCCATGACCCTGGTGATCCCCATCTTCCTGCTCATGTACTGGAGCGGGCTCCTCGACACCCTCACCGGCGTGATCCTGGTCATCGCCACGCTGGAGCTGCCCTTCTCCATCTTCGTGATGAAGGGCTTCTTCGACGCCGTGCCCTGGGACATCGAGATGAGCGCCATGACCGACGGCGCCACCCGGCGCCAGGCCTTCGTGCGGGTGGTGCTGCCGCAGGTGAAGGTGGGCATGCTGGCGGTGGGTGTGTTCGCCTTCATCAAGGGCTGGGAGGAATATGTCTTCGTGCGCACGCTGCTGTTCGAGAAGTCCAACTGGGTGATGAGCCTCTACATCTTCTACGTATCCGAGGATATCATGGGCGTGGACTACGGCATCGTGGCGGCGGTGGCGGTGTTCTACATCATTCCCAGCCTGCTGCTGTACCTGTTCTGTCAGAGGTTCCTCGTCCAGATGACGCTGGGCGGCATCAAGGGATGAGACCATGGCACGCGTGGAGCTGCGGGGGGTCACCAAGCGCTGGGGCCGGGTGGTGGCCGTCGATCGCATGAACCTGGTGATCGAGGACGGCGAGTTCGTGGCGCTGCTGGGCCCCTCCGGCTGCGGCAAGAGCACCACCCTGTTCATGCTGGCCGGCATCTATCTTCCCAGCGAGGGCGACATCCTCTTCGACGGTCGCCGGGTCAACGAGGTGGAGGCGCGCGACCGCAACGTGGGGATCGTCTTCCAGTCCTACGCCCTCTATCCGCACATGACCGTCGAGCGGAACATCATGTTCCCCCTCCGCTTCAAGAGGGTGCCGCGGGAGGAGGCCCGGCGGCGGGCGCGGGAGGCGGCGCGCATGGTACGGGTGGAGGAGCTGATGGACCGTCTGCCGGCCCAGCTCTCCGGCGGTCAGCAGCAGCGGGTGGCGCTGGCGCGGGCGCTGGTGAAGGAACCGCAACTGCTGCTGCTGGACGAGCCCCTCTCCAATCTCGACGCCGCCCTCCGCCTCACCATGCGCAGCGAGATCAAGCGGCTGCAGCGGGAGACGGGGGTCACCACGGTGCTCGTGACCCACGATCAGATCGAGGCCACCACCATGGCCGACCGCATCGTGGTCATGCGGGCCGGCCGCATCGAGCAGATCGGCACCGCCGAGGACCTCTACCGCCGTCCCGAGAGCCTCTTCGTCGCCGGCTTCATCGGTGCACCGCCCATCAACCTGCTCCACGGCCGGGTCGAGGGCGACCGGCTGCGGCTGGGCGAGGGGATGCTGACACTGTCCGGTGCGGCGCGCGGCGCGGTGGTGTTCGGCATCCGTCCCGAACACCTGAGCATCGCCGACGAGGGCATCCCGGCCGAGGTGGTGGACGTGGAGCCCATGGGTCGCGAGAGCCTGGTGCTGGCCCGCACGCCGCTGGGGGAGCTGCGGGCGCTGGTGCCGGGCGCGCGGCTCCCCTGGCGGGCCGGCGACCGCCTCCATTTCGCCTTCGATCCCGCCGACGCGCTGCTCTTCGACGCGGAAAGCGAACGCCGTCTCACCGAGGTGGCGGTGACCTCGCCGGCGGCGGAGCTCGTACGATAGGGCCCGGATCCCCGCCAGATCCTTCCAAATCCGCGAAAATTGCGCGGGCGTGTCGCCGGGGGGCGCCTTTGCGTCGCTTTTCCACGGCCGTCGCGCGCCTCGCGCGTCAGACTCCCGGGCGAGGCCAGCGCGCGGCGGACCCATGCGTCTCCTCACCTGGAACGTCCACTACGGCTTCGGGGCCGACGGCCGGTTCGACCTGGACCGCATCGCTCACCGCATCCGTCACCACGATCCCGACATCGTCGCCCTGCAGGAGGTGGAGCGCTTCTGGAAGCGCTCCTTCGAGACCGACCAGCCGGCGGAGCTGGCCCGGCGCCTTTCCGACTACTACTGGGTCTACGGCCCCAATCTCGACATGCACGCGGGCACCCCCGAGCGGCCCAACCGCCGGCGTCAGTTCGGCAACATGATCCTCTCCCGCTGGCCCATCCTCTCCAGCCGCAACTTCCCGCTGCCCAAGTTCGGGACCCTCACCCAGCACAGCATCCAGCAGGGAGCCCTGGAGGCGGTGGTGCGCACGCCCTCGGGCCGGCCGCTCCGGGTCTACAGCACCCATCTCTCCCATCTCTCCGCCCACACCCGCCTCCCCCAGATCGAGGCGCTGCTGGCCATCCACCGTCGCGCCTTCGCCGAGGGCGGTGCCTGGTGCGGCGGCCATCCCGACCCGCGGGCCGGCTGGACCGAGGGCGAGATGCCGCCCATGCCGCGCGAGGCGGTGATCATGGGCGATCTCAACTGCACGCCCGATTCCGAGGAATACGACCGGCTGGTGGGACCCATGGCCGCCCCCTACGGGCGGCTGGTCAACCGCGACGGCTTCGTGGACTGCTGGGTGGCGGCCGGCCACGACGAGCGCGAGGGTGTGACCTGCGACGGCAAGCGCATCGACTATGTGCTGGTCTCGGCCTGGCTGTTCGACCGGGTGCGGGCCGCCCGCATCGATTCCGGGACGGACGCCTCCGACCACTGGCCGGTGGTGGTGGACCTGGACTACTGAGGCGGGCGCAGCCGGGCGATCCGGATCAGCACGAAGGCGAGGATCCCGGCCACCACCATCACCCAGA
Organism: Alphaproteobacteria bacterium; assembly: GCA_026982705.1. Taxonomy (GTDB): domain Bacteria; phylum Pseudomonadota; class Alphaproteobacteria; order Geminicoccales; family Geminicoccaceae; genus HRBIN39. The sequence goes on from JALSGP010000042.1 coordinate 103,627, forward strand.
GGGAACGGGGATCGAGCCACAGCTCCAGCAGCAGCCAGCCGGTGAGGAAGACCAGGAGCCCCCGTCGCCGGGCCGGCCGCGCCAGCCACTCATCGAGACCCGAGGGTGCGCGCCAGTTCCCCGACATCCACCCGCCGCTCCTCCCGCAGCGAGACCACCGCCGCCTCCGCCAGCAGCTGGGCCCGCACGCCGTCGTCGAAACCCACCTCCATCTCGCGCCCCTCCGTGCAGGCGCGCAGGAAGGCATCCAGCTCGGCCCGATAGCTTTCGGCATAGCGCTCGAGGAAGGAGGGTGGCAGCGGATCCCGCGCCGCCGTCGCCCGCGCGTGGGCGCGGCGGAGGGTGGTGGGACGGGGATTGCCCGCCTGCAGCAGCCCCTCCTCGCCCAGCGCCTCCAGCCGCTGGTCGTAGCCGTGGACGGCGCGGCGGCAGTTCTCGACGACCACCGGCAGCCCCTCCGCCGTCTCCAGCACGACGGTGGCGGTGTCCACGTCGCCCACCGCGGCGATGCTCCCGTCCACCCGGACCGCCGCCCGGGCGGTCACGAAGCGTGGCTCGGCGTCGGCGAGCAGGAAACGGGCCATGTCGAAGTCGTGGATGGTCATGTCGCGGAAGAGTCCACCCGAACGGCGCAGATAGTCGACCGGCGGCGGCGCCGGATCGAAGCTGGTGATGCGCAGACGGTAGAGCCGGCCGAGTCCCCGCAGGGCGTCGCGGAAGGCGCGGAAGTGACGGTCGAAGCGCCGGTTGAAACCCATCTGCACCCGGGCCGTGGCGGCGCCCAGCTCGCGGCGGGCGTCCAGCACCCTCCGGATGTCGAGGTCGATGGGCTTCTCCAGGAACACCCGGCGGCCGGCGGCCAGAGCCTCGGCCAGCAGCGCGAGGTGGGTGTCCGTGGGTGTGGCGATCACCACCGCGTCCACGGCGGGATCGCGGATGGCCTCGCCGGCATCCGCCGCCGGCCGGCCACCGTGGCGCTCCGTCACCGCCGTCACCGCCTCCGCCCGCGGATCGAACAGCCGCACCAGCCGCGCGCCGGGATGGGCGGCCAGGTTGGCCGCGTGGATGCGGCCGATCCGTCCCAGTCCGAGCACCGCCACACCGATCACCGCCGCATCTCCTCCGGCCAGTCCACCCAGCCGCCCCGCCGGCTGGCCCGCACGGCGGTCTCCACGAACACCACCCCCTCGAGGCCGGCGCGGCCGTCGGGGAGATCCGCGCCCACCGTCCCCGTCCCGCCGGCCAGCCGCTCGGCCGCACCCCGGTAGAGATTGGCGAAGGCGTCGATATAGCCCTCGGGATGGCCCTGCGGTACGCGGGCGAAGGCACGGGCCACGGGGTCGAGATCGGGCCGGCCCGCCTCCAGCACGCGGGTGGCCTCACCCAACGGCGTCCAGTGGAGGCGGCTCGCGTCCTCCAGCGACCAGCGCAGCGCCCCGCGCTCGCCGAACACCTCGAGGGCGAGCCCCTGGCTGCGCCCCACCGCCACCTGCGAGAACCAGAAGCGCCCGCGGGCCCCACCCTCGAAGGCCACCCACACGCCGGCATCGTCGTCCAGCACCCGTCCCTCCACCAGCGGGGCGAGGTCGGCGGCGAGCCGCCGGGGAACGAGGCCCGTGGTGGCACGGACGAGGTGGAAGGCGTGGGTCCCCACATCGGCGATGCAGCCGCCGGGACCGGCACGGGCGGGATCGGTGCGCCAGACCGCCGCCGGCCGGCCCGTCCGTTCGAGGGGCGCGGCCAGCCACTGGATGGGACAGACGGCGCGGACCGCGCGGATGCGACCGAGCTCGCCGCGGGCGATGCGGGCCCGCATCTCCTGCACCAGCGAGAAGCCCCAGTAGCAGTAGGCGGTGACCAGCAGGAGGCCGCGCGCCTCGGCCCGCGCCACCAGCTCCCGCGCTTCCGCCACGGAGACGGCGAGGGGCTTTTCCATCAGCACGGGGAAGCCGGCCTCCAGCAGGCGGCGGCCGATGGGCGCGTGGGTGTGGTTGGGCGTCACCACCGCCACCAGCTCCGGACGGTCCGGTCGCGCCGCCTCGCCGGCGAGGAAGGCGTCGAGATCCGGATAGCAGCGCGCCGGATCGAGGCCCAGCATTTCGCGGCCGAAGCGGACCGAGGCCGCGGGATCGGCGTCGAAACAGCCGGCCACCAGCTCGAAGCGGCCGTCGAGAGCGGCGGCATGGCGATGGATGCGGCCGATCTGGGCCCCCTCCCCGCCGCCGATCATGGCGAGGCGCAGGCGCCGGCGGCTCACGACGGCAGCTCCGCCGCCCGCCAAGCCGCCTCGCTCGCCACCCGGCCCAGGCGGGCGTACAGGAACGGGTCGGCCCGGGCCGGGTCCTGCTCCGCCTCCACCACCACCCAGCCACGGTAGTCGAAGGCGACCAGGGTCCGGGCCACGGCGACGAAATCGATGCAGCCGGCGGGATCGCCGGGGACGGTGAAGATGCCGTCCACGACCCAGTCGAGGAAGCTGCGGTCCTCGCGGCGGGCCCGCTCCAGCACCGCGCGGCGCAGGTTCTTGAAGTGGACGTGGCGGACGCGCGCCCCCCAGCGGCGGGCGACGGCGAGGGGATCGGCACCGGCGAGGAGGAGATGGCCGGTGTCCAGCAAGAGCCCCACCGCCTCCGAACAGCCCGCCAGCAGCCGGTCCAGCTCCGCCGCCGTCTCCACCACGGTGCCCACGTGATGGTGGTAGACCAGCGGCACGCCGGCCCCGGCGCAGAAGCGGGCGATCTCGTCGAGCCCGCGGGCGAGGTCGTCCAGCTCCGTCCCCTCGAGGCGGGGGCGGGTGGAGAGGGGCCGGTCGCGGCGGGTCTGGACGCTGCCGGTGGTCTCGGCGTAGACCAGCACCGAGGCGCCCACCGCCCGGAACAGCTCCAGCACCGGCCGCAGGCGCGCCCGCTCCGCCTCCACCCCGAGCTCCAGCAGCCGGCCGGAGAACCAGCCCCCCACCAGCGCGAGGCCGTAGCGGTCCAGCAGGGCGGCGAGGGCCTCCGGTCCCTCGGGAAAACGGCCGCCGCGCTCGATGCCGGCATAGCCGGCGAGGGCCGCCTCGGCGAGACAGCGCTCCGGCGGGATGTCGCCGCCCAGCTCCGGCAGATCGTCGTTGGTCCAGCCGATGGGTGAGACGGCGAAGCGCACCCGCATCGCCCCGCCCCCTCACACGCCGAGGCGCTGGCGGCGCTTGCCGGCGAGATGCTCGGCGAAGGCCCGGCGCACGCTCTCGTGGGCGGAGACCTCCGGCGTGCCCGTCTCCCACCAGGCCTCGTTGCCCTCGGTCCAGTCGTGGGGCGCGGTCTCCACGTGGATCACCACCGTGCGGTCCGCCGCCAGCGCCCGCCGGAAACAGTCCTCGAATTCGCCGATGCCGCGGGCGCGCATGCCGATGGCGCCCATGCTCGCGGCGTGGCGGGCGAAGTCCACCCGCACGGGTTCGCGCACCCGCGAGGTCTCGATCCGATTGTTGAAGGCGGGGATGCCCTTGGCCAGCTGCAGACGCTCGATGACGGCGAAGCCGCCGTTGTCGCAGACCACGACGATCAGCTTGTGGCCGGTGAGGACGGAACTGTAGATGTCGGAGTTCATCATCAGGTAGCTGCCGTCGCCCACCATGGCCACCACCTCGCGCGAGGGGTCGGCCATCTTGGCGCCCCAGGCGCCGGAGATCTCGTAGCCCATGCAGGAATAGCCGAACTCGCAGTCGAAGGTGCCGGGGGCCCGGGCGCGCCAGTTCATGCACAGCTCGCCGGGCAGGCCGCCGGCGGCGGTGAGCACCAGCGCCCGCTCGTCCACCAGCCGGTTCACCGCCCCCACCACCTGGGCGTAGGAGGGACGTTCGGCGTTGGTGGGACGGGTGCGCTCGTCCACGATGCGGTTCCACGCGGCATACTCCCGCCGCGCCCGCTCCATCCACGCCGCCGGCGCCCGCCAGTCGCCGAGCGCCGCATCCAGCTCTCGCAGCCCCTCGAGGGCGTCGCCCACCACCGGCTGGGCGCGGTGCTTGTGGGCGTCGAAGCGGGCGGCGTTGAGATGGACGAAGCGGGCGTCCCCCGCGAAGAGGGTCCAGGAGGCGGTGACGAAGTCCTGCAGGCGGGTCCCCACCGCCAGCACCACGTCGGCCTCGCGGGCGAGGCGGTTGGCGCTGCGGGAGCCGAGGATGCCGAGGGGGCCGACGTTGGCGGGATGGTCGTGGGGCAGGATCGCCCGGCCGGCCACCGTCTCGGCCACGGGGATGCCGCGGCGCAGGGCGAAGTCGGCCAGCACCGCCTCGGCGTCGGCATAGCGGACGCCGCCGCCGGCCACGATCAGCGGTCGCCGGGCCCCGCGCAGCAGCTCCGCCGCCCGCCGCACCTGGCCGCGGTCGGGTCGCGGGCGCGGGATCTCGTGGACGGTGGTCTCGAAGAAGCGGGCGGGATAGTCGAAGGCCTCGCCCTGGGCGTCCTGGGCGAGGGCGAGGAGGACGGGGCCGCTGGTGGCGGGATCCAGCATGGTGGCCACCGCCTGCGGCAGCGATTCCACGATCTGCTCCGGGCGGGTGATGCGGTCCCACCAGCGGGTCACCGCCCGGAAGGCGTCGTTGACGGTGACGGTGGGATCGTGGAAGTGCTCCACCTGCTGGAGGACCGGGTCCGGCGCCCGGCTCGCGAAGGTGTCGCCGGCCAGCAGCAGCACCGGCAGGCGGTTGGCGTGCCCCACGGCGGCACCGGTGACCATGTTGGTGGCGCCGGGGCCGATGGAGCTGGTGGCGCACATGATCTGGCGGCGCTTCCTCGCCTTGGTGAAGCCCAGCGCCGCCAGCACCATGCCCTGCTCGTTCTGGCCGCGCCAGGTGGGGAAGACGTCGCGCACGTCCCACAGCGCCTCGGACAGACAGGTGACGTTGCCGTGGCCGAAGATGGCGAAGATGCCCGGGAACAGGGGCTCCTCGCGCCCGTCGACGCGGATGCGCTGGTGGACGAGGAAGCGCACCAGCGCCTGGGCCATGGTGAGCCGGACCGTCTCCATCGCTGCCTCCCTCCCCGGGTTCAGCCGAGCAGCCAGGCGTGGGCCGGATCGGTGGTGAAGCGCCAGATCCGCCGCGGCCCGGCCATCACGTTGAGATAGTAGAGATCGTAGCCGTGGGCGGCGGCCACCGGATGGTAGCCCCGCGGCACCAGCACCAGATCGCCGTCCTCCACGGTGAGGGTGACGTCGAGATCCCGCGCATCGGTGTAGATGCGCTGGAAGGCGAAGCCCCGCGGCGGATGGATGCGATGATAGTAGGTCTCCTCCAGCCGCGATTCGGCCGGCGGGGCGTCCCGGTCGTGCTTGTGGGGCGGATAGCTGGACCAGTGGCCGCCGGGGGTGAAGACCTCCACCACCAAGAGGGCGTGGGCCGGCGCGGTCTCCGGCAGGATGTCGTGGATGTAGCGGGTGTTGGTGCCCACACCGCGCACCGAGGCCACCACCTCCTCGGGACGGATGTGGCGCGGGCGGAAGTCGCCGCCGCCGGGGGCACTCGCCACCGCCAGCTCCACCTCCTCCAGCGCTTCCAGGGCGAAGCCGCAGCCGGCCGGGAGATAGACGGCGTGGGGGCGTGGCCGATCGCCGTCGAAGGGAGAGCGGCGGGCGCCGACGGTGCCGAAGTCGGTCCCGTCACCGCGCACGCGGGCGCGGCCGCCGATCAGGACGAGGCAGCGCTCGCGCCCGTCGCCGGCCACCTCCAGTCCCCGCCCCGGCGCGAGCCGCCACAGTTCGAAGCCCACGTACGACCAGCCCGCCTCCTCCGGCGTCAGCCGGTGCACCAGCCCGCGATCGTCGGGCCCACGGTTCCTGCGCAGCAGCTCGCTCACGGCTCTCCTCCCCGTGCCCGTTCGAAGGCGGCCAGGAGCCGCCGGTAGCGACCGGCCACCGTCGCCACCACCAGGGCATCCTCCATCTCGCCGGCGAACCAGCACCGGGCCGCGTCGCCCCAGATGGTGCGGCCGATGGCGAAGCCCCGGACCACCGGGTGGCGGGCGGCGACGGCCACCGCCCGCTCGGCCGCCGCCACCGGCGCATCCAGCCCCAGCAGCAGCACGCCGCGGCACCAGGGATCGCGGCGTGCCACCACCTCGCCCACCGCCCGCCAGCCGGCGTCGCCGCCGGCATCCGGCAGTTTCCACCAGTCCGGCCGCAGCCCCCGATCGTACAGCCGCGCCAGCGCCCGCGCCAGCGTGGCGTCGTCCACCGGCAGGCCCGAGCGGCCGGGCACCACCTCCACCAGCAGCTCGTGATCGCTGCCGTGGCAGGCCTCCTGCAGGGTCAGCAGCGCCTCCTCCTGGGCGCGGCGCAGCGGCTCCGGATCGTCGGGATGATAGAGGACCAGACACTTGACGCACTGGGTGACGGGCCAGCGCCGCAGATGGGTGCCGAGATCGCGCCCCACGGCGAAGCGGAGCGGCACGCTCCCCGGTTCCTCCACCGGCCGCCCCACCCACAGCGGGCGGCCGGCGGCATCGGCGAGGATGTCCTCGCCGTAGCGGTCGTCCACCAGCAGCCCCACGTCGTCGCGCCCCTCCGCCACCTCCCGCAGCGCCCGGTAGACCAGGGCCTTGAAGGCACGGATGGCCTCGCCGTCGCGGCCGCTGGCCGCCGCCAGCGCCTCGAACTGGCTGCGATGGTCGAAGGCGAGGGCGAAGAGGCGCGGCCAGCGTCCGCGGCGGGTGGTGGCGCGGTGGACGTGGGCGAGCTCGGCGTCCCGGCGCAGCGCCCGGACCCTCACGCCACGCTCGAGAAAGCGCTCCAGCTCCGGCCGGGTCGGCATGGCCGGCGCGCAGCCGTGACGGGAGACGACGATGGCCCCACAGGCGTTGGCGCGGGCGAGACAGTCGGGGAGGGGGCGGTCCTCCAGCCAGCCGGAGAGGAAGCCCGCCATGAAGGCGTCGCCCGCGCCCAGCACGTTGTAGACCTCGACGGGAAAGCCGGAATGCCGCACGCCCGCCTCCGGCACGATCGGCGTGTCGGGCGGATAGGCGACGGCGCCGGCGGCGCCGAGCTTCAGCACCAGGAGCGCATGGGGAGCGAGCTCGCGCAGGCGCACCAGCGCCGCCTCCGTCTCCTCGGCCCCACCGGCGATGCGGAACTCCTCCTCGGTGCCCACCACCACGTCGGCGAGAGTCGCCGCCTCCCGCAGCCGCGCCGTCACCGCCGCGCTCGGCACGTAGCGGACCTCGCCCAGCGCCCGCGGCGTCAGCCCCCACAGCACCGGCCGGTAGTCGATGTCGAGGACGATCCGGGCTCCGCCCTCGCGCGCCAGCGCCACGGCGCGGCGGGAGAGGGCGGCGAGGCGGGGCTTGGAGAAGTGGGTGCCGGTGACCACGAGGCAGCGGGTGGCCCGCAGCAGCGTCGGGTCCAGGTCCTCGGGACCGAGGGCGGCGTCCGCGCAGTTCTCGCGGAAGAAGACGAGCGGGAAGGTGTCGCGGTCGCGGATGCCGAGGATCACGAGGGCGGTGGGACGCTCCGGGTCCACCCTGACGCCGCGCACCTCGACGCCGTGGCGCATCAGCTCCTCGAGGAGGAAGCGGCCCATGGGCTCGTCGCCGACGGCGGAGACCAGGGCGCTCCGGAGCCCGAGGCGGGCACAGCCGACGGCGATGTTGGCGGGGCAGCCGCCGAGATACTTGGCGAAACTCGCCACGTCCTCGAGCCGCCCGCCCCACTGCTCGCCGTAGAGATCCACGCCCACGCGCCCGACCGTCACCACGTCGAGCCGGTTCATGACCGGCGTCTCCCGCTGCCGTGCCCGCCACGATGAAACACGAATTCCATATTCGGGCAAGCTCTGGAATGCACGTTCCAGACCCGGCTCAGCCCTCCGCCACCAACAGCCGTCCCACCTCCAGCACCAGGGCCGAGGCCACGGTCATGCTGGCGGCGAGACCGCGGACCCCCTCCACCTCCGGATCGACGACCACCAGCGCCACTTCCGCCTCGCGCACCAGGGGCGAGAGGGGACCGTCGGTGACGGCCACCACCGGCGCCCCCGCCTGCCGGGCCGCGCCCACCGTCTCCAGCGTCTCCGGCGCGTAGGGCGAGAAGCTGACGGCGAGGAGTGGACGGTCGGGCCCGAGGGCCGGATGTTCGAGGGCGAGGGTGCCGCCGAGCCCGGCCAGCAGACGGGCGTCGCGGCCGAGGCGGGCGAAGGCGTAGGCGAGATAGGCGGCGACGGGAAAGCTGCGCCGCATGCCCACCACCGCCAGCGCCGGACGCGCCGCCAGCAGCCGGGCGGCGGCGGTGAGCCGCTCCTGGAGTTCGGCCGTGGGCATGCGCGCGAAGGCATGGTGGGCGGCGTCGAGGAAGGCGGCGAGCGCGGGCTGCGCCTCGCCCGGTCGCCGGCGCGCGCGGCGGATGCGCTGGGCATAGGCGGGCAGCCGCGCCACCAGCCGATCGCGGAAGACGCGCTGGAGGGCGCTGAAACCGGGATAGCCGAAGGCCTGGGCGAAGCGCACCAGCGCCGAAGGGGGCACGCCGATGCGGGCGGCCAGCGCCGCCACCGTCTCCAGGGCCACCTCGTCGGGATGGGCGAGGGCGAATTCGGCGATCTGCCTGAGACGGGGGCTCAGCCGCTCGTGCTCGCGGGCGAGCCGCACCCTCAGGTCCTCGTAGTCTCCCGGCGGGGCGTCCCGCCGGCCGATCTCGTTCATGCCGTCCTCCGTGGGCCTCCTGGGGGCTTGTGCTCCGCTCTGGAATGTGTATTCCATCGATCTGCCCGAATGGAAACAGATTTCCATCGCGGCGTCCACGGGTCAGGCGGGAGCCGCCGGCTCCCGACACGAGGATGGAGGGAAGGCAGCGATGAAGCGTTGGACACGCGTGTTCGCCTCCGCCGTGCTGGCGGCCGGCGTGGTCGCCGGGACCGCCGTGGCCGGCGAGAACGTCCGCATCGTGGTGGTGACCCACGGTCAGGCCTCGGATCCCTTCTGGAACGTGGTCAAGAACGGCGTCGACGCCGCCGCTCGCGACATGGCGACCTACGGGGTCGAGGTGGAGTACCGGGCACCCGAGACCTTCGACATGGTCAAGATGGCCCAGCTCATCGACGCGGCGGTGGCCTCCCGGCCCGACGGCCTCGCCGTCTCCATCCCCGACGCCGACGCCCTCGGCCCGTCGATCCAGAACGCGGTGGCGGCGGGGATTCCGGTGGTCTCGCTCAATTCCGGCTCCGACGTGTTCGAGAAGCTGGGCGTGCGGGTCCACGTGGGCCAGACGGAGTTCGAGGCCGGTCTCGGCGGTGGCAAGCGCATGGCGGCGGCCGGCGTGAAGAAGGCCGTGTGCGTCAATCACGAGGTGGGCAATGTGGCGCTGGACCTGCGCTGCGAGGGCTTCGCCAAGGGCCTCGGCGGCGAGAGCGAGGTGCTCGCCACCAGCATGGACCCCACCGAGACCCGTAACGCCATCAAGGCCTATCTCGCGAAGAACCCCGACACCGAGGGCATCCTCGCGCTCGGGCCGGCGGCCGCCGAACCGATCATGCAGGCGCTCGAGGAGCTCGGCCTGCTCGGCAAGATCAAGCTCGCCACCTTCGATCTGTCGCCGGCGGTGCTCGAGGCGCTGGCCGAAGGGAAGATGCTCTTCGCCATCGATCAGCAGCAGTACCTGCAGGGCTATCTGCCGGTGGTGTTCCTCACCCTCAACGCCAAATACGGCCTCATGCCGGCCGGCGTGGTGATGACGGGTCCGGGCTTCGTCACGCCCGAGAACGCCGCGAAGGTGATCGAACTGTCCAAGCAGGGCATCCGCTGAACCCGGCCGGGGGCCCCGCCACGGTGCGGGGTCCCCGCGCCCGCCGCGGGAGGTGACGCCATGAGCACGGCCGCACCGGCACCGGTCCGCGACGAGCGGCTGCGCGAGACGCCCTGGCTGCGACGCCTGTTCTCGCGACCCGAGCTCGGCTCGGTGGCCGGCTTCGTCCTGGTGCTGCTGTTCTTCGCCGTGGTGGCGGGCGACAGCGGCATGTTCTCCGCCCTGGGCATCGTCAACTTCCTCGAGGTCTCGGCCCAGCTCGGCATCATCGCCGTCGCCGCCGCCATGCTCATGATCGGCGGCGAGTTCGATCTGTCGGTGGGCTCCATGATCGGCTTCGCCGGCATCGTGGTGGCCCTGCCGGCGGTCGAATGGGGCTGGCCACTGTGGTTGTGCATCCTCCTCGCCTTCGCCGTCGCGCTGCTGGTGGGCTTCGTCAACGGCACCATCGTCATGCGCACCGGCCTGCCCTCCTTCATCGTGACGCTGGGCGGGCTGTTCGTGCTGCGCGGCCTCACCCTCGGCCTCACCCGGCTGCTCACCGGTCGCACCCAGATCCCGGGGCTGCGGGACGTGATGGAGGGCGACCCGCTGGCGCCCCTCTTCGCCGGCAAGGTGGGACAGGGGACGATGCAGTGGCTGGCGGATGCGGGCTGGATCGCGGCGCGGGCCGACGGCACGCCCCTCGCGAGCGGCATTCCCATGTCCATCGTCTGGTGGCTGGCGCTGACGGCGCTGGCCACCTGGGTGCTGCTCCGCACCCGTCTCGGCAACTGGATCTTCGCCTGCGGCGGCGACGCCGCCGCCGCCCGCAACGTGGGCGTGCCGGTGGCGCGGGTGAAGACGGGTCTGTTCATGTTCACCGCCACCGCCGCCACCATCTTCGCCCTGGTGCAGACCCTCTCCGTGGGTTCCGCCGACGTGCTGCGGGGGCAGCTCAAGGAGTTCGAGGCCATCATCGCCGCCGTCATCGGCGGCTGTCTGCTCACCGGCGGCTACGGCTCGGCCATCGGTGCCACCTTCGGGGCGCTGATCTTCGGCACGGTGCAGATGGGCATCTTCTACACCGGCGTGAACACCGACTGGTTCAAGGTGTTCCTCGGCGTCATGATGCTCGTGGCCGTCCTGTTCAACAACTACGTCCGCCGCAAGGCGACGGAGGCACGATGAGCACCCCCCTCGTCGAGGTCCGCGACGTCTCCAAGCACTTCGGGTCGGTGATCGCCCTCGCCGGCGTGTCCATGCAGGTCCACGCCGGCGAGGTGCACTGCCTGCTGGGGGACAACGGCGCCGGCAAGTCGACGCTGATCAAGATCCTCTCCGGCGTCCACCGGCCCAGCCGCGGCGAGATCCGCCTCGACGGGCGGCCGGTGCGCTTCGCGAGCCCGCGCGATGCCCTCGACCACGGCATCGCCACCGTCTACCAGGACCTCGCCCTCATCCCCCTCATGAGCATCACCCGCAACTTCTTCATGGGCCGCGAGCACGTGGTGACCAAGGGACGCGGCCCCTTCCGCCGCCTCGACGTCCGCCGCGCCGACGCCATCGTCCGCGAGGAGATGGCCCGGATCGGCATCGACGTGCGCGATCCCTCGCAGGCGGTGGGGACCCTCTCCGGCGGCGAACGCCAGTGCGTCGCCATCGCCCGGGCCGTCTACTTCGGCGCGCGGGTGCTGATCCTCGACGAGCCCACCTCGGCGCTGGGCGTCAAGCAGGCCTCGGTGGTGCTGCGCTACATCGCCCAAGCCCGCGCCCGCGATCTGGGCGTCGTCTTCATCACCCACAACGTCCACCACGCCTGGGCGGTGGGCGACCGCTTCACCGTCCTCAACCGCGGCCGCACCCTCGGCACCTTCCGCAAGGCGGAGATCACCCGCGAGCAGCTGCTGGAGATGATGGCCGGCGGCCGCGAGCTGGAGGAACTGTCGGCGGAACTGGCCGAATTCGCCCGCACCGACGCCGTCCGGGCGCGGCGGGCCGCCGCGGCGGAGCGGGAGATGGCGGCGGAGCTGCGCGAGGAGCTGGCGGAGGCCCGCCGCTTCGCCGCGGAGGAACGGACGCGCCACGACCGACGCGGGCACGGCGCACCGCCGGCCTGAGCCCCCGCCCTCGGTGGGCTCCCGCGGTCGCGTGCCGCCGGCCGTCACCCGTCGATCCAGCCCCGCCAGCGGTACCACAGCAGCCCCAGCCATTCGTGGGCGGCGCGATCGAGCTCCCGCCAGCGCCGCGGCATGTCCACCACCGCCGGCCATCCGAGACGGTCCACGCCGATGGGGTCCACCGGCCAGGGGACCACCGGGAATCCCACCCGACGGAAGGCCGCCACCGCCCTCGGCATGTGCACCGCCGAGGTGACCAGCAGCCAGGTCTCTCCCGGTCCGGGCCGGACGAGTTCGCGGGCGTAGAGGGCGTTCTCGCGGGTGTTGCGCGAGCGGGTCTCCAGCAGCAGCCGCTCGCGGTCGACGCCGTAGCGGAGGAGAAAGCGCGCCGTCCGCTCCGCCTCGCTGCATCCCGCGACGAAGCGCCAGCCACCTCCCGTCACCAGCAGACGGGCCTCGGGATAACGCCGCAGCAGCACCAGCGTCTCCACCAGCCGTTCGGCGGCGTCGTCGAGACGGATGGGACCGTCGTCGCAGGTGGGCTCCGGGCTGGTGAAGCCCCCCAAGAGCACGACGCCGTCCACGCGCGCCGGAGGCGGCTGCGGCGGCGCGAAGCGGGCCTCCAGGGGCGCGGCGAGGCGGGCGCCCAGCGGCAGCGACCCGGCCGCCAGCAGTCCGCCGAGACCGAGCGCCAGCAGGACGGTGCCGGCGCGGGGCGACCACGGTCGCATCAGGAAGCCCAGGACCGCGGTCAGCAGGAGGGCGTGGCTCGGCTGGGCGAGGGTGCGGAACAGTTCGTAGAGGCTCACGCCAGCCGCCTCCGGAAGACGACGGCCGCCAGCGCCAGGGTCGAGAGCGCGATCACCGCCATGGGCCAGATCTGTCCCCACAGCTCGGCGAGCCCCAGACCCCGCAGGAACACGCCGCGCACCACCGCGATCATGTAGCGGAGGGGATTGGCGAGGGTGGCGAGCTGCAGCCAGTCGGGCATGTTGGCGACGGGCGTGGCGAAGCCGGAGAGGATGGAGGCCGGGGCGGTGAAGAAGAACAGCCCCACCATGGCCTGCTGCTGGGTGCGGGCCAGGGCGGAGATCAGGAGCCCCACGCCCGCCACCGCCAGGGCGAAGACGGCGAGGGCCAGGACGAGGGTGGCGATGTCACCGCGCAGCGGCACCCCGAACCACCGGACGGCCACGGCGACGGTGAAGGCCGCCTGGAGGAGACCGATGAACACCCCCGGCAGCAGCTTGCCGAGGGCGATCTCGGCCGGACGCAGGGGCGTCACCAGGAGCTGTTCCAGGGTCCCCAGCTCCCGTTCGCGGGCGACGGCGAGGCCCGTCACCCCGATCACCGACACCATGGTGATCATGGCCACCAGGGCCGGCACCACGTACCAGCGGCTCTCCAGATTCGGGTTGAACCAGGCCCGCACCTCGATCCGCGGGGGCGCCGGCGCCATCGCCGCCGCGGGTGGCCGGAAGTCGGCGACGATACGCTGCAGGTAGCCCAGGACGGTGAGCGCGGTGTTGGACTGGCGGCCGTCGAGGAGGAGCTGGACCCGCGCCGGCCGCCCCGCCAGGAGATCGCCCGCGAAGCCCTCGCGGATCCGGAGGACGCCGATCAGGCGGCGGTCGTCGATGGCGGGGCGGATGTCCGCCTCGCGCTCCAGCATCCGCACCGCGAAGGCGGGCGCGCCGGCGATGCGGGCGGTGAGGGCGCGCGAGAGGGCGGTGCGGTCCTCGTCCAGCACGCCGAGGGCCACCCGGTCGAGATCGAAGCTCGCGGCGTAGGCGAAGATCACCAGCTGGATCAGGGGCGGGGCCAGCACCACGATGCGGGCGCGGGGGTCCTGGAGGAAAACCAGCAGTTCCTTGCGCACCAGCGCGAGGAGACGGCGCCACACGGTCCTAGTCCAGCCGCTTGCGCAGACCGCGCCAGGCGAGGGCGCCGACACCGGCGGCGAAAAGGGCGAGGACGGCGAGATCGCGCGTCAGCACCGAGGCCACGTCGCCGGCGAGGAAGAGGGTCTGCTGGACCTCCACGTACCAGCGCGCCGGCACCAGCACCGTCAGGAGCCGCAGCCAGCCGGGCATGCTGCGGATGTCGAAGAGGAAGCCCGAGAGCATGAAGCTCGGCAGCAACGAGGCGTAGAGGGCCACCTGGGCGGCCACGAACTGGTTGCGGGTGGCGCCGGAGACGGCGAGGCCGAAGCCGGCGGAGACGGCCATGAAGAGCAGCGAGGCGAGGGCGAAGGCGGCGAGCGATCCCCGCAGCGGCACCCCGAAGACGAGGACCGCCGCCGCCGCCACCACGGCGCTCGCGGCGAGTCCCATGAGCAGATAGGGGAGGAAGGCGCCGAGGAAGATCTCGAGGCGGCGGGCGGGCGTGGCGAAGAGTGCCTCCATGGTCCCCCGCTCCCAGCCGCGGGCCACCACCATGGCGGTGAGCAGGGCGCCCGTCAGGGTGAGCACCACGGCGGTGAGCCCCGGCACCAGGAAGTGGCGGCTGTCGGCGGCGGTGTTGAACCAGAGGCGGCTCTCCACCGTCACCGCCGGCGGCGGCAGGCCGAGACGCATGCCCCACAGTGCCAGCACCGCCCGCAGATAGCCCTCGGTGAGGCGGGCCGTGTTGGCGTCGACACCGTCCAGCAGGATCTGCACGCGGGCGGTGCCGGCGGCGAGGCGGCCGGCGAATTCGTCGTCCAGCGCCACCACCGCCCGCAGCGCGCCCCGGGTGAGGCGCGCCTCGGCCGTCCGCCGGTCGCGCACCACCTCCACCCGGAAGGCTGAGGATCCGGCCAGTGCCGCCACCAGTTCGTCGGTGGCGGCGGAGCGTACCGGGATCACCACGGCCACCTCCAGACGGCGCGGGTCCAGCGACACGCCCCAGCCGATGAGCACCAGCAGCAGGGTGGGCAGCAGGAAGGCGATGGCGAAGCTGGAGCGGTCGCGGAGGATCTGCAGCCACTCCTTGCGCAGCAGCGCTCCGAGACGACGGATCCCGTCCCTCACGCCCCGTCTCCCGCCGCCCGGCGCGCCCGCAGCAGCGCCACGAAGGCCTCCTCCAGCGTCTCCACCGCCGGCTCCCGCGCCCGCACCCGCGCCACGATGGCCGCGGGCGGCCCCAGCTCCAGGATGCGGCCGGCGTCCATGATGGCGATGCGGTCGCAGTACTCGGCCTCGTCGAGGAAATGGGTGGTGACCACCACCGTCACCCCCCGCTCGGCCCGAGCGAGGATATAGCGCCAGAAGGCGCGGCGGGTGAGCGGATCGACGCCGGAGGTGGGCTCGTCCAGGAACAGGATCTCGGGCCGGTGGATCACCGCCGCCGCCATGGACAGCCGGCGCTCGAAGCCCAGCGGCAGCCGCCCCGCCCGGCTTCCGGCCACCGCCTCCAGCCCGAAGGCGGCGAGGAGTTCGGCGATGCGCCGGCGGCGGCGCAGCGGGCCGAGGCCGTAGGCGGCGGCGAAGAAGCGCAGGTTCTGACGGACCGTGAGCTCGCCGTAGAGGGCGAACCGCTGGGCCATGTAGCCGATGCGCGCGCGCACCTCGGCGCGGGCGCGGGAAAGATCGAAGCCCAGCACCCGCGCCTCGCCGGCGGTGGGCGCCAGCAGTCCGCAGAGCATGCGGAAGGTGGTGGACTTGCCGGCGCCGTTGGGACCCAGGAGACCGAAGATCTCGCCCCGCCGCACGGTGAAGGAGATGCCGTCCACCGCCCGGAAGTCGCCGAAGGTCCGCACCAGATCGCGCACCTCCACCACCGGCTCCACCGTCGGCGGAACGGGGTCCTCCGCCCCGTCCTCCTCGGCGAAGCGCTCGGCCCGGGCGCCGACCGCGTGCAGCCGGGCCACCACCGCGTCCTCCAGCCCCGGCGGCACCGTCGTCACCCCGACGACCCCCGCGGTCTCCGCGAGGGTGCCGGCCGTCCCCGCCGGGTCCAGCACCACCCGCAGGGCACCGCCGCGGACGTTCACGTCCACCACCCCCTCGCGCCCGGCGAGCTCGCGGGCCAATCCCCGCAGTCGCCCCGGCGCCGCCTCCACCCGCACCACCCGACCGTCGAGGGCGGTGGCCAGTTCGCCCGGCGGCGCATCCGCCAGCACCCGCCCCTCGTGCAGCAGCAGCACGCGGGGAAAGCGCGCGGCCTCGTCGAGATAGGCGGTACTCCACAGTACCGCCGTCTCCGGCCCCGCCAGCTCGTCCAGCAGCGCCAGCAGCTCGCGGCGGGAGAGGGGATCGACGCCGACGGTGGGCTCGTCCAGGAGCAGGAGCGGCGGCACCCGCAGCAGCGCCGCGCCGAGGGCGAGCTTCTGCTTCATGCCGCCCGACAGATGGCCGGCAAGGCGTGTCCGGAAGGGGCCGAGACCGGTGGCGTCGAGGACGCGCCCGATGCGGGCCCGCCGCAACTCGCCCCGGAGTCCCAGCAGGTCGGCGCGGATCTCCAGATTCTCCCCCACCGAGAGTTCCTCGAAGAGGCCGAAGCGCTGGGGCATGTAGCCGACCGCCGCCTGCACCGCGGACGCCTCGCGCACCGCGTCGTATCCCGCCACCCGGATCTCGCCCGCATCCGGCCGCAGCAGGGCCGCCAGCAGGCGGAACAGGGTGGTCTTGCCGGCCCCGTCCGGTCCCACCACCGCCAGCCGCTCGCCGGCCGCCACCGTGAGATCGAGGCGATCGAGGGCCGGCGGCCCGTCCTGGGCGAAACGCTTCCACACCCCCCGCAGCCGCACCACCGGGCTCATCGGGCCGCCGCGTCCGCGAGCGGAATCTCCACCGTCACCGGCATGCCCTGGCGCAGGCCGCGGTCGGGATTGCGGGCGTAGACGCGGACCTGGTAGACGAGGCTGGTCCGCAGCGCCTCCGTCTGGACGGTGCGGGGGGTGAATTCGGCCACCGGCGAGATGTACCCCACCCAGCCCGCGTAGACGTTGCCGGAATCGGTGAGGATCCGTGCCGCCATGCCCTCGTGGATGCGGCCGAGATCCGGCTCCTCCACGTAGACCCGCGCGAAGACGGTGTCGTCGAGGGCGATGGTGTAGACGGGGGTGTGGGGCAGCACCACGTCGCCGGGCTCGTGCAGCCGCGCCGTCACCACGCCGCGGGCATGGGCCACCAGCCGGGTGTCGGTGAGCTGCTTGGTGGCGATCGCCAGCTCCGCCTCGAGCCGGGCCACCTCGGCGCGGGCGGCGGCGACGTCCTCCCGCCGCGGTCCCTCGATCAGCAGCGCCAGGGTCTGCTCCTGGGCGCGGATCTGCGCCCGCAACGAGGCGAGACGGGCCTCGGCGGCATCGAGCTGGGCCTTGGGGGCGAAGCGGTCGGCGGCGAGGGTGCGCAACCGCCCGACGGTGAGTTCGGCGTCCCGGGCGAGGGCCTGCAGGCGCTCCAGCTCGGCCCGCGCGCGGGCGATCTCCTGGGGTCGGCTGCCGGCCTCGAGCCTGGCGAGTCGCGCCCGCGCCGCCTCGAGGGCCGCCCGTGCCGCCCGTTCGCGGGCCCGGAAGACGGCATCCTCCAGCGTCGCCAGCAGCCGCCCCGGCGTCACCGCGTCGCCCTCTTCCAGTTCCATGGCGGCGATGCGACCGGCCAGGTTGAAGCCGGGCCGGACCTCGCGGAGATCGATGTTGCCGTAGAGCCGGAGCACCGCCGGCCCTTCCTGCCGGGCGACGCCGAAAAGCGGCCAGGGTGGCGGTCCCCACAGCGCCACGAGCCCGGCCGCCACCGCGAGCAGCGCCAGCGGGAACCAGAGGACTCGCCGCATGACCGTCCCATGCCTCCGCGGAGGGGCACCCGCGCGGTGATAGCCCGGTGCGGTCGCGACGAACAGGCCCGGGCTCCGTCGTCGCATCGCTTGACGCCCGCCCCGCGCCGCCCGAGATCAGGCGCGGTCGCCGGCGGGAGCGGAGCGGTGCGCGCGGATCTGATCCGCTATTTCGAACACGCGCGGGTGCCGCGGTACACGAGCTACCCCACCGCGGTCCACTTCGGTGCCCTCGACGACGACACCTTCGCCGACTGGCTCGCCCGGCTCACGCCCGGCACGCCCCTCTCCCTCTACGTCCACATCCCCTGGTGCCGGCGGCTGTGCTGGTACTGCGGCTGCCACACCTGGATCAGCGCCCGCCAGGACCGGATCGACGCCTATGTGGACCTGCTGCTGCGCGAGATCGACCTGGTGGCGGCGCGACTGCCGGAGGGCCTGTCGGTGGTGCACCTCCACTTCGGCGGCGGCACGCCCTCCACCGCGGGGCCGGCGGGCCTCGCCCGCATCCTCGCGCGCCTGCGCCGTCACTTCACCTTCCGCCCCGACGCCGAGCTCGCCATCGAGCTGGATCCGCGGGAGGTGGACGGGACGCTGGCGGCGGCGCTGGTGGAGCTCGGCTTCACGCGGGTGAGCCTCGGCGTGCAGACGCTCGATCCGGCGGTGCAGGAGGCGGTGGGCCGCATCCAGCCGGCGGCGGAGGTCTTCGCCGTGGTGGAACGGCTGCGGCGGGCCGGCATCCCTCACATCGCCGCCGATCTCATGTACGGACTGCCGCGGCAGACGCCCGCCAGTGCCGCCGACTCGGCGGCCCGCCTCGCCGACCTCGGCCTTCCCCGCTTCGCGGTCTTCGGCTACGCCCACTTGCCCCAACTCAAGCGCCACCAGCGGCTGGTGACGCGTCATCCGCTGCCGGACGCCGCCGCCCGCGTCGCCCAGTTCGAGGCCATCAATGGGACCCTCGCCGGGCGTGGCTACGTGGCCATCGGCCTCGACCACTTCGCCCGTCCGGAGGACGCGATGGCGCGGGCGCGGGCGGAGGGCCGGCTGCGTCGCAACTTCCAGGGCTATACGGTGGATCCGGCCGAGGTGCTCCTCGGTTTCGGCGCCTCGGCCATCTCCGACCTGCCGCAGGGCTACGCCCAGAACGCGCCGGATCTGCGACTCTGGCGCCGGCGGGTGCAGGAGGGGCGGCTGCCCACCGCCCGCGGTCGTCCCGTCTCCCGCATCGACCGGGCGATCCGCGAGGTGATCGAACGCATCATGTGCGACCTCGCCGTCGATCTCGACCGTATCGCCGCCCGCCACGGCCTGCCGCCCGCCCTGCTGGAGCCGGACCCGCAGCGCTTCGCCGAGGCCGAGGCCCTCGGCCTCGTCACCCGCGAGGGCGCGCGCATCCGCGTCCCCGAGGACATGCGCCCGCTGCTCCGGGTGGTGGCCTCCTG
>JALSGP010000043.1 GCA_026982705.1 Alphaproteobacteria bacterium
GCCGCACGGGGCGCGCCCGTCGTCCTCCCGCCGCCGGCCGGGCCGCACCCCGACCCGCGCGTAAGGAGAGGTCCATGTCGCAGAGCGTCCGTCGCCGCCTGATCAGCCTCGCCCTGATCCTCCTCGCGGCCGTCGCCGTGGCGGCGCCCGCGACCGTGGACCGGCGCCTCACCGTCGGCGATGGCGAGCTCCGCTTGGAGGCCTTCGAGCTTGCCCCGGAGGCCCTGGGTCACCACGCCGGCGCGGGCCGGGTCTTCGTGGCGGTCACCGGCCTCTATCGCCGTGGCGAGACCGCCTCGCCCCTGCCGCTGACCCGGGCGCAGGATGCCTTCCGGCTCGAGCTCGCCGACGGGCGGCTCGTGACGCAGGAGGCCCTCGCGGCAGGCCTCACCGACGCCTGGTGGGGCGGGCTCGACATCCAGCCCGCCGAGGCCCGCCGCTTCGAGCTGCTGTTCCGGATCCCGGCCGGCGTCGCCCCCGTGGCGCTCCTGGTCACCCTGCCGGACGGCGGGGTCCGGGTGCCGTTGACGCCCACGGCGGCGACGGGGACCGGGTCGCCCCCCACCAGGGCGCCGACGACGACCGCCGACACGCCCGCGACATCCGAGACCGCGGCCGGCGCCTCGGCACCGCCCGCACCGACACCATCGCCGACGATCCCCGGCACGGCGGCACCCGCGGCGGTGGCCATGCCCGGACGGACGGCCGCGCCTCCCGCGCCCCCGGCGACGGCCGCCGCCACGGGCGCACCGGGCGGGCCCCCGGCATCGACCGCATCCTCGCCCGCCGCCACCACCGACGGCGTGGGAAGCGCGGCCCCGTCCCCCACGGCTGCACCGAGCAGCGTCGCCTCCGTCGGAACGGAGCCATCGCCGGAGATCCCGCCGCCGGCGGAACCGCGCGACGTCCTGCCGCTTCCCGGCGTGGTGGCGGGGATCGAGGCGGCGGAGGGACACGAGGCGGTCGTCGACGGTCGGATCGGCCCGGATGTGCCGGTGGCGCGGGTCGCCGTCGGGACACCGCTCACCGTGACCCTGCGCCGGCCGGTGCGGGCCGATCGACTGCGCGTGCTCCCCCGCATCCCCGGCGGGTCCGTCTACCGCCTGCGGATCGAGG
>JALSGP010000044.1 GCA_026982705.1 Alphaproteobacteria bacterium
ATGGTGCAGCGGTCGCGCAGGGCGGCGATGCGGGCGCAGAGGCGCCGTTCCGTCTCGCGGTCGAGGGCGCTCGTCACCTCGTCCAGCACCAGCAGCCGCGGCCGTCCGAGGAGGGCGCGCGCCAGCGCCAGACGCTGGCGCTGGCCGCCGGAGAGGCGGCTGCCGCGCTCGCCCACCACGGTGTCGAGCCCCGCCGGCAGCGCCTCCACGAAGGTCCGGGCCTCGGCCAGCTCGAGCGCCTCCAGGATCTCGGCGTCGCCGAGGGAGGAGTCCCCCAGGGTGAGATTGTCCCGCACGCTGGCGTGGAGGAGGGTGAGGTCCTGGGGGGCGTAGCCGATGCACCGCCGCCAGGCGTGGCGGTCGAGGCGAGCGAGGGGAATGCCGTCGATCCGGATCTCGCCGGCCTGTGGCTCCAGGAAGCCGAGGAGCAGATCGAGGAGGGTGGTCTTGCCGGAGCCGGAGGGGCCGGTGAGCACGATCAGATGCCGGGCCGGCAGCTCCAGGGTGAGGTTCCGGAACACCGGCCGCGGACCGTAGGCGAAGTGGACTCCCTCGAAGCGGACGGAGCGCACGAGGGGCGGCGGCGGCAGGGTGCCGGGATTGGATTCGCGGGCCGCCCGCGCCTCGGCGATCAGGGCGCGCAGATGGTCGAAGGCGGCCTCCACCTCGACGGTGCGCTGATAGGACTTCTGGAGCTTGCCGAGGGTGGAGGCGGTGCGGGCCAGGACGAGGCCGCTCACCACCAGTTCGGGGACGGGAACGGCGAAGAGGGCGTGGGCCACGTAGAAGCCGCCGGCGAGGAAGCCCACCAACAGTCCCTCGTGGAGGTACTGGAGCATCTCGCGGTTGGCCAGCTGCCGTCGCACCGCCCGCTCCAGCCCCCGCACCCGCCCCAGCAGCAGTCCGAGATAGGCCCGCTCGCGGGCCATGGCGCGGATGGGGCGCAGATTGGCGAGGGTGTCGGTCAGCAGTTCCGCCATCTCGCGGGCATGGCGGACCCGCTTGCGTCCGGCCCGACGAGTGCGGCGCACGAGGCCGCTCAGCAGGACCACCGCCGCCCCGCCCACCGCCAGGGCGAACAGGGCCACCTGCCAGGAGACCAGCAGCGCCACGCCGAGATAGGCGGTGCTCTGGACGGCGTAGACGAGGAAGCGGGCGGCCAGCATGTAGCCCTCGCCGCATCGCTGGGCCTCGAGACCGAGGGCGTTGGCGTAGCGCCCCGCCGGCGCGCGCACGAAATGGAGCAGCCGGGCCTCCAGCAGGGCCTCCAGCAGCCGGCGGCGGAACTCGGAGGCGACGCGGGCCGACAGGGCGGCGACGAGCCGCGAGACCTGGACCATGAAGCCGGTCTTGAGGGCGAAGGCCGCCACCACCAGCAGGACCAGGGTGCCGAAGGAGACCTCGAGGCCGAGGGCGGCGAGGGCGATGCCCACGAGGCGAGCGATGGGGGAATCGCCGGCCTCCCCCTCGGCCGCCACCGTCAGGACGGGCAGGACGGTGGCGAGGCCCACGCTCTCCGCCACGCTCGCGCCCAGCAGGACCGCCAGCAGCAGCCAGGGGCGCCCGCCCGGCAGGCGGAAGAACTCGACGAAGGGGCGGGGCAGCGGGCGGCGGAGGGTGATCATGGCGCGCTCCGGCGCCGCATATGGCGGACGGGGAGCGGGGAAGGAAGATGCTAGTCGCGCGCCGCCAGCAGCCGGGCCCGCCGCCGCCGCAGCCACGGTCCCGCCAGCACCGGCCCGAAGAATCCCAGGACCGCCACCGTCCACAGACCGACGGCGAGGGGACTCCCCCACAGCACCGTCCAGTCGCCGTCGGCGATGAGCAGGGCCCGGCGCAGATTGTCCTCCATCTCGTTGCCCAGGAGGATGCCGAGGATGACGGGCACCAGCGGCACGTCCAGCCGGCGCAGGACCCATCCCAGCACCCCGAAGGCGATCACCAGCTGGAGATCGAAGGGATTGTTGGAGATGGAATGGATGCCCACGAAGGAGACCATGGCCACGAGCGGCATCAGGTGACGCGGCGGGACGCGCAGCAGCCGCACGAACAGACCCACCAGCGGCAGATTGAGGGCGAGCAGCACCAGATTGGCGAAGAACAGGGCCGCCACCAGCCCCCACACCACGTCGGGCTGCCGCTCGAACAGCAGCGGTCCCGGCGTCACGTCGAGGGCCATGAGCACCGCCAGCAGCACCGCGGTGGTGCCGGATCCGGGTACGCCCAGGGTGAGCATGGGCACGAGGGCGCCGCCGGCGGCGGCGTTGTTGCCGGCCTCGGGCGCGGCCACCCCGCGGGGATCGCCCCGGCCGAAGGTCCCCTCGCGGTCCGAGACGCGCTTTTCCGTCGTGTAGGCGAGGAAGCTGCCGAGGGAGGCGCCGGCGCCGGGCAGGACCCCGGCGACGAAGCCGATGCCGGTGCCGCGCAGCATGGATCCCGCACAGCGGCGCAGGGTGGCGAGGGGAACGGTGACGCGGCCGAGGCGGCCGGGGTGGGGGAGTTCCCGCAGGCCCCGCTCGACGAAGACGAACACCTCGCTCACCGCGAACAGACCGACGATGGCCACCAGGAAATCGATGCCCTCGTACAGTTCCACGAGGCCGAAGGTGAAGCGCGGGATGCCGGTGGTGGTGTCGTAGCCCACGAGCGCCAGGCCGAGGCCGAGGGCGGCGGCGAAGAGCGCCTTCACGGGATTGCGGGCGGCGAGGCCGCCCAGGGTGGCGAAGGCCAGCACGTAGAGGGCGAAGTATTCGGCCGGGCCGAAGAGGAGGGCGAAGCGGGCCAGCAGCGGGGCCAGCAGCACCAGCCCCAGGGTGGCGCAGACGCCGCCCACGAAGGAGGCGATGCCCGAGAGGGCGAGGGCCTCGCCGGCGCGTCCCGCCTTCGCCATGGGGTGGCCGTCGAGGGTGGTCATCAGCGCCGGCTCGTCGCCGGGGATGTTGAGCAGGATCGAGGAGATGCGCCCGCCGTACATGGCCCCGTAGTAGACGCTGGTGAGGAGGATGAGGGCGGAGGTGGCGGGCAGGCCCAGCGAGAAGGCGAGGGGAACGAGGATGGCGACGCCGTTGGAGGGACCGAGGCCGGGCAGCGCCCCCACCAGCGTGCCCAGCACGCAGCCGAGGACGGCCAGGGCCAGATGGGTAGGTGTGAGGGCTGTGGCGAAGCCCTCGAGGAGGGCCGTCAGCACGTCCATGGCTTCACCAGCCGAGCAGCCCCCGCGGCAGCGAGAGTTCCAGCACGTCCACGAAGACCAGCCGCAGGCCCACCGCGCAGAGCAGGGCGAAGAGGGCGCTCTCCGGCAGCGATCCGCCGAGACGCCACGCGAGGAGCGCGGCCGCGAGGACGGTGGCGGGGACGAATCCCAGCGGCTCCAGCAGCACGGTGTAGGCCAGCAGGATCGCCACCGCGCCCGCCAGTTCGGCGAGGGCGCGGCCGCGCGGCCAGTCGGGCTCGGGATCGGGCACCAGCAGCGGCCAGAGCCCGGTGAGGGCGAGGGTGGTGCCGACGATCACGGGAAAGGTGCGGGGACCGAGCGGATCCACGGCGAAGGGCGTCTCGATCGCCCGCGCCCCCAGCACGTAGGCGACGCCGAGGGCGAGGGCGGCGAGGCCGAAGATCCGATCGCTCCACCGCACCCGGGATCTCCCGTGACCGGACCTACTTCACGAGGCCGATCTCCTGCGAGAGGGCGGCGATGTCGGCGCTCTGCCGCCGCACGAAGTCCTCGAGCTCGCCGCCGTAGAGGGCGAAGGGCATGAGGCCGCTCTGTGCCATCACCTTCTTCCAGAGATCCGATCCGTAGACCCGCCGCACGGCGTCCACCCAGAAGGCGTAGGCCTCGTCGGACATGCCGCCGGGCGCGTAGAAGCCGCGCCAGTTGGCGCCGATGGCGTCCACGCCCTGCTCGCGGGCGGTGGGGATGTCGGCGAGCCGACCCGGCAGCCGCTCCGGGGCCAGCACCGCCAGCACCCGCACCTGACCGGCCTCGATGAATCCCACCACCTCGGAGATGTCGCCGGAAAAGGCCTGGACATGGCCGCCGAGCAGCGCCGTCACCGCCTCGCCGCCGCCCTTGTAGGCCACGTACTTGATGGCCCTCACGTCCTCGATGCCGGCCGCCTTGGCCGCGATCAGCACCTTGAGATGGTCCCAGCCGCCGAAGGCGCTGCCGCCGGCGATGGCGACCTCGCCGGGCCGGGTGCGGAGCGCCTCCATCAGATCCCCGAGGGTCTTCATGGGGCTGTCGGCGGCCACGGCGATGACGCCATAGTCGGCGCCCACGGTCCCCACCCACCGCACCATGTCGGCCTTCATGCCCACATAGGCGCCCTGGGCCAGGCGGGTGACGGTGGCGGTGGAGGCGGCGACCAGCAGCTGGTCGTCGTTCCCCCGCTTCGTCACCACATAGGCGAAGGCCACGCCGCCGCCGCCACCGGCCATGTTGGTGACCCGCACCGGCTCCTTCACGATGCCCAGTTCGAACAGGGCCCTGCCCACCTGGCGGCAGGTGAAGTCCCAGCCGCCGCCCGGATTGGCCGGCGCGATGCACTCCACCCCCGAGGGTTCGAAGGCCGCGGCCGGAAGCGTCAGGACCCCCGCCACGGCGCCGGCCAGCAGGACTCGCCGCGTGATCCGGAACATGATCCCTCCCCTGTCGTGGTCGCGTCCACTCCACCACGGCGGTGGCGGCCTGGCAATCCCGGCCGTGGACTGGACGGAGGGGACGGGATCCTCCATCGGAGGTGGGGAACGGCGGGAGACGGGACGGTGCGCGCGCGCATCCTCCACAATCCGCGCTGCAGCAAGTCGCGGGCGGCCCTCGCCCTGCTGCGCGCGGCCGGGATCGAGCCGGAGATCGTCCCCTATCTGGAGACGCCGCCCTCGCGGGCGGATCTGCGCCATCTGCTGCGCCGGGCCGGGCTCGCACCGCGCGACGTGGTGCGGGCGAAGGACGCGAGGGCGCTCGGCCTCGATCTCTCGGCACTCTCCGACGAGGAGATCCTCGACCTCCTGGTGCGCGAGCCGCGGCTGCTCGAGCGGCCGCTCGTGGAGACGGAGAAGGGCGTGGTCCTCGCCCGCCCGCCGGAGCGGGTGCGGGAGGTGCTCTGAGCGCCGCGTCACTCTCCGGAAACAGCGGACGGAGTCGCGTCCGGATCGTCCCGACGGTCCCTTGTCTCCGCCGTCGCGCCGGGGCAGGGTTGCCACGTCGATGGACGATACGGCCAAGGGAGGCTGGACCATGCGCAGAATGCTGCGGGCGCTGGCGGGTGCCCTCGTCGGCACCGCCCTCCTCGCGACGGCGGCCCAGGCCGCCCCCATGAAGATCCGCATCTCCACCCCGGCCGTGCCGGGCGACTGGCACGCCGAGATGCTCTACATATTCAAAGAATATGTCGAACGATCGTTGCCCGGCCAGTTCGACGTGGAGATCCACCTCAACGCCACCCTCTTCAAACAGGGGACCGAACCCGCCGCCATGCAGCGCGGCAATCTCGACATGGCGATGATCTCGGCCCAGGACATCGCCAAGCAGATTCCCGAATGGTCCATCTTCACCGCCGGCTACATCATCCGTGATCCCGAACACCTCAAGCGGGTGTTCGCGAGCGACGTCGGCCGGGAGATGTTCGACCTCGTGCGCGAGCGCATGGGCATCGAGATCCTCTCGGTGGCCTATCTCGGCACCCGCGAGCTCAATCTGCGCGAAGTCCGGGACGTGAAGACCCCGGCCGATCTCGCCGGCGTCAAGCTCAGGATGCCGGGCTCCGACACCTGGCAGTTCCTCGGCCGCTGTCTCGGCGCCGATCCGGTGCCGGTGGCCTTCAACGAGGTCTATCTCGCCCTCAAGACCGGGACCATCGACGGTCAGGACAATCCCCTGCCCACCGACCAGAAGGCCAAGTTCTACGAGGTGACCGAACAGATCGTCCTCACTCACCACCTCGTCGACAAGGTGTTCCTCTCCATCTCCGGAAAGACCTGGTCGAAGCTCGACGACGAACAGAAGGAGGTCTTCCGCGAAGCTGCGCAGGCGGCGGCCTTCTTCAACGACAACAACCGCATCCGCGACGAGAAAAAGCTGCTGAAGTTCTTCGAGGAACAGGGGCTGGTGATCACCGAGCCCGATCGCGAGGCCTTCCGGCGTCACGTGCAGGAGTGTTATCTGAACAGTCCCTATGCCGAGACCTGGCCCGAGGGACTGCTGGAGCGGATCAACGCCCTCTGAGGCCATGGACCGGTTCGCGCGGTGGGTGGAGCGGGGCGCCGAGGGACTCGGGGCCCTGCTCTTCGCCCTCCTGTTCGCCTCCTTTCTGCTCCAGGTGTTCAGCCGCTACGTGCTGGACTCGCCGCTGGGCTGGACCCTCGAGGCCTGTCTCGTGACCTATCTGTGGTCGGTGTTCTGGGCCTCCACCTGGCTCCTGCGGGAGCGGGACCACGTCCGCTTCGACCTGCTGGTGCGGATGCTGCCGGCCCGCGGTCGCCGGCTGGCGGAGTCCACGGGCCACGCCGTCACCCTCGCCGTCTTCGCCCTCGCCTTCGGCCCCACCCTCGACTGGGTGCGCTTCATGGCCATCGACCGCACCTGGGTGCTGGGGATCCGCTTCGACCTGCTGTTCTCCGTCTACGTGCTGTTCATGGCGGCGGTGATGGTGCGGGCGGTCCTCGCCCTCTTCGGCGCCGGGCGCGGCCGGGGGGAGGGGCGGCGGTGAGCGCCGGCTTCGCGGTCCTGCTCGCGACCTTCCTCCTCCTGGGTGCCCTCGGCGTGCCGGTGGGACTCGCCATGATCGAGGCCGGCATCCTCTATCTGTGGTGGACCGGCCAGGACCCGGCGCTGGCCGCCGAGCAGCTGCTCAACGGCCTCTTCAACACCTTCGTGCTGCTGGCGGTGCCGCTCTTCATCCTCGCCGCCAATCTCATGAACGCCGGCACCGTCAGCCGCCGGCTGCTGGAATTCTGTCTCGCCCTCGTGGGCCGCGTCCGCGGCGGCCTCGCCCAGGTCAACGTGCTGGCCTCGCTGATCTTCTCCGGCATGAGCGGCTCCGCCATCGCCGACGCCGCCGGCATCGGCCGGCTCATGATCGACATGATGCGGGAGAAGGACCGCTATCCCGCCGGCTTCGCCGCCGCCGTCACCGCCGCCTCGGCCACCATCGGCCCCGTGGTGCCGCCCTCCATCCCCATGGTGCTCTACGCCCTCGTGGCCGACACCTCGGTGGGCTATCTGTTCCTGGGCGGCGTGGTGCCGGGCGTCCTGATGGCCGGCGCCCTCATGGTCACCGTGGCGGTGATCGCCCGCCGCCGGAACTTTCCGGTGGAACGGGGGATCCCCCTCGCGGCGGTGCCGCGCACCACCCTGCGGGCGCTGCCGGCCCTGCTGCTGCCGGTGATCCTGCTGGGCTGCATCTACGGCGGCATCACCACCCCCACCGAGGCCGCCGCCATCGCCGCCGCCTACGCCCTCCTCCTCGCCACCCTCGGCTATCGGGCGCTGGGCCCGCGTGCCCTCTGCCACGTCTTCGTGGAGAGCCTGCGCGCCTCGGCGGTGGTGACCCTGATCGTCGCCGGCGCCTTCGTGATCAACTACGCGGTGGCCGCCGAACGGGTGCCGGTGGTCCTCGCCGAATGGCTGGCGGAACGGGAACTCTCCCCCACCGTCTTCCTGCTGCTCACCGCCCTCGTCTTCCTCGCCCTCGGCTGCTTCTTCGACGCCACCACCATGCTGCTGGTGATGGTGCCCCTGGTGCTGCCGGCCCTCGATCGGCTCGGAATCGACCGGGTCCACTTCGGGGTGGTGATCACCCTCGACATCATGATCGGGCTGATCACCCCGCCCTACGGCGTGCTGCTGTTCGTGATCGAGGGCCTCACCGGCATCCCCCTGCGGGCGACGATCCGCGAGCTCTGGCCCTTCCTCCTCGCCCTGATCGCGGTGCTGGCGGCGGCCATCCTGGTGCCGGAGCTGGTGCTGGCCCTGCCGCGCCTGTTCGGCTACCGGGG
>JALSGP010000045.1 GCA_026982705.1 Alphaproteobacteria bacterium
GTGGCGGCGGGTCTGTCCGGGCCTCGCCGGCCGTTCGCCGGGGCGGTGCGGGACTTCGTCCTCGGGGTCAAGCTGCTCACCGGCCGCGGCGAGGTGCTGTCCTTCGGCGGCCGGGTGATGAAGAACGTCGCCGGTTTCGACCTGTCCCGGGTGCTGGCCGGTTCCCAGGGTACGTTGGGGGTCGTCCTGGAAGTGTCCCTCAAGGTGCTGCCGCGCCCGCCTCTGGAAGTCACTCTGCGCCGCCGTCTGCCGCCGGAGCAGGCCCTGAATGCCATGGCCGAGCTGATGGGGCGTGACCTGCCCTTGACCGGTCTGGCCTACGACGAACCTTTCCTCTATCTGCGTCTCGGCGGTGTGCCGGCGGTGCTGGCGGAGGCGGCGGCCGATCTGGGGGCCGAGGCGTTGCCGGACGGTGGCTTTTGGGAGGCGCTGCGGGAACAGCGACTGGCGTTCTTCACCGAAGGGACGGAATCCCTGTGGCGGCTGGCCTGGGCGCCGGCCGCCCCCAATCCCGACCTTCCCGGGCGCTGGCTGCTGGACTGGGGCGGGGCCCAGCGTTGGCTGCGCACCGACGCACCGCCGGAGCGGGTGTTCGCGGTCGCCGCCGTGGCCGGGGGGCATGCCACCTGGGTGCGGGGGCACGGGCCGGGCGACCCGGTGTTCCAGCCGCTGCCGCCGCCGTTGTTCAAGCTCCACAAGGCCCTCAAGGCGGCCTTCGATCCCCGGCGTATCCTCAACCCCGGCCGCCTGTACGAGGACCTCTGATGGACGTGCGCCTGCCACCCTTCCGTCGCGATCCGGCCGCCCGCCTGGCCGCCGACATCATCCGCGGCTGCGTCCACTGCGGCTTCTGCAACGCCACCTGTCCCACCTACCGGTTGCTGGGGGACGAGCTGGACGGGCCGCGTGGACGTATCTACCAGATCAAGAGCTGGCTGGAAGGCGAGCCGCCCACGGTCAACCTGCGGAAACATCTGGACCGCTGTCTGACCTGCCGGGCTTGTGAAACCACCTGTCCTTCCGGCGTGCGCTACGGGCGCCTGCTGGATCTGGCCCGTGGCCGGTTGGAA
>JALSGP010000046.1 GCA_026982705.1 Alphaproteobacteria bacterium
AGGAGGAAATGGAGCCAGAGGGGCGGAGCGTAGCGCATCTCCACCACCAGCGCCGCCCCCACCACCACGAAGCCCACCAGCAGCACCACGAAGGCGACGGGACCGTCGCCGGCATCGTGGCGCCCCAATTCGAGGCCGCAGGCCTCGCAGCGATCCGCGAGGCGGAGGAAGCCCGCGAAGAGCCGGCCGCGTCCGCAGCGCGGACAGCGGCCGGCCATCGCGGCCCGGACGGGCGAGACGCACGCGCTCACCTCAGGGCACCGCGGGCACGGTGAATTCGAGGCTGCCGCCCCACCAGTAGACGAAGGTGAAGAGGAACAGCCATACCACGTCCACGAAATGCCAGTACCAGGCCGCCGCCTCGAGGCCGACGTGCTGTTCGGGGGTGAAGTCGTTCTTCCAGGCCCGATAGGCACAGACCATGAGGAAGACGGTGCCGATCTGCACGTGGAGGCCGTGGAAGCCGGTGGCCACGTAGAAGGCCGAGCCGAAGATCCCGTCGGTGAAGTCGAAGCCCTCGTGGACGATGGCCTGATAGTACTCGTAGCCCTGGAAGAAGGTGAAGATCAGGCCGAGCAGCACGGTGAGCAGGAGGGCCTTGAAGCCGGTGCGGTTGTCCCCGTGGCGGATGGCGTGGTGGGCCCAGGTGACGGTGGCGCCCGAGGTGAGGAGGATCAGAGTGTTGAGGAAGGGAATCTCCCAGGTGGGCACCGGCTCGACGCCCTCGGGGGGCCAGGAGACGGGCTGCGGCGGTGCGTTCGGCGGCACCAGGGCGCCCCAGAAGAAGGCCCAGAAGAAGGCCGCGAAGAACAGGACCTCCGAAGTGATGAAGAGCGCCATGCCGAGGCGCAGGCCGTGGGAGACCACCGGCGTGTGGTGGCCTGCCCGCGACTCCTTCAGCACGTCGCTCCACCAGCCCACCATGGTGACGGCGATGAGGGCGATGCCGGCCCAGAAGAGCCAGGGGCCCGCGGCCATCTCGTGCATCCACAGCGCCGCCCCCATGGTGAAGAGGACGCCGGCCACCGAGCCCACGAGGGGCCACGGGCTCGGCTCCACCAGATGGAAGGGATGTTTCGCGGTTTCCGTTGCCATCGACCTGCTCCCTCTACCCTCCTGTCCTCAGCCGCCGCGGGCGCCCATGCGCAGGATGGTGATGACGTAGAACAGGATCACCAGCGCGAAGAGCAGCACCGCCAGCGCGATGTTGCGGCTGCGCCGCCGCCGTTCGAACGCGTCCCGGTCGGACGGCCCGTTGGGATCACCCGGCACCGACGGTCACTCCCACGGCCCGGTCCACCACCAGCGCCAGGAACAGCCCGAAGAGATGGACGATGGAGACGCGGAACAGCCGCCGCGCCTCGCGATCGGCCCCGGTCCGGGCGAGGCGTTCGGCCGCCGCCACGAAGGTCCCGCCCAGCAGCAGAGCCGCCACCCCGTAGAGGAGGCCGGCCATGCCCACGACCCAGGGCAGGAGACCGATGCCGGCCACCAGCCAGGTGTAGGCACGGATCTGGCGGATCGTGGCCGTCCGTCCCGCCACCACCGGCAGCATGGGCACGCCGGCACGGGCGTAGTCCTCACTGCGGCACAGGGCCAGCGCCCAGAAATGGGGTGGTGTCCAGAGGAAGATCAGGGCGAACAGCAGCCAGGCCTCGAGGGACACCTCGCCACTCGCCGCCGCCCAGCCCACCACCGGCGGCAGGGCCCCGGCGGCCCCGCCGATCACGATGTTCTGGGGTGTCCGGCGCTTGAGGAACACCGTGTAGATCAGGGCGTAGTAGACGATGGTGAGGGCCAGGAGGCCCGCCGCCAGCCAGTTGGTGGCGAGTCCCAGCACCGCCACCGCCACCAGCCCCAGCACCACGCCGGCACCCCACGCCTCCGCCGGATCGATGCGACCGGCGGCGGTGGGGCGGTGGCGGGTGCGGGCCATGAGACGGTCGATGTCCGCGTCGTGGGCGTTGTTGAGGGCGGCGGCCGCGCCGGCACCGGCGGCGATGGCGAGGACGGCGATCGCCGCCAGCACCGGATGCGGCTCGCCCGGGGCGAGGTAGAGCCCCACGGCCGCGGTGAACACCGCGAGCTGCATGACGTTGGGCTTGAACAGCCGCCACCAGTCGCGGAGGGAGGCCGCCGCGGGGGCGGCGTCCTCCACCAGGATCCGTTCACGCGGTCGTGACGTCACCTCGCCCCTCTCCTCGGCTCAGGCCACCCGGGGCTGTTCCTCGAAGGTGTGGAAGGGTGCCGGCGAGGGGACGGTCCACTCGAGGGTGGTGGCACCCTCGCCCCACGGGTTGGCCGGGCACTTCTCCTTGGCCGTGAAGGTCCTCCACAGCACCACGAAGAAGACCAGGGTCGCCACGCCACCCATCAGCGCCCCCAGGGAGGAGATGAAGTTCCAGCCGGCGAAGGCGTCCGGATAGTCGGGGATGCGGCGCGGCATGCCGGCGAGCCCGGAGAAGTGCATCGGGAAGAAGGTGAGATTCACCGCGATGAAGGTGAGCCAGAAGTGCAGCTTGCCGAGCTTCTCCGGGTACATCTTCCCGGTCATCTTGCCGATCCAGTAGTAGAAGCCGGCGAAGATCCCGAAGAGGGCACCCATGGAGAGGGTGTAGTGGAAGTGCGCCACCACATAGTAGGTGTCGTGCAGGGCCACGTCCGCGCCGGCGTTGGCCAGCACCACCCCCGTCACGCCGCCGATGGTGAAGAGGATGATCATGCCGATGGCGAACAGCATCGGCGTGGTGAAGCGGATGGATCCGCCCCACATGGTGGCGATCCAGCTGAACACCTTGATGCCGGTGGGCACGGCAATGACCATGGTGGCGGCGACGAAATAGGCCTCCACGTCGGTGCTCATGCCGACGGTGTACATGTGGTGGGCCCACACGATGAAGCCGATGAAACCGATGGCCACCATCGCATAGGCCATGCCGAGATAGCCGAAGATCGGCTTCCTGGAGAAGGTGGAGACCACGTGGCTGATGATGCCGAACGCGGGCAGGATCATGATGTAGACTTCGGGATGCCCGAAGAACCAGAACAGGTGCTGGAACAGCACGGGATCACCGCCGCCGGCGGGATCGAAGAACTGGGTCCCGAAGTTGCGGTCGAACAGCAGCATGGTGATGGCCCCGGCCAGCACCGGCAGCGCCAGCAGCAGCAGGAAGGCCGTCACCAGGATCGACCAGACGAACAGCGGCATCTTGTGGAGAGTCATCCCCGGCGCCCGCATGTTGAAGATGGTGACGATGAAGTTGATGGCGCCGAGGAGCGAGCCGGCACCGGCGAGATGCAGGCTGAAGATGGCGAAGTCCACCGACGGATCGGGATGGCCGAGGGCCGAGGAGAGGGGCGGATAGATGGTCCAGCCGGTGCCCGCGCCGGCGCCCACGAACATGGAGAGCACCAGCATGAGGCCGCCGGCGGCGGTGAGCCAGAAGCTCATGTTGTTCATGCGCGGGAACGCCATGTCCGGCGCACCGATCATCAGCGGCACGAACCAGTTGCCGAAACCGCCGATGAGCGCCGGCATGACGAAGAAGAACACCATGATCAGGCCGTGGGCCGTGACCAGGACGTTGAAGAAGTGATGATCCTCGATCAGCTGGGTGCCGGGCTGCATCAGCTCCAGTCGGAACCAGATGGACATCAGCAGCCCGACGATGCCGAAGACGAAGGCGAAGACCAGATAGAGCGTTCCGATGTCCTTGTGATTGGTGGAGAACAGCCACCGCCGCAGTCCGCTCGGCACGTGGTGTTCGTGGGCATGCGCCTCTGCGTGTGCCATGGATCGCGTCCCTGCTTTCCCTTACCCTGGAAGTTCCCCCGCGCTCAGTTGGCGGCGAGCCGGACCGGCGCCTCGTCGGCCCGGGCGAACTCTTCCTGCGCCTTCTTCACCCAGGCGTCGAACTCCTCGCGGGTCACCACCTTGACGGCGATGGGCATGAAGCCGTGGCCGTAGCCGCACAGCTCCGAGCACTGACCGTAGAAGGTCCCCGTCTCCCTGGCCTCGATCCAC
The DNA here is from genome assembly GCA_026982705.1 of Alphaproteobacteria bacterium. GTDB lineage: Bacteria > Pseudomonadota > Alphaproteobacteria > Geminicoccales > Geminicoccaceae > HRBIN39. The sequence goes on from JALSGP010000046.1 coordinate 4,025, forward strand.
ACCTCGTTGAGCCGTCCGGGAACGGCGTCGATCTTGACCCCGAAGGCGGGCACCGCCCAGGAGTGGAGCACGTCGCCGGCGGTGACCTGGAGGGTGATCTTGGTGTTCACGGGAATGACGACGTAGTTGTCGGTCGCGAGCAGACGCGGCTCACCGGGCTCCAGCTCGTCGTCCTGCTTCATGATGGCATCGAAGGTGAAATTGCCGTGATCCGGATAGACATAGGACCAGTACCACTGATGGCCGATGGCCTTGATGCGGAACTCGGTCTCGGGAACCGTGTCCATGTAATAGAGCAGCTTGAAGGACGGAATGGCGATGATCACCAGGATCAGCACCGGAATCGCCGTCCAGAGCACCTCGAGGGTGGTGTTGTGGCTGCGCTTGGACGGGACCGGATTCTTGTCCTCGCGGAAGCGCACCACCACATAGCCGATCAACCCGAAGACGACGAGGCAGATGAGGGTGATGATCACCAGCAGCAGGTTGTGGAACTCGGTGAGCTTCTCCATCACCGGCGTCACCGCCCGCTGCAGGTTCATCTGCCAGGGATGCGGCAGTACGCTCTCGGCGAGCGCCGGCCCCGACACGGCCGCGGCCATCGCCGCGAGCGCCAGCGATCTGCGCCACTTCATCGCCTGCGACCCCCTCTCTCGGATGGCTCGAGGTCCGGACTTCGCGGCCCGGAACGTCCGCGACGCCCCTGTCCTTGACGCGCGTCAAACCTATCCGGGCACCTCCCGCCTGTCGCCGGCGACACGTTGTCGCAAGAACGGACAGGATTCCTCGGGAGATCTTCACGATCTCTTAACCCGCGGGTGGCAGGGTGCGGGGCGGTCCCGCGGAGCGATGGCCATGACGACCACGCCTCTCCCGGCATCCGCCCGGACTCGCGCCGCCCCGGTCTCCGAGCGCCTGCCGCCGGCCCTGGCCCTCTCCTTCATCCTCGTGAGTTCGACGCTGCTGTGGGCGCTGATCGGCTGGGGCGTGAGGGCACTGCTGCGCTGAGACACGGCGTCGGCGGCCCGCCGCCACCGATACGTCCGACCCGCCCGGGCGGCCGGCATCCGCGTCCGGAGCCACGCGTCGCCACGACGGTGTGGCGGTCTCACCCGGGTGGACCGGAATCCGCCGCGGAGTCCGTCGCGCCACCGGCGGCCTCCTCCCCGGTCGCGGGCGGAACATCTCCGGGTACACCCCGGGGAGCCCGGCGCCCTCGCCCGCCCCGACCGCGGGCGGAACACCCCGCGGCGGGGATCCGCCCCGGCCCGTCGGGGTCGCCGGAGCGGACGCGGCCGTTCCCCGACACCCGTCCGGTCCCGACGGAGGCGACGGACCCTGCCGGGCGGCATGGTCGGCCATCCGGTGGCGCGCGCTCCGAGAGCCGGCGGCGACGCATCCGGTCGAAGGACCTCGACTCCTCCCATCCCCGCTTCCATCCCCGCGGCCGCTTCCCCGGCGACACCGTCCGGCCCCGTTGCGGTGGCGGAATGGCTGATGGAGGGCGGCGATCGCGCCCCTCGCCTGGGGAGCCGGATGGCGCGCCATCCCCGCCGCGGCCACGGCGGGCCGTTCCGCCGCCGGGCGGCCGATCCCGGGCCGGTCCCCACGGGCGCCGGGGCAATGGCGCGCCCGTGCAGGGAGGACCGGTGGGCCGGGTGACCCGCAACGCGGCGGAGGTGCCGATGCTCGCCGCGCGTTCGGCGGTGGTCACCCACGAGCGTCCGGAGGCGGTCCGGGCGCCGCGGCCCCCGACGCGCGCCGTCTCCCGCACCCGCCACGGGGCGGCGGCCGCCCACATCCGCCGCGAGACACCGCCCGCTTCGGCTAGGATCGCGCGGCCCACGTGGACGGGATCCGTCGCGTCCACCGGCTTCGACGTCTCCGCCCGCGGCGGGACGCCGCCGGCGCTCGTCCTCCTGCCGGAGGCGCGGGACTTCGAGGGCGCCGTCCGCGACGCCGTCTCCCTCGCCGGCGACGGCGACACCCTCGCCTGCATGGCCGGCGTGGTGGCGGAGGCCCGCTTCGCCATTCCGAGGTGGATCGAGACGGGCGTCCGCCCCCTCCTCACCGCCCACGTCCCAGCCCCGGTGGCCCGCTTCCGCGCCCGCCACGTGGCGGCCCCGTCCGGCGGGGAGGGGCGCCGCCGGGACGATCAGTCACGGGCGAGGCCGAAGAGGGGGCGCAGACGTACGCCCACGGCGTTGCCGGCCAGCGCCGCCGCCAGCCACGCCCAGCCGTGGAGGCTGCCCGAGACGACCCCCGAGAAGAAGGCGCCGATGTTGCAGCCGAAGGCGAGCCGGGCCCCGTAGCCCAGCAGCAGCCCGCCCACCACCGCCGCCACCAGTTCGCGCGGGGCGAGGCGCCCGCCGAACCGCAGGCGGCCGGCCAGCGCCGCGGCGAGCGCCGCGCCGAGGACGATGGCGATGTTCATCACGCTGGTGACGTCCGCCAGCACCGGCAGGTCGAGGGCGGCCTCGGCGCCCCGCCAGTAGGGCCAGTCCCGGACCGCCACGCCCGCCGTCTCGGCGATCTTCGCCCCCCACAGGGCGAAGGCGCCCGTGATCCCCCACGGCCGACCGGCCAGCAGCAGGGTGGCATAGTTGAGCAGGGCCAGCGCCACCGCGCCCGCCAAGAGCGGCCAGGGCCCCGCGAGGAGACGCCAGCCGCGGGGATCGGATCCCGGGCCGGCGGTCCCGCGCCGACGCTCCACGGCGAGGCTGGCGAGGGCGAGGGCGGCGAGGAGGGTGAGCTGGATCGTCACCGCGCGCCAGGGAGCCTCCTCGAGACCGGGCAGGGTGACGATGCCCAGCGACGGCAGCCCCCACCACCAGGGCGCGTGGGCGGCCCCCAGCAGCGAGCCCGCCACGAAGAACACCAGCACCACCGCCATGCGCGGGCTGCCACCGCCGAGGGCGAAGAGGCAGCCGGAGGCGCAGCCGTTCGCGAGCTGCATGCCGATGCCGAAGAGGAAGGCGCCCACCGCGACGCTCACGCCGACCGGCGCGTAGGCGCCGTAGAGGGGGATGGGCTCGAGGGCGCTCGCGGCGATGGCGGGGACGAAGAGGACGGTGCCCACCGCCAGCATCGCCAGCTGGGCGCGGAGGCCACGACCGTCGCCGTGCACCAGCAGCCGCCGCCAGGCCGAGGTGAAGCCGAAGTCGGCGTGGCGGAGGACGATGCCGAGGGCGAGGCCCACCAGCGCCAGGGCCACATGGCGCGGTCCCGCCACCGCCTGGACGGCGGCGAGATAGGCCGCGGTGGCCAGCAGGATCCCGAGGGGGGCCATCCGCGGGAAGGGACGGACGAGATCGAGGCGGCCGGCCATTTCTGCACCATTCTCACGTTGTTTTTTCTGTTTTACGATTCTGGATAGGTGTTCATGGCCCTGTCAAGCGCGCCCGCTCGATGCTCCATTCTGCCGGGGCGGACATCTCGCCGCACCCCACGGCTGCGTGAGCCCGCCGGGGCGCCGTCACGATCCCGTGGGTGGGGACCGGGGCGCCGGCCGGGGAAGATGTTGACCTCCCGCGCGTCCACCCTCAGGGTGGGGACCGCCGGAGCCCGCGGCCTCCGTCACGGATCCTCGGATGCCCGCCACGACCGGGGCAGCGAGTGAGGCGCACGACCATGCTGGGGAGTCTCCATGCCGTCCGGGCCGGGCGGCCGCGCGTGATCCTTCTTGCCGTGGCCGCGGCACTGACCGCGGCCGGTATCGCCGGTGTCCTGCTCCTCGCCGGATCGCGACCACCCGGTGAGGCCCGGGCCGCCCTCCGCGCCGGGGGCGGGGATCGGTGGCCCGCCGAGCGCGGTTTCGAGACCCCGGCGCGGCTGCCGGATCTCGGTCCGGCCTGGGCGCCGCCGCTGGAGGCCGCCGGCCGGCCCATCGCCCGCCGTCTCGAGGTGGGGCGCGGCGACACCCTCATGGCCATGCTGGTGGGCGCCGGCATTCCCCGGGCCGAGGCCCACGAGGCGATCCAGCGCCTGCGCGGCCGCTTCGACCCGCGCGATCTCAGGCCGGGGCAGGCGCTGCTGGTGGAGCTGGCGCCGCGGGCCGAGGGCGGAGTGCGCCTCGCCTCCCTCGCCCTCGACGTGGACTTCGCCCGCCGCCTGCGCCTCGAACGCACCGCCGACGGTTTCGCCGTCCGCGACATGGTGCTGCCGGTGGTGCGGCGTCCCCGGCTGGTGACGGGGGTGGTAGAGGACAGCCTCTACGTCGCCGGCCGCGCCCGCGGGGTCCCCGACCGCGTCCTCATGGAGCTGGTGCGGCTCCTGAGCTGGGACGTGGACTTCCAGCGCGACCTCCAGCCGGGTGACCGCTTCGAGATCCTCTGGGAGGAGCTCGAGCGGACCGACGGCGGGGCCCGTCGCGTGGGCGAGGTGCTCTACGGGCGCCTCCAGGTGGCCGGGCGCGAGATCGCCTTCTATCGTTTCGAGCGCGCCGACGGTCGGGTGCGGTACTACGGGCCCGACGGCCGCTCCCTGCGCAAGGCGCTCTTGCGCACGCCGGTGGACGGCGCCCGCATCAGCTCGCGCTTCGGCAAGCGCCGCCATCCCATCCTCGGCTACACCCGCATGCACAAGGGCGTGGACTTCGCGGCCCCGCGCGGCACCCCCGTCTATGCCGCCGGCGACGGGGTGGTGACCTACGCTGGCCGCAAGGGCGGCTACGGCATCTACGCCCGGATCCGCCACAACGGCCGCTACGCCACCACCTACGCCCACATGTCCCGCCTCGCCCGCGGCATCCGCCGCGGCGTCCGGGTGCGTCAGGGGCAGGTGATCGGCTATGTGGGCAGTACCGGACGCTCCACCGGCCCCCATCTCCACTTCGAGGTGCTGGTCGACGGCCGGCAGGTGAATCCGCTCCGGATCCGTCAGCCCTCCAGCGAGCGCCTCGCCGGTCGCGAGCTCGAACGCTTCCGCCGCACCGTCGCCGCCATCGACGCGCTCCGTGCCCGTCTCGCCCGCACCGACCTCCTCGCCAGCCGCGAGTGAGGGACGCCGCCCGCCGATCCGTCCCCGCCGCCGGCCCGGAGCGAGGGAGATCGCGGAGTCCGGTTGTCCGGATCGTGTGCGTCCCATGTCCCGCCTCCGCCTCCTTCTCCCGCTGCTGTCGATGCTGCTCGCGGCCTGCAGCGGACCGATGCTCCCCTTCGCCACCGACGTGACGCCGCGGGTGACCGTCCCCCTCGCCAAGGCCGGTATTACCGACGCACGCGGTCGCTTCCGCGAGATCCTCTGCGCCGTCCTCGCCCGCACCGGCGACCGCCTGCCGGATGCGCGACCCTGCACCCGCGCCCTCTGGCGGGTGGGTGCGGAGCCCGCGGGAACGGAGGCGCCGGTGCCGGCGGGCCCCGTCCGCCCACCGCTGCGCCTCGTGCTGGTGACGGGTTACGGGGCCCAGTGCTTCGCCGGGCTGGTGCGGCTCTTCGAGGAGGCGGCGCGCCACGTGCGGCGGCTGGACGTGGCGGTGGTGCGCGCCCCCGTCTCCGCCTTCGGCAGCGTCGCCCACAACGCCGCCATCGTCGCCCGCACCCTGGAGGCCGTCCCCGCCGACGGCCGGCGTCTGGTGCTGCTCGGCTATTCCAAGGGAGCGGCGGATGCCATGGCGGCGCTCGTACGGTATCCACGGGCGGCGCGGCGGGTGGACGCGTTCGTGACCCTGGCCGGGGCCGTGGGCGGCTCGCCCCTGGCCGAGGTGGTGCCGGGCTGGATCGAGACGCTGATCGATCTGTTCCCGGGCACCCGCTGCGATCCCGGCGACGACGGGGCGCTCGCCGACCTGCGGCCGCGGGCGCGCCAGGCCGCCCTCGCCCGCTGGCCGGATCCGCCGCCGGTGCCCCTGGTGTTCTCCCTCGCCGCCTTCGTGCCGCGGGCCGAGACGTCGCGGCTGCTGCGCCCCTTCCACGCCCGCCTCGCCGCCGCCGATCCGCGCAACGACGGTCAGCTGCTGTGGACCGACCAGCTGGTCCCGGGCGGCACGCTGCTCGCCTATCTGCGCGGCGACCATCTGGCGGTGGCGGTGCCGGTGGCGCGCCGGCTGCCCTGGCTGCGGGTGCAGGTGGATCGCAACGCCTATCCGCGGGCGGCGCTCCTGGAGGCGATCCTGCGCTTCACGGCGGAACGGCTGCGGGCGCGGGACGGGACGCGGGGCGGCCCACGGTGATCACCCGCCCGATCTCCTCGCCCCGCAGCCCCACCGCCCGCGGTCGCCGGGTGTCCGGCAGCACCGCCACGTCGTAGAGTTCCGTCACGATGCCGTGGAAGGTGAGCCAGTGCACCACCGCGTTGCGGACCAGGTCCACCACCAGCACGCCGCAGCGCGGCCGCGCCCCGCGCCGCGCCAGCTCCGTCTCGAGGGGCAGGTCGGCGAAGGCGCGATCGCCCCGCGGCAGCGACAGGCCCACGAAGGCGTGGCCGGCGTGGAAGGCGAGGCCGCGCGCATAGCCCGGCAGGAACACCCGCCGCTCCACGGTGCCGCGCGCCGGATCCAGCCGCACCAGCCAGCCCGCGCCCGATTCCAGCAGCCACAGGGCCCCCTCGTACCAGCGCGGCGAATGGGGCATGGCGAGCCCCTCGGCCACCACCGAATCGTCGCGCAGATCCAGCACCACGCCGCCGTCGCGGCGAAAGTCGCGCCAGCCCTCCACCACGTCCGTGCGGGCCACCGCCGTGGCGTAACGGGCGACCCCGTCGCGGAGGGCGAGGCCGTTGAGATGACAGCGGTCCTCCGGCACCAGAGCGGAGACGAAGCGCGGCTTCCACACCGGCACGAAGCTCGCCTCCTCGGACATGGTGGCCACCAGGTTCATGCGGGTGGCGACGAAGAGGAGACGGCCGTCGCGCTCCCGCACCATGTCGTGGATGTCGAGTTCGCCCACCGTCCAGGCCACGCGCGGCACGAACAGCCGGTCCACGTCCGGCTCCGGCGGCGGACCGCCGGCGAGGGCGTCCACCAGCCGCCAGATCTGGAAGCGGGTGGCGAGATGGAGGCTGCGGCCGTCCTCGGCCACCCAGAGCCCCATGGCGCGGTCGAAGCTGCGCTCGTGGACGGCGAGGCGGCCGTCGGCACGGTGGCCGATCAGGAACAGCTTGCCGGTGCGGTAGGCGGTGACGGCGAGGGCGATGCGCCGGGCGGCCAGGAAGGCGGGCAGCCCCCGCGAACACTCGATGCGCAGGATCGGCGCCATGCCGGTCTCCGTCACCCCGCCGTCCCCGACTCCGGATAGCGCTACCATGATACACGGGCAACCTTCGAGCGAGAACCGCCGCCTCCTCGCCCTCGACGTCTCGGTGCGGGACGACGGTCTCGCCCTCGCCGTCCGCGAGCCCCACGGGCGGATCCGGTGGGCGACGGGACGGGCCGCGTGGGAGGAGGTCCACCGTGCGCTGGCGTCGGGCGGGCCGGCGGTGGTGGGCCTCGACGCCCCGCTGGGCGTCCCCCGAGCCTGGGCCCGGCGCCTCGGCATCGCCGGCTTCCGCGAGCTCCTCTGCCGGCCTTCGCCGCACCTGCGGAGAGCCTTCTTCACGCCCGCCCGCACCCTGGCGGAGGTGCGGCCCGAGCGCCCCTTCCTGATGGCGGGACGCGGCGTGCGACGGACGGTCTGGCACGCCCGTCTCGGCCTCGCCGGCCCGGCGGCGGTGTCGCGCCGCTGCGACCGGCGGGCGCGGGCCCATCCCCTCTTCTGGTGCGTGGGACCGCGGCAGGTGGGGCGGGCGGCGTTGCGGGTGTGGACGGAGCTGCTGCGACCCTTCTGGTGTCCGCGCCGGATCCCGATCTGGCCCTTCGACGGTTCGCTCGCGGCGCTGCTGGCGGGCGGGCGGCCGGTGGTGGCGGAGATCTACCCCAGCCTGATGCGCCGGACCTTCGCCCGCGGTGGGCAGGTCCGGGCCGCGCGGCTCCTGGGCGAGGCGTGGGCGGCGCGGCTCGCCGCCGTGGCCGCGGGCGCGCGCGCACGCACCCATCTCGACGACGCCGCCTTCGGCCTGCTGGTCCTCGCCGCGGCGGTGGCGGCACCGCGGCGGGTGCGGCTGCCGGCGGATCCGGCCGTACACCGGCTGGAGGGCTGGATCCTGGGCCTGCCGCCGGCCGGCCATGGTCCCGTCGGCGACGGCGGAACCGGGACGGATGGGGGGTGACGGCCGGGGCCGCCCACGGACACGCATCCCACGGCGCGGGAGAGGCGCCCCGTACGACCCGCCGGGCTCCCGTCGCCACGACGCGCCGCGGGATATGGCCTCACGCCCGGCCCATGTGGGTGGAGAGCAGGCGCGGGTCGATGCCCAGCCGGGCCAGCGCCGCGTCCCACTTGCGTTCGTCCGGCAGATCGAAGACCAGCTCGTAGTCGGCCGGCGCCACCAGCCAGCCGTTGGCCTGGATCTCGGCGTCCAGCTGACCCGGTGCCCAGCCGGCATAGCCCAGCGCCAGGATCCGCCGCTCCGGTCCCCCGCCGCGGGCGATGGCCTTGAGGATGTCCACGGTGGCGGTGAGGGCGAAGCGCTCGTCGATCACCAGCGTGGCCGCGTCCACCGAATCGGTGGAATGGAGCACGAAGCCGCGGCCCGTCTCCACCGGCCCGCCGAAGTGGACCGGCAGCTCCACCTCCGGCACGATGTCGAGCTGACGCGCGATGTCGGTGAAGGCCACCTCGTCGAGCCTCTTGTTGACGATGAGCCCCATCGCCCCCTCGGGCGAGTGGCTGCAGAGATAGACCACCGAGCGCCGGAAGCGCGGATCCTCCATGTGGGGCATGGCCACCAGCAGCTGCCCGGTGAGATGGGCCCCCTTGTCCGCGTCCTCCGCCATGCGCGCCGATCCCTCTCCGCTCACGCGCCGCGCTCCTCCGCGAGCCGGGCGGCGACCTCCATGGCCGCATAGGTCAAGATGGCATCGGCACCCGCCCGTTTGAAGGCGAGGAGACACTCCCGCAGGCAGGCCTCGGCGTCCAGCCAGCCCAGCCGCCCCGCCGCCTTCACCATCGCGTACTCGCCGGAGACGTGATAGACGAGGGTGGGCAGGCCGAAGTGTTCCTTCACCGCCCGCACCACGTCGAGATAGGGAAGGCCGGGCTTGACCATCACCATGTCCGCCGCCTCGGCCACGTCCAGCGCCACCTCCCGCAGCGCCTCCTGCACGTTGGCCGGCGACATCTGGTAGGTCTTCTTGTCGGCCGTCCCCAGCGCCGCCCTGGAGCCCACGGCGTCGCGGAAGGGCCCGTAGAAGGCCGAGGCGTATTTGGCGGCGTAGGAGAGCACCACCGTCTCGGCGAACCCCTCGCGGTCCAGCGCCTCCCGCACCGCCCGGATGCGCCCGTCCATCATGTCCGAGGGGGCGACGATGTCGCAGCCGGCGGCCGCCAGCGTCACCGCCTGCCGCTGCAGGGCCACCAGCGTCTCGTCGTTGAGGACCACTCCGTCGCGCACCAGCCCGTCCTGGCCGTGGGTGGTGTAGGGATCGAGGGCCACGTCGCCGATGATCCCCACCTCCGGCACGTGGCGCTTGATCTCGCGGATGGCGCGACAGACCAGATTGTCCGGGTTCCACGCCTCCTCTGCCCCCTCGCTCTTGCGCTCGGGCGGCGTGGCCGGGAACAGGGCCACCGCCGGGATGCCCAGCTCGGCGCAGCGCTCCACGGCCGCCGGCAGCAGGTCCACCGACAGCCGCTCGATGCCGGGCAGCGAGGGAACCGGTTCGCGATGGCGCCGTCCCTCGCAGACGAAGAGCGGCTGGATCAGATCGGCGGCATCCAGCCGGTGCTCCGCCACCAGCCGGCGCAGCCACTCGGTGCGCCTGAGCCGACGCAGGCGCAGTGCGGGGAAGGACGCGAGGGAGACACCCATGGCCTTGGCCGACATGGCAGCGCCGCTCCCGCCGGGGCTCCGCCCGCCAAACTATGCGCCCGCCGCCGGTGGACAATCGCGGGCGCCGCTGCGACCTCCGGTCGCGATCATCCCGCCGTCAGCACGATCTCGATACGGCGGTTGCGGGCGCGGGACGCGTCGTCGCGATTGGGCACCAGCGGGCGGGTGTCGGCCCAGCCGGCCACCAGCATGCGCTCGCGGGGAATGCCCATCTCGGCGAGGAAACGCGCCACCGCCGCCGCCCGCGCCGCCGACAGTTCCCAGTTGTCGCGATAGCGCCCGCGCACCACCGGCAGGTCGTCGGTGTGGCCGTCGATGCGCAGCACCCACGGCAGATCCTCGGGCAGGGCCGCCAGCGCGTTGCGCAGCTCGAGGGCGAGGGCCGTCAGACGCTGGCGGGCCTCCGGCGTGAGTTCGGTGCGTCCCTGGGGGAAGAGGATGTCGCTGGAGAGCACCAGCCGCCCCGGCTCGACGTGCAGGAGGTCCTCGTCGCCCGGAAGATGGGCCGCGAGGGCCGCGGTCCCCTCGATCTGGGCGCGGCGGATCTCCTCGAGACCGGCGGCGAGCCGATCCGGCAGCGTGCGCGAGCCCCGCAGCTGCCGGCGCAGCTCCGCCACCACCGGCGCGAACCTCGCCCGCTCCAGCTCCTCCTCGAGGGCGCGGATGCGAGCCTCCCGCGCCGTCAGCTCCGCCCGCAGCCGCTCGAGCTCCGCCTCGAGCCCGGCCACCCGTGCCGTCAGCCGCGCGCTCTCCTCGCGGGCCTCCGCGAGGGCCTTCTCCGTCTCGGTGCGCGCCGTCTCGGCGGCGCCGGCCCGTCGCTCGAGCTCGGCCAGCCGCTCCCGGACCGCGGCGGCCGCCCGCGCCAGTTCGCGTACGCGCGCCTCGGCCGCCGCCTGGGCCTGCCGCGCCGTCTCGAGTTCGTCGGCGATCCGGGCCCGCGCCGCGCGCAGCTCCGCCGCCTCCTTCCGCGCCGCGGCGAGATCCCGCTCCAGCGCCTCGATCCGCCCCGTCGCCGCCCGCAGCCGCTCGCGCAGTTTCGAAGCCGTCCGTTCGAGCGCCCGGGCGGTCATCCGCGTCTCGTTCCACGCCCCGCGCAGGTCGGCGAGCTCGCCCTCGAGGTCCACCGCCCGCGCCTCGGCCTCCTCGCGGGCCTTCCGCTCGGCGGCGAGGGCGCGCTCCAGTTCGGCCAGCCGGCCGCGTGCGGCGGAGAGCTCCCCGCGGGCGGCGGCCAGCGCCTTTTCGCGTTCCGCGAGGCGTGCACGCGCCTCGTCGAGCCCGGAGCGGGCCTCGGCGAGCGCCCGTGCCAGCTCGCTCCGCGCTTCTTCGCCGGCGGCGAGACGCTCGCGCAGGGTCTCCAGCTCCGCGGCCAGCGTCTCGCGTTCCCGCGTCGCCGCGGCGAGGCGGGTGCGCAGATCGGCCAGCACACCCTCCAGCTCCCGCACCCGGGCCTCCGCCCGTGCCCGCGCCTCCCGGATCCCGGCGAGGTCGCGCGTCAGCGCGGCGAGACGCTCCCGCGTCGCCTCTCCCTGCCGGCGCATCCCGGCCAGCTCCGCCTCCAGCCTACGGACCCGCCGCTCGGCATCCCCACGCGCCCGCGCGGCCGCCGCCAGCTCCGTCTCCAGCCGTTCGCGCTCGCGCGCCAGGGAGTCGCGCTCGCCGCGCACCCTCTCCAGTTCGGAAGCGAGACGATCGCGCTCGGCCCGCAGTCCGGCGAGGCGGGCCCGCGTCTTCTCGAGAGCCCCTTCCAGCTCCCGGTTGCGGGCCGCCAGCGCCCGTGCCGCCTCCAGTTCCCGTGTCCGCTCGGCGAGCTGCGTCCGCAGACGCCCGAGATCGCCCTCGAGTTCGGCGATGCGCGCCTGCGCCCGCGCGCGCTCCCGTTCCAGCCGGGCGAGCCGGGCCTGGAGACGCGCCCGCTCGGCGCGCAGGTCCGAAAGCTCCTTCTCCAGCCGGGCGAGATCGGCCTCGCGGGTCCGACGGGCGTCGCGGGCCGCGGCGTCGTCGGGACGGGCCGCCGCCTCGGCCCGCAGCCGTTCCACCTCGGCAGCGAGGCGGGTGCGCTCCGCCTCCAGCGCGGTGAGCCGCGTCTCCGCCTCCCGCAGCCGCGTCCGCAACGCCTCCTGCTCACGCCGGAGTTCGGCGGCGCGGCGGCGGACCGTCGCCAGTTCCCCCTCCAGTTCCCGGATGCGGGCGGCGAGGCGCGTGCGCTCGGCATCCAGCTCCCGCAGCCGGGTCCGCACCGCGGCATCCGCCTCGTCCCGGCGCCGCAGCTCCGCTTCCAGCGTCGCGACGCGCGCCCGCAGGCGGCCCACTTCCTCCTCCCGCGCGGCCAGCGCGGCCTCCAGCTCGCGCACCCGGGCCTCCGCCTTCTCGGCCCGCCCCGACACCTCGGCCAGCCGCCGTTCCAGTTCGGCGCTGCGGGCGGCCGTCTCCGCGGCGGCCTCGCGCGCCCCGGCGAGGGCCGCCTCCAGTTCGTCGATCCGACCACGCCCGGCCTCGGCCTGTGCGCGGGCCTCCGCCAGCATCCGCTCCAGCTCGGCCACACGGGCGCCCGCTTCCTCGCGGGCCGTCCGGGCCTCGGCCAGGGCCGCCTCCAGTTCGCCCGCCCGGGCGCTCGCCGCCCGCGCCCGCTTCCGCAGCGCCCGCAGCTCCGCCTCCAGCTCCGCCATCCGCCGGCGCGCCAGATCCGCCGCCTCCGCCGTCTCCGCGAGCCGGCGTTCCAGTTCCGCCACCCGCGCCGCGGCCCGCTCCGCCTCCTCACGGGCGGCGGTGAGCTCGCGTCGGCGCTCGTCGAGCCGGGCCACGGCCTCGTCACGCCCCCGCTCGGCCGCCGCCAGTGCCCGTTCCAGTTCCGCCACCCGTGCCTTCGCGGACTCCGCCTCGCTCCGGGCCCGCGTCACCGCCTCCTCCAGCTCGGCGAGGCGGCGGCGGGCGTCGGTCAGCTCCTCGCTCGCCCGCCGCAGCTCGGCGATCCGGGCCCGCACCGTCTCGCGGTCGGCCCCGGCCTCGAGGCCCAGCGCGGTCCCCGTCTCGTCCAGCCGCGCGCGCAGCTCGGCGATGCGGGTGGAGGCATACCAGGCGAGGCCGGCCGCCACCGCCAGCGGGATCGCCACCGCCACCACCAGCCGGCGGCGGTTGCGCCGCTCCCAGACCCGCAGATCCCGTTCCAGTTCCTCGATGCGGTCGGTCATCGCCCCGTCCCTTCCTCACCACCGGTGCCGTAGGCGTGCCGCAGCAGGGCCACCACCCGCGCCGCCGCATCCGGCCGCCCCTCGGCGATGGCCTCCCATTCCTCGGCCAGTGTGCGCAGTCCCGCCTCGCGCTCGCCGTGTTCCAGCCAGACATGCCAGGGCAGCAGGGCCAGGGCGAGCGCCATCGCCCCGGTGGCGACGGCGGCGAAGGCCCGATCACCCCCCATCCCCATGCCGAGGGCCATCAGCAGCAGGCCGGCGATCGCCAGCAGGAGGGCGAGGGCGGCGCTCCCGCGCCGCGCCGCCCGATGGATGTCGGCGAGACGGTTCCAGACGGCCTCGGGCCGCATGCGGTCGCGCACGCCCTCCCTTCCCCGGCCGACCCGCCGCGAGCTTGCCGGAGCGGGCCGAAAAGGCAAGGGGCGCGACGGCGCTCAGCGGGTGGTGAGCTTGATCTCGATGCGGCGGTTGCGCCGGTAGGCCTCCTCGGTGTCCCGCGGATCCAGCGGCTGGTAGTGGGCGAAACCGCGCGCCGCCACCCGCTCTGGCGGGATGCCGTGCTCGATCAGGAAGCGGGCCACGGCAATGGCGCGGGCGGTGGACAGTTCCCAGTTGGAAGGAAAGCGCGGCGTGCGGATGGGCCGCTTGTCGGTGTGTCCGTCCACCTGGAGCACCCAGGGCAGATCCTCGGGGATGCGCGGCATGATCTCGCGGAACACCCGCACGAAGGTCTCGAGCTGCCGCCGTCCCTCCGGGTTGAGCTCGGCGCTGCCGGTGTCGAAGAGGATCTCCGACTGGAAGACGAAGCGATCGCCCACCACCCGCACGTCCGGCCGATCCCCCAGCACCTCGCGCAGGCGGCCGAAGAAGTCGGAGCGGTATCTGGACAGCTCCTCCACCTTGCGCGCGAGGGCCAGGTTGAGGCGGGCGCCGAGATCGCGGATCACCTCCGCCTGGCGGGCGATCTCCTCCTCGCGGACGTCGAGGGCGGCGGCGAGCTGGCGGAGCTGGCGCCCCAGTTCCCGGATCTGCCGCGAGAGGGTGGCCACCTGCACCAGGGCCTGCTGCCGCTCCCGTTCGATGCGGGCGCGCTCCGCCTCGAGTTCGCGGATGCGCGCCTCCAGCCCCGCCTCGCGTTCGGCGCCGGCCCGCCGCGTGGCCTCCAGGGTCCGCCGGGTCTCGGCCAGCGCCGTCTCCAGCCGCGCCGCCCGCGCCTCCACCTCGCGCCGGGCCGCCTCCGCCGCCCCCAGCCGCGCCTCCATCTCCCGCAGGGAGCCGGTGAGCCGGGCCACCCGCCGCTCCAGCACCTCGCGATCGGCGGCGGCGGCGGCGAGCCTGGCCTCCGCCTCCTCGCGCCCGGCCAGCAGGCTGTCGAGGTCGCTGGAAAGCCGGGCGATCTCCCGGCGCAGCCGGCCGGTGACCGCCCGCTCCTCGGCAAGCCGCCGCTCCAGCTCCGCCACCTGGGCGCGGAGCCGCTCGACGGTGACGTCGCTCCGCTGCAGCAGCCGTCCCAGGAAGAACTGGGCCAGGACGAAGATGGCCAGCAGGAAGATGACCACCATGAGCAGCGTCGACAGGGCGTCGACGAAGCCCGGCCAGATGTCGACGCGCTCGCGGACGGCGCGGGGCCGCGGCACGGCGGCTCACTCCCCCGGCAGCGCCTGGGGTTCGCCGGCGGCGATGGCGACGGTGCGGGTGAGCACCCGGATCTCGTCCCGCAGCTCGCGGGTGGAGATCTCGCGCCCGCGCACCGTCTCCTCCAGGAGCTGGCCGAGGCGGGCGTCGATGCTGCGCAGATGGCGGCGCAGCTCGTCGTCGACGGCGACGATGCCCCGTTCCAGACGCTCGCCGACGGCCTTCTGGGTCTCCACCAGCCGGCTCAGGATCTGCTGATCGCGGCGCAACCGGTCGTCGAGGGCGGCCAGCGCCTCGGTGAGGGCGCCGAGCTGCCGCACCAGCTCGCCACGCGCCGCCTCGCTGCGCCGCTGGGCGTGCTCCAGCCGCTCCAGGTTCTCGGCCGTCTGCTCGAGGAGCGCCTGCACGTAGGTGGGAACGGGCTCGCCCTGGGCCGGCACCGCCGCCCGCCGCCGCTCCTCCCGCACCGCCACCGCCCCCGTCCCGGCGGCGGGGGCGGTGTCGTGACGCACCAGCCCCGACAGCCACTCCTCCACCTCGTTGTAGAAGGCGTTCTGGGCCTGGGTGGCCTGGAGGTCGACGAATCCCAGCACCAGCGAGCCGGCGAGGCCGAAGAGGGAGGAGCTGAAGGCGGTGCCCATGCCGGAGAGGGGCGAGGCGAGACCGGCCTTGAGGTCCTCGAAGACGGCGGCGAGATCGGCCGTGCCCAGCTCCAGGTCGGCGATCACCCCCGCCACCGCCTCGATGGTCCGCAGCAGTCCCCAGAAGGTGCCGAGCAGCCCGAGGAAGATGAGCAGTCCCGTCTGATAGCGGGTGATGTCGCGGCTCTCGTCGAGGCGGGCGGCGATGCCGTCCAGGAAGTAGCGGACGGAGAGGGGCGAGAGGGCACGGGTCCCGTTGCCCGATTCGGCGAGCAGCGCGGCGAGGGGCCCCAGCAGCCGCGGTCCCTCGCGGCCGGCCGTGATCCGCCCCTGCTCGAAGGCGGCGATCCAGCGGATCTCCCGCCCGAGCACCAGGATGCGGCGGACGGTGTAGGCGATGCCCACCGCCAGCACGCCGAGGATCAGCCCGTTGAGGGCGGGATTGTGCAGGAAGGCGCCGAGGAGGATGTCGTGGACCGCCGCCGCCACCAAGAGCGCCGCCGCCAGGAACAGCCACACGCGGTTGAGGAAACGCCTGGGATCGGTCATGCCGGCCTGCCGTCCGCGGGATGTCGCGACGCGAGAATAGGGTCGCGGGGACAGGCGCGCCAGAGTGTGCGCCGCGGGAGCACCCGGGATGACGCGGGGCGCCGGCTCACCCCTCCACGACCCGCACCCGGGCGTGCCGCTTGCGGCCGGCGGAGAGCTGGATCTCCGATCGGCCGTCGAAGTGCTCCGGCCGCAACAGCAGCCGCTCGTCCCCGATGCGCAGCCCGTCGAGCCGCGCGCCGCCGCCGCGGATCAGCCGCCGCGCCTCGCCGTTGGAGCGGGTGAGACCGGCACGGGTGAAGAGTTCCACCACCGGGATCCCCCGCACCAGCTCCGAGCGCGACACCTCCAGCACGGGCACCGCCGCCACGTCGCCGCCCCCGCCCTCGAACAGCGCCCGCGCCGCCTCCGCCGCCCGCCGTGCCGCCGCCTCGCCGTGGGCGAGACGGGTCGCCTCGAAGGCCAGCACCTTCTTGGCCTCGTTGATCTCGGCCCCCTCGAGCCGCTCCAGCCGCGCGATCTCCGCGAGCGGCAGTTCCGTGAACAGCCGCAGGAAGCGGCCCACGTCGGCGTCCTCGGTGTTGCGCCAGAACTGCCAGTATTCGAAGGGGGAGAGCTTCTGCGGATCCAGCCACACCGCCCCCTTCACGGTCTTGCCCATCTTGGCGCCGGAGGCGGTGGTGAGCAGCGGACAGGTGAGCCCGAAGAGCCGGATCCGGTCCTTCTTGTGGGCGAGTTCGATGCCGCAGACGATGTTGCCCCACTGGTCGGAACCGCCCATCTGCAGCCGGCAGCCGTGGCGACGGGCCAGTTCCAGGAAGTCGTAGGCCTGCATGACCATGTAGTTGAACTCGAGGAAGGTGAGCGGCTGCTCGCGCTCCAGCCGCTGCCGCACGCTCTCGAAGCCGAGCATGCGGTTGACGGTGAGATGGCGTCCGTATTCGCGCAGGAAGGGGATGTAGCGCAGCTCGTCCAGCCAGGTGGCGTTGTCGACGAGGAGGGCGCCACCCTCGGAGAAGTCGAGGAAACGCGAGAGGGATTCGAGGATGCCGCGCTTGTTGCGCTCGATCTCCTCCTCCGAGAGCAGCCGCCGGGTCTCGTCCTTGCCCGACGGATCGCCCACCTTGGTGGTGCCGCCGCCCACCAGCGCGACGGGCCGGTGGCCCGTGCGCTGCAGCCACCGCAGCATCATGATGGTGAGCAGATGGCCCACGTGCAGGCTGTCGGCGGTGCAGTCGTAGCCCACATAGGCGGTCACCCGCTCCCGGAGGAAGAGCTCGTCCAGTCCCTCCGGGTCGGTGCACTGGTAGATGAAGCCGCGCTCGTCGAGGATCCGCAGGAATTCGGAACGGAAACGCGCCATCGACCGACCCTCACCGCTCGATGGCCACGGTCTCGGTGGGGGCGAGGCGACGGTCGAGATAGGCCTCGCAGATGGCCTCCAGCCGGTCGAAGGCGTTGCGGAAGAAGTGGTCGGTGCCCTCGATGGTCTGGAACTCCACGGTGGTGCCGCGCTGCTGGGCGAGGCGGCTCAGGAAACGTTCCACCGCCTCCGGCGGGGTCACCATGTCCCGCTCGCCGTGCACCAGCAGACCCGAGGCCGGACACGGGGCGAGGAAACCGAAGTCGTAGAGATTGGCCGGCAGCGCGCAGCAGATGAAGCCCTCCACCTCCGGCCGGCGCATCAGGAGCTGCATGGCGATCCAGGCGCCGAAGCCGAAGCCGGCCACCCAGACGGTGGTGCTGTCGGGATTGAGGGACTGCATCCAGTCGAGGGCGATGGCGGCATCCCGGAGTTCGCCCTGGCCGTGGTCGAACACGCCCTGCGAGCGCCCCACGCCGCGGGAGTTGTAGCGCAGCACCGAGAAGCCGCGCCGGGCGAAGACGTGGAAGAGGGTGTAGACCACCCGGTTGTTCATGGTGCCGCCGTGCAGCGGGTGGGGATGGAAGACGATCGCGAGCGGCGGGTTCTCGCCCTTGCCGTGGACGTAGCGCCCCTCGAGTCGGCCGTCGGCGCCCTGGAAGATGACTTCCGGCATGTTCGCGTGCCCTCCGCTGGATCGCGCTCGCGGAACCGTGACGGGCCGGACATAGTCCCGGGCGGCGGGGCGGCGAGATCCGATTGAATCGACCCGCCGGACACCTATACTCCGCGCCGCGGTGCGGCCGGTCGCGGAACGCGGACGGGCCCGGCCGGAGTGCGCCGCCGACACGCCGCGCGACATCTGGCCCGGGGGGCGGCCATGTTCAAGACGATCCGGGAGGACATCGAATCGGTGCTGGCCCGCGATCCGGCCGCGCGTTCGCGGCTGGAGGTCCTGCTGTGCTATCCGGGCCTGCACGCGGTCCTGTTCCACCGCCTCGCCCACGCCCTCTGGTGTCGCGGCTGGCGCCTCACCGCCCGGCTGATCTCCCAGTTCGCCCGCTTCCTCACCGGCATCGAGATCCATCCGGGTGCCCGCATCGGCCGCCGCTTCTTCGTGGACCACGGGATGGGAGTGGTGATCGGCGAGACCGCCGAGGTGGGCGACGACGTCACCCTCTATCAGGGCGTGACGCTGGGCGGCGTCAGCCTCGATCCCGGCAAGCGCCATCCCACCCTCGAGGACGGCGTGGTGGTGGGGGCCGGTGCCGCCGTGCTGGGGCCCATCCGCATCGGCCGCGGCGCGCGCATCGGCTCCAACGCCGTGGTGCTCAAGGACGTGCCGCCGGGTGCCACGGTGGTGGGCGTGCCGGCGCGACCGGTGGGCCCGCGGCCCGCCGAGGAGACGGTGCGCGAGCGGGAGGTCTTCCCCGCCTACGGCACCGCTCCCGGTGCCGACGTGGATCCGGTGCTGCGTCAGGTGGCGAGGCTGGAGCGCCGCATCGCCGAGCTGGAGGCGCGCCTGCACGAGCTCGCCGGCCGCGGCGGGCCGCGCGGGGAGATGCCGGCCGCCGGCGACGGTGACGGACCGCGGCGGGTCTCCGGCTGCGGCTGATCCCGCAAGGTGGGACCCGTCTATCTCGACCACAACGCCACCTCGCCCCTGCGCCCCGTGGCCCGGCGGGCCCTGCTCGCCGCCCTCGACGAGGTGGGCAATCCCTCCTCCGTCCACGCCTTCGGCCGCCGTGCGCGGCGGCGGCTGGAGGAAGCCCGCGAGACGCTGGCCGCCCGGCTCGGCGTCGATGCCGAACGCATCGTCTTCACCGCGGGTGGCACCGAGGCCAACCACCTCGTCCTCGCCCAGGCCACGGGCCCGGTGCTGGTCTCGGCGGTGGAGCATCCCTCGGTGCTGGAGAACGCCCCGGATGCCGGGCGCATCCCGGTGGACCACGGCGGCCGGGTGGACCTCGCCGCCCTCGAACGGCGCCTCGCCGGAGGCGGGGTGGCGCTGGTGTCGGTGATGTGGGCCAACAACGAGACCGGCGTGATCCAGCCGGTGGCGGAGATCGCCGCCCTGTGCCGGCGCCACGGCGTGCGCTTCCACACCGACGCCGCCCAGGCGGTGGGGCGGCTTCCCCTCGATCTCGGCGCCCTCGGTGCCGACTGGGTCACCCTCTCCGCCCACAAGTTCGGCGGTCCCGTGGGCATCGGCGCCCTGGTGGCGGGACCGGAGGCGGAGGTCCGTCCGGTGCTGCGGGGCGGCGGCCAGGAGCGCGGGCGGCGGGCCGGCACCGAGAACGTGCCGGCGGCCGCGGGCTTCGCCGCCGCGCTGGCGGCGGTCGAGGCCGAGGAATGGCGGCGCATGGCGGCGCTGCGCGACCGTTTCGAGGCGGCGCTCGGGGCGGCGGTGCCGGAAGCGGTGGTGATCGCCGCCGACGTGCCGCGTCTTCCCAACACCTCCGCCGTGGCCCTGCCGGGGGTGCCGGCGGAGCTGCTGGTGATCCGTCTCGACCTCGAGGGCGTGATGGTGAGCGCCGGCAGCGCCTGTTCGTCGGGACGGGTGCGCCGCTCCCACGTGCTGGAGGCGATGGGCCTGCCGCCGGATCTCGCGGGCTCGACGGTCCGCGTCTCCCTCGGCCCCGCCACCTCCGAGGAGGAGCTGGCGCGGGCGGTGGACGCCTTCGCCCGCGTCGCCCGCGATCCCCTTGTCCGCCGCGCCCTGCGCACGACATGGGAGGAGGAGCCGTCGAGAGCGCCGTGAGCGGAGCCGCACCATGTCCACAGCGAACGAGTCGGTGGTGGTCCGTCTGAGCCCGCGCGCGGTGGCGCGGGTGCGTCATCTGCTGGAGACCCGGGGCGAGGGCGCGCTGGGTCTCAGGCTCGGTGTGAAGCCGACGGGCTGCTCCGGCTATTCCTACCTGCTGGACTTCGCCCGCGACATCGGCCCCGGCGACGTGGTGGTGGAGCAGGACGGCGTCCGGGTGGTGGTGGACGGCACGGTGGTGGACATGCTGCGCGGCACCGAGATCGACTGGGTGGAGGACCGGCTCGGTGCCCAGTTCGTCTTCCGCAATCCCAACGAGAAGGCCCGCTGCGGCTGCGGCGAGAGCTTCACCGTCTGAGGGCGGCGGTGCCACGGGTGATCTTCCGCCTGCCGGACGGGCGCGTGCGCGAGACGACGGTGGCGGTGGGCACCACCCTGCTGGAGGCGGCGCGGGCGGCCGAGGTGGCCATCGAGGGGGCCTGCGGCGGCTGCATGGCCTGTGCCACCTGTCACGTGTGGGTGGACGAGGCCTGGTTTCCGCGGGTGGGCCCGCCGGGCGAGGAAGAGGACGAGCTCCTGGACCTCGCTCCGGACGTGGGCGCCACCTCCCGCCTCGCCTGCCAGATCCGCCTCGATGCGGCGCTGGACGGGCTCACCGTCACCGTCCCCGCCTCCACCCTCCTGGAATGAGACCGTGAGCGCGATCCCCACCCTGCACCTGCCCGGCGTGCCTCCCGGCGCCCGCGTGGTGGTGGCCATGTCCGGCGGCGTCGACAGTTCGCTGGCGGCGGCGCTGGTGGTCCGCGCCGGCTACGAGGCGGTGGGCGTGACCCTTCAGCTCTACGACCACGGCGCCGCCACCGGTCGCCCCGGCACCTGCTGCGCCGGCCGCGACATCCGCGATGCCCGCCGCGTCGCCGACCACCTCGCCATCCCCCACTATGTGCTGGACTTCGAGGCGCGCTTCCGCCGCGCGGTGATCGACGACTTCGTGGACACCTATCTCGCGGGCCGCACCCCGGTGCCCTGCGTGCGGTGCAACCAGCGCATCAAGTTCCGCGACCTGCTGGAGGTGGCGCGGGGACTCGGAGCGGCGGCGCTGGTGACCGGCCACTACGTGCGCCGCGTCGAGGGCCCGGAGGGGCCCGAACTCCACGTGGCCGCCGATCCCCGCAAGGACCAGAGCTGGTTCCTCTTCGCCACCACCCGCGAGCAGCTCGCCTTCTGCCACTTCCCGCTGGGCGGGCTCACCAAGGACGAGACCCGCCGCATCGCCGCCGTGCTGGGGCTGCCCACCGCCCGCAAGGCGGAGAGCCAGGACATCTGCTTCGTCCCCGACGGCGATCACGTTCGTCTGGTGGAGCGCCTGCGGCCCGACGCCGCCACCCCCGGCGAGATCGTCCATGTGGAGGAGGGGCGCGTCTTGGGCCGCCATGGCGGCATCCATCGCTACACCGTGGGTCAGCGACGCGGGCTCGGGGTGGCCACCGGCGAGCGGCTCTACGTGGTGGCCATCGACGCCCGCCGCCACCGCGTCCTGGTGGGACCGCGCCGCGCCACCCTCACCCGCGCGCTGATCATGGAGGCGGTCAACTGGCTGGCCGGACCACCGCCGCCCGAGCGACGGATCGAGGCGCGCCACCGCCACAACGAGCCGGCGGTGCCGGCGCGGGTGGAGCCGGCGGACGACGGCCGCGTGCGGGTGGTGTTCGAGGCCCCGGAGTCCGGCGTGGCACCGGGACAGGCCTGCGTGCTCTACGAGGGCACGCGGGTGCTGGGCGGCGGCTGGATCGCCGCCGTCGAGCCGGCGGGCGGGAAGGCCGGCAGCGCGCCCACCGGCGGCACGCCGGCCGTCGCTCAGCCGTAGCGGAAGCGGAGGATGCGGTCGAAGCTGATGAGCTCGCGCAGGATGTTGATGAAGCGCAGCTTCTGACCGCCGTCCACGGCCTCCGGGATCAGCCCCAGCGAGCGGATCGCCCCTTGGAACAGCCGCTCGAATTCCTCGCCGCGCAGCGCCCGCGGTGCCGTCCGATAGCAGCGCTCGTAGAGATAGCGGGTGATCGCCGCCTCGGCCTTGATGGCGTTGGCCATGGCCCGGTCGGCCAGGTCCAGGTCCTCGCGCCGGCGCCAGCGCCACAGCCGCGCCATGGCCGCGTTCATCTCCTCGATGCAGTCGGGATAGAGGACGATGTGGGAGGCCCGCCGCGCCGTGCGATAGCGTTGGATCGCCTCCTCCACCGCCGCCCGCGCCTCCGCCGTGGCGCCCTCCCCCAGCCGGGCCCGTGCCTCGGCGAGTCGCCGCGCCACCTCATCCAGCACCGCCGGGAAGGCGGGATTGCCGTCGAAGGCATCGGGCAGACGCGTCCCGAAGCGTTCGCGCAGCGCCTCCCAGGCCCGTTCCGCCCGCACCAGGGCGAGCACCGCCGGCCCCGGATTCTCCGTGCGCAGATAGTGGCTCGCCGCCACCGCCGCCCGCATGGCCCGCCCCGCCGTCTCCAGGAAGGCGGCGAGCTCGCCGGCCGCGGCCGGCGCGGCCATCGGCCAGACCAGGGCGAGGACGACCAGGGCGCACCGCCACCGACGCCGCATCGCATTCCTCCCGCTGCCCACCGGAAGCCTAACCGTATTCCGTCACATGCGGAAGGACCCGGCGGCCTCTGGCGGCGGCGGCGGGCGACGCCCATCTCGGAACGGGACCTCCCTCGGGCACGGCCATGGCGCGTCGATCGCGGATCCCTCGCCTCCTGCCCGCGCTCCTCGCCCTGCTCGCGGGCCCGTTCCCCGTCTCCCCGGCCGGCGCCGGCGAGATCCATCCGCCGCCGGTGATCGGTGCACCCGCGGACCTCGCGGGCCGCGGGCCCGTGGTGACGGTCCTGCCGCTGGTCTGGGCGGAGGATCCGCCCTGGGCCGCCGTCCATGTGGAGGGGATGCTCCCGGATCCCTGTCACCTGCCGGTGGCGCGGACGGAGCTGGACCGCGGTGCCCGTCGGGCGCGGGTGCGCATCGAGGCGGTGCCCGCCGCCCCGGAGCCCTGCCCGCGCGAGGCCACGCCCTACGCCCTGCTGCTCCCCCTCACCTTCCTCGAGGGGGACGCGCCCTGGACCGTCGAGGTGGACGGGTGGACGGTCCGTATCCCGCCACCGCGCGGGCGCCGTCCCGTCGAACCGCGGGCCGTGCTCGGCGCCGGCCTCCTGGGTCCCTTCCTGCGCCTCGAGGGGTCGCGCCCCACCCCCTGTCACGTCCCGTGGCTCCGGCGGGAAGTGGTGGAAGAGAACCGGACGGTCCGCATCACCGTCGCCCTGGTGGCACCGACGGAGCCCTGCGTGCAACGCCTCGCCCCCTTCCGGCTGCTGCTGCCGGCGGGGCTCGGCGCGCTTCCCGGCTGGCGGGTGGAGGTGAACGGCCGGCCCGTGGATCCCTGATCCGCCGGCGGCGGCCGTGCGTAGGCGGGAATGGAGGACGGGGGACACGGCGATGCATGGATCCGAGCTCGGCGCCGGGACCCGCGAGGCCCGCTTCTGGCGACGGCTCGCCGACGGACGCATCCGCTGCGAGCTGTGCCCGCGCTTCTGCCGGCTGCGCGAGGGGCAGCGCGGTCTCTGCTTCGTGCGGGCGCGGCGGGGCGACCGGCTGGTGCTGGAGACCTGGGGCCGCGCCTCGGGCTTCTGCATCGACCCCGTCGAGAAGAAGCCGCTGTTCCACTTCCTGCCGGGCACACCGGTGCTGTCCTTCGGCACCGCCGGCTGCAACCTCGCCTGCCGTTTCTGCCAGAACTGGGACATCTCCAAGGCCCGCGATCTCGACCGTCTGCAGGAGGCGGCGACGCCGGAGGAGATCGCGGAGGCGGCGGCGGCCACCGGCTGTCGCGCGGTGGCGTACACCTACAACGATCCGGTGATCTTCCTCGAATATGCGCTGGAGGTGGCGGCGAGCTGCCGTGCGCGGGGGATCCGCAACGTGGCGGTGACGGCGGGCTACGTCCGCGCGGAGCCGCGGGCCGAGTTCTTCGCCGCCATGGACGCCGCCAACATCGACCTGAAGGCGTTCACCGAAGCGTTCTACCGCCGGATCTGCGGCGGGCACCTGGAGCCGGTGCTGGAGACCATCGCCCATGTGGCCCGGGAGACCGACTGCTGGCTCGAGCTCACCACCCTGCTGATCCCCGGCCACAACGACTCGGACGCGGAGATCGAACGGCTGTGCGCCTGGGTGCTGGAGCATGCGGGCGCGGACGTGCCGCTGCACTTCACCGCCTTTCACCCGGACTGGAAGATGCGCGACGTGCCGCCGACACCGCCCGCGACCCTGCGCCGGGCCCGCGAGATCGCGCGCCGGGTAGGACTGCGCTTCGTCTATGTCGGCAACGTCCGCGACGAGGAGGCCGAGAGCACCTTCTGCCCGGGCTGCGGCGCGCGGGTGATCGGCCGCGACCGCTACCGGCTCACCCACTGGGCGCTCGAGGCCGAAGGCCGGTGCCGTGCCTGCGGCACCCGCATCCCCGGGGTGTTCGAGCCGCGACCCGGCACCTGGGGCCCGCGGCGGGCGGTGGTGGACATGGCCGCCTTCCGCGGCATCCCGCCCGAACCCGCGGCAGCCGGGCTCTCCACCGGCGATCCCTGAGACGGTGCCCTTTTCTCCCCGAAGTCCAGGGCCATCCCGGAATGCGACGGGGGTGGGGAACCCCCACCCCGCCCGAACCAGCCCGCCCGGATCAGGCCGCGCGGCGCGGCTCTTCCTGCGCCCGCCCGGCGACGGCTTCGGACCGATCGCCGGCGTCGTCCGCCGTGACCTGGCGCTCCTCCGTCATGTCCTCGTCTTCGTCATCCACGAGACGGGAAAGTGTTTCCATGCATTCGAACATGTCGAGATCGACATCCCGGTCGGTGGAGGACCGGTTCCGCTTCGCGAAGAAGTGATCGTGGGTGAAGCGGACCTTGCGCTCGACGCTGCGCGCGATCTCGTCGGCGAGCCGCTCGAGCTGCGGCCAGGGCATGTGAACGCCCGTACGGAGCGCGAATTCCTCCACCACCAGCAGTGCCACGTTCTGAAGCGGACAGATGAGCATCGTGTGACCTCCCTTTGCTGGAAAGCGACAGCATAATACCACAATCTGACGAATGTCAAGCAGGAATGTGTTCCTACTTTGTCTTCGTCAGACTTATGGTCGATTCATCGGGATTTCCCGCACGATGGACTCGCCCGGGCATGATACGTCGAGACGACGTCATGCCCACTCACGGCAAGCTTGCCGAAACGCGTGCACGGAAACGCCCCCGGCGATCGCCGGGGGCGTGGTGGGTCGGGGCCGGGATCCGGGCGCGCCGGCTCAGGCCTCCGCCACCTCCGGCACCGGACGGCCGCCGGTGAGATGGAGCAGGTCGTCATAGGTCAGCTCCATCAGCACCCGCGGGTGGCCGGTATGGACGAAGATCCGGGGAAAGCGGCCGAGGGAGGGGTCCACCGCCACCGCCATCGGCCGCTCGCCGCCCACCGGCGCCACCCCGTCCGGCGGAAAGCCCGTGAGCTCCTCCACGCGCGCCGGGTCCGCCCGCCGGACCTCGCCGTCGAGACCGAAGACGGCGGCGAGATTCGCCTCCGCCACCCGGCGGTCGCCGGCGGTGATCACCATCACCGGCACGAGGCCGATCTCGTAGACGTGGACGCGGGCCACGGCGGCGGGCTCGACGCCGTGGACGCGGGCCGCGGCCTCCGGGCGCACCGCCTCCGGCGGCACCTCGTGGAGCACCTCCCGCACCTTCTTCGTGGCGAGCGCCCGGCGCACGCGGCGCACGGGCAGGCTGTCCAGGATCGCGCTCATGACGGCACCGGTATCGTCTCACCCCTCGCGGGCACGTCGTAGCCGCGACGGACGGCGGGTCGTTCGGCGATCTCCAGGTACCATCGCCGCACGTGCGGCCACGCGCGCAGGTCCACTTTGTGGAAGGAGAAGCGCGCCACCCACGGCCAGGTGGCGATGTCGGCGATGGTGTACTCGTCGCAGGCGAGATAGCGGCTCTCGCCGAGACGGCGGTCCATCACGCCGTAGAGCCGTTCCACCTCCTTGCGGTAACGCTCCTCGGCATAGGGGCACTTGCCCGGATTGAAGTGGAGGAAGTGATGGGCCTGGCCGAACATGGGGCCGACCCCGCCCATCTGGAACATCAGCCACTCCAGGGTCTGCAGGCGCCGCTTCGGGTCGGCGGGCAGGAAGCGGCCGGTCTTCTCGGCGAGATAGATCAGGATCGCCCCCGACTCGAACACGTTCCAGCCGTTGTCGCGGTCGACGATGGCGGGGATCTTGTTGTTGGGGCTGATGCGGAGGAAGGCGGGATCGAACTGCTCGCCGCGGGTGATGTCCACCGGCCGGACCTCGTAGTCGAGCCCGCACTCCTCCAGCATGATGGAGATCTTGCGCCCGTTGGGCGTCGACCAGGTCCACAGCTCGATCACGGTCCGTCTCCCGCGGCTCCCCCTCCTAGGTGGGCACGGCCGCCGGCCGGCGGAAGGGGTGGTGCCGGACGGACGCGGCGGGCGCCCCTTGCGCGGCCTTCGCGCGCTCCATAGTCTGGCCGCGAACCGAACCCGCACGGGGAGGCACGGGTCATGCGTCGACGCCGCTTTCTCGCCGCCACGGCCGCCGCCGGCGGCGCGGCCGCGCTGGGTTTCCCCTGGCCCCGGCGCGCGCGGGCGGCGGTGGAGCTCAAGCTGAGTCACTTCCTCCCGCCCACCCACGGCATGCACGTGGACTTCATGGAACCCTGGGCACGGGAGCTGGAGCGCCGCACCGAGGGGGCGGTGCGCGTCACCATCTTCCCCGGAGGCACGCCCCTCGGCAATGTGGCCAGGCAGTACGACCAGTGCGTGGCGGGGGTGGTGGACGTCGCCCACGGCCTGCGCGGCATCCCCGGCGGCCGCTTCCCCCGCACCTCGATCATCGAGCTGCCTTTCCTGGTGCAGACGGCGGACGCCGCCACCCGCACCCTCTGGGCACTGTTCCCGAAGTACCTCGAGGCGGAACATCCGGGCGTGAAGGTACTGGCCCTGCACGCCCACAACGCCGGCCTCATCCACACCCGGGATCGGCCGGTGCGCACCATGGACGATCTGCGCGGTCTGCGCCTGCGGGTGCCCAGCACCGCCACCAAGATGATGCTCGAATATCTCGGCGCCATCCCGGTGGGTCTCCCCCCGTCCCAGATCTACGAGAATCTCCAGAAGGGAGTCATCGACGGTCTCATCATGCCGTGGGACCCCATCAAGAGCTTCCGTCTCGCGGAACTGATCCGCTATCACCTGGATGCCCGCACCTACACCGTGTCCTTCTACTTCGTCATGAACCGTCGCCGCTACGAGAGCCTGCCGGACGACATCCGTGCGGCCGTCGACGCCATCTCCGGCGACGCCCTGATCCCGAAGTTCGGCCCCTGGTGGGATGCCTGGGATCGGCCGGGCTACGAGGAGGCGGTGGCCCGCGGCAACACCATCACCCGTCTCGACGAGGCCGAGCGCGACCGCTGGCGCGAGGCCCTCGCCCCCATGATCGAGGCCTATCTCGACGGTCTCGAGAAGGAGGGCGTCGGCGAGGCGCGGGAGATCCACCGCGCCATGCAGGCGCAGGTGGCGGCCCTCGAGGGCTGAGGCGCGGAGTCCCGGGCGATGGATGGCCGGCCACGGCTGCTGCTGGCCTGGCTGGCGGTGCTGCCGCTCGCCTTCGCCGCCCTCGTCACCCTCGCCGACATCCTCCTGCGGGCCGCCGCCCGCCTCGCCGGCACCCTGCTGGCGACGCCGCCCGGCTGGGGCCTCGTCGGCGCCGTCGACCTGGTCCAGCTCGGGGTGGTGACCTGCGCCGCCTTCGCCATCCCCTACGCCTTCCTGGTGCGGGGACACGTGGCCGTGGACCTGCTCCACGCCCGCCTCGGTCCCGGCGCACGTCGTCTCCTCGACGGCCTCGCCGCCCTCGCGAGCGCCCTCTTCCTCGGCCTCGTGCTCCGCCACGGCCTCGACCAGCTCGTCCTGGTGCGGACCATGGGGGACCGCTCCGTCACCCTCCAGATCCCCATGAGCGCCTACTGGCTGCCCTTCCTCGCGGGCTTCGCCCTGGCACTGGCGGCGGTGGTGGCGGAACGCGTGGCGGGAGGATGGCGGCGGAGGCGCCGGCCTTGAGCGGACCCTGGCTTGGCGTCGCCGGCTTCGCCGCCGCCCTGCTGCTGGTGTCGCTCAGGGTGCCGGTGGCGGTGGCCATGGGGCTGGTGGGGGCCGCCGGCCTCTACCTCACCGGCGGGACCGCCACCGTCGCTTTCGTCCTGGGCGCCGCCCCCTTCGAGGCGGTCTTCCCCTATTCCCTGTCGGTGGTGCCGCTGTTCGTGGCCATGGGCGTCTTCGCCGCCCGCGCCGGCCTCTCCGCCGCCCTGTTCCGGGCGGTGGACGCCTTCGTCGGCCGCTTCCGCGGCGGGCTGGCGCTGGCCACCGTCGGCGCCTGCGCCGCCTTCGGCGCCATCTGCGGCTCCTCCCTCGCCACCGCCGCCACCATGGCCCGGGTGGCCTATCCCGAGATGGCCCGGCGCGGCTACGCCCCCTCCCTCGCCGCCGCCGCCATCGCCGCCGGCGGCACCCTCGGCGTCCTGATCCCGCCCTCCATCCTGCTGGTGATCTACGGCCTGCTCACCGAGCAGAGCATCGGCGAGCTGTTCGCCGCCGCCCTGCTGCCGGGGCTGCTGGCCACCGGCCTCCACATGGCGGCGGTGGCGGCGACGCTGCGGCTCCGGCCGCAGCTCGCGCCGCCGGGCGAGCCCCGCGATCCCGCGCTGCGACGGCGGGTGCTGCGCGAGGTGTGGCCGGTGGCGGTGCTGTTCCTGCTGGTGATCGGCGGCATCTACGTGGGCCTCTTCTCGCCCACCGAGGCGGCGGCGGTGGGCGCCGTCGGCGCGGTGGGCCTGGCATGGCTGCGCGGCACCCTCACCGCCGCCACCCTCGCCGATGCCGTCGGCGAGACCGCCCGCATCTCCGGCATGATCTTCCTGGTGCTGGTGGGTGCCGCCGTCTTCAACTATTTCGTCGAGACCACCGGCCTCCCCCACGGCCTCGCCGCCTGGGTGCGGGCGGCCGACTGGCCGCCCCTCGCCGTCCTCCTCGCCGTCCTCCTCTTCTACGTGCTGCTGGGCTGCTTCATGGACAGCCTCAGCATGATCCTCCTCACCATCCCCTTCGTCTTCCCGGTGGTGCTGGAGCTGGGGCACGATCCGGTGTGGTTCGGCATCCTGGTGGTGACGGTGGCGGAACTCGGTCTCATCACGCCGCCGGTGGGCATGAACCTGTTCGTCATCCAGGGCACCGTCCCGGGCCTCGCCCTCGCCACCGTCGTCCGGGGTCTGCCCCCCTTCGTCCTCGCCGATCTGCTGCGCCTCGCGCTGCTGGTGGCCTTCCCCCAGCTGGCGCTGCTGCCGGCCGGGCGCCTGCCGTGAGCGCCCGTCGCAGCCGCGTTGACGGCGCCCGCCGGGAGGGTTAGGCGCCGTTGCGGCATCGGGGAGACGGGCCGTGTTCGAGCTGGACGAGGATCGCCGCGCCCTCCGCGAGGCGGCACGCACCTTCGCCGAGGAACGGATCGCCCCCTTCGCCGCCCGCTGGGACGCCGAGGAGATCTTCCCGGTGGAGACCCTGCGGGAGGCGGCGGCGCTGGGCTTCGGCGGCCTCTTCGTGCGCGAGGACGTGGGCGGTACCGGCCTCGGGCGTCTCGACGGCGTGATCCTCTTCGAGGAGCTGGCCGCCGCCTGCCCCTCCACCGCCGCCTACATCTCCATCCACAACATGGTGGCGTGGATGATCGACCGCTTCGGCCGCGAGGAGCAGCGCCGGCGCTGGCTCCCCGACCTCTGCTCGATGGCGAGATTCGCCTCCTACTGCCTCACCGAACCCGGCGCCGGCTCCGACGCCGCGAGCCTGCGCACCACCGCCCGCCGCGAGGGCGACCACTACGTGCTGGAGGGCCAGAAGGTCTTCATCTCCGGCGCCGGCACCAGCGACCTCTACGTGGTCATGTGCCGCACCGGCGGCGAGGGCGCACGCGGCATCTCCGCCGTCGTGGTGGAGAAGGGGACGCCCGGCCTCTCCTTCGGCCGGCCCGAGGAGAAGATGGGCTGGCACTCCCAGCCCACCGCCCAGGTGATCCTCGACAGCTGCCGCGTGCCCGTCGCCAACCGCCTCGGCGCGGAGGGCGAGGGCTTCCGCATCGCCATGCAGGCCCTCGACGGCGGTCGCGTCAACATCGCCGCCTGTTCGCTGGGCGGCGCCCGCGCCTGTCTTGAGAAGGCCCTCGCCTATGTCCGCGAGCGGCGCCAGTTCGGCCGCCCCCTCGCCGACTTCCAGGCCACCCGCTTCAAGCTCGCCGACATGCACACGGAGCTGGAGGCGGCGCGGCTGCTGGTCTGGCGGGCGGCGGCCAAACTGGACGCCGGCGCGCCCGACGCCACCGCGGCCGCGGCCATGGCCAAGCGCTTCGCCACCGACGTGGGCTTCCGGGTGGTGGACGAGGCCCTCCAGCTCCACGGCGGCTACGGCTACATCCGCGAATACGGCATCGAGCGCTATCTGCGGGATCTGCGGGTCCACCGCATCCTCGAGGGCACCAACGAGATCATGCGCGTGATCGTGGCCCGCCGCCTGCTGGACGGGCGGGGCTGAAGGGAGGGGGGATCCATGGAGGCGACGCCCCATCTGCGCTTCGAGCGGCGCGGTCATCTCGGCATCGTCGTCCTCGACCGCCAGGACGCCCTCAACGCCCTCGACCACGCCATGGTGCGCGCCCTCTCGCGCACCCTCGCCCGCTGGCGGGAGGATCCGGAGATCGCCGGCGTCCTCGTCCGCCCGGCCCCCGGCCGCGCCTTCTGCGCCGGCGGCGACATCCGCGAGATCGTGACGGTGCGGGCGCGGGAGGGCGTGGACGCCGCCTGGCGCTTCTTCCGCGACGAGTATCGTCTCGACTGGCGGGTGAAACACTTTCCCAAACCCTACGTCGCCGTCCTCGACGGCATCACCATGGGCGGCGGCGTCGGCATCTCCGTCCACGGCCGCGTGCGCATCGCCACCGAACGCACCGTCTTCGCCATGCCGGAGGTGGGCATCGGCTTCTTCCCGGACGTGGGCGGCACCTTCTTCCTGCCGCGCCTGCCCCACCGCTTCGGCTGGTATCTCGCCCTCACCGGCGAGCGCGCCGGGCCCGGCGACTGCCTCGCCCTCGGCCTCGCCACCCACCATCTGCCGGCGGCCCGTATCGGCCTCCTGGAGGAAGCACTGGCGGCGGCGCCGCGCGAGGGCTTCGCGGAGGCGCTGAACCAGCTGCTGGCGGAGCTCGCCGACACCCCCGGCGATGCCCCCCTCCTCGGCCTCGCCGACCTGGTGGAGAGCTGTTTCGGCGCCGACGATCTCTTCGCCATCCGCGAACGCCTCGCCCGCGAGACCACCGGCTTCGGCGCCCGCACCCTGGAGACCATGGCCGGAAAGTCGCCCTTCTCGCTGCGGGTGACCGCCGAACAGCTCCGTCGCGGTCGCGATCTCGCCTTCGACGACGCCCTGCAACTGGAGTACCGCATGGTGCGACGCTTCCTCGAGGGGCGCGAGTTCGCCGAGGGGGTGCGGGCCATGGTGCTGGACAAGGATCGCCGCCCGCGCTGGACCTGGCCCGATCCCGGATCGGTGCCGGAGGTGGAGGTGACGCGGGTGTTCGACCCGCTGCCGGGCGGCGATCTCGCCTTCGACTGGGACGCGGTGTGAGCGCAGTGCGCGGGAGGGGAGGATGACGCGGATCGCCTTCTTCGGCCTCGGCAACATGGGCCTGCCCATGGCCCGCAATCTGGCCGCCGCCGGCTTCGCGGTGGTGGGCTACGACCTGGCGGAGAGGGCCCGCCGGCGGGCGGCGGAGGCGGGTCTCGCGGTGGCCGACGAGCCGACGAGGGCGCTGGAAGGCGCCGAGGTGGCCATCACCATGCTGCCGGCCGGCCCCCAGGTGCGGGAGGCCTATCTCGGCGACGGCGGCATCCTCGACAATGCCCGCGAGGGCGCCCTTCTCGCCGACTGCTCCACCATCGACGTGGACACCGCCCGGGAGGTGCACCGGGCGGCGGCGGCGGCGGGTTTCACCATGGTGGACGCACCGGTCTCCGGCGGCGTCGCCGGCGCCGAGGCCGCCACCCTCACCTTCATGGTGGGCGGCCACGACGAGGCCTTCGCCCGCGCGAAGCCGATCCTGGAGAGGATGGGACGGGCGGTGATCCACGCCGGCGGCCCCGGCACCGGTCAGGCGGCCAAGATCTGCAACAACATGATGCTCGGCATCCAGATGATCTCGGTGTGCGAGGCCTTCGCCCTCGCCGAGCGCCTCGGTCTCGCCCACGAGAAGCTCTTCGAGATCGCCTCGCGCGCCTCCGGCCAGTGCTGGTCCCTCACCAGCTACTGTCCGGTACCGGGTCCGGTGCCGCAGGCCCCCTCCAACCGCGACTACCGGCCGGGCTTCACCGCCGCCATGATGCTCAAGGACCTGCGCCTCGCCCAGGAGACGGCGGCACGGGTGCAGGCCGCCACCCCCCTCGGCGCCGAGGCCGCCCAGCTCTACCAGCTCTTCGTCGCCGCCGGCAACGAGGGACTGGATTTTTCGGCCATAATCAAGATGATCAGGGGCGACCGGGACCGGTAGTTGCGCGATTCGGTCGGGGCTCGTATCGCGGGTTGCGCGGGCAC
This sequence comes from Alphaproteobacteria bacterium, assembly GCA_026982705.1. GTDB lineage: Bacteria > Pseudomonadota > Alphaproteobacteria > Geminicoccales > Geminicoccaceae > HRBIN39. The sequence continues at coordinate 36,758 of JALSGP010000046.1, forward strand.
CGCCGGCGCGGGGCACCACCGGTCCGGCGGTGGCCGCGGGGCGGCCGGCAACCGGGTCCCAGCTCGTCGAGGGATGTCGTGAAAGAGGAATACATCACCACCTCACGGCTGATCGAGCGCCTGCACCGCCGCTTCCTCGACGTCGTCAAGGCCGAACTCGACCGCCTCGGCATCGAGGACATCAACAACGTCCAGGCGCTGATCCTCTTCAACATCGGCGACGAGACGCTGACCGTGGGAGAGCTCACCCTGCGTGGCTATTATCTCGGCTCCAACGTCTCCTACAACGTCCGCAAACTGGTGGAGAACGGCTATCTCATCCAGGAGCGGTCCACCCACGACCGCCGCATGATGCGGGTGCGCCTGTCCGACAAGGGCTTCGGCCTCGTGGAGAAGATCGACGCCCTCTACCGGCGGAGCGCCGACGAGCTCGCCGAGGTGGGTCTCACCGCCGAGGACCTCGCCCGCACCAACCAGGTGCTCAAGCGCCTCGAGCGCTTCTGGAGCGTCCAGCTCTCCTTCGTGCGCTGAAGCGCCCCTTGCCTCCCCCGTCACCGCCGCCACATGCCCCGGACGGGACGGAGGAGGGCGGCCCATGAACGAGGTGGTGGCGATCGCGCGGGGGACGCCGGACGGTGCGGCGGTGCCGGGGCGCGAGCGGCTGGGCGTGTTGCTGGCCAATCTCGGCACGCCCGCGGGCACCGACTACCGGTCCATGCGCCGCTACCTCTCGGAGTTCCTCTCCGACCCGCGGGTGATCGACTACTCGCCGCTGTGGTGGCAACCGCTGCTCCAGCTGGTGATCCTGAGCCGGCGCCCCTTCACCTCCGGTGCCGCCTACCGGCGCATCTGGAATCGCGAGCGGGACGAGAGCCCGCTCATGACCGTGACCCGCGACCAGACGGAGAAGCTGCGCGCCCGCCTGCGCCGCCACGATCCCGACATCCTCGTGGACTTCGCCATGCGCTACGGCGAGCCGTCCATCCCGCGGGTGGCCCGGCGCATGGTGGCGGAGGGCTGCACCCGCCTGCTGTTCGTCCCCCTCTATCCCCAGTACGCCTCGCCCACCACCGCCACCGCCTGCGACGCCCTCTTCCGTGCCCTCGCCGACGTGCGCATGCGCCGCCAGCCGGCGCTGCGCACGGTGCCGGCCTGGTACGACGATCCGGACTATGTGGCGGTCCTCGCCCGCAGCGTCCGCGAGGGGCTGGATGCCCTCGACTTCACGCCGGATCTCCTGATCTTCTCCTACCACGGCATGCCCACACGCTTCGTCGCCGAGGGCGATCCCTACGAACACCAGTGCCGCACCACCACACGGCTGGTGCGCCAGCGGCTGGGACTCGCCGAGGACCGGGTGGCGGTGGCCTACCAGAGCCGCTTCGGCAGCGAGGAATGGCTCCAGCCCTATCTCGACGAGCTGCTGGCGGATCTGCCCCGCCGCGGCGTGCGGCGGGTGGCGGTGGTCTCGCCCGCCTTCGTCGCCGACTGTCTGGAGACGCTGGAGGAACTGGCCATCGCCAACCGCGAGCTGTTCCTGGAGGCGGGCGGGACCCACTACGCCTATCTCCCCTGCCTCAACGACCGCGAGGACCACATGGACTTTCTCGAGGGGCTGGTCCTGCGGGAGCTCGCCGGCTGGCTCCGACCGGCTCCGGCCGCCGCGGCGGCGGAGGCGTCGCGTTGACGGCCCCGCCTCCCGCGCTACTCTCTTCGGAAGACCGGGCCTCTCCGGGTCCCGGCCTCGTACCGGGCGGCGGCCCGGCCCACCCGGAGGGCGTGATCGTGCGGATGCCCCACGAATTCTCCCGCCCCTTCGAGATCGCCGAGCTCACCTCGACGGAGCTGCCCTTCGCCATCGCCGCCAATGCCGCCGAATGCCGGGCCCTGGCGCGCCGGCTCGATCTCCTCGCCCTCGACCGGCTCGAGGCCGAGGGGCGGGTGTCGGCCGGCGCCGGCGGCGTGGTGCGGGTGCGCGGGGTGCTGAGGGCCCGTGCCACCCAGCGCTGCGTGGTGACGCTGGAGCCGGTGCCGGCGGAGCTGGAGGTCCCCTTCGAGCGCACCTTCGTGCGGGGCGGTGCGACCCAGCGCTTGCTCCATCTCGACGTGGAGCAGCTCGACCTGGAGCCGCTGGTGGGCGACCTGCTCGACCTCGGCGAGCTGGTGACGGAGGAGCTGGCCCTCGCCCTCGATCCCTATCCGCGCGCCGACGGTGCCGAGGCGGTGCTGGACGCGTTCGGCGTGCGCGGCGACGACGAGCCCCCGCCCGCCGACGGCCCCTTCGCCGTGCTGCGCGAGCGCTTCGGCCGCGAGGGTTGACGGCGGCGGACACGGAGGGTTCTCCTCGCCCCGTGGAGACGACCCCGAAGAGGGAGATCCGAGCTCGATGGCCATCGTCATCGCCCTCGACGCCATGGGCGGCGACCACGCGCCCGGCGTGGTGATCGACGGGGCGGCCCGCGCGCTGTGCGAACGGTCCGACCTGCGCTTCCTGCTCTTCGGCGACGCCGGGCGGGTGCGCCCGCTCCTGGAGCGCCATCCCGTCCTGGCGGCGGCGAGCGAACTGCGCCACACCGACGCCTTCGTCGCCGCCGAGACCCGTCCCTCCCTCGCCCTCCGACAGGGGCGCCGCTCCAGCATGCGCCTCGCCATCGACGCGGTGAAGGCGGGCGAGGCCCGGGCCGCCGTCTCCGCCGGCAACACCGGGGCGCTCATGGCCATGGGCAAGGTGGTGCTGCGCACCCTCGAGGGCATCGACCGGCCGGCCATCGCCACCGCCCTGCCCAGCCGCCGCGAGCCGGTGGTGATGCTCGATCTCGGCGCCAACGTGGACTGCTCGCCCCAGCACCTCTTCCAGTTCGCCGTCATGGGCGAGGTGTACGCCCGCACGGTGCTGGGCGTGGCACGACCGCGGGTGGCGCTGTTGAACATCGGCACCGAGGAGATCAAGGGCGAGAGCGGCGTGCGGGAGGCGGCGCGACTGCTGCGGAACTCGCCCCTCGACATCGACTTCCGCGGCTTCGTCGAGGGCGACGACATCCCCACCGGCAAGGTGGACGTGGTGGTGACCGACGGCTTCACCGGCAATGTCGCCCTCAAGGTCGCCGAGGGCGCATCCCGCTTCTACGCCGGCACGCTGCGTGACGCCTTCCGCTCCGGACTGCGGGCGAAGCTGGGCTATCTGCTGGCCCGGCCCGCCCTGGAGCGGGTGCGCCGGCGGTTGGATCCGCGTCGCTACAACGGCGCCATGCTGCTCGGTCTCTCCGGGGTGGTGGTCAAGAGCCACGGCGGCACCGACGCCTTCGGCTTCGCCCACGCCGTGCTGTCGGCCGCCCGCATCGTCGAGCAGGGCACCAACGAACGCATCATCGAGGAAATGCGACGGGTCGCGGCCTCCATCGCCGCCCCCCGGCTCAGGGTGGCGGCGTCGTGACTCCGCGACTGCGGGCGCGGGTGGCCGGCGTGGGGGCCTGCCTGCCGGCGCGGGTGGTCACCAACGACGAGCTGGCCGAGCGCATCGACACCTCGGACGCCTGGATCCGCGAGCGCACCGGCATCCGCGAACGCCGCATCGCCGCGCCCGGCGAGACCACCTCGGCGCTGGCGGTGGCGGCGGCCCGCCGTGCCCTCGCGCGGGCGGCGCTCTCCCCCGCCGCCATCGATCTCCTCCTCGTCGCCACCTCCACGCCCGACCACACCTTTCCCGCCACCGCCACCGCCGTCCAGCGCGAGCTGGGGATCCCGCCGTCGCCGGCCTTCGACCTGCAGGCGGTCTGCGCCGGTTTCGTCTACGCGCTGACGGTGGCCGATTCCCTGATTCGCACCGGTCACGCCCGCCGGGCGCTGGTGATCGGCGCCGAGACCTTCTCCCGCCTCCTCGACTGGGAGGACCGCGGGACCTGCGTGCTCTTCGGCGACGGCGCCGGGGCGCTGGTGCTGGTGGCGGAGGAACAGACGGGGACGGTGCTGGACCGCGGCATCCTCGCCGCCCGCATCCTCGCCGACGGCCGCCACTATCACCAGCTCTACGTGGACGGCGGCCCCTCCTCCACCGGCACGGTGGGCCGTCTGCGCATGAACGGGCGCGAGGTGTTCCGCCACGCCGTCACCGCCATGACCGAGAGCGCCCGGGAGGTGTGCCGGCGCATCGGCCTGCCGCCCTCGGAGATGGACTGGTTCGTGCCGCACCAGGCCAATGTGCGCATCATCGACGCCGTCGCGAAGCGGCTCGAGATCCCGGCCGAGCGGGTCGCCGTCACCGTCGACCGTCATGCCAACACCTCCGCCGCCTCCATTCCCCTCGCCCTCGACCGGCTGGTGACGGAGGGGCGGCTGGAGCCGGGCCAGCTGGTGCTGGTCTCCGGCATCGGCGGCGGCTTCGCCTGGGGCTCGCTGGTGCTGCGCTGGTGAGGGCGCATCCGGGCCGCCGCGGGCGCCTTGCCGCGGGCAATGGGCGCGGGTATCCGGAGGCCGTCATGTCGGACGGAGCGGCGCGTCCCTTCCCCCACCGCCACCTCCTCGGGATCGAACCGCTGTCCCGGGAGGACATCCTCTTCCTGCTGGACCTCGCCGACGGCTACGTGGAGCTCAACCGCCGCCCCGAGAAGAAGCTCGGCCTGCTGCGCGGTCTCACCCAGATCAACCTGTTCTTCGAGAGCTCCACCCGCACCCGCACCAGTTTCGAGCTGGCCGGCAAGCGTCTCGGCGCCGACGTGGTCAACATGTCGGTGTCCACCTCCGCCATCAAGAAGGGCGAGACCCTGCTGGACACCGCCATGACCCTGAACGCCATGCACCCGGACGTACTGGTGGTGCGGCACGCCGATTCGGGCGCGGTGGCGCTGCTGGCCCGCCACGTGGCCTGTGCGGTGATCAACGGCGGCGACGGCCGCCACGAACATCCCACCCAGGCGCTGCTGGACGCCCTCACCATCCGTCGGCGCAAGGGCCGCATCGAGGGGCTCATCGTCGCCATCTGCGGCGACATCGTCCACTCCCGCGTGGCCCGCTCCAACATCCTGCTCCTTACCCGCCTGGGCGCGCGGGTGCGGCTGGTGGGCCCGCCGACGCTGGTACCGCCGGCGCTCGCGGCCTACGGCGTCGAGGTCCACCACGACATGCGCCGCGGGCTCCGCGACGCCGACATCGTCATGATGCTGCGCCTGCAGACCGAGCGCATGCGGGGGAGCTTCGTGCCCTCCACCCGCGAGTACTTCCGCCGCTACGGCCTCACCTGGGAGAAGCTGGAGGTGGCCCGCCCCGACGTGCTGGTGATGCACCCGGGGCCCATGAACCGCGGGGTGGAGATCGACGGGGTGGTGGCCGACGACATCCACCGCAGCGCCATCCTCGACCAGGTGGAGATGGGAGTGGCGGTCCGCATGGCCTGTCTCGACGCCCTCACCCGGCGGCTGCGGGAAGCGGCATGAGCGGACGTCCCCTCGCCATCCTCGGCGCCCGCCTGCTGGACCCGGCGAGCGGCCTCGACGTCCGCGGCGGGCTCCTGGTGGTGGACGGGCGCATCGCCGATCTCGGCCCGCATCTCGGCCGCGACGGGCTTCCCGAGGGGGCGGAGGTGCTGGAGGCGGCGGGTCTCTGTCTGGCGCCGGGGCTCGTGGACCTGCGGGTGATGGTGGGCGAACCCGGCGCCGAGCACAAGGAGCGCATGGACAGTGCGGTGGCGGCGGCGGCCGCCGGTGGGGTCACCGCCTTCGCCATGCGGCCGGACACCGATCCCGCCCTCGACGATCCCGCCATGCTGGAGTTCGTCGCCCGTCGCGCCCGCAAGCTGCGCTCCGTCAAGGTCCATCCCTGGGCGGCGCTGACCCGGGGCTGCCGCGGCGAGCGGCTGGCGGAGATGGGGCTGCTGCGGGAGGCGGGAGCGGTGGGCTTCACCGACGGCGCCCGGGCGGTGGCCGACGCCCGCCTCATGTACCGGGCCCTCGCCTACGCCACCGCCCTCGACGCCCCCGTCGTCCAGCATCCCGAGGAGCCGCGTCTCGCCGAGGGCGGGGTCATGAACGAGGGCTGGACGGCGCTGCGGCTGGGACTGCCGGGCATCCCCGCCTGCGCCGAGGTGGTGATGATCGAGCGCGACCTGCGCCTCGCCGAGGCCACCGGCGGCCGCATCCACTTCGCCGGCATCTCCACCGCCGAATCGGTGGCGGTGATCCGTCGCGCCAAGGCGCGGGGCGTGCGCGTCACCTGCGACGTCACTCCCCACCATCTGCTGCTCACCGAACGCGAGGTGGAGGGCTACCGCACCTATGCCAAGGTGTCGCCGCCGCTCCGCGGCGAGGCGGACCGCGAGGCGCTGGTGGCGGGGCTCGCCGACGGTACCGTCGACGCGGTGACCAGCGACCACACCCCCCAGGACCAGGACAGCAAGCGCCTGCCCTTCGAGCAGGCCGCCTTCGGCGTGGTGGGGGTGGAGACGCTGCTGGCGGCCGGGCTCGAGCTGGTGCACGCGGGGCGCATCGGTCTGCTGCGGCTGCTGGAGGCGGTCAGCACCATGCCCGCGCGGCTGCTGGGCGTGGAGGGCGGCCGCCTCGCCCGCGGCGCCCCGGCCGATCTGGTCCTCTTCGATCCCGAGGTCCGCTGGACCGTCACCGAGGCCGGACTCCACTCCCTCGCCAAGAACACGCCCTTCGAGGGCCGCACCTTCCGCGGACGGGTGGTGCGTACGCTGGTGGACGGGCGCACCGTCTTCCGCCTCGCCACCACGGCGGAGGACGCGGCCACCGGGGCGGCGTTGTGAGGGCCGCGACGGCGCCCTATATTCGAGCGCGCGAAGACGTCCAGCCTGCGACGGCGGCCGCACGGCGCCGTCGCCCTTTTGCCGTGGAGCCGGAGGACCATGGCCCGCCGCAGACGGGTTTACGAAGGCAAGGCGAAGATCCTCTACGAAGGCCCCGAACCCGGTACGCTGATCCAGTACTTCAAGGACGACGCCACGGCGTTCAACAACGCCAAGCACGCCATCGTCACCGGAAAGGGGGTGCTGAACAATCGGATTTCCGAGTTCCTCATGACCAGGCTCGGAGAGATCGGAATCCCGACGCATTTCATCAAGCGCCTCAACATGCGCGAGCAGCTGGTCCGCGAGGTGGAGATCATTCCCCTCGAGGTGGTGGTCCGCAACTATGCCGCCGGCTCACTGGCCAAGCGTTTCGGTCTCGAGGAGGGCTCGCTGCTCCCGCGCTCCATCGTGGAGTATTACTACAAGTCCGACGAGCTGGGCGATCCCCTCGTCACCGAGGAACACGTCACCGCCTTCGGCTGGGCGACCTATCAGGAACTGGACGAGATCCTCAATCTGGCGCTCAGGATCAACGACTTTCTCTCCGGCCTGTTCACCGGCGTCGGGCTCAAGCTGATCGACTTCAAGGTGGAGTTCGGCCGTCTGTGGGACGAGAACGACGAGATGCGCATCGTCCTGGCCGACGAGCTGAGCCCCGACAACATGCGGCTGTGGGACATCGAGACCAACGAGCGCTACGACAAGGACCGCTTCCGCTTCGGTCTCGGCGATCTCAAGCAGGGCTACGCCGAGATCGCCCGCCGTCTCGGCATCCTGCCGGAAGCGGGGCCGGCCGACGTGCGCGGCACGGGGACGCTGCAGTGAGGGCCCGGGTCGAGATCCGGTTCCGCCCCGGCGTCCTCGATCCGGAAGCGGCGGCCATCGCCCGGGCCCTCGGTCATCTGGGCTTCGCCGGTGTGCGCGGGGTGCGGCGGGCGAAGGTGCTGGAGATCGACCTCGCCACCGAGGACGCCGACGCCGCGCGGGCCGAGGTGGAACGCATGTGCGAGGTGCTGCTGGCCAATCCCGTCATCGAGACCTACCGCATCGAGCTGCTCGACCGAGGCTGAGCCCGTGCGCGCCGCCGTCGTCACCTTTCCCGGCTCCAATTGCGACCGGGATCTCGCCGTCGCCATGGAACGGGTGTTCGGACGGCCGGTCCGGCGTCTGTGGCACGGCGAGACGGAGCTGCCGGCGGATCTGGACCTGGTGGGCCTGCCCGGCGGCTTCACCTACGGCGACTATCTGAGGCCCGGCGCCATCGCCGCCCGTTCCCCCATCGTGCGCGAGATCGTCCGCTTCGCCCGCCGCGGCGGGCTGGTGCTGGGCATCTGCAACGGCTTCCAGATCCTCACCGAGGCCGGGCTGCTGCCGGGGGCGCTGGTGCGCAACCGCCGGCTGCTCTTCGTCTGCCGGTCGGTACGGCTGCGGGTGGAGACCACGGACAGCCCCTTCACCCGCGCCTTCCCGCAGGGTGCGGAGATCACGGTGCCGGTGGCCCATCACGACGGCAACTATCTGGCGGACGCCGGGACCCTCGCCCGCCTCGAGGACGAGGGCCGCATCGCCTTCCGCTATCTCGACAATCCCAACGGCTCCGCCCGCGACATCGCCGGCATCCTCGGCGAGGGCCGCAACGTCCTCGGGATGATGCCCCATCCCGAGCGGGTGTGCGATCCCCGCCTCGGCGGCACCGACGGCGTGCCGCTGTTCCGTTCCCTGCTGGAGGCGGTGGCCGGAGGAGGGTCATGAGCGAGATCACGCCCGAGACCGTCGCCGCCCACGGGCTCACCCCGGAGGAACACGCGCGCATCCGCGCCATCCTCGGCCGCGAGCCCAACCTCGTGGAGCTCGGCATCTTCTCGGTGATGTGGAGCGAGCACTGCTCCTACAAGTCGTCGAAGGTCCATCTGCGACGACTGCCCACCGAGGCGCCCTGGGTGGTCTGCGGCCCCGGCGAGAACGCCGGCGTGGTGGACATCGGCGAGGGGCTGGTGGCCGTCTTCAAGATGGAGAGCCACAACCACCCCAGCTTCATCGAGCCCTATCAGGGTGCGGCCACCGGCGTCGGCGGCATCCTCCGCGACGTCTTCACCATGGGCGCGCGGCCGGTGGCGCTGCTGGACGCGCTGCGCTTCGGCGATCCCGCCCATCCGCGCACGCGCCACCTGCTGGCGGGGGTGGTGGCCGGCATCGGCGGCTACGGCAACTGCGTGGGGGTGCCCACCGTCGGCGGCGAGACCACCTTCCACCGCCGCTACGATGGCAACATCCTGGTCAACGCCATGTGCGTGGGCATCGCCCGCCGCGACCGCGTCTTCTACGCCCGCGCCGCCGGCGTCGGCAATCCGGTGGTCTACGTGGGGGCGAAGACGGGACGCGACGGCATCCACGGCGCCACCATGGCCTCGGCCGAATTCTCCGAGGACGCCGAGGCCAAGCGGCCCACGGTGCAGGTGGGCGATCCCTTCACCGAGAAGCTGCTGATCGAGGCCTGTCTGGAGCTGATGGCGCAGGACTGCATCGTCGCCATCCAGGACATGGGCGCCGCCGGTCTCACCTCCTCCAGCTTCGAGATGGCCGCCCGCGGCGGCACCGGCATCGAGCTCGACCTCGACCGGGTGCCGCTCAGGGAGGAGGGGATGAGCCCCTACGAGATCCTCCTCTCCGAGAGCCAGGAGCGCATGCTGATGGTGCTGCGCGAGGGCCGCGAGGCGGAGGCCCGGCGCATCTTCGCCAAATGGGAGCTGGACTTCGCGGTGATCGGCCGGGTCACGGACACGGGCCGGCTGGTGGTGCGCCACGGCGGGACGGTGGTGGCCGACGTGCCGGTGGCGGCGGTGGCGGAGGCGGCCCCCGTCTACGACCGGCCCTGCACGCCGCCGCCGCGACCGGTACCGGTGGTGTGCCACGACGCGGCGGTGCCGGTGACGCCCGAGGAAGCGCTGCTCGGGCTGGTGGGAGCCCCGGATCTCGCGAGCCGCCGCTGGATCTTCCAGCAGTACGACTGGCAGGTGATGGCCGACACCGTGCTGGGCCCGGGCATGGCCGATGCGGCGGTGGTGCGGGTGCACGGGACCGATCGGGCGCTGGCGCTGACCACCGACTGCACCCCCCGCTACTGCGAGGCCGATCCCTTCGAGGGCGGCAAACAGGCGGTGGCCGAGGCCTTCCGCAATCTCTGCGCGGTGGGCGCCCGTCCCCTCGCCGTCACCGACTGTCTCAACTTCGGCAATCCCGAACGGCCCCGGATCATGGGCCAGTTCGCCGCCGCCGTGGACGGCATGGCCGAGGCCTGTCGCGCCCTCGACTTCCCCGTCGTCTCCGGCAACGTGTCCTTCTACAACGAGACCGACGGCCGCGCCATCCCGCCGACCCCGCAGGTGGGGGGACTGGGCCTGCTGGAGGAGGTGGACCGCGCCACCGGCCTCGCCTTCGACCGGCCGGATCTGCTGCTGGTGCTGGTGGGGCTCGGCCACGGCTGGCTCTCCTGCTCCCTGTTCCTGCGGGAGATCCTGGGGCGCGAGGAGGGGGCGCCGCCGCCGGTGGACCTCGCCCTCGAGCGCCGGCACGGGACCTTCGTGCGCGAGCAGATCGCGAAGGGACGGGTGCGCGCCTGTCACGATCTCTCCGACGGCGGCCTCGCCGTGGCCCTGGCCGAGATGTGTCTGGCCTCGGGCATCGGCGCCCGGCTGGTGATCCCGGACGGCGTGCCCGGCCGCTTCGGCTGGCTGTTCGGCGAGGATCAGGGACGCTATCTGCTGGCGGTGACGCCGGAGGACGCGCCGCTGCTGCTGGCCGAGGCCCGGGCGGCCGGGGTGGTGGCGCGCACCGTCGCCCGCACCGGCGGCGACGCGTTGATCCTCGGCGACGGGCCGCCCATATCGCTGGACGAACTACGGGCGCGTCACGAGGGGTTCTTCGCGCGCCTGATGGACGAGTGAACCGGGCCGGAGCCGAAGCCATGCCCATGGCCGCCGCCGAACTGGAACGGCTGATCCGTGCGGCCTTTCCCGACGCGCGCATCGAGATCGAGGACCTCGCCGGCGACGGCGACCACTACCGGGTGGTGGTGGAGTCCGAGGCCTTCCGCGGCAGGAGCCGCATCCAGCAGCACCGCATGGTCTACGAGGCGCTGGGACCGCACATGGGCGACACCCTCCACGCCCTGGCGCTGGTCACCCGCGTGCCCGAGAACGCTCCAACCGACGAGGCCGGCCGATGAGCGAGAAGGACATCTTCGCCCGCATCCGCGAGCAGATCACCAGCGACGACGTGGTCCTCTACATGAAGGGGACGCCGGTGTTCCCCCAGTGCGGCTTCTCCGCCGGGGTGGTGCAGGTGCTCTCGGCACTGGGCGTGAAATTCACCGCCTTCAACGTCCTCGAGGACATGGAGCTGCGCCAGGCCCTCAAGGAATTCTCCAACTGGCCCACCTTCCCGCAGCTCTACGTCAAGGGCGAACTGGTGGGCGGTTTCGACATCGTGCGGGAGATGTACGAGACCGGCGAGCTGCAGCAGCTCCTGCGCGAGAAGGGAATCGCCTTCTCCGAGGCCGCCTGACGGCGCGCCGGCGCAGGATCGCCAGATCGTCCGCGTCCACCGGCCGCACGAACACCGGGGCGGGACAGGCGCCGTCGTCCACCAGCACCTCCAGCCAGCGGGCCGGCGCGGCCGTGCCGCCGACGAAGCCGTAGCCGTCCTCGAAGCCGTGGAGGCCCTGCAGGCGCACCCGCAGACGGGCGTAGAGGGCGCGGCCGTCCAGACGGGTCTCCGCCAGATAGACCGCCTCGATGTCGAGGCGCTTGCGGCCGTCCCAGACCGGCACCTTCAGCCGCGCCCCGGCCGCCGGCCCGCGCTGCACCCAGCGCTGCAGGCGCAGGAAGGCGGTGAGCGGGTCCACCGCGTCCCGTCGCAGGTCCTCCGGCACCTCGCTCGGCCGCTCGCGACCGTTGTTGAGATAGCGGAAGGCGGTGAGGCGGCCGTGCGCGTCGAAGCGCATGGTGACGAGTCGCTCGCGATCCGGCTTGCGCTCGCGTCCCTCGTACAGCACCGGTACCGGATCCGCCGCGGTGCGCACCACGCCCCGCATCTCCACCCGCCGCCGGCCGAACAGGCGGGTGAACCCCACGTTCTCGATGCGCAGGACCACGCGCGTGCGGACGGGCGAGAGTCGCTCCTGCTCGAGCGTGATCCGCCCCACTTCGCTCCCCCGCGCGAGGAGGGCATATTCGAACCGGCACTGCGCCGCCGCCCGCGCGGGATCGGCGGGTGCGGCCACCGCCGCCAGCAGGGCGAACCAGCCGAGCCGGAGTCTCATGCGTCGCTTCCTCCCGATCCTTGTCTTTACCATGATATGCGCGGGCGTCCCGGGGGCCAGCCTCGGCGACGCCGATGTGACCGCACCGCCACGGCTGGCCCGCCCGGGCGAGGTGCTGTTCGTGCGGGAGGTGCGGCGCCGGCAGCTCCTGGCCCTGCCCGCCGCCCGCCGGCAGGCCCTGTGCGGGGCGGCGGACGTGCGCTGGCGCAGCGTGCGGGCCCCCACCACCGTCTCCCGGGGCCGCAAGGGACGGCTGGAAAGGTTCGGCTGGCAGGTGATGCGGGCGGCGGCGGCGGCCTTCGGTGCCGACGATCGGCGGGCGCGGCGTCACCTGCTGCGGCTCTTGGACCGCTGGGCGAAGGGACGCGCCCTCACCCGCTGGCGCGGCGATCCGGTGCGGGTGGCCTACGACGTGGACCGGCTGCTGCTCCCCACCATCGTCGGCTGGTGGCTGGTACGGGAGCATCCGGACGTCCCGGCCGAGGTGCGGGCGCGGGTGGATGGCTGGCTCGACGGCCTGGTGGCGCGGAGCGTCGCCTTCCGTGCGGGTCTTTCCCCGGATCGCCGCGTCGCCCGCAACAATCACGCGTTGCTGGGGGCGAGCGTGGCGGCGGCCTGGGGCGCGCTCACGGACGAGCCGGCCCTGCTGCGGCGGGCGCTCGCCGTCCATCGTGCCGCCCTCGCCACCATGCGCGCCGACGGCAGCCTGCCGCTGGAGACGGCGCGGGGCGCCCGGGCACTCTGGTACCAGCGCCACGCGCTGAGTTCGCTGGTGGTGATCGACACCATCGCGGCGGTCCAGGGGCTCGATGCCGGCGCCGGACTGCCGCCGGACCGCGACCTGCATCGGGCGGTGCGCTTCCTGCTGGACGCGGTGGCCGATCCGCGGCGGGTCCTGAGTTATGCCCTCGCCAACGTCCGTCCCGGTCCCGCACGCAATCCCTATGTCCAGGACCTCTCCTTCCTGCGGCGACGCCCCACCGGACGCCATTACATGGCCTGGGCGGAGATCTATCTCGCGCGCTTTCCGACGCGGACGGAGAGCCGGCGCCTCGCCGCCACCCTCGCCGCCCACGGGCCGGAGGTCCGGCCCATGATCGACGAGTACGGTGGCGGCCACCTGACCTGTTTCTTCGCCGATCCCGACCGGGATCCGTTCAGCGCGAGTAGTACTCGATCACGAGATTCGGTTCCATCTGGACCGGATAGGGAATCTCCGCGAACTTCGGCACCCTCAGGAAAGTGACCTTCATGTTCTTGATGTCGAGCGACAGGTAGTCCGGCACGTCACGTTCGGGATTCTGCAGGCTCTCCACCACGAGCGGATGGTTCCGCGACTTCTCGCGGATCTCGATCACGTCCCCTTCCCGGACCAGATAGCTGGGGATGTTGACCCGTCGACCGTTCACCAGCACATGGCCATGGTTGACCAGCTGGCGGGCGGCGAACATGGTGGGCACGAAGTTGGCCCGGTAGACCACGGTATCGAGCCGCCGTTCCAGCAGCCCCACCAGATTCTCCGCGGTGTCGCCGCGCATGCGCTCGGCTTCGCGGAAGAAGCGCCGGAACTGGCGCTCGGTCATGTTGGCGTAATAGCCCTTGAGCTTCTGCTTGGCGCGGAGCTGGAGGGCGTAGTCGGACAGCTTGCGGCGCTTGAAGCCGTGCTCGCCGGGGCCGTATTCGCGCCGCGCGAGCGGGTTCTTGGGACGGCCCCACAGATTGACGCCCAGACGGCGGCAGATCTTGGTCTTCGCTCGGATTCGCTTGGTCATCGTCCTCGTGCACCATCTCGAACGCACGAAGGCGACCGCCTGCGGTCGCCCCTGAGCCGGGCGGCTTATACCTCGCTTCCGGCCGTTGTCCAACCCCGTCGACGCCCGGCCCCGCGCCCGTCGAGGGCGAGCAGGCGCGCGAGCAGGCGACGATAGACATAGCGCATCGGCACCGGCCGGCCAGTCTCGGTGGCGATTCCGCCGGCGTAGACCTTGACGATGAGCCGCTCGCGGGTCCCGGCGTCCGGCTCGAGGAAGGCCACGGCGATCTGTTCCGGTCCCGGATGCCGCACCACCCGACCGAGCAGGGTTCCGACCTCCGCGATCTCCAGCGCCACCGTCTCTCCCACCGGCGGCGGCGGTCCCGCCACGGTGAGACGGGCGCCCGTCACCGAGACGTCGATGCTGCGGGCCGGCCGGACGTCCTCGGCGACCCGGAGTCGCGCCGCGAGCTCGACCCGCGCACGCGGATGACGGCGCATCTGGTCGACGCGGCGTTCGGCGAGCTCGGGGAAGCGCGCGCGGAGGGTGCGGCGGACCGGTGGCGGAAGGACCCTCAGCGTCACCAGCAGACCCTCGGGGCGGCGGGCGGCGAGATGGGCCAGAAGCGGTCCGATGCCGACGAGATCCAGCAGCAGCCAGCGCCCGGAACGGACGGTGGCGAGGCCGCGTCCCTCCACCAGCGCCGCCCGTTCCGAGAGATCGCGCACCCGCACGGGCCGGGGCGGTCCGAAGCGCAGGAGCCGCCAGCGCTCCCGCAGCGGGAACCGTTCTTCCAGCCGCTTTCGCGGATGGTCGAAGCAGAGGGTCATCACCACCAGCAGCATGGCGGCACTGGCCAGCGCCCAGAGCGCCCCGATCTCGTAGACGCGTTGGACCCGCGGCCAGCCCAGCTCCGGCCAGGCGTTGAGCACCACGCCGCCCACGTTCAGCAGGAACAGCGCGAGGGCGGCGCGCAGCACCGGCAGGTCCACGCCGAAGCGGATGCGGCGTCCCTTGGGGGTGACGCGGAAACCTCCGGCGAAGGGGCGGACCAGGCTTCCCAGGATGGTGGGAAGCAGGCCCAGGCCCATGTAGAGGTGGGTGGCGGTGGTCACGATGGGCACGTAGCTGCCGGGCGCCAGCCAGGTCATCACCAGACTCATCACCGCCACGGTGGTGAAGAGCTGGGCCACGAAGACCTCGAGCGAGGGCACGTGCATGGGCACGAGGCCGGTCCAGAGGAACACCGTCGGCACGATCAGCAGGAACACCTTCACCGGCAGATGGACCAGCCAGTACCAGGGAAAGAACAGGAGGCGGTGCCACGGGCGCAGTCCCGGGGCGAAGACGCCGTCGCGCACGAACAGGAGCTGGATGTTGCCGCGGCACCAGCGGCGGCGCTGGACCATGAAGGCCTCGGTGCTCTCGGCCGCGAGGCCCAGGGCGAGGCGCTCGTCGAGATAGCGGGTCACATAGCCGCGGCGCAACATGGCGAGGGTGAGGAGGATGTCCTCGGTCACGGACTCGGTGGGAACGCCCCCCACCGCCTCCAGCGCCGCCCGCCGCAGCACCGCGCAGGAGCCGCAGAAGAAGGCGGCGTCGAAGCGATCGCGGCCGGGCATGATGGCGTCGAAGAAGAGACGCTGTTCCTCCGGCGCCACCCGGGTGAGGCCGAGATTGACCTGGACCGGATCGGGATTGAAGAAGCGCTGGGGGGCCTGCACCGCGCCGATGCGCGGATCGGCGAAGAAGCCCATGGTGCGGCGGAGGAAGTGGCGCTGGGGGACGAAATCGGCGTCGAAGACGGCGACGAACTCGCCGTCGGTGCGGGAGAGGGCGTGGTTGAGATTGCCGGCCTTGGCATGACGGTTGTCGGGACGGGTGATGTAGCCGACGCCGAGGCGGGTGCACATCTCCCGCAGCCACGGACGGCGGCCGTCGTCCAGGACCCAGACCCGCAGCCGTGATCGCGGCCAGTCCAGATGGCGGGCGCCGAGAATGGTGCGCTCGAGGATGGCCGGCTCCTCGTCGTAGGTGGGGATGAAGACGTCCACGGTGGGCAGCGTCTCCGGCGGTCGCGCGGCGAGCTCCCGCTCGAGACGATCGGCGAGGGGGCGGTTGTCGCGGCGGGCCACCAGCGTCGTGAGATTGACCAGGAAGTCGAGGATGCCGGCCACCTCCACCGCCAGCACCACGCCCGCCCAGATCCAGGCGACGGTGGGCACCGGCCCGAGATCCAGCCCGTCGCCCAGACGCCAGGAGAGATAGCGGGCGAGATAGGCGACGGCGATCGCCCCCACCAGCGCCCGCGCCCAGGTGCGCTCGCGGGGCAGCAGCGCCTCGGCCAGTCCGAGCAGGCCGAGGGCCAGCAGCAGGGGGGCGAAGGCCTCGAGCCCGAAGCTCACCGCCCGCGCTCCATCACGGCGATCCCGGACCGCGCCCTCCGCGGTGGCGCGGGCGCCGGCCGGCCGGGACGCGCGCCGGGCCCGGTACGGGCCGGAGCTCTCATCGCGGCAGGCGCCTCGCGCCACGCCGCCATCTCCGGCCCGCTCCCGCCCGCGGCGGGCGCGATGGCGGGCGCCCACGGGACCGGGGCCGCGAGCTGGCCCTCGGGATCCATCGCTTCACGCCATGGGCCTCCGCCCGGCCCGACGGCCAGCCACCCCGGATCGAATCCTCGCCGGGGCGCCGCGGCGACGGGCCCATCCGCCCCCGCGACGGACAGCGGGGCCCCGACGGACGTCTCCCTCCGTGCGCGTTCGCCGGCACCTCGCCCCCCGCTCGCCGCCCCGTCGACCGGGGCGATGCCGTGCCCGACGCCGGCGGCCTCCGTCCCGCCGGCGCGGCGATCACCGTCGCGGACGGCGCGTGGCCCGCGCCGGCGCGGGGTGGAGACATCCGTATCCGGCGGCCGGAGGCCCCCTTTCGCGGCCGGACGGTGGTCGTCCGGGACCGGCGCCGGCCGCGGCGATGCCGGCGCCGTCTCCCTCCCCGCCGGGACCCGGGACGCCGCCGCCACGGCCCGGGCCACCTCCCGGATCCCGGTCGCGGCGGATTCCGTGGTACCGGCGTCCGTCGCCACGCCGCCGGTCCCCCGTCTCCCGGACGGGGACACCGTCCCCTCCACCCGCTCACCGCCCCCCGAGGGCGGAAGGAGGGCAGCGGGGGCCGGCCGCGGGGGATCGGCGGCGGGCACCGCCGCGCGGGCTTCCGGCTCCGGTCGCGCCCCGCGCCACCAGCGGGCGAGGGCCCAGTCGCGTGCGAGGGCCAGCTCCACCGACCGGCCCACGTGACAGAAGCGGGCGGCATCGTGCTGGAGATCGGTGGGCTCCAGCGCCACCAGCACCACCGCCTCGTCCTCCTCCAGCGGCCGCAGCGGTACGGCGAAACCGTCCTCGGGCCCGAAGGACGCGGCCCGCACCGCCAGCACCCGCCCGGCGATCCAGCGGCGCCCGCCCAAGGGGCGCACGCGCGCCCGGGTGCCGGCCGCGAGATCGGCGAGATCCCGCTGGTGGACGATGGCGGTCACGAAGAGGCGCCGGCAGTCCAGCAGGGTGACCAGCGGCTGGTCGCGGGCCACGTGGCCGCCGGCGGCGACCTCCCGCCGCCAGATCACCGCATCCATCGGCGCCCGCACGGTCGCGCGTCCGGCCGCCGCCACCCGCGCCCGTTCCCGGGCCACCGCCCGCTCCAGGGCCGCGATCCGCGCCTCCAGCCGGGACCGGCGCGCCCGCCAGCGCGCCGCCTCCGCCCGCAGATCCTCGAGCCGCTGGCGGCTCCAGGGCGCGTCGGCGCCGCCGCGATCGAGATGGACGTCGCGGGCCAGCGCCCGCAGTTCGGTGCGCAGGCGCTGGTGACGCCAGCGCAGCACCCGGAGGGCCGCCTCCGCCTCCACCAGCTCCCGCTCGGCCCTCTGCACCTCCTCTTCGGCGACGGCGCGATGGCGAAGCAGCCGGCGCATCCGCTCCAGACGGGCGCGCCGTTCCGCCACCCTCGCCCGTGCCGCCACCATCCGTTCCTCGAGCGCCCGCCGCTCCGCGACCCGGGCGGCCAGGGCGGCGCGGGCGAAGCGTTCCGCCCGGGCCTCGAGGAGTCGCCGGCGTTCGTCGAGTTCCGCCAGGGCCCGTGCGACCACCGCCCGTTCGGCGCGGGCGGCGGCCAGTTCCGCCTCGAAGCGCGAGAGGGCCTCGCGGGAGACGCGGGGATCCTCCACCACCGCCAGCACCGCCCCCGCCTCCACCGGCGTGCCGGGCGCGGCCGGTGCCCGCACCAGGCGACCGGCGAGGGGCGTGCGCACGGGTTCGAGACGGGCGTTGACGACCGCCTCGCGGGTGCGCTGTTCGGCCAGTCGCGGTGCGTAGACCGAGAGTGCCACCGCCAGCAGCGTGGCGGCGGCCGTCACCCTGAGGACGGTACCGAAGGCCGGCAGACGCAGGCGGAGAGGTGGGCGCACGACAGCCTTCCCGGGCCGCTTCCCCCGCCTTTCTCCCACATCTTCCTGAACGATCCGTTAACGCGCGCACCCCTTGCCGATCCGCCGACGTCCACCCACACCCGGAGGGGACAGGCGGGAGGAACGGTGGTGCGCGGATGGTGGTGGCCGCCCGTGTGGGTCCTCACCGGCGCCCTCGCCGTCGCCGCGCCGCTGCGGCCGGGGGATCCCGCCCGGGTGGACGTGGGACCCGGGACCCGGGTCCATGTGCGGGCGGGACCCGGCACCGGCACGGCGGTGGTGGCGCGCCTGCCGCACGGCACGCCCGTGCGGGTGGTGGAGGTGGTGCGACGGGGCCCACACGACTGGGCCCGGGTCACCGCCGACGACGGCCGACCGCTGGACTGGATCCGGGCGGATCTCCTCGTGGCCCCGTCCGTGGCGGAACCGGCTCCGGCGGAGGAGAGGACGGCGCCCGCTCCCCCACCGCCGCGGCAAGCGCCTTCCTGGTTCGGACCCCTGGTCCGGAACCTGGAGGCGGTGGACGTCTGTCTCGCCGCCACCACCAAGCGCCCGGCGGGGGTGGTGGACGTGTCGGAACTCCCCTTCGAGATGGTCTCGGTGGTGGTGCGGGACGGTTCCGGACGGCTGTGGGACTGCGTGGTGGAACGTGGCGGCGGCGCGCCGCTGCGCTACGACCCCTTGCCGCCGGCGGAGATCCTGTTCGGGCGGGAGCCCGATCCCGTCTTCTATCGCGGTGACGGTCCCTCCCTCGGGACCTGTGCCGTGGCGGAGCCGGCGCGCGATCCCGGGGACGGCCGGATCCTGGGGACGCTGGCCCGGCGGGCGGACTGCGAATGACGGCGGGGGCCGGCGTTCCGGCCCCCGTCCCGTGGGCTCCGGCCCTTCGCCGGCAGCTCCTCACGGACCGTAGAGCTGGCGCGGTAGCCACATGGCGATGTCGGGGAAGATCATGATCAGCGCCAGGGCCAGCACCTGCAGGAACATGAACTCGAACATGCCGCGGTAGATGTCCATCAGCGACCACTGCGGCACCACCTGCTTGAGATAGTAGGCCGACATGGCCACCGGCGGCGACAGGAAGGCGGTCTGCAGATTGACCGCGATGAGGGCCGCGAACCACACCATGTCGAGCCCCAGCGCCCGCACCGTCTCCACCGCCGCCGGATAGAAGATGGGCAGGAACACCAGGATCACCGCGGGCCATTCGAACGGCCACCCCAGCAGGAAGACCAGCGCCATGATGAGGGCGATCATGCCCCAGGCGGGCAGTTCCAGCCCCAGCAGGAACTGGGTGATGAGATCGGCCGAGCCCATGCGCGCGAACACGGCCCCGAAGATGTTGGAGGCCACCGCCAGGAACATGACGAGGCTGGTGGTGACCAGCGTGTTCAGCAGCGCATTGGTGAACATGGTCCAGTTGAGTTTGCGGTAGGCGGCGGCGAGGATCATGGCGCCGAGCGCCCCCATGGCGGCGGCCTCGGTGGGGGTGGCGAGGCCGGCGAGGATGGAGCCGAGAGCGGCGCCGATGAGGGCGGCCAGCGGCACCATGCCGACGATCACCTCGCGCACCACCTCGAGCCAGGAATCCGCCCGTTCCTCGGCCGGCATCGGGGGACCGAGTTCGGGGCGCAGGAAGGAGCGGCCGAGGGTGTAGAGGATGTAGAGGCCGGCCAGCAGGAAGCCGGGTCCGAAGGCGGCGGCGTAGAGCTGCACCACCGAGATCCCCATGACCGGACCCATCACGATCAGCATCACCGACGGCGGGATGAGGATGCCGAGGGTGCCGCCGGCGGCGATGGTGCCGGCCGACAGACGCGGATCGTAGTTGGCCTTGATCATGATGGGCGCGGCCATGATCCCGAGCACCGTCACCGCCGCGCCGACGATGCCGGTGGCCATGGCGAAGACGGTGGCGGTCAGCAGCACCACCAGATAGAGGGCGCCGCGGACGGGTGCCAGCAGCAGGCGGAAGGCCTGGAACAGCCGCTCCATCAGCCCGGCCTGTTCGGTGATGAAGCCCATGAGGATGAAGAGCGGCACGGCGGCCAGCTCCTCCACCTTCATGAGGCCGATGGTCTGGAAATAGGCCAGGCTGAAGACCAGCTTGCCGAGGCTGAAATAGCCGAAGGCGAAGGCCAGGGCCAGGAGGGTGAAGGAGATCGGGAATCCGAGGAAGATGATCCCGATCAGCAGGGCGAGCATGATCAGGCCGACGATTTCGGTGCCCATCAGATCTGCACCTCCTCGGCCGGCGTGAGCAGTTCACCGGTGCGGACGGCGTGATAGGCCTTGATCACTTCGGAAAGGCTCTGGATCAGGAGCAGCGCCGCCGCCAGCGGCACCGAAGCCTTGAAGGGCCACATCAGGGGCCGCCAGGCGGTGGCCTCCGACCGCTCGCCGATCTCGTAGGCGTAGACGGTCTGCTCCCAGCCGATCCACAGCACCATGGCGACGCCGGGGACGACGAACAGCAGGTAGCCGACGAGATCGATGAGTCCCTTGGTGCGCGGCGTGAAGCGATGCCAGAAGAGATCGGTGCGGATGTGGGCGCCCTTGCGGAGGGCGTAGGCGGTGCCCAGCATGAACATGCTGCCGTAGAGCATGTAGCTGAGCTCGAAGGCCCAGGTGGTGGGCGCATCGAAGCCGTAGCGGGAGAAGACCTCGTAGGACATCACCCCCACCAGCGGCACCACCATCCAGGCGAACAGATAGCCGGTCACTTCGGTGAAGCGGTCGATCCGCGTGCAGATCGCCAACAGCCGCTCTTCGGACAGCACCTTAGCCCTCCCCGACGCCGTGCGCACATGATGCGGACGGAACGGGCCGCCACGGGATCGGCCGTGGCGGCCCGCGTGGGTCTCACTCCTCGCCGCGCGGCCAGTAGTAATCCGCGGCGAAGGCATAGGGTGGGAAATAGAACCTCTTGGACGGAACCACCACGCTGGCGTAGGCCTTCTTGGATTCCAGAACCTTCTTGAAGAAGGGATTGTTCTTGGAGTGCTCGGCCGCGAGATCGTCCCAAGCGGCAAGGAAGGCCTTGAGGATGTCTTCGGGAGTCTTCTTGATCACGACGCCGTACTTTTCACGAAGCTCCTTGAGGGCCTCGGCGTTCTGCTTCTGCCAGCGCACCCACCAGCGCATCCAGGTGGCGTCCGCCGCCGTCTGGATGGCCTCACGCTGCTGGTCGGTGAGGCTCTCCCAGATGTCGCCGTTGACGATGACGTCGGAGATGGTGACGGTCTCGTGCATGCCGGGCGAGTAGTGGTACTTCCACACATTGTGGAAGCCGAGGCGCAGATCCTCGACGCCGCCCACCCACTCGGCGCAGTCGATGACGCCGCGCTCGGCCGCCGGCAGGATCTCGCCTCCGGGCATGTTGACCACCGCGAAGCCCATGCGCGACCAGATCTCGTTGGCGATGCCGGTCTGGCGGCACTTCATGCCCTTCATGTCCTCGATGTTGGCGACGGGCTGCTTGAACCAGCCGAAGGCCTGCGGACCGGCGGGCAGGATGGGGATGGCCTTGATGTTGAGCTTGACTTCGTTCTTCCAGAATTCCTCGTAGAGTTCCTTGCCGCCGCCCTCGTAGAACCAGCCCATGTGGTCGAGCATGTCGAGCCCGAAGGGTCCGCCCGGGCCACCGGTGAAGAGGATGGCGGCGGGATGACGCCCCTGCAGATAGCCGGCCCAGATGTGACCGCCGTCGAGGACGCCACTGTGGACCGCATCGAACACCTCGAAGGCCGGTACCACCTGCCCGGCCGGCATGGTCTTGATGGTGAGCTCGCCGCCGGTGAGGGCCTTCACCCGTTCGGCGAACATGGTGAAGTTCTCGTAGAGGGTGAGACCGGCCGGCCAGGCCGCCTGGAACTGGAGCGTCCGGGCGTCGGCCGGTGCGGTGACGGCGAGTGCCGCGAGCCCGGTGGCCGCGGCCAGTGACAGCATCGTTCTGCGCATGTCTTCCCTCCCTTCTTCGGACTCGGCGGATCCGCTCCCCGTCGGACCCGCGAGGCAGGGCGCAACCTAGCAACGCCCCCGCGGACTGTGAACTCCACCCGCGCGCATGAGCGTGCGCGCGGGACGTGAAGGGCGACGGTCGTGGCGCGGGTGCCTCAGCGTCGGGCCTCCCGCCAGCTCGCCAGGAGGCCGGCGCCGACGATGAGCAGGCCGCCGAGCAGCGCCCAGCGATCCGGGACTTCGCCGAAGAAGACGAAGCCGAAGAGAGTGGCGAAGACGATGTGGAAGTAAAGAAACGGCTGCACCACCGGGGCCGGGGCGAGGGCGAGGGCCCGCACCAGCGCATAGTGACCGAGGCTGCCGATGAGAGCCACCGCCAGCAGCAGCAGCCACGCCTCCGGCTCCGGCGGTCGCCAGAACCAGGGCCCCACCAGGGTGGTGAGGGCGGCCGAGAGGAGGGCCTGGATGGCGAAGCTGGTCTCGGGCGGATCGATGCGACCGGCCATGCGGGTGGTGAGCTGGTAGGCGGCGTAGACGAGGATCCCGACGCAGGCCACCAGCGCGCCCGGACGGAGGACGGCGACACCGGGGCGCAGCATCACCAGCAGCCCCGCGAAGCCCACCACCACCGCCACCACCCGCCACAGTCCGGCGGGCTCGCCCAGGAGGCGCGCGGAGACGGCCAGCACCAGGAGCGGCGTGGTGGCGAAGATGGTCTGCACCTCGCCGATGGGCAGGGTGCGGAAGGCGACGAAGGCGATGCCGATCTGGATCACCAGGAGGGCGGCCCGCAGGAGCTGCAGCCCCGGCCGGCCGGAGCGGAGCGCGGGCCAGTGGCCGAGCATGCCGCGGAACAGCAGGAAGACCACCGGCACCGCCAAGAGATGCCGCAGCCACACCACCAGCGGCACCGGCAGCGTCAGCACCAGCATTTTGCTGAGCCCGTCCATGAGACCGAACATGGCGGTGGCGAAGACGGTGAGGGCGATGCCGGCGAACTCGGGGCGCCGCACCGTCACGGGCGTGCGTCGGCTCATGCCGCGCGGACCGCGGGCCCGCGGGGAAGCGGACCCCGCACCCCCTCGAAGGCCGCCGCCGCCCCCAGCACCGCCGCGTCGGCGAAGGGGGGACCCACCAGCTGGAGGCCCACGGGGAGACGGCCCACCAGGCCCATGGGGACGGAGACGGCGGGAAGGCCCAGATAGTTGAAGGGGCCGACCAGCGCACCGATGCGGTTGCTGAGGCGCACGAAACGGGCATCGCCGTCGGTGTCGGTGGCGGCGATGGCCGGGGCCGGCACGGGGACCGTGGGCGTGGCGATCAGGTCGAAGCGGTCGAACACCGCCCGGCAGAAGCGACGGAGCAGCACGCCCCGGGCCCGGAGGGCGGTCCCGAGGGTGGCGGCGCCGAAGGCGAGGCCGGGCCGGAGACGGGCCAGGGTGTGGGGGAGGAGCCGGTCGCCGCGGGTCCGCAGATGTGCCAGGTGGAGCGTCGCCGCCTCCGCCATCAGCACCACCCGCCGTGCGGTCTGGATGGTCTCGATCTCCGGCAGCTCGCCCCGCTCCACCACCGCGCCGGCCTCGGCGAGGGCGCCCAGGGCCTCGGCGAAGAGCCGCCGCACGCGGCCCTGCACCGCCGCCTCCGGCACGTCCTCCACCGCCAGCACCCGCAGACCGCGCAGCGTCCCCGGCGCCGACCGTGGGATCGGGATCCCCTCACCGAGGCGGCTGCTCGGATCCCGCGCATCGGGACCGGCGAGGACGTGAAGGAGGAGGGTGCAGTCGCGGGCGCTGCGGGCCAGCGGTCCCACATGGTCGAGGGACCAGGAGAGGGGCATGGTTCCGCCGCGCGGGACCAGACCGAAGGTGGGCTTGAGGCCCACGAGGCCGCAGAAGGCGGCGGGGATGCGGACGGAACCGCCGGTATCGGAGCCGAGGGCGGCGGGGATGCAGCGGGCGGCGACGGCGGCGGCGGAGCCGCTGGAGGAGCCGCCGGTGAGGCGCGCGGGATCCCAGGGATTGCGGGGCGTGCCGGTGTGGGCGTTGTGGCCGGTGACGCCGAGGGCGATCTCCACCATGGCGAGTCGCCCCAGATCGACGGCGCCGGCCCGGTCCAGCCGTTCCAGTACCGTGGCGGTGACGGCGACACGGCGGCGGCGGAAGAGGACGGTGCCGCAGCCGGAAGGCTCGCCCGCGCGGTGGAACATGTCCTTGTGGGCCAGGGGGACGCCGTGGAGGGGACCGACGAGGCGACCGGCGCGGCGGCGGGCATCCAGATCCTCCGCCCGCCGCAGCGCCTCCTCGCGCCGCAGGCGCACCACCGCGCCGAGCTCGCGCCCCACCGTCTCGAGGGCGTCCAGGGCGGCCGCCGTCACCTCCACCGACCGCAACTCCCCATCCGCGAGGCGTCGGGCGAGTTCGACCAGATCGAGGGCGAGCGGCGGATCGCCGGCGGCGGGCGAAGGGACGGCGACGGGATCCCCGTTCGCCCCGCCAGCCGGGGGCCGGGCGGCCTCCCGCAGCGCCACCGCGAAATCCCCGGGGACCGCCTCGAAGGGCAGATCGTGCAGCAGCCGGTGCAGGCGCGCGGTCAGACGTTCCGCCGTCGCCACCGTGGCCGTGTCCAGCGCGGCGGGTCGACTCTCGGACACGCTCCACCTCCCCCTCGGCCCCATCCGAGGGATGCCAGCGCCTCTCCCCGCTGGCAAGCGATCGCCTCGCGGCGCGCCGCGTGATACACACGGGTGCGGACATCCGTGGACCGCCCATCATGGAGGACCCGCGGCTCGACCCCTTCCGTCGCCGGGGCGTGCGCGATCTCGCCCTCCATCGCGACCCGGCGGAGGCGGTGGCCCGCGTCGCCGAGCTCTACGCCCGGGCGGTGGCGGCGCTGCGCGCCGCCTTCGCCGCCTTCGTGGACCAGGGCCGCGAGCCCGACGGGCTCGATGCCTGCTATCCCTATCTGGGCGTGGTGATCCCGCCGGAGCGGCTCCATCTCGATGGCCGCCTCGCCTACGGCGTGCTGCACGATCCCGGCGTCTACGGGACCACCCTCACCCGGCCCGACCTCTTCCACGACTACTATCTCGGCCAGATCGAGCGGATCGTCGCCCACCACCGGGTGCCGGTGGTGACCGGGCGCAGCCCCCATCCCATTCCCCTCCCCTACGTGGTGGACGAGGGGGCGGTGCGGGTGCCGGCGGCGCGGCGGGAACGGCTCCGTCATCTCTTCCCCATGCCGGACCTGGCCCGTACCGACGACGCCATCGCCAACGGCACCTGGCGGGGCGGGCCGGACGAACCGCGGCCGCTGGCTCTCTTCACCGCCGAACGGGTCGACTACAGCCTCCACCGGCTGGTCCACTACACCGGCACTTCGCCGGAGCACTTCCAGCGCTTCGTGCTGCTGACCAACTACCAGCGCTATGTGGAACACTTCCGCGAGGTGGCGGCGGAGCTGCTGGAGGAGGAGGGCGAGGGCCATGTGGCCTTCGTGACGCCGGGCGACGTGATCCAGCGCCCGCGGCGGCTCGGCGGGGGCCGCGAGGGGACGCCGCCCCGCCATCTGCCGCAGATGCCCGCCTACCACCTGGTGCGGCCGGACCGGCGCGGCATCACCCTGGTCAACATCGGCGTCGGCCCCAGCAACGCCCGCACCATCACCGACCATCTGGCGGTGCTGCGTCCCCACTGCTGGCTCATGCTCGGTCACTGCGCGGGGCTGCGCCGCAGCCAGCGCCTCGGCGACTATGTGCTGGCCCACGGCTACGTGCGCGAGGACGCGGTGCTGGACCAGGAGGTGCCCCCGTTCGTGCCGGTGCCGCCCATCGCCGAGGTGCAGATCGCGCTGCAGGAGGCGACGGCCCGCGTCACCGGTCTCTCGGGGCTGGACCTCAAGACGCGCATGCGCACCGGCACCGTCGCCACCACCGCCAACCGCAACTGGGAGCTGCGCTACGGCGAGCTCCGCACGCGCCTGAGCCAGTCGCGGGCCATCGCCGTGGACATGGAGAGCGCCACCATCGCCGCCAACGGCCTGCGCTTCCGCGTTCCCTATGGCACGCTGCTGTGCGTGTCCGACAAGCCGCTCCACGGCGAGCTCAAGCTGGGCGGGACCGCCGCCCGCTTCTACCGCGAGCGGATCCACCAGCATCTGCTCATCGGCCTCGAGACGGTGCGGATCCTGCGGGAGATGGGGCCGGAGCGGCTCCATTCGCGCAAGCTGCGCACCTTCGACGAACCCGCCTTCCGCTGAGGAGTCGCCATGCGGAGGACGCCCCTCGCCACCGCCGCCGTCCTGCTGTCCGCCGCCGCCGGTCTCTTCGCGGTGGCCGCCGGTGCCCTCGCCGCCCACGGGCTCGACGGGATCCGGGCGGTGTGGATGGAGAAGGCCTCGCGCTATGCCATGTGGCACGCCCTGGCCCTGCTGGCGGCGGTGGCGCTGGAGCTGGCGGGACCGCTGGTGGTGGGCGCCTTCGCCGCGGGCGTGCTGCTGTTCTCGGGCTCGCTCGCCGCCCTCGCCCTGGGCGCGCCGCGTGGCCTCGCCGCCATCACGCCGGTGGGCGGACTGCTGCTGCTGGCCGGCTGGGCGATGCTGCTGGTCAGCGGCTGGCGGCGAGGACGCGGGCGGTGAAGCGGCGCAAGTCACCGGCGTGGATCAGGGGGGAACGATCCGGTCGCACGGCGCCCACCATCGCCAGCACGCCCTCGCCCACCACCACGGGCGCGCCGGCCCGCACGGCGACGTCGGCCCGCGGCAGCAGCAATGCCGGCGATCCCGTCCCCTCGCCGCGGGCCCAGGCCAGCGGTGGTCCCGGCCGCGGCACCCACAGCAGGGCGAGACCCAGCGCCTCGTCCCGCGCGTCCACGAGACCATAGAGGCGGCGGCCGTCGCCCGTCTCCACCGGCACGAGACTGCCGGCCGGCAGCGCCCGCGTCAGGGTCAGCACCCGATCCGACGCCACGTAGAAGCCGAGGGCGCGCGTCCCCTCCCCTTCGCCCACCTGCACCACCGCCGGATGAACGCGCACCGGCAGCGCCTCCACGGGGATCCCGCCAGTGCCGGCGTCCGCCTCGGGTCCGCGCGGGCGACCGGCCGCCGGCAGCACGGCCGCGGCCCGCAGGGCCGTCTCGATGTCCGCGAGTCCCACGAGCTCGCCGGGGGTGGCGAGGGCCGGCCGCAGGCCCGCCAGCAGCTCGCCCAGGGAAAGGCGCGGCGGCGGATCCTGCCCGTTCGTATCGTCTCCCGTCGCCACCAGGGTGATGCCGGGCGGTGGCCTGCGGTCGTTCCGACCGTCGAGAGGCCGGGCGAGGATGCGGCGTTCCCGGAAGGGCACCCGCGCCCGCCAGGCGCGGCCGGTGGCGGCATCCCACAGCACCACCACGACCCGCCCACGCCGCTCCAGCCGCGTGATCTCGGCGGCGAAGCGTTCACGGACGAGGACCGGCTCCTCCACGGAGCGGGGTGTGCGGGCGAGACGTGCCTCCAGTTCGGCGCGCGTGCGTTCCCGCTCGCCCCGACGCAGCAGGTCCAGCACGCCGCTCAGCAGCGTGCCGACGATGTCGACGGCGGGATCCCCGGTCCGCGAGAGGCGGGTGCCCCTCTCCGCCTCGCGCTCCAGCCGGCGCAGCTCCCGGACGAGGCGGCGGTGTTCGGGATTGGGGCGGCGGCGGGTGCCGGTGGTGCGCTCGCCCTCGAGGGTGAGGATGCCGCCCGGCTCCCGCCGCACCTCCCGGATCTCGAGCCCGCCCACCAGCAGGCGACAGCGGGCGGCATCGCCGCCCGACTCCGCGGCGCCGGCCACCTCCAGGGGGCCGAGGGTGACGACCGTCAGCGCCGGCGGCCCCGGCCCGGCCTCCTCCACCAGCCGGCGGCAATCGGTGGCGGCCACGGGATCGGCGGAAGGCGCCGAGCCGACCGGACCCCCGGCGCAGGCGGCCAGCAGCAGCGGGAGGCCGAGGGCGAATCGACACCGTCGTGCGGTCACGGCCCCATCCCCGACGGACGGAGCCAGTGTAGCGGGGGGCGGCCGCGTTTTCCACCTTCAGTTATGCATCGGCGACGGAGATCGCCTCTTCGGCGATGACCGTCACCAGGGCGGGCAGCACCTCGTCCACCAGCACCGGATCCTCGGCCTCCACCATGACGCGCACCACCCGCTCGGTGCCGGAGGGTCGGACCAGCACGCGGCCGCGATCGCCGAGGCGGGCCTCCGCCTCCGCCACCGCGGCCCGGACACGCGGACGCTCGAGCGTCTCGCGGCCGGCGCCCCGCACGTTCTCCAGCCGCTGGGGCCAGGCTTCCCAGACGTGGGCGAGCTCCGAGAGGGGGCGTCCCTCGCGCCGCATCACCGCCGCCACCTGGAGGGCGGCGAGGAGGCCGTCGCCGGTGGTGGCGTAGTCGGTCATGATGACGTGGCCGGATTGCTCGCCGCCGAGGTTGAGGCCGCGCGCCCGCATGGCCTCCAGCACATAACGGTCGCCCACCCGGGTGCGGACCAGTTGGAGGCCGAGGCCGGCGAGATGGCGTTCGAGCCCCATGTTGGACATGACGGTGGCGGCGACGGCGCCACCGCGCAGGCGACCTTCCCGCAGCCAGACGCCGGCGATCAGCGCCAGCACCCGGTCGCCGTCGACGATCTCGCCGCGCTCGTCCACCAGCACCACCCGGTCGGCGTCGCCGTCGAGGGCGATGCCGAGGTCGGCGCCGTGGCGCCGCACCTCCGCCCGCAGGCGCTCGGGAGCGGTGGCGCCGCAGTCGAGGTTGATGTTGAGGCCGTTGGGTTCGGTGCCGAGGCGGACCACCTCGGCGCCGAGCTCGAAGAGGAGATCGGGGGCGATGTGGTAGGCGGCGCCGTGGGCGCAGTCCACCACCACCACGAGACCGGCGAGATCGAGGTCGCGCGGGACGCTGCGCTTGAGGTTCTCGATGTAGCGGCCGCGGGCATCCTCCAACCGGCGGGCGCGGCCGAGGGCATGGGGTTCGGCGAGACCGTCACCGTCGAGGCCGGCCATGAGCCGTTCGATCTCCGCCTCCACCGCGTCGGAGAGCTTGTGGCCGTCCGGGCCGAAGAGCTTGATGCCGTTGTCCTCGAAGGGATTGTGGGAGGCGGAGATCATGACCCCCACGTCGCAGCGGAGGGTGCGGGTGAGATAGGCGATGCCCGGCGTGGGGATGGGCCCCACCAGCATCACGTCCATGCCGGCGGAGACGAAGCCGGCGGTGAGGGCCGGCTCCAGCATGTAGCCGGAAAGACGGGTGTCCTTGCCGATCACCACCCGGTGCGGCGGCCGTCCCCCTCGGAAGTACTGGCCGGCGGCGCGGCCCAGGGCCAGCGCCACCTCGGCCGTCATGGGCCAGCGGTTGGCGGTGCCGCGGATGCCGTCGGTGCCGAAGAGTCTGCGCTCCGATCCCATGCTTCGCCTTCCCGTTCATCGGAGGGACCATCGCGATCGCGAGCGATACGCGCCCCGGTCCCAGGGCGCAACCGGGGATGTGCGGGCGCCGCACGTGCGTGTGACGGGAGCCGGAAACGCCCGGGGCGCCGCGGGCGGCGCCCCGGGCTCGTGGGCGTCCGGGCGTCGTCACACCCCCGGCTGGGGCGCCATGCCGCCCGGCCCCTCCGCCGGCCGGGTGGTGGGCGGCACCGAGGTCCGCCGACCCTCGGCGGTGGCGGCGGCCCCGCCGGGCCCCGCCGGCTTCTGCGGCTCCTCCGGGCGGACGATGGGCTCGCCCTTCATGAGCCGGTCGATCTCCTCGCCGGTGAGGGTCTCGTATTCCAGGAGCGCCTCCGCCAGGGCGTGGAGCCGGTCCCGGTGCTCCTCGAGGATGGCGCGGGCGCGACCATAGCCCTCCTCGACGATGCGGCGGATCTCGCGGTCGATCTTGCGGGCGGTGTCCTCGGAGACGTTCTTGATCTGTGTGAGCTGGGCGCCGAGGAAGATCTCCTGGGTGTTCTCGGCGTAGCCCACCGGGCCGAGCTCGTCGCTCATGCCCCATTCGGTGACCATGTGGCGGGCGATCTTGGTGGCCTGTTGGATGTCGGAGGCGGCGCCGGCGGTCACCTTCTCGCGGCCGAAGATCAGCTCCTCGGCGACGCGACCGCCCATGGCCACGGCGATGTCCGCCTCCAGCTTCATGCGGCTCACCGACAGCCGGTCGCCCTCGGGCAGCCGCATGACCATCCCCAGCGCCCGCCCGCGGGGGACGATGGTGGCCTTGTGGATGGGGTCCGAGCCCGGCATGAAATAGGCCACCACGGCGTGGCCGGCCTCGTGGTAGGCGGTGAGCCGCCGCTCCTCCTCGCTCATGACCATGGAACGGCGCTCGATGCCCATCATCACCTTGTCCTTGGCCTCCTCGAACTCGGCCATGGTGACGAGGCGCTTGCCCTTGCGGGCGGCCAGCAGCGCCGCCTCGTTGACGATGTTGGCGAGGTCGGCGCCGGAGAAGCCGGGGGTGCCGCGGGCCAGCACTTTGGGGTCCACGTCGGGTGCGACGCGGATCTTGCGCATGTGCACCTGCAGGATCTTCTCGCGGCCCGCCACGTCCGGGAAGGGCACCACGATCTGGCGGTCGAAGCGGCCGGGGCGCAGCAGCGCCGGATCCAGCACGTCGGGCCGGTTGGTGGCGGCGATCAGGATCACCCCCTCGTTGGACTCGAAGCCGTCCATCTCCACCAGCAGCTGGTTGAGGGTCTGCTCGCGCTCGTCGTTGCCGCCGCCGAGGCCGGCACCGCGATGGCGGCCCACCGCGTCGATCTCGTCGATGAAGACGATGCAGGGGGCGTGCTTCTTGGCCTGCTCGAACATGTCGCGCACGCGCGCCGCGCCCACGCCCACGAACATCTCCACGAAGTCGGAGCCGGAGATGGTGAAGAAGGGCACGTTGGCCTCGCCGGCGATGGCCCGCGCCAGCAGGGTCTTGCCGGTGCCCGGCGGGCCCACCAGCAGCACCCCCTTGGGGATGCGCGCGCCGAGCTGCTGGTAGCGCTGCGGGTTCTTGAGGAACTCGACGATCTCCTGGACCTCCTCCTTGACCTCGTCGATGCCAGCCACGTCGTCGAAGGTCACGCGCCCGTGTTTCTCGGTGAGCAGGCGGGCCCGCGACTTGCCGAAGCCCATGGCCCGCCCGCCGCCGGACTGCATCTGGCGCATGAAGAAGATCCACACGCCGATGAGCAGCAGCATGGGGAACCAGGAGACCAGCACCGAGAGCAGCGAGGGGACGTTGTCGTCCACCGGCCGCACGTCGATGCGCACGCCGCGGCTCTCGAGCCGGTCGATGAGCCGGGGGTCGCGCGGCGCGTAGGTCTGGAACACGCGCCCGTCGGTGTAGCGGCCGGTCACCACGTCGCCCTGGATGGTGACCTCGGCCACCCGCTGGGCCTCCACGTCGGCGAGGAAGTCGGAATAGGCGACGGTGGTCTGGGGCGAGCGCGGCTGCGATCCCTGGAACAGATTGACCAGGGCCATCAGCAGCAGGCCGATGATCACCCAGAGCGCGAGATTCTTGCCGAAATTGTTCACGAACGGACCTCGTCGCTGCGTCCCCTCCCCCCGCCCACGCGAGACGGTCTCCGGCCGGAGGGCATCTCCTCACTTAGGGGCAGCGGGGGCCGAAACAATATACCGGTGGAAGCCCGGGCAGGCGAGCCGCACCGCCGGCGCGAACACCGCCGCCGGCGCCCCCGTCGCGCCGGGCCATACGGGGGTGCCCGTCGGCATCCCTGCGGGCAGGGCGGCGAGGGCCGCGCGCGGCACGTGGGGATGACGCGCGGCCTCGCGTCGCAGGGCCTCCGCATGGAGGGCGAGGGGGGCCACCGTCCGGGGACCGGGGCCGGGATGGTCGAGCAGGAAGCGCCCGTCCCACAGGACGGGCACGCCGGGGACGAGGGTGACGGGCGGCGGCAGGGCCCGGGTCTCGCGCACCACCGTGAGGAGGTGTCCGTCCGCCGTCACCAGACAGCGGCCGGCGGTGGCCGGAAGCGCGCCGGCGCCGATCCGGGCGAGCAGCCCGGCCACCACCCGCGCCCGCGGCGGCCGGCGCCCGCCGCCCACCACCGCCAGCAGCCGTCCCCACAGCAGGGTCCGCAGGGCGGGCGGGGCCTCCGCCAGCACCGTCCCGTCCACCCGGGCGAAGCCGAAGCGTGCGTCCAGCCGCACCGCCCGCGCCGCCAGCTCGGCGAGGGCCGCCTCCACCTCCGCCCGCGCACGACGGGCCTCCTCGGAGAGCGCCATCAGACCCGCCACGTCGATCCCCTGCCGCCGCAGCCGGGCGCGGGCGAAGCGGGGATCGGTGTTGGCCGGATCCTCGACCCAGGGCACGCCGTGCGCGCGCAGCAGCGCCTCCAGCCGGGCGCGGGGAAAGCCCAGGAGCGGCCGCAGCAGCCGCACGCCCGCCCGCACCGCCACCGCCGGCATGCCGGCGAGGCCCAGGGGGCCGGAGCCGCGGGCGAGCCGCATGGCCACCGTCTCCGCCTGCTCCTCCAGCCGGTGGCCCAGCAGCAGCTCGCGGATGCCGTGACGGCGGCAGGCGGCGAACAGCAGCACGTAGCGCGCCTCCCGCGCCCGCTCCTGGATGCGGCTCGCGGGTTTCGGTCCCGTCCAGCGCAACACCTCCACCGGGATGCCGAGGGCCCCGAGGCGGCGGCGCACCGTCTCCGCCTCCGCCGCCGATTCCGGGCGCAGGCCGTGGTCCACCACGAAGGCGCGCAGCCGGCCGCCGCGGACGCGCACCCAGTCGCGGGCCAGCAGCGCCAGCGCGGTGCTGTCGGCCCCCCCGGAGACGGCCACGCCCAGATGCGGCGGCATGGCGACGGGCCCCAGCGCCGCCATCGCCGCCGCGAATTCGTCGGCACCGACGGGGCGGACCTCAGGGGCAGCGCTGGGCGGCGCGCTCGCGGGCGAGGGCCTGGCGGATGTGGGCGGGTGCCCGCGGATAGCGGCGGGCGAGCTCGGCGAAGGTGCGACAGGCCCGCTCGCGCTCGCCGATGGCCGCGAGGGCCATGCCCAGCTTGAGCAGGGTGTCGGACGCACGGGGCGCATCGGGACCGTAGGTGCGGAAGTTGCGGGCATAGAGCTGGGCGGCGGTGGCGTAGTCCTGGCGGAAGAAATGGGTCTCGGCCAGCCAGAAGGCCGCATCCGGCGCCCGCGAATGGTCCGGATGGTCCTCGAGGAAGGCGGCGAAAGCCCGCGCCGCCTCGTCGAAGCGGCCGTTCTCCAGCAGCTCCAGCGCCCGGCGGTAGCGTTCCTCGGGATCCGCGGTCCCCTCCGGTGCGGACGCGGACCCGTCCCCCCCGGCCACGGCCGGCGCCCGCTCCACCGGGGTCACGGGCGGCGGAGAGGGTGAGGGTTCCACCGGTGGCGGCGGGGTCTCCGTGGCGGCGGTGGTCGTCGGCGATGCCGGAGGCGCGGGGACCTCCCCGGCGGCGGTGCCCCCGTCTCCGCCGTCGTCCGCCACGGCGGCCGGGGGCGGCAGCGGCGCGGTGGCGACGCCGCGGGCGAGGCGTCCCTCCAGCCGGCGCAGGGCGTATTCCAGCTCCTCGATGCGCCCGCGCAACCGCGCCACCTCCTCCTCCAGCCGCTGCACCCGCACCACCAATCCGGCGCGGTCCATCGGCGCCCGCGACTGGGCCACCGCCGGCGGCACGGCCACCAGCACCGTCGACACCAGGATCGCCGTGGCCCACCCTCTCCGGCCTGCCGACACCCTCACTCCTCCCGCTCACTGGGTCACGTTGACCACGGTGACGGCGCGGCGGTTGAGGGCCCAGGCCGCCTCGTTGTGGCCCGGGTCCACCGGCCGCTCCTCGCCGTAGGAGATGGTGAGGATGCGGTCGGGGGCGACCCCCTTGGCCACCAGATAGTCCTTGACCGCCTGGGCACGGCGCTCGCCGAGGGCGAGATTGTATTCGCGGGTGCCGCGCTCGTCGGCGTGGCCCTCGACGGTGACGGTGACATGGGGATAGCGCAGCAGCCACGCGGCCTGGCGATCCAGCACCGCCCGCGCCTTCTCGTCGAGGGCGGCGCTGTCGAAGGCGAAGAACACGCGGTCGCCCACGTTGACCTCGAGATCCTCCTGCGTGCCGGGCTCGGGGGCCGCGAGGGCACGCTCCTCCACCGTACCGGCGGGGGCACCCACGCCGGCCTGGGCCCCGCCACCGTCGGCGGCGCGCGCATCGGTCCCGTCGAGCGCGGCCGGCCCCTCGCCGGACCCGGCGGCACAGGCGGCGAGCAGCGGCAGCAGCAGCAGGAGTGCGGAAAGGCGGATCGGGCGCATGACGGACATCTCCTCCACGGGTTCAGGGCAGGAGCGGCGACCAGTCCGGGTCCACCGCGTCGAGAGGCGTCGGAAGCTCCCGCAGGCCGGAGCCGTCGACGCCGATGGTGAACAGGCGCCTGGTGTCGCGCACCGGATCCTGGCGCGCGAAGACCAGGATGCGGCCGTTGGGCGCGAAGCTCGGCGATTCGTCGAAGAAGCTGCGGGTGATGGGGCGGTCGTCGGCCCCGTCGGGACGGACGACGCCGATGTGGAAATAGCCGCCCCGTACCACCGAATAGGCGATCCAGTCGCCGCGGGGCGACCAGACGGGCGAACCGTAGCGCCCGGGCCGGAAGGTGAGCCGGCGGACGCCGCCGCCGTCGCGATCCATCAGGTAGAGCTGGGGCGTGCCCGCGCGGTCGGAATTGAAGACGATGCGGCGCGCGTCGGGATCGTAGCCGGGCGAGGTGTCGATGGCGGGATGGTCGGTGAGACGCGTCAGCCGGCCGGTGGCGAGATCCAGCCGGTAGAGGTCGGAATTGCCACGGACCGCCACCGTCAGCAGCAGTTCCGAGCCGTCCGGCCCGTAGCGCGGGGCGAAGGCGGTGCCGGGGAAGGGACCGAGGGTGCGCTCGCGACCGGTCTCGAGATCACGCTCGAAGATGCCGGGGCGGCCGCCGCGCCAGGCCACGTAGACCAGCCGGCGGCCGTCCGGCGCGAAGCGCGGGGTCATGACCAGCTCGCGCCCGTCGGTGAGGAAGCGGTGGTTGGCGCCGTCGCGGTCCATCAGCGCGAGGCGCTTGACGCGGCGGGTCGCGGGCCCGCTCTCGGCCACGTAGGCGATGCGGGTGTCGAACCAGCCGCCCTCGCCGGTGAGGCGGACGTAGACGGCATCGGCGATCCTGTGGGCGGCGCGGCGCCAGTGGGCGCGCGGCAGCACGTAGCGGAAGCCGGCCAGATGTTCGCCCGTGAACACGTCCCACAGGCGGAACTCGACGGCGAGACCGGCGCCGGCGAGCCGCACCCGCCCCGCCACCAGCGCCTGGGCGTCGATGCGGCGCCAGAGGTCGAAGCGGGGCACCTCGCCCAGCTCGTCCGGCGTCTCGGGATGGGCACGCGGATCGATGCGGCGGAAGAAGCCGGAACTCTCGAGATCCGCCGCCGTCACGTCGGGGATGTCGCGGGCGAGACGGGCCAGCTCCGGGGCGTCGTAGGCGAAGGGGGCGACGGCGATGGCCAGCGGTTCCACCCGTCCGCGGGTGATGTCGACCCTGAGCTGGGCGAAGGCCCGTGGCAGCGCCGAGAGGCCGGCACCGGCGCCCAGCAGGGCGAGGACGGTCCTGCGCGCGAAGGTGGTGGTCATCCCGACAGCGCCCGCTCCAGATCGAAGTTCATCTCGATGGTCCGCCAGGCGGCGTAGGACTCCCGCGGCAGCCGCAGCGGCGCGCAACGGCGCACCGCCCGGATGGCACTTTCGGCGACGATGCGGAAGACGGGATCCTTCCCGTAGCGGGCGCGATCCACGATCTCCGCCGCCCGCACCCGCCCGTCCGGAGTCAGCTCGAAGCGCACCAGCACCCTGAGCCCGCGGATCCCCCGCGCGGCCAGGGGGATGGTCCAGCAGCGGTAGACCTGATCCTCCACCAGCCGCTGCAGGCGCGCGAGCTCCACCGGCGCCGGCCTCCGTGCGCCCACGGCCTCCAGGGGCGCCGTCCGCGGCCGTCCGGCCTCGCGGTCGCGCCCGCGCCCCGCCCGTCTTTCCTCGGCCCGTTCCCGCCGCTCCAGCCGTTCCACGCTGCGCAGGAGCGTCTCGAAGGAGTCCTCCGCCTGGACGTCGGCGCGCACGCCGTCGGGGGCGGTGCGGACGGCCTCGGCCACCCGCACCGGTCGCGGCCGCGGCGGGGAAGGCGACCGCACCGTCGCCCGCGCCGCCGCTCGGGGCCGCGGCGCGGGGCGCAGGGCGGCCAGCCGCCGCGGCACCGCGGGTGCGGTGTGCGGGCGCGGCGGCGGCGGTGCGGGCGCGGCCTCCGGGGTCGGCGCGGCCGCCGCCGGCGTCCGCGCCGTGGGCGTGGAGACCGGGGGCGGCGGGGGCTCCGCCTCGGGGATCGGAGGCGGCGACTCGGCGGGCGGTGGCGTCGCCGGCGGTGACGGATCCGGCGGCGGTTCCGCCGCCGCGGTCTCGTCCGCCGGTGGGGCCGGCGGCGGGGCCGCCTCCTCCCGCGGCGGCCGCGGAGCGGTGGCGACGGGATCGGCGGGCGGCGCCTCCGGCTCCACCTCCGGGACCGCCGCCACCAGCTCCACCACCAAGGGAGGACTCGGGGGCGCGGGCGTAAAACCGAGGCGGGCCAGAAGGGCGAGGGCCGCCAGGTGGAGGAGGGCGGAGACCGCCAGCGCCCGCCGCACGGCCCCTCCCTCAGCGGTCCGCGGCGGCGGCCCCGGAGGCGAGCGCCGCCGTCCGCGGCGGTTCCGTGACCAGGGCGATGCGCGCGAAGCCGGCCTCGCGCAGCGCCGTCACCACCGCCACCACGGTACCGTAGTCCACCTCCCGGTCGCCGCGCACGAACACCCGCCGTTCGCCCCCCGCGGCGGCCAGGGCCCGCAGACGCGGAGCCAGTTCCGCCGGCGCCACCGGCCGGTCCTCCAGATGGACCTCGCCGCCGCGGGTGACGGTGACGATGAGGGGCGCGTCGGTGCCGGGGAGCGGCGTGCGGGTACCCTCCGGCAGGTCCACCGCCACGCCGGTGGTGAGCAGCGGGGCCGTCACCATGAACACCACCAGCAGCACCAGCATCACGTCCACGAAGGGGGTGACGTTGATCTCGGCCAGCAGCCGCCGGCGCCTGCGGCCGTCCCGGGAGCCGAGGTGCGGGCCCGCCGCCATCTCAGGCCGCCTTCGCCAGATCGAACTCGCGGGCCAGCACCACCACCAGCTCGTCGGCCATGGCCTCGAGCCGGGCGGCGTAGGCGTCCACCATGCGGGAGAGGCGGTTGTAGGCCACCACCGCCGGGATGGCGGCGAGCAGGCCCATGGCGGTGGCGAAGAGGGCCTCGGCGATGCCCGGGGCCACCACCACGAGACTGGTGTCCCGGCTGTTGGCGATGGACTGGAAGCTGTTCATGATGCCCCACACCGTACCGAACAGGCCGACGAAGGGGGCGGTGGCACCGATGGTGGCGAGGGAGGGGATGCCGCGCTCCAGCACCTCCAGCTCCCGCTCCACCGTGAGCCGGGCCACACGGCCGATGCGGTCCAGCAGATTGCGCTGGGCCTCGGGATCGGCGCTCTTGGGGGCCTCGTGCCATTCCGCCATGGCGTTGACGAACATGAGCGCCATGGGATGATCGGGCCGCTTGACCAGCCGCCGGTAGAGATCGCCGAGCTGGGGGACCGACCAGAACTCGCGCTCGAAGCGCGTCGCCTTGCGGGCGATGCGGGCGAGGCGCAGGCCGCGGTCGAGGATCACCGCCCAGCACCACACCGAGGCTCCCAGCAGCACCAGCAGCACCGCCCGCACCACCGGATCGGCGCCGGCGATCAGGGCCCAGAGGCCGACCCCGTCGGGGCTCCCGAGCGCGGTGGTGCTCAGCGTTCCGGCATCCATGACGGGCGACCTCGCGGGAACGGCGTGGGCGGGCGCGACGCGATACGCACGCGACCGGATATCATGGTCCGGCGTCCCGCTGTCAAGGTCTTCACGTGGGAGGCGAGCAGTTCCCCTGAAGGCCTTGTCGAGCCGTCCCCATCCTCAGCCGGCCCGGGCCGCGGCCCGCTCCTCCCGCTCCATCTGCCAGCGCAGTGCCCACTGCTGGGCGATGGAGAGCACGTTGCTCCAGGTCCAGTAGAGCACCAGTCCCGCCGGGAAGGTGGCGAAGAGGAAGGTGAACATCACCGGCAGCAGGTTCATCACCTTGGCCTGCACGGGATCGGCCGGCTGCGGATTGAGCTTCTGCTGGAGCCACATGGTGAGCCCCATCAGCACCGGCAGGGCGCCCACCTGGAGGAAGGAGGGCACGTCCCACGGCAGCAGGCCGAAGAGGTTGAAGACGCTGGTCGGGTCCGGTGCCGAGAGATCCCGGATCCAGCCGAAGAAGGGCGCGTGGCGCATCTCGATGCTGACGAACAGCACCTTGTAGAGAGCGAAGAAGATGGGGATCTGGACCAGGATGGGCAGGCAACCCGCCATGGGATTGACCTTCTCGCGCCGGTAGAGCTCCATGAGCTCCTGATTGAGACGCATCTTGTCGTGCTCGTAGAGCTCCCGCAGGCGCATCATCTCCGGCTGGAGCTTCTTCATGCGGTTCATGGCGCGGAAGGACTTGTTGGCCAGCGGGAAGAGCACCAGCCGGACCAGCAGGGTCATGACGAGGATCGCCACCCCGTAGTTGCCGGTCCATTTGTAGAGATAGTGGAGAATGTAGAAGATCGGCTTGGTGAGGAAGTAGAACCATCCGAAATCGACCGCCCGGTCGAAGAGGGGAATCCCCAGCTCCGCCTGATAGCGGTCCAGCAGTTCCACCTCCTTGGCACCGGCGAACAGCCGGTCCACCACCTCGGCCCGTCCGCCCGGCGCCACCGTGACGGGATCGCGCACGAAGTCGCTCTGATAGACGGGCCGTCCGCCGCGGACCAGATGGCGGAAGCCGGCGCGGACGCGCGCGTCCTGGTCCGGGATCAGGGCCACGAGCCAGTACTTGTCGGTGAT
Source organism: Alphaproteobacteria bacterium (assembly GCA_026982705.1). Taxonomy (GTDB): domain Bacteria; phylum Pseudomonadota; class Alphaproteobacteria; order Geminicoccales; family Geminicoccaceae; genus HRBIN39. Next base: position 76,008 of record JALSGP010000046.1, read on the forward strand.
GCCGAGCCAGCCCCCGGTGCTCTCGAGCGTCACCGGCCCGTCCTCGACCAGCTCGTCGTAGTCGATCTCCTTGAGGGTGCCGTCGAGCACCCCGAGGGGTCCCTCGTGGAGGATGTAGTAGCCCAGCGTCTCCGGCGTGCCGTGGCGGGCGACCAGACCGTAGGGGTAGAGGGTGACCGGCCGGTCGCCGCGGTTCTCCACGGTGCGCACCACCCGGAACATGTAGTCCTCGTCGACGGTGATGCGCTGTTCGAAGACCAGCCCCGCGCCGTTCTCCCAGCGCAGCACCAGCTCCTCGCCCGGCGCCACGCGACCGGAGACCACCCGCCATTCGGCGTCCGGCCCCGGCACCGTCACGTCCTCTTCGGTGGTGGTCCAGCCGAACTGGGCGTAGTAGGCGGTGGCGGTGCCGGCGGGATACAGCAGGCGGATCCGGGGAGAGGCGGGATCGGGCGTCGTGCCGTAGTCGTCGAGCCGGAGATCGTCGAGCCGTGCGCCCCGCAGATCGAGCGAGCCGGTGAGCCGGGCGTTGTCCACCGGCACCCGCGGCGCCTCCCGCAGGGCCGTCTCCAGCAGGCGTTCCGCGAGTCCCTCCCGCGCCGGCAGGGGCACGCCTCCCCCTCGGTCCGGGGCGGTCTCGGCCGGGACGGTCTCGGAGGTGGCCGGCGGCGGCGCCTGGCGGCGGGCCTGTTCGCGCTGGGGAATGCCGTAGAAGTACTCGAAGCCGACGATGATCGCCACCGAGAGGGCGATGGCGAGGATCAGATTGCGCTGTTCGTTCATCGGCGGGATCCGACGGCTGGGGAGGCGGACGGACGCCGTGGCGGCGGCACCGGATCGAGGCCGTGGCCGCCCCAGGGATGGCAGCGGGCGATGCGGCGGAGCGCGAGCCCGCCACCGCGCAGGGCCCCGTGCAGACGGATCGCCTCCAGGGCGTATTCGGAACAGGTGGGGAGATAGCGACAGCGGGGCGGCAGCAGCGGCGAGATCAGCAGGCGGTAGAAACCGATGGCGAGGAGGAGGACGCGGGCGACGAGCCCCGGCCGCGCCGACCCGTCCGCAGACGGGCGAGGGCCTGGACGAGCTGGGCTTCGAGTTCGGAGAAGGGGCATGTGAGGACCGCCTGCCGCGCGATCAGTACGTAGTCCCGACCCGCCTCGCCGTGAACCGGCAGCACCCTCCGCGCGAGTTCGCGCAACCGCCGCCGTGCCCGGTTGCGCGCCACCGCCTTGCCGACCCGCTTCGATGCGGTGAAGCCCACCCCGATGGTGGGCTCCGGATCCTCCGCCGGCCGGGGTACGCTCTGCACCACCAGCGCCGGCATCACCACCTTGGCGCCCCGCGCCGCCCGCAGGAAGCGGGCGCGGTGCCGCAGCCGCTCCAGCCGCGGCGGGCGCGCCCTCACACCGTCAGACGCTTGCGCCCCTTGGCCCGCCGACGCTTGAGCACGCGTCGGCCGCCCACCGTCGCCATGCGGGCGCGGAAGCCGTGGCGACGCTTGCGGATGATCCGACTCGGCTGATAGGTGCGCTTCACGGGAGACCACCCTTCGCGAAGATCCGTCCGCTCGAGAGCGGCCGGTCATATAGGCCCGCCGCCGGGGGGTGTCAAACGCACCCCGCGGCGCATTGCCGGCCCCCTCCGCCGTCCCTACCATCGCGGTCGGTGGGTTCCCGGGAGGAGATGCCGTGCGGGCGGTGCTGCTGGCCGCGGGCGGCGAGACGGAGCTGGCGGAACCGCCGCTGCCGCCGCCGCGGGAGGGCGAGGTGGCGGTGGAGGTGGAGACGGTGGCCCTGGGCCCCCTCGATCTGCTGCCGGCCACCGACACGGCGGTGGTCCCGGGACGGGGCGTGGCGGGACGGCTCGCGGCACCGCTCGCCGCCCTCGGACTCGCCGCCGGGGCCCGTGTCGCCGTCGATCCCCGTGTGCCCTGCGGCGAATGCGGCGCCTGCCGACGGCTGGAGCCGGCCGCCTGCCGCCGTCCCGGCCTCGCCGGCACGCCCGCCCACCCGGGCGGCCTCGCCGGCCGTCTCACCGTCGTGCCGACCCGGCTCAGGCCGCTGCCGGCGGACGTGGACTCCGAACTGGGGGCCCTGCTCCACCTCCTCGCCCTCGCGGTGGCCGCCCTCGAGACGGCCGCCCCCGCACCGGCGGAGGGAGTGGCGGTCTTCGGCCTCGGTCCCCTCGGCCTGCTGGTGCTCCAGCTCGCCCGCCTCGCCGGCTGCCGGCCGGTCTTCGGCGTCGATCCCCTGGCCGAACGCACCGAGGCGGCGCTGGCCGCCGGTGCCGATCTCGCCGCCGTCGATCCCGCCGTGCTGCGCGAGGCCGGCGGCGGCGGGCTGCCGGTGGTGGTGGCGAGCGCCGAGGCCGGCGAGATGGTCCTCGCCGCCGGCGAGATCCTGGCACCCGACGGGCGCTTGGTGGCGGTGGGCCCGGGGCTGCCGCCGCTGGTGCTGGACGGGGAGCGGCCGGCGAGCGCCCACCGCCTGCCCCATCCCCGATCCCGTCACTGGCGGCGGGCCCTCGCCCTCCTCGCCGACGGACGCCTCGATCCGACGGCGGTGGTGACCCACCGCACCACCCTCGAGGCGGCGCCCTCGCTGCTGCGACGCCTCGCCCGCGAACCCGGCGCCGTCCTCTGCGCCCTCGTCCATCTGCGGCGATGACCGCCCTGCCGCCACCCCTCGCCCGCCTGCGGGCGGGACTCGCCGATCCGCCCGCCCTGGTGCTGGCGCCGGATCTCTCCGGTCGCGGCCGGGCGCTGCTGGAGGAGGCGGGTCTTCCCGGCCCGTGGCTGCTGCTGGCCGACGAGAACACCGCACCGGCGCTGGGCGAACGGCTGGCGGCGGAGATCGGCGGGCGACTGCTCCGCCTGCGGGCACCGGCGGCGACGGTGGAGCTGGCGGAAGCGCTGGCGGGCGAGCTGGACGGGGTGGGGACGGTGGTGGCGGTGGGGGGCGGCACCCTCTGCGACCTCGCCAAATACGCGGCCCACCGCGCCGGCCGGCCCTGCGCCGTCTTCGCCACCGCCCCCAGTATGAACGGCTGGCTCACCGCCACCGCCTCGCTGGCCCGCGCCGGCCGCAAGACGAGCATCCCCACGGCCCCACCCCGGGCCGCCTTCTTCGACCTCGGCGTGCTGGCCCGCGCACCGTGGCGACTGCGCCGGGCCGGCCTCGGGGATGCCCTCTGCCGCACCACCGTCGAGAACGACCTCCGTCTCGCGGCGTGTCTCCTGGACCGGCCCTTTCCCGCCCACGTCTTCGCCGTCCAGCGGGGGCCGGAGCGGGCGGTGCTGGCGCGGCTCGACGGACTCCCGGCGGGCGAGACGGAGGCGGTGCGGGCCCTCGTGGTGTGGCTCCTGGTCCAGAGCCTCGTCATGCGGGGTGCGGGGACTTCCGCCCCCGCCTCCCAGGGCGAGCACGCGGTCGCCCATCTGCTGGAGGAGGCGGGTCCGGCGGCCGGCACCCCCCTTCACGGCGAAGCGGTGGCCCTCGCCACCCTCCATCTCGCCCGTCTTCAGGCCCGCCTGCTGGCCCGGCCCGAACCGCCGCCCCTGCGGCCGTTGGATGCCGATCCCGCTGCCCTCGCCGCCCGTTTCGGCTCCCGGGCGGCGGCGGCGGCGCGGGTGCTGGCGGAGAAGGGGCTCGCCGATCCGGGACGGGTGGCCGTGCTGGCGGAACGGCTCGCCGCCGTCTGGGACCTGCTCAGGACGCACCACGCCCGCACCGCCCTGCCGCCGGCACGCCTCCATCGGATCTTCGCCCGCGCCGGCCTTCCCCGGCGGCCGACCGAGCTCGGCTGCGACGCGACCCTCTTCCGGCGGGCGATGGCCGACGCCTTCCTCTTCCGGTCCCGTTTCGGCTGGCTCGATCTCGCCGCCCTCGCCGGCCTCCATGCGGCCTCCGCATGACGGCCCTGCGGCCGTCGCAGACGTCCCGGATCGTGCATGATCGGCATGTGGAAACGACCGTTCTCCGGCGCCGCACCGCCGCCATCTCTTGTGCAGCGCAACAACGTCGGAGGAATCCGTGATGCGGCGTCCCGAGACCCGTTTCGAGATCGATCGCGACACCGTCGTCGAGGCCATGCGGCGCGCCCGCGAGCTCAGGGCCGAGTGGCTGGCCCGCACGGCCCGGCGGCTGATGGCGGCGCTGCGCGAGCGGCTGCGTCCGCGCCGGCAGCTCCCCGCCGCCGGCGCCCGTGCCGGCGCCTGACGGCGACGCGGCGACGACCCCGGGGCCGGAGGATGGCGGAGGCGTCCTCCCGGCCCCGGGGCCGTCGGCGTTTCAGGGTCGCGCCGGACAGGGCGGGAGGGGCAGTTCGCGGATGCGCACCGGCACCGCCCGCAGGGCGAAGTCGCCGAAGTCCAGCACCAGTTTCCGGAACACCCCGCCCTCGTCCATCTCGCCCCAGAGCTGCAGCCGCGGCAGCGGCGCGGGATCGCCGGGCCGGTGGTAGCCCATCACGAAGGGCCAGAGGCGGCGACCCGAGCGGTCGCGGGGGCGGCCGAAGAGGGTGACGGCCCGCACCAGTCCCTCCTCGCCCGAACCGTCGTAGACGAGCTGGTCGACGAGGGCGCGGCCGGCGCGGGCGGCGGCCAGCAGTTCCTCCATCTGGCGGGCGGGAAAGCGCGTGGTCGCCGGTAACGCGAGCCGACGCGGCTCCGGACCCTTCAGTACGAGGCCTCCCCTCTCCCGCGTCGTCCCGGGCAGCCACGCCCGTCCCTCGGTCCGCTCGACGGGCCGGCCGTCCTCGAAGGTCTCCATGGCGAAGTCGAAACGGCGGCCGTCGAGGCGCTCGAAGCCGCGGAAGCGGATGTCGACCACGAAGGGTGCGGCGTCGTCCGGCGCCATCAGGAAGGCGAGTCGCTGGCGACTCGCCCAGCCGCCACAGGTCCGCCGCCACTCGAGGGCGAGCCGTCCCTCCACCCGGGTCGCGGGCGGGGTCCGCCCGGCCAGCGGTTCGAGGCGGTAAAAGGCCCGGTGCGGCACCAGCCCGGCCCCCGCGGGCCGCGACGGTGCGAGCGCCGCCAGCAGCCCGGCGACCAGCACGGCGACGGCGATCCGGCCCGAGACGAAGCGGCCCATGACGTCCCCCTGTTCCTCCCGTCTCCGCAGTGGTACAGCGCCGGGCGACGGGGACAAGCCGGGGGAGGCCGGAGTCGATGGCGGAGCGTCCGGTGGTGTTCGTCACCCGCAGGCTGCCCGCGGCGGTGGAGGCGCGGCTCGCCGAGCGGTTCGTTCCGATCCCCAACTCCGAGGATCGGGCGTGGACGGCGGAGGAGCTGGTGGAACGCGCGCGGCGGGCGGATGCCGTCCTCACCACCGCCACCGAACGCTGGACCGCGGAGATGCTGGCGGCGGTGGCCGGTCGTGTGCGCATCCTCGCCACCTTCTCGGTGGGCACCGACCACATCGACCTCGAGGCGGCCCGCCGCCTCGGCATCGTCGTCACCCACACCCCCGACGTGCTCACCGAGGCCACCGCCGACGTGGCGCTGCTGTGCCTGCTGGGCGCCGCCCGCCGCGCCTTCGAGGCCCAGCGCGACCTGCGCGCCGGCGTGTGGACGCGCTGGTCGCCCACCGGCTATCTCGGGCTCGAACTGCACGGCCGCACCCTCGGCATCGTCGGCATGGGCCGCATCGGCCGGGCGGTGGCGCGGCGCGCCCGCGGCTTCGGCATGACCGTCCGCTACCACAACCGTCGCCGGCTGCCGCCGGAGCTGGAGGAGGGCGCCATCTGGCACGAGACTCTCGACGAGCTGCTTCCCCACTGTGCCTTCCTCTCCGTCCACTGTCCCGGCACGCCGGAGAACCGGCATCTGCTGGACCGCCGCCGTCTCGCCCTGCTGCCGCGGGGGGCGGTGGTGGTGAACACCGCCCGCGGCAACGTGATCGACGAGGCGGCGCTGCTGGAGGCGCTGGACTCGGGCCGTTTCTTCGCCGTCGGCCTCGACGTCTTCGAGAACGAACCGGACGTGGACCACCGCTGGTTCACCCGCCCGCGCGCCTTCCTGCTCCCCCACATCGGCAGCGCCACCGTCGAGACCCGCGACGCCATGGGCTTCCGCTGCCTCGAGAGCCTCGAGGCCTTCTTCGCCGGCCGCGAGCCGCCCCATCGCGTGGTCTGAACCCCACCCTCCCGCGGCGGGCGCGCCTCCTCGCCTCTTGGGGAACGTCGGCGGAGCTGCTAGCTCCGGGCCGGAGCCGCGGCATCGCGCCATGACCGCCGTCCCCGTGGGGCCGCCCCCGCGTCTCGCCCTGTGGTTGTCCCGTCCACCGGGGCCGCGTCGGGCCGCCGAGACCGTCGCCCTCGCCCGTGCCGCCCGCCGCGAGGGGGCCGAGATGGTGGTGCTGGCCCCGGCCGGGGAAGGCGACCGCGAGCTCGCCGTCGCCCACGTGGCGCGCGTCGCCACGCCACCCCGCGACACCGCTCTCGCCGGCCGGCTGGCGGCGCGGCGGGTGCTGCGACGGCTGGAGCGGCAGGGCGGTCTGCCCCGGCTCGTCCACACCACCGACCTGCGGCTGGCCCTGACCACCGCCGGAGCGGTGCGGCGGCGGCGGATCCCACGGGTGGTGGAGCTGGCGGCGGGCGATCTGGACACGCTGGTGCTGCGCCGAAGGCGGCTCGCCCGCGTCCTCGCCGACGCCGCCGCCCTCCTGGTGCCCTCCCACTACGCCCGGGCGGTGGTGGCCCAGCAGCTCGGAGGGGAGCTGGCCGAACGGGCGATGGTGCTGCCGCCGCCGGTGGACCTGGAGCGATTCGATCCCGCCTGCGTCACCGGCTCGCGCATGGCCGGCTTCGCCGAACGCTGGAACCTGCCGCCGGAGGGCCGGATCGTGATGCTGGCCGGTCCCCTCGCCCCCGGCCAGGGTCACCGCCGGGTGTTCGAGGCCGTCGCCCGCACCGGCCTCGACGACGTGCTGCTGGTGCTGCCGGGCGACGGGGCGGCGGCCGGCTACGCGCGCGAGCTGGAGCGCGACCTCGCCGCCTCGGGCCTCGGTGGGCGGGTGCGCTTCGTCGACCTGCGCGAGGATCGCCCGGCGGCATTGGCGCTGGCCGATCTCGTGGTGTGGATGCCGGAGACGGCGCCCCTCGCCGCCCCCGCCCTCGCCGAGGCCCAGGCCATGGGCAAGCCGGTGGTGACGCTGGCCCGCGGCGCCCTCGAGGAGGTGGTGGAGCCGGCGGAGACGGGCTGGCTCCTGGCGGACGGCTCCGTCGAGGAGCTCGCGGCGGTGCTGCGCCGGGCGCTGGCCCTGGACCACGCCCAGCGCAGCCGCCTCGCCGAACGGGCGCGCCGGCACGCCGCCCAGAAGTTCGGTCTGGAACGGCGCATCCGCCGCCAGCTCGCCCTCTACGCCCGGGTGCTGGGCTACCGCTGAGCCTCCCTCAGCGCCAGCCGCAGCGGTCCATGAGCCGCACCGCCTCCTCGGCGAACTCGGCATAGCGGGCGGCGTTCACGGTATCCTGTCGGAACGGCCCCCAGGCCCGCAGCACCGGATGGGGCGTCACCTCCGGGTTCGCGGGATATTCGAGGGTGGCGTCGGCGAAGTGGCGCTGACCGACGGACCCCGCCAGGAACTCGAGCAGCCTGAGCGCCGCCCCGGGATGGGGCGCATGGCGGGTGACGGCGGCGCCGGTGACGTTCACGTGGGTGCCCCGGTCCTCCTGGTTGGGGAAGAAGGGGGCCAGCTCCTTCACCAGGGCGCGGTCCGCCGCCTCCGCCGAGGCCAGGAGGCGGGCGAAGTAGTAGTGGTTGACGATGGCGACGTCACCGACGCCGGCGGCCACCGCCTCGATCTGGTCGGTGTCGCCCCCCTGCGGCGGGCGGGCGAAATTGGCGACGAAGCCCCGGCACCAGCGTTCGGTGGCCTCGACCCCGTTCGCCGCGATCATGGAGGCCACCCAACTGATGTTGTAGATGTTGGAACTGGAGCGCACGAGGATGCGCCCGCGCCATTTCGGATCGGCCAGCTCCTCGTAGGTGGAGAGCTCGTCCCGCCGCACCCGGCCCGTGTGGTGGACGAGGATGCGCGCCCGCACCGCGAGACCCCACCACAGCCCCTCGGGATGGCGCAGATGGGCGGGGATCGCCCGTTCCAGGGCGGGCGAGGTGACGGGCCGGAACAGCCCGCGGGCGGCGGCGAAGGCGAGCCGGCCCGCGTCCACCGTCACCAGCACGTCCGCCGGCGTGTATTCGCCCTCGGCGGCGAGACGCTGGATCAGCTCGTCGTGGCCGCCCTCCACCACCCGCACCCGGATGCCGGTCTCCGCCTCGAAGGCCCGCCAGAGGGCGTCGTCCACCCCGTAGTGGCGGGAGCTGTACACGTTGACCACCTCCTCCCCGGCCGCCGCGGCGGGGCGGGGAAGGGCGAGGGCGGCGAGGCCGAGGGCCAGCACGTCGCGTCGCTGCATGATGCCTCCATCTCCCGTCGGACACCGGCCCGGAGATGGCAGGCGTCGCCCGCGGGGGCAAACGGAAGCCGTTCGGAATGGATTCACTCGAAACTGTCTCGCGGACCGCGCAGGACCAGCGACAGGCCCGCCACCACCAGCTCCACCCGCTGCGCCCGCCCGGCGATCCAGCGATTGAGGTCACCCAGGAGATCGGCGAAGCGGCGGGTGAGGGAATCGGCCGGCACCGGCGCGAGCCCCACCTCCTCCGAGACCACCACCACCGGACCCGCCGCCCGCAGGAGCGCCTCTCGGAAGGCGACGAGGCGGGTCCGGACGTCCGCCTCCCCTCCCAGCTCCACCAGCAGATTGGCGAGCCAGACACCGAGTCCGTCCACCAGCACCACCCGCCCCGCACCGGCGGCCCCGGCCAGCGCGTCGGCCAGGTCCAGCGGGGCCTCCACCAGCCGCCAGGCGGGATCGCGGCGGGCGCGGTGGCGGGCGATGCGTGCCCGCATCTCCCCATCCAGCGGCCGGGCGGTGGCGAGATAGACCACGGGGAGGCCGCTCCCCCGCACCAGGGCCTCCGCCCGTTCGCTCTTGCCGGAGCGGATGCCGCCGAGGATCAGGGTGAGGGTGGGCAGGGACGCGCTCACGGGATGCCGAGCCGGTCGAGGGTGCGGAGGATCGGACGCAGATAGCCGCCGCCGAAGAGCTCCACGTGGACCAGCAGCGGGTAGAGATTGTAGAGGTCCCTGCGCAGGGCGAAGAAGCCCTCGTCGAGACCGCGCAGCGCCGCGTAGCGGTCGTAGAAGGTCCGGCCGAAGGGGCCGAAGAGGGTCGTGAAGGCGATCTCCATCTCGGGATGGCCAAAGTAGATGGCGGGATCGACGAAGGCGGCCACCCGCCCGCCCCGGACCAGCACGTTGCCGGTCCAGACGTCGCCGTGCAGCAGCGCCGGTGCCGCGGGCTCCTCCAGCCAGCGTTCCAGCCGCGCCGCCAGCCGCTCGATCCGTCCCAGCACCCGGGCCGGCAGCCGGCCGGCGGCGTGGGCCCGGCGGGCGGCGTGGAGCAGGCGATGCTCGCGGAAGAAGTCGACCCAGCGCTCGGTCCAGGGATTGGGCTGGTGGAGGGGGCCGATGGGCGTGGTGCGGTCGAGCCCGAAGCGGGGGGCGGTGACGGCGTGGAGCGCGGCGAGCAGCTCCGCCGCCTCCGCCTCGCCGCGCCCGTCCAGACCGCCGTCGTCGTGGGGGATCCACTCCAGCAGCAGCAGATCTGGCGCGGCGTGGAGGACCTCCGGCACCGGCAGGCCGCCGCGTCGGCGCAGCTCCCGGAGCATCCAGCCCTCGGTGACGGGATCGCCGCCACCGCGCGGCCGCTTGGCGACGATATGCCCGCCGTCCGCCAGCTCCACCCGCCAGACCTCGGCGATGCAGCCGCCGTGGAGGGGCGTGGCGTCCACCGGCCGCACGCCCAGGACCGCCTCGACGTGTGCCAGCAGCCGTTTCACGAGTCCCGGCACTCCGGCCAAAAACGATGGATCATCCCCTCCACCCCGCGCTCGATGAGATCGAGGGCGTGTTCGTAGTCGGCGAGATCCCCGTACCAGGGATCGGGGATGTCGGGATCCGCCACCCCGGGCGCGAAGCTCATGAGCAGGTCGAGGGTGGCCGGCGCCCCCACCGGTGCGAGGCGCCGCAGCCGGTGGAGATGGCCGCGGGTCGCCGCCAGCACCAGATCGAACTCCCGGAAGTCCCGCCGCCGGATCCGGCGCGCCACCCGCCGCGGCACCGGATAGCCGCGCCGGCGCAGGACGTGGACCGCGCGGGGATCGGGCGGGTTGCCCGCCTCCTCGGCGCTGGTGCCGGCACTGTCCACCATCAGCGCGAGGCCGAGCCGCTCGGCGTGGTGGCGCAGCACCGCCTCGGCCATGGGCGAGCGGCAGATGTTGCCGGTGCAGACGAAGAGGATGCGTCGCGGTGCGGCGGTGGCGTCCATGAGCCTGTCCTTCCCTTCGGGCCGTGGGAGTCGCCGGGCGAGATAGCGGCGCCGGCCGCCGTCGTCATCCGCCGTGGGCGCGGGAGAGGCGGTCGGCGAGGCGGGTGGGCTCGGGCAGACGGAAGCCGCGCGCGAAGGCGAGGGTGAGACGGACGGCGGTGGCGAGCGACAGCCGGTGCCCCACGGAGACGAAGACCGGCCGCACGCCGGTGCGGGTGCGGACCACCGCGCCCACCACCTCGCCGCGATGTTCGAGCGGGGTCCAGGATCCCGCCTCCGCCGCCGGCTCCGCGTAGCGGCCCACGAGGCGCGTCTTGGCCACCCCCACCGTGGGACGGTCCAGCAGCACGCCGAGATGGCAGGCGATGCCGAAGCGGCGGGGATGGGCGAGACCGTGACCGTCCACGAACAGCAGCTCCACCTCCCCCAGCACCGTCAGCGCCTCCAACGCCGCCGGTGCCTCCCGGAAGGCGAGATAGCCCGGCACGTAGGGAAAACGGGTGGGCCGGGCGGCGAGGGCGCTGGCGGCGAGAGTCCCGTCGGCGGCGAGGCGCACCGCCGCGGCGAAGGTGAGACGGCGCCGGCGGTCGTAGTGGACGTCGACGCCCGCCACCCGTCCGCTCCCCTCGAGCCGGTCCTCCGTCACCACCCGGGCGCGCAGCCTCTCCTGGAGCCGCCGCGCCGCCGCCACGTCCCCCGGCCAGGTGAAGCGGCGGGCGGGACAGAGGACGGCGGCGGGTCCGTCCCCGGACAATCCCGCCTCCGTTCAGTAGACGTCCTGGCCGCCGTTGACCGGGATCTCGGCACCGGTGATGTAGGAGGCCCCCTCGGAACACAGGAAGTAGACGATGGAGGCCACCTCCTCGGGCGAACCCAGGCGTCGGAGGGGGATCCGCTCGACGATGCGCTCGGTGCCCGGCGAGAGGATGGCGGTGTTGATCTCGCCGGGACAGACGGCGTTCACGCGGATGCCGAGATGGGCGAGATCGGCGGCGAGCTCGCGGGTCAGCGCCGTCAGCGCCGCCTTGGAGGTGGCGTAGGCGCTGCCGGCGAAGGGATGGACGCGGTGGCCGGCGATGGACGTGAGGTTGACGATGCAGCCGCCGGCTTCGGCCAGATGCGGTGCCAGCGCCCGGCTGAAGAACACGGGGGCGAAGAAGTTGATGCGGAACACCCGCTCCCACAGCGCCATGTCGCCGTCGAGGCAGCCGAGCCGACGGCCGTCGGCCTGCTTGGGGGAATAGCCGGCGTTGTTGACCAGCGCGTGGAGCGGTCGTCCCTCCAGCAGCTCCTCCAGACGCTCCACCGCCTCCGGCAGGCGGTCGGTCTCGGCGAGGTCGATGGTGATGTGGGCGTGGCGCTCGTTGCGCGGACACTGGGGCGGGACCGGCTCGCGCGAACAGGTGATGGCCCGCCAGCCCTGCCGCACGAAGTAGGCGGCGGTGGCATGGCCGATGCCGCGACTGGCACCGGTGATGAAGACCGTCCTCCGTTCCTCGCTCATCGCCCCGGCCTCCTCGTCGTCTTTCCGGGGAGATAGCCGTGGGGCGAGGCGGCGCAAGCGTCAGCGGAAGGCGCGGGCGCGATAGAGGCGCAGCCCCAGGTGGAGGGCGGCGAGGAAGGGATGGCGGCGGTGGAAGGGGGAGAGACGGACCGGCACGCCGCTGTGGCGCTCGATCTTCCAGGCGAGATAATCGGCCCCGCCGGCGAAGGTGAAGGCGGCCTTGGACAGGCGCAGCACCGACAGGAGCTTGCCCTGCCAGCGCCTGAGCCGCCAGTCCCGCCGGGCCCGCACCGGATCCGCGAGGGGAAGGCCGGCCTCCTCCAGAAGGGCGAAGAGACGGGCGTAGCGCTCGGGATAGCGGTCCACCAGCTCGCGGGGCCGATCCGGCCGCTCCGGACGCAGTTCGGTGGCGTAGGTGGCGCGGAAGGCGGCGATCCAGAAGTCGCGGGCGGAGGTCCCGGCCGGGACCAGCGGACGGGCGGCGAGATAGAGGGCGCCCACGGCGCGGGCGAGGGCGGTCTCGATGCGCCCGCGGACGCCGTCGGCGGCGAAGGCGAGCCCCACGGGCTGGGCGAAGCGGGCCCAGAAATAGGGCTGGAAGGTGACGGGCGAGGTCAGCCGCTCGAAGCGCCCGAGCTCCAAAAGGGCACATTTGGCGCGCACGCGGCGGCCCTCGAAGGGGACCTCCAGATAGTAGACGTCCGGCGGCAGCAGGCGCGAGGCCAGCCGCGCCGTCCCGCGCCGCCGAGGTCCCGTCCCGGCGCCCGTCAGCACGTAGAGATCGAGGAGGCCGCCGCCATCACGGCCGGCCCGCAGACAGCTGCCGTAGAAGAGCACCGCCCGCACGGTCCCGCCCCAGCGCCGGCGCACCTCCGCCACCATCGCCGCCACCGGCGGCGGCAGCGCCACGTCCAGCTCACCGGCCACCAGGGCGCGCAGCGAATCCAGAAGCTCCGACGGTAGATCGGGGGCGGACAAGGCGGACGGTCTCCTCGCCGGTGATCTCGAGGGGGGTGCGGGGATCCGCGGCGAACAGCTCGCCGTCGAGGACGAATTCGGCAAGCCCCGCGATGGTCGCACGATGCCCGCCGCCGCTCCGCCAGCCGCCGGGCAGCCGCGGCGGCGGCCGGTCGTCGCCGGCCAGCAGACGCGGAAGCAGGCGAAGGGCGGCGGTGGGCGGGGCCGGGACGACGGTGAGCGCCAGGGGACGTCCATCCCGGTTCCACCAGGGACGCGCCCCCAGCACCAGCCGGCGGAGGGTGGTGGCCACCAGCAAGAGGCGCCGACCCTCGCCCCAGTCCTCCCCGTCCAGCGCCGGCCGGCAGCGGACGGCGGCGAGGCCCGTCCCCTCCGGGCCGAGGAGGGCGAGGCGGGCGGCGGTCCGCGCCAGCATCAGCAGGTGGGAGAGGTGGCCCACGAGTCCCCGCCGACGACAGCGCCGCTCCCATTCGCGCACCAGGTCGCACGCGCCGGCGGCGCCCCACAGGAAGCCCCGGAGGGGGCGCCGCAGACCACCCCCCGCAACGCTGAGCAGCGGGGCGCCGACGACGGTGAGATTTCCTTCCTCGCCGCGGGCGAGGGCGCGCAGGGCGCGGAGGGTGGCGACGTCACGGCGGGGCAGGCCGAGGTCGGCGGCGGTGACGTTGGAGCTGCCGCCCGGAAGCAGGGCGAGGGCGGGCCAGTGGGCGACCGGGGCGAGATCGGCGAGGGCGGTGAGGACGCGCATCACCGTCCCGTCGCCGCCGTCCACCGCCAGCACCCGCACGCCCGCGGCCAGGGCCTCGGCCAGCAGCGGCGCGCTCTCCTGGCCGGCCGACCGCTCCAGCAGCAGCACGTCGTCGGCATCGGCCACGGCGGCCAGGTGGCGGCCGGCGCCGCGGCGGTTGCGGCGGCTCTCGGCATTGATCAGGACGGCGAGGCGGGCCGGCATCGGCGGAGGGGAACGGGATCGAGGCGGCCGGCGCCGGCGTGGGCGCGGCGGAAGGCGAGGAGCAGCCCCGCCACCAGCAGCAGCGGCAGGCCCCAGGCGGCGAGAGGAGCCGGCACGAAGCCGCCCTCGCCCAGCGCCAGCAGGAAGCCGTGGGCGAGTTCGTAGAGGAAGCCCAGGGCCAGCGCCTCGGCGAACAGACGCGAGGTGATGCCGCGGCGGCTGAAGCTGCGCAGCAGCGCCAGCGGCAGCAGCAGCAGGGCACCGGCCCCCAGCGGGTCGGAAAAGCGCGCCTGCGCCCACACCCGGTGGGGATGGACGGGCCGCATGCCGTAGCCGCGGGCCCGGATCACCCGCACCAGATCGGGCAACGCCAGCTCCTGGGCCGGCCGAGCCATGAGCTGCACGGCGGCGAGATCCACCCGGCCGGGATGGTCGTAGACGGGGAAGCGCTCGGGCCGGCCGGGACCAGCGGGATAGAGGGTGGCGTCGAAGAAGCGCAGGCGCCCGTCCACGGGTTCGGCCCGCGAGGCCACCAGCCGCGCGCGCAGACGCCCCGCCTCGTCGCGCAGGAACAGTTCCACCCGCTCGAGGCGCCGTTCGCGGGCGGCCGCCGCATCGGCCTTGAGGGCGGCGCCGTCGATCTCCACCCACACCCAGCGGCCGGGGCCCACGCCGAAATCGGTCGAGAAGCGGCCCACGTCCCACTCGCGCAGGACGGCGGCGGTGGGCGGCACCAGCCGGTCGTCCAGCAGGAACTTGGAGACGGCGAGGAGGGCGGCGAACGGCAGCAGATGGCGGGCGAGGTCGGCCGGCGACAGGCCCGCCGCCCACATCACCACCAGCTCGCGGTGGCGGAACAGGTCGATCACGGTGAAGAGGCCGCCCAGCAGCACGAGGAAGCCGAACAGCTCGCTCACCAGCGAGGGGAGCCGCAGCGCCACGTAGAGGAACAGGTCCGCCACCACCCGGTCGGAACGGCGCAGGATGTCCTCGCTGGCGTCCAGCAGATCGAACATGAGGCCGAGGCCCAGCAACACCAGCGCCACCAGCAGCAGCCGCAGGGCGGCGTGGCGGCGGAGGTAGCGGCCGAGCACGCGCGGGCGCATCAGGTGACCTCCGCGAACCGTCGCAGGCGCGCCGCCAGCGCCTCGTAGAGGCGATCGACGATGGCGCCGCGGGCGGGATCCGGGACCCGCGTCGCCGCCCGCACGAACAGGAGGACGCTGCCCGCCGCATACAGCAGAAAGGGCAGGCCCAGGGCCGGCAATGCCGCCACCGCGCCGTCGTCGGCGAGCCCCTCCAGGGTCCGCAGCGCCTGATGGTAGAGGACCAGCACCGCCAGCCCCACCACGAACCCGTAGGAGCGCCGTCCCCGCCGTCGGCCGAGGGCGAGGGGGACGGTGAGCAGCGGCAGGAAGGGGATGGACAGCGAGCGGACCAGCCGGCCGAACAGCTCCGCCGCCACCTCGCGGGGGGCGATGTCGCCGCGGCCGCGTCCGTGGAGGGCCACCAGTTCGTCGAGGGTGAGCTCGCGCTCGTCCTCGCCGCGGGGCCGGAAGCCCACCGGCCGGGTGCCGCGCAGATCGCTGGTGAAGCGGCGGAAACGGACGGTGAGGGCGGTCGGCAGTTCCTCGTCGCGCACGGTCCGGCCGACGGCGGGCAGCACCTGCTGGACCCCGTCCTCCAAGGCCAGCGCCGCCGGCGCCATGGGTCCCTCCATCACCAGCCGTCCGCGCCGGGCGGTGAGCACCAGCGAATCGCCGCCGGGGCGCTCGCTGTAGAGGAAGAGACCGGTGAAGCGCTCGCGGGCGCCGTCGAGGGTCGCCACGTACCAGGTGGTGCGGCCGAGGGTGGCGAAGACCCCGGGCTCCAGCAGCGCCTGGAAGGAGACGTTGGTGGCGGCGTAGACGGCGGCGCGATAGCCATAGCGTCCCCAGGGCTGCAGATAGCCCACCACCAGCAGGTGCAGTGCCGTCAGCGCGAGACCGAGGCCGAGGAGCGGTCGGGTGTAGCGGGCGAGGCCGGCCCCGGCGGCCTGGATCACGTCGAGCTCGCCGTCGCGGGCGAAGCGGGCGGTGGCGAGGAAGAGGCCCAAGAAGAAGGCGGCCGGCAGCGCCAGGCCCATGTAGTGGGGCACCAGATAGCTGAGCATCTCGAAGACCAGCAGCAGATTGCTGCGCCAGCCCACCACCATCCCCACGAGCCTGAGCGCGCGTTCGGCCAGCAGGATCAGCAGCGCCACCAGCAGGGTGACGGCCATGGGCCCGAGGGTGGCCCGCACCACGTAGCGGGACAGTACGGTCATGCCGCGCCCTCCCGGACCCGCGCCGGCGGCAGCGGCCGCTCGGGGCGGCGTTCGCTCACGAGGCCGCGGCCGTCGAAGCGGCGCAGCGTCACCCGCAGGGTACGGTGCCGCGGATCCAGTTCGAGGGCGAGCCAGCCTCCCCGCCTGCCGGGCTCGGCCAGCGAGGCGGAGGGGCCCACCAGCACCGGTACCGGTCCCGCCGGGCCGGCGAGCGCCCCCTTGAGGGCGCGGTGTTCGTGGCCGCACAGCACCAGCTCGGCTCCCACCTCGCGCACCACGGCGGCGAAGGCCCCGCGGTCCTCCAGCGCCCGCCGCCGCGGTCCCACCGGCAGCGGCGGATGGTGGAGGAGGACGATGCGGACGGCCTCCGCGGCCGCGGCCAGCAGGCGGCGGGCCCGCGCGCACTGCGCCGCCCCCAGCCGGCCGCCGGCATCGCCCACCGGCCGCGGGACGGCGGTGGAGAGGCCGATCAGCAGCAGCGGGCCCACCGCCGCCGACCAGGGGTAGTCGTCGTGGGCGACGCGACCGTGGGTCCAGTCCGCCCACGCTCCGCCGTGGGCCTCCAGGGCGCCCGCCACATAGGCATCGTGATTGCCGGGGACCAGATGGACCGGGGCGAGGCGCGCCAGCTCCCCGAGCCAGCGGCGGGCGGCGGCGAACTCCCCGGCGAGGGCGAGGTGGACGAGATCGCCCGTCACCAGCACCAGATGCGGCCGGAAGGCGGCCACGTCTTCCCGCACCGTCGCCAGCAGCGCCGCCCGGTGACGGAAGCTCCGCCGCAGCGCCCAGGAGACCAGCCCGCTCGCCCGCTTGCCGAGGAAGGGCGCGAGACCGCAGCGGCGGGGCAGCGCCAGCAGCGCCGCCGGTCCGGCCACGGGCAGGGGCAGGTGGACGTCGGTGAGGTGGGCGATGCGGAGGGTCACCCGGCCGCCTCCGCGCGGCGGGCCGCGAGGATGGCGGCGGCGAGGGCGAGGTCGTCGGGGCGGTCCACGTCGACGGCGAGCTCCGCCCGCTCCAGGGGCACGGCCCCGAAGGCGAGGCCGAGCCGGGCCGAGAGGATCGCCGCCGCCCGCTCCAGCGTCAGCCGGCGCAGCAGATACCCCAGCAGCAGCGCCGGCCCCAGCGCCGCCATCACCTTCCACGGCCGCTTGCGCGTCGTCTCCAGTCCCCGCCACCAGTCGAGCAGGCGGCGGGCGGCCGGCGTGCGCAGCAGGAACAGATTGGCGCCGGCATAGCCGTCCTCCCGGAAGCGCCACCAGGTGCGGCGGTTGTGGGGGAAACGACGGGTGAAGACGGAACGGGGCACCACCGCGGCGGCGAGATCGGCGCCGCGGCGCTCGGCCCCCTCGACGAAACGGCCGACGGCGGCGGGATCGAGGAGGGGATGGTCGCCGGTGGTCACGAGCAGCGGCAGCCCCAGCGCGTCGAGCCCTTCCTGGACCGAGCCCACCACGCTGGCACGCCCGCGCAGCACCGTCACCTCCCCCTCCAGCAGCGGGGCCAGGGCGGGGTGGCCGTGCAGCAGCGCCGGCTCGTCACAGACCACGGCGATGCGCGCCACCACCGGCGCCGCCCGCAGCGCCTCCAAGACGTGGGCGAGCATGGGGCGCCCGCCCAGGGGCGCCAGCACCTTGACCGGCACGCCGGCGGCGCGGGCGACGGGATCCGCCTCGCCGCGGCGGCGGCCGGCCAGCACCAGGGCGGCGACGGGCCCGCTCATGCCAACTCCTTCCCGTAGATGCGATAGCGCTTGTAGGGCACGCCGCCCACCGTCTCGATGAGCGCGCGGGTGGGCCGGTTGTCCTCCAGCACCCAGGAGAGCTCGGCCCGTCGCACGCCGCGCGCCCGATGGTAGCGCTTGACCCGGTCGATCACGCCGAGGGCGAGGGCGGCGCCGCGCAGGCCGCGCTGGAAGCGGCGGCGCACGCCCATGAGAGGCATGCGCCAGCGGCGGACGCCGCGCACCCGCAGCCGCCAGATCAGCCGCGCCCAGCCCAGCGGCAGCAGTCGGCCGTCGAGGTCGCGGATGGCCTCGTGGACGTCGGGCAGGGTCACGGCCATGGCCGCCGGCTCGCCCTCCACCTCGCCGATGGCGAAGCATCCGGCCGTCACCAGCGGACGGATGCTGCGGGCGAGATGGCGCGCCTCGTCGCGGTCGAGGGGGACGAAGCCCCAGTTGTCGGCCCAGGCGTCGTTGAAGATGTCGCAGACGAGGTCGATCTCGGCGAAATAGCGCCGCATGTCCAGCGGGCGGAAGGACAGGCCGGACAGACGGCGGGCCCGCTCCAGGAGACGCCGGGCCGCCGGTGGCCAGTCGCCGGCCACGTCGAAGTCGTAGGCGAGCAGATCCCTGAGCTTGCGGTAGCCGAGGGCCTCCACCCGCGCCCGGTACCAGGGGCGGGCGTGGCCCATCATGACCACCGGCGGATGTTCGAAGCCCTCCACCAGCAGACCGCAGGTGTCGTTGATGGAGGGGTCGAAGGGACCGCTCACCCGCCGCATGCCGCGCCGTCGCAGGTCCGTCTCCACCGTCTCGAAGAGGGCGGCGAAGACCTCGGCGTCGTCGACGGCGTCCAGGAAGCCGAAGTGACCGGTGGCGTCGTCGTGGCGGGCGAGGCGCTTGCGGTCGATCTGGGCGCTGACGCGCCCCACCGGCCGGTCGCCGGCGAGGGCCAGGTAGAAGGTGATGTCGATGTAGCGGAAGAAGGGGTTGTGGCGCGGATCCACGTGCCACAGTCGCTCCATCAGCAGCGGCGGCACGAAGACCGGATCGTCGGCGTGGAGCCGTCGCGGCAGATCGAAGAACAGCAGGCGATCGCGCCGGCTCTCCACCGGCACGACCCGAAGCCCCCTCACCGCCACGCCCTCCCGGTCCGCACGGCGCGTCGCGACCGCCCGGAACGCGGTCCCGCGCCGCGGGTGGCGGACCGTACCGGCCGCTCAGATGTCGGCGTAGGCGACGGGTTTGCCGTCACGATCGAGCACGAGGTTGCCGCTTTCGTCCTGCGCCGCTATGTAGCGACCGTGACCGAGTGCGGTCCCGACGTAGAGGACGGGCTTGACCTTCTTGCCCTCGTAGGTCTTGAGCTGCTGGGCCGGACCGCGCGCGGCGGGGTCGTTCTTGCTCTTGGACATCTTCAGCATCGTGGGGTCTCCGCGCTCGTGAACGCCATGCGAGGAAAGGCCGCGACCGGCGGGCCGCGGCATCGGTGGTTTGGGGCCGCATCGGGCGACCGTCAAGGGCGGCGGCCGGAACGCGCGCTCGCCGTCCTGCTGCTGGCGGCGGCGCTCGCCGCCTGCGCCCGTCAGCCGGCCTTCGACGGACCGGTGGGCGAGCCGCTGCGGGTGGACGGCTCGGGGGTGGCCGGTAACTGGCTGGCCGGCACCTGGGCGCTGGAAGCGGGCGAGTTCCGGCGGGCGGTGACGCTGCTGCGGCGGGCGGCGGAACTGGCGCCCGGCAATGTGGAGATCTTGCGGCGGCTGGTGCAGGCGGAGATCGCGAGCGGGGACTTCCGGGCGGCGGTGGCCGACGCCCGCCGGCTGGTGGAGGCGGCACCCGGCCGCTTCGAGGCGGAACTGCTGCTGGCCCTCGACGCCTTCCGCCGCGGCGAGGTGGCGGCCGCCCGCCGCCGCCTCGCCCGCCTCGAGGCGCCGGGTCTCGGCCGGATGCTGGTCCCCTTCCTGGCCGCCTGGCTGGAGATGGCCCGGGGCGACGCCAAGGCGGCCCTGCGCCGGCTCGACGGCCCCGGGGTGACGCGCGGGATCCCCTGGCTGCACGCCGTCCACACCGCCGCCATCCTGCTGGCACGGGGCGACGTGGCCGGCGCGCGCCGGGTGCTGGAGGCGGTGCGCGGTGGGGGCCGGATGCCGGCGGCACTGGTGTGGATGGCCGCCCATCTGGACGACCGCCTCGGCGAGCGGGCGCGGGCACGGCAGCGGGTGGCCCGGGCGCGGGCGCGCCGGCCGGAGGATCCGGTGCTGGAGTGGCTGGCCGAACGTCTCGCCGGGGAAGCTCCCGTCCCGCCGCCCTTCGCCGGCCCCCCCGCGGCGGTGGCCGATGCCCTGGTGCGCCTCGCCGAAGCCCTCGACGTCACCCGCGCCCGCTTCCGTGCGCTCCGCCTCGCCCGCCTCGCCCTCTTCGTCGACCCCGGGCACGACGAGGCCCGCTATCGGGTGGCGGCCATCGCCGCCGCCCTTGGCGACCGGGAGGGGGCGCTGGCGGCCCTGGACGGCATCGACCCCGATTCCCCCTTCGCCTTCCCGGCAGGGCTGCTGCGGGCACGGGTGCTGGTGGCGCTGGAGCGCCGGCGCGAGGGCTATGCACTGCTGGAGCGGCTCGCCGAGGAACATCCGGACGCCATCGCCCCCCTCGTCACCCTCGGCGATCTCCTGCGGCGGGAGGAGGCGTGGGCGCGGGCCCGCCGCGCCTACCGGCGCGCCGTCGCCCGTCTCGAACGGGTGGAGCCCGGCCACTGGCGCCTCTTCTACGCCCTCGGCGTCACCCTCGAGCGCAGCGGCCGCTGGGCCGAGGCGGAGCGGGCCTTCCGCCGCGCCCTCGAGCTGGATCCGGACCAGCCGTTGGTGCTCAACTATCTCGCCTACAGTTGGGTGGAGCGGGGCGAGAGGCTGGAGGAGGCCCGCGAGATGTTGCACCGGGCGGTGGAGCTGGCGCCGCGGGACGGCTTCATCGTCGACAGTCTCGGCTGGGCCTACTACCGCCTCGGCGACTACGCCCGCGCCATCGAGTATCTGGAACGGGCGGTGGAGCTGGAGCCGGGCGATCCCGTGATCAACGACCATCTCGGCGACGCCTACTGGCGGGTGGGACGGCGGCGCGAGGCCCGCTTCCAGTGGCGCCGCGTGCTCACCCTCGAGCCGGACGCCGACCTCGCCGCCCGCGTGCGCGAGAAGCTGCGCCGGGGCCTCGGCGAGGACGTCACCCTGGCCGATGCCGACGGACGATGATCCGCCGCACGGCTCCGGCCAAGATCAATCTCGATCTCTTCGTCACCGGCCGCCGCGCCGACGGCTATCACGAACTCGACAGCCTCGTGGTGTTCGGCGTGGTGGCGGACGAGCTGGCGCTGGCGCCGGCCGACGAGCTGACGCTGACGGTGGAGGGTCCCTTCGCCGACCGCGTGCCCCACGGCGAGAGCAATCTGGTGCTGCGGGCGGCGCGGCTGCTGGCGGAATGGGCGGCGCGGCCGGCCGGGGCCCGCATCCGGCTCACGAAGCGCGTCCCGCCGGCGGCGGGACTGGGCGGTGGTTCGTCCGACGCCGCCCAGACGCTCTCGGGCCTCGCCGAGCTGTGGGGGCTGGAGATGGACCTTCCCACCCTGTTGGAGCTGGCCGGCGAGCTGGGCGCGGACGTACCGGTCTGCCTGTGGGGGCGGACCGCCCGCATGCGCGGCATCGGTGAGCGGCTGGATCCCGTGCGCGGTCTGCCACCGCTGCCGCTGGTGCTGGCGGGGCCGGGTTGCGAACTGCCCACGGCACGGGTGTTCGAGGCCTTCGCCCGCAGCGAAACGCCGCGGCCGGCGGCGCGACCGCCGCTGCCGGCGGAGGCGACGCTGCCGGTGTTCGGCTGGTGGCTGGGCGAGGGGCGCAACGATCTGGAGGCGACGGCACGGCGGCTGTGTCCGGGGGTGGAGGCGGTGCTGAGGGCGCTGCGGGCGGCGGCGGGCTGTCTCGTCGCCCGTCTCAGCGGCAGCGGCCCCACCTGCTACGGCCTGTTCGAGAGCCCGGCGGCGGCGCGGGCGGCGGCGCGGAGGCTCGCCGGCGAACGTCCCGACTGGTGGGTCGCCCAGGGCGTGGTGGAGACGGTGGGATGATCCTGCTGTTCACCGACTTCGGCGAGGCCGGACCCTACACGGGCGAGATGGAGGCGGTCTGCCGCCGGCAGGCGCCGGGGATCCCGGTGGTGCGGCTGATGAGCGATGCCGTCCCCTTCCGGCCCGATCTCGCCTCGCCGCTGCTCGCCGCCCTCGCCCGCCGCTTCCAGCCGGGCGACGTGTGCGTGGCGGTGGTGGACCCGGGCGTGGGCACGGAACGGGCGCCCCTCGCTCTCGAGCTGGACGGGGTGTGGTTCGTCGGCCCCGACAACGGCCTGTTCGAGCACCTGCGGCGGGAGGCGCTGGAGGAGCGGGCCTTCCGCATCGTCCGCCGGCCGCCGCGCCTGTCGGCCAGCTTCCACGGCCGTGATCTGTTCGCGCCGACGGCGGCGCGCATCGCCCGCGGCGATCTCTCGGGCCTGGAGCCGTGGACGCCCGCCGACTTTCCCGACTGGCCCGACGATCCGCCCCGGATCCTCTACGTGGACCGCTACGGCAATCTGGTGACGGGCCTCCGCGGCGAGGTCCTGCCGCGTACGGCGATGCTGGAGGCGGCGGGCCGGCGACTCGCCTTCGCCGAGACCTTCGGGCGGGTGCCGCCCGGCGAGGCCTTCTGGTACGTGAACAGCATGGGTCTGGTGGAGATCGCCGTCCACGGCGGCGCGGCCGCCGCCGTCCTCGGGCTCGGTCCGGGCGATGCCGTCACCGCCCCGGACATCGTGGCGGAAGAGTCCGACGAGGAGGAGGAGGACTGAGGGATCGCGGCGTCGCGGTCCCCACGCGGCCCCGCGGACGGACGCACCGGATCGCCCCGCGGGCCCGCCGGCACCGCGGGACGGGCCACGGAGGCCATGGCCTCGGCGGGGCGCTCCCGGGGGCCTCGGGTCCGTCCGCCATGGCGGCGACGGACATGACCGTCAGGGGAGGTCCGGCCGCGCGACCGGCCGCCGGTGGAGATCGCCGAGCTGGGGGACCGACCGGGACTCGCGCTCGAAGCGCATGGTCTCGCGGGCGATGCGGGCGAGACACGGGCCGCGGTCGCGGACCACCGCCCGGCCCCACGCCGGGGCCCCCGGCAGCACCGCCCGCACCACCGGATCGCGGCGTACGGCCGGGCCGCCGCGCCTCCACGGTGGCGGGGAGAACTCCTCCGCGGCCCCGGATCGCCCCCGTTCCTGCCGGATCGACCGCCGATGCGGCGGGGTCCGGACGCGCGCCCCCGTCCATCTTCCCGGCGCGAGCGGCACCGGGGGCGGCCCGTGGATCCTCCCGGACGCGGCCCCTTCCGATCCGCAGCCGTCGCCACGGGGTCCCGTCCCCGAGCTCCACATCCGCGACGGGACCCGACGCGTCCGCCCGCGCCGGTGATATGGCGGATGTGCCCGACGGCCGAGGGGGCCGGGTGACGGTGGCGGCGGAGGCGCGGATGGCGCTGACCACCACCCGCGCCACCCCGCCACGGCAGCCGCGCGGCGGGTGACGCCCCCGGCGGCCTCCGGAAGGCACGTCCTCTTCCGAGTCCCCGTCGCCGTGCGGATCCCCGACGGACCGGGGCGGGCCGCGATCCCCGGCCGCCGGCCCCGGCGCGCGGGAGCCGCGACCTCGTGGCGGCACCCGCCGATCCGCCCCGGCGCGCCCCCGCGAGTCCCGGCCCGGGACCGGCCGGCGGGCGGGCCCGGGGCGGCCGCGTGCGAGACGTCTATTTGAGCTTGGTCTCGCGGAACTCCACGTGGCGACGGGCCCTGGGATCGTACTTGCGCAGCACGAGCTTTTCCGTCTTGTTGCGGGTGTTCTTCTTGGTGACGTAGAAATAGCCCGTGCCGGCGGTGCTCTCGAGCTTGACGAGCTGGGTGGTGGGCTTGGCCATGGTCCCCTCCGCAGCGCTGGGCCACCGCCGCCCAAGCTAGGCGCACCGCCCCCGCCGTCAACGCGGGCCCGCCGCCTCCGGCCGCGTACCGCGACGCGCCCGGCTCGCGGAGAGACGCGGCGATCGGAGAGGCACCGGGACGGCGCCGGGGCGGCCGTGGCGCCATCCGCATCGCCATTCCGCCGTGCGTCCGCGCCACGTCCGCGACACACCCGGGCACGATCCCCCGTCGCGGCGCCCGTCGCGACCACGATCCCGAAGGAAGCCCGATCCGCATCCGCGGCGCATCCGGGCACGGCCCGTCGTCGCGGCCCCGCGCGCGGGCCATGATCCACGGGGGCCAACGGAAGCGGGGCCGCACCCCGGGGATCCGCGGCGCCCGCGGATGGGCTCCGCGGGTCGATCACGCGGTGCCGACCGTCCGGCATGCCCCCGCACCCGCGGACGGGGCGTGCCACGGTCGCCTCACGCTCCCCCTCCTCGGGCATGGTCCCCATCCACGGACGGAGCTGAGGAAGACGCCGACCCGGGCACCGGTGCCGAGGCATCCCCCTGTACCCGCGGACGGGGCATCGACCGTCGAACCGAACACGATGGTCTTGCGGCTATTCTCCCGCACCCGCGGATGGGGCCGTCCGGATGAGCGGAGCCCGTCCATGGTCGAAGGGATGCCCCGTATCCGCGACCGGGGCGCCCACGGTCCCGTGACCTCCGCCGGAGGCGTGCCGGAACCGGGCGTGCTCCGGGCCGCGGACGGCGCGATGCCTGGACGGCAACCGTCGTCGGCACAGAGGGATGAACCGTGCCGGCCTCCGCCGGCGGAGCCGTCCCCGTCGGCGGAGCCTTCCGGCGCAGGTCCCCGCGGCGGCCCGCGGGCCGCCGCACCCGGAGCCCCGCCTCAGGCATGGGCGGCGGCGCGGTCGGGAGGCGACTCGCGCGGCACCATCGGCGTGCCCTCGGCCCCCTCGTCCCCGTCGTCGCGCGCCTCCTCGGGATCCCTCAGCATGTAGCCGCGCCCCCAGACGGTCTCGATGTAGTGTTCACCGCCGGTGAGGGCGGCGATCTTCTTGCGCAGTTTACAGATGAACACGTCGATGATCTTCAGCTCCGGCTCGTCGATGCCGCCGTAGAGGTGATCGAGGAACATCTCCTTGGTGAGCGTGGTTCCCTTGCGCAGCGACAGGAATTCGAGGATGGCGTATTCCTTGTTGGTGACGTGCAGACGCTTGCCGTCCACGTAGACGGTGCGGGCGTCGAGATCCACCACCAGCTTGCCGGTGCGGATCACCGAATGGGCGTGTCCCTGCGCCCGTCGCACGATGGCATGGATGCGCGCCAGCAGCTCCTCGCGGTGGAAGGGCTTGGTGATGTAGTCGTCGGCGCCGGTGGTGAGGCCCCGCACCTTGTCCACCGGATCGCTGCGGCCGGAGAGGATGAGGATGGGCGTGCGGACCCGCGCGCCCCGCAGCCGCCGCACCACCTCGCAGCCGTCCATGTCGGGCAGGCGCAGGTCGAGGACGATGATGTCGAAATCATAGAGCCGGGCCAGCTCCACCCCCTCCTCGCCGGTGGTGGCCACCTCCACCACCATCCGGTCGGCGGTGAGGGCCGTCTCCACCATCCGGGCCGACACGGGATCGTCCTCGATCACCAGAACGCGCATCGTGATCCTCCTGTCGCGTCCGCTGTGGCTTAGCGAAGCCTTAACCTTCGGCGGTCAGGATGCCGCGTGGGACATCCGGAGCGTGCATCGATCTGCCCTGTCTACAACCACACGTTAACCGCGGACGCAACCAGATAGTGATGGACTTGTCGAATAATGCAACCTGAAGTGGTATTCCTCCTCCGCGCCGAGGACGCCGAGGCCTTCGCCGCCGCGGCGGCGGCCCTGCCGGATCTCCGGGTCGAGGGCCGGGTGATCCACCTCGGGCCCCGGACCGTCACGGCCATCGGCCTCGCCGGCTTCGCCGGCATCGGCGATCTCTGCCGTCTGGAGGGGCCGCGACCGCTGCTGGCCGAGGTGGTGGCGCTGGAGGGCACGCGGGTGCGGCTCGCGCCCCATGGCGAGCCCATCGGCTTCGGGAGCGGCGCGCCGGTGATCTGGCGCGGGGAGCGGGGCCGGCTGCGGCCCCACCGGGGATGGCTCGGCCGGGTGGTGGATCCCTTCGGCCGCCCCCGCGACGGCGGCCCGCCCCTCACGCCGGGACCACGGGCCCGCGATCCCCGCGCCGGACCGCCGCCGGCCCACCGCCGTCGGCCCCTCGGACCGCGGCTGCGTACCGGCGTGCGGGTGCTGGACCTCTTCGTCCCCGTCCGCCGCGGCCAGCGCCTCGGCATCTTCGCCGGCGCGGGTGTCGGCAAGTCCTCGCTGCTCTCCATGATCGCCCGCGGCTGCGAGGCCGAGGTGGTGGTGGTGGCCCTGGTGGGCGAGCGCGGACGCGAGCTCGGCGAGTTCGTGCGCGAGACGCTGGGGCCGGAGGGGCTCGCCCGCAGCGTGGTGGTGGCCGCGACCTCCGACGAGCCGGCCCCCGTGCGCGCCCGCGCGGCCCACGCCGCCACCGCCGTCGCCGAGACCTTCCGCGACGAGGGACGGGACGTGCTGCTGCTCTTCGACAGCGTCACCCGCTTCGCCCATGCCGGTCGCGAGCTGGCCCTCGCCGCCGGCGAACTGCCCGTGGCCCGCGGCTATCCCCCCGGCGTCTTCGCCGAGCTGCCGCGGCTCCTGGAGCGGGCCGGCCCCGGCGAGGGGGAGGGCACCATCACCGCCTTCTACACGGTGCTGGTGGACGGCGGTGATTTCGACGAGCCGGTGGCGGACGCCGTCCGCGGCATCCTCGACGGCCACGTGGTGCTGGACCGCCGCATCGCCGAGCGGGGCCGCTACCCGGCGGTGGACGTGCTCCGCAGCCTCTCGCGCACCGCGCCCGGCTGCTACGCGCCGGAGGAACGGGCGCTGGTGGCCGAGGCCCGGCGGCTGCTGGCCCGCCTCGACGAGATGGCGGAACTGGTGGAGCTGGGCGCCTACCGGCCCGGCAGCGATCCCGAGCTGGACCGGGCCCTGGCGCTGCGCCCGGCCCTGGAGCGGCTGATGGTCCAGGACGTGGGCGAGGCGCCGAGCCGCGTCGATCCCTTCGCCGAACTCGCCCGCATCCTCCGAGACGAAGGAGGCGCGGGCGCGTGAGGATCCGCACCCTCGAACGGCTGGCCGAAGGGGAACGTCGCCGCCTCGGCGAGCTGCGCGCCCGGCTGCGGGAGGCGGTCCGGCATCTCGAGGCCCTCGAGCGCGCCATCGCCGAAAGCGACGGCGACCTGCGGCGGGCGCTCGCGGTCGCGGCCGCGGAACCGGTGCTGGGCGCCGTCATGGCCGGTCTCGCCGAGGCCGCCCGCCGGCGCCGCGCGCGGCTCGTCCAGGAACGCGCGACGGCGCTGCGGGCGGTGGAGGATCTGGCCGCCCGCCTGCGGGAGGCGCGCATCGCCCGCGAGCGCTGGCTGCGTCTCGCCGGGCGCCTGCGCCGGCGGGCCGCGGCGCGGCAGGAGGCCCGGCGGCGGGCGGCGCTGGAGGAGCTGCTGGCGCTGCGGGCGGTGGCGGGTCCCGGGCGACGGACCGACTCCGGTCCGTCCCCGCCGTGAGACCCGGTGCCCCCATCCCCGGCCGGCGCTTGACGGGACCGCGACGGCGGCGGCATCTGCCGCCGGGATGCCGGTGTGGGCCGGAGCGCCTCCGTGGAGATCTATCTGCCCATCGCCGAGATGTCGGTCGACGCCCTCGCCGTGCTGCTGCTGGGCGTCGCCGCCGGTCTCGCCTCGGGCCTCTTCGGCGTGGGCGGCGGCTTCATCATGACCCCGGGACTCATCTTCTACGGCATCCCGCCGGCGGTGGCGGTGGGCAGCCAGGCGCCCCAGATCCTCGCCTCCTCCTTCTCCGCCGCCGTCAACCACCTCCGCCGCGGCAGTCTCGATCTCCGCATGGGACTGGTGATGGTGGCGGGCGGCCTCCTCGGCAGCGCCGCCGGCGTGCTGCTGTTCCGCTGGCTGCGCGAGCGCGGCCAGATCGACGCGGTGGTGGCGGTGGGCTACGTCCTCTTCCTCGGCGCGGTGGGCCTGCTGATGCTGAGCGAGAGCCTGCTGGCGGTGCTGCCCCGCCGCGGCCGCCGTCCCCGCCGGCGCCGCACCGTCCTCCACCGCCTGCCCTTCCGCATGCGCTTTCCCGCCTCCCACCTCTACATCAGCCCCTTCGCCCCGGCGGCGGTGGGCTTCGCCGGCGGCCTGCTCGCCGCCGTCCTCGGCATCGGCGGCGGCTTCGTGCTCGTGCCGGCCATGCTCTACCTCCTGCGCATGCCCACCGCGGTGGTGCTGGGCACCAGCCACTTCCAGATCGCCGTCGTCGCCTGCCTCACCACCTTCCTCCACGCCTACGCCAACCGCAGCGTCGATCTGGTGCTGGCGCTCCTCGGCATCCTCGGCAGCGTGGTGGGCGCCCAGTACGGAACCCGCCTCGCCTTCCGCCTGCGCGGCGAATGGGTGCGGATCCTCTTCGCCGTCCTCGTCCTGCTGGTGGCCGCCCGCCTGCTGGCGGAGCTGGTGGTGCCGCCGGACGACCCCTACGTGCTGGTGGAGGGCTGAGCCCCCCACCGCCGGCCTCCGTCTTGACGCCCGGCCGGCGTCGCTCTTTGGTCCCGGCGGAGTCACGGGGAGGACATGGCGGATGGCGGAGGTGGCGTTCGTCGGTCTCGGCGTGATGGGCTATCCCATGGCCGGCCATCTCGCCCGCGCCGGCCACCGGGTCACCGTGTGGAACCGCACCCGCGCCAAGGCCGAGCGCTGGCAGCGCGAACACGGCGGCGCGGTGGCGGCGAGTCCGCGGGAGGCGGCGGCCGCCGCCGAGTTCGTCTTCACCTGCGTGGGCGACGATCCCGACCTGCGGGCGGTGGCCTTCGGCGACGACGGTCTCCTCGCCGGCCTGCGGGCGGGGGCCGTGTGGGGCGACCACACCACCGCCTCCGCCGACATCGCCCGCGAGCTCCACGCCGCCTGCCGCGCCCGCGGCGCCGGCTTCGTGGACGCCCCCGTCTCCGGCGGTCAGGCCGGCGCCGAGAAGGGGATCCTCACCGTCATGTGCGGGGGCGAGGAGCGCGACTTCGCCCGCATCGAGCCGGTGATGCGCGCCTACGGCCGCAGCGTCACCCTCATGGGCGGCCCCGGTGCCGGCCAGCTCACCAAGATGGTCAACCAGATCGCCATCGCCGGCCTGTTGCAGGGTCTGGCCGAGGCGGTGGTCTTCGCCCAGCGGGCCGGCCTCGACACCGACCGGGTCTACGAGGTGATCTCCAAGGGCGCCGCCCAGAGCTGGCAGATGGACAATCGCTGGCATACAATGGTACTAGGCGAGTTCGACTTCGGCTTCGCCGTCGACTGGATGCGCAAGGACCTGCGCATCGCCCTCGAGGAGGCCCGCCGCAACGGCACGCCGCTGCCGGTGACGGCGCTGGTGGACCAGTTCTATCGGCTGGTGCAGCAGCTGGGCGGCCGCCGCTGGGACACCTCGAGCCTGGTGCAGGTGCTGCGCGTCGGTGGCGGGACCGCCGGCGGCTGACCCGCCGCCCGCCCGTCCCCATATCCGTGAGCGATGGTCCATCGGAGCCGCTTCCGGGGTCGCGAGGAGATGCGCGTGCGCAGGGCCCGCTTCGCCATCGGCCAGGTGGTGCGCCACCGCTTCTTTCCCTTCCGGGGCGTCGTCTTCGACGTCGACCCCGAGTTCGCCAACACCGAGGAATGGTACCGTTCCATCCCCGAGGAAATCCGTCCGCGCAAGGACCAGCCCTTCTACCACCTGCTGGCCGAGAACGGCGAGACCTACTACATCGCCTACGTGTCGGAGCAGAACCTGGTGCCGGACACCTCGGGCGAGCCCGTCGACCATCCGCGCATCGGCGAGTTCTTCCGCGAATGGCGCGACGGGCGCTACGTGCCGAGGAGCCGCGAGCACCACTGAACGGGCCCTAGCCGGGGAGGTGGCCGTGCAGTTGTTCGTCGATACCGCCGACGTGGAGGAGATCCGCGAGCTGGCCGGAACCGGTGTCGTGGACGGGGTCACCACCAACCCCACGCTGGTGGCGAAGACCGGACGGCCCCTGTTCCAGGTCCTGGAGGAGATCTGCCGGCTGGTGCCGGGGCCGGTGAGCGCCGAGGTCACCGCCACCGATGCCGGGACCATGGTGGCGGAGGGACGCCGGCTCGCGGAGGTGGCTCCCAACATCGTGGTCAAGCTGCCCCTCACCCGGGACGGGCTCGAGGCCTGCCACCGACTGGAGAAGGAGGGAATCCGCACCAACGTCACCCTCTGCTTCTCGCCGGCGCAGGCGCTGCTGGCGGCCCGGGCCGGCGCCAGCTACGTATCCCCCTTCGTGGGCCGGCTCGACGACGTGGGGGAGGAGGGCATGGGCCTCGTGGCCGACATCGTCGCCATCTTCCGCAACTACCGCGAGTCCATCCGCACGCGGGTGCTGGCCGCCTCCATCCGCCACGTGGCGCACGTGATCGAGGCCGCCCGTCTCGGCGCCGACATCGCCACCGTACCGCCGGCGGTGCTGCGCCAGCTGCTGCGTCATCCCCTCACGGATCTCGGCCTCGAGCGCTTCCTCGCCGACTGGCGCGCCACCGGCCAGCGGATCCTCTGAGGCCATGCGTGCCCTCCTGTCGGGACTCCTCCTCGTCCTCCTCGCCCTCCCGCCCGCCCGCGCGGCGAGCGACCTGGATCGGCTGCTGGGCGATCTCCTGCGCCCGGCCACCCCGCAGGGCGAGGTGCGGGTGCGCGCCCGCATCGAGCGGACGGCGGAGGGCGGACGGCTGGTGGTGGAGCTCGTCCCGGAGGGCGACGCCAAGCTGGTGGCCGATCCGGGACTGGAGCTGGCCGGCCTCGACAGCCCCGGCATCCGCTGGCGGACGCCCAGGGCCAAGCGGGTGATCCCGGGCGAACCCTATTTCGACGGCGGGGTCACCGTCGTCCTTCCCTTCACCGGCGAAGGCCCGGGGCCGGTGCGGGCCCGGCTCGACTACGCCTGGTGCCTCCTCGCCTTCCAGTGCCTGTTCGGGGAAAGGGAGCTGGAGCTTCCACTCCCCGGGCGTTGAGGGACTCCCTGTCCCTCCCCGTCGGCCAGGCGGTGGATCACGT
Organism: Alphaproteobacteria bacterium; assembly: GCA_026982705.1. Lineage (GTDB taxonomy): Bacteria > Pseudomonadota > Alphaproteobacteria > Geminicoccales > Geminicoccaceae > HRBIN39. Next base: position 107,011 of record JALSGP010000046.1, read on the forward strand.
GGCGCAGCGCCCGCTTGAGCGCCGCCACCTCCGTCGCGTCCAGTCCCTCCAGCACCTCCGCCTCGTGACGGCGGGCGGCGGCGATCAGCGGCGCCACCTCGCGTTCGCCCGCCCCGGTGATGCGCACGTGCACCTTGCGGCGGTCGCCCGTCACCGGCGTGCGCCGGACCAGTCCCCGCGCCTCCAGCCGGATCACGAGCTTGGTCACCGTCGGCTGCTTCATGAGCACCCGCGCCGCCAGCTCCCCCACCGTCAGGGGACGGCCGCCGGCGAGGGTGGCGAGCACCCGCCATTCCCCCACCGGCACGCCGCGGGCGGCGAGCTGGGCGTGGAAGCCGCGGGAGACCAGATGGCTCGCCCGTGCCAGCAGATAGGCGAGATAGTCGTCGACGAAGCCCATGGGTCCGTCCCGGGAGCGCCGCGGCGAGGATGGCCGAAATTCATTCTTTTTCATAGAACCCGATCGTGCTAGGGTCACCCCGGAGGTCGCCGGGGAGCGGGAGGATGCTCGCCGATCGCATCGAGGCCAAGTGGATCGACGCCTTCGTGCGGGTCTTCGAGCTGTGTCGGGTGGAGCCGGGGGAGGCTGTGGCGATCCTCTCGGAGACCCAGTCACGGGCCCTCAATGTCCATCTGGCCGAGCTGGCGCTGCTGCGCCTCGGCGCCCGCCCCTTCCATCTGGTGGTGCCGACGCCGAGGCAGCCGGTGCCCGTTCCCGTCCGCTCCACCGGCGCCTCCTGGGCCCTCCAGCGCCATCCGGCGGTGCTGGCCGGTCTGCGCGCCTCCAGTTTCGTGGTGGATCTCACGGTGGAGGGCCTCCTGCACAGTCCCGAGCTCGCGGAGATCCTCGATGCGGGCGCCCGCGTGCTGACGATCTCCAACGAGCATCCCGAGGCGCTGGAACGCCTCGTCCCGGATCCGGCGCTGGAGCCGAAGGTGCGGGCGGCGGTCCGTCGCTGTCGGGAGGCCGCGCGCATGACGGTGACCTCCCGTGCCGGCACCGATCTCGTGGTGGACATGCGCGGGGCGGTGACCGTCGGCGTGTGGGGCTGGTGCGACCGGCCGCGCACCGTCGCCCACTGGCCCGGCGGGGTGGTGGTGAGCTTCCCCGCCGCCGGCACCGTCGACGGCGTGCTGGTGCTGGATCGCGGCGACATCAACCTCACCTTCAAGCGCTATCTCGAATCGCCGGTGCGCCTCGTGCTGGAGAAGGACTATGTGGTGGCCGTGGAGGGCGAGGGCACCGACGCCGAGCTCATGCGCCGCTATTTCGCCGCCTGGGGCGAGCGCGAGGCCTATGCCGTCTCCCACGTGGGCTTCGGCATGAATCCCCGGGCCCGCTACGAGGCCCTCACCATGTACGACCGCCGCGACACCAACGGCACCGAGCTGCGCGCCTTCGCCGGCAACTTCCTCTTCTCCACCGGCGCCAACGAGTTCGCCGGCCGCTACACCCTCGGCCACTTCGACCTGCCCGTGCGCGGCTGCACCATCCGCCTCGACGACGAGCCGGTGGTGGTGGAGGGCGAGCTGGTGGACGGGCTGCGCTGATGCGCCCGCCGCTGCTCTTCCTCCACGGCATCGGCGCCGACGCCGACATCTGGCGGGAGGAATGCGCGGCCCTCGCGCCCGCCCTCGCCCTGCCGCTGCCGGGCTACGGCGACGCCCCGCGGCTCGCGGAGCCCTCCGTCGCCGCCTACGCCCGGGCCGTGCGGGACCGCCTCGCCGCCGCCGGCCCGGACCGTGTCGTGGCGGTAGGTCATTCCCTGGGCGGCATGGTGGCGCTGGAACTCGCCCTGCTCGCCCCCGAACGGGTGGCGGCGCTGGTGCTGGTGGCGGCCCCCGCCGCCTTCGGCTCCCGCGACGGCCGCTTCCAGCGCCGCTTTCTCGAGGAACGCCTGGCGCCGCTGGCCGCCGGCCGCACCCTCGCCGAGCTGGCCCCCGAAGCGGTGCCGGCGCTGTGCGGTCCCGCCCCCGATCCGGAGGGCGTGCGGCGGGCGGTGGCGGCCATGGCACGGGTGCCCGAGGCCGCCTATCGCGACGCCCTCGCCGCCCTCGCCGGCTTCGACCGCCGCGACGCCCTCCCCCGTCTGACGCAGCCGGTGCTGGTGGTGGCGGGTCCCCACGACCGCCGGGTGCCCCCGCGCACCCTGCGCCGGCTGGCGGCGGCGCTGCCGCGGGCGACCCTCGCGGTGGTGGAGGGTGCCGGTCATCTCGTCCCCTTCGAGCGGCCCCGGGCCTTCCGCGCCGTGCTGCGCCGCTTTCTCGCCGAGACCTTCGACGGATCCACCTGAGGGGAGGTCGTCGTGATGCCGGACCGGCCCATGTTCGATCCCGGGCTCTGGGGGCTCACGCCCAGGGAGGCGGAGCTCGCCGCCCTCTGCCGCCGTCTCGGTCGCGAGCGCTTCGCCCCGCGGGCGGCCCGCTACGACCGCGAGGCGCGCTTTCCCACCGAGAACTACCGCGACCTGCGCGCGGCGGGGCTGCTCGCCATCTGCGTCCCCGAACGCTACGGCGGTCTCGGTGCCGACTATCGCGCCTACATGATCGCCGCCGCCGAGATCGGGCGCTACTGCGGCGCCACCGCCCTCACCTTCAACATGCACGTCTGTTCCTGTCTCTGGACCGGCGATCTCGCCGACGATCTCGACATGACCCCGGAGGAGCGGGAGGGCCACGAGCGGCGGCGGCGGATTCACTACCGTCGCATCGTCGAGGAGGGGAAGATCTACGCCCAGCCCTTCTCCGAGGGTGGCCCGGCGGCGGCCGGCCTCAGGCCCTTCGAGACCACCGCCCGGCGCGTGGACGGCGGCTGGATCCTCAACGGCCGCAAGATCTTCGCCTCCCTCGCCGGCAATGCCGACTACTACGGGGTCCTCTGCACCGAGGTGCGCGGCGACGGCACCCCCAGCCGCCGCGACACCCTCTATCTGGCGGTGGCCGCCGACGCGCCCGGGGTGCGGGTCGAGGGGGAATGGGACCCGCTGGGCATGCGCGCCACCGTCTCCCGTGACCTCCACTTCACGGACGTCTTCGTGCCGGAGGAAGAAGCGCTGATGCCGCCCGGCGTCTACCACCGGGCGGTCCTGTCCTGGCCCCACATGTTCCTGACCCTCACCCCCACCTATCTGGGCCTCGCCCAGGTCGCCTACGACTTCACCGTCGCCTATCTGCGCGGCGAGGCGGAGGGGATGCCGCCGGTCCGCCGGCGCATGTACCCCACCAAGCAGCTCGCCGTGGCCCAGATGCACGTCATGCTGGAACAGGCCAAGGCCCTCTGGTTCCGCGCCGTCTCCGAGGCCCGCCGCGACCCGCCCAAGGAGGCGGTGATGCGCGCCTGGGCGGCCCAGTACACCGTCATGGAGACCGCCAACGAACTGGCCCGGCTCGCCATCCGCACCTGCGGCGGTCAGGCCATGCTGGAGAAGTTCCCCCTCGCCCGCATCTACCGCGACTCCCGCTGCGGCTCGCTGATGCTGCCCTGGACGGCGGAGATCTGCCTGGACCGGCTCGGCCGCGCCGCCCTCTACGAGGAGGGCGAGACGGACGACTGAACCGGCGGCGGGCCGGTTGACGGGACCCACCCGCCCGGCAGGATGGCGGCGGCCCGCCCGGAGTCCCTCTCCGTGCTGGACGATCTCAGGGTCGCCGCCATCTTCCTCACCCGCCTGCCGCTCCGTCCCCGTCGCCCCATCGGCCTCGCCGATCTCGCCGCTTCCGTCCACATGTTCCCGGTGGTGGGGCTGCTGCTGGGCCTCGCCGCCGCGTTCGTCACCCTGCTCGCCGGCCTCTGGGGCGTGGCGCCCGTTCCCACCGCGCTTCTCGGCCTCGCCACCCTGGTGGTGTCGACCGGTGCCCTCCACGAGGACGGACTCGCCGACACCGCCGATGCCCTCGGCGTCGGCGAGGACCGCGAGCGGGCGCTCGCCGTCATGCGCGATGCCCGCATCGGCGCCTGGGGCGCCACCGCCCTCACCCTCTCGCTGCTGCTGCGCGGCAGTGCCCTCGCCGCCCTCCCCGATCCCGCCGCCCTCGCCGCCACGCTGGTGGCCGCCGCCGCCGTCTCCCGCGCTGCCATGCCGGTGGTGATGCACCTGCAGCCCAGCGCGCGGGCGAGCGGGCTGGCCGCCGGTGCCGGTCGACCCGAGCGCGAGCGGGTCATCACCGGCCTCGCCGTGGCGGCGGTGGCGGCGCTGGCGCTTTTGCCCCTGGGCACCGCCCTGGGATCCCTACTCGCCGCCGCCCTGGCCGCCGCGGGCGTGGCCACCTTCCTGGGCCGCCGTTTCGGCGGCTGTACCGGCGATACGCTGGGGGCGGTGCAGCAGGTGACGGAGATCGCCTTCCTGCTGGCGGCGAGCGCGCGCTGACGCCGCTTGCCGCGGCCGGCGCCGCCGTCCATATCGGCGGCGAGGACAGCGGTCCGCAGCGGCGAATCTCCCATGGTGGCCCCCTTCCGCATCGACCGGCGCCGCACGCGCGCCGTCCGGGTCGGTCACGTGGTGATCGGCGGCGGTGCGCCGGTGGTGGTGCAGAGCATGACCGACACCGACACCGCCGACGTGGCGGCGACGGTGCGCCAGATCCGGGAGCTCGCCGAGGCGGGCTCGGAGATCGTGCGCGTCACCGTGCCCACCCTCGAGGCCGCCCGCGCCGTGCCGCGCATCCGCGAGCGACTGGAGGCGGAGGGGCTCCGTGTGCCGCTCGTGGGCGACTTCCACTTCAACGGCGACCGGCTGCTGGCGGAGGTGCCGGAGCTGGCGCCGGCGCTCGACAAGCTGCGCATCAATCCGGGCACCATCGGCCCCGGCGAGCGCCGCGACCGCCGCTTCGAGGCCATGATCGAGGCGGCGCTGCGCCACGACCGGCCGGTGCGTATCGGCGTCAACTGGGGCAGCCTCGACCGCACCCTGGCCGCCCGTCTCATGGACGAGAACGCCCGCCGCCCCGAGCCGTGGCCGGCGGAGGCGGTGCTGCGGGAGGCGCTGGTGCGCTCGGCGCTGGAGAGCGCCGCCCGGGCCGAGGAACTGGGCCTGCCGGGCGACCGCATCGTGCTCTCGGCCAAGGTCTCGCGCGTGCCCGATCTGGTGGTGGTCTACCGCGAGCTCGCCCGCCGCGCCGACTATCCGCTGCACCTGGGTCTCACCGAGGCCGGCATGGGCACGCCCGGCATCGTCGCCAGCGCCGCCGCCCTTGCCCTGCTGCTGGCCGAGGGCATCGGCGATACCGTCCGCGTCTCCCTCACCCCGGCGCCCGGCGCGGCGCGCAGCGAGGAGGTGCGAGTCTGCCGCGAGGTGCTGCAGGCGCTGGGTCTGCGCCGCTTCGCGCCGAGCGTCTCCGCCTGCCCCGGCTGCGGCCGCACCACCAGCGACGGCTTCCGCCGCCTCGCCGCCGAGATCCGCGACTGGCTCGAGCGCCGCATGCCGGAATGGCGGGCCCGCTATCCCGGGGCCGAGACCCTGCGGGTGGCGGTGATGGGCTGCGTCGTCAACGGACCCGGCGAGAGCCGCCACGCCGACGTGGGCATCAGCCTGCCCGGCAAGGGCGAGCGGCCGGTGGCGCCCGTCTACGTGGACGGCGAGAAGGTGGCGACGTTGCGGGGCGAGACCCTGGCCGAGGACTTCAAGCGCATCGTCGAGGCCTATGTGGCCCGCCGTTTCGGCGGTGCGCGGGCGGCGGAGTGAGCCATGGCGCCCAGGCTGCAGCCGGTCCGGGGCACGCGCGATCTCGTCGGCGAGGAGCTGCGCCGCCACCGCCACGTGGTGGAGACCGGTCGCCATCTGGCCCTGCGCTACGGCTTCGAGGAGATCGCCACGCCCATCTTCGAGTTCACCGAGGTGTTCGCCCGCACCCTCGGCGAGGCCTCGGACGTGGTCACCAAGGAGATGTACACCTTCGCCGACCGCGGCGGCGACAGCCTCACCCTGCGCCCCGAGGGGACGGCGGCGGTGGTGCGGGCGGCCATCTCCGGCGGCCTGCTGCGGGCTCCGCCCCTCAAGCTGTTCTATCAGGGGCCCATGTTCCGTTACGAGCGGCCGCAGAAGGGGCGGCTGCGCCAGTTCCACCAGATCGGCGTGGAGATCCTGGGCGCCGGCGAGCCCGCCGCCGACGTGGAGGCCATCGTCCTCGGCCGCCACCTGCTGGAGGAGCTGGGGGTGGCGGCACGCACCCGGCTCCACCTCAACACCCTCGGCGATCCCGAGAGCCGCGCCCGCTACCGCGAGGCGCTGGTGGCCCATCTCGAGGCCCACCGCCATCGCCTCTCCGCCGACAGCCTCCGCCGGCTGGAGCGCAATCCGCTGCGCGTGCTCGATTCGAAGGATCCCGGGGACCGCGAGGTGGTGGCCACCGCGCCGGTGCTGGTGGACTTCCTCTCCGCCGGGAGCCGCGCCTTCTACGCCGAGGTCCGGGCGCGCCTCGCCGATCTCGGCGTGCCCTTCGTGGAGGATCCGCATCTGGTGCGCGGCCTCGACTACTACACCCACACCACCTTCGAGTTCCTCACGGAGGAGCTGGGCGCCCAGGGGGCGGTGGTGGCCGGCGGCCGCTACGACGGGCTGGTGCGGCAGATGGGCGGGCCCGATTTGCCCGGCGTGGGCTGGGCCGCCGGCGTGGAGCGGCTGGCCATGCTCCTCTCCACCTCGCCGCCCCCGCCCCGACCCACCGCCCTGGTGCCCATCGGCGAGGCGGCGGAGCGGGAGGCCTGGCGCCTCGCCCTCGCCCTGCGGCGGGCCGGTTTCGTGGTCGATCTCGCCTATCGTGGCGGACCCAGGCCCCGTATGAAGCGCGCCGATCGTCTCGGCTGCCGCTTCGCCCTCTTCCTCGGCGAGGAGGAGCTGGCGGCGGGGACGGTGAAGCTGCGCGATCTCGATTCCGGCGCGGAGACGGCGCTGCCCCGCGCGCGTCTTTCCGCCGAACTGGAGCGGCTGGGCGCGGCCCGGATCCGGTCATGAGCGGCGCGGTGCAACGCGGCGAGGATCGGCTGCGCGCCCTGGTGGAACGCCTGCGGGCGCGGCGGGCCGAGCTGGAGGCGGAGATGGCCGCCGCCCCGCCCGCACGCTACGGCGAGCTCGCCCGCGCCTATGCCGAACTGGAGCCGGTGGTGGCGCGTGCCGAGCGCTGGCGGCGGCTCGTCGACGAGCGCGCGGAACTGCGGGCGATGCTGGAGGATCCGGCGCTGGATGCGGAGATGCGCGAGCTGGCGCGGGAGGAGCTGGCCCGCGTGGAGCGCGAGCTGCCGGAGGCGGAGCGGGAGCTGCGTCTCGCCCTGCTGCCCCGCGACGAGGCCTGGGAGCGCAACGCCATCCTCGAGATCCGTGCCGGCACCGGCGGCGAGGAGGCGGCCCTGTTCGCCGCCGATCTGCTGCGCATGTACGAGCGCTTCGCCCAGCACCGCGGCTGGCGCTTCGAACGCCTCCACCTGCAGGAGAGCGAACTCGGCGGCGTGCGCGAGGCCATCGCCCGGGTGGTGGGACGCGGCGCCTACGGGACCCTCCGCTTCGAGGCCGGCGTCCACCGCGTCCAGCGCATCCCCGTCACCGAGTCCGGCGGCCGCATCCACACCTCCACCGCCACCGTGGCGGTGCTGCCGGAGGCGGAGGCGCGCGACGTGGTCCTCGACGAGAAGGATCTGCGCATCGAGACCTTCCGTGCCTCCGGCGCCGGCGGCCAGCACGTCAACCGCACCGAGAGCGCCGTGCGCATCACCCACATTCCCACCGGCCTCAGCGTCACCATCCGCGACGAACGCTCCCAGCACCGCAACCGTGCCCGGGCGCTCGCCGTCCTCCGCGCCCGCCTCTACGAGCGGGAACGGCAGCGGCGCCACGAGGGCGAGGCGGCGGAGCGGCGCCGCCAGATCGGCACCGGCGACCGTTCGGAGCGCATCCGCACCTACAACTTCCCGCAGAACCGAGTGACCGACCACCGCATCGGCCTCACCCTCCACGACCTCGGGGGCGTGCTGGCGGGCGAGGCGCTGGAGCGGATCGTCGAGGCCCTGCAGGCCGAGGACCGGGCCCGCCGGCTGGCCGAGGATGCCGCCTGAGACGGTGCGTGAACTGCTGGAGCGGGCGAGCCGGGAACTCGCCGCCGCGGGCGTGCCGGAACCAGGGCGCGAGGCCCGCCTACTGCTCGAGCGGATCGCCGGCATCCCGCGCACGCGTCAGCTCACCGAGCCGGATGCCGAGGTGCCCCCCGCGGATGCGGCCCGCTTCCGGCAGGCGGTGGCGCGGCGCGCCGCCCGCGAACCCTTCGCCTACATCGTCGGCCGCCGCGAGTTCTACGGCCTCGAACTGGTGGTCGGGCCGGCGGTGCTGGTGCCGCGGCCGGAGACGGAGCTGCTGGTGGATCTGGCCCTCGCCCGCCTCGCGCCGCGCCGCGCCCGGCCGCTGCGCGTGCTCGACATCGCCACCGGCTCGGGATGCATCCTCGTGGCCCTCCTGGTCCACCTGCCCCGGGCCTTCGGCGTCGGCACCGACCTCTCGCTGCCGGCGCTCCGGGTGGCCGACGCCAATCTCCGCCGCCACGCCCTGCGGACGCGCGCCGGCCTCGTCTGCACCCGCTGGGCCGAGGCGGTGACGGGACCGCTGGATCTGGTGGTGAGCAATCCGCCCTACGTGGCCACGGCGGAGATGGCGGGGCTGCCGCCGGAGGTACGGCACGAACCGCGCCTCGCTCTCGAGGCCGGGCCGGAGGGGCTCGCCGCCTATCTCGCCATCGTCCCCCACCTGCGCCGGCTGCTGGCTCCGGACGGCCTGGCGCTGCTGGAGATCGGCGCCGGCCGCGGCGGCGCGGTGGCGGGCCTCGCCCGCGCCCACGGGCTCGAAGTCCTGGAGATCCGTCCGGACCTCGCCGGCGTGCCGCGGGTGGTGGTGCTGCGGCGGGCGGAGCGTCGTTAACGGGCCGTTAACCCTCGCGTGGCAGGATGGCGGTGGACGCGAGGCCGGGTCGTGCCGGCCGCAGCGCGAGGGGACCCGAGGTGAGCCGGATCGGACCGTCGGAAGAGAACCGTTTCCTCGATCTCGCGGTGGACCGTGCCCTCTCGCCGGTGCCGCTGCGCGAGCTGGTGCTGGAGGCGGCGACGGTGCTGGAGATCGCGCCGCGTTCGGCCGGCCGGCTCGCCGCCGCCCTCGGCGAGCTGCTGGGACGGGCCCACCGCGAGGGACTCACGGGCCGGCTGTCGCTGCACGCCGCCTCCGGCCGCGGCGACCGCTGGCTTTTGGCCCGTCTCCGCCTCGCCGAACCGGCGGAGGCGGGAGCGGTGGCGATGCCGGCGCTGCCGCTGCAGGGGCTCGATCTCTGTACGTGGCGGGAGCGCCGCCCGGCGCTGGAGGCGACCCTCGGCGTCCGCCGGCGGCGGGCGGCCCCGGTGGATGCGGCCCTGATCTCCGCCCTGCGCGCCCGCTTCGCCGCCCGTCTCGGCGGGGGGATGCCGCTGCGGGCGGTGGAGGACGGGCCGGTCCGCGGCCGCCGCAGCGACCGCAACCGGCTGGAGCTCGTCCTCGAGACGGCGCTGGAGGAGCTGCGCCGGGGCGGCCCGCCCTTCTGCCTCGCCCTCTTCGCCGCCGACCCCCTCACCGGCGATGGCCGCGCCGCCGATGCCCGCCTGCGCCGCCGGGCCGAGCGCGCGATCCTGCGGGCGCTGCCGGCATGGCTGGCGGCGGGGGATCGCATCGAGGGTTTCCGCGGCCGCGTCCACGCCGTGCGGATGACGGCCACCGAACTGGAGGAGGCGCTGGCGCGGGCGCGGCGCTGGAGTGTGCTGTTGCGGGCCCTGCCCCTCGGCCCGGGGACGCGGGCGGCGGCGTGTTTCGGCGTGGCCCGCGCCTTCGCCGACGACACCGCCGCCTCGCTCCTGCAGCGGGCGTCCCGCGCGCTGGTGCGGGCCCGCCAGCGCGGTCCGGGGCGGGTGGAGGCCGGCCGCGGCGACGAGGAACGCCTCGCCCGCCTGCGGGCGGAGACGGTCCCAGCCGGCGGCCGCGGGGCGTGAGGGACGGAACCCGGACGACGGAGCCCGGAAGGCGGAGAAAGGGGTGTGGATGACGGACGGGGTCTCCGACGTGCCGCGGACGGTTGCCCCCCGTGAGATGGCAGCCCGTGCCGCGATGGCCTTTCCCTCGCCCCTGCGGGCGCCCCCGCCGGCGTGAGGCGCCCGCATCGGTGGAGGCCGGGCCGCCTGGTCCGGCCGGACGGATCCCGGCGTTCCCGGAGCGCGCCCATCGGCCCGCCGTCTCCCAGCGGACCCGGCGGAAGCGACGGACTCCCATGGCCGGTGTCGGGCGTGCACGGGCGCCGGGTCGACCGCGGGCGGTGGCCGACGGCGACGGCTCCGTCCGATGCCGACGCGGCCCGTGCGGGACCGGCGCCGGGGACCGCGGCGCCCCCGGCTTCCGACCGGCCGGAGGGACCGGCGGGGGAAGGATCGCGCGCTCCGCCCCGGCGCGGGATCGAGATGGAAAGGCGGGGCCCGTCCCGCGTGTCCGATGCCGGGGGGCGATTCGCTGGGGAGGATGTTCGCCCGGCCCGGGCCCTCGCGCCGCGGGCGGCAGTGCGGCCCGGCTCCGGGCCGGCTCTGGTCTCTCCGTCCGGGCGGGAACGGTGGGACCGGCCGCCCGCGGGGACCGCGCACTCTCTGGATTCCCGCGCCCCCGCGCTCGCCGCCCGGCCGGAGGGCCGCACCGCCCCGTCCGTGGCCGACGGATCCCGGCACGGGCCGGCTCGGGAGGCCGGATCGTCTCGTCTCCCGCGGCCTGCCCACGGCGCCGTCTCCGCCGCTGCCCGACGTGGGACCTTCCGCGGTGTATCGGATACCCGCCCCGTCGACCGCGACCGCGCGGGCGTGAGCTCCCGCGCTCCGGCGGTGCCCGCGGCCGCCCCCGATGGGGTCCGCCGGGAGGGCAGGGGCGCGGGGACACGGGACGGTGGCGCCGGTGGTCGGGCGCCGGGGCGGAACGACGTGGGCCCGTGGAGGGATCGAGACCTCGCGACGAACCGGCCCCGCTCCGGATCCGCCGCGACTCCGGCCAGTTGTCCCGACGCGGAAGTCGGGTCCGGGACGCTCGCATGGAGCGTCCCGGGTCGTTGGCCGCGATGAAGGCGGTGCCGGGCGGTGGCGCGCGGAATGGGGCCGGTCCCCCGCCTCACCACGTCTCGAGGTCGAGGGAGAGGCGTTCCGGCGCCAGCGGTCGGAAGCGGCCGTCGGCGAAGGCCACGTGCACCGGATGGTGGCGGTAGGTGTCGATCACCGCCGGTGCGGCGAAGCGGACGACCCAGCCGAAGGGATAGTCGTCGCGCCCGGCGATGCGGCGACCGTGGAACACCTCCCGCACCCCGGGCACCTCCGCGAGGCGGCGGCGACCCTCGTCGGCCATGGCGGCGAGCTCCGCCTCGGCGATCCCCGGTCGCGGGCGGTAGAGCACCAGATGCATCACCTCCCGCCAGGGACGGCAGGCGGCCAGCGCCTCCGCCGCGCGGCCGGCCGCCCCGAACATGCGGCAGGCCCGCTCCGTTTCGGTGGCGATGGCCTCGCGCACCTCGCGGTGGAGGACGAGCCAGCCGGCTTCCGCCTCCGCCGCCCGTTCCCGCACCGTCGCCGCGGCGGCGTCGGCCAGGGCGGTGAAATAGTTGATCTTGGCCACTCCCCGCTCGGCCAGGGCCCGATACTGTTCCGGGGCGAGACCGGTGCCGCCGTGGATCACCAGCGGAATGCCGAGGGCGCGGTCGATGGCGGCGAGGCGGTCGAGGTCGAGCCGTGGCGTCCCCCGCAGCCGTCCGTGCACCGTGCCCACGGACACGGCGAGGAAGTCGACGCCGGTGGCCTCCACGAAGCGCCGCGCCTCGTCCGGCTCGGTGTAGCGGATCTCTCCCGGATGGAGTTCCGCGTCCTCGCCCTCGACCCCCGCCACGTAGCCGAGCTCGCCCTCCACCGGCACGCCGCAGGCGTGGGCCAGCTCCACCGCCGCCCGGGTGTGGGCGACATTGTCGGCGAAGGGCAGATGGGAGGCGTCCAGCATGACGCCGTTGCAGCCGTGGGCGATGCCCCGCCGGACCGCCTCGAGGTCGGTGCCGTGATCGAGATGGATGGCCACCGGTAGCGGGCTGCGGCGGGCGGCCACGACGCAGGCGGCGAGCGCCAGTTCCGGGTCGAAGTGGCGGAAGTGGGACTCGGCGACGCTCAGGATCAGGGGCGCCGCCGCCCTTTCGGCTCCGCGCAGGATTCCCTCGAGGAACTCGAGGCCCACCAGATCGAAGGCGCCCACGGCGTAGCGGTGCCGGCGCGCGTGGGCGAGCAGGTCGCGCATGTCGACGAGCGGCACGGTCTCCTCCTTGGCGGCCCCGGTCGCGAGGAGAGCACGGCCTGCGCCCACCGTCACCGCCCGAACGGGTGGCGGGCTGCGTCTTCCTCCGAGGGTTCCGATCCGAGGCGGATGTCCCCGACGGCGGGCCCCTGCTGGGGCGGAATCGCTCGCAGGGGGCGCCCAGGTCCGCGGCGCCGCGCCGCCTCGACGCCTTCTTCATCAGGGCAAGTGGCTAGAG
>JALSGP010000047.1 GCA_026982705.1 Alphaproteobacteria bacterium
CCTTCCCCTGCTCCGCCAACACCTTCGTGATCGCCGCCGTCAACGTCGTCTTGCCGTGATCCACGTGACCGATCGTCCCAATGTTCACATGCGGCTTCGTCCGCTCAAACTTCGGCTTGGACATGGCGGGTACCTCTGCGCTGGCTGTCTCGGGGACGTCCTCGGGAAGGGAGACGCGGGAGGGCTCTCATGGAGCGGGTGAGGGGAATCGAACCCCCACGGCCAGCTTGGAAGGCTGGTGCTCTACCATTGAGCTACACCCGCACACGTGCTAGCCGCGACGCGCTCCCCGGCGGGGCTGGTGGAGGGGGCAGGATTCGAACCTGCGTAGGCTGACGCCGCCAGATTTACAGTCTGGTGCCTTTAACCGCTCGGCCACCCCTCCACGCGAACCGCCGGCGGCGGATCGCGCGCGGAATATGGCCTGTGCGCGAAGGGAGTCAAGCCGTTCGGGGACGGGAGGAATCGGCCCGATGACCGGCCGTCGCGAACGATCCGGCAGGCCCCCGCGCCCGGCGGGCGGGCGCCGCGGCGAGACGCGTGCTCCGCGGGAGTCCGGCCGCTACTGGTTCTGGGGGCATCACGCGGTGCTGGCGGCGCTGCGCAATCCGCGCCGCCCGGTCCACCGGCTGCTGGCCACCCGCCCGGCGCTGGAGCGCCTGGGCGGGGCGGTGGAGCGGCCGGGGCTCGAGATCCGCATCGTCCCGCCCCGCGAGGTGGCCCGGGTGCTGCCGGAGGGCGCCACCCACCAGGGCGTCGCCCTCGAGGTGGCGCCGCTGCCGCCGGTGCCGCTGGAGCGCATCCTCGCCATCCAGGGCGCGCGCAGCCTCTTCCTGGTGCTGGACCAGATCACCGACCCGCGCAACTTCGGGGCCATTCTCCGCACCGCCGTGGCCATGGGCGTGGACGCGGTGGTGGTGCAGGAGCGGCGCAGCGCCGAGCCCAACGGCGCCTGCGCCCGCGCCGCCGCCGGCGCCCTCGATCTGATCCCGGTGGTGGAGGTGGTGAACCTGGCCCGCGCCCTCGCCCGCCTCGACGAGGCCGGCTATCGCGTCACAGGTCTCGATGCCGAGGCGGAGACGCCGGTGGAGGCCCTTCCCCACGCGCCGCGGCGGGCGCTGGTCTTCGGCAGCGAGGGTCGCGGCATCCGCCGGCTGGTGGGCGCGCACTGCCACGAGTTCGCCCGCATCGTCATGGATCCGCGCATGGAGAGCCTCAACGTCTCCGTCGCCTGCGGCATCGCCCTCTACGTGGTGCGGCGGGTGCTGGAAGGCCGCGCCGGCACGCCGGCGGCCTCAGGGCGTGGCATCCCGGCAGGGTGAGCGCCCCCCGGCCAGCCGCAGCCGGCCGCTTCCCGCCGCGATCCCGAGCCGGGCCACCGAGCCCGCCGGCAGCTCCAGCACGTAGCGCACCGGCATCGGCGCCTCGATGGTGCGCAGGGAGAAGGGTACGGTGTCGGTCGCGACGAAGCGCACCCGTCCCGCGGCGTCCAGGAACAGCATGTCGAGGGGATGGGGCGTGTCCTTCATCCACATGGCCACCCGGCGGGTGGTGCCGAAGTCGAACAGCATGCCGGTGCCCTCCGGCACCTCCTCCCGCCCCATCAGCCCGTGGGCGCGGGCGTCCGGCGTGCAGGCCAGCTCCAGGCGGAGGAGATGGCGGCCCGTCGCCGTCTCCAGGGTCAGTTCCGCCTGCGGGAAGGGACGGCCGTCACCGGCGAGGGCGGCGGTGGCGAGCCCGGCACCGAGCAGCGCCACCGGCACCCGTCGCCGGCGACTTGCGCCCGGCCGGCGCCGTGGCAAGTTCCGGCCGGCCCGGCACGCGAGGAGGTGGACGATGGACATCGCGGCGCGCATCCGCAAGATCCCCGATTTCCCCAAGCCCGGCATCCTCTTCTACGACATCTCCACCCTGCTCATCGATCCCGCCGTCTGGCGCGAGACCGTCCGCCGCCTCGCCGATCTCGCCCGCTCCTTCCGCCCCGACGTGCTGGCGGCCATCGAGTCCCGCGGCTTCCTCATCGCCTCGCCGCTGGCGCTGGAGCTGGGCGTGGGCTTCACCATGGTGCGCAAGGTGGGCAAGCTCCCCGGCGTGGTGGTGAGTCATTCCTACGACCTGGAATACGGCAGCGACACCCTCCAGATGGCGGAGGGGCTGGTGCCGCGGGGAGCACGGGTGCTGGTGGTGGACGATCTGGTGGCCACCGGCGGCACCGCCGCCGCCACCGTGGAACTGCTGCGCAAGGTGGGCGCGGAGCCGGTGGGCGCCCTCTTCCTGATCGAGCTCGTCCATCTGGGCGGCATGGCCCGCCTCGGGGTCGAGGGCCGGGCGCTGCTCCGGTTCGACGGCACCTGAGCTGCCGCCGCGACCCCACCGCCCCATATGTCCGACGATCCCGGGGAGGAGCCGGATGCTGGTCAAGCTGCCCGAACCCGATCCCGACATCCTCGCCCGACGGGCGGAGATCGTGGCCGCCCTGCGGGCCATCGTCCCCGATCCCGAGGGGGTGGTGGAGGATCCCGAGGAGCTCCGCGCCTTCGAGTGCGACGGCCTCACCGCCTATCGCACGGTCCCGCTGGTGGCGGTGCTGCCGGAGACCACCGACCAGGTGGCGCGCATCCTCCGCTGGTGCCGCGATCACGGCGTCAAGGTGGTGCCGCGGGGCGCCGGCACCTCCCTCTCCGGCGGCGCGCTGCCGTTGGCCGACGGCGTGCTGCTGGTGATGAGCCGTTTCGACCGCATCCTCGAGATCGACTACGAGGACCGGGTGGTGGTGGCCCAGCCCGGGGTCACCAATCTCGCCATCACCCGCGCCGTCGAGGCCGAGGGCTTCCATTACGCCCCCGATCCCTCCTCGCAGATCGCGTGCACCATCGGCGGCAACGTGGCCGAGAACTCCGGCGGCGTCCACTGCCTCAAATACGGCCTCACCGCCCACAACGTGCTGGGGGTGGAGCTGGTGACGGTGGACGGCGAGGTGGTGCGCCTCGGCGGCCGCCATGCCGGACCCGAGGCCTACGACCTGCTGGGGGTGGTGCTGGGCTCGGAGGGGATGCTGGGCGTGGTGACGGAGGTCACCGTCCGCATCCTGCCGAAGCCGGAATGCGCCCGCGCCGTGCTCATGGCCTTCGACTCGGTGGAGAAGGGCGGGGACTGCGTGGCCGCCATCATCGCCGAGGGCATCATTCCGGCGGGTCTCGAGATGATGGACCATCTCGCCATCAACGCCGCCGAGGACTTCTGCGCACCCGGCTATCCCCGCGAGGCGGAGGCGCTGCTCATCTGCGAGCTGGACGGCCCCGAGGCGGAGGTGGAGCATCTGATCGGCGTGGTCTCGGCCATCGCCCGCCAGCACGGCGCCTTCTTGGTCAAGGTCAGCGAGAGCGAGGAGGAACGGCTGCGCTTCTGGGCCGGGCGCAAGAACGCCTTTCCGGCGGTGGGCCGTATCTCGCCCGACTATTACTGCATGGACGGCACCATTCCCCGCCACCGCCTCGCCGAGGTGCTGGCCCGCATGCGCGAGATGAGCGAACGGTACGGGCTGCGGGTGGCCAACGTCTTCCACGCCGGCGACGGCAATCTCCATCCGCTGATCCTCTACGATGCCAACGCGCCGGGCGAGCTGGAGAAGGCCGAGGCCTTCGGTGCCGACATCCTGAGACTGTGCGTGGAGGTGGGCGGCGTGCTCACCGGCGAGCACGGCGTCGGCATCGAGAAGCGCGATCTCATGCCGGTGATGTTCTCGGAGGAGGACCTGAGGCAGCAGCAGCGGCTCAAGTGCGCCTTCGATCCGGACCATCTGCTCAATCCGGGCAAGGTCTTCCCCACCCTCCACCGCTGCGCCGAACTGGGACGGGTCCACGTCCGCGGCGGCCGCCTGCGCTTCCCCGATCTGCCGCGGTTCTGAGGGGAAAGGGAAGGGATTTCCGTGTCCCGCCATCCGGTCGCCGGCCCCGGCGGCGCCCGGTCGTGGGCGCGCGGCCTCAGTCCGCGAAGGGGTCGTGGACGAGGATGGTGTCGTCCCGGTCGGGGCTGGTGGAGAGCAGTGCCACCGGACACTCCACCAGCTCCTCCAGCCGCTTGACGAACTTCACCGCATTGGCCGGCAGTTCGGCGAAGCTCCGCGCGCCCCGCGTGCTCTCGCGCCAGCCGTCCAGCTCCTCGTAGACGGGGCGCACGTTGGCCTGGGCGCGCATCCCCGCCGGCAGGTGGTGGAGGAGCTGGCCGCCCAGGCTGTAGGCGGTGCACAGCTTGATGGTGTCGAAACCGTCCAGCACGTCGAGCTTGGTGAGCGCCAGCCCGTCGATGCCGCCCAGCTTCACCGCCTGGCGCACCAGCACCGCGTCGAACCAGCCGCACCGTCGCCGTCTGCCCGTCACCGTGCCGAATTCGCGCCCGCGCTCGCCCAGTTTCCGTCCCGTCTCGTCGTCCAGCTCGGTGGGGAAGGGACCGGCCCCCACCCGGGTGGTGTAGGCCTTGCAGATGCCCAACACGTAGCCCACGGTGTCCGGTCCCACGCCGGCGCCCAGCGCCGCCTGGGCGGCGAGGGTGTTGGAGGAGGTGACGAAGGGATAGGTGCCGTGGTCCACGTCCAGCATCGCCCCCTGGGCGCCCTCGAAGAGGATGCGGCGGCCGGCCCGCTTGAGCTCCGCGAGCCGCATCCACACGGGCTCGGCGAAGGGCAGGATCTTGGGGGCGATGGCGAGGAGGGAGTCGCGCAGCGCCGCCGGGTCCACTTCGGGGATGCCCAGGCCACGCCGGAGCGCGTTGTGGTGGAGCAGCAGCTCGGCGATCTTGGCCTCCAGCACGTCGCGGTCGGCCAGGTCCGCCACCCGGATGGCGCGGCGTGCCACCTTGTCCTCGTAGGCGGGACCGATGCCGCGGCCGGTGGTGCCGATGCGTCCCGTCCCCTCCCGCATCTCCGCCCGCGCCTGTTCCCGTGCCCGGTCCAGCTCGCCGTGCAGCGGCAGGATCAGCGGCGCGTTCTCGGCGATGCGCAGGTTCTCGGTGGTGACGGGCACCCCCTGGCTGCGCAGGCGCTCGATCTCCTCGAGGAGCGCCCAGGGATCGATCACCACGCCGTTGCCGATGATGGAGAGCTTGCCCCGCACCACCCCCGAGGGCAGCAGCGACAGCTTGTAGGTGCGCCCGTCGACCACCAGCGTGTGGCCGGCATTGTGGCCGCCCTGGAAGCGCACGACCACGTCGGCCCGGACGCTGAGCCAGTCGACGATCTTGCCCTTGCCCTCGTCGCCCCACTGGGCGCCCACCACCGCCACATTGGTCATGCCCGCCGCACTCCCTCGCGGGGCTCCGCCCCCGGCGCGCGTCCATACACGCGCCCACCGGCGGGGGGAAGCGCTCCGCGCTCAGAAATGCCGGAAGCCCGTCGTCGCCGGCGTCACCGGCCGCCCCGCCTCGTCCCGCACCTCCACGCCGCTCCCGGTCACCACCGTGCCGATCCGGGTGAGGGGGAGACCAAGGCGGGCGGAGAGTTCGGCGATGCGTCCCCGCACCTCCGGCGGTGCCGCGAACAGAAGCTCGTAGTCGTCGCCGCCGGCGAGCGCCGCCTCCCGCCAGCCCGGGATGGCCCGCGCCGCCGCGCGCACCGGCAGCCGCGCCAGCTCGATGCGGGCGCCCACGCCCGAGGCGCGGCAGAGATGGTCCAGGTCCTGCAGCAGACCGTCGGAGACGTCGACGACGGCACGGGCCAGATCCCGCAGCGCCACTCCCAACGCGAGCCGCGGCTCCGGCAGACGGTAGCGCTGCACGAAGGGCCCGGCGTCCTCGTCGGGCACCGCGAGGCCCCGCAGGATGCGCAGCCCCAGCGCCGCATCGCCGAGCGTGCCCGAGACCCAGAGATCGTCGCCGGGCCGCGCCCCCCGCCGCCGCAGCACCCGGCCCCGCGGCACCGTGCCGATGGCGGTGAGAGTGGCGGCGAAGGGCCCGGGGGTCGCCACCGTGTCGCCGCCCAGGAGCCCGAGGCCGAAGCGTTGCTGATCCTCGGCCAGCCCCGCCGCGAAGGCCTCGAGCCAGGCGTCCTCCAGCTCCCGCGGGCGCAGCAGGGCGGTGAGATAGCCCAGAGGTTCGGCCCCCATGGCGGCGAGATCGGAGAGATTGACCCGCAGCAGCTTGCGGGCGACGAGGTCCGGCGGATCGTCCGGCAGGGCGTGCACGCCCAGCACCAGCGCGTCCTTGGTCACCACCAGCTCGCGGTCGGGCGGGCAGGCCACCAGCGCGGCGTCGTCGGCGAGTCCCAGCGCGCCGGGCATGCCGGCGGCGAGGGGGGCCAGCACCTCCGCGATGAAGGTGAACTCGTCGCGGCTCAAGACGTGGGTTCCTCCGTGCGGAGCCGCCGGGCGAGGCGGTCGAGGGCGGCGTTGGCGAAGGCCGGCTCGCCGCCGCCGAGCAGCACGTGAGCCAGCTCCACGTATTCGCCCACCACCACCCGCCAGGGCACCTCAGGGCGGTGGATGAGCTCGAAGGCCGCGGCCCGGAGCAGCGCCCGCAGGGTGACGTCGAGGCGCTCCGGTGTCCAGCCGGTGCGCAGCACCGGCGCGATCTCCCGGTCCAGTTCGCGGCGCCGGGCCCACACCCCGCCGACCAGCATGGCGAACCAGTCCTCGTCCACCGCCGGCACCGGGCCGTCGCCCGCCACCGCCCGTCGCAGTTCCCCCAGCCGGTGTTCGCGGAACTCGCGGATCACCGCCTCCGGCGTGCCGCCGGCCACATCCAGCTGGTAGAGGGCCTGGACGGCGGCGAGGCGCGCGAGCCGCCGCCGCGGCGGCCGCAGGGGGCGGGCCTCGGCGGCGCTCATCGCCCCGCCTCCAGCCGCCGGCGCCAGGCCAGCAGCGTCAGGGCGGCGCGAGCGGCGAAGCCCCCCTTGTCCTCGCCGTCCGGATCGGCCCGCCGGCGCGCCTGGTCGAGCCGGTCGACGGTGAGAATGCCGTTGCCGATGCAGAGCCCCCCGCGCACGGCGAGTTCGGTGAGCCCGCGCGCGCTCTCCAGGGCGACGATCTCGAAGTGGAAGGTCTCCCCCCGCACCACGCAACCCAGGGCCACATAGGCGTCGAAACCGCCATGGCGATCGGCGAGGGCGACGGCGGCGGGGATCTCGAGGGCCCCCGGCACCGTCACCGTCTCCACACGGGCGCCGGCCCGGGCCAGCACCCGCCGGGCTCCCGTCTCCAAAAGGGCGTGGATCTCGCGATGGTAGGGCGCGGCCACCAGCAGCACGCGCACGCCGGGCAGATGCGGGATCTCGCCGGTGTCGGGGGTTCCGGCCATCAGCCCTCTCCGTCGATGCGGCGCGTCTCCACCACTTGCAGGCCGTAGCCCTCGAGGCCAGGGATGGTGCGCTCCACGGTGTTCGAGAGCAGGATCATGCGGTGGACGCCGAGATCGCGCAGGATCTGGGCACCGATGCCGTAGACGCGCAGGTCGCGCGGGCGCCGCGGCCGCTCGCCCAGCCGCTCGCGCACGCGCCGGGAGATGGCATCGGGCAGCGGTTCGCGCAAGACGACGACGACGCCGCGGCCGGCCCGGCCGACCATCTCCATGGCCCGCTGCAGCCGGTCGCCGCGGCCGGCGGGACCACCGCCCAGCAGATCCTCCAGCATGTCCACGGCGTGCACCCGCACCAGCACCGGCTCGTCCGTCTCCACGTCGCCCTTGACCAGCGCCACGTGCTCCACCCCGTCCAGCACGTTGACGTAGACCTGGAGGCGGAAGTCGCCGCCGAAGCGGCTGTGGAAGGGCATGGCCACCTCCCGTTCCACCAGCCGGTCGTGCTTGAGGCGGTAGGCGATGAGGTCGGCGATGGTGCCGATGCGCAGACCGTGGCGCTCGGCGAAGGCCAGCAGGTCGGGCAGCCGCGCCATGGTGCCGTCGTCGTTCATGATCTCGCAGATGACCCCGGCGGGATAGAGGCCGGCGAGGCGGGCGATGTCCACCGCCGCCTCGGTGTGGCCGGCGCGGACCAGCACGCCGCCGTCGCGGGCCATGAGGGGGAAGACGTGGCCCGGGGTGACGAGATCGTCGCGGGTGGACGCGGGATCGATGGCGACGGCGATGGTGCGGGCGCGGTCGGCGGCGGAGATGCCGGTGGTCACTCCCTCCCGCGCCTCGATGCTGACGGTGAAGGCGGTGGCGAGACGCGATTCGTTGCCCTGGGCCATGAGCGGCAGGCCCAGCTCCTCGCAGCGCTGCCGGGTGAGGGCGAGACAGACGAGGCCGCGGCCGTACTTGGCCATGAAGTTGACCGCCTGGGCGTCGCAGAACTGGGCGGGGATGACGAGATCCCCCTCGTTCTCCCGGTCCTCGTCGTCCACCAGGACGAACATCTCGCCGCGACGGGCGGCCTCGATGATGTCCTCGATGGGACTGATGCGGGGATGGCGCGACATGGGCAGGCTCCGGCCTCAGGACCCGTGGCGGTGGGCGAGCTGACGGGCCACGTAGCGGGCCAGCATGTCCACCTCGACGTTGACGGCGTCCCCCGGCCGGCGATCGCCGAGGGTGGTGACGGCACGGGTGTGGGGGATCAGCGCCACGGCGAAGCGGTCGTCGCCGGCCTCGGTGACGGTGAGGGAGACCCCGTCGACGGCGATGGAGCCCTTGACGGCCACCAGCGGCGCCAGGGCCGGCGGGATCGTCACCTCCATCCGCCACATCCCGCCCACCGGCTCCAGGGCGGTGATGCGCCCCACCGCGTCCACGTGGCCGAAGACGAGATGGCCGCCGAGCTCGTCGCCCAGCCGCAGCGCCCGCTCCAGATTGACCCGCCGGCCCGGCGTCCAGGTGCCGAGGGTGGTGCGCGCCAGCGTCTCGGCCACGGCGTGGACGCGATAACACCGCCCCGCCACCGCCGTCACCGTGAGACACACGCCGTCGTGGGCGATGCTGGCGCCGAGGGGCAGCACCGCCGGATCGAAGGCGGGTTCGACGAGCAGATCACGTCCGCCCGCCCGCGCCTCCACCGCCGCGATCCGCCCGATATGGGTCACGATCCCGGTGAACACCCGACCCTTCCCGTCTCCGCCTCCGGCTCCAGCACCAACAGCCGATCCTCGCCGAGGCGGGTCTCGTCCACCACCCGAAAGCGCGGCGCCTCGCCCACCCGGTCGAGGCCGAGGGCCCCCACCGCCGCCACCCCCTCGGCGCCGAAGACCAGCGGTGCGTGCACCAGATGGAGTCGATCCACCACCCCTTCCAGCAGCAGCGCCGCCGCCAGCGTGCCGCCGCCCTCCACCAGCAGGCGGGTGAGGCCGCGCCGGGCGAGGAGGCCGAGGGCCTCGCGCAGGAAGGGCCCATCCACCGCCATCACCTCCACCCCTCTCGCCTCGAGGGCCGCGCGGCGGCGGGGGTCCGCATCGCCGCGGGTGAGCACCCACACCGGCCCGCGCGCCACGGTGCGGGCGAGGGTGGACTCCGGCGGGAGCCGCAGCCGGCGGTCGAACACCACCCGCACCGGCTGGGAGTCCTCGAGACCCGGCAGGCGGCAGGTGAGTTCGGGATCGTCGGCGAGGGCGGTGCCGCTGCCCACCGCCACGGCATCGTGGCAGGCGCGCAGGCGGTGGGCCTCGGTGCGGGCGCGTTCGCCCGAGACCCAGCGGCTGTCGCCGCGGCGGGTGGCGATGCGCCCGTCGAGGGTGAGGGCGAGCTTGAGGGCCACCATCGGCCGGCCGTCGCGGATGCGGCGATAGAGGCCGAGGTTCTGGGCGCGCGCCTCGGCCTCGAGACAGCCCACCTCCACCGTCACGCCGGCGGCACGCAGTTCGGCGATGCCACGGCCGTCGACCCGCGGATCGGGATCGATGCAGCCCACCACCACCCGCCGGATGCCGGCGGCGAGCAGGGCGTGGGTGCAGGGCGGCGTCTGTCCGGTGTGGTTGCAGGGTTCGAGGGTGACGTAGGCCTCCGCCCCCCGCGCCGCCTCGCCGGCCCGCGCCAGCGCCTCCGTCTCGGCGTGGGGGCGGCCGCCGCGACGGGTCCAGCCGCGGCCGACGATGCGTCCCTCCCGCACGATCACGCAACCCACCGAGGGATTGGGCCAGGTGCGGCCGAGCTCGCGCTCGGCCAGCGCCAGCGCCACCCGCATGAAGCGTTCGTCGCGGGCGGCGGTGGCGCTCACCGTCCCCCCTCGCCCTCGCCGGAGGGCAGACGGCGGATGAACTCCTCGAAGTCGCGGGCGCGGGCGAAGTCGCGGTAGACGGAGGCGAAGCGGACGTAGGCCACCTCGTCGAGGCCGGCGAGGCTCTCCATGGCGAGCTCGCCGATGCGGCGCGATTCCACCTCGCTCTCGCCGCTGGTCTCGAGCCGGCGGACGATGCCGGCGACGATGCGGTCGATGCGCTCCTCGGAGATGCCGCGCTTGCGGGTGGCGATGCGGATGGAACGGGCGAGTTTCTCGCGGTCGAAGGGCTGGCGGCGGCCGTCCTTCTTGATCACCACCAGCTCCCGGAGCTGCACCCGTTCGAAGGTGGTGAAACGGGCGCCGCAGCCACCGCACTGGCGGCGGCGGCGGATGGCGGTGCCGTCGTCCACCGGCCGCGAGTCCTTGACCTGGCTCTCGGCGTAGCCGCAGAAGGGACAGCGCATCGTCACGTCCGGCTCCCCGCCGGGGTTATAGGCCGCGCCGGCCGCCGGGGACAGGGGACGCGGCCGGCTTGCCGGGGCGGGGCGGCGGCGCCATCCTCCCGGCGGCATCCGGGGAGCGCACGCATGAGCGGCGACCGTCCGGCGGCAGACGGACCGCACGGGGACGCCGCCGTCGGGAACGGCGGGACCGGCACCGGCGAGCGCCTGGATCACCTGCTGGTGGTCTCCGTCGAACAGGCGGTGGCGGCGCCGCTGTGTACGCGGCTGCTGGCCGACGCCGGCGCGCGGGTGATCAAGGTGGAGCGTCCCGAGGGCGATTTCGCCCGCCGCTACGACCGCTATGTCGACGGCGAGAGCGCCAACTTCGTCTGGCTCAACCGCGGCAAGGAGAGCATCGCCCTCGATCTGCGCGATCCCGGCGATCGGGCGTTGCTGCGGCGCATGCTGCGGCGGGCCGACGTGTTCGTGCAGAACCTGGCGCCGGGCGCCATCCGGCGACTCGGCCTCGCGCCCGAGACCCTGCTCGCCGCCAATCCGCGCCTCGTGATCTGCCACATCTCCGGCTATGGCGAGGAGGGACCGCGTGCCCGTCGAAAGGCCTACGATCTCCTGGTGCAGGCGGAATCCGGCATCGCCTGGGTGACCGGCCTCGACGATCGGCCCACCCGGGTGGGCGTGTCGGTGTGCGACATCGCCGCCGGCCTCAACGCCTATGCCGGCATCCTCCACGCCCTGCTGCTGCGCGAGCGCACCGGCCGCGGCCGGCTGGTGGAGACCTCCCTCTTCCACGCCGTCGGCGAATGGATGAACGTCCCCTTCCTGATCCATCGCCATGCCGGTCTCTCGCCGCCCCGCCCCGGCCTTCATCACCCCAGCATCGCCCCCTATGGCGCCTATCGCTGCCGCTGCGGCCGCGAGATCCTGATCGCCGTCCAGAACGAACGCGAATGGGCGCGTTTCTGCCGCGAGATCCTCGGTCGGCCAGAGCTCGCGGACGATCCGCGCTTCCACGACAATCCCGCCCGAGTGGCGCACCGGCGCGAGCTGGACGGCCTGATCGCCGAGGTCTTCGCCCGCATCGACCGCAAGACGCTGGCGGCGCGCCTGGAGGAGGCCGCCATCGCCCACGGCTTTCTCTCCACCCTCGAGGATCTCGACCGCCATCCCCAGAACCGCTACGAGACGGTGACCGGCGAGGGCGGCGGCACCATCACCCTCCTGGGCCGCGGCTATCGCCTCGGCGGCGAGCCCCCCGCCCGCGGGCGGGTGCCGCGGCTCGACGAGCACGGCGCGGCGATCCGCGCCGAATTCGCGGAGGATCGGACGGGGGAGGCGGATCCGTGACCATGCGACGCTTCGTGGACCGGGTGGCCATCGTCACCGGCGGCGCCTCGGGCTTCGGCCGCGGCATCGCCCTGCGGCTGGCGGCGGAGGGTGCGCGGGTGGCGATCCTCGACATCGATGCCGAGGGGGCGGCGCGGGCGGCCCGCGAGATGGACGGGGAAGTTCGCGCCTTTCCCTGTGACGTGGCCGACGGCGCCTCGGTGGCGGCGGCGGTGGCGGCGGTGCGGGAGGCCTTCGGCGGCCTCGACGTGCTGGTGAACAACGCCGGCACCAGCCACCGCAACATGCCCATGCTGGAGGTGCCGGAGGCGGAATTCGACCGGGTCTTCGCGGTCAACGTCAAGTCCCTCTACCACACCGCCCGCGCCTGCGTGCCGCTGCTGCGCGCCCGCGGTGGCGGCGTGATCGTCAACGTGGGCTCCACCGCCGGCATCCGCCCCAGACCCGGCCTCGCCTGGTACAACGCCACCAAGGCAGCGGTGAACAATCTCACGAAGACCATGGCCCTCGAGCTCGCGCCCGACGGCATCCGCGTGGTGGGGGTGGCGCCGGTGGCCGGCGAGACCCCGCTGCTCGCCACCTTCCTCGGCGAGGACACCCCGGAGCAAAGGCGCCGGTTCCTCGCCACCATCCCCCGCGGCCGCTTCTCCACCCCGACCGACGTGGCGGCGGCCGTGGCCTTCCTCGCCTCGGACGAGGCCGACATGATCACGGGAGCCATCCTGGAGGTGGACGGTGGACGCTGCGTCTGAATTCTACGAACCCCTCTTCGCCACCGGACCGGACACCACCCCCTGGCGCCGGCTGGAGGTGGACGGCGTGCGTCCCGTCACCCTCGGCGGCCGCGCCTTCCTCGAGGTGGCGCCGGAGGTGCTGACTCACCTCGCGGAGGAGGCCTTCTTCGACGTCCATCACCTCTTCCGCCCCTCCCATCTGCGCCAGCTCCGCGCCATCCTCGACGATCCCGAGGCCTCCGCCGCCGACCGCTTCGTCGCCCTGGAGCTGCTCAAGAACGCGGTGATCGCCGCCGGCCGCCGGTTCCCGAGCTGCCAGGACACCGGCACCGCCATCGTCATCGCGAAGAAGGGCGAGGGCGTGCTCACCGGCGGCGACGACCGGGCGGCGCTGTCGCTGGGCATCGCCCGCACCTACCGTGAGCGCAATCTGCGCTATTCCCAGCTCGCCCCCCTCTCCATGTTCGAGGAGCGCAACACCGGCACCAATCTGCCGGCCCAGTTCCACATCGAGGCGGTGCCCGGGAAGGAATACCGCTTCCTCTTCGTGGCCAAGGGCGGCGGCTCGGCCAACAAGACCTTCCTCTTCCAGGAGACGCCGCGCCTGCTGGATCCCGAGCGGCTCATGACCTTTCTCGAGGAGAAGATCGCCTACATCGGCACCACCGCCTGCCCGCCCTATCACCTCGCGGTGGTGATCGGCGGTCTCTCGGCCGAGCAGACGCTGGAGACGGTGAAGCTCGCGAGTTGCCGCGAGCTGGACGACCTGCCCACCACCGGCAGCCCGCGGGGGCGCGCCTTCCGCGATCCCGAGTGGGAGGCGCGCATCCTGGAGACGACCCGCCGCCTCGGCATCGGCGCCCAGTTCGGCGGCAAGTACTACTGCCACGACGTGCGGGTGATCCGTCTGCCGCGTCACGGCGCCTCGCTGCCGGTGGGGATCGGCGTCTCCTGCTCCGCCGACCGCCAGATCCGGGCGAAGATCACCGAAGAGGGAGTCTTCCTGGAACGGCTGGAGGAGGACCCGGCCCGCCACCTGCCGGAGGTGGAGGTGGAGATGGGCGAGGCGGTGCCCGTCGATCTCCGCCGTCCCATGGACGAGATCCGGGCGACGCTGTCGCGGCTGGAAGTGGGGACGCCGGTGCGGCTCACCGGCCCCATGATCGTGGCCCGCGACCTCGCCCACAAGCGGATCGCCGAGCGCCTCCGTGCCGGCGGCGACCTCCCCGCCTGGTTCCGGGACCATCCCATCTACTACGCCGGCCCGGCCAAGGCGCCGGAGGGCCATCCCTCCGGCTCCTTCGGCCCCACCACCGCCGCCCGCATGGACCCCTACGTGCCGGAGTTCCAGGCCCGCGGCGGCGCGCTGGTGACGCTGGCCAAGGGCAACCGCTCGCGGCAGGTGGTGGAGTCCTGCCGGCGCCACGGCGGCTTCTATCTCGCCACCATCGGCGGGGCCGCGGCGCGGGTGGGGCGCGACATGATCCGCAAGGTGGAGGTGGTGGACTTCCCCGAACTGGGCATGGAGGCGGTCTGGCGCATCGAGGTGGAGGACATGCCCGCCTTCCTGGTGATCGACGACAAGGGCCACGACTTCTGGGAGACCCGGGTGCGCGTCCGGGTGCCCATGAGCGCCGACTGACGCACCATCGCCCGGGAGATCGCGGACCCCGCCCGCGGAGGGGCGGGGTCTCGCGTTTTGCGCAGGGATGCGACGGGTCAGGAAGGCGTCGCCACCTCGGCGCCGTTTCCGGACACGGTCTCCGCGACCGGTTCTTCGTAGACGGCGACCTGATTGAGCCCGAACAAGAAATATTGGTGCCGGTAGCCCTCGGCCTCGATCTCGTGACGGCGCAGATAGTGCTTGTGGTCACGGATGTGCGCGACGTTGACCAGGCGTAGTGCCGCCAGCACCTCCAGCACCGGCATGCCGTAGATGCTCGGGGTGGTGAGCACCACGTTGCGCGCCACCCGTCTGAATTCTCGCAGGGCTTGGCGCCAGTTGTGCAGATGCTCCACCACCGCGAGCGAGATCAGGAGATCTTAGGTCCGATCCGGGAAGGGCAGCGGTCGCTCAAGGTCGCACGGAATGACTTCCTCGTCCACCGGATCGAGATCGCAGCGATCGACCCGACAGCCGAGCGCAGCCAACTGGCGGGCCATGTGACCCTCACCGGATTCGGCATCGAGCACTCGGATTGCCCCGTGTTCCCCCTTCTCGCGGGCCAGTCGGTCGACGATGCGCAGGATGTGGCGCGTCGCCGTCTGCTCGCGTGTGCGTCGGGTGAACAGGTCGAACAGGGCCACCGGGCGCTCTCCCGCGCGGACTCGCGCTCAGTTCTCCAGGAAGCTGCGCAGCTTGCGCGAGCGCGAGGGGTGCTTGAGCTTGCGCAGGGCCTTGGCCTCGATCTGGCGGATCCGCTCGCGGGTGACGTTGAACTGCTGGCCCACCTCCTCGAGGGTGTGGTCGGTGTTCATGCCGATGCCGAAGCGCATGCGCAGCACCCGCTCCTCGCGGGGGGTGAGGGTGGCCAGCACCTCCGTGGTGGTCTCGCGCAGATTGGCGAGGGTGGCGGCATCCAGTGGCTGGACGGCGTTCTTGTCCTCGATGAAGTCGCCGAGATGGGAGTCCTCCTCGTCGCCGATGGGCGTCTCGAGGGAGATGGGCTCCTTGGCGATCTTGAGGACCTTGCGCACCTTGTCGAGGGGCATGTTGAGCTTGGCCGCCAGCTCCTCCGGCGTGGGCTCGCGGCCGTGGTCGTGGAGGAACTGGCGCGAGGCCCGCACCAGCTTGTTGATGGTCTCGATCATGTGGACGGGGATGCGGATGGTGCGGGCCTGATCGGCGATGGAGCGGGTGATGGCCTGACGGATCCACCAGGTGGCGTAGGTGGAGAACTTGTATCCTCTCCGGTATTCGAACTTGTCCACCGCCTTCATCAGGCCGATGTTGCCTTCCTGGATCAGATCCAGGAACTGAAGGCCCCGGTTGGTGTACTTCTTGGCGATGGAGATGACCAGCCGCAGATTGGCCTCGATCATCTCCTTCTTGGCCTGACTGGCCTCGCGGTCACCGCGCTGGACCGTCTGCACGATGCGGCGGAACTCGCCGATGCGGAGACCCGTCTCCTCGGCGATGCCGGCGATCTCGGCGCGGATCTCCTCGATCTCCTCCCGGTGCCGGCGCACGAACTCGGCCCAGCCGGGCTCCGGCAGGGTGGCGACGCGGTCGGCCCAGTCCGGCTCCAGTTCGTGGCCGAGATAGTGTTCGAGGAAGCTCTCGCGACTCACCCCGCAGGACTGGGCCAGGCGCAGCAGCTTGCCCTCCTGGCTCTGGAGATAGCGGTTCATGTCGTAGAGCTGCTCCACCAGCGCCTCCACCCGCCCGGTGGCGAGGCGCACCTGTTTGATCAGCTCCACCACCTCGTTCCGGGCCCGCTGGAAGGCCTCCTCCAGCGCGGCGGGCACCTCCTCGTTGTTCTGGATGAGGGCGAGGCGCTCGTCCTGCAGTTCCCGCAGCCGCTCGTAGGCCTCGGCGATGCGGTCGAAGGTCTCCAGCACGGGCCCGGCCAGCTTGGCCTCCAGCACCGCCAGCGGCGGCACGTCCTCGTCGAAGTCCCGATCCGCCTCCGCGTCCCCTTCCCCACCGGCCTCGCCGTCGCCGCGGACCTCGCCGTCGGGTCCCAGCCCCTGCATGGCCTCCAGGTCCACCACGTCACGGAGCAGCAGCCGTCCCTCGCGGATGGCGTCGCGCCAGCCGATGATGGCGCGCATGGTGAGGGGACTCTCGCACAGGGCCTCCAGCATGGTGTTGCGACCCGCCTCGATGCGCTTGGCGATCTCGATCTCGCCCTCGCGGGTCAGGAGCTGGATGGAGCCCATCTCGCGCAGGTACATGCGCACCGGATCGTCGGTGCGGCCGAGATAGTCCTCGTCGAAGCCGCCGACGTCCTCCTCCTCGTCGTCGTTGGCCGGCACCCGGGCACCGGCGGCGGGCTCGCCGGCACCGTCCTCCGCCGGCACCGCCTCCCGCACCACCTGGATGCCGCGGGCCTCGAGGCCGCCGATGATGTTCTCGATCTGCTCGGCCGAGACGCCGTCCGGCAAGACCGCGTTGAGCTCGTCGATGGTGATGGAGCCGCGCTTGCGGGCCTCGCCCAGGACCCGCCGCAGCTCCGGTGCGTGCGCGACCAGGGCCTCGAGTCCGTCCCGGCGACGCGACGACCGGGGGCTGCGTTTGCGGCTGTCGGTGGACGTGCTCCTGGCCTCGGACGCCTTGGCCATGCGGCTTACCTCCTGCTCGCTGCTCGGCCCGTGCGGGGGCGGCACGGCGCTCCCCGCACCGCTCCGGTGGGGTTGGCGATGGATCGGCGATGACGGACGGGCGCGGATCCGCTCACGGTTCGTCGCGATCGTCGGCGGACGGCACGCCTCCCGTCGCGGCCGGGTCGTTCCCGCCGCGGCGCAGCAGTTCGGTCACGTGCAGGAGTTCGCGCCGACGGGCGGCGCGCCGACCGAGCCGCTGCAGCATCTCCCGCCATTCCCCGAGCGCCTCCTCGCCGGCGGACGCGTCGGGAGTCGGGGAAGAGGCGTGCGGCATGCGCTCCAGCAACCTTCCGAAACCGTGTCGGGTCAAGTGGTCGCGCAGCCGGGTGGGGTCAAGATCGCCCCCCTCGGCGTACCAGTGCAGGAGCTCCTGGCGCAGCCGCTCGCACTCGGGATCGTCCAGCTCGAGCTCGGCGACCGCCTCCTCGTGCGCCGCCAGCAGTCCGGGTTCCGCCACCAGCCGGGCGAGGAAGTGCAGCTCCACGTCGCGGGCGAGCCCCGCCACCTCGCGGGCGAGGCGGCGAGGGGAGGCGGGCCGGGCGAGGGGCCGGACCGGTGCGCCCGCGCGCCCGCGGCGACCGCGCCGCCGGAGGGGGAACAGCCCCTCCAGCCGCCCGTGGAGTTCGGCGGCATAGGCGGCGCGCACGGCCGGATCGGCGATCTTGCGCACCAGCTCGCCCACGCGCCGGCGCAGCGCCGCCCGCCGCTCCGGCGTCGTGGGATCGGCCGCTTCCAGCTCGAAGCGCCAGAGCACCTCCACCAGCGGCAGACCCTCCGTCGCCAGTTCGGCGAAGGCCTTCGGTCCGCGGCCGCGGATCAGGGAGTCCGGATCCTCGCCCTCGGGCAGGAACAGAAAGCGCAGCGAGCGGCCCGGCCGCAGCAGCGGCAGCGCCCGCAGCGCCGCTCGCCACGCCGCCCGCCGGCCGGCGGCATCGCCGTCGAAGCACAGCACCGGCTCGTCCGCGAGCCGCCAGGCCTCGGCGAGCTGGGCGGGTCCGAGGGCGGTGCCGAGGGGCGCCACCGCCTCGGCGAAGCCGGCGCGATGCAGCGCCACCACGTCCATGTAGCCCTCCACCAGGAACAGCCGGCCCCGCTCGCGCGCCGGCCGGACGGCACGATGGAGGTTGAAGAGCAGCTCGCCCTTGCGGAAGAGGGGGGTTTCGGGAGTGTTCAGATATTTGGCGGGATGGTGGCCGAGGGCGCGGCCGCCGAAGCCCACCACCCGGCCGCGGCGGTCGTGGATGGGGAAGATGAGCCGGTCGCGGAAGCGGTCGCGCAGGCGGTCGCCGCGCCGCACCACCAGTCCCGCCGTCTCCAGCAGCGCCGCCGGGAAGCCGCGGGCGCCGAGGGCGCGGGCGAGACCGTCGCCGTCCGGCGGGGCATAGCCCAGGGCGAAGGTCTCGGCGGTGGCGGCGTCGACCCCGCGCCCGTCGAGATAGCGTCGCGCCCCCTCGCCCTCCGGTCCCTGCAGACGGGCGCGGAACCAGGCGAGGGCGGCGGCGTTGGCCTCGTAGAGGCGCACGTCCGGACGCGGACGTTCCGCACGGCGTTCGCGCGGCGGCAGGGGGATGCCGGTGAGCTCGGCCGCCCGTTCGAGGGCGCGGGGAAAGTCCAGCCCCTCGACGCGCATGAGGAAGTCGATGGCGTTGCCGTGGGCGCCGCAGCCGAAGCAGTGGAAGAAACCCTTCTCCTCCACCACGGTGAAGGAGGGGGTCTTCTCGCGGTGGAAGGGACACAGCCCCACCCATTCGCGGCCGCGACGGGTGAGCCGCACGTAGCGGCCGACGACTTCGGCGAGGGGAAGCCGCGCCTTGAA
Source organism: Alphaproteobacteria bacterium (assembly GCA_026982705.1). Taxonomy (GTDB): domain Bacteria; phylum Pseudomonadota; class Alphaproteobacteria; order Geminicoccales; family Geminicoccaceae; genus HRBIN39. Next base: position 18,820 of record JALSGP010000047.1, read on the forward strand.
CGCCTCGAGGGCGGGATCGCTCACGGCCCGCCGTTCCCGCCGGCGAGACGCCGCGTGACCAGCTTCTTCGCCTCCAGCGCGTCGAGCTGGCCGTCGTAGCGGCTCTTGAGCCAGGCCATCACCCGGCCGGCGTCGCGGATGCTGCGGGCGCCGGTCTCGCGGATGGCCTCCTCCACCGTCTCGGCGAGGCGCCGCGGATCCATCCGCGGCGGCAGGAAGCGTTCCAGCACCGAGATCTCCTCGGCCTCGCGGGCGGCCTCGTCGAGCCGCACCTCCGCCTCGCAGCGGGCGATGTCGGCCCGGCGCTGACGGATCATGTCGCGCAGGAGCCGCTCGACGGCGCGATCGTCCAGTTCCACCTCCTCCCCGCCCTCGCGGGCGGCCTGCTCGCGCTCGTCGAGGGCGGTGAGCAGCAGCCGGAGGGTGGCGGCGGTCCGCTCGTCGCCCGTGGCCCGGGCCTCGCGGTAGGCCGCCTCGATGCGTTCGCGGAGCACGTTGCGCCTCTCTGCGCGGTCGGTCTCGCGGGTCATGGACGCACCCGACGGGTGCCGGACGGGGCCCGTGCGACCCGTACCAACATCGTCCGCACCATCTCCCGAAGCAAGGGGCGGACGGCCTCCGCCGTCCGCCCCGCGTCGCCCGCACTTCCTCAGCCGGCGGCGGCCGGATCCGGCTCGTCCTCGCTCTCGCGGGCGAGGCGCACCGCCTCGCGGACGGTGCCGTCGTCGCCCACCTCGTTGGCGAGGATCAGCGCGAGCCGGGCGAAGAAACGCAGCGCCCGCCGCTCGTCGAGGTCGCGGCAGGCCTCGACGATGGCGGCATAGGTGCCGTCGAAGTCGACGAGACGCGGCTCGGTGCGGGGCGTGCTCATCGGCCGTCCTCCCTGCCGATGGCTCTGAGCACGGCGGCGCGCAGCGCGTCCGGATCGGGCCGGCGCCAGCGCGCGGCCACGTGCTGATCGGGCCGGAACAGATAGGTGGTGCCCGGGGCGAGATCGTAGCGGCGGGTGAGCAGACCCTCCACGTCCACCAGATCGCGGCCGCGGTCGACGCCGGCGGTGAAGATCCGCACCGGTACCGGCAGATCCGCCACCGCCCGCCGCAGGGCCTCCACCTCCCCCGCCCCGGGCACGTGCATTACCACGAAGTCGCCGTCGAGGGCATGGAGGAGCCAGCTCCGGCGCCCCCCGCGGGCGACGGGGGCGTCGACGGCGGGGCTGCCGGGCCGCATGAAGGCCGGGAAGGAGTCGCGATCGGGCGTCAGCAGGGGCGAGCCGTCGTAGACCGCCGGCAGCGAGAGACGGCCACTGTTGACGAAGCGGCGGGCGAAGTCGAACCGTTCGGAGAGCTCCAGCACGGCATCCCTGAGCGCCCGCGGCCCCGCGCCCTTGGGGGTGATGAAGTCGGTGGAGCGGGTGGAGTTGAGGATGTTCTCGTCGGTGGCGGGGATGCGCTCGGCATCGTAGCTGTCCAGCAGGCTCTCCGGCGCCGTCCCCTCCAGCACCAGCGCCAGCTTCCAGGCGAGATTGTCGGCGTCCTGGATGCCGCCGTTGCCGCCGCGGGCGCCGAAGGGAGAGACCTGGTGGGCGGAGTCGCCGGCGAAGATCACCCGCCCGTGGCGGAAGCGCTCGAGCCGGCGGCACTGGAAAGTGTAGACCGACACCCACTCGATCTCGAAGGGCCGTTCGCCGAGCATCGCCCGCAGCCGCGGGACGACCCGTTCCGGCTTCTTCTCCTCCTCCGGATCGGCCTGCCAGCCGAGCTGCAGGTCGATGCGCCAGACATTGTCGGCCTGCTTGTGGAGCAGCGCCGACTGGCCGGAATGGAAGGGCGGCTCGAACCAGAACCAACGCTCGGCGGGATAGTCCGCCTGCATGTGGACGTCGGTGATGAGGAAGCGGTCCTCGAAGATCTGGCCGCGGAACTCGAGGCCCAGCATCTTGCGGACCGGACTCTTCGCCCCGTCGCAGGCGATCAGATAGCGGGCGTGGACGGCATAGGGGCCCTCCGGACTCTCCAAGGCCACCCGCACGCCGTCGTCGGCGGGCTCCACCCCCACCACCCGCGTCCGCCAGCGGATCTCGAGGTTGGGCTCGCGCTCGGCGGCATCCACCTCGTATTCCTCGAAATAGTACTGCTGCAGGTTGACGAAGGCGGGCATCCGGTGTCCCGGTTCCGGCAGCAGGTCGAAACGGTAGATCTCGCGGTCGCGGAAGAACACTCGCCCCACGTTCCAGGTGACGCCCTTCTCCAGCAGCCGCTCGCCGAGACCCAGCCGGTCCATGATCTCGAGGGTGCGCTTGGACCAGCAGATGGCGCGGGAGCCGATGCTCACCGTGTCGTCGTCGTCCACCAGCAGCACCCGGCGGCCGCGGCGGGCGAGATCGAGGGCGAAGGCGAGGCCCACGGGGCCGGCCCCCACCACCACCGTCTCGTGCTCGGCCGCCGTGGACCTGCGGGCGTCGGGCGTGGGGCGATAGGCGAATCGGGGATAGGTGTAGGTGCCCATCTCCTCCCTCCTCGGCAGTGCGGGCCGCACGCCGGACTCATAGGCGGGCGCGGAGAAAGTTTCAAATGAAACCTATTACCCCGATCCCGGTCCGGCCCGCTTCTCCACCAGCACCACGAAGGTGCCGCCCCGCGCCTCCACCGAGAGCAGGCGATGGCCCGAGGCCTCGGCATAGGCCTCCACGTCCTCCGGCGTCTGGGGATCGGTGGCGAGCAGGCAGATGCGGGTTCCGGCCTCCACCAGCATCAGCGCCTGGCGCAGCCGGACGAGGGGCAGCGGACAGGCGAGTCCGCGCGCGTCCACCAGCACCGCTCCGCCGCCGTCGCGCCCGTCGTCGATCACGGTCCGCCTCCCGCACCCTCGCGGCGGATGTCGTCCACCCGCCGCGGCGGGACAAGGGAGGAGCGCGGAGATCAGTCGTGCCAGTCCACGTCTTCGATCACGAAGGTGTCGTGCTCGAAATGCCCGAAACCGCGGAGGGCGCCGTGGGTGTGGGTCACATCGAATTCGTGCGTGGCCGGGGGGCGGGGATCACCCGCGAGTGGCTTGAAGTCCAGACCTTGCAGATTCACGCCCGTCGCCAGACACCGCGCGAGTTGATCCACCCGGCGATTGAACGCATGGAGCGCATTCACGTCGAGCTCCCCGATCCGGTCCGCGAGCCTCCTCGCGTACGTGATCCGGCTCCCGAAAGGCGGCGGCTGCAACGCCTTCCGGTAGAGCGTCTCCCGCGCCCGCCGCCACAGCAGCTCGCCCCATTCCGTGAGCATGGCCCCGCCGTCCACCTCCACCCACAGCGCCTCGGGGAGCCGGCGCCGCCGCGGCTCCGCCGCCGGCACCGGCAATCCCAGGGCGAGGGCCCGGAAGACCTCCACCTGTTCGGCAAAGAGCGCGTGGTCGACGGTGATGGGCATGCGCGGGATGGTCACGCAGCGGTGGGTGCGTTCGAAGATGTAGAAGACCTCGCCGCCGCGGAGCATGGCGTAGGCCTGGAGGAACCCGTTGATGGCCTTGAAGCCGCCGGAGAGGTTGAAGAGAATCTCCGTCCATCCTCCCTCGCCCAGCCACCCGTCCAGTTCCCGCACCAGCGCCGTCAGACCGTAGCGCAGATCCTCGGGCGAACGGAGCGACAGGCCCCCGGGCGCGATCACCTCCTGCACGCCACATCCCCGCCGCTCCAGCCATTCCCGCACCAGCCCGGCGGCCTTCCGGCCGAGCCAGGTGTCGGTGGTGACGAGGAGGTGCGTCCCACCCTGCCGCGGGTCCGGAAAGCGGGCGAGCAGGCCGTTGAGCTCGGCGGAAAGCCGCCGGACATCCTTGGGCCCGGCCGAGGCGAGACGGCTCGTCGCCCGTGCCACGGCCCGGTTCAGACGGAGCCGCTCCCCCTCGGGAAGGTTCCGGACCTCCTCTTCGGTCCGATTGGCGTGGGCGATCAGCGCCCTCCGATCCTCGTCGCCGCTCGTATTGGTGAGGATGCTGGTCCCACAGGTGGTGACGACGATCCGCACGGCGCCCTCCTCCCCCGGCCCGGCCGTCCACGGGGTGATCACCGTGTCTTCCAGCAGAGGACGGGCGGGAGGTCCAGCCCGGCTTGCCGAGGCGACGGGGTGGGGGCAGTCTCCGGGCGGGAGCTGAGGCGGAGGCCCCGTGCGGCGGGTGGTGGCGAGCTGGAACGTCAATTCCGTCAAGGCCCACCTCGAGGTGGTGCGCGACTGGCTCGCCCGGGTGCGGCCCGACGTGCTGCTGCTGCAGGAGCTCAAGTGCCCCGAGGAGGCCTTTCCCCACGAGGCCTTCGCCGAACTCGGCTATCACGCCGCCGTGCGCGGCCAGCGCGGCTTCAACGGCGTCGCCATCCTCGCCGTCGAGCCGGTGGAAGTGCTGTACCGGGACCTGCCGGGCGATGCGACGGACCGTCAGGCCCGCTACATCGAGGGCCGCACCTGCGGGCTCAGGGTGGCCTCCGTCTACGCACCCAACGGCAATCCGCCGGAGTCCGACCGCTTCGCCTACAAGCTCGCCTGGCTCGCGCGCATGCGCGCGCACGCGACGGCGCTGCTGGAGGGCGACGAGCCGCTGGTGCTGGGCGGCGACTGGAACGTGATCCCGGAGGAGGTGGACTGTCACGATCCGGAGGCGTGGGCGGAGGACGCCCTGTTCCGGCCGGAGAGCCGCGCCGCCTTCCGCGCGCTCCTCCATCTCGGGCTCTACGACGCCTTCCGCGTCCGCCACCCGGAGGACCGGGCCTACACCTTCTGGGACTATCAGGGGCGCGCCTTCCAGCTCGACCACGGCATCCGCATCGACCACCTGCTGCTGGGGCCGCTCGCCGTCGACCGGCTGGAGGAGGCGTGGATCGACCGCGAGCCGCGCGGGCGCCGCAACACCTCCGACCACACGCCCGTCCTCGCCCGTCTCGACGTGCCCGGGCGGTGGGAGTGGGAGCCTTGAGCGCGTATATCCTGCTGGAGATCGAGGTGCACGATCCGGAGGCCTATCGCGCCTATGCGGCACGGACGCCGGAGCTGGTGGCGCGCTTCGGCGGACGCTTTCTCGTGCGCGGCGATGCCGAGGCGCTGGAAGGCGCGCCGCCGCGGCGCATCGTGCTGGTGGAGTTCCCGGACGAGGCGGCGGCGCGGGCGCTGTGGGAGAGTCCCGAATATCGGGAACTGGCGCGGATCCGCCACGCCGCCGCCCGCAGCCGGGCGCTGCTGCTCAGGAGCCCGCCGGCGGCGACGGCATCACCCGGGCCGGACGGGTGCGGATGCGGATCTCGCCGGTGAGGGTCCTGTGGACCGGACAGCGGTCGGCGATCTCCAGCAGGCGGGCCCGCTGGTCCGGCGCCAGATCCCCCTCCATCTCCACCACCCGCTCCAGCACCGTCACCCAGCCCTCGCGGCGCTCGCAATCCGCGCAGTCGCGGGCGTGGACGCGGCGGTGGGTGACGGCGCAGGAGAGGCGCCGCACCGGCCAGCCCCTGCGATCGGCGTAGAGACGCAGGGTCATGACGGTGCAGCTCGCGAGCGCTGCCGCCAGCAGCTCGTAGGGGTTGGGGCCGCGGTCGTCGCCGCCGGCCTCCCTGGGCTCGTCGGCCAGGAGCCGGTGCGGCCCCGCCAACACCTCCAAGGTGAAGCGCCCGGGCCCGTGCTCGCAGGCGATCACCGTGCCGCGGACGGGATGGACCCGCACCGGCCCCGCGCCCGCATCGCCGCTTCCGCTCACCGTCCCTCTCCCCGCTCCGGCCGCGGCGCCGACGTCTCCGCCGTCCCCTCCTCGCCCAGGAGTCCCGCCAGGCGGTCGAGAAAGGGGCGCTGGCCCGGGACGATACGGCGCCGGGCCTCCTCCAGATCGAACCAGGCGGCGCGGTCCACCTCCGGAAAGGCGGTCCGGCGGCCGGAGCCGGGCGGCCATTCCAGGGTGAAGGTGTTGCTGCGCAGCTCCGCCGGGTCGTAGTCGGCGGCGAAGGCCCAGGCCTGCACGATCTTGCCGGCGTGCTGGCGCACGCTGCCCAGCGGCCGGAAGGGCCCCTCCGGCGCGAAGCCCGTCTCCTCGCGGAACTCGCGCACGGCGGCCGCGAGGGCGTCCTCGCCGGGATCGATCTCGCCCTTGGCCAGCGACCAGACGCCGAGGTCCCGGCGGGCGAAGAAGGGACCGCCCGGGTGCACCAGCAGCACCTCGATGCGGCCGTCGCGGCGCCGATAGGGCAGCAGTCCCGCGCTCACCCGCGCCATCACCGCCTCAGCGGGAACGTTTCTTCGCGTAGGTGCCCATCAGCACCGCCTCGCCCAGCACGTGCCCCTCCATGGCCCGCTCGAGGGCGGCCCGGTCCGGCGTCCCGAGATCACCCAGGGGCGCATCGAGGGCGTAGAGCCGGAAGAAGTAGCGGTGGCGCCCCACGGGCGGGCAGGGGCCGCCCCAGGCGGGATCCCCCCAGTCGTTGCGCCCGCGGCGGGTGCCCGGCGGCAGTCCCCGCCGGTCGGCGTCCTCGGCGAGCCCGCGCACCTCCGCCGGCAGATCGTAGAGCACCCAGTGCACCCACACCACACGCGGCGCCCGCGGATCCGGCGCGTCCGGATCGTCCACCACGAGGGCGAAGGCCCGGGTGCCCGCCGGCGGATCGGACCAGCGCAGCGGCGGCGAGACGTCCTCGCCCTCGCAGGTGTAGCGGACGGGAATCCCGGCGCCGTCGGCGAAGGCCGGCGATTCGAGGGTGAAGGCCATGGCCGTGCCGCCCGGAAGGAACAGGACGGCGAGGGCGAGGGCGAGGGCGAGGAACGACCTCGGCACCGTCGGTCTCCCTTCAGTCGAGTCCCTCGAGGCGGTCGGCCAGCAGCGCCCCGCGGGAGGCCATCATGTAGAGGCCCATGTGGTGGGCGAGCTCGCGCGGATGGGCCGCCGTCTCCGGCAGCCCCAGCTCCCGCACCGTCTCCAGCGGCAGATCGTAGGTGCTGCAGGCGGGCTCGTAGACCACGACGTCGGCGAGCTCGCCCAGGAGGCGGTGGTTGCGGGCCGAGAGCGCCGTCAGCACGAAGTCCATCACGCAGATGTCGGTGCAGATGCCCACCACCACCAGCGCCCTGAGGTCGTGGACCAGGACCCAGTCGACGAAGCGATTGACGAAGAGCCCGTGGGCGCCGCGCACGTTGGCCGGCTCCATGGCGCCGACGAAGGTGTTGATGCAGTCCTTGCGCAGCAGCGTCGCCTCCGGGCAGGTCTCGAGCCAGGCCAGCCGTGGCACCAGATTCTCCTCGCCGGTGCCGCGGATGCAGTGGGGCGGATAGGGCGGCTCCGGCCGGTCCGGTTCGTGGGTGTCCAGCGTGACGAAGATGGGCCGGTGCCGCTCGGCGAAGGCCCGGGCCAGCCGGTCCGTCTCCTCCACCATCCGCTCGATGTGCGCATCCGGCGCCGGGGGCGCGAGATTGCCGGCACCGGGCGTGCAGAAGCCGTTGACCTCGTCGACGATCACGAGCCCGCTGCGCTCGGGCAGGCGACGGGTTCCGAGCGCGACGGGCATCTGTGCGCGCAGTCCCGCGAGGAGCGTCTGTCGGTCCGCCATCGCCACCTCCTCCCTCGGCCGCGTTCCCGCCTAAGATGGTCACGACGGCGGGCCGGCCCAAGGCGGCGTCTCAGCCGGACGATCCGACCACCACCCCCTCCGCCAGGAGACGGTCGATCTCCGCCGTCCCGTAGCCGAGTTCGGCGAGGATGGCCCGTGCGTCGGCGCCGAGCCGCGGCGGCGGTCTCCGTACCCTGCCGGGCGTGCGCCCGAACTTGAGGGGGATGCCGGTGCCGCGGTAGCCGTCCAGCTCCGCCACCATGCCGCGGTGGCGGGTGTGGGGATGCTCCAGCACCTCCGGCAGGCCCAGCACCGGCCCCACCGGCACGCCGAGGCGCAGCAGCTCCTCCGCCAGCCGCCGGCCGTCCCGGATGCGGAGGAGGGGCTCCAGCGTGCGCCGCAGCTCGTCGCGGTGGGCGAGACGGGCGGCGTTGGTGACGAAGCGCGGATCCTCCGCCAGCTCCGGATGGCCCAGGTGTTCGACCAGCAGGCGGAACTGGCGGTCGGTGCCGCAGGCGACGAAGATCTCGCAGGTGGCGGTGGGGAACTTGTCGTAGAGGCCGATGTTGGGATGGGCGTTGCCGAGGAGCGCCGGCGTCTCGCCGGAGAGGAACCAGTTGGCGGCATGGGGATGGAGGAGGGCGACGGCCACGTCCCAGAGCGTGGTCTCCACCTTCTGGCCGCGGCCGGAGCGGGCCCGTTCCACGAGCGCCATGAGAACGGCGACGGTGGCGGCGAGGCCGGTGGCGAGATCGACGATGGGGATGCCGACGCGGAGCGGCCCGGTGCGGGGATCGCCGTTGACGCTCATGGGCCCGGCCATGGCCTGGGCGATGGCGTCGTAGCCGGGCAGTCCCCCGAGGGGCCCGTCGTCGCCGAAGCCGGAGATGCGGCAGTAGACGAGGCGGGGAAAGCGTCCGGCCAGCACCTCCTCGTAGCCGAGGCCCCAGCGCTCCATGGTCCCGGTCTTGAAGTTCTCGACGAGGACGTCGGCCGTCTCCAGGAGCCGCAGCAGCACCTCGCGGCCCTCGGGGCGGGCGAGGTCGAGGGCGATGTCGCGCTTGTTGCGGTTGACGCCGACGAAGTAGGAGGCGGCACCGTCGGCGGCGAAGGGTGGTCCCCAGCGGCGGGTCTCGTCGCCGCCGGGCGGCTCCACCTTGATCACCTCGGCCCCGTGGTCGGCCAGCCACTGGGTGCAGAAGGGCCCGCTCAGCACCCGGGTGAGATCCACCACCCTGAGACCGGCGAGACAGCCTCCGCCTTCGCGCATCGACGCCCTCCCCCGCGGACGACGGCGCACCGGTCCGCGCGCACGCGTGTGGTCCGCACCCCTCCTAGAAAGCCCGGTGACGTTTGGGAAGGGACGTCGGCGCCGCGCGCCGCGACGGCCCCGCCGGGGACCTCAGGCCGCCTTCGGGATGGCGAGCCGCTCCCACACCCGCGCGAGCGCCGTCACCAGCCGATCCATCTCGGCGTCGTCGTGCCAGGGCGTGGGCGTGATGCGCAGCCGCTCGGTGCCCCGTGGCACGGTGGGGAAGTTGATGGGCTGGATGTAGATGCCGAAGTCGTCCAGCAGCATGTCGGAGGCCTGCTTGCAGCGCACCGGATCGCCCACCAGCACCGGCACGATGTGGGTCTCGGAGGGCATCACCGGCAGGCCGACGGCGGCGAGGCGCCGCTTGAGGGTGGCGGCCCGCTCCTGATGGCGGGCGCGGAGCTCCCGGCCCGCCGGCCCGGCCAGCAGCCGCACCGACGCCAGGGCCGCGCCCACCGTGGCCGGCGTGAGGGAGGTGGTGAAGATGAAGCCGGAGGCGTAGGAGCGCACCGAGTCCACCACCGCCGCCCGGCCGGCGATGTAGCCGCCCTGGCAGCCGTAGGCCTTGGCCAGCGTGCCCTGGATCACGTCGACGCGGTCCATCAGCCCCAGCATCTCGGCGACGCCGGCGCCGTGTTCTCCGTACATGCCCACGGCGTGGACCTCGTCGAGATAGGTCATGGCGTTGTACTTCTCGGCGAGATCGCAGATGGCCTCGATGGGGCCGAGATCGCCGTCCATGGAATAGACGCTCTCGAACACGACGAGCTTCGCCCGCTCGCGGGGCTGTTCGGCCAGCAGCCGTTCGAGATGTTCGAGATCGTTGTGGCGGAAGATCTTCTTCTCGCAGCGGGAACTGCGCACGCCGGCGATCATGGAGGCGTGGTTGAGCTCGTCGGAGAAGATGACGCAGTCGGGCAGCAGCCGGGCGATGGTGCTGATGGCCGCCTCGTTGGCCACGTAGCCGGAGGTGAAGAGCAGTGCCGCCTCCTTGCGGTGCAGGCGCGCCAGCTCCGCCTCCAGCAGCACGTGGAGATGGGTGGTGCCGGAGATGTTGCGGGTGCCGCCGGCGCCCGCGCCGTAGGACTCGAGCGCCTCGCGCCCGGCCGCCAGCACCTCCGGATGCTGGCCCATGCCGAGATAGTCGTTGGAGCACCAGATGGTGACCTCACGCACGCCGTCGGGCCGGTGGTGGAGGGCGCGGGGGAAGCGTCCCACCTGGCGCTGGAGATCGGCGAAGACGCGATAGCGTCCCTCCGCCCGGATGCGTGCGATGGCGTCCTCGAACACGCGCACGTAATCCATCCGCCGTCTCCCTCTCCGCTGGCCGGGGCGAGCGTGCCCACTGTGGCGCTGCCGCGTCGGCGGGACAAGAACGCACGGGGCGAGGCCGATGGTCGCACGCCCTCACCCGTCCGCCGACCCGCGCAGGAAGAGGGCGGCCAGCTCCACCTCCGCCGATCCCACGAACTGGTCCACCGGCCGCAGCCGCGCCAGCCGGAAGCCGGCATCCGCGAGGATGCGGGCATCGCGGGCGAAGGTCGCGGGGTTGCAGGACACGTACACCACGCGTCCGAGCCGGCTGCGGGCGATGGCCTCGCACTGGGCCCGCGCGCCGGCGCGCGGCGGATCGAGCACCACCAGATCGAACGCCGCGAGCTCCTGCGGCGTGAGCGGTGCGTGCTCCAGATCGCGGACCCGGTAGGAGAGCCGGGGGTCGCCCACCGCCTCCAGGGCCCGTACCACGGCGATCTGCGCGTTCCGGTCCCGGTCCACCAGCTCCAGCCGCCGCAGCCGCTGGTGATGCGGCAGGGTCAGGACGCCGAGGCCGGCGTGGAGGTCGACCACCCGATCGCCGTCACGGATCGCCTCCCCCACGAAGTCCACGAGCGCCCGCTCGCCCTCCTCGGTGGCCTGGAGGAAGGCGGCGGGCGGCAGCGGCACCCGCAGATCGCCCACCGCCACCCACGGCTCCGTCCGGCGGACCAGGGTCTCGGCCCAGATGCCCGCCCCCAGCGCCACCCGCGCGACGCCGTGGGCCCCGGCGAAGGTCTCCCACCGGCCCCACAGGGCAGGAGGGGCCTCCCAGGTGGTGAGGAGGGCGATGTCCACGCCGTTGGCGGCGACGGCCAGATAGACCGGACACGCCGCCACCCGGCTCTCCGCCAGCATCTCCGCGAGGGGCCCGAGCAGCCGGTCGATCTCGGGCCGTGCCACCGGACAGTGGTCCACCGGCTCGATGCGACGGGAGTGACGGCGGTGGAAGCCGAGACGCGGCAGCCGGCCGCGCCTACCCGGCGACCAGGCGAGGCGCAGCCGGCGGCGGCTCGCCGGCGGCGACGTCCACACCGGCTCCAGCACCTCCACGGTGACGCGGCGGCGGGCGAGCTCCTCGAGGATGCGCTCGCGCTTGAAGCGGGCCTGCGCCTCCGCCTCCAGGTGCTGGAGACGGCAGCCGCCGCAGCGGCCGAAACGGGGGCAGAAGGGCTCGGCGCGCGCGGCCGTGCCGGCGAGCCGGGCGAGGGGCCGGGTGCGGTGGCCGCCGTAGACGGGTTCCTCCACCCGCACCCGCCAGCGCTCGCCGGGAAGAGCGAAGGGGACGAACAGGCGCGTGCCCTCGACCTCGGCGATGCCGTCGCCCTCGTGACCGAGACGCGCGACGGTGACCTCCACCACCTCACCGCGCCGCATCGGCATCGACGCCCGCCGGCAGCACCAGGAAGCCCAGCGGCGTCCCGCGGGCCGCGTCCACCGTGAGCAGATGGAGCCGTCCCGCCCCGTCCCGCAGGACGAGGAGGATGCGGTCGCCGGCCGGGGCCACGTCCACCAGCGTCAGGCCCGGGGGCACGGCGACGGGGCGCGGCGCCTCCAGCGGGACCGGGGTGCGGCCGGTGCGGGCCACCAGCAGCGCCACCAGCGTGCCGGTGCCCACCACGATGAGGACGCCGGCCACCACCACGAACACCTTGACCCAGCGCAGCCAGCCTTCCACGTGTCGCTCCGATGACGAACGTCCCCACCGTCCACGAACTCGAGGTGGCGCCGGCCCACGGGGGCAGCCGCCTCGACGTGTTTCTCGCCCGCAGTCTGCCCGATCTCTCCCGCGCCCGCATCCAGGCCCTGGTGCGGGAGGGGCGCGTGCGCGTGGACACGCGTGCGGTAGCGGAGCCCTCGCGGCGGGTCAAACCGGGCGAGCGGGTGCGGATCGAGGTGCCGCCGGTGTCTCCGGCGACGCCGCGGCCGGAGGCGATGCCGCTCGACATCCTCTACGAGGACGAACACCTTCTGGTGCTGGACAAGCCGGCCGGGCTGGTGGTGCATCCGGCGCCGGGCCATGCCGGCGGGACGCTGGTCAACGCCCTGCTCGCCCACTGCGGCGAAGGTCTCTCGGGCATCGGCGGCGTGGCGCGGCCGGGGATCGTCCATCGCCTCGACCGCCAGGTCTCGGGGGTGATGGTGGTGGCCAAGCACGACCGCGCCCATCTCGGCCTCGCCGCCCAGTTCACCGTCCACGGCATCCGCCGGATCTACGAGGCGGTGGTGCACGGACTGCCGGAACCGCCCCGCGGCGAGATCGACCGTCCCATCGGCCGCCATCCCCGCGACCGCCGGCGGATGGCGGTGGTGGCCGACGGCAAGCCGGCGCGCACCCGCTACCGGGTGCTGGAGGCGGCCGGGGTGCTGGCGGCACGGCTGGAGCTGGAGCTGTTCACCGGTCGCACCCACCAGATCCGGGTGCATCTCCAGAGCCTCGGCCATCCGGTCCTGGGCGATCCCCTCTACCGGCCGCGGTGCGACCGGCTGCCGGCGGCGGTGCGACGCTGGCTCCGTGGCCTCGACCGCATCCTGCTGCACGCGCGGCTGCTGGCCTTCGACCATCCCGTGACCGGTGCGCGGCTGACGTTCGAGCGACCGCCGCCGCCCTGCTTCGCCGAGGCGATGAGACGTCTGCGCGAGGGGTGGACGGCCCGCGCGCGGGCGGGTTAAGGGTGGGCGGCCGGCACCCGAATGCACCTTCCGGGCGAAGGTTCCGGGGTGAATCGGTCTTCTCGGGAGAGGCGCCATGGCGAGTCTGCCCACGGTTCCGAGCGAGGGCTCGGGTCTCCAGCGATATCTCGAGGAGATCCGCAGGTTCCCGATGCTGGAGCCGGAAGAGGAGTACATGCTGGCCAAGCGCTGGAAGGAGCACGGCGACGTGGAGGCGGCCCACCGGCTCGTCACCAGCCATCTCCGCCTCGTGGCCAAGATCGCCATGGGCTATCGCGGCTACGGCCTGCCCCTCTCGGAGATCATTTCCGAGGGGAACGTGGGGCTGATGCAGGCGGTCAAGCGCTTCGACCCCGACCGCGGCTACCGTCTCGCCACCTATGCCATGTGGTGGATCCGGGCGGCCATCCAGGAATACATCCTCCACAACTGGTCGCTGGTGAAGATCGGCACCACCGCCGCCCAGAAGAAACTCTTCTTCAATCTGCGCCGGCTCAAGAGCCAGCTGCGGGAGCTGGAGGACGGCGATCTCAGCCCCGAGGCGGTGAAGCGGATCGCCGAGACCCTGGACGTGACGGAGCAGGACGTGATCGAGATGAACCGCCGTCTCGGCGGACCCGATCACAGTCTCAACACCTTCCTGCGCGAGGACAGCGACACCGAGTGGCAGGACTGGCTGGTGGACGAGCGCGCCACCGCCGAGGAGACGGTGGCCGAGGCGGAGGAGTTCGACTATCGCCGTCATCTGCTCGAGCGGGCCATGCACGTGCTCAACGACCGCGAGCGCCACATCCTCACCGAGCGCCGTCTCCGTGAGCCGCCCACCACCCTGGAGGAGCTGAGCAGGCACTACGGCGTCTCCCGCGAGCGCATCCGCCAGATCGAGGTGCGGGCCTTCGAGAAGCTCCAGAAGGAGATGAAGAAGCTGGAGCGGCAGGGGACGGCCGCCCTGCCGCCGCCCTCGGAGCGGCCGATGGCGGCGCTGCCGCCGGCCGCGACCCGCGAGCGCGCGTCCTCGCGCAAGGGCTGAGGCTGCGTCCGCCGCCACCCGACGGGCGGAGAACCGCGGATCGAGGGTGAGGGCCCGCGTCCGCCCGTCCCTCCGCCCCGGCCGGGCCGCCCCCTTGTGGTACCGGGCGGGAGGGCCTAGCAAGCGGCCGGCTTTCCTCCGCCGAGGATCGTCCCGTCATGTCCCGCACCTCCGTCGTCTCCCGTCGCGGCCTCGCCATCGCCCTGCCGATCGCCGTCCTCCTCGCGGCGGTCGCGGCCGACGCCGCCCGCGACCGCCTCGGCAGCAGCGGACTGCCACTCCCGCGTTGGGTCTCCCTCGCCTCCTCCCGCGCCAATCTGCGCACCGGCCCCGGTCGCCAGTTCCCGGTGCGCTGGGTCTACGTGCGCCGGGGGCTGCCACTCCGGGTGCTGGACGAGGCCGACGTCTGGCGGAAGGTGGAGGACCCGGGCGGCGAGCGGGGCTGGATGCACGCGGCGCTGCTCTCCAGCCGGCGTACGGTGATGGTGGTGGGAGAGGTGCGCGCGCTGCGCCGCACCCCGGCATCCGGCGCGCGGGTGGTGGCGCGGCTGGAGCCCGGGGTCCTCGGCCGGCTGCTGAGCTGCGAGCGGGACTGGTGTCTCGTGGAGGTGGAGCGGTACCGCGGCTGGCTCAGGCGGGACGAGATGTGGGGCGTGGATCCGGCACCCCCGACGGCGGCGGAACCCGAAGGCTGAGCCGCCGTTCTTGACTCCCGGACGACGGTGCCGGCAGGCTGGTCGGCGAGGGGATGGTTCCCGTTCCGGGACGAAGAGGGAAGCCGGTGGGAATCCGGCGCTGCCCCCGCAACTGTGAGCGGCGAGCCGAGATCCGGGACGCCACTGGGATCCTCCCGGGAAGGCGGATCGAGGCCGTGACCCGCGAGCCAGGAGACCTGCCATCCCTGCGGAACCACGGGGCGGGGTGCCCCCGAACGAGGAGGTCACGATGATCGCACGTCTCGTCTTCGCCGCCGTCCTCGGCCTCTCCACCGCGGCCGGGGCGGCTGGCTTCGCCGACGTGGAGCGCTACGTCTTCGTGCCCAACCGCGGCTCCGCCGACGTGGCGGTGATCGACACCACCACCGACACGGTGGTGGGCCGCGTCCCCGTCGGCCGCGTGCCCCACCAGGTGGCCGTCTCCGACACCCTGGGGATGCTGGTGGCCTCCAACACGGAGGACGACACCGTCACCCTCTTCGATCTCGCCGCCGGCACCACCCTCGCCACCCTCACCCTCGACCGCACGCCCGAGCACATGGAACTGTCGCCCACGGGCGATCTGGTGGCGGTGGGCAACATCGAGGGCGGCAGCGTGTCGCTGGTGGACCTGCGGGCGCGCCGCGAGATCGCGCGCGTCGAGGGTCTCTACGAGCCCCACAACATGACCTTCTCCCCCGACGGCCGCTACATCTACGTGGGCAATCTCGGCGCCGACCTGGTCTCGGTGATCGACGTGGCCGCCGCCCGGGTGGTGGAGGAGATCCCGGTGGGCGATCCCAAGCTGGTGGCGAGCCGCGGCGACAGCGCCTATCAGGGGATCGTCGACGTGACCGCCACCCCCGACCGGCGGCTGGGCTTCGCCGCCTTCGGCGAGGGGGACGTGATGGCGGTGCTGGACCTGCGCACCCGCCGCCGCATCGCCACCCTCCGGCTCGGCGATCTCCCCTGGCGTGCCTATTCCACCGCCGACGGGCGCTTCATGATCGTCCCCAACAACGGGGACGGCACCGTCTCCGTCGTCGCCACCGCGAGCCTGCGCGAGGTGGCGCGGCTGCGCGGCGGCGAGGACATGACCGGCGTCAACACCGGCTGGTTCGAGACCACCGCCTTCGTGATCTCGCGCGGCGAGCGGCGGCTCCACGTGCTGGATCTGGTGGAGATGCGGAACGCCGGCGAGATCCCGCTGCCGGGCGTGCCCGAGACCGGCGTCACCACCCCCGACGGCCTGAAGCTGTACGTGGCCCTCTCCTCCACCGACCAGGTGGCGGTGATCGACACCCGTCGCCGGCGGCTGGTGAGGCTCGTCGACGGGGTGGGGGACGAGCCCTGGGGCACCTTCATGGTGGGATCCCTCAACTACTGTCACTGACCGAGCCTCGGCGGACGCGCACCGTGCGGTCGTGGACGGCCGCTCTGGTGCTGGGCGCGGCCCTCGTCCTCCCCGGGACGGGGGCCGCGGCGCTCCTGGCGCGACTGCCGCTGGACGAAGCCGAGCGCACCTTCCTGCGCGCCCGCTGCGACGGCGAGGCCCTCTGCATCGCCCGCGTCCTGGTCCGCCGCCATCCCCGTCGCTTCCGCATCGAACCGGCGCCGCCCTACGACACCGACCGCATCCGCTGGGTGGTGCACGTCCCGTCGCTGGGGCCGGTGCGGCGGCTGGCCGACGGGCGGCTGCTGGTGCCGCTGCGCCGCTTCGGCCGCACCCTCTGGCGCGAACTGAAGGCGGCCGATCTCGCCGGCCGGCGGGTGGTGCTGGACCTGCGCGACAACGGTGGCGGCGATCTGCGGCGGGCGCTGGAACTCGCCGCCCGCCTGCTGGGACCGGCGCGGGCGCGGGTGGTGCTGCACCGGTCCGACGCTGGCCGGACGGTGCTGAGCGCCGACCGGCCGGCCCCGATCCCCGCCTTCCGGGTGACGGCGGTGCTGATCTCCGGGCGCACCGCCAGCAGCGCCGAGGTGCTGGCCGCCCTGCTGCGGGTGGCGGGCGCACGGCTGTGCGGCCGTCCCAGCTTCGGCAAGGACCGGCTCGAGATGGTGCTGCCGCTGCCGGAGGGGCTGCGGCTGCGGGTGGCGCTGGGGCGGCTGGTGGTGCCGGGCCGTCCCCGCCCCGGTCCCCTCGTCCCCGACGGTCCCCTCGCCGCCTGCGGCCTCGTGCCCGGGCCCCCGGGCGAGGGCGGTGCCGGGGATCACCCGTGAGCGGGCCCACCGGCGCGATCGCCCGCGAAACGCGCCGATCCGCACATCGTGCCGATGCCCGGCCGTGCCGGATCCCCCGCCGCCCGCGAGACGGGACGCCGCGACCCTCGACAAGCGTCACCGATGCGCGATCTTGCGGCCTGTCCCCATGTTCCCCTCGTCGATGCGGGAGACCATGACCGAGCGTGTCCTCGTCCTCGACTTCGGCTCGCAGACCACCCAGCTCATCGCCCGCCGGCTGCGCGAGCTGCGGGTCTACTGCGAGATCCATCCCTGCACCGTGGACGATGCCTTCGTCGAACGGTTCGCGCCCTCCGCGGTGGTACTCTCGGGCGGACCGGCGAGCGTGGTCGAGGGCGAGAGTCCGCGCGCGCCGCAGGCGATCTTCGAGCTGGGCGTGCCGGTGCTGGGCATCTGCTACGGCATGCAGACCATGGTGGCCCAGCTCGGCGGCCGGGTGCAGCCGGCACCGGTGCGCGAGTTCGGCCGCGCCGAGATCGAGCTGGTGCGCGAATCGCCGCTGTTCGACGGCATCCTGCGGGTGGGCGAGCGGGCGCGGGTGTGGATGAGCCACGGGGATCGGGTGGAGGCGTTGCCGGAAGGGTTCGTCGCGGTGGCGCGCAGCGAGGGCTCGCCCTTCGCCACGATCGCCGACGAACGGCGCCGCTTCTACGGCGTCCAGTTCCACCCGGAGGTGGTGCACACGCCGATCGGCAAGGAGATCTTCGAGAACTTCTGCTTCCGCATCGCCCGCCTCGCCGGCGACTGGTCCATGGCCGCCTTCCGCCAGCAGGCGGTGGCGCGCATCCGCGCGCAGGTGGGGGACGGCCGGGTGCTCTGCGGGCTCTCGGGCGGGGTGGACTCGGCGGTCACCGCGCTGCTGGTGCACGAGGCCGTCGGCGATCGGCTCACCTGCGTGTTCGTCGACACCGGGCTCCTGCGCAAGGGCGAGGCGGAGGAGGTGGTCTCGCTGTTCCGCGGGCACTTCAACATCCCGCTGGTGCACGTGCGCGCCGGCGAGATCTTCTTCGAGC
>JALSGP010000048.1 GCA_026982705.1 Alphaproteobacteria bacterium
GGCGCGCTTCCGTCGTCCGGGCCTCGGCCCCCTCAGTGCCGTCCGGCCAGGGTCTCGAACATCACCACATAGCCGCCGGCCGAAAGGGCCACGGCCACCGCGTGGGAGGTCCGCACCCGTCCGGGCGAGACGTAGGTGGCGCTGAGATTGCCGCGGGCGAGGCGGCCGTCGCTCAGCGCCCGCCAGAGCTCCCGCAGACCCGGCGCGCGCAGGATCATGATGTTGGGCAGTTTCTGACCCAGGGTGGCGTCGGCATCGAGGTTGAGCCAGGCGACGAAGGCGCGGTTGAGCTGGCGGATGACCAGCTCGCCGTCCAGCACCAGGCACGGCAGCGGACAGGCCTCCAGCACCCGCAGCAGGTCCTCCGCCCCGCCGGCCAGCGCCAGCTTGTCCAGCTCCCGCTGCAGCGCCTCGCAGCGCATGCGGGCATGGGTGATGCAGAAGGTGCGCAGGCGCGAGGCGAGGTTGGTCTTGCCCTCGCGCGTGGCGGCGATCTCGTTGACGAGCGCCGCGAGGCGGATGCCGCGCCCGGTCGCCACCTCCCTGAGGTAGTCCCAGAACTCCGGCTCCAGTTTGATCGAGGTGCGGACCTCGCCGATCCGCATGGTCTTCCGGATCATCGCACGGCCTCCAGGGCAGCACCGCGGCAACAGGTGGCACCACCGGGTATCCGGCGGCGTCCTTCGCCGTTGAGCCGGAGTATGAGCGGGGATAGGTTGCCATCCGGTTAACGGATGGTAAGCGACCCGTAAACGGGTGCGTTTTTCCGACCGCCCGGAGGGAGCGAGATGGCCCAGCACGAAGCGAAGGTCGAGGCCAGGTCCGCGGCGCCGACTCCGGAGGCGGCGCCCCGTCCGGCCGCCCCGGCGGATGCCGGAGCGGGTGCCGCGGCCGGCGAGCGGGTGGAGATCCGGGTCGAGGTGCCGCCGCCGGACGCCGTGCGGGTGGTGGCGGTGCCGGCCGGTGCCGTGGTGTATCTCGATGCGCCCTTCTTCCACCCCGACGTCGCCCGCTATGTCGTCGACGGCGAGGAC